>JBARXA010000018.1:0-100099 GCA_049647085.1 Candidatus Humimicrobiia bacterium | reverse complement strand
CTCACTTCGCCAATCTGCAACCTCCCCTTTGTTTGCCTGTTTGTGGTATTTTAAAGGTAAAATCAAGGTTCTATGGTTGCTCGGTTGCTCGCTTCTGCTAGCAACCTCGCTTTTATTCTGTCTGTTTTTTTGTTGAAAATGGGTTGGAAGGGGTGGGGAAATTGAAAGGAAAAAATTGCATTCACTTGGCATTATATAATGCCAACTATTTTTTAGGTTCTTAATATCCCAACGCTCCAAAATTTCTTCTAATTTCCTCTTGAATCTTCCGACGATCAGTTGCCCCAACATCTAAAATATTTTTTATTAAAGAATCCATATTTTATTTTAAAGCTCTCCTTTAAATGCTTTGTCTAAATCGGCGATGGTTCTGGCTAAAGTTATTTAAAAGTCAGAAACGTCCCTACTTTCTCCAGAAACGTCTCTATTTTCTCCCAAAAGCTATATGCTGTCCATCGTGAGCAACGTTAACCGTATTTAAAGAGTTAGATGAGCATGTTTATATACCAGATTTGAGTTTTGTAAGCGAAAATGTTAGTTGTAGTTAATTTACCCTACCCCATTACTCACTATTTTTTTAATCCTGTCTTAATAATTTATAAAAATATTTGAACAAGATATTAAACTTCCTCTCATTGGCAAACTTTGTTCTTGCCGTTTTTAGGCCAGACGCTATAAATTTCCTCCTCAGTTTTTCATTGCATAATAATTTCTCAATTTTTTGACTTAAGGCACTTGAATCATTTGGCGGAATCAAAAATCCATTATAATTATCAGTAATTATTTCTGGAGTTCCTCCCACATTCGTGCCTATAACTGGTATCCCGCAAGCCATTGCTTCAATATAAACTTGTCCCAATGTTTCGCTTTTTGAGGCTAAAATAAAAAGGTCTGAGCCGGCATATACCAATGGCATTTCCTTAAGTTTAAATTTTTGATAAATTACTCTTTCTTCAAGATTATGCAATTTGATATAACCTCTTAATTTTTCTTGAGCTTCGTGAAATTCCTCTCTAAGTCTTTTTGGAGCAGCGGCTATTGCTATTAATAATCTTATATCTTGATGCTTATAACTTAATTTAGAAAAAGCCTTAATAAGAGTGACAATTCCTTTTTCTTCTAAGCTTTCCCTCTTCCCAGTAATAATACGAGAGGCGTGAAGAATAATTTTGTAATTCTTTGATAATCCTAAGCGCTTTTTTAGCCATAAATTATTTAAAGTCGGATTAAAATCCTTTATATTAACACCCAAATATTTAGTGGTGAGTTTACGAATATCTGTTCCTTTATTAAAACAATCGCCCGCAACACTTTTACTAACACAGATAATTTTTTTCCAAAAGAGGAAATTCATAATTGCTTCTTGAATGTCTTTTGAAGCATAAGAATGAATTCTCAAAACTAAAGGGATAGAGTTAGCAAGGCAGGCCATATTTAGAACAAAGCTGTAGGCTGGCGGTACTGTGTGAAAATTCTGAGCGCTTACCATATCAATCTTTTCTTTATTCAAAAAATCTACCAAAAAAGCAAAAAGCTCCTTGGATTTTCCTTCAAGTTTCCTTTGAAACACCTCTTTCTTTCCAAACCTTTTTCTGTAGGGGATGGTTAAAAAATCCTTACGATAGATAGTGACATTATCTATCTTTTCATAGCCCCCTCTCGCATTTTGTGGCAACAAAAAAATAACCTCATCAGATTTATTCTGGGCAAAATCAAGAAAATTTGAAATATATCGCTCAATGCCCCCTATGCTTATTTCTGGTGATTCCAAACTAATAATAAGTATTCTCATAATTACTTCATCAAAAAATCAACCTCTTGGTGATTTTTTGGACGATGTTTCTTTCTAATAAATTAGTGGAAGAAATGCCGAATTTTATTTTTGACAATCACAATAATAACTAAAACCTCGCTGAGGTTTTTCTTTTTGATTTTTTTGTCTTTTTTCGGAACAATAATGGAGTAACGCTTTTATAAAAGGCAAACGCTTTTTCTAATTCCTTTTCGGTCTCTTTTATTTTTTTACTCCAAATCATAGGATTCTTTTGAAGTACATCATGAACTGATGCAAAATGTCTTTTAAAAGAAGTGAGCTTGTACTTAGTTAAACGAAGCAATCTTTTTTTCTCTTTTTCAGATAATTCCTTTTCTGTAAAAAACTCTAAAGGGAAATCTATCCCCTTCATAATTCTATGTATATTTGTATTCACTTCCCAATTATCAACCTTTTTTCGTAATTTCTCTGCCCGCTTTTTAAGAGATCTAATATATAAAACGTTTTTTTTATGCTTTTTTTTATCCACTAGTTTATTATACCAGTTTTTATCCATTAATTTATTATACCAGAAAATTCTCCTATTTGTAATTTTCCACATTTCCAAAATCATAAACTTTAACGCTGGAGCCGGCTTCAAGATAGATGTCAAAGATTGTTTTGACAATTTCTGCCTCTTTTTTGTTAATGACAAGTTTTTTGTTTTTTCTTTCATAACCAAAAGGCGGTGTTCCACTGTTTCACATTCTTTTTTTGGAACCCTCAAACATTTTATCTCTGGTTCTTTCTTTTTTGACGCTAATTCAGTTCAAATTGAACAAAAGAAAGCATTATGTTTCTTAATAGTCTGCCGGCTGGAGTAGAGGTATCAACTTTAAAAATCTTTTGGAGAACTGGTTAATCTATCAGCTCTGTAATTTAACAAAATAATCTTTACCAATTTTCTCATTTGCTTAATATCTCCAAATAATTCTTGCGGGACAGGGTGGTTATTTTAACTCCGTTTCCTTTCAATTTCCCCACCCCTTCCAACCCATTTTCAACAAAAAAACAGACAGAATAAAAGCGAGGTTGCGAGCAGAAGCGAGCAACCGAGCAACCATAGAACCTTGATTTTACCTTTAAAATACCACAAACAGGCAAACAAAGGGGAGGTTGCAGATTGGCGAAGTGAGGAGCCCCGCAAAGCGGGACGACGATGGTCGACCGAGTCAAGATGCGACCGACCAAAGAGAGAATACAATTATCACTGAAAAGGTATATAGTCGGGGGTAAGATTTTAGCGTTTCAAATTCCTTTTCCTTGATTGGTGGATAAGATTTGGTAGAATGATGGAGAAAGTTTGAGAGCGTTTAATTTTAGAGCCAAACAGAACGGTTTTTAGCATTTTTAAGATTTATGAAGACATCAAAGGGTTTTCTAAGCTCAAATTCTAATGTTTTGCCTTTTAATTTCAAGTTCGAAAGTACAAAATTTATTAGTTGTCTTTTTTGTTCTACTTTCGAAAATTCAAATAATTCATAGGCTCTAAATGCTAATTCCATAAGGTTTATAAGCATAAAAGAGAACTCTTCATCTGCTTCTATATGTCGTTTTTGTCTTTCATTTAATTCGTATTGCCTTTGCTTTAATTGATAGGCTTTTTTATCATACTCATCTTGAGTAATCCACCATTTTTTAAAATGTATTACTTCTAAATTAGGACACATTTAAGGGTCTATTTTTATGGGAATTTGTGCATTTTAGAAGTTATTTTTTATAACTTTTTCTTTGATTTCGGTATTCCTATCCATCTTGGAGTTCTGTTCATATATTCACGGTATGCTTTCCCATAATTCTCAAGAAGGAAGCGTTCTTCGTCAATTACCCCAATACTAAACGAGATTATCCATACCACTGCACATAGTAGAGAAATCCAAGAAGCACAAGCTATGCCTATACCTACATACTGCAAAAACCCTCCCAAATAAGCAGGGTGTCTTGAAATGCTGTAGACCCCTTTTGTAACCAGTTCATCAAGTGGGGTAGTAGCAAAGGCAACCCCAGCCATGAGGTTCATAACCAGGCTCATAAAGCAAATGGGAATACCTACATAGAACCATACTGTGCCTATCTTCAGTGGCAAGAAGATACTGTAGATGACAAGAGCAGGTCCAACTAAAGCATGAGTAATTAAAACCACGATCTTCTCAGTTTTAGTAAAATCTTTCCATTTTTCCATACCCCGTGCACTTACTTCCTTGTTAATAAGGCTTGGAATAATACTCGTTAAGAAACTCAAAACTATGATGATCCATGCATTCCATAAGCCTATTTTGAAAGCTGGTATAAGTGACATTATTTTCCTCCTTTCTTTTATTTTTTACCACTTTTAGTCTAATTAGTTTATATGTGGAATTATTTCATATAAAAAAACTTTCTTACAAATTATACTAAATACTTTGTAATTTTAATTCTATGCTTTTTACTACTAGAAACAAGAAAGGGATATTTAACAAATGTGATTTAGATAAAAACTGATTTGAATTCCTCAAGTTTTTTAAACTTTTTGTAAAAAACATAATACTTTATAGTATTACTTCTATATTAGAACGCATTTAAGGGGCTGTTTTTTGTGTTTTTTGGTATGTTAGAAGCTTTTTTTATCGTTTTTTTTGCAAACTATGAATTAATAATAAACTATATATCAAAAGTAGTAACATATTTTATGTTATGGGTAGGGTGGAAGGGGTATGAAGTTATTATATTTAATTATAGACAACTTAATATGATAATTTATAATATAAAATTGAAAGGAGGTGAAATCATGCCAAAGGTGGAAAGAAATGTTACTGTCAATACCCCAGTTAAGAAGGTATTCGACTACATTGCTAACCCAGAACATCAACCGGAGTGGCTCCCGGGTAGTGTGGAGGTAAAAAATATAAACCTAACTGATGAAAGAGTTGGTTCTACTTTTAAGTATGTTTATAAGTTGGCTGGTATACGTTTAAAAGGCGAAGATACAACTGAAGAGTTCATACCCAATAAGAGACTTGTGACCAGGGAGCAAAGGAGGCATGGAGTCCTTATGGACCTGGAATTTTGAGCCTCATAATGATGGAACAAAAGTTGATGTCTTAGTAGAATATACTATTCCTATTCCAGTGCTTGGCAAAATAGCAGAAGCATTGGTGCATAAACAAATTGAGAGAGAAGCAGATCATGCTGTCGCTAATGTCAAAGATATAATGGAAACCTGATTGTAAAAGATAGTTTTAGTAAGAAGTAAAATTCTTGGTTTTAGAAAGAAGGTTAAAAGTAGTAGTTGCTTTAACCTTCTTTCATTTGATAAACTACCCATTTGATACCATATATCCTGAATTTAAAACTTTATACTCCTTTACTAAAAGAATATTTAATTACACCTTTTCTACAATTATCCACACAACTGCTGCAGAGAATACACTCTGAATTTTCCATACTTCCACTTCCTACCATTCCATTTACATCCAAACTCATAGGACAATTCTTGGTACAGGTTTTACAGTTAATACATTTGCTCTTATCTACTTTTAGCCTCAAAGAAGGCTACTTAAATAAATTCCTAAATTTCCTTCCCCCAATCATAAAAGGAGACATCCAGTAAACATAATGGCAAAAGCCTCTTTTCCCCACAGCAAAGGATAGGATAATGGCTAAAAATACTATGGTAAAATACATGGGTAGGGCAGAAATATCTGATACAGAAACTCCATAAGTGATCTTATAGGTAAAATATAATTTCTTGAGTCCGCCAGTAGTTATAGCCATATAAATGATTAACCCTATCCAGGGAACCCATATAATATATCTTATCCAGTTATATTTGTTGTTCACACTCCTGTTTCTGAATTCTTTTAGCAGTTAAAAGAAAAAGAGAATAATAAATAAGTAGTTGTGGTAAGTCTTAAAGAATAGCCACCACCTACCCAGTATTAGATTTTCGGGTAGAGTGTGTTTATCTCCATTCTACAGTTCCACAATATTATTTGGAACATAATGTTAAATTGTTGCAACATATTTATAAAAAAAACTTTAATTTTTATGCATTAGCTTGGTTAAATGTTACATTATGTAACAGCTATATTAAATAAGCAGAAAATAGCGTTATTTTTAGCGTTTAAAGGGGGTTTTCTCTTTTTTCTTTAAGAGATCTTTCATAAATTGAGCATAACTCTTTTAGGGATAAGGGCTAAAAAGTTATGTTCTATACACACTTCAAATATATAGGACATTTTTAGATTTCTCTTATATCCCAAAATTCATTTTTTTCTATTTTATGTATCATAAATGTAACAAAATATCCATCTACTTATCAGGGATTATGTTATCTATGATATACAATTTGAGATAATGTCCGAAAAATGCCTGTTTTCTACTATAAAATATAATATATACACTATAAAAGAATGTAAACACATTACAGTTTAAAGCTAACATTTACAAAGTTTGTCAAAACTATACATAGGACTTAAACATATACATAAGACATCTCATTGGTGTTATTGCAATACTTATAGTTCTATTATTAGTGTTTATAGATGAACCCGCAACATTTTACATTGCTACAATATAATCTTTATTAATCTTCATTAATCTTTTTATATTGCTCCATGGATCTGTTGTATTTCAAATATATCTAGCAGAAGTAGAACAAATAGTCAATACTATATAATAATCCATCGACATTATTGTGCATCAGAATAGGACCAACTAAACTTTTTGTTTCTTGATAAATGTAACTCGAACATAGACCATATAATGAAGCAAAAATAATATGAGGGATTAACATTAACCAAGACTGACAAAAAAATATATGTGGGCCGATGTGTCCCAATCTAAGAATAATCCCAGCAATCACTGAACCAATATGCATATCCCATTTAAATATCTTAATAGTTCCTTTTAGTTTTTTCATTAGATATGTCTGCACCAGTCCTCTGGTTATTGTCTCTTCAAATATACCAACAAAAATCCACTGAAAAGACAACATTCCTATTATATTTACTAAATTAAGGGGGTAGGAAAAATGTAGGTTTAAGTGATTCCCCTGCTATTATTTCAGGAAGACGATTGAGTAATGATCCAAATAAGGCAAGTATAACCCCCATAACTATGCTGAGCTTTAGTTTGAGATTTCCTCCTGCTAAAGTAAATCCATAATCGCTAAGTTTACCTTTGGAGATCCTCCAAATCATGATTATACTAATTGTAAATGCTATTAAGTCGCCTATATACTTTGGTATCCACGGTAATTTTTGAGCTAAAAGTTTGTACTCAGGCATTCTATTGAGAAGAGCGAGAACTAAAAAGCCTGCCCCAAATGCAATGCCTAATCTCAGGCATGCTTTCCCAATCGCATGCCATCTTATTTCCATTTCGCTTGCTCTAATCATATATCTACCCTCTTTCTTTATTTAGACCCGCTGATTAATATGTCGCCTAACGTTTCGCGAATAAAAGAAGTTTGCGTTAGCAAATTTGGGCGAAGCCCACCAATTAAAATCACAATTTTCGATAAGTTCCAAAATCTTTTGTCTATCATTTCAATCTCTCTTTCTACATCGTATCATCCTTATAACTCCAACCAGAAGGTTCATTCCTGGCACCTTTTGCATATAACGTTTGTACTCATTGCCAAACTTTTCAATATTGGTCTGCTCTTCTTGTCTTGAGATTAAGTAAACACTAACTATTCCAGGAATTCCAATAATCACAAATAACCAATGTTGGTAAAGGAAAATGGTGGCAACGAATATCGCTAAAATCCAACCCAGATATAGAGGGTGCCGAACAATGGCATAGATTCCACTATCAATCAAGACCTTTACTTTGCGATAAAAAAGATAATAATAAGGCAGAATTATTAGTGTCATACCGACCACCCAGAATATCCACCCAATATACCATAGCATCTTAATATCATTAGGTTCGAGAACTTTGAATATAATCAGTAGATTGCAGGGAAAAGCCAGAACCGATAAGATACTGGCGATGAAGAATAGGAAACCCATCTTACTCGATTGTTTCACTTTTGCTATCCACCTCTCTGATTTTTACTTTTAGCGGGCGAAGGGACACCATTTGACTTCTTCCCCTTTCAATAACCCCAAACTTCAAAACATGCTCCAAATATGAGTAATGCTAAAATTATTATGATGAAAAAGGTAAATTCTTTCATGTTTTCTTTGAACACAATCCTCCAACTTCTTTTTTGCTCAGGAAGTAACTTCTTCCAATTTTTTTTCCAATACTCTAATATCTGTTTTTTCTCTGGTTTTACTCCAAATACTTCCGTAGCAAGAGTTGATGCAAAAGTGGCAGTTACAATAAAGAAAAGTGCTTCGGTTGCAATTAGAATCCAATCGAAAAGAGCGAATGTTTTTCCAATCGTTAGCGGGGCAAGAAAAGCTATAAGAGAATAGAATGAACCAAACACTACCATCAAAATTGGTGCCTGTAAGAGTTGTGCAGTGATAAAAACAATAATGATCGAGACGCTGTTTCTGGAAAGTGTATGAATGAATGCATCGAACTTGGAAGGAAGTTCTGCCATCTTCTTAGCTCCTGTCATCTCTATTAAAGTAGTCCATCCTCCTAGAAATCCGAGCATGATATTGGGAAATAATTGGACCAAAAGGAATACTGCAATAAAGGCACCTATGAAACATAAACTGTTAATTTTAAGCCATTTTAGAAATATTTGTTTGTTCATTTTCTTATCACCTATTATAATTGTTTACTATTTTTAAATTTTCTTATTTTGGTGTCACGAAGCCAATTGCGTATAACTCGTTTTTATACGAACTGTTTTCGCAATTTTATGTCTTAATTGTGTGTTATACAAAAATCTGTTAAACTAATATTTTACATAGTTGTTTTAACTTTAACAAATTTTTTCCGATTATACAAAAGTAACTAAATCAAACAGAAAAGGAACTCAGGCTTCGCAACTATAGTCCTAAAACAGTTAAAAGCTATCTTTACGCTCTCGAGGAATATTTTAACTTTAAAAAGCAGCGTCTTGAAGTTTTAAATATCGAAAACATTAAAGATTTTCTACTTCAAAAACAAAAAGATGGTGCTTCTGGTCAAACACGCAATCTATTTTTAAACGCAATAAAGTTTTTCTACCGCAATGTTATAAAAACAAACCAAAAGATCGATATACGGTCTGCAAAGAGAAAAAGGAAACTTCCGGTCATTCTCTCAAGGAACGAAATTGAAAAAGTAATAAAGGCAACTAAGAACACAAAACATAAACTTTTACTTTCGCTAGCCTATGGAGTGAACGCCACAGGTATTTATACCCCTATACCCCTTTTAATAAAAATAAATAAATAAATATTTTTTTATATTAACAATTAGCTAATAAGTTTTAATCTTTTTTTGTTTTATTTAATTTAAATCTGTAATTACTATTAATAAATTTAAAAGCTTTACTAGTTTTAAAAAATCTTAATATCCGTTTGTTAATTTAGAACGCGTTTAAAGGGCTATTTTGTAGAAATTTGGGCATTTTAAGAAGCCATATTTTTTTTATTAATTTTTATTTTACAAAACTATTAATTAATATGTAATATAGATATCATAGATGAAAAGATATTTTAAAATATTTACCATTAAAAGTAATTATTTAAAAGAAGGAATAACTGATAAAAATATATAAGTTAAAAATATAAAAGATATTAATATTAAAAAGAAGGGAGAGAAAGAATGAACAAAGAAAAAGTTCGAATAGAGGAATATAAAATTAGCGGCGATAAACTCATTGCCAAAGTGAAAGAGTTAGTGCATGAGGGCAACATTCGCCGAATTACCTTCAAAAATAAGGAAGGTAAAGTCTTAATTGAAATTCCACTCACTATAGGTGTAGTAGGTATTGTACTTGCACCAGCACTGGCAGCTATTGGTGCAATTGCGGCTATGGTAACGGAATGTATCATTATAGTGGAGAAGATAGAAGAGTAAGAATTTACTGTTAGATTTGGATCTTTAAGCACATATAAAATACTAATTATCAGAGGTAATTTTTTAAAAATGCATTTACTCAACCATTTCTAAATTAATCTCTCCAACACCAGCTTGTATCTTAATACTCAAAGTTACCTCTGATTCACTATAGGCATCATTCACATATGAATTGCCTTCTCTTTTCATCCCTATGGCATTGATCTTACCAATACCTCCGGAAATATCGACACGAACCCCAATATCACTTGGTAACTGTAATGTGGCTTCACCTACACCACCCTTTATATTGAAATCTAGATCATTCTTCCAGTCACCAGTCAATTTTACATTGGCATCACCAGCACCCACTATCATATCAAATCTAGCCAGAGAACGACTCCCTTCTAAGTTGATAAGAACATTACCAGCGCCCATTATAATATCAAGATTGGTAAGGTAAAGACTACCAAGTTCAAGATTGCCATTGCCTGCACCAAATGTAATATCTAAATCCATAGGTATCTCGTTATTTAGAAGTAGATTCCACTTATAACGTATGTTAGTAGGAAAGACATCTCCTATTCTGGATGGTTGTTTTAATGTAAGATAACCACGATTATCACTTATGCGGTAATCTACTTCGGGTTTCCACTGAACTACATTATAGATAAATTCAGCTTCTAACAATTCACCTGCCCCACCAGCTACCTTCAATTCTCCAGCACCCATTGTGATTTCAGTTCGGACATACTCAGCATTATCTAGACCAACTGATTGATACTCAGTACGCAATTCACCGACAGTAGTACAACTGATTACCAAAAGCAAGCTTACCATGATAATGATTAAACTCATCAATCTTAAAATTTTAATTTTCATAGTTAACTTCCTTTCTTTTTAATAAAAATATTGTTATTAATTCAATATAAATACTTTTGTATTTTTATATTTTGCTCCAAAGTGAGCATTTTGACTAATACTTCAAGGTTGACATTATATCTTTTTTAATGCTAAAAAACAAATTTCTAAATAAAAATCGATAAACTATAAAATATTAGCATTTCTATAACCTTTAAATTTTTTGTTGCATCGCTTTAACAAATTAATCGGGGGAGGTTATTCTCTTAAGAGATCTTTAAAAAACTTTAAATAAATTGAGAATCAGATTCCCTCTTCGCTTTTATTATTAAAATACCTTTATTGCTATCGCTAATATACATAAAAATTTTTATATTTTTATCTTATAGACATTAAGAATAATTTAAAAAATGTATATATCAATTGTATATAAAGATATATATAAAATAATAAAAATACTGAATATGCATATACAAAAAGACCATAATAATCGCTAAATTTAGGGGGTGGTTTCTAGTTACTCCTCCGCTTTTTGTTTATTTTTATTTTTCTACACTTTTTACGGTTTTAAGATAGTTTCAGGGTTGTTATAGGTAATATTTCTTATAGGAAAGGGTATTTTATAAGGAAATAAAAAAGCTCATCTTGACAGCAAACCTTTTTTATCTAGAACTTAAATATACTTCTCAATATTTTCATAAAGTGAATAGTAAAGCATTACTATGTTTATATTGAAAAAGGTTTTTTTGCATATTCATTTGCAAAAAATTTATACTTATGTTCAATTCTAGAAGGAAAAGACCTTAGCTTACATTTTAAAATAAGAATTCCTCCAATATTCTCATAATCTTTATTTACAAAATAGCCTTTTTCATTATTATATACTCCATTATCCTCATGCAATGCTATATCTATATCTAGATTTATACTCTTCTTTGAATTAATGGAAGGGAAATAAAATAAATCTGGTATAAGAATTACTAAATTCATACAATTTGGTAAGAATTTTGGTACCGATTTATAGAGTGCATGACGAATATTTTGCCAAGGTGCAACCCAATGACCTTCTGCATGTATATATTTAGGTAGGTCTTTTCTATCACCCAAACGCTCTTTCTGAGTTAGTTCACTTTGCCAGGTGAGTGTTTTTACTTCACAGTAAATATTATCATCACCATTAAGAATAACAAAATCAACATCGTATTTGCTAATAGTTTTTTCTTCCCAATGGATAACAGGGTATTTTAACTTAGTCTCCATTATGTAGACTGCCATTATCTCATTAATTGCTTCATCACGCTGTTTAGGTCGTGAACTGTTAAGACGAGATTTATATCTTTTCAATTGATTCTTTTTCAATAAATTTAAGCCATTTATTTGTTTCTTCTTTATGGTCTTTCCATACAGGCCATGATGGATCCTTATCACGCCATTTAGCTTTATTAAAAACGTTATCAAATAACACCTATATCCTCCATAAACAAAACATTAATAAAGAAGTAAACTATTATTTAAATATTTTATAACGTATAAATTAGTTATCTTCTAAATAGTTTTTTAATCCAGCTAGATCTCTGGTATGTTAATTGCTCTTCTAGTAATTTAATTTTTTTAGACTGTGATTTTTAGGTATGCGTGATTATATTTACTATTATTTGGATGATAACAAGGCTAAGCATTATAACCCCACGCATCAAAGATGTTTTCCAAACCATCACCACAAATCCATAGCTCCCCGCATAATAAAGAATTAAATAGGGAGTTAATAATTTCCAATTCCAATTTTCTCGGAAAGGAATTTTTAAAACAAAATCATATAAACCTTCTATGGCTAAAAATGCCAAGAATATACCCAGGAATATACTATATTGGACTGCTTTATGTTCCTTTACAACCAAGAAAATTCCATAAACTGCTGGAATCGCCAAAAGTAAATAAATCCACCCGATACGCTGTAAGATAGCTATTTTATTTCGAAGCAGAAAGATGAAAATTAAAAATAGATTATTTATAATCCCGAGTATAAAGAAAAGATTTTCTAACATTTCAAATCAAATCCTTAAAATAATTGTTATTATTTCATTATAAATTTTAAAGTTAGTATTGAAGTTATCATAGTAGAAGTGATTTAAAAAATCAACTTTGGGATAAAAATTTCTTCCCTTGAAGTCATTATTGCGATTCTAACATTGCATGCAGTGGCCACACCATGTGTAGAGGTTACTGCTGGTATAAACTTTGATATAAGTGAAAGTCTATCTGGTTCTCCTTCACATATTACAATGAAGTCATAGCATTCTTCTAACATCTGCCAGTCATAGATTTGAGCTTCCTTACCTTTGGGATAGGTTATTTTGGAATTACCAGTTTCTGGATATTCTCTTAATTTAAAGAAGATATATTTACCCTTTTTATTTTTAGTGGGATAAGTAATCCAGTTTTTACCATAAAATTTAGTATAGCCTATTTTATACTTGTCTATAATTTCATTCTTTATCCCTCGACTGTTTAAATCTTCTATCCTTTTTATCTATTAAAAGAGTTTAAATAAATTGAAAATTAAGATCATAAGAGATAATTTACCTTTCAATAAATTTTTTAACTCTTTTTACTTTTTCTTCATTAAACATTTATCAATCAAGTAATTTTTCAAATTCATCATCTATTAACTCACTTGGTAAACTTATCCTTCCCCGTGAAGATGGTGTTAATCCGAATTCTGATGCGAAAGATCTAACAAATTTTAGTGCATTGTTTGCAATATAAACTTCTGGTCGTGATTTGACAGTTCCACTTTCTGTTTTCATTACTCTTCCATTTTCCTCAAGGTATTTCTCTATCTCAATATATATTGCGTAATTCTGGCAAAGTCCTGCAAAAGCCATTTCATCAACAATTGTAAGTAATCCAAGCCTTTCTAATTCTGGAGCAAGCCTATTCCATTCTTTCTTTGCTTCATCAAGTAACCAATCTGGACATTCTGGAGCTATTTGTAGAGGTTTTGGTTCATTTAAATTTAACGGTCTTTTGCCTGGATTTCCTTCTAAAATTTTTAAATTTACAGGCTTTGGTTTTCTGCCTCTCATAATTATTTACCCTTTTTTATCTATTTTCGTTAAAAAACATTGATTTTATAGCGATTTTTGTTAAAAATTTCGTGCCTATTTTTAAAATTTAAGGCTAAAAAATTGAAATGTTAATTTCCCGAAAATTAAAGCGAACCTATCCCGCGGTTTAGAGGATTAAAGTCTGTAGCTTTTTAATATCCCCTACCCTTTAATATGTATTACAATATTTAAAAGGAATATTGTTCTTTAAATGTTTTTATTTCTGGAGTGTGACTAATTATATCCTTAAAATAAATAGTTCTTAATGTGTCTACTATCCCCAGCCAGATTGAATACTGGCTGACTTTCTCTATTGTCCTACCAAATCTTATTCATCAATCCAAAAAGAGGAATTTAAAAGGCTAAAAACCTTCCTCCCGACTATATATATTTTTATTGGTTTAGTTGATTGGCTCGGGCGCCCTGCTTAGCAGTCCGCCCTTTCCCTATTTTGAACCCAAAATTAAGGTTTAAGGAATTTCACACAATTGATAAAATTCCGAAAATGAGTTAGACTGACAAAAGTGATTAAGAAAATTTTTAAGAGCCAATTTAGATGAAAAAATTATCAAAAAAACAGATTAAAGAAATCTATAGAAGTTCCTTGAAAGAGATGAAAACCATTTTTCCTTTATTCTTTATCGCCATCTTAATAGGCGTATTGCTAGAACTCTACATACCAGACCAAATTATCACTAGTTTATTAGGGAAAAATTTACTTTTGGCAATACCCTTGGCCGCAGTTATTGGTATCGTTCTTCCCATTCCAAGGTATGCTACATATCCTATAGCCTTTACTTTGTTTATGAAAGGGGCAAGCATTGGGGTGATTTTTGCTTTGATCTCAGGGGAGGTCATTTTTGGGTCTCTTGATAGGGATATTATGGAGCTAAAATACTTCGGGTTGAAATCCTTTTTGACGAGGTTAGTCTTGTGCACGATATTCGTAATTGTAGGAGGATTTTTAATTGAGGTATTATTATGATAACTAACATAATTTATTTAACTTTAGCGAATTTTTTGAAGTTTTTACCAATTTTAATAGTTGCCATTGTGACAGCCCAAATTATCGGTTCATATATCCCAAAGGATATGAGAGAAAAGATTCTCAAAGAAAAGGGAAGAAACATAATAAGGGCTTCAGGTATAGGCATAGCAACACCAGGACCATTAGCTGCTTATCTCCCTCTTTTGAAGGTATTGAACGAAAAGGGGTTGCCACTCAGTATAATCGTCTCTTTCATAACAGGCCAAACTTTAGTAGGCCCGATGCGTTTATTTTTAGAAGTAGAATATTTTGGAATCATCTTTTTTGTATATAGGGTAATTATTTCATTTTTAATCGCTGTTGGCATTGGAACGTGTTTTCGATTTTTAGAGAAACATATCAGATTCTGAACTACGTTCGCCCACCTACCCCAAAGCCACAGTAAGCTTTAATCCTTTAGAGAAAATCAAAGGGGTTTTTCCTGAGAGAGCATGCCTTGAATCGAGCTTCTTACCCTGTAGTAAATTCTGTTCTACTACTGGGATGCCCCAGTTTATGATCTTTCTCAAGTTTTTGATATAATTAATTATTAAATTATATGGATTTAACTAATATGAAGAAAGTTTTAGAGAAAGAACCCCAATATAGATTAGAACAAGCAAAAAAAGCAATATTCTGCGACTTAATTGAAGACTGGTTCAAAGCCTCCACTTTACCCTTATCTTTACGAAAAAAACTGAATGAAGAGTGTCCTCTCGATATCCAAGCTCAAACCTCAACTTCCAAAGATAAAAGAGTGGTAAAGGTCTTAATTACCTTAAAAGACGGTTTAAAAATTGAAAGCGTTTTGATGCGACACAAAGATGGAAGAAATACAGTTTGCGTTTCTTCTCAGGTCGGCTGTCCTTTAAATTGCACTTTCTGTACCACAGGTAAGATGGGATTTAAGAGAAACTTAAGTGTTCTTGAAATTGTAGAGCAGGTTTTATTTTTTGCTCGCTATTTAAAGAAATTGAAAGCAAAGGTTTCCAATGTTGTATTTATGGGCATGGGAGAGCCCTTTTTAAATTATGAAAATGTAATGGAAGCCATAAAAATTTTAAATGATAAAGAAGGGTTTAATTTGGGAGCCAGGCATTTTTCTATTTCCACCGTGGGCATTGTAGAAGAAATCCAAAAATTAAGTGAAGAAAGATTACAGATAAATTTAGCCATTTCCCTTCATGCACCAGATGATAAATTGCGCACAAAAATCATACCAATAAATAAAAAATATCCCTTGGAGAAGGTCTTAAGAGCAGTCAAAGATTATATTAAAAAAACCAATAGAAGAGTGATGTTTGAGTATATAATGATAAAGGATTTGAATGATTCTGATGAGTGCGCTCTTAAATTAGCTAAATTAGTAAAAAAGATACCTCTCTCTTTTTTGAATTTAATTTCTTACAATCCCACTGGGGTTTTTCAACCTTCTCCACCTGAAAGAATTAGAAAGTTTAAAGAAATTTTGGAAAAAGAGGGAATAACAGTAACTCAGAGATATCGCTTTGGTCGAGATATTGAAGCTGCTTGTGGTCAATTAGCTACCAAAGCGTAGCCATAAAATATAGAACATGTTCTAAAAATCTATTTCTCACCACTGTATTAAAAGCTCCTGTAATTTTTAAATCTTGCTCATTTTTTTCTCTACTGCATTACGTTTCTCTAATTTTTTCAGAACTGTCTAAAAATATTGTTACTGGACCATCATTAAAAATTTTTACAAGCATTTTAGCTCCAAATACCCCTTTTGATGTTTTTATACCATGACTTTCTAATTCATCTATAAACATTTCAATAAGAGCATCTGCTTCTTGCGGTGATGCTGCTTTTGTAAAACTGGGTCTTCTCCCCTTTCTCACATCAGCATACAATGTAAATTGCGATACTACTAATGCTTCACCCTCTATATCCAATAAACTAAGGTTAAACTTTCCCTTTTCATCTTCAAAAATTCTAAGATTGGTAATCTTATTAGCTAAATACTTTATATCCTTTTCAGTATCCTTTTCCCCAACCCCCAATAAAATAACCAAACCTTTACCGATTTCTCCTACAATTTCGTCTTTTACTTCAACAGAAGCTTCCTTTACCCTCTGAATTAAAGCTCTCATATAGTAATCCTAACAATTTAAAAAAGAAATATTAAAAAAGTTATATAAAACTAAATATGAATAAAAAAGAAATTCACTTTTTTAAGTTATAATACTATCAGATTTAATTCAAACTGTTAAAATTAAAATAATACATTTTATTTAGATATTTAAAACTAATATTTATATAATTATTCTAATAATAAACTTCAAAAAATAAAAATAACACATTTAAAAACAAAAAATAATGGATCCAAAAGTAGATATTTTAATTATGGCTGGAAAAAAGAATAAAAGTGAACCAGTTAAGATGGTATCAAGAGCAATTGAATTGTCTACAAAAGATACAATTGAGAAGTTTTTAGAAATTAAAGAAAAAGAAAAAACTATAGATAAAATTGTATTATCAACTAATTCAGAAGTTTTAATAAATGAATTAAAAGGGAAATCCATAATTATAGAACCTGATAAACCTCAAAAAAAATTTCATTTTGGTAAAAAACTTAAAGAACTTATAAATAAATACAAAATAGAAAAGTTGTTTTATATGGGTGGAGGAAGTGGCGTTCTCCTAAAAATAGAGGATTTAAAAAACATTATAAAAACAGTATTAGATAAAGATAAAATAGTAAATAAATTAAATAAAGATAGGATATCAGATAAAGAAAAGATCCTTATAACAAATAACCTTTATTCAACTGACTTTATAGCTTTTTCACCAGCAAACATTGTTAATTCAATTGAACCTTTCAATAATGATAATGAGATTGCATGGATTTTAAAAAATAATTGCAATTTTAAGGATATATCCCTTCCTAGAAATGCAGCAACGCAACTTGACATTGACACTCCTATCGATCTTTTAACTATTAAAAATCACCCAGCACTCAGTAAAAATATTAAAAACTATATAGAAAGTCTTGATATCAATACAACAAGATTAGAAAAGGCATTAAAATATTTTACTATAGAAAATTCAAATGTCCTTATTGCTGGAAGAACAAATTCAGATGTTTGGTCATATTTAGAGAATAATACTGCTTGCAGAGTTAGGTTATTTGCTGAAGAGAGAGGAATGAGAGCTAGTGGTCGTCAAAAAAGAGAAGAAGTTCGCTCTTTGTTAGGATTTTACTTGCAAGAATTTGGGGTTAAAAAATTCTTTGAAATTATAGATCAAATTGCAGATGCAGCTTTTATAGACAGCCGAGTAATACTTTCCCATTTCAAGATGTGGCCATCAGCTAATGATCGCTTCTACTCTGACCTTCTAAAACCTGAAAAAATATCTGAAACTTTTCTAAGAGAGTTTACTTACGAAGCAATTAATGCTTCAATACCAATAGTTCTTGGAGGTCATTCCTTGGTTTCAGGAGGATTATATGCTTTAGTTGAATCAGCCTTGGCATGTAAAAACAATAAAAAATAAGGAAAATGATTTATATATATTTAGCATATGTTCACTATGGTGAACAGTAAATATAATAGAAAATAAAAAAAATTAAATTAATGTAACTGATAAAATAGGTATAAAATTTTTTATATAATCTACATTTTTATAAATTTCTTACATTAATATAGGAGTTTATACATGACAGATAATGAAGAAAAAAAATATATTGAGTCAATTTTATATAAGGATTTATCTGAGATTGATCCTTATATTTCTAAGCTAATTAAGTTTGAAAAAGAAAGACAACAAAGAAAAATCATACTAATTCCTTCAGAAAGTTTTGCTCCATCTTCGGTTCTTAAGGCATTAGGTTCGCAATTTAACAATGTATATTGCGAAGGATATCCCTCAGTTAAGATGACTAGAGATAAAATAGAACTGTTAAATGATATAAGTCATCAGTTATCATACTATCGAAGATATGCGGATAGGAGATTTTACAAAGGAATTGAATATATAGATGTTTTAGAGAGTTTAGCTCAAAGAAGAATAGCTAAATGTTTTGCTACAAATGATAAAGAAAATAGTGAGATAAAAATTAGTGCTGATCAGATATTTGTAAATATACAGCCCCTTTCTGGATCCATTGCGAACAATTCTGTATATGAAGCTTTTGTGGAACCTAGTGACATAGTAATGGGAATGGCGCTTCCTGAAGGTGGGCACCTAACTCATGGTTCTGAATTCAACATATCAGGTAAAAGATATAATATTATCTCCTATAAAGTAAACAGAGTAACTGAGAAATTAGACTATGATGAGATAAAAAAATTAGCAATAGAATATAAGCCTAAAATGATAATTGCGGGATACTCTTCTTATCCCTGGGCTCCAGATTGGAAGAAGTTCAGGGAGATAGCAGATGCAGTTCCTGGAAAAGCAATACTATTTGCAGATATAGCACATTGTGCAGGATTAGCTATTGCTGGTGTATATCCAAGCCCTATTGGCTATGCAGATGTTATAACTTTCACTACCCATAAGACTATATGTGGTCCTAGAGGTGCAGTTATTCTTACAACAGATGAAGATAAAGCTAATATTATAGATACAACTGTTTTTCCAGGTGAACAGGGTGGTCCACATGCAAACAAATTTGCTGCTATATCAGTAGCTTTTGAAATAGCTCAAACACCAGAATTTAAAAAACTCCAGGAAAGAATTGCTGAAAACGCAAAGACACTTGCTGATGAATTACAAAAATTAGGACTTAAGCTTTCTTATAATGGAACAGATACCCATCTTGTGGTTATTGATTTAAATGCTATTAAAACTTATACAGGACTTCCTTTAAAAGGTGAAGTAGCAGCAAGAATATTAGATTTATGTGGAATTGTCACTAATAAAAACACCATACCAGGGGACTTAACAGCAGCTGATGCCAGTGGAATCAGAATAGGTACTCCATGGATAACACAGCGAGGAATAACAAGGGAGCAAATAAAAAGACTTGCCTTATTTATTTATAGAATATTAACAAATATACATCCATATTTCTATATTGGAATGTTAGGACAACTTCCGAGAGGTAAGATGGATTTATCAAAATTTGAAGAGATAAAAAAAGATGTTGCAAAGTTAGTAAGCGAAATTGAAACTGAAGAATTTGAAAAATCCGGTTATCCTCATTATTGGTTTTTAAATGAAAATTCTAATGTTAAAAAAACTGCACTATTAGATGAACATAAGAAATTAGGTGCAAAATTGGAGGAAAAAAATGGTTGGTTAATTCCTTCAAAATACAATGATATTAAAAATGAGATTTTGGCTTCAAAAAATTCAGCAGTCCTGGTAGATATGTCCGATTATGGTCTTATTAAAGTTATTGGTGAGAGAGCAAAACCTTTTCTTCAGCAAATTACTACTAATGATATATCAAAATTAAAACCAGGCTATAGTCAAAGGAGTTTTTTATTAGATAAAGAGGCAGTGGTAATTGATGATGTTTTAATCCATCAACTTGAACCAGATAAATTTGATAGACACACCTACATTCTTATGACAAATCCATCTAATACAGATTACGTAAAAACCTGGCTGAGAAATATATCGGATGGTTATATACTTTTTGATGATGAGATATTCAAGAAAGTGGAAGGACCAGTCAAGGTTGATGATTTAAAGGAGATTGAAGACGAGAATTTGAAAATGGTTGCAATTTCTCTTCATGGACCTAACTCAAAAGATGTAATAAAAAGCATTAACCAAAAGCTTGCTGAGATTAAAAAATTTCAATTTGTTAAATATATAATTGATGGAATTGAATGCTTAATCTCAAGGAACGGATACAAAACTACTAGTAATAGCAGTAGTGATAATAATAAAGCTAATGATGATTGTGATGGCAATGATCACATTGAAGATAATAATAAAGAAGACTTTGAAGAAGAACTGCATTATGATTTTTATACAAATCCAAATTATGCAGTTAAGTTATGGAATCTATTATTAGAAAAGGGGAAAGAATTTAATATAGTTCCAGCAGGATTTAAGGTAAGAGAAAAATTAAGACAAGATAATGGTTTTCCAATATATGAAGATCTTTCAAGAAATGATAAAAAGAAGAAAAAAATTGATGGAGTTAGTTTATATGAAATTAGTTTAAAAAATAGTTTATATGATTTGAAAAATTTATTTGTATTAAAACAATTGTATTTTGTTGGTCAAAATAAATTTAAAAAATACTTTCACGGTAAGCTTCTTGATGAAAAAAGCTTCAAGGATGAGCAATCATATTTTATTTCTGAAAGAGAATTTAATAAAGTGAAAGCTAATAGCGAAAAAACCAAGAAAAATACAGTTCTAAATAAAAAAGAGTTCCCCTTGAAATCAGTTGAAGAAGAAATTTTAAAAAGACAGAAGGAAAATCCAAAGAGAACACCACTTTATGAGGAACATAGAAAATTGACCAATAAAATCATAAATTTTGCAGGTTATGAGATGCCAGTTTGGTACACAAGTATATCTGAAGAACATAGAGCAGTAAGAGAGACAGTAGGTTTATTTGATGTTGGACATATGAGTGTAATAGAAGTTTCTGGTGAGAATTGTATAAACTTCTTAGACATAGTGACATCAAATTATATTAAATGGATTTCAGATGGACAGTCACAATACACTTATCTCTTAGATTTAGATGGAAAAATCATTGATGATGTAATAATCTATCGCAGAAAAAAGGATAAATATATGCTGATAGCTAATGCTGTAAATGAAGATAAAGATTTTAAGTGGTTAAAAGCCGTTAACTCTAAAAAATATATTATTGATAGAGATAATACTTTAAAAGAGATTGAAAACTCAGTAATAATAAGAAATCTAAAAGATGAATCATCTGGAAATGATCAGAAAATAGATATAGCTTTGCAAGGTCCAAATTCATTAGAATTATTGAAAAGCCTTACAACAGATGAAGAAAAAAAGAGAGAACTTAAAAGAATAAAGAGAGCAGAATTTATTGAAACAAATCTTGCTGGAATTGAAATGCTCATATCTCGAACAGGTTATACAGGAGAAGATATTGGATATGAATTATATATACATCCAGATGACGCAGCAAGACTATGGAATCTTCTGTTAGAAAAAGGGAAGCAATTTGGAATAAAACCTTGTGGTTTGGCAACTAGAGATTCAACAAGGATAGAGGCTGGGTTACCCCTTTTTGGAAATGACTTAGCTGGAAGATATAACATCTCTCCCATTGAAGCAGGATTTGGTCCATATATTAAATTTCATAAACCTTTCTTCATAGGAAGGGAAAAACTTTTGGAGAGAGAAAAATCAAGAAAGATGGATATGATTAGATTTAAAATGAATCGAAAGGGTATTAAAAGAGTTAAAAATGGTGATGTAGTTGTTAGTATAATTGGTCAATATATAGGAAATGTTACAAGTTGTGCACCAAATGCTGAAGGATACCAGATAGGTCTCGCTTTGGTTGATAAAAAGTTCACTCAAGAAGGAACAGAAATAGGTATTTTTGCATTACCACATGGCAAAGAATTAGAAAAAGAGGAGCAAGTAAATAGATTAAAATTTGAGGAAGAAAAACCTAAAATTCAATTGAAATTAGGGGAAAAAGTTTTAGTGCATGAAAAAGCTACAATACTTCCTCGATTTATGGTTGAAAAAGGATTAACTGAGAGACCCTTAATGGAGTAATATTGTGAAAATAATAAAGGTTCATGCATGGAATGTAACTCCAAAGCAAGCAATATCAATCCAGCATAAACTTAGAGATAAAATAAAAACTTTTGATGATTTTGATTCTCTAAAAACAATTGCAGGTGTAGATGTTGGATTCGTAAAAGAAAAAAACCTGAGTTGTGCTTCATTAGTAATTTTTAGTTATCCTGATATGAGAATTATAGATGTCATAAATAGTTCTGAACCAATAAATTTTCCATATATTCCAACCCTTTTAGCTTTTAGAGAAGTGCCAGTTGTTCTTTCCTGCTTTGAAAAGTTAGAAAATTTACCAGATTTATTGATTTTAGATGGACAGGGATATGCTCATCCCAGAAGAATGGGACTTGCATGTCATGTTGGAGTATTATTGGATATACCAACAATAGGGTGTGCAAAAAGTAGACTAATAGGTGACTTTAATATGCCTGAAAAAAAGAAGGGCTCATACTCATATCTATATGATAAGGGTGAAATAATTGGAGTGGTATTAAGAACCAAAGATAATATTTCTCCAGTATTTGTTTCAATAGGTCATCGAGTGAGTTTAGATACTTCTATAAAATTAGTTTTAGGTATGTCCATTACCAGAATCCCTGAACCAACTAAAATTGCAGATAGAGAAGTAAAAAAATATGCAAATAAAATAAGAGACATGAAATTAGAACAAGAAAGCTTTTTTAAAAACTATGGAATTTGAAGAAAGAAATATATAATTTTCTTTAAAAATAGTTAATAATATAGATAGAAATTTTTTTAAATAATTAAAGAAACCTAGAGGAACAAAAATGCTTGAAAGAGCAGCTGAAAAACTCTTTGTTTAAAAAAATTAATATTTTATTTATTATAATAGGTGGAGCATTCGTCTAGGGGTCAAGGACACAGGCCTCTCACGCCTGAAACACGGGTTCGATTCCCGTATGCTCCACCAATTTCATTTTTTATTAATTGATTTTCTGATTTTTTACCTATATTATTTATTATTTTTCATTGATTTTTACTGTTTTTTATTAATTATTTAAAAAAAATATGCAATTATTTCAAATTTTTGCTAAAATAATAGTGAAAAGACTAAATAATAAAGGAAGGATATAAGTAATGAGAGATCATTTTGATAATCCAGGAATTTTTGAAATTCCAAAATTCTTGCCCGTAGTAGCAATGGTACAATCCGTTGTTTTCCCTCATGTTTCAATTCCTATATTGGTAGGGAGAAAAAAATCAATTAAAGCATTAGAATTTGCACTCAAAAAAGATAAAATTGTTGCACTCCTCACACAAAAAGATAAGGACAAAAGAAGTGTTAATTCCTCTGATTTATACACAATAGGAACTGCTGCAGAAATCAGAAGTACACAGAAACAACCAGATGGAAGTATTAGATGCAATGTAGATGCAATCTGTAGAATAAAAATGATAGACTTTATTCAGGAAAGACCATTCATCTTAGCAAAAGTAGAAAGAATGAAGTCTAAAATATTCCCAATAGAAGATAAAGAAATCGATGAATTAAAAACCTTAATAATGGCTCAAGTAGAGCAGATAATTGGATTAGGAGTACCATTTCCTGCTCATCTAACAATACCTGGAATGATAACTATTAGTGATTTAGATAAATTAACAGATATGCTTGCAGCCTATATGTTACCTTCAGAAAAAGAAAAGCAGGTTATTTTAGAAACACTTGATTTAAAAGAAAGATTGGGAAAATTAAGTATTTATTTAGATAAAGAGGTAAAAAAATTTCAAGTTCAAAGTAAAATCATTAGTAAAGTTCAAAAAGAAATGGGTAAGACCCAAAGAGATTACTTCCTTCGCCAGCAATTAAAAGCAATACAAGAAGAGTTAGGAGAAGAAGATGAATTAACAGCAGAATTAAAAGAATTAAACACAAAAATTAAAAAAGCAAAGATGCCAAAAAATGCTGAGAAGAAAGCTCTAAAGGAGATAAAAAGACTTAAAACCATACCTCCAGCATCACCTGAATATTCATATATAAGAACATATTTAGACTGGATGTTAGATATTCCATGGAGTAAAAAAACAAGGGATAAATTGGATATTCCAGATGCTAAGAAAATTCTTGATGAAGATCATTATGATTTAGATAAGGTTAAAGAACACATATTAGATTACTTAGCTGTTAAAAAACTTAAAGGGAAAGCCAGAGGAACAATTCTTTGCTTTATAGGACCTCCAGGAACTGGAAAGACCTCATTAGGCCAATCTATAGCCAGGGCATTAAATAGAAAATTTATTAGAATGTCGTTAGGTGGAATAAGAGATGAAGCTGAAATAAGAGGACACAGAAGAACTTATGTCGGAGCAATGCCAGGAAGGATAATTTCAGGAATGGCTCAAGTAGGAACAATAAATCCAGTTTTTATGCTTGATGAAATAGATAAAATAGGAGCAGATTTTAGAGGAGATCCATCATCAGCACTACTTGAAGTTTTAGACCCTGAACAAAATAATCAATTTAGAGATCATTACTTAGAAGTTCCTTATGATCTATCTAATGTTTTGTTTATTACAACGGGAAATATTTTAGATACTATCCCACCAGCTTTAAAAGATAGAATGGAGACACTAAATCTTCCAGGATATAGTAGAGAAGAGAAACTTCATATTGCCCAAATATTTTTAGTACCTAAACAGTTAAAAGAACAAGGAATAGAAAAATATAAGGTTAAATTTTCAGATAATGCAATCTATGAAATTATTGAGAAATATACCGCTGAAGCTGGTGTTAGAAATCTTGAAAGAAGTATAGTCACAATTTGTAGAAAGATTGCAAGAGAAATTGTTTCTAATGAAGAACCGCCCAAGAGAGTCATTTCAAGAAATTTAGAGAAATATCTCGGAGTTCCTAAAATCTATCCAAGTGAAATAGAGAAAAAAAATATGATTGGAATAGCAACTGGATTAGCCTGGACACCTTATGGTGGAGATATAATATTGGTTGAAGCAACTCTATTTCCAGGAGATGGGAAAATAACATTAACTGGACAACTTGGAGATGTTATGCAGGAATCTGCAAAAGCCTCCTTAAGTTATATTCGAAGTAGAGCTGAAAAATTAAAAATTGACAATAAAAAATTCAAAGATTTTGACCTTCACCTACATATACCAGCTGGAGCAATTCCTAAAGATGGTCCCTCTGCTGGCATAACAATGGCTACAGCTATGGCATCAATTTTTCAAAATAGATCTGTAAAACATGATGTTGGAATGACAGGTGAGATAACTTTGCGAGGGCGAGTTCTTCCAATCGGAGGATTAAAATCTAAAATATTAGCAGCTCAAAGAGCAGGATTAAAGAAGGTAATTATACCAGAAAAAAATAAAAAAGACCTGAAAGATATACCAAAATCTGTTAAGAAAGCTTTAGATATAAAATTTGTTAATAATGTAGATGAGGTCTTTGATATAGCAATAGAAAAAGAGAAAAAAATAAAGAAAAAACCAGTCACAGAAAAGGCTAAATATATCTCAGCTTAGTTAAAATCATATTTTAATATAAGGTCTTTTGCTGCTTTTACCTCATCCAGTCTTTTTATTGGAGTTTTATGTGGAGCAGATTTTAAAATTTCTGGGTTTTTATCTGATTCCTTTGCTATTTGTTTCATCGCTTTAATAAACATATCCAGAGTTTCTTTATTTTCTGTTTCTGTTGGCTCTATCATGAGTGCTTCCTTTACAATCAGAGGAAAATAAATTGTTGGTGGGTGAAAACCAAAATCCATTAGTCTTTTAGCAATATCTAAAGCTCTTATTCCCTTTTCTTTTTGCCAGATAGCTGAGATAACAAATTCATGCATACAAATCTCTGGATATGGGAGATAATAATATTTACTTAAATGTTTCTTTAAATAATTGGCATTTAAAACTGCTAATTGACTTGCCCTTTTTAACCCTTTTGCCCCTAAAGATAAAATATATGAATAGGCTTTGATTAAAACATTAAAATTCCCATAAAAAGCTTTTACTTTACCAACTGAATCTTTTTTCTCGTAGTTAAGATAGTATCTCCCTTTACTATTTACCTCTACAGTAGGCACAGGAAGAAATTTAGAAAGTTCTTTAGTCACTCCAATAGGTCCTGAGCCTGGACCTCCTCCTCCATGCGGTGTTGAGAAGGTTTTATGAAGATTTAGATGAACAATGTCAAAACCCATATCTCTTGGCTTAGCTATTCCCATTATTGCATTCAGGTTTGCTCCATCATAGTAAACTAATCCACCAGCATCATGTACCATTTTAGAGATTTTTAAAATATTCTCATCGAAAAGTCCCAGTGTATTTGGATTTGTTAACATCAATCCTGCAGTATTTTCATCTAAAAGTTTGCTTAATTTTTTTATATCTACTCTTCCCTTTTCATCCGAATCAACTGTAACCGTATTATAGCCTGCCATTGTAACACTTGCTGGATTAGTTCCATGAGCAGAATCAGGAATTATTATATTTTTTCTTTTATTTCCTTTTTCTCTATGATAAGCATCTATAATAAATAAACCTGTTAATTCTCCATGAGCTCCAGCTGATGGTTGTAATGTAAATTTATCCATTCCCGTTATTTCACATAAAAGTACATCTAGCTCATACATGAGCTGGAGAGCACCTTGTATATCTTCTTCATCTTGATATGGGTGAATATTGACAAAATTCTCTAGCCTGGATATCTCTTCATTGATTTTGGGGTTATATTTCATAGTGCATGAACCTAATGGATAAAATCCATTATCAACTCCAAAATTCTTCTTTGAAAGCTTGTCAAAATGTCGAATCAACTGTGGTTCGCTAATCTGTGGTAGTTTAGGGGTTTTTTTACGTTTTAAGTTTTTTGGAATATAAAGCTTAATAGAAGATATCTCCTCTGATAGAGTTGGTAAAATTTGCTTACCTTTTTCTAAATTTAGTAATTGAAATATTAACCTATCATTCATATTTAAGAACCCTTAAAATTTAATATATTTTTATATGTAGGGCAACCCTTTAGGGTTGCATTATTAAGCAAGGCTAAAGCCTTGCCCTACATTTAATTTATTTTACCTTTAATGCTTTGTTTAATGTATCTATTAATAAATCCATCTCATCTTTTGTTCTTTTTTCTGTAACAGCAAAAAGGTATCTTTTTTTGAGAGATGGGTACCATTTTTCTAAACATATTGGTCCTAAAATTCCTTTTTTTGATAATATTTTTTTCAATTCAGTTGAATCTAAATCAATATAAACGACAAATTCATTGAAAAATTTAGAATTGAATGTTGGGTTTATTCCTTTAATAGCTATTAGCTTTTGAAAAAGATAATGAGCATTTTTATAGCAAAGTTCTGCAATTTCATATAAACCATCTCTTCCAATATATGAAAGATAAACACAAGCTGCTAATACATTTAGAGATTGGTTTGAACATATATTTGAAGTAGCCTTTTCTCTTCTGATATGTTGTTCTCTTGTTTGAAGGGTGAGAACATAGCCGATATTTCCAGCACTATCCACTGTTTGACCTACAATTCTACCAGGTGTTTTTCTTAAATATTTCTTTTTACAAGTTAAAAATCCAAACGATGGTCCTCCAAATGATTGTGGATTACCTAAGATTTGACCATCTCCAACAACAATATCGGCTCCAAAATCAGCTGGGGGTTTAAGTAATGCTAAAGATAATGGATTAACACAAGCGATAGCCAAAGTATTACTACCCGATAAAATTGAAAATATCTCATCTATGGGTTCTAAATTCCCAAGAAAATTTGGTTGAGGAATTATTAAACATGAATACTCATCTATTAAATTTTCTTTTATTTGCCCCTTATCAGTAATACCATCTTTCATAGGAATTTCAAAAACCTCTATTTTTCTTGGCTTCATATAGGTTTTTAGTACTTGACGATATTCTGGATGCATAGTTTCTGATATTAAGATTTTTTTCTTTTTATTTATAGATATAGCCATATTTGCAGCTTCTGCAACAGAAGTTGCACCATCATAAAGTGAGATGTTAGAGATATCCATGCCAGTTAATTCACACATCATTGTCTGATACTCAAACATGGATTGTAAAATTCCCTGACTTAATTCTGACTGATATGGAGTATAAGCAGTATAAAATTCTGGTTTGGAGATTATGTAATTTACAACAGAAGGTATAAAGTGATCATAGTTACCTGCTCCAAGAAATGAAATTTTATTATCTGTACTTATATTTTTTTTACTTATAAATTTTAACCTTCCTAAAAGCTCAATTTCACTTAATGGTTCAGGTAATTTTAGCTCTTTTTTTTGTTTAATTTTGTCTGGAATATTATTATACAAATCCTTCAAAAATTTTATCCCCAAAAAAGAGAGCATTTCCTTGATTTCTTTATTAGAATGTGGAGTGTAATCCATATGCTATATATTAATAATTCCCTAATATTAAAAAATAAATATTAAAAATTTAATCTACTTTAAATAAATAAATTTAGAAGATGTTTTTTATTCAGGTTGTTTCTGTTGCTGCTTTTATTCTTCTGTAGATTTCTGATATTCCTCAGCAGATATTAAATCTTTTATCTCATCTGGGTTATTCATCTCAATTTTAACCATCCAACCCCCACCATATGGATCCTGATTTATCACTTCAGGTGCATCTGTAATAGCATCATTTACTTCCACTATTTTACCAGTTACTGGTGAGTATACATCTGAAACTGATTTTACTGATTCAATTGTTGCAAATGGCACATGAACCTGGGTTTCTGTACCAACTGGTGGAAGTTCTAAAAATACTATATCTCCCAATGCATCCTGAGCATAATCGGTTATTCCCACAATTACTATATTTCCCTCAATTTTCGCCCATTCATGGTCTTTTGAATAATAAAGTTCTTCTGGAAAATCCAATTTTTTCCTCCCTCCTTCTTCTTTTCATTTTTTTCATTAAGAATTTAAACTCTTATAAATACAAAAAATCTAATTTCAAAATATTTCTTAATTTTTTAAAAAATCAGTGATATTTATAATTATAAATTATAATCTAAAAAATTTTAATATTCATTTATTAATAATATTTCAATCTTATCTATTTTTTATAAGTGTAAGAGTTCTTTGCATCTCATTGTTTATTAACATCACAGCCTCATCTACTCCCATCCCAGGTTTTGCAAGAATCTGACATGGTCCTGTTGCTAAAGCTATATGAGCACATATTCGAGCACTACGATCCGTTTCATTACAACTTCCACCAAGATACGCTCCCACACCATGTTTCTTACAAAATAAAATAGCCTCTATAGTATTATTTATTCCTCCCAAATCTGGAGCCTTAATCTGAATCATATCAGCAGCCTCTCCATGTACAAAGTCTTTAATGTCCTCAAATGTATTACACCACTCGTCAGCTATTATTTCAGTCTTACTTCCTATTTTCTTTAATTCTGTTCTTAACTCTCGCATAGATTTTATCTGGCCTTCTTTACTTCCTGCATCAACAGGTCCCTCAATCCTGAGATGATATGGTTGAGAGATCCGTTCTAAGTTCATGATATATTTTGCAATTGTTCCCATATCATTATTAAATGCCTGTCCAAATGTTCCATAAACATCAAGATGAAATACAGGATTATAATCAGGTTTACCTAATTGAACCACTCTTGTTCTAAGCCATGATAGATAATCCATTAATTTCTCCCCTCTCCTACCTAACTTCTCTTCAACATTGTTTATCAGTCCATGAGGAAGAACCTGAATTCCTTTTATTATCATTTTATCTGCATTGTTATACCTATCATCCCCACTCTGAGCAAATATTGGAACTGGTTCCTCTTGAATTTCTATACCATATTCCTGGGATATTACCTCAGCCATAGTAATATGCTTTTTTCTTGAAACAGCATTCAAAATAGCCTGGGTTATTCCATATCGAAGTGCAGTATGTAATCGTTCCCCATCAATTTTTAAATTATCTAACTCTTCAGCCATATTCTTGAAATTTTCTATCTCACGTTCAACCATTAATGGTGCAATTTTTTCATTTATAATAGGAAGATAATCATCAGCTAAAAAAAGTGCATCTCTACCAGCTGCTCCAGAGTACTGAACAGCTACACAATCACCATATGCAATTCTACCTTCATCCAAAACTAACATGACTGAAATGCTTTCACCAGCAATCCTTATTGTACTAAAGCCTGGAGTAATAGGTTCTCCTGAATAGGCGAATCCATCATGTTTTGCATGAGATTTTATAGCTGCTTGATCATCATAATAGAAACCTGCAAATCCCTTTGAAGCAACTACTTTTTTTATTTTCATTATTTATTAACCTCCCCTTCTAATAAAGTTATCAAATTTTTTAAAGTTAATAAAAATTTATTTTTCTGGTCTTCCAACTAAATAACCTCTGCTTATAGCATATATATCATCCACTACCATTTTAAATGATGGTTTCCTATTTTCAGCTTTTCCTCTTTCCTCTAACTTTTGTTTGTGAAAATTTCTTATTTTTTTTGAGAAAGGTAGATTTCCAACATTCAGTAATCTGATGGAACCATTATTATCTCTTACTGGAATTATTTTTCCTTTGGTAAAACGACTCGGAGCGAATGGAATATCAATTACTCCTGCTTCAAATCCTCTTACCAGACCAATAGCAATATCACCTTTTCCTAAATTCAATACAGCTTCTAAAATTGACTTTGTTTCCTCTTTTATGATATCAATCTCTTTTTCAATCAACTCAATTTCTGTTAGCTTCTGATCTTTTACCATATTTAAAATCTGTTTTGTTGCTCTAAGCCCAAGAGCATTTGCTTCTTTAGTAGGAATACCATATGCCTCATGTGGAGTTTTTACAATAACTTTTGTTGCACCTCCAAGACCAGCAGCTGCTGCTCCCCATGAAATTACAGCAAATGCTTCAGCTTCATCTTGAGGAAAGCCTCCCATCCATTGATGAAATACTGTAGTTACTAAAATATCAGTAAATCCAAATTCTTTTAGATACTGCTCTGTTATAATTGATAATGATTTTATAGAAGCTATATCCTGAATCAAATTTCCACATTGTCCATATCCAACACTTATACTTTTTACACCTTGAGCTGCAGCAAGTAATGCTTCTGAAATAGAAACTGCATGTGAGATACATGGAGGAACTAAAGTTCCTGTTAAGGGTCCAAAAGATTCCCTATTTATAGATACACCATTATATTGATAATATCCTATTAATCTATCAACATATTGCCAATTTCTAATACTTTTCTCAATTGGAACATTTTTTGAATAAGGAATATTATAAGTTATGGCTCCACCTTCAAAATCTGTAAAACCTCCTGCCAAGGTTATCTCTGCTAATAATCTTGAATCAGGAGTTCCGTGACGAACTTCAACTGGTACATTAACAGACTCACAAACTTTCCTACAACCTTTAACTCCATGATTTACAGCAGGAAAACCATTTAACATCGACCTGCCCAACCTAATACTCTCCTCTATTCCTTTCTGAGCTTCCTCATATTTATTTAACCTGGTATAGCTATCAATTGTAGTTGGTAGGAGGTCAGCCATCCCCTCCTTTTCTAAAAATCGAAGAAGTTCAATATGGTCATCTATTAAAGCAACTCCTGCCCTTGGTTGAGTTAAGGTTCTTCCCTCATTTTTTGCCTTTTCAAGAACCAATTTTGAAACTTTGTTTTTTGGAATGGCTCTATGATAATTTATCGATTCCTCTAAATCTACTTGAGAACCTGTTGGCCAGCTCTTTAGCACTTCTTTTCTCTTTTTAAGAAACTCCTCTTCTTCCCACCTGATATTTTTTATCTCCAATCCTCACCACCCAATATATTCTAAATTTTTTATTTTTATATATAAATGAGATTCTTTTTTAATAACCTTAAAGCTAAGTCTGGCATTTTTTGAGCTAAAAGTCCAACAGCAAACATTATATAATATTTATCTAATAAAAATTTTGGAGATTTTGGCTTTAATATGTATGACTCATCTTCATCAAATATAGATTTTTCCAAAATAGACTTTGGATTCTTAGCTTTTATCACACCCCCACCAGTTCCTAATACAGTAGGGACATCTCTTAAATCTTTCCCATATAAAATATTTACTGGACCTATTGGTGTATATTTTGTTTGAAACTTTCCTACATGCCTATTTATTGCAATTTTAGTAGATATTGCAGATAGTAACTTATCTACCTCAATATCTTTCTTGTCTTCAGCAATAAAATTAATATTTCTTGATAGCTTTTCAACTTTCTTATCCAGGTCCTTTAATTTTATTTTCCATTTCTTCATAAAATTTTCCTTTTTGGCTGTATTTAAAAGATTCATAGCACTAAAACGAATTCCTAAATCACCCTCAACTGTTCTTTTTGTATAAGGTTGAGGAAGACCCTTTACAACAAAACTACCTGTACCTGGTAGTCCTAATGAATATGAGCAAACATCAGTAGTAGCTCCACCAACATCAATTAACATTAAATCCCCAATACCTTCCTCGTTATCTGTACCTTTTGCTAATAATTCTCCAGCTTTTAAAACAGCTGATGGGGTAGGCATTAAGACACTTGATAAGAAATCCATCCTTTTTGAAAGACCTTTTGCTTTGATTATACTTGATAGAAAGAGTTTTCTTATTAATTCTTTAGCTGGTTCTATATTTAAATAATTTAACTCAGGTAAGATATTTTCTATTATCGATACAGACTTTTTATTTTCTTTTAAAATTCTCTTTGCTATAGTTGCTGAACATTTATTCCCAGCATAAACAATTGGAACATCTATCTTTAGTTGGCTTAAAACCTTTGCATTATGAATTATTACCTTCTCATTTCCTCCATCAGTTCCACCTGAAAGCAGTATTAAGTCCGGTTTTAAAATTTCAATTTCATCTCTTTCGTCTGCAGTTAATTTATAGCTGTAAACTTTTAAAACTTTTCCACCAGCTCCTAAAGCTGCAATTTTAGCTGCTTGTGAAGTTAAGAGAGGAACTAAGCCTACTGCTACAATTTTTAAACCTCCAGCAGCACTACTACAAGCTAATTTTAAATTATAATATTCATCTTTTTTAGATATCTTTTTATTCAATACATCTAATGCATCTTGAAATCCAATCATCACATCATCATCTACTGTAGTGGGGTGAGATGAGCTTCCTAAGAATATTTCTTTTTCTAAATCTATTGCTACCAATTTGGTAAATGTACTTCCAAAATCAATCAAAAGTGCTGTTCTCAAAATAAAAAATCTCCTACTTATTATTAAAATCTTTTTTTATATCATCAATTAATTGTTGAGGAGATGTTCCAGGAGGATAAGCCCTATTAAACCCCATCTCTTCAAAAATCTTTTTAACTTCAGTAAAATCCTTCTTTCCTACAACCAAATTTCCACCAACATATAATGGGATATCACCAATTCCAGCTTCAATACATTTTTCCCTCATTCCCCTGCAATCTATTTCACCATGACCATATAATGATGAAACAACAATCAAATCTGCTGCAGTTTCAATTGCAGCATTTATAAAATCCTCTTGAGGGGAGAGAACTCCAATATTTATTACTTTAAATCCTTCTTCAGTCAATACATTTTCGAGTATTTTATTTCCAACTGCATGAACATCAGAGCCAATTACACCAAGCACTATTTTTAATTTTCTTTTCCTTGCAACCATTTATAAAATAACCTCCTATTGTAATATTTAAAACCCTAAATAGTAGTTAACTAGTTATTATTCTACATTTATTTATTTTTCGTGTAAAATTATTTGAATTATTTTTTATACTGATTAACCTTTATTTAGATTAAAATATAAATAAAATTTTAATAAAAAAGAAGCATAGAAAGCTTTGGGTATAGTTTCTCCCTTTCCTTCCCCTTCGTTACACTCAAGGGTCAAGGACAGGCTGTGCAATATCATTAAAAATAAATTAAATGGCAAGCCTTAAGATAATATCTTATAAAATAAAGGATTGAGTAATTAATGAAATTATATGAGTATGAAAGCAAAATTATATTTAAAAAAGAGGCTATCTCTATACCCGAGGGTTACTTAGCTTCAACTCCAGGTGAAGTAGAAAAGATTGCAGATAATCTTAAAAAAGAAGTTGCTATAAAAGCTCAAGTTTTAGCTACTGGTAGAGGAAAGGCTGGAGGAATATCATTTGCAAAAAACCCCAAAGAGGCAAGGCAATTAGCAAGAAAGATATTTTCATTAAGAATAAAGGGATTTGAAGTAAGAAAGGTTTTAGTAGAAGAAAGACTGTTTCCATCTTCTGAGCTTTTTCTTGGAATAACTTATGACCTATCTCAAAAAACTCCTGTAATAATTTCATCTTCTCTTGGTGGTATTGACATCAATGAAATAGCTAAAAAATATCCAGAAAAGGTTTTTACTTTACCTGTTAATATGATCTGGGGAATTCAAAACTATCAAGGAAAATTACTTGCAAAAAATATGGGGCTGAAATCAAAAGATATGTTTAAGGCTGCAGGTATTGCTGTTAAATTATTTAATATTTTTAAAAAATATGATTGTGATTTAGCAGAAATAAATCCTTTGATATTGACTCAAGATGGAAAGTTAATTGCAGCAGATGCCCATTTAGAACTTGAACAGGAAGCTCTTTATAGACATAAAGAATTAGAGCAATTAGGAATACCAATCAGGAAAGATAGCCCAAGAATTCCCACAAAGTTTGAAATAGAAGCAGAAAAAATTGATAAGATTGACCACAGAGGTGTTGCAGGCAGAGTTGTTGAGTTTGATGGAGATTTGGGATTATTAATCGGAGGAGGTGGGGCATCCCTTACTATCTTTGATGCTATAAGATATCATGGTGGAAAACCAGCAAATTATTGTGAAATTGGTGGTAACCCTACAGTTAAGAAAGTAAAAGAACTAACAAAACTGATTCTAAAAAAACCAGGCATAAAAGGATTAGCAGTTATAACTAATGTTTTAAATAACACAAGAGTGGACTTAGTAGCTAGAGGGGTAATTTTAGCAATGGTTGAATTAGATATAAACCTAAGTGAATATCCAGTTTTATTTAGAAGTGCAGGTGCATATGAAGAGGATGGATACAAAATTCTTAAAAAATACAAAATAAAATATATGGATAGGAGTTATTCTATAGATCAAGCTGCAAAAGCAGCAGTAGAAATGATTTCCTAATTAAAGATAATAAACGATTGATTTATTTTTTTATAAATGGAGAATTAATTGAGTATTTTAATAGATGAGAAAATAAGAGTTTTGGTTCAGGGAATTACAGGGAGAGAAGCATCATTATTTACTAAATATATGCTTGATTATGGTACTAATGTGGTTGGTGGTGTAACTCCAGGAAAAGGAGGACAGACTATTCATGGAATCCCTGTTTTTGATTGTGTTAATGATGTAGTGAAAAACTTTATAGCAAATGTATCAATTATATCTGTTCCTCCTCCCTTTGCAAAAGATGCTGCATTAGAAGCAATAGACGCAAATATAAAGCTTATTGTAATTTTTACTGAGAGAATCCCAAAAAAAGATGTAGTTTTGATTTTAGATTTTGCAGAACAAAAAGGTACAAAAGTTATAGGACCAAACTCATTAGGAATAATTTCACCTGGTAAATCTAAGGTTGGAGCTATTGGCGGACCACAAATCGAAACAAAAAAATCATATATGATAGGTCCAGTTGGAATTGCTTCTACCAGTGGTGGAATGACAACAGAGCTTGCAAATTTATTAACCAGTAATGGGATAGGGCAAAGTACATGCATCAGTGTTGGTGGAGATCCAATTGTGGGTATGACAATTAGAGAACTGCTTCCTCTTTTTGAAAAAGATATTCAAACAAAAACCGTTGTACTTTTTTGTGAACCGGGTGGTACACAAGAAGAAGACGCAGCAAGTTATATTTTAAAGTATTCATATTCTAAACCTATAATAGCTTTTATAGGTGGAAGATTTGTTGATGAGATGCCTGGAATGAGATTTGGACATGCTGGTGTCATTGTGCAAAAAGGAAAGGGAACAGCTAAAGGAAAAATTGAAGCATTTAAAAGAGCTGGCGTATTGGTAGCGGATACACTAACTCAATTAGTTGATTATGTCAAAGAATCATTAAGCTAAAAATATTTTATTTTTATGGTGAAAATTATGGGAATGTTTGTAAAAGTAGAAATTAATAATAATAAATGTAAAAAAGTTAAAAATTGTAAAATATGTGAAGAGGTTTGTCCTGTTGAAATTTTTAAATTTGAAAAATTAGAAGAGAATAATGGAATAATTTCAATTATTGAGGAAAATGAAGATGAATGCGTATTTTGTAATCTTTGTTTAGAAAAATGTCCTCAAAAAGCAATCACTATAAAAAAATTATATTAGAGAATTTAAATGTAAAAGCTCTTGATTTTCAGGAGGGAAAATGAAAGAGAAGAAATTTGAGTGGAGAACAGCTATATCCAAAGTTGAACCTAACAAAATCATAATTAGAGGTTATGCTTTAGATAAAATTATAGGAAAAAAGAGTTTTGGGGAAGTTGTATATCTTCTATGGATGGGGAAATTTCCTACTAAAGAAGAGGGTAAAATGATGAATGCAATGTTAGTGTCAGGCTGCGATCATAGCTTAGCAGCTCCATCAGCAGATGCAACAAGATTTGTAGCATCATCAGGTGTTCCCCTACAAGCGAGTGTAGCATCAGGCATTATAGCATTGGGTAAATATCATGGTGGCTCTATAGAAGGATGTGCAAAGATTCTCCAAGAAGGAATAGAAGAAAGCGAAAGGCTAAATAAAACTTTATCACAAATAGCAAATGAAATTGTGCAAAAACATCATTTACAAAAGAAAAGAATATTAGGATTTGGACATCCATACCATAAATCCGATCCAAGAACTAAGAAATTATTAAAATTAGCAAAAGATCTCAAAATTTATGGAGGGCATTGTAAGCTAGTATCTGAGATTGAGCAATCTATTAAAAATATTTTAAATAAAAAAATAATTCTAAATGTAGATGGAGCAATTGCATCTATCATATCAGATATGGGATTTCCTTATAAATATGGTAAGGGTTTTTATATTGTATCAAGAGCAGCCGGGTTAGTTGCTCACGCAATTGAACAGGAAGAAAGAGAAAAACCTTTCAAAGCTGTGCCGCTTGATCAAATAATTTATGATGGTCCCGAAGAAAGAAGTCTATAGTTTTCAATAGCTTTTTTTAATGCTTTTGCTCCTAAGTTAGAACAATGAAGTTTCTGAGGTGGTAAACCTCCTAACATTTCAGCTACTTTTTTATTTGTTATTTTTTCAGCTTCCTCTAAACTCATACCCTTTGCAGTTTCAGAAACAATAGAAGAAACAGCTATTGCAGCTCCACACCCAAAAGTCTTAAATTTTATATCCTCTAATTTATTATCTTTTACTTTTATATAAAAAGTCATAATATCACCACAAATAGGGTTACCAACTTCCCCTATTCCATCAGCATTGTCTATTTCTCCCACATTTCGTGGATTTAAAAAATGATCCATAACTATTTTGCTATATGGCATTTTTAATTATCACCTTATCAATTAATAAAATTATCTTTTACTACTTATTTTTACAGTAACATTTATTATAAAATAAAAAAACAGACGAGATATTAATTATTTAGGCTCCATATTTTTCTAATCTATTAGCACACGCTAAAGTAATTGGCATTAAGTCAGTCATTGGTCTTAATCCCAATATTCCATTTGCACAACTTATTTCATCAAATTTTGTAACTGAATCCTTTCTTGCATAAATTGATTTAATCACTACAGGAATAGGATGCCAACTATGATACTTAAGCAATGCAGGTGTAGAATGATCAGATGTAACAACCAAAACATCCGGGTTTAGTTCAACAATCTCAGGAATCATAGCATCAACTTTCTCTATTTCTTTTACTTTTGCATCAAAATCTCCATCCTCACCAAAACTATCTGTCTTTTTTATATGAAAGAAGAAGAAATCATACTTATCATAATTCTTTTTTAAAGCCTCAATTTGACTATCTAATCCTGATATATTTTGTGCTATTTCCATTCCTAATAATTCAGCCATTCCTTTATACATTGGATACTCAGCAATTGCTAAGGCTTTTAAACTATACCTCTCTTTTATTGATTTAAAGGGGGTGTATTTGTCAAATCCTCTTAAAAGCAACATATTTGCCGGTTTTTCATTGGCTAAGATAATTCTTACTTGTGATATAAAATCAGAGACAATGCTTGCAGTTTTTTCTGAACGAGTGTTGGTTGCTTTTATTTCAAATGGCACAACTCCTATTTTTTGTGGATCTGTATCTATTAAATCTCCCCAAAGGTCATTTCCTCTTAATATAAGAACTGCTCTATAATCCTTTTCAGGATAAAGGGAAATTTTAATGGAGGGATCCAATTTAATATTTTTCAGAATCTTTTCACAAAGTTTTTTATTTAATTCAGTTTTTATTCTCCCTGCCCTCCTATCAAGGACTCTACCTTCCTTATCCACTGTTGCAAAATTTACTCTCGCTGCCACATCTTTAGAAGTGAGATCAAATCCTGTCCCAAGAGCAGATAAAATACCTCTTCCTATATTGTTTTTTATAGGATCATAACCAAATAGTGCTAAATGTGCAGGACCACTTCCAGGAGTAATTCCAGCAGCAATTGGTTCTAATAAACCGCATGATGACTCAGCTGCTAATGCATCCAGATTGGGTGTGTTTGCAATTTGCAATTCAGTTCCCTTACCACCTGGTAAAGCAAGACCTCCTACTCCGTCAATAACTACTAATACAATTTTTGATTTTCCAGCTTTTATTAATGAATCAATAATTTTTTTTTCCAAAATTCCACCTCTCAATTTTTTAAAATACAATTAAAAATATATGAGATTGCTTCGAGACTTCGTCTCTCGCAATGACAAGATAAATAAAGCACCTATTTAAAATTAGGATTTTAATGAAATCATTTTTAAAAGGAAAGGTTTTTTTAATCCCACTGCTTTTTCCGGACACAGTTCGTGGCAGCAATAACATCTAATACATTTTTTTAAATCAATATTTGCTTTTTTCTTTACATCTTTATCCTTTGACATTTTATTTATTGATATTAACTTTATAGCATTTACCGGGCAATTTTTTATACAAACTCCACAACCAATGCAATTTGATTTAATAATAGGTGTTAAGTTTAAATTTCTTATAGCCCATTTGCGAATAACTGGTGGATAAAACCAATAATCCCTTCTCTCAGTTGGAGGTGGTTTAAAATCTAATACTCTTACTGAATTTATATCTTCTCCAACAATATCTATATCACTAATCTTTCCACTAATCATACCTCTATCTATAGCAGCTTTTAGAGTTGGTACTTTCAATGGATTTACACCTATAGCATAGGTTGCAACTAAATCCAAACAGACTGCATCATCACTTGCTAGTATCAATCCTACTTTCTTAGCATCACCAGCTGATGGTCCGCTCCCTTCCATTGCAATTACTGCATCCATTATGTTGAGTGCTGGTTTTGTTAAAATATATAGATCAAGCAACATTTGTGAGAAATGGTCTACATTTTGAAACCTTGTATGAAATCCAATTTTTTTAAGACCTGGTACTAATCCAAATAAGTTTTTTACAGCCCCAGTTATATAAGTGAAACCGTGGGTTTTTAACTTAGAAATAGAAATAATCTTATCTGCTTTGGAGGCTATATTTATTATCTCAAAAGATTTGACAATATTACCTTCAGGATTAGATTTAGTAGAGTAATTTGTATTCCAATTTAGCTTAGCACTAGTTTCCTTTGAAACATCTGTTAATCCAGAAATTTTATAGACTTTAGAGAGAGAATTTTTTGTAAATTTACCACCAGGGCTATCTCCAATAGTAACTTCAGCACCCAAATTTTTAACAAGTTTTGCAACTGATTTAATTAAAGCAGGATGAGTTATTATCAGACTCTCTGGAGAACTTGCTCTTAAAAGATTCGGTTTTATAAATACCTTATCCTTTTCATTTATAAAATTTGAAATTCCACCTAATAAATTTATGGATTTTTCTACTGCTTTTTTTACTACATCTTCTTCATAATTTTCACATTTTACAATTGCAACTTTACTCATTTTTTTCATATTTCCATAAAAGTAGGACAACCCTTCAGGGTTACTTTTAAAGCAAGGCTAAAGCCTTACTTATACTATTTATATTTTTTATTAAATAAAATATATCTTTAAATTATAGTTAATTTTTTTCCAACTTTCTCAAACTTCTCTAAAGCAATGGAAAGGTCATCTTTTGTATGAGCAGCTGTTACAATTGTTCTTATTCTCGCTTTTCCTCTCGGAACTGTAGGAAAACCTATACTTTGTCCAAATATGCCCTCCTCAAGAAGTATATCACTCATCTTCACAGCTATTGAAGCCTCTCCCACAATAACAGGTGTAATAGGTGTTTCACTTATACCTGTATCAAATCCCAAATTCTTTAATCCCTGCTTGAAAAATGAAACATTTGACCAGAGAATATCTAATATTTCTGGTTCATTTTCCAATACATCTATTGCTGCCAAGATTGATGCTGGGACACTTGGTGGATGAGACGTGCTAAATAAAAATGGTCTTGAAAAATGGATGAGATAATCCCTTAGCGATTTAGAACCTGCTATATATCCTCCCATACAACCAATTGCTTTAGAAAGAGTTCCCATCTGTATATCAATTCTTCCATGCAAATTAAAGTGATCAACTGTTCCTCTACCGTTCTTGCCCAATACTCCACTGGCATGAGCATCATCCACCATAGTTATTGCGCCATATCTCTCCCCTAACTCAGCAATCTTTGGTAGTGGGCATATATCACCATCCATACTGAATACACCATCGGATACAATCAGCTTTTTCCCAGTTCCTTTATACTCCTTGAGTAAATTTTCAAGGACTTCCATATCCTTATGAGGATAAGCTTTAATTTCTGCTCTACTTAGTCTACAACCATCTATGATACTTGCATGATTAAGTCTATCAGAAAATATTACATCATCTTTACCCATTATGGATTGAATTGTTCCTTGATTAGCAAGTTCCCCTGATTGGAAAAGTATTGCTGCTTCTGTATTTTTAAACTCTGCAATTCTTTCCTCTACTTTCTTATGAATATCTAATGTACCTGCAATAGTTCTAACTGCTCCAGAACCTACTCCATATTTCTCTATGGCTTTTAGAGCAGCTTCCTTTAATTTAGGATGGGTATTAAGACCTAAATAATTGTTTGATGATAAATTTATTACTTCCTTTCCTCTTATTTTCACTCTTGGACCTTGGGCTCCCTCTATAACTGTAAGCTCTCGGAATATTTTATTTTTCCTTAAATTATCAAGAGCTTCATCCAAAAATTTCATGTGGTGACTCATTTACAACACCTCCTATTAATACATTATTTTTATTTTAAAATGATATTTTACGGAAATAATAATATTTTTGCTGCTTTTCTCTCCTCAGACATCATTAGCTCAAAGCCTTTTTTAAACTCCTCCAAAGGAAATTTATGTGTAATAACAGGAGATATGTCAATCCGCCTTGATTCAAGTAGTCCAGCAACTCTATACCAAGTGTCAAACATCTTCCTCCCGGATATTCCAATAACAACAGCTCCCTTAAAAATAATATCATTTGCAAGATCTATTTCAACCTTTCCTGAAGGAATACCAAACGCTGTAAATCTCCCTCCTTTTTTTAAAACTGAAAGGCCTTGATTTATAGCATCCTGACTACCTGTCATTTCAATAACTACATCTACTCCCTCTCCATCAGTAATTTCTGTTATTAATTTTACAATATTGTCATCTGGATATTTCAATATATGATCAGCTCCCATCTTTTTAGCAATTTCCATTCTGAATTCGTGCTTTCCAACAGATATTATTTCTGATGCTCCTGAAACTTTTGCAACTCCTGCTGCAAATAGACCAGTTGGTCCACAACCAAAAATTACCACTTTTTTACCTGTAACACCTCCACCTTCCAAAGTTGCATAAACAGAGTTACCCAAGGGTTCCTGAACTGATGCAAATTCAAATGGTATTTTATCAGAATTTTTCCATGCACATACTTCAGGAAGAGCTACATAATCTGCAAAAACTCCATTTATATCGACTCCCAAAATTGAGACATTTTTGCAAATATGTTGTTTTCCCGTTTTACACTGGAAGCACTGATTGCAAGGAATATGTGTTTCTGCAGATACGAAATCACCAACTTTTAAAGATTTAACATCAGTTCCAACTTCCACAACCTCTCCCGCAAATTCATGACCTATAATAAGAGGTGGTTTAATTCTATTTTGTGCCCACTCATTCCATTTATAGATATGAACATCGGTACCGCATATTGATGCTACTTTTACATTTACTAAAACCTCATTAAGACTAATTTTTGGAATATCTACAACTTCAAGCTCTGCTCCTGGTTTACTCTCTCTTTTTATTATTGCTTTCATTTTCTCTATCATCAAATTCCCTCACTATAATTCAACCATTAATAATTAAAAACTCTTTATTATCTCGTTAATAGTACGCATTATATTAATAATCTCTTAAAAACTTTTAAAAAAGCAAAACTCCAGTTATTAGAAATTTTAACTAGAGCTTTTCCTTAGAAAATATTTCTTTCAAAAATACCTCTTTATATAAACTAAAAATGGAAAATAATATAATAAATCTGGTGCCCGAGGTCAGACTCGAACTGACATGGATACAATCCGACGGATTTTAAGTCCGTTGCGTCTACCAATTCCGCCACTCGGGCAATCCACTATATAAATATACCAATACTACAATAATTTAGTCAATATATGAATTTTACTATAAACGATATGAGTTTGTATTTTGTTCTTTAAAAAAGTAATAAAATTTTTATAATAATAAACTCGTAAGCTTTTTTACATTCAGTATAATAATTTAATTTCTAAATTTTGACAAATCTATAAAATCAAATAAAATTATCTACCAGAAATCACATTCCATTATTAAAAAGATTATCTAAAACAAATCGAAATAGTGTTAAAATTATAAACTAAAGTTTTTATCAGTTTACGAATTAATAACTATCGATTATTAATTTTAAAAAATAGAAAAAAAATAAAAAGAGAGGGGTAATTAAATTGAATGAGAAATTCAAAGAATTAAAGGTGCTCTTAGGTGAGATATCCGATTTACACGCTGCTACTGCTGTATTGAGTTGGGATCAACAGACCTATATGCCATTAGGTGGAGCTGAGAGTCGAGCAATGCAACTAACTACCTTAGCTAAAAAAACTCATGAACTCTTTATCTCTGATAAAATCGGACAACTACTTACTGATATTGAAGCTAAAGCTGGTGATCTTGATTATGACTCATTCGAAGCCAGCTTAATTCGCGTTACAAGACGTAATTATGATAGATTAAAACGGCTTTCACCTGAATTAGTTGCTGCGTTAGCTAAAGCAACTTCATTAGGTGATATAGCCTGGCGAAAAGCGCGAGAAAAATCAGATTTCTCCATATTTCGACCACATTTGGAAAAGATTTTAGATCTGACAATTCAAAAAGCTGAAGCGCTGGGTTATAAAGACAGGATCTATGATACTTTGTTATATGAGTTTGAACCAGAAATGAAGACGGCTCAGGTGGAGAAACTCTTTAATGAAATGAAAGCGGAACTTATTCCATTAGTAAAAGTAATCTCAGAAAGACAAGATGCTTTAGATGACTCTATATTTAATCAAGATTTTGATATAGATAAGCAGTGGGATTTTGGAATAGAAGTTATCAAGCGCCTTGGATTTGATTTTAAACATGGTAGACAAGATCGTTCAACACACCCCTTCACAACTTCATTTTCAATAGATGATGTTCGACTTACAACACGAATCTACAAAGACCAGTTTAAATCAGCACTATTTAGCTCTATCCATGAAGCTGGACATGGTATGTATGAGCAGAGTATTGACCAAACATTTAACAGAACTATTTTAAGAGGTGGGGTATCTTTAGGTGTACACGAATCCCAGTCACGTCTGTGGGAAAATGTTGTTGGTCGCAGTATGGAATTTTGGACCTTCTGGTTACCTCATTTAAAGAAATATTTCCCAAATCAATTGAAAGGTGTTGGTGTTGAATCCTTTTACCGAGCTATAAATAAAGTAAGTCCATCATTAATTCGAGTTGATACTGATGAAGTTACTTACAACCTTCATATATTTTTGCGATTTGAAATTGAGAATCTAATGTTGGAACGACAAGTTAAAGTCAAAGAGTTACCTGAATTATGGAACTTAAAGATGAAGGAGTACCTTGGTATTTGTCCTCCTAATGATGCTGAAGGTGTATTACAAGATATTCATTGGTCAATGGGTGGAATTGGTTATTTTCCTACTTATTCTTTAGGCAACTTACTATCTGTTCTTTTTTACAATCAAGCTATAAAAGATTTACCTGACATTCCAAGTCAGATAAAGAAAGGCAACTTTATACCACTATTAAATTGGATGAGAGAAAAAATCTATAAAGAAGGTGCAAAATACACACCTGATGAGTTAGTAAAAAGAGTAACTGGAGAGCCAATCTGCACGAAGCCATTTTTAACTTATATGCAAAAAAAGTATACCGACATTTATGGTCTTTAAGTTAGAAAGTAGTCTACAAAATAAAGAGTAAAGGTGCTAAGCACCTTTACTCTTTATTTAATCTTATATGATTGGCTGGTTAATTATTATATTAGATTTATTGTTAGATATAGGTTATACTTCGATTATTTTAATATCTTCGATAACCTCTATTTTGTTCTCTACTTCTGGGTGGTCGAGCTTCATCAACTCTTAAGGTACGGCCTTTAAAATCACTATCATTCAATGCTTCTTTTGCCTTTTCAGCTTCTTCTTGTTTAGACATTTCAACAAATCCAAAACCTTTACCTTCAATTATATTGACTTCCTTAACCTCACCATGTTTGGAGAACAATTCTTTTAGCTCTTCACTAGTTACAGAATAGCTAAGATTTCCGACATATAGTTTACTACCTTGCATAGTAACCTCCTTATACTTATTTCTCTCAGTCTATTAACATTTCTTTTGGAAGTAGATGCAAGATAGCAATTCAAACTTCACAGTGAAAGTAATAATTAAACACAAGAGAACTTTCATTAAAAAAATTTACAGAAGATTTATTTGATTTTTATTATCAACTCCCTTAATACTTAACCAGCCATTTCATATAATCCTTTTTATATGAAACTTTTATTATATAAATAAAATACGTTGCATTATAAACTATTTCAATTAAAAAAGCAATATTAAATATTTTAAATATATTTTATATAGATTTTTAAAAAATGAATTCTCTTTGCTTTTATAGAATTTAAAGTATTATTCTCGTTAGTATTTAATATTGGTAATTAATGTTTGAGGGACCAGTAGCTTTTAGCAAAATTCTCCCAAAATTGATAACTTATACCAAACTTTGCTTGCCCATTTCCAGATTCATCTTCATTTTCTGGAGACTCATTTACAACTGCATAAGCGGTTTGATCCTCCTTAACAAGTCCAAACTTCCTTCTCGCTTCTTCCTCTATATATTCTGGTGAGCTAATCTTTTCTATCTTTTTTTCGAGTTCTTTGTTTATCATTTTGGCTTGTTCTAATTCATTCTTAAGTAGTTCCATCTCTTCTCTCTGTTTTAAAATTTCATTAGCAGTTGGTGTGTTAATAACTAAAAATACAATGACAAACAATATTGCTAGTATTACAGTTGGAGTAATCAATCTCTTTATTCTACTTCTTTCTTTTTCCCTAATCCTTTTTGAAATTTTCTCTTGATATCTATCTTTATTTATTCTTGCCAAATCCTCTCCGATTTTTAGAATATTTTAAACTCCTTACAATTCTATATTAAATCAAAAAATAATATTTCCTTCTTTTTATTGATATTTATTTGTATTTCAAACAATATGAACTTTTAGCATATTTGTAGTACCAGGCCGATCAACCAATACTCCTGCAGTAATTACTACAACATCACCTTTACTAATAAATTCATTTTCTAAAGCAAGATTCACTGCATTATCTATCATCTCATCTATATTTTTCGAATGTTTTGATATAATCGGGTAAACTCCCCATGATAATTTTAATTGATTAACTACTCTTTGAACAGGGCTTACAGCAACAATTGTAGTTGGTGGATGATTCTTGGAGATCTCACGAGCAGTATGACCAGATTTAGTTGAGGTTATAATAACAGCTGCATCAAGATTTTTTGCAATTTCACAGGCAGCAAGTGCTATAGAATCAGTTACGCTTTTATAACCGATCTTCAGTTTTTCTATCATCTTTATACCATAATCAATCATTGATTCAGTACTATTGATTATTTTTGACATAATTATTACACTTTCCACTGGATATTTACCAATTGCAGTCTCAGCAGATAACATAACTACACTTGCTCCATCATAAACAGCATTAGCAACATCACTGGCTTCAGCTCTTGTTGGTCTTGGATTTTCAACCATAGACTCTAACATCTGAGTGGCAATAATTACAGGTTTTCCCTCCAAGTTGCTGTGATTTATTATCATTTTTTGATATTTGGGTACATCTTCGATTGGCATTTCAACTCCCAAATCACCTCTGGCAACCATCACCCCATGAGCAGCTTTTATTATAGAATCGATATTTGTAATCGCTTCATGTTTTTCTATCTTTGCGATCACTTTCACATTCGAACCAAAGTCTTCTATAACTTCTCTAACCTTCTCAACATCTTTTGATGATCGAACGAATGATATGCTAATCCAATCTACATCCTGATTAAGAATGAATATTAAATCGTTATGATCCTTTGGGGTAAAGGAATCAAGATTTAATGTGATATCAGGAAGATTCACTCCTTTATTTGATCGAAGAATTCCACCATTTATTATTTTGCATTCAACTTCACTTGGATATTTTTTTATGACATTAAGTTCAATCCTACCATCATCTAAGAGAACCCTTGTTCCGGGTTCAACATCATTTATAAATCCCTTATAAGATATTTGTAGTTTTTTCTCATCACCTAAAAAAGGATCTACTGTTAAAAAGTAAGTCTCTCCTTTTTTAAGAAAGATACCATCTCCCTTTACCTTGCAACCCCTTATTTTTGGACCCTGAAGATCCACACATATTGCTACATCTGTTTCTTTTTTACTCGCAACTTTCCTTATTATTTCTATATTTTCTTTTATTTCTTCCTGACTACGATGAGCAAAGTTTAATCGAAATATGTCGACGCCTTCATCAATTAGTGCTTCTATCATTTTCTCACTACTTGTTGCTGGACCTATAGTACACATTATTTTTGTTCTTCTCATAAATTTTCTCCTTTTTTAGATTCCAATATCTTTTTAGCTTTCCGCCAGAGAACTTCCTTCTCATCCAATGACAATTCTTCAAGTTGGTTTCCCTGCTCTTTACTTAACTTTTTTATAATATCAAATCTATCCTTAAACTTTTTTGAGGATTTTCTTAAAACATCCTCTGAATCAATCCTGTATCTTCTTGCAATATTTACAATTGTAAATAACAAATCTCCAAGTTCATCAGCTAAATCTTTAGATTTCTCTCTTAAACTCCTCTCTAATTCTGAAATTTCCTCCTTAAGTTTTGGTATTAAAAACTCCTTTTTATCCCAATCAAAACCTACCCTTGCTGCTCTTACCTGCAATTGATGAGCATATTGCAATGCAGGTAATTTAGTATTAGTTTTAGAAAGTTTCGAAGATTTTCCCACCCTTTTCTTCTTTTCTTTTTCTTTCTCTTTTATTTTCTCCCAATTTCTTAAAATCTCTTTAGATGACTTAAGTTTTAGCTCACCAAATACATGTGGGTGTCTTCTAATAAGTTTGTGAGCCAGTAGATTTATTATTTCATTCATATTAAATTTTCCTTCTTCCGCTGCCATTTGAGCATGAAAAATAATCTGAAGTAATATATCACCAAGTTCTTCTTTAAAACTCTCACTATCATCTCTTTCAATAGCTTCTACTGCTTCATATGCTTCTTCAATAAGATTTCTCTTTATAGACTTCGAAGTCTGCTCCCTGTCCCATATGCAACCATCTGGCCCTCTTAAATGTGTTATTATATCTAATAAATCTTTAAATGTATATTTCTTATCCTTCTTTAATCTCATTTTCCTAAATTATACTATTAATAAAAATCGTTTTAGTTACTAAAATTTTCTTTTAACAATAAATAAATTATAAAATTTTCTGAGTCAGTCCCAACTTTCTTATTAATTGGGTAAGTTTTAAACTATTTTAATATATCGTATTTATAATAATATTAGGTTATTTATTATTATATTTTAAATCAATTGTTTCTTTTAACAATTCCTGCAGAATTTTTATTTTTGGAAAGGTATTTTTTCCTTTTACCTTTAAAGATTTAGAAGAGGTAGAAAATCTTACTTGTGGAAATTTCTTCATTAACTCATTTTGCTGATACGTGCTTAATTTAACAGGAAAAAATATAATGTCATATTTACCAATTAAAATTGCTTTAAAAATTCCCACTTTTCTCATAAGAATCTTTAATTTAGCAATTTCTATAAGATTTTCTAAAGGTTTTGGTACTAAACCATATCTATCAATAAAACTATCAATCAAGTCGCTTATTTCATCTATTGTATTAGCAGATTTTATTTCCCTATATGCCTCTATTCTTAGAGAATCAACGCTTATGTAATCCTTAGGTATGAATGCTGAAACAGGAATTTCTATTGTTATTTCAGGAATTTTTTCCTTCTTCTCCCCTTTCATCTCTTCAATGGCTTCTCTAATAAGCTGACAGTAGAGCTCAAATCCAACAGAAAACATATGTCCATGTTGTTTTGGTCCTAATATCTCACCTGCTCCTCTTATCTCCAAATCTCTCATAGCTAAATTAAATCCAGAACCAAGTTGAGAAAATTCCCTGAGTGCATGTAATCTTTTATAAGCTTCTGGAGTTAATAATCTCTTATCATTGTAATAAAAGTAAGCATATGCTTTTTTATCTCCCCTTCCAACTCTTCCCCTAAGTTGGTATAGTTGAGAAAGTCCTAATTGGTCTGCATCTTCAATAATCATTGTGTTAACTGTTGGAATATCTAATCCAGATTCAACAATTGTTGTGCATACCAGTATGTCATAATTTCCATCAACAAAATCTATCATAACTTTTTCCAGTTTTTCTTCTTTCATCTGACCGTGAGCAATAACGATCCGAGCTTTTGGGATTAAAGTTCTTATTCTTTCTGCTACCCTTTCAATAGTTTTAACTCTATTGTGAACATAAAATATTTGACCTCCTCTTCCCAGCTCAAATTCAATAGCATCTTTTATCAAATTGTAATTCATTTCTCCAACGATGGTCTCAATTGATAACCTATCCTGCGGTGGTGTATCAATTACACTCATATCTCTTACACCGATTAAAGACATGTATAGAGTTCTTGGAATAGGTGTTGCTGATAACGTTAAGACATCTACCTTCTTTCTTAAGATTTTTAACTTTTCTTTATGCTCTACTCCAAATCTTTGTTCCTCATCAACTATTATCAAACCTAAATCTTTTATCTTTATATCTTTTTGTAATAACCTATGAGTTCCTATTGCTATATCTGCAGTTCCTTCCTTGAGTTCCTTTATAACTTTTTTCTGTTCCTTTGAAGTTAAGAATCTACTTAATATTCTCACCTTTACTGGATAATTTTTAAACCTTGTAGAGAATGTATGATAATGTTGCTGAGCTAAAATTGTAGTAGGAACTAACATAACAACCTGTTTTCCACCCAAAACAGCTTTAAACGCAGCTCTTATAGCAACTTCTGTTTTTCCATATCCAACATCTCCACAAACTAATCTATCCATTGGCTTTGGATTTTCCATAGCTTTTTTAACCTCATTTACAGTTTTAATTTGATCTGCTGTTTCCTCAAATGGAAACTGTTCCTCAACTTCTCTTTGCCACGGGGTATCAGCTGGAAATGCAAAACCTTCCATTTGCTGTCTCTCTGCATAAAGCTGCAGGAGCTCTTTAGCAATTTCTTTTGTGGATTGTTTAACCTTTTTCTTAACCTTGGTCCACTTTGTTGATCCCAGCCTATATATTGGAGGATTTTCCTGACCAATATATTTGTGAATCTTGTCAATTTGAGAAGTTGGCACATATAATCTATCTACACCAGCATATTTTAAGAGAAAATAGTCTCTTATTACTCCATCTATTTCTTCTTTAACCATCCCTGAATATATTCCAATACCATGAACATTGTGAACTATATAGTTGCCTGGATTTAAGTCTGTAGGTCTTATTACAGGAACAGCTTCCTTTAACTTATAAATAGGTGTATGTCTTATTCTTTTCGCAAATAAATCTGACTGACTGTATAATGAGATCCTTGATTGTTCATCAATGAACCCAATTGATATGGGTGAGGTAATTATAGCGGGTACACCCGGGATAAATTCCGGTTTTATTTTCTGATAAAACCTGTGGGGAACCCCTTCCTCATCAAGTATATCCTTTAATCTATTAACCCTTGTGATAGACATGAGACAGATTACGCCCTGCACTAAATTTTTTGCATCAGTTCTTAAATTTCTTAAAAACTTATGTCTATCACCACTCGCTTCTCTTTGCTTTTTTACTTCATAAGAGAAGGAATCAGAAAAGGTTCTTATAGCATCTAATCTGATAATTGGATTTTTTATATCATATAAATATTTTTTCGGATCTATAAGTGTCTTAGAGATATAATTATTTTTTTCATTATCATCTTCTAAATTAAGACTGTATAAAACTTGCTTTACTAATTGCTTCAACCTTAAATCAAATGCGGTTTGATCACAAAATAATAAAATCGACTTTGGTTTTATATAATCAAAAAAACTCTGTGTATTTTCATAATACTTTGCAATGTCTGATTCAATGCCTTCATAATACATTGGGTAATCAGAATCTATTGATTTCATGATATGTTCATATTCTTTATTTTTAAAATCAGAATATATTGATTTTATAACCTGCTCATCCTGTTTCTCTCCTATTAATAGTTCCCTTGATGAATAAATATCTATTTTTTCTAATTCATATAAAGACCTCTGAGTGACTGTACTAAATGCTCGAATGGATTCTACATTATCACCAAAAAATTCTATTCTAAAAGGATATTCACTCGTTACATCAAAAATATCTAAAATTCCTCCCCTCACGCTAAAATGCCCAGGAAAATATGTTTTATTCTCTCTCGTGTAATCCATATATGAGATATTTTTAAGAATATCTTCATATGAAATTTTACTGCCAACTTTTACAGTCAATGGTAAGTGAACACCTGCTCGAACTGGTGCTATTTTATCCAATACTGCATTAGCGGAGGTTATAACTATAATCTTTCTTAATTTCTGAAGTAAATTAAGAGTTTTTAATCTCATCCCCGATGTAACTTTACTTGGGGAAAGTCTTTCATGAGGTAAATTTTCACGAGGAGGAAATAGATTAACATACTCATCATCAACATAACATTTTATATCCTCTGCAAGTTGTACTGCCTTATCCCAAGTTGGGGTCACAACTATAAATGGTTTTTTAAGATGAAGATATAAACAGCTTATAAGACACGACCAGAAATCTTCAACTGCTTCTATGCTTGAGATTTTTTCTACTTCTGAAGTTCTTATGTTTTCGATATTTTTATTAATATATTCTATTAACTTTCTCCATTTAGGAGTAGAAGTTATTTTTTCACAAATAAAATCAAGTTTCATTTTTGTCTCTAAATTTGATAATTAAAAAATTTTTATCTTTTTTTATAAAATTTCTAAACTAAGTTTTTTGCTTTTTTTGCAAATTTCTCAAATTTGGAAGTTTTTGAAATGCCGAAAATACCAGGAAATAATTTAATAGGCCTATCTTTCCTGGTATATATATTTTTCTTAATTTTTATATTTAAAATATATAAATTCTTATCTTATGAAACACCTTCTGACAAAAATAGTTTTAATTATATTTACTCATAACATATTTTATATCAAATTCAATATAGTCTAGAATTGCCTTTGCTATATTCTCTTTGTTCTCTTTTATTAATTTGAATTCTTTTTCCATGAAATCCTCCAAAACATATTCAACAGGGTCTATACCCTCAGAGGGTCTTCCTATCCCAAATCTTAACCGACAAAAATTATTATCTTTTAGTTTTTCAATTATAGATGCAACTCCTTTATGTCCAGCAGGGCCACCACCTCTTTTAAATTTTATTTTAATAAAATCAAGATCCAAGTCATCGTGAATCACAAGAAGATTATCTAATGATACTGAATAATTGCTAACAATTTCTTTTATACATTTTCCACTTTCATTCATATAAGTAAGTGGTTTAACAATTAAAATTTCTTTATTCTTATAATTTGTTTCGGATATCTCTCCATTAAACTTTAATTTAATTTTGGGATTGCCTAATTCTTTCAGAATTTCCTCACATATCATAAACCCAACATTATGTCTATTTCCCCTATGCTGCTCTCTGGGATTTCCCAATCCCACTATAACTTTCACATTTACTTTATCTTTATGATAGGTTCTTTTTTTACAAATTATATTTTTAAATCTTAAAATCATCCTATTTTAATTTTTAATTTCCCTTTGATTTGGTATTTACTTCTCTTCTTTCCTTACTTTTTCCTTTTCTTTTTCCTTTTCACCAATTACTTCTGGCTCCTTCTCCTCAGTTTCAATAAATTCCTCTTCCTCTTCTACTACTTCTTCCTCAACTTCCATCCTCGGAGCACTAACAGATAATATAACATCATTAGGATCTACAAGTATCTTTATTTCTCCTGAATATTTAATATCAGAAACTCTTAATACATCCCCTATTTTTAAATCTTCAATGCTTACTTCAAAATGTTCTGGAAGATCTTTTGGTAGACACTCAACATCAATGTGTCTTAAATGGTACCCTACAGTCCCCTCTTCCTCCTTTACACCAATAGGTTCTCCTGTAAAAATAATAGGGATTGAAGCATGCACTTTCTCTTTTAATGAAATAGAATGAAAATCTATATTAAGAACATCCCTTGTAATGTAGTGTTTATGTACATCTTTAATCATTACATTATAATTTTTCTTTTTTCTATCACCTTTTATCGAGAGTTCCATTACCTTTTCCCCACTTTCCTGTTCTTTAAAAATCTCTTTTAAGTGGGTAGCATCAATTTTTATAGGAATTGTTTCCATATCACTTCCATAAACAACACCTGGAATTTCACCTTCAGCTCTCAATCTCTTTGAAGGACCTGTTCCTAACTCTTTCCTTTTACTCACTTTTATCTTCATTAAAAACCAACCTCTCTAACAAATTTAATATAGGTTACATTCTTCCCCTGAATATCTCGCTTACAGATTCATTATAAAATACATTTTTTATAGCCTGTGATAAGATATCTACAATAGTTATAACTACCAGTTTATCCTTTAATAAATCATTTTTTATTGGCATTGTATCTGTTACAACTACTTCACTTATAGGTGTTTCTCTTAATCTCTTATAAGCAGGTTCTGAAAAAACGGGGTGAGTGCAAGCAGCAAACACCTCTTTAGCTCCCAATCTTTTCATAAATTCAGCGGATTCACAAACAGTTCCCGCTGTATCAATTAAATCATCAACTATAAAGACATTTTTATCCTTTACATCTCCTACAATATTTATGGTTTCAGATACATTTGGCTTCGGTCTTGATTTATACAATATTGCTAAATCAGCATTGCACCTATTTGCCACATTTCTTGCAACTCCCACTCTACCAGAATCTGGAGCTACTATAACTAAATCTTTAATATTTTTTCCATTAATATAATCTATTATTTTGGGTATTGCAGTAAGATGGTCAACGGGAACATTAAAAAATCCCTGTATTTGACCAGCATGTAGATCCATAGTCATCATCCTATCTATTCCCGCTGTTGATAATAGATCTGCTATCAATTTTGCTGATATAGGTTCTCTACCTCTTGCTTTTCTGTCCTGTCTTGAATATCCCATATAAGGTATAACAGCAGTTATTTTCTTAGCTGATGCTCTTTTTAATGCATCAATCATTATGAGCATCTCCATAATATTATAATTTACTGGATGACTACATGTTTGAATCAGAAATACATGAGCACCTCTTATACTCTCTAAATATCTGACATATATCTCACCATCAGAAAATGTTGTTAGCTCTACTTTACCAATCTTTATACCTAATTTATCAGCTATTCTTTTTCCTAATTCAGGAACTGATGAACCTGTAAATATCATCATCCGGTTTTTTTCAACTTCTTTCAAAATTAACTTCCCTCCTTACTTTTATCTTTTTTCTTTAATTGCCTTTTTTTCTCTAACTCTCTCTTTCTCTTTGCCCAACCCTCTTTTATTACCTGCTCTCCTCTTTCTAAAGCCAATGCATCTGGTGGGACATCTTTAGTTAAAACTGATCCTGCTCCGGTAATAACCCCTTTCCCAATCTTTATAGGTGCAACTAACATTGAATCTGAGCCTATATTAACATCATCCCCAATTTTTGTTTTATGTTTTTTATATCCATCATAATTTACAGTAATAGTTCCCGCTCCAATATTTACTCTATCTCCAATCTCTGCATCACCGATATAACTCAGATGTGGAACTTTACTTCCCTTTCCAACAATAGATTTTTTAATCTCGACAAAAGAGCCTACTTTCGCATTTTCTGAAATCTCTGTACCAGGTCTTATATGCGAAAAAGGTCCAACTAATGTACCCTTTTTAATTTTTGAATCAAAAACTATGGAATAAGTAATTTTTGAATTATCTTCAACAATTGAATTAACCAGTTTTGTAGAAGGACCAATCTCGCAATTCTTTCCAATAATAGTGCTTCCTTCCAAAAAAGTAAACGGATAAATTACAGTATCATTTTCAATATTGACTTGATTATGAATATAGGTTGAATTTGGATCCATGATAGTAACACCGCTGTTCATCCACTTCTTAAGTATTCTTTTATTCATTTCATAATTCGCATTTGCCAATTCCTCTCTATTATTAATACCTATTACTTCTTTCCAAACCTCAACATTTATCGCAGATATCTTTTCTCCCTTTGATGAAAATATTTTGACAACATCAGTAAGATAAAGTTCACGTTTAACATTTTCTGTATTTAATAATTCAAGAGCTTGAGACAACTTTTTCCAGTTAAAGCAGTATGTTCCTGAATTTGCTTCCTTAATTTTTAACTGCTCCTCATTGGCATCTGACTCTTCAACTATTTCAATCACATTTCCTTCATCATCCCTTAATATTCTCCCATAACCTGTTGAATTTTCTGGATAGAACGTTAGTATAGTAGAATATGAATCAGATGTCATATGAAAATCCAGCAATTTTTTTAAAGTTGTACTTCTTATTAATGGAACATCTCCACAAAGAACCAGTACTGTTCCATCAAAATTTTTTAACTTATCTTTAACTTGAGAGACAGCATGTCCAGTTCCAAGTTGTTCTTTTTGCCAAATAAAATCCAAGTTTCTGTCAGAAATTGCCTTAGTTACTTCTTCACCATGATTTCCTATGACAACATAAATTTTATCTAATTTTAATTCTAGCAATGTATCTACAACATGGCAGATCATTGGCACTCCTGAAACTTGGTGCAGAACCTTTGCCTTTTCTGATTTCATCCTTGTGCCTTCACCAGCTGCTAAAACTATTGCTGCTATTTTCTTCATAATTTAATCACCACATTACTTAATTATCTTTATAATTTTGATTTTGTTTCTAATATTTACAACTAATTTGTTAATTCTAAGTCAAAATATTCAGTATTAAAATTTAGAGATAAACAATTAATTTTATGAGATTTTTATTAATAAGGCAAATACAATAGAAATGACTCTTTTTATTAACTGATTTGTATTAATTTTATCTTTCTCTTCTTCCATATAAAACATCCTCAACTAAAACTAAATCAACTTTTTTGTCCACATCTATTCCAACTTCAACCCCACTATAAACTATAGCCTTACCCTTAGCTTTAATTATTTTACTTGCTTTTACTTCTATTTCATCTATGGATAATCTTCCAAAAAGATATTTTATAAGTGATGTTATACCTATAACTCTAACCTGTTTTAAAATTTTCTTTCTTCCCTCGAAAAGGTCAGTCATAAGATCAAGATTATCTAAAATTACTTTTGGATCAGCAATAGCTATATTACCTCCTGTAAACTCTCCCTCACTTGTTGTGAAGAATGTTCTTTTTGTCTTAGGGTATTTGGAAAGTATTTCCTCTTTTCTTATAATAGGAAAATAAACATCAGCTTTAACTTTATCACAGATATCAATAAAATTATCGATTATTTCACCATTTATTAAAGGAATGTCTGAACATACAAAGAGTATTTTTCCTTGTGAATTGAGTTCAATTATTGAGTCTTTAATTCTATTAGCAAAAGGTTGTTTTGAATATAATAAATAATCAATTTTATTTTTTAAATGAGATAGTTTAACACCGGGATGACCTAAAATCATAATTTTATTAATATATTTAGAATCTTTTACAGCACCTACAACATAATCTATCATAGGTATTCCATTTATAGGATATGTGACCTTGTCACTTAATATTTCATCATCATTTATTATGAAGCTTTTACCAGCTAAAATAACTGCATCTACTATCAATTTTTACCTCCTCATAATTAAAAACTATTTTCTTTTTAAAATAATATTTTATGAAAATATTTCAACTCCCTTTGAGCAGGTCTTGGAAATATATATCTCATCAACTTCCTTAGACAACTTTGAATATACCTTTAATGCTGAGTCAAAATCTTCACATAATGCTACTACTGTTGGACCACTTCCAGTCATTACAGCTGCTAAAGCACCACTTTCCATTGCTTTCTTTTTTAAAATGGATATAGTTTCATGGTCTTTCTCAACAATCTTTTCTAAACAATTTTCTATCATTGAAAATTTTTTTAGTAGTTCTTTTTCACTAAAGGATTTCATAAATTTATCAATATCATTTAAACAAGGGCTCCCAATTTTATCATATTTCTTATAAATATCCTTAGTTAATAAATTGTAAGAAGGCTTCATTAAAACTATCCAGATATCTTCTAAAGATTCAAGCGGTGATATTTTCTCTCCTTTTCCCTCAACTATAGCTGTTCCTCCAATTAAACAAAATGGAACATCTGAACCAATAGAAGACCCTATTTTTAGTAATTCACTATCACTCAAATCTAAATTTAATAGTTTATTTATACCTATTAAAGTTGCAGCTGCATCAGCACTTCCCCCTCCAAGTCCCGAAGCTATAGGTATTCTTTTCTTTAAAATAATTAAAACCCCTAAAGAGTCTAACTTAAAAAATTTTGTTATTAATAATTCTGCAGATTTATATATCAAATTTCTTTCATCTAAAGGTAAATTTAAATCATTACATACAATCTTAATTCCACTGCTTTTTTTAAAAAAGATTAAATCATCACTTAAATCTATGCTCTGCATAACAGAGGAAATATTGTGATAATTATCTTTTCTCTTTTCAAGAATATTAAGATAGATATTTATTTTAGCATTTGCTTTTACTTTAATCATTTTCTAATTGCTTTCTCTTGATTTAAATTTTTACTGACATTCACTATGAATTATAAAGTGTTTTTGAAAAAAAATTAATACATATCCAAATAAAAAATAAATTTATCCAATAGATACCAATTATTTATAAAGGATTTTAAAAGGAACTATGATTGGTATAGAAAAAATGTGAGGAATATTAAAAGAAATCTATAAAATATATTGAATAATGGTTTTATCTAATTTGTAGATTATATATTGAGAATTAAATTTTCTTTTTAGTATATGTTTATTTAATTTATTCAGAAAGCCATGGAAAAAAGTCTTCATCTTTGTTAATTGAGCTTATTTTAACTATTCCGGTTAAGATATCAGCAAAATTAAATGATGCTCTACTAACTCTTTTTCCCCTCTCGTAAACTTTTACTACAAAAATATTTGGGTATAACTCTTCTATCTGCCCTTCTCTTTCTATTATTACCTTTCTACCCTTGTTTGCTCTGATTCTTACCTTTTTTCCAATTAGGTTTTCAAGTTTATCTTTTATTCTTTCCATAATTCTAAATCTTTCTTTTACAGTAATAGGCAAAAATAATCAACTCCAAACTTTTTATTTATATTATACAAAATTTCTGCATTTTTGTCTATTTCTTTATAATATATATACAATATTATAATATTTAATATATTTATACATTTTATATTAATTATTATAATTTATAATATTTTTTACACTATATTTTCTATAGAAAGCACACTTTAAGAAATCTATATTCAGATTTTAGTTTATGAACTACCCCTACCTGAAGGAAGGAGCCTTAGGCGACCAATTCAGAGATAAAAACTGCTAAATATTAAAAAAGTTAAATTTATTAATCTTTCTATATAGCTTTATGAAATCTTCTGAATTTAACTCCTCAGCCCTTACACTTTCGTTTCCTGTTACTTCACCAATAATTTTCTCTGTTTGAGCTTTGCTTAATTCCCAATCTTTACACCTCAGAATGGAATTTATCAATTTTTTTCTTCTATGCCTGAAAGATATATCAATGAATTTAAATAACTTATTCTTGTCTAAATCTTCATAACAGAACTTTTTTCTCTTAATTTCAATCACTTTCGAATCAACCTCTGGTGATGGTAGAAAAACATTTTTTGAAACTTTAAAATAACTTTTTATTTCAGAAATAAGTGACATTTTTACTGAGATAGCAGTATAATTTTTATCTTTAGGCTTAGCTGTTAATCTTTCACCAATTTCTGCTTGAACCAGAACAATATATCTCTTGATTTCCGGATATTCATTTAGCATGTTAAAAATTAGAGTCAAGGCTATATTGTAAGGAAGATTGGAAACCATTTTATTTATGGAATATCTTTTAATCAGGGGATTAAAATCATATTTTAATGCATCAGCTTGAATAATTATTAAATTATTTAATTCTTTAAAAACTTCTTTTAAAACAGAAATTAGTTTATTATCATATTCAACACATATTACCTTTTTAGCTTTTTTTAAAAGTGCTTCAGTTAATGTTCCAATTCCACCACCAATTTCAAGTATGTTATCATCATTTGAAATCTTTGCAACATCTATAATTTTTCTAAGCACATTACCATCAATCAAAAAATGTTGACCAAGCCTTTTCTTTGGTTTTATATCAAACTCTTTTAATATCTTCTTTGTAGTAGACAAATTAACAATCATAATTTTTGTTTTTCTACTCTTGGGAAAAGTGGGTATATCTTACATATTTTGGTACCAGGTTTTAGTAGACCCCATTTTAGATCTTCAGAAATTTTACAAGATGATATCTTTTCTTTAATACCAAGTTGTATCCATAGTTTCTCCATAGCAACTGGCATAATTGGATATGTAACTATTGCTAAAAGTCTAAGACCCTCACATAGATTATAAATCACTGTTTTCAACTTGCTTATATTGCCTTTCTTTTCTAAAGACCAGGGTTCTGTTTTATCCACATACCAATTTGCTGAAGCCACAAATGACCAAATTGAAACTAAGGATTTTCTAAACTTTAAATCACTCATATTTTTTGAATAATCATCTAAACAAACTTCCCAGCTTTTTTGTAATTGTAAATCAAGTTCATGTGACTCATCTCTCTTTGGAATTTCTCCATTAAAATATTTCTGAACCATGGTCAACACTCTACTAACAAGATTTCCTAGGTCATTTGAAAGATCAGAGTTAAATCTGTTTACCATAAGTTCATTGGTATATGTTCCATCATTACCAAATACTATCTCTTTGAGTAAGAAATATCTAACTGGATCTACCCCATATTTACCAGCAATCTCATATGGGTCTAAAACTATTCCTTTTGACTTTGATAATTTTTCCTCACCTTTAAGTAAAAATCCATGTGCTGCTACAGTTTTGGGAAGCTCAATGCCTGCTGACATCAAGAGAGCAGGCCATATTACTGCATGAAATTTTATAATATCCTTTCCTATAATATGATAATCTGCTGGCCAAAAGATTTTAAATTTTTCTCCACTGGTCAGGGCTCCTAAAGCTGAGATATAATTTAATAAAGCATCTACCCATACATAAGAAACATGCTTTTTGTCAAATGTTAGAGGAACTCCCCATTCAAAAGCGGTACGGGAAATAGAGACATCATCCAGTCCTTGTTTTATTAAACTTACTACCTCATTTCTTCGAGTTTCAGGAATAACAAAATCCGGGTTTTTTTCTATATGTTCTAAAACTTTATCCAAATATTTTGATAATTTAAAAAAGTAGTTCTCTTCCTCAACTATTTCCACATCTCTACCACATTCAGGGCACTTCCCATCCACAAGTTGAGATTCTGTTAAAAAATTTTCTTCAAATACACAATACCAACCTTTATACTTCCCTTTATAGATATCCCCTTTTTCCCATAATTTTTCAAAGAATTTCTGAACAATTTTTTTATGTCTTTTTTGAGTTGTTCTTAAAAAATCGTCATTTGAAATGTGAAAATATTTTAAAAGTTTAACTACTTCACCAGACATATAATCTACATATTCCTTTGGATTTTTTCCACAAGATTGAGCTGCTCTTTCAACCTTTTGACCATGCTCATCAGTTCCAGTTAGAAAAAATACATTTTCTCCCAATAATCTATGATATCGAGCAAGAGTATCAGCAAGAACAAACTCATAAACATGTCCCAAATGAAGTTTCTCGTTTACATAATATATAGCTGTAGTAATATAAAAATTTTTATCTCCCATTTAATTTCCTCTCAATTATAAAACTTAATAGTATAAATATTTCACCCTTAATTTCTCCTTCCTTTAATCTTTCCAAAAGTTCAGAAACAGCTTCTCTCATTATTTCCTGATGAATTTTTATAAGCTCCCGCACAATAACGCATTCTCAAAGGTTTTTTATTTGGAACTAATTATAATTGAAAATTTATTTTATGTCTTTCCTATTCAAGCATATTCAGTTTATTTATGAGTTTTTAGTAGTGTTAATTATTTTACACTTGGCAGTGAATAACTCTCTCTGAAAATATAGAGTGTTAATTCAGTTATGTTTTGCAAAAATAACTTCTATAAAGTTACAGGAGTATCAATTCAATTATTTCTGGTAAAGAATAATCTCCTGTAAAGCCAGGAGAGAAAATTGTTAAAAATTAAAAACATATTTATAATTCATTTAAAAATAGTATATATTATCTATTACAGATTATATAGGCAAGAAAGCTCTCGGTTTTAGCCGTAGAGATGAATTGAAAGTTATAAACCTAATTAAATAGGAGAATTATTATGAGATGTCCTTATCTGATTATTGATTTAAATAAGATTGAGAAAAATGCAAGATACATTACTAGCCTTTGTAATAAGATTGGAATTGAGGTTGTTGGGGTTACTAAAGGATGTTGTGGAATGCCTGAGGTCGCCAATGCAATGCTTAAGGGAGGAGTAAAATTTATTGGGGATTCTAGATTAGATAATCTGAAAAAAATAAGAAGTTCAGGTTATAAAAAAGAACTAATGCTTTTAAGAATACCTATGGAAAGCGAGTTAAAAGATGTAGTTGAGATAGCTGACATAAGCTTAAATTCTGAAATAAGTATCATAAAAAAGATTTCAGATATCGCAAAAGATCAAGGTAAAATTCATAAAATTATTTTGATGATAGATTTAGGTGAGTTAAGAGAAGGTATATTACCAAAAGACACAAAAGATTATATTAAGCAAATTTTAAAATTGGATGGAGTTATATTATCAGGAATTGGCACTAATCTTGCATGTTTTTCTGGTATTCTCCCCACATATGAAAATATGAAGGAACTTGTTGATTTAAAAAATGAATTAGAAGATTTTTTTAATATAAAAATATCCGTTGTTTCTGGAGGAAATACCAGTGCTTTAAAATTAATTGAGGATAACAATTTACCAGCTGGAATTAACCAATTCAGAGTTGGTGAAGTAATACTCACTGGAACAGACGTAAGTGGAAATAGAATAGTACCCGGAACCTATCAGGATACTTTTATCTTAGTTGCTCAAATTATTGAGCTAAAAGAAAAAGCCTCCTTACCAATAGGTAAATTAGGAAGAGATGCTTTTGGAAATATCCCAAAATTCATTGATAAAGGACTAATTAAAAGAGCAATATTGGCACTTGGTAAACAGGATGTAGATATAAAAGGATTAACTCCACTAATAGATGGTGTTGAAATTGTTGGAGCGAGTGGTGATCATTTAGTTTTAGATGTATCAAAATCCTCACAAGAGATTAAGTTAAATCAGGAAATAAGATTTAAATTGAATTACAGTGCTCTCCTTTCCGCCTGTACATCCCCATATATTACCAAGATATTTATTCATAATTAATTTTAATATACAATGTGTCCAGTGTTAGGGGTTCAGTCCATACTTATAGAATATAAATAAAAATAAAGTACTTACAATATCACTAAAAATATTGGAGAAATTATGAAAGAAAAAATACAACTGACTCAGTATTCAACTAAAAGTGGTTGTGCTGCAAAGCTTAGTGCTACTGATTTAAAAGAGATAATGAAAGAGGTACCATTGGGTAGAGTTGACGAACTTCTTGTCGGAACTGAACATGGAGATGACGCTGCTGCTTTTAAAATAAATAAAGACACAGTTTTAGTACAAACAGTTGATTTTTTTACACCAATTGTGGATAGTCCATATCTTTTTGGACAAATAGCTGCAGCTAACGCTTTGAGTGATGTCTATGCCATGGGTGGAAAACCAATTACAGCACTTAGTCTTGTAGCTTTTCCACCAAAGTTAGGACACTGGGTTTTAGAAGAAATATTAAAAGGTGGAAGAGATAAGATAGAAGAATCAGGTGCTGTTGTAGTCGGTGGACATAGTTTAGAGGATAGAGAACCAAAATTTGGTTATGCAGTAACAGGAATAAGTCATCCAGATAAAATTGTGACAAGTGCTGATGCAAAGATTGGTGACAAATTGATTTTAACTAAGCCTATTGGATTGGGTATTTTAGCTACAGCATTAAAAGGTGAGATTATAACAGAAGAAGAGATGATGGATGCAATTGATAATGCAAGAACTCTGAATAGAAAGGCATCTGAAGTCATGATTGAAGTTGGTGTAAATGCTTGTACTGATATAACTGGTTTTGGACTTTTGGGTCATCTTCATATAATGCTTAAAGCAAGCAATAAATCAGCAAAAATTTATACCCAAAAAGTCCCTGTATATCCAAAAGCTTTAGAGCTTGCTCAAATTGGATTTGTTCCTGCAGGAACTCATGAGAACAGAAGATTTGTAAAAAACTATGTTGAAGGAAAACCCACTAAGGATAGTGTTTTAATGGATATATTAAATGATCCCCAAACATCAGGCGGGTTACTGATATCAGTAGCAGGTGAAAAATCTGATTTGTTAATACAAAGATTAGACGAAGAGGGAGTAAAAATTAAAAAAATTGTAGGTGAAATTATTAAGGGAAAGGTGGGTAATATAGAACTCACCTAGAAATTTTATAAAATATCATTCTGAAAAGAGATTTTATTAAATAAGTATTAATCTTATTTTAAATTAATAGAAAGTAGATCAAACTTAAAACAGATTCAATTAAATAGTCTATTTTTTTAAATTTATAGAAAGGAGTCTAAAAATGGTAAAAGAAGTTGATGTAAGAGGTCTTTCCTGTCCACTCCCAGTAATAAAAACAAAAAAAGCTTTGGAAGAAAAAAATGATGAGCCAATTTTAGTATTAATAGATACAGAAGTATCAGTTGAGAATATAAGTAGACTTATAAAAAGCACAGGACACAATTTCAAGATCGAAAAGAAAAATGATATTTATCATTTAATAATTAAGCAAAGGGAAAAACATTGAATATTATTCAATTAAAAAGTTTTGTAGAGATAGTAGATAGCAAAAGTTTCTCCAAGGCTGCTAAAAAACTTGGAATATCTCAACCAGCGCTATCCATGCAGTTGCAAGCATTAGAAGAAGAATTGGGTACCAAGCTTTTAGACAGAACCACTAAAACTATAAAAATAACTAAAACTGGAAGAGAAACCTATAAATATGTAAAAAAGATATTATCTGAACATAAAAATCTTCTTAAAGCTATAAGGATTGAGGAAGAAATAGTTAGGGGAAAAATAAATATTTGTGGTAGCACTATACCTGGAGAGCAAGTTCTTCCTTTTATAATTGGTAGATTTAAAAAACTTTATCCGCAAGCGGACATAAAGCTGTTTATTAGTGATTCCTTAAAAGTTATAAATGCTATAAAAGATGGAATTTATGATATAGGTGTTATAGGAATAAAAATTAAAAATGAGGATTTAGAGTTTAAAGAATTAATTGATGATGACCTTATATTTATTGCTTCAAATGAATTTATTAATTTTATATTGTCATACTCCTCCTCAAATTTAATAAATAAACTATATAGAAGCTAATCATTAAACTGAGTTAGCTATAAAATAATATTGATTATTAGAAATACTGATAAAATGAGGAAAAATAATCCAGTTATTAGCCTTACTTTTGCTACATTACTTCTCAAGAAATTTTCAATCTTTTTAGAAGATGCTCCCATATAATAAAGAATAAAAATAATTATCAAAGGTAGAATAAACATTAAATTATATAGAATTAGAAAAAAATATCCCTTAAATTTTAAATTAGGAATTGTAAGTATATAAGTAATTGTTGGAAGATAAACCTGTCCAGTGCAAGCAAACTCCAATATAGAGACTACTAACCCCACTAAAAAAGCTGATATAAAGAATGCTCTCGCTTTACTTCCTTTTCTAATAGTCTTATGTATTTCGCGTTTTAAAAACATGGGAAGTTGTAAGATTGTTTTATTTATTTGTCCTTTCTTCGCTCTAAAGTAATCTACAAAATTTAGGACTCCTAAAACTAGTGCAATTAAAGCTGTTATTATATAGACGATTCTTGAAATCGCTGAAAATGCTTTTAAGTTTGTAATTATTCTTAAAAATCCAACGCCAAGAAGTAGATATGCAAGAAAAACTGCTAAACTAAATGATATACCTATCAAAATTATTTCTCTTTTACTCCTGCCAATATATGTTAAATATGATATGAGAAAAATTATTGTGGCAAATGCACAAGGGTTAAATCCGTCAATAATTCCTGCCAATATAAGTGGAAAAATAGTATACCCTTTAAATCTTTCAATTATATTTTTTGGTGCTTTTTCTAAATAATTTTTAGCTAAATGTTCAGGTGAATCAGCGCCTATTTTTATATATTTTTTAATCAACTCTTCGACATTAGTTAAATTTATCTCTCCTTCTATTAAATAATCATCACCTATAAAGATTGCTGGGGCTTTAAGCCAATTCTCTTTTTCCACTCCATTTCTTTCACACAGCGATTCAAATAACTTAATATTTTTACTATCCAAGGTATTATACTCTTTGACAACCAGGTTGGCATATCTGTCTTTTAGTTGATTAAGTAAATAAAAAACACTACCACATTTCTTGCATCCCGGCTGATAAAAATACGCTATATAAAGTTCCTTAGCCTCCTCAGTAACCTTAGTAGTTTCTTCTGTAACTTTAGTTAGTTCTTCCTCGGTTTCAACTTCAGGAAATTCACACCCTCCTTCTTTTAGAATTCTCTCTATTTCTGCTTCAAGCCTAGTTTCTATCTCATCTAATCCTGATAACATAACATCATCGATCACAACTGTTGGTAAAAGTGGATTTGAATAATTAAGTTTTTCACTAAATCTGTTCCATAGAAGATACTCTTCTTGATTAAGAACATCCAATATCTTTACTTCTATTTTTTGCTCATATTTTTCAAACATTTTTGGTAAATATTCATTCTCAAACTCTTCACAGTATTCACATTCTGGGGATGAAAAAACATAAAACTTTACTACCACCTGTTGGCTAAATCCAGAAGTCTGAACCAAATTTAAAAATACTATTATTGATATTGCTAAAAATAATATCTTTATAGGCTTATTTTTCATAAACTTTCTTTTCATTTTATTTAATTTCTAAATTCTTATATCTCTAACAGTATTTTCCTGTTTATACTTAATTTTTATAAAGATTTAACTAATTTTTTTAAACTTCTAACTCAAAAAAAATTATACTAAGATATTAATAACTCCAGTATATTTTTTGATATTTTTATTAAATTTTTAATGAATATCCTATTTAAATTTATTTTCTAATTTTCATTTTTACTATGAACAGACAGGACAGTTTTTATCTCTTTCTGTCTTTATCATATTCACTTCATTTTCAGAAAGATCAATTAACATCATCTTATTAAATAGAGATTTCCCAACACCAGTTATATACTTTATCACTTCATTTGCTTCCAATATTCCAAATAGTCCAGCGGTGACACCAATTATGGGAAATATTTTGATTTGGGGTGGGGGAGAAGGAAAAATGCATTTTAAACATGCTGTTTTTTCTGGAACTATAGTTGTTAGTTGACCATAAAAACCATAAACTGCAGCATGTATTAAAGGTTTGTCAGTTCTTACACAGTATGAATTTAACATATATCTATCCTCAAAATTATCAAGACAATCTACAACCAAATCTGCTTTTTCAAAAACCTTTTCTATGTTTTCTTCATTTACATTTTTCGTATAAGTTTCTATTTTTATGTCAGAGTTAAACTCTGAAAGTTTTTCTTTTGTAGAATCTGCTTTATTTCTTTTATTTTTAATATCATATTCATAATGAGTTATCTGTCTATTAAGATTAGTTATATCAGGTTTATCACTATCAGCTAATATTAATCTACCTATGCCAGCTGCTGCTAAATAAATTGATGTTGCTGTTCCCAGGCCTCCACATCCTAACATACCAACAGTAGAGTTTTTTAGTTTTAATTGACCTTCTTTTCCAAATCCATCTATTAGAATTTGTCTACTATATCTTTGTAAATCTTGTTCTGTTAATTTCATCAATTTCCTTACACTTTTTAAAAACTTAATATTATTTTTAAAAACTTAATATTATTTTGTTATTCTGACCCTGAGTGTAACGAGGGGGAAGAATCTCATAAGTAATTTTAATTAAAATATTTAAATTCTATTAGATTTTAATACATTTAATAAGATTCACTTCAGACTATGTCCCTGAGTGAAACGAAGGAATGACAAATACTTTTATTACATTATATTAATTTTTTGAATAGCAAACTGTTAACCTATCTTGTTAATAGTACAAATAATAATAAACACTCAATATAGCTTAGCTTAAAATTGAAATAAAATATATAGGCTGAAATTACTAATTTAATTCATAGAAATTAAAAAAAAGCTTAATCTATTAACAAAATTTTAACGTGGGAAATCAGTTGGTAAAGATTATCAAGATAAATAAATATCAAGATTTTTTTAATCTCTTAAATATAAGAAACAAATCAGAATACCAACTTATTGTCTTTTTGTTAAAAAATGGAAAATTTTTTACACTTCAACGACCATACATGTTAGAGTTTTTGTAACTCCCTGAACTCCCTGAATCTGAAAAACAACTGTCTTTCCAATTTCATTTATATCCTCTGCTTCAATGTAAGCAATAATATCATATGGTCCAGTTACAGCATTAGCTCTCTTAACTGCAGGGGATTTTTTTATATTTGTTAATATATCAGCGATCTTCTGAGGAGTTGCATTGATAAGTACATATGCATTAGCAGCCATTTTCTCTCCTTTCAAAAAATAATAATTTTTAAGTAAATTAAATTTATTTTTACATTTTACTATTTATTCATACTTTTTGCTAAAAAAGTTCTATTTCTGGATTTACCTGTGTTTAATTTATTTTTAACTTTTTCTTCTTCTTTGTCCCCCTTCCTTGGGATATGGTACAGGAATATATTGAACAGATGGTCTGCCAATTGCTGATTGAGGATATAAATCCATTAATTTATATATCTCTTTTGGAATTTCCCTCTTTACATTAAATCCTAACTCTTCTGCTTCCTTAAAGGTTATTGGATAATCATGAGTCCATCGTCCATCTGTCAACACACTGGCTAATTTATTTGCCTTTTTTGAATCCATCCTATTGCCAATGATTTCAACTATCCTCTGCTTCATCTGTTTTATAGCCTTAGTTGCTACATCCGCCAAAATCAAAGTTCTATCATCAATCTTATCTAATGATTTCTTTTTAACAGCTTTCAAAATTGAAGTTGCGGGATAAACCATGGGAAATTGACCAATTTGTGGATCGAGTGGACCAATTACAGCATTCTCATCCATACAAATCTCATCAGCACCTAATGCCAGAAGAGTTCCTCCGGACATAGAATAATGAGGTATAAATATAGTAACCTTCGCCTTATGATTAGCTAAGGCTAAAGCAATTTGTTCAGAAGCCAACTGCAATCCTCCTGGAGTATGAATTATAAAATCAATAGGCATATTATTTGGAGTCATTCTAACCACTCTTAAAACCTGTTCTGAATCTTGAATATCTATATATTTAAAAAATGGTAATCCAAAAAGACTTTCCTGACGATGAATCATTGTAATTACTCTTGTTCCTCTAATACGTTCTATCTTTTTTATTTGACGAAAGCGATCAATGGCTAACTTTTTTTGTTTGATATAGGGAATTACTAACAACAAAATCATAACAATCCAGAAAATATATGATAGATAACCAAAGAGATTAATTCCTGGAGCCTGTTCTGATTGTTGAAAAAATATAAATAAACAGTTTATATTTTCAAAATATTCCAATATTATTCACCTCTCTCTAAAATATGTGAAGTCCAATAATCTGCGTAATGAAGAAGTAGTGTTAGAGCACTTTCTCTATGCGCTACTATCTTTCCTTCGGGAATATATTGACCATCATGATATGCAATAGCCTGTGCTTCATTATCACTTAAACTGATGAATTTAGAAATAAGCATAAGACTTCTCGCAGCAATCCCCATAGCTGCTAAATCTTTATTTATAATATATTTTTTTCTGTCCTTTGTGGGAATTTTCAACTTTATATAGTATGGTTTTCCTGCCATCCCAACTTTCCCAATATCATGAAATAGTCCAATAACAACACAGCTCTCATCGGGTATTTCAGGTGCTAAAATATTTTTCAATTTTAATAGAGTATGTGTAACACCAACACTGTGATCAATTAATCCACCATCCCTATCTAAATGGTACTTTGTACTGGCAGGTGCTGTAAGCCAATTAGTTTCATTCTCTAAAAAATCTAAAATTTTATTAACCTGATCTTTACGATTAACTATTTTCTCCAATAAGGGTTTATATCTTTCACGCCATATTATATTCACTTTAATACTCCTTTAATCTAACCTTTAATATATCACAACTATCCTGAATTTGGATATTTTTTCAATTTTATTCCTTTTCATGTTCCTCTGGTGTTATGGAAATACCACCATTTACATCCAGGCTTAACATCTTCTTATTTTTATCAAATTCAGCATAAGCATAAATCAAATTGGGACATTTATTCCCTAATATTTCCTTTCTCAAAGTATAACCTACATCTCCCTGGGGTTGGTTATAGTTGTACAAAAGGTCAGTACTCTTTACTATCCTAACTTTAATTTTCTCACCACATCTATTGCACTTAACATATAGAAACATGGCATTTTGCTCTTCTTCTTTTTCTTTAATTTTAGATAAAATTCTTTTAAAAATTTTCATACCAAAACCCTTTCTATTAATATTTTTCACTATATTTTTTTGCAATATAACATGTATTGCAGTGAATATCCACAATATCATTCGTATTTTCTGCATAACCTCCCGCAAGAACAATACAAATTGGAATATTTTTTTCCTGAGCTTTATTTATAACAAACTCATCTCTTTTTTTTAAACCTTCCTTTGTTAGCGAAAGTCCACCCAGTATATCATTATAATAAGGATCTGCTCCAGCCAAATAAAATATTAGTTCTGGTTTTTGCTTTTCAATAAGTCCTGGTAAAATTTTTTGCAGATATTCAAGATATTGAATATCTGTAGTACTATTATCTAATCCAATGTCTAAATCTCCTCTCTGTTTTATCGGATAATTATTCTCCTGATGCATAGAGAAAGTAAATACATTTGGGTCATCTCTAAAAATATATGCATTACCATTTCCCTGGTGTAAATCAAGGTCAATAATCAAAGCCTTGGTTGCTAACTTTTCTTTTTGAACTAATCTAATTGAAATAGCTACATCATTTAAGTAACAGAAACCCTCTGCTCTATCTGGAAAAGCATGGTGATACCCACCAGCTAAATTTATTGCTACATTATGTTTACATGCCATTTTGGCAGCACTTATTGTTCCACCTGTTGTTATTAGAAAAAAATCTAAAATTTTTTGATTTAAAGGAAGTTCTGATGGGTAAGTTCTATGAGTAAATCTTAAATTAAAGAGATCATCCAAATAATTATTAGTATGAACAAGCGATAATTCTTTTCTTAAAGGTTTTATCGGTCCAATTAAATTCTTATCTGTTATCAATTTCTCTGATTTTAACCTTTCATAAACCATCTTATACTTTTCAATAGGAAAAACATGTCCAGCTAATTCTCCTATATATTTATCACTATAACAAAAATAAAGCATTTTTTTCACCTTATTATATTTTAATCCTTTATTAAATGACTCAAAGGGTTGCTTTTATTAATAACCTACTTAAATCTTTTTTTTCTCATTTAATTTCACTTCTTCCTTTATTATACTTAAAGCTTGTCTTTTATTTGATATATTACCTAAAGCTCTTTCTTTTTCAACTAATTTTAAAATTTCTCCAATTTTTGGTTCAGGAGTTAGCCTAAATTTTTCTATTATTTCATCTCCCCTAATTAAAGGCTTTTTAGTCTGCTTTATAATCTTTGCTCTTAAATATAGTATTTTATTAAAATATTTAATCATCTTCTTTTCAAAATCTACTTCTACTAATGGTCCTGGATCAGCTACTCTATCCACATAACATAGTAAAATTAAATCTAATAATTCATCACCAGCTTCCCTGATTAATCTATATGTTGCTCTATCTGTAATTTTTTCTAAACTCAATAGATTTGGTATCCTCATATGTTTCTCTACCATTTTGACTAAGTAATTTTTAGCTTTATTACTGAGTCTAAGATTTTTACAAATATTTTCTATTTTTTCTGCTCCAACATTCTGATGGTTATAAAATTTAATTCTGCCATTATTATCAACGACTTTAGTTTCTGATTTACCTATATCATGAAGAAAAGCTGCGAGTTTTAGGAAAGTAAATTTTTTATAATCTCCCTGTATTAGTTTATTTAGATGAGAAAATATCTGTTTACTATAATCAGTCAAATATATTTTTATAAACTCCTCTATATTATCCATTTTATCAACACATTTTAATAAGTGATCAAAAACATCCTCAGAGTGATATCCGAACTGAGATATTCCAACATTATCTTCAATTGATGGAAATAGCTGTTTTAAGACATTTAACTTCTGCATTTCTTTTAAGGTAGAAGATAAATTGGTATGTGAAAATATCTTAAGAACTTCTTCTGCTATTCTTTCACCAGAAACAGACCTTAACATATTTGAATCTGATTTAATTTTTTGCTTTAGTTTTTCTGAAATTGATAGATTGTGAGATAGTTTAAACCTAAAAGCTCTTAATATTCTAACTGGATCATCTCGTAATGCTTTTTCACTTACAAGTCTAAGCCTTCCTTCTGTCAAATCCTTTAAGCCATTGAAGGGGTCCATAAGGTTAAATGGTAATTTATAAGGTAATTCATAATCCTTTTTAATAATTTTAGTAGGTAATTCATAAGTTTCTGAAAAAATAACTGTGGGAACTGCTATTGCGTTTATAGTGAAATCTCTACCTGTAAGTTCATTCTTGATTTTGATAATATCGTAGAATGAAAAATCAATTGTTGTTATATCACTATCATTTTTTGTTTTACCATTATCTTTTTTCTCACTATTATTTTTTATTATCATTCTAAAAATTTTTCTTTTAATGTCTAGAGGGAAAAATTTAGCGCCCTTAATGCTTGAAACAAACTTGGCTATTTTCTCTGGGGAAAATTGAGCAACTATGTCTAAATTTCTTGAATCAATATCTAAGGCGATATCTCTTATAAAACCACCAACTAAATAACTATCAGGAAAATAAGAAACTATTTTATTAAATATTTCCTTAAGCATGGGTTCTTTTAGTATTCTTTTTTTTAACTTTAAAATAATATCTTTTCTATCCATTAAATTTAAAAAATCATTTATAAAAGGGATCTATAAAATATTTTACGCCTTTCTTCTGTTTAACCAGAGAAAATGCTTCCTTCAACTTTTCAAGTGGCAACCTACCACTTATAAAAGCTTTTGTATTTATCTTTCCGCTTACTATTAAATCCAGAGCCCTTTTAAAAAGTTGAGGAGTATGATGAAAAATTCCTTTTATAGTTATTTGTTCATAATGAATAAGAGATGTGTCTATAGAAAATGAAGTTCCCGATGGACAACCTCCAAATAAAATTACGAGTCCTCCCCTTCTTGCCATTTTCACAGACATTTCCCAAATATCAGGTTTTCCAACTGCTTCCACAACTACATCAGCTCCTCTTCCATAATTTGATAAACTTTTAACAGCACCTATCTCATCTTCAATTTCATCAGCGTTAATAGTAAAGTCAGCTCCTAAAATCTTTGCAAGCTCGAGTCTTTGCTTACCCTTCCCGCATGCTATTACTTTTGCTCCACTTAAATGATATAGATGGGTTAAAAATAGACCAATAGGGCCTAATCCAATTACTGCAACTGTATCATTAGATGAAATATCGCTTTGTTCAACAGCATTTAAACAACATGCAAGTGGCTCAGATAATGCTGCATTTTCAAAGGAAATATAGTCTGGAATTTCTAAAAGATTTCTATTAACAATCCTTTCAGGTACAACTATATATTTTGCATATGCTCCATTTAATAACCTCAAATCTTCACATAAATTAACATATCCTTTTTTGCAAAAATAACATTGACCACATGGAGCAGAATTTGCAGCTACTACTCTCATTCCAGGTTTAAATCTGTTTACATCAGTTCCTACTTTTGAGATTACACCTGAAAATTCGTGACCAAAAGGTGAGGGATATTTCTTTATCAATACCGGATGACCCCTCATATAGGTTTTTATATCTGTTCCACATGTAAGGGCTGCTCTTACTTCAACTAAAACCTCTCCCTTTTTTATAGCAGGGATCTCAACCTCTTCAATTTTTAACCTACCAGGACCATATAACATCGCACATTTCATAATCCTCTCTCCCTTCTAATTATTAGATGAAAATTTATTTTTGAAGTTAATGAGATAATAATACCAGGAATTTATCATGTAAAAAAGATAACAAAATTTCTTTGTTCTGTAAAACTAGGAATTGCTGTAAAATCTTAAAAGCTGTGAGGAATTGTAATTTTAAAATAAATGCAAGGCTAAATTAATATTTTTTACTCCAAATATATTTTAGGGATTCTGTCTTTTATACCACACACAATTTCATAGTCAATTGTATTTAAAGCTCTTGATAACTCATCTACTTCTATTTTTTCTTCTCCCTGATTTCCTATTATAACCACTTCATCTCCAATTTTAACTTCATCTATATCAGTAACATCTATCATTATCTGATCCATTGTGACATTTCCAACAACCGGAACCCTTTTCCCTTTAACCAAAACCACTCCCTTATTGGATAATTGTCTGGGATATCCATCTCTATAACCAATTGGTATAGTAGCTATCAAACTTTTTTTATTTGTTTTAAATGTTAATCCATAGGAAATTCCTTCTCCTTTTTCTACCTCTTTTAAATAGGATATCTTTGCCTTTAAGGAGAGTGCTGGCTTTACTTGTAATGAGAAAGTCTTTTCTGAAGACCTTAATCCATACATTGCTATACCTATTCTGATCATATCCATGTGAGTCTGTGAAAAATTTAGAGTAGCTGCTGAGTTTGCACAGTGATATATTTTAAATTTAAAATTGTTCTTTTTTAGAGTTTCTTTTAATTTTATAAATCTTTTTAGTTGTAATAATGTATATGGATTTTTGGTATCATCAGCGCAAGCAAAATGTGTAAACAATCCTTCAATTTCTATATTCGAGAGTGTAGATATATATTTAACTAAGTCTATAACATGTTCAGTGCTTATTCCTACTCTGTGCATTCCTGTATCAACTTTTACATGAACTAAACATTTTTTATTTTGATTATGTGCTTCCTCCGATAGTGCTTTTACAAAATTTTTAGTATATACAGTGCTAATTATTGAGTTTTTGATTGTTGAATTTTCAACTATTATCTTAACAGATGATATAGGTGGTTGGCTTAATAATTGTATAGGAGCTTTAATATCATCATTTATAAGCTCTAATGCTTCTTCAACTGATGCTACCCCTAATCTTTCAACCCCTGCTTCAATTGCTGCTTTAGCCACTTTTAATGCACCGTGGCCATACCCATTGGCTTTAATAACAGCCATTATCTTTGTGCTTTTAGAAATTAAGGTTCTAATAAACCTTAGGTTATCTTTAATATTATTTGTATTTACCTCAGCCCAAACAGGTCTATAAATTTTCACACTTTTTTCTTTCTAAATTAAAAAATTAGACTATTCAGTAAATGGGAAGGTTCCCTCAATTCTTAAAAATGTTTTTGGAATTTCATTCATTATATCTGTTGCAATAAGTGAACGCTGACCAACCTCTTCTGAAGCTATATCCCCAGCAAGACCATGTAAATAGGTTCCCATAATAGCTGCATCAAACAAATTAACACCTTGAACTATTAGTGAAGAAATCAATCCAACTAAAACATCACCAGAACCAGCAGTTGCTATAGCAGGACTACCAGTTAAGTTAATAAATGTTTCGCCTTCAGGATTAGAAACCAATGTTCTAGCTCCCTTTAAAACAGATATTTTTCCAATATTCTTTGAGATCTCTCGATTTAACTCTAATCTATCCTTTAAATTTACTTTAGTAATATGTAATAGTCTGGACAATTCACCAGGATGAGGAGTAATTATTATTGGAGCTTTTGAATCTCTTAAGATTTCTATATTTTCGGATAATATTGTAAGTGCATCCGCATCTATTACCAATGGTATTTTCAAATTTTTAACCAAAGAAATAACTAAATCTGAAGTTTCCTCATTTAATGAAATCCCGGGACCAATTGCCAGGCAGTCAAATTTTTTAACCTCATCCAATATTTTGGGAAGAGCTGAGATAGCTAATGTTCCATCTTTTGTCTGAGGAAGTGGTAATGTCATTACCTCAGTTAATTTGGTTTCCATTACTGTATTTAATCCCTCAGGAATTGCTAATGTAACAACACCAGCTCCACCTATAAGAGCTGACATAGAACACATATAAGCTGCTCCTGTAAAACCAAGTGAGCCTGCTATAACAAAAAGTTTTCCCGCATCACCTTTGTGGGCATATGCTTTTCTTTTTGGAAGTCTTTTTAAAACCCACTCATCATCAATGAAAAAAATCTTACAATATTTATCTACCAAATCTTGAGGTATTCCTATGTCTACACATTTTATATCTCCTGCATAACTTGCTCCTGGATAGTTTAAAAGTCCAAATTTATAAGTCTGCAATGTAACTGTAGTATTCGCTTTGATTGCTACATTGAAAACCTCTCCAGTATCTCCACTTATTCCGGATGGAATATCTATTGCTAAAACATATTTATTAGATTCGTTTATAAGGTTTATGATATTTAAAAATATACCTTTAATAGGTCTTTTTAAGCCAGTTCCAAAAATTGCATCAATAACAAAATCACAATTTTTTAAGTCTTTCTTAAATGAGATTAAATCTTTTTCTATCTTCTTTAGAGTAAGTCCAGATAACTTCACTTTTTTAAAGCTTGTCTTTGAAGGTTCCCTTAGCTCTTCTGGCTCACCAATATAGTAAGTTATAACATTGAAACCTTTACTATGAAGTATAGAGGATGCTACAAAACCATCTCCTCCATTATTTCCTTTACCACAAATAGCTAAAACATTTTTTTTCCCAAAATCTTCTAATTCCTTTTTTGCAATATTGGCAACCTTCTGCCCAGCTTTTTCCATTAAATCCAATGCTTTTATTCCTCTTTTAATTGCAATCTTATCAATTTCAACCATCTCATAACCTGTTAGAACTTTATTTATGCTCATGCTTTACCCCTTGTATAAGCTATAGCAATAGCATATTCTTTTGTATGAGTAATACTAATTAAAATTTCTTCTATATCCCTTTTATTAGCAAGGCTAATAGCAGAACCGTGTAGTATAACTTTTGGAATCGAATTATTATTAGTATTGCTCATATTATTAATCTCAATCTCTTTTAATTTTATAGCATTATTGCCAAATCCAATAGATTTGATAATGGCTTCTTTAGCTGCAAATTTTCCAGCAAAATGGATAGCTCTGTTTTTTTTACCATTACAATATTCAATTTCGTTTTTAGTGAAAAATTTATTTAAAAATTTGGGGTACTTATTTATTAACTTTTTAATCCTATCAACTTTAACTAAATCTATCCCTATTCCCGATATATTTAAATCATCTTTCATTTTATTACTCTACTGTAACTGTTTTTGCTAAGTTTCTTGGTTGATCTACATTTCTTCCGAGTTTTTTAGCTATTTCATAAGCAAAAAGTTGTAATGGAACCACATTTATGATAGCAGAAAATTCCTCAGGTATCTTTGGAACTTCTAAAACATGGTCAACTAAATTACTAATTTCTTTATCACCAATCGTAGCTAATGCAAAGACAAGAGCATTCCTTGCTTTCACTTCAGAAATATTATTAATTATCTTACTATATACACTAGACTCATTAGCAATAGCTACTACCGGACAATTCTCTCCTACAAGGGCAATAGGACCATGTTTCATCTCTCCTGCTGGATATGCTTCTGCGTGTATATATGATATCTCTTTTAATTTTAATGCACCTTCCATAACGGCAGGTAAACCAAATTTCCTTCCAATATATATGAAGTTTGGATATTTACAATATATATCAGCAAACTCTTTTATTTCATCCCGACTATCTAAAACTGATTTTATCTTATCCGGAACTCCTTTTAATGTTTTTAAGTGAAAAGCAATCTCATCCTCAGTAATTGTACCTCTAATCTTGGCTAAATAAAGAGCTAATAAATAACTTACCATAATCTGTGATGTGTGTGTTTTACTAGCAGCTACTCCTATTTCAGGACCAGCAAAAGTATACATAGCTCCATCAGATTCTCTAACTGCGGAACTCTCCATCACATTTGATACAGCTAAAACCCATGCTTTTTTCTTTTTCGCTTCCCTGATTCCAGCAATTGTATCTAATGTTTCACCAGATTGTGATATAGCTATTATAATGCTTGGATCAGGAATTATAGGATTCATATATCTAAACTCTGAAGCAGTTACAACGTCAACAGTAATTTTAGCAAATTTTTCAATAACTCCCTTTGCTACAAAACCTGCAAATAGAGATGTTCCACAAGCAATGACAAAGATTTTCTTTGCTTTTTTTATAATTTCAAGTGGTAAACTACTTTCATCTAAACTTATTTTATGCTTATAAACGTGAGCTCTATATGTTTCCCTTACAGCTACAGGTTGCTCCATAATCTCCTTTAACATGAAATCCTCATAACCCTCCTTTTCAGCCAAAGATATATCCCAATTAGTCTTATATGGTTTTTTATTGATTTTATTACCATTCCTATCATATATTTCTACTTTATCTTTAGTAACATTTACTATCTCTCCCTGATCAATTATTAGAAATTTATTTGTATGTTCAAGAACTGCTGGCATATCTGATACAAGGAAATTCTCATCATCACCTAATCCCACAACCAATGGGCTGTCATATCTTGCTCCAACCAACTGATTAGGAGAATTTTTGCTCATTACCACAATTGCATATGAACCTTCCACTTCTTTTATTGCTTCCCTAACAGCATTTACCAAATCTCCTTGATAGAAATCCTCTACTAAATGAACAAGTACCTCGGTATCTGTTTCAGAGGTAAATCTATGTCCTTTTAAAATAAGCTCTTTTTTGAGTGGTTCATAATTCTCAATGATTCCATTATGAACCAAAAGGATCTCATTTTTACAGTCTGAATGAGGATGTGCATTAAGTCTGTGGGGTTTTCCATGAGTAGCCCATCTTGTATGACCAATTCCTAAATTACCCTTTATGTTAACATCCAATAAAGCTTTTTCTAACTTTTTCAAATTACCTACTCTCCTTATCATGGAGATTTCATTTTTATCATCGACACTATTTAATACAGCTATTCCTGATGAGTCATATCCTCTATATTCAAGTCTTTTTAATCCATTTAGCAATATTGAAGCACAATCTTTTTCTCCAACATATCCAATTATTCCACACATATTTTTCTCCTTTAGTTAAATAACAAACAAATTTTAAAAATTTATTGTTCCTCTAAAGTATAGGAAGATATCGTTTTATCTCATAATCCGTTACTTGAGTTCTATAATTATCCCATTCTATCTTTTTATTCTCAATAAATTTATCAAACACATGATCTCCTAAAGTTTCTCTAACAAGGGTGCTTTTTTCTGCCAATTCAAGGGCTTCAAAAAGATTCCCGGGAAGAGAACCTATTCCTTTCTTTTTCCTCTCCTCATCAGTCATCTCATAAACATTTCTTTCTACTGGTGGAATTGGATCATATTTTTTCTTAATTCCTTCAAGTCCTGCTGCTAAAATCACTGAAAAAGCTAAATAAGGATTACAAGCAGGGTCAGGTGCTCGATATTCTACTCGAGTTGCCTGTTCCTGACCATACCTATAAACAGGAATCCTTATTAGATCTGACCTGTTTCGAAGAGCCCAGGACAGATAAACCGGGGCTTCATATCCTGGAGTTAATCTCTTATATGAATTAACCCATTGATTGGTTACTATTGTTATTTCAGGAGCATGTCTAAGGAGTCCTGCTATAAATCTTTTAGCTTCAACTGAAAGCTTATATTTATCATCTGGATCAAAAAAGATATTCTTACTATTCTTATAAAGAGATATATGGGTGTGCATACCACTTCCATTTATTCCAAATACAGGTTTAGGCATAAAAGTTGCGTAAACACCATTTTGAACTGCTACCTCCTTTATTACTAATCTAGAGGTCATAGTATTATCTGCCATAGTTAAAGCTTCAGCAAACTTAAGGTCTATTTCATGTTGGCTAGGAGCTCCTTCATGATGACTCGACTCCACCTCAATTTGTAACGCTTGAAGTGATAATATTGTCTCTTTACGTAGATCTGTTGCAACATCTGCGGGTGTTAAATCAAAATATCCTCCATCATCCAGACCTTGAGGTTCACTATCAGAGCTTTTAAAATAAAAATATTCAAGCTCTGGTCCAACAAAGACTGTATATCCCATATCTTTTGCATATTTTAGATTTTTCTTTAAAACATATCTTGGATCACCTTGATAAAAGGATTTATCAGGTTCTAAAATATCACAAAACATCCTTGCAACAAGTTTATCTTTTGTTTTCCATGGAAGAATCTGAAAAGTTTGAGGGTCAGGCATAGCTATCATATCGCTTTCATCAATTCTTGTAAACCCATGAATTGATGACCCATCAAATCCGGTGCCTTCTTCCAATGATATTTTCAATTCATTAGCAGTTATAGTTACACTTTTTAGAAATCCAAGAATATCTGTAAACCATAATTTAATAAATCTTACATCTTCCTCTTTTACCTTCTTAAGAACATATTTTTTATTTTTTATAACCATTTTTAATCTCCTGACTATTTATTATTTTTTAATAGATATATATAAAAAATAAATTTTTTATGGAATCGTTGTATAAAAGGTTTTTTCTACATATTTTTAAGCACTATGTTACTTATTGATAACTGCGAATCTCTTTTGTTTCAATAGTCACCTATTGCTTTTATATGAGATTGCTTTTGGGGGAAAGATTAGAGATGTTATTATCCCTAAGAGGCATCCGCTGATCTCTCGATTTTCCTGATAAATATTTTCTTTATTTATCAGTTAATACTGTTTTGCAAAAGTAAACCTCATCCTCGTCAACTGAAATTTAAATAATATTAATTATTAAAATCTCAGTCCATGCGCCATCTTCCCTTTATCTTTCTTCTAACTCTAAGTAACATCACCTCCTATTAATATTAATAAATTTTACATATCTCAAAATATATCAATCAATTATTGTAATGTCAAATACAATTTTTATATTCATTTATTTATAAGATTCTCCTTTAAAATTATTAATATTCATAAATCTTCTAGTAGAGATAACTATTCTATGGTATAAAAAATTTAAAAGTTAATAAGTAAGGCAAGTTGTTTTGCAATGGAATTTGCTAATTTTTCTGATGTACTTTCCACCATTATCCTTATAACTGATTCTGTACCTGAAGGTCTTACAAAGATTCTTCCATTTCCATTAAGTTTCTTTTCAAGTTCTTTAACTTTTTCCCAAAAATGCTTGGCTGAGGATAGTTTTGATTTATCTTTCGCTTCCACATTTATCAAAACTTGTGGATATTTTTTCATAATTTTGGAAAGTTCAGAAAGTGGCTGTTTTTGCTTAATTAAAACATTAAGTAGTGCTAAAGAAGTTAATATTCCATCTCCAGTTGTATATTTATCCAGCAATATTATATGTCCTGATTGTTCCCCACCAATTATTGAACCTCTCTTCAGCATTTCTATTAGTACAAAGCGGTCACCAACATCTGTAGTTATAACCTTAATTCCTAAATTTTTCAAAGCTTGAACAAATCCTAAATTAGCCATTACTGTTGTAACAAGTAAGTTATTTTTAAGCTTTTCTTCATTCTTCAGGAAATTCACAATAATTGCCATTATGAATTCACCATCTAATATATTTCCTTTTTCATCAGAAACTATTAATCTATCGCCATCTCCATCAAAAGCAATGCCAATATCTGATTTAGTCTTTTTGACTATATTACTTATATTTTCAGGAAATGTTGAACCACACATGTAGTTTATATTCTCACCTGACTCTTCATTGCTATGAACTGATAAAGCAGCGCCCAGTTTCTTATAGGCTTCAGGGGCTATAAAGCTTGCAACACCATTTGCACAATCTATAGCAATCTTTAAACCCCTCAGATTTAGAGGATATAAATTTGTTAAAAAATCAATATAACTATCTACTAAATCACACCTATTACTTACTCTCCCGATATCTTTTCCAGATGATCTTAACGAAGTATCATTTATACTATCTATTTCTTTTTCAATTTCAGCTTCAGTTTCTTCTTCTAATTTGAAACCATGATCCGTGAAAAATTTAATTCCATTATATTCAGATGAATTATGAGAAGCTGATATCATTACTCCACCATTAGCAGAGGTCTTTTTTATTAAGAAAGGTATTGCGGAGGAAGGGACAATTCCAAATTTTATAACATTAATACCTGCTGAACATATTCCAGCAGTTACAGCTGCTTCAAGCATATCTGAAGAAGGGCGATTATCCTTACCAATAACTATATATTCCCCTATATTAGCTAACTTCTTAGCACTTGCAAATCCTACCTTAAATGCAAGTTCACATGTTAACTCTCTGTTTGCTATACCTCTTACGCCATCTGTTCCAAAAATTTTTGGCAAATAAATCTCCCCTTTAATACAAATGTTATTTTATCTCTTAGAGTATTGAGGAGCTTTCCTTGCTTTCTTTAAACCATATTTTTTTCTTTCTTTCATCCTTGGATCTCTGGTTAATAGTCCTTCTTTTTTAAGTAGCTGTCTGTAATCCGCATTAGCTTCAAGCAATGCTCTTGATATTCCATGAGCAATTGCACCTGATTGACTTGATATTCCCCCTCCATTAACATTTACAATAATATCGAATTGAAATTCTGTCTGGGTAAGAATTAAAGGTTTTAAAGCTGTTTCTTTAAAAGCTTTTTGTGGAAAATACTCATCTAAACTTCTTCCATTTATATTGAATTTACCCTCACCTGGTATTATTCTCACCCTTGCAACAGATGTTTTTCTCCTACCTGTAGCTCTATATACTAGTTTATCCAAAATAATAATCCTCCTACTTACTTTTAGATATCAATGATCTTTAGATTCTGAGCTTGATGGGGATGCTTGGAGCCTGAGTATACCTTCAACTTCTTAAACATCTTTCTACCTAACTTATTTTTTCGAAGCATTCCCTTTACAGCTTTTTTAAATACAAATTCAGGCTTTTCCTTCATCAGCTCTTTATAAACCTTCTCTTTTAATCCACCTGGATAACCTGAATGTTTATAATATATTTTTTTAGATAATTTCTTACCAGTTAAAACTATCTTATCAGCATTTATTACTACTATATAATCACCGACATCTAAATGTTGTACATAGTTAACTTTATGTTTTCCCATAAGAATATGGGCAACTTTGCTGGCAAGTCTTCCTAATGTCTTTCCAGTCGCATCAATGATATACCAATCTTTCTTTATATCTTTTTCCTTTATGATTGTTGTTTTCAATCTAATTTCGTCTCCCTTTCAATAACAATACTATATTTTTTTAAATTTAATTTTCATTAATAGATTTGTGGCATGGTTTCGAAGACATTTTACCCTCTCCCTACCCTCTCCCACCAAGGGAGAGGAAGACAGAAACTTTGCCCAAATCTTTCAAAGGTTATTTAATTTTATTTTTTTAATAGTTAATTTTGGTTAAATAAAGGCCTTTCGCTTCTGCTACCTTTCCTGCAAATATTCTCTGTTTTTTTTCTAAAATTTGTAAAATTTCATAAGGCTCTCTTTTAGAGAGGCCTACTTCTATCAAGGTTCCTACAATTATTCTTACCATTTGATGAATAAAGGAATTTGCTATTATCTTTATTACTATGAAATCTCCTACTTTGTTAATTTCAACTTCTTTTACATTGCGAACAGTATTTTTAACTTCTGATGAATCTTTGCAAAATGCTTTAAAATCTTTTTTTCCAATAAGATATTTAGAAGCTAAAATCATTGATTTAATATTAAGTTTTTTATTAATTAATAAGTAATTTTTATTAAATGCAGATGGAAATTGCCTATTCAAAATATAATATTCATACTCTCTACTTTTGGCATCCCTTCTTGAGTCAAAATTATTTTCAATCTCCTCTATGTGCTTTATAACTATATCACTCGGTAATATTGCATTCATAGACCTTTGAAGTTTAATATGATCTATCTTGTTCTCTGTTGTAAAGTTAATTACCTGTTCCTTGGCATGAACTCCCGCATCAGTCCTACTTGAATATTTTATTTTTATTCTTTTTCCTAATATGGTACTTAGGCAATCCTCCAATCTCTTTTGTATTGTATCTAAATCTTTCTGAATCTGAAATCCTTTATATCTAGTCCCATTGTATTCCAAAATTATCTTTATATTGTGCAACAACTACTCTCCACAAGTATCAAATATTATTAAATTTTTATAATCTATTTTTAATGAGATTGCTTCGGGACTTTGTCCCTCGTAATGACACTTAAAGCTTTTCTTTATTCAGAGATTTGTGGCATGGTTTCGAAAACATTTTACCCTCTCCCTACCCTCTCCCACCAAGGGAGAGGAAGACAGAAACTATGCCCAAATCTTCCAAAAGTTATTTATTATGAGATTGCGCTAATTGTTTTATTTTTAAGTTAATTCTATAAATACCATTAAAGATACATCACCGGGTCTTTCTCCAATTTTAATTATCCTTGAAAAACCTGAGTCTTTTTGATGATAACGAGGGGCTACCTCATCAAAAAGTTTTTTCACTGCTTTTCTATTGTGTCTAAGCATTGATAATGCCTTACGTTTGGAACTTAGGTCATCCTTTTTACCCAAACCTATCAATTTATCAATGACCGCTTTTAACCTTTTTGCTTTTGCATGAGTAGTTTTAATCCTATTATGTTCTAATAGCGCTATTGCTAAATTCGCCATTATTGCTTTTTGATGACTAGCGCTACCACCTATTCTTCTTCCCTTCTTTGGTTTAACCATATTTTTAGACCTTCTTAAGTGTTAATTTCCTTTCTTCTAATTTCTTCTTGATTTCATTTAATGATTTCATACCCAGATTACGGATACTTAAAAGCTGTTGTTCTGTATAATCACAAAGATTTGAAATATAAACAATACTTTCTTTCTTTAAACAATTATATGATCTCACTGACAGGTTCAGTTCCTCTATTGGTATCTCCTCTCTTTCCTTTGGTTTCTCCTCCTCTTTTATAAAACTCTCAAATAAAGCAATATCCGTGACATCCATAAGAACCTTCATATAATCAGAAAATGTCTTTGCAGTTTGGCTTAAAGCAAAATCAGGAGTTACAGCTCCATTTGTCTTAATTTTTAGAGTTAATTTATCATAATTGGTTTTATGACCTACTCTGGTTAAATCAATATCATAACTTACATTAATTACTGGAGTAAATATTGAATCTATGTGAATCAAACCAATTATCTCCTCACCTTTTTTATGCTCTTCAGCTGCTACATAACCCCTACCTCTCTCCACATTTATTTCTATTTTCAGTTTTCCATCTTCATTTAAACTCGCTATATATAAGTCTTTATTTACTATTTCTACCTCACTTGGAGCTATTATGTCTTTAGCATAAATATCACATTTTCCCTTTTTTTCTATTCTTATGGTAACTGGTTCTTCAGATGAAGACTTAAGCACCAATTTTTTTAGATTTAAAATTAGTTCAGTTGTATCCTCCCTTACTCCAGGAATTGTTGAGAACTCATGATATACACCATCTATTTTTATAGATGTTGCTGCAGCACCTGGAATAGAGGAAATTAAAATCCTCCTTAAAGTATTTCCCAAAGTATAACCATATCCTCTCTCTAAGGGTTCAATAACAAAAACACCTTCAGTTGGTGTATTTTTTATAATTTTTATTTTTGGTCTTTGCATTTCTAACAATTGACACTACCTCCAATAATATATAATTTGATGTTAACTTATCTTGAATATAGCTCAATAATTATCTGTTCCTTAATGCTTTGGTCTATATCCTCCCTTTCAGGTAGAGAAATAACCTTACCTTTAAGTTCTTTATGATCAACCTGAAGCCATCTTGGAATCTCTGTTTCAGATGATTGAGCTATTGATTGAGCTATTGTCGATATTTTCTTGGCTTTTTTAACAATCTCTATTTCTTGTCCTGCTCTGACCTGGTATGAAGGTACCTTCATCTTTTTTCCATTAACTAAAATATGTCCATGATTTACAAGTTGTCGGGCCTGAGGTCGAGATTCAGCAAATCCTAATAAATAGACTATATTATCCAAACGAGTTTCTAAAAAAACTAATAGATTTTTACCTGTTATACCCTTCATTTTTAAGGCTCTTTTAAAATAGTTCTTAAACTGCTTCTCTAAAACCCCATATATCCTCTTTACCTTCTGCTTTTCTCTTAATTGAATTAGATAGTTAGTCTCCCTTGTTCTTGCTCTTCCTCTTCCTCTCTCTCCTGGTGGATAAGGTTTTTTCTCAACAGGACATTTCTCTGTATTACATTTAGACCCTTTTATAAATAACTTTTCGCCTTCTCTTCTACATAGTTTACAAACTGCATTAATATATCTAGCCATATTATCCTCCTAAACTCTCCTTTGCTTCTTAGCCCTACAACCATTATGCGGAATTGGAGTTACATCCTTTATATTTAAAACCTGAAGACCTAATGCTTGAAGTGACCTAACAGCAGTTTCTCTTCCAGAACCTGCTCCTTTGATATAAACATCAACCTGTTTTACCCCATGTTCCTGGGCTTTCTTTGTAGCTAATTCAGTTGCTAACTGTGCTGCAAAAGGTGTACCCTTTCGTGAACCTTTAAATCCTGCTGTTCCAGAAGATGCCCACGCAATTGTATTTCCTTTTAAATCAGTAAAGGTGATAATTGTATTATTAAATGTTGATTGAATATGAACAGCACCATGCGGTATATTCTTCTTTACCTTTCTTCGAACTTTTCCTTTTTTTCCTCTTTTTGTAACCATAAAGATTTTTCCTCACTAAGTTTTTTTACGTTTCGCTCCAACAGTCTTTCTTGGACCTTTTCTTGTTCTGGCATTAGTGTGAGTTCTTTGTCCCCTAACAGGAAGACCTCTCCTATGCCTTATTCCTTTATAGCACCCTATCTCAATTAATCTCCTTATATTTTGCGAAACCTCTCTTTTTAAACTACCTTCTACTTTAATATTCTCTTCAATATAGTTTGCTATAACAGAAATCTCCTTATCAGTCAAATCTTTTACTTTATGTGCAAAGTCAATTTTGGTTTCTTTAAGTATTGCTTTTGCTAATGACCTACCAATCCCATGTATTTTAGTTAATGCAATATCTATATGTTTATCTTTTTGTAAGTCTACACCTGCTATTCTTGCCAAGATTAATAAACCTCCTATCTAAATTTTTTATTTAACCCTGTCTTTGTTTATGACGAGGATTATCACAAATAACTCTAACTTTTCCTTTTCTTTTAATTATTTTACATTTTTTACAAATTTTCTTAACAGATGCTTTTACTTTCATAAAAATCACATTCAAATTTATCAATTTTTAATATTTTTTACTTGAATCTATAAATTATTCTTCCCTTAGTAAGATCATAGGGTGAAAGTTCAACTATAACTCTATCACCTGGAAGAATACGAATATAGTGCAACCTGATCCTACCAGATATATGAGCTAATACCTTATGACCACTGTCCAACTCTACCCTAAACATAGCATTGGGTAAAGCCTCCAATACTTTTCCTTCTACCTCTATTTTTCCCTCTTTCTTCGCTATAATAGTTCTCCTTTTTTATTTTTCATCTGAAGATTTCTATATTTTTTTTTGCGTTAATATTAATGGTTCATTTTTAGTAATAGCTACTGTATGTTCAAAATGAGCTGATAGTTTCCTATCTTTGGTTACAACAGTCCATTTGTCATCTAAAACCTCAACCTCATGAGTACCTTGATTAACCATCGGTTCTATCGCAAAAACCATACCACTTTTTAAAACTGGCCCCATGTTAGGGGGTCCATAATTTAAAATTGAAGGTTCCTCATGAAGTTCAGTTCCAATTCCATGCCCTACAAATCTTCTTACAACAGAAAATCCGTTCTCTTCAGCAGTAGTTTGAATGGCATGGGATATATCTGATAGATGATTTCCCTCAAAACATTTCTTTATTCCTTTATAAAGTGCTCTCTCTGTAATATCCATTATTTCTTTTGCCTCTTTGGATATCTCACCAACACCAACTGTTATGGCTGCATCTCCGTAGTATCCTTGAAACTTTACACCAACATCAACTCCAATAATATCACCTTCTTTAAGCCTCCTATTATTAGGTATCCCATGAACTACGCATTCATTGATACTTACGCATATGGTCGCTGGATATCCTCTATAATTAAGAAATGCTGGAGTAGCACCTCGTTCTATAATAAAATTATGAGCAAGCTTATCCAGCTGTATTGCAGTTACTCCTGGTTGTATATGCCTCCTAAGCATCTTAAGTGTTTCTTCAACTATTTCACAAGATTTTTTAATTTTTTCAATTTCAAGGGTAGATTTAATCTTTATCAAATATATCCTCCAAAATTATTTTTATATTCTCAAAAATATTTTCAACAGTATCCTCTCCATCCACTTCAATAACTAAATCTTTTTTATAATAAGGTTGTATTGATAACTCTGTCTGTTCCTTATAAACCTTAAATCTATTTCTTACAGTTTGCATATTATCATCATCTCTTATTATTAGCTCACCATTACAAACAGGACATTTAGATGTTTTTAAATTTGAACTTTGTTGATAAATATTAAAATTTTTGTTACAACTACTACAAACTCTTCTTCCCAATAAACGTTTTGTCAATTCCTTCTCAGATACAATCATATTAATAACTAAATCTATTGGTCTTCCTGTCTCTTTTAATATATTGGACAAAAGCTCAACCTGCTTGAGATTTCTTGGAAAACCATCCAAAATAAAACCTGCTTTGCAGTCTTCTTTTTTAATCCTCTCTTTTAATATCTTGACCACTAATTCATCTGGGACTAAATCTCCATTTGACATAAACTTTTGAGCTTTTTTTCCCAAACACGCCTTTTCTTTTATCGCTTCTCTTAACATATCTCCAGTTGAGATATGTGGTATGTAAAAATATTTGCTAATTTTCTTAGCTTGTGTTCCCTTACCTGACCCAGGTTGACCAAAAATTATTAAATTCATGTTATCTATAAAAAAATTTTTATTTTAGAAATCCCTCGTAATTTCTCATAATTAGTTGAGCTTCAAGCTGTTTCATAAACTCTAAAGCAACACCAACTGCAATCAAAATAGAAGTACCTCCAAATTGAAATGGTGCATTAAAGAACGCCCAAAGAGCAGTTGGTAATAGTGCAACTATGGCTAAAAATATTGCTCCAGGTAGATTTACCCTGTTTAATATATTCTTTAAGTAATTTACAGTTGATTTACCAGGTCTTATTCCGGGAATAAAACCTCCATATTTCCTAAAATTGTCTGCCATATCCTCAGGATTAAATGCTATTGCAGCATAGAAATACGTAAATCCCAAAATTAATAAGGCATACAAAGTAAGATACCATGGTTTTATTTCTCCTCTTGCAGCTGGAGGACCAATGATACTTGCAAGTTTTTGAACCCAGGAAACTTGTATAAATTGTGCTATAGTTGCAGGAAAAGCCAATAGTGAAGAGGCAAATATTACCGGAATAACTCCAGACTGATTAACCTTTATGGGAATATATGTTCCCCTTCCACCATAAACTCTTCTTCCCCTTATCTGTTTTGCATATTGTATAGGTATTTTTCTCTCACCCTGTTGAATTACAATAATAAATATTATCACAGCTATTGCAATTAATAGCACAATAGCAATGATATAAATCTCATTTGGCCACCATTGATTAACTGAATTAATTATGTAGCCTGGAAACCTTGAAATAATATTTGTAAAAATGATAAGGCTCATTCCATTCCCAATTCCCTTTTGAGTTATTAACTCACCTATCCACATTATTAAAGCAGTTCCTGTTGTTAAAGTGATTACCACTACAAATAACATAGGCCAAGTTTCACCTACAATAAAACCAAGTCCTTTAAAATAAAAGAACATAGCCACAGATTGAAATATAGCTAATCCTATTGTTATATATCTTGCTATCTGATTTATCTTTCTACGACCAGTCTCTCCCTCTTTAGCAATTTTTTCTAATTTTGGAAAAATTATCTGAAGTAACTGTAAAATAATTGTCGCAGTAATATATGGCATTATACCTAAAGAAAAGACTGCAAAATTTGATAAAGCACCACCTGAGAAAAGGTCAAGCATCCCAAAAATTCCCCCCTCAAAAACTTTCTCAATCCCTTCTAATCTAACACCTGGAACAGAGATGTTTGCTCCAAATCTATAAATAGCCAAAATTGCCATTGTAAAAAGCAGCTTTTTTCTTAAATCAGGTATCCTGAAAGCATCACGTAGCGCTCTAAACATTTAGTACCTCAACTTTCCCTTCTTTATTTTCTATTTTCTCTTTTGCACTTTTCGAAAAAGCTTGAGCTTTAACTGTTAATTTCTTATCTAAATTTCCATTTCCTAATATCTTTACTGGTCTATCTAATTTCTTTATGAGTCCTTCTTTGTAAAGCAACTTATTTGTAATTGTTTGCCCATTCTTAAATAAATTTAAAGACTCAACATTTACTATTTGATAAACCATTCCATGAAGACTTCTATTTCCATATCCTCTCAGTTTCGGGATTCTTCTATGTAGTGGCATCTGTCCACCCTCAAACCCAGGTTTAATACTTGATCCAGATCTTGCTTTTTGTCCCTTATGGCCTCTTCCTGAGGTCTTTCCGTGACCAGAGCCTTCCCCTCTTCCAACTCTCTTTCTTTTTTTAGTTGATTTAAGAGATGATTTTAAATTATGAATTCTCATTACCTTTTTCCCTTAAAAACTTATATTTACATACAAGAATGATATTTTATTCATTTTTATTTTTAATTTTACTTTCTTTTGACCCTTCCGGGCTTGAAAAAAAATCCTTTAAGCTTTTTCCTCTTAATTTAGCTATTTGAGATGGTGATTTTATTCTTTTTAGTCCATCTTCCGTTGCTCTCACAACATTAATTACATTTGTACTTCCCAAAGATTTTGTAAGAACATTCTTTATTCCAGCAAGTTCCATTATCATCCTAACAGCTCCTCCTGCTTTAATACCTGTACCCGGACTGGCTGGTTTAATTAATACTTTACTTGCCCCGTGTTTACCAATTATATGATATGGTAATGTTTTATCTCCAACTAATGGTACCTCGAAAACTTCTTTTTTAGCAATTGAAATGGCCTTTGAAATAGCAATTGGAACTTCTTTTGCTTTTCCAAAACCTATCCCCATGTGACCATCCCCGTCTCCAACAACTACAAGGGCAGAAAAACTAAATCTTCTTCCACCTTTTACAACTTTAGCAACTCTATTTATACTTATTACCTTTTCTTCAAATTCTATCTCTTGCTCTTCATTTTTTATTGAAACTTCTTGTTGTTGACTTTCTATCAATATTTACCTCCCATAATTCTAAAAAGATAGTCCAGCTTCTCTCGCACCATCAGCTAAAGCTTTTACTCTACCATGAAATTTGTATCCACTCCTATCAAATACAATTTCTTTGATACGTTTTCTCTTGGTTATTTTTCCAATCTCATTACCTACCAGGTAAGCAATTTCAACCTTATTCTTACCTTCTTTCTCTTTAAGTTTCAGGGAAGAGTAACTACATAAAGTATGACCTCTTGTGTCATCTATTAACTGGGCATAGATATCTTTATTGCTTCTAAAAACACTTAATCTTGGTCTTTTCTTGGTACCAAAAACTTTTACTCTAACCCTTTTATGTCTTTTTTCTCTACCTAAAACTTTTTTTGACTTTACCAAATTAATTACTCCAACTTCAAGAATTAAAAATTATATTTATAAAAGGTCACTTTATTCATTTTTTTAAAATGCAGCTGAAACACCTGCTTTTCCGACCTTTTTTCTAACCTTTTCTCCTCTATATCTTATTCCTTTTCCCTTATAAGGTTCAGGGGGTCTCTTTGATCTTATTCTTGCAGCTATTTCTCCAACTAATTGCTTATCAATGCCTTTTACTATTATCGTTGTTGGATTAGGTACTACTGTTTCAATTCCCAATGGATCCTCCATCTTTATTTGGTGCGAAAATCCAAGAGAGAGTTCCAATGTTTTCCCTTTTTTAGCTGCCTTATATCCAACACCAATTATCTCAAGAGTTTTTGTATATCCCTCAGCTACACCCTTAACCATATTTGCTATCAATGTTCTATATAAACCGTGAAGTGATTTATGATATTTAGAATCTGACTTCCTTTTCACAATAATCTCATTTTCTGATAAATCAACATCAATTCCAGATTTTAATTCCTGTCTTAACTCTCCCATTGGACCTATCACAATTATTTCATTTTCTTCAATTTTAACTTTAACATTCTCTGTTAGAGAAATTGGCACTTTACCAACTCGAGACAATTCGCTTCTCCTTTATTTTGATTTTACCAATAGATTTGTGGCATGGTTTCGAAGACATTTTACCCTCTCCCTACCCTCTCCCACCAGGGGAGAGGAATTGAGTAAGATGAAGGTAGAAACTTTGCCCAAATCTTATAGTAATCTTTAGATTTATATACTACCAAACATAACAGATTACTTCTCCACTAACTCCTAATTTTCTTGCCTTTCTTCCAGTTAAAATACCATTAGAAGTTGACATAATTGAAATTCCCAAACCGCCTAAAACCCTTGGTATTTCATCTTTCTTTGCATATACTCTAAGTTCAGGTTTACTAATACGTTTTATACCTGTAATTATCTTTTCTTTATTTGGACCATATTTTAAATAAATCTTTATTCTATCCTGTACTGGATTCCTTTCAATTTTATAATCTTTTATATAACCCTCTTCTAAAAGAATTTTAACTATTTCAAATACCACTTTTGAGGAGGGTACTTCCGTTACCAAATGATTTGCAGAATTAGCATTTCTTATCCTAGTTAACATATCTCCAATAGTATCTGATACACTCATTTATTCCCCCTTAACCTACCAACTAGCTTTTTTTAATCCTGGAATTTGTCCTTTATGAGCTAATTCCCTAAGACAAATTCGACATAAACCAAACTTTCTATAATATCCTCTTGATCTTCCACATCGATTGCATCGATTATACTGTCTCACTTTAAATTTTTGTTTCCTTTTTGCTTTTATAATTAAAGATTTTTTAGCCAATAAAACCTCCTGATATTAAGTTTCTTCACTTCGCTTTGCTTTGTTCAGACCCTTCCCCTGACCCTCGAGTGCAACGAAGGAGAAGGGATGACAAATAAAATTAATATTGTTATTTTTTATAAAATTTATTATTTAATTATGTTATTTTTCGCTAAAAGGTACTCCAAAATATTTTAGAAGAAAAAAACCTTCTTCATTTCCATTTGATGAGGTTACTATAGTTACATTCATTCCTCGTGTACGGTCTATCTTATCACTGTCAATTTCTAAAAAAACAATTTGTTCAGTAACTCCCACGGTTAAATTACCTTTTTTATCCATTGATTTTGGAGAAATTCCTCTAAAATCTCTAGTTCTTGGTAAAGCGACGGATAAGAATCTATCTAAAAACTCATACATTCTATTTCCTCTTAATGTAACTTTAAGACCTATCTTCATACCAGCTCTTAGTTTAAATCCTGCAATAGATTTCTTTGCTCTTGTAACTATTGGCATCTGGCCTGTTATAGCTTTTAAATTTTTAATAGCACCTTCCAGCTCATTAGGATTTTGTATTGCAGAACCTATACCCATATTAACAACTATTTTTTCAAGTTTATGAACTTGCATCTTATTCTTATATGAGAACTGCTTCACCATATTTGGTATTATTTCTTTTTCAAATTTTTCTTTTAATCTTGGTTTGTACATTAATTTCTCCTACTTCCTAATGAATATTAAAGAAATATTTTAAGAAATTTGTTCCCCACATCTCTTACAAACTCTAACTTTCTCATTATTTTTTAAAATCTGCATTTTCACTCTAGTTGGCTTTCCACAAGAAGGACAAACAAGCATTACATTACTTATATAAATTGGCCCCTCTTTTTCAATTACTCCACCCGGTTCCTGCTCACTCTTTTTTCGCGTGTGTCTTTTTATAATATTTTTCCCTTCGACATAAACTCTTTCTTTTTCTGGTTCAATTCTTAGAACTTTACCAGTCCTTTTTTTAAATGATTTACTTGAATCTTTACCTTTTATAACAACTACTGTATCTCCCTTTTTTATCTTTAACTTTACCAATTTTTCCTCCTATAAAACTTCTGGTGATAGAGATACTATTTTCATATATTCTTTATCTCTTAATTCCCTTGCTACAGGACCAAATATTCTTGTTCCCCTAGGATTATTTTGGTTATCTATTATAACGGCAGCATTTTCATCAAATTTTATATATGTTCCATCATTTCTCCTATAACCTTTTTTGGTTCGCACTACAACTGCTTTAACTATTTCACTTTTTTTAACAACTCCATCTGGTGATGCAGATTTTACAGTAGCTATTATTACATCACCAACACGCGCATATCTTCTTTTTGTTCCACCCAATACTCTAATACACATTATTACTTTTGCTCCAGTATTATCTGTTACTTTTAATCTACTATATGATTGTATCATTTTAAAAACCTCACTTACTTTGCTCAACTACTTTAAAGACTCGCCACCTCTTTGTCTTGCTAATTGGTTTAGTCTCCATAATAGATACAAGATCACCTACTTTGCATTCACTCTTTTCATCATGAACCTTATATTTCTTCGCTTTTATCATAGTCTTTTTATAAACAGGGTGATGAGAAGTTGTTATTACTTCAACAACTACAGTTTTATCCATTTTATCACTTATAACCTTGCCTAATTTGACTTTTCTTCTACTTCTCATTAATTACCTCTCTCTCCCTCTCGTATTGCACAGTCATTATCCTCGCAATTTCTCTTTTTATTTCTTTTATTTTTGCTGTGTTTTCAAGTTTACTAATTGATAATTGAAATCTAAGATTAAAAAGATCCTGTTTAGCCTCAGCTAATTTCTTATCTAACTGATTAAAAGTCAATTCTCTGAGTTGAGTTGCTTTCAAATTACTCGCCTCCTCCTTCCCTAAGTGTAACAAATTTACATTTTATAGGGAGTTTATGAGAAGCTCTTCTCATTGCATCTTTTGCTAATTCCTCAGATACACCCGAAAGTTCGAACATAATACGACCTGGTTTAACAATTGCTACCCATTTATCAGGTGCACCTTTTCCACTTCCCATTCTGGTTTCTGCGGGTTTTTTAGTAACTGGTTTATGAGGAAATATATTTATCCAGATTTTACCTCCCCTTTTTATACATCGTGTAATTGCTATTCTTGCAGCTTCTATTTGTCTATTTGTTATCCAGGATGGTTCTAGTGCTTGAAGCCCATACTGACCGAAAGACAATTTTGATCCTCTTATTGACTTACCTTTTAACCTTCCTCTAAACTCTTTTCTATGTTTTACCCTTTTGGGAAGTAACATTTCTTCTCCTTAAAAAATTTTTCTTACTTATAAAACAATTCTTTAAATTTAAATTGGTATAAATCTTATGATTTAATATTTTTATGACTTTTCAATTGATTTAGTTTCTTCATCATGAGAGCTCTTAAACTGCTCCTGCTCACTAGTAACCTCTCCTCTGTTTATCCACACTTTTACTCCAACAACTCCAAATTTTGTAATTGCGTCTTTTTGTCCATAATCAATATCTGCTTTTATAGTATGAAGGGGTATTCTTCCCTCCTTAAACCACACTGTTCTTGCCATCTCAGCCCCCCCAAGTCTTCCTGAACATGAAATCTTTATTCCTTCTGCTCCAGCTTTCATTGTTATAAATATTGCTTTTTTCATCGCTCTTCTATAGCCAGTTCTTCCCTTTATTTGTTGAGCTACATCATCAGCAACCAAAAACGCATCTAATTCAGGTTTTACAACTTCAACAATATTTATAATAACCTGGTGATCTGTCATCTTCTCTATTTCTTTTTTTAAAATATTTATATTTGATCCTTTTCTTCCTATAACTATACCTGGACGTGCCGTACAAACATTTATTGTCATTATCCCTGCTGTTCTTTCAATCTCTATTCCTGAAACAGCAGCATTTGGTAATTGGTCCCTTAAATATTCTCTCATCTTTATATCCTCACAAAGAAACTTGGAATACTCTTTAGTCGCAAACCAATGAGTTTTCCAATCTCTATTAATTCCTGTTCTGAAACCGACAGGATTTACTTTTTGTCCCAAATTAACTCTCCTCTCTTTGAGAAATATAAATAGTTATATGACTTGTCCTCTTTTTAATTCTATCCGCTCTTCCTCTTGCTCTCGGTTTCATCCTTTTTAAAGTTGGACCTTGATCAACATATATTTTTGATATATATAAATTTTCCTTTTTCATACCATGATTTTCAATAGCATTTGCTACAGCACTAGAAAGTACCTTTTTTACTATCTTGGCTGCTTTTTTAGGAGTAAAATCTAAAACTACTTTAGCTTTAGAAACATCCATTCCTCTTATCATATCTATAACTAATCTAGTTTTTTGAGAACTTATCCTGATATATCTTAAAACTGCTTTAACTTCCAAATTATTCTCCTATAATAGTTTTTCCTATTACTTCAATGATGTTGATCTTTCAGTGTGACCACCATGCAATCTAAATGTTCTAGTAGGAGCAAATTCACCCAATTTATGCCCAACCATATCCTCGGTTATAAAAATTGGAACATGTTTTCTCCCATTATGTACAGCAATTGTGTGACCGACCATTTCAGGAATTATAGTGCAACTTCTGGCCCAAGTCTTTATCATTTTCTTTTCTTTTTTAGTGTTTAACTCAGAGATCTTCTTATAAAGCTTTTTATCAATATAAGGACCTTTCTTTAGAGATCTAGGCAATTTAACCTCCCTCTTAATTTTTTTTATTTCCTACGTTTAATTATCATTTTATCTGATGGTTTTCTCTTTTTTCTTGTTTTATACCCAATAGCTTTTACTCCAGTAGGGGATGAAGGTGGTCTTCCTGATTTTCCCCTTCCTTCACCACCACCATGAGGGTGATCCACTGGATTCATTGATGTACCTCTTGTAGTTGGTCTAATTCCTAACCATCTACTTCTTCCAGCTTTTCCTTTTATCATAATATCATGTTCTACATTACCAACTTGACCAATTGTTGCTCTACAATTCAAGTTAATAAGTCTTATTTCACCAGATGGAAGTTTTAAATTTCCATAATCTCCTTCTTTAGCCATCAATTGAGCACTTGAACCAGCTGATCTTGCTAATTGACCTCCCTTACCTAGTTGCATCTCAATATTGTGTACAAATGTTCCAGTAGGAATCTTCCTTAGTGGAAGAGTATTTCCAGTTTTAATGTCCACATTATCACCAGAAATAACTGAATCCCCCACCTTTATACCTCTGGGTGCTAATATATAATTCTTCTCTCCATCTCTATAAACAATTAAAGCAATATTGCATGATCTGTTCGGATCATACTCAATCGAATTAACTCTTGCTATAATATCATCTTTTTTTCTTTTAAAATCTATAACTCTATATTTTCTTTTATGTCCACCACCCTTGTGTCGAACTGTAATCCTACCACTAACATTTCTACCAGCTTTTTTCTTAATTGGCTTAGTCAACGTTTTTTCGGGCTTCTTTTTTGTCAATTCTGAATAATCAATACCTACTAAAAATCTTCTACCAGGGGTTGTAGGTTTATATTTTTTTACTGGCAAATTAACTCCCTTTATATATTATCTCTTTAATTAGAATTTATTTTTTTTATTTACTTTCAAATATTGGTATACTATCACCTTGCTTTAAGGTAATAATTGCTTTCCTATATCCAGATTTATAACCCATTGAAGCTCCCAACCTCCTGGGTTTTGGAGCTATTTTAATGGTATTAACTGAAATAACTTTAACATTAAAAATTTCTTCAATTGCTTTCTTAATCTCAATCTTTTTTGATTTAGGATGCACAATAAATGTATATCTATTTTGCTCAACTAATGAGTAACTTTTTTCAGATATTACTGGTTTAATTATCACATCTCTTGAACCTTTCATCTTCCATATACCTCCACTGTTTCTTCCAACGATTTTTTCGTAAATATTAGTCTTTCAGCGTTTAATATGTTATAAACACTTAGTCTATCTACTCCTACTACAGTAACAGTTGGAATATTTCTAAAAGATTTTTCAACTATTTCTTTGTCCTTTTCCAGAATAACTAAGTTTTTCTTCTCGTCTCCCAAAAATTTTAGAAATTTAGTAGCATTCTTGGTACTCGGTTCTTTAAAATTAAAATCTTCAGCAACTAATATCTCCTTATCCATTGCTTTTATATATAAAGCTAATTTTCTTGCTTCATACCTAATCTTCTTGGGTAATCTCATTGAGTAATCCCTCGGTTTTGGTCCAAATGTAACTCCTCCACCCCTCCATATTGGAGATCGAATACTTCCAGCTCTAGCTCTTCCCGTACCTTTCTGACGCCATGGTTTTCTTCCACCACCTCTTACCTCATCTCTAGTTTTTGTTGATGCAGTACCTAACCTTCTTGATGCCAGGTAAGTTTTAACAACCCTATGTAAAATATTTACATCACTTTCTGAAAAAAATACTTTCTTGTTTAAAGTAACGGTTGATATCTTATCACCATTGATATTTACAACATCCGCTTTAAGCTCCATTTAAGCCCTTCTCCCTCCTTCTATGGTCTTGTATAAGTACCATTCTTCCTTTCGATCCTGGTACAGATCCTTTTATAAGTATTATGTTTGATTCAGAATCTACTTCTACTACTTCTAATCCCAATGTTGTTACCTTTTCATAACCGTGGCGACCTGGCATCTTCTTACCTTTAAAAACTCTTGAGATTCTCTGACCAGTTGAACCAATAGCGCGATGGTATTGTGAACCATGAGAAGCTCCTTGACCACTAAACCCATGTCTCTTCATACCTCCAGTAAATCCTTTTCCTTTAGATTTACCTGTTACCTTAACTATATCTCCCTTCTCAAATACAGAAGCTTTAATGACATCTCCCACCTTAAAATTCTTGGGTTCATCCACTCTTACTTCTAATAAATGTTTTTTTGGCTCTAATTTCTTCTTTTTAAAATGTTGCTCATAAGGTTTGTTTACTCTACTTAATTTAATATCGCCAAAACCTATCTGAATCGCATTATAACCATCTGTTTTATCTGACTTTACTTGAGTAATAGTGCAAGGACCAGCCTTAACCGCTGTTACAGGAACAACGTTCCCCTGTTCATCATATATGCTTGTCATTCCTATTTTTTTTCCTATAATGGCTTTAATCAAAATTTACCTCATCTTAAATATTCAATTAATTAAAATTCCCATCTTTAAATTTAACTTTTCAATTAGATTCACTTCACGAAGAATCTCTTAAGTCATATTAACAAGGAAATACACCCAAAGCTTAAAATAATTCTATAGCTTTATTTCAATATCAACACCAGCTGGAAGACTTAGTCTCATAAGAGAATCAACTGTCTTTGGTGTCGGATTATATATATCTATTAATCTCTTATGAGTCTTTATCTCAAAGTGCTCTCGAGAATCCTTATCGATATGTGGTGATCTAATCACACAAAAAAGATTTCTTTTTGTAGGAAGTGGAACAGGTCCTGCTACTCTCGCTCCCGATTCAAGAGCTGTTTCTACAATCTTTTTTGCAGATCGATCCACAATATGATGGTCAAACGCTTTTATTGAAATGCGTATTTTCTGACCAGTTTTTGCCAACAATACCTCCCTATCAATTTATATGACACTTAAATTTTATTTCTATTAAAAACTTTATAAAATATTTTTAAATACATATTGATATGTAGGGCAACCCTTTAGGGTTGCTTATTTTTACAATAATAGAACTCATTATATGCAAGGCTAAAGCCTTGCCCTACTTTTTTTATTAGATTTGTGACATGGTTTCGAAGACATTTTCAGTCGAGAAACTATGCCCAAAGCTTTTAATAGCTATTTATTTTTAATTACTTAACTATCTCTGTTACAGTACCAGCTCCAACAGTATGACCACCTTCCCTTATAGCAAATCTTAGACCCTTCTCCATTGCTATTGGTTGAATCAATTCAACTCTTAACTC
>JBARXA010000017.1:0-11220 GCA_049647085.1 Candidatus Humimicrobiia bacterium | reverse complement strand
AGTATTGTGGTAGAGCTAATTCTTTATCTTTTTGATTCCTGTATCCCGTTCCTTCTGTCCGTTCCGATTCAGTTTTTTCCTCAATTCTCTAAAATGTGAATTCTTTTACTATGGTGGCTTGCAAACTTTACAAGGTCTATATCCATGATTTCTTGCATCTTCAACGCTTGTGAACCATATTATATTTTCAGGTAATATCTTCTTTACATATCTACAATTTGGATAATGATAAACATCAGATTTTTTGCTTCCTACAAACATTTTAGTAGGTGATGGTGGTTCTTCCTCAGTAGGTGGTGGTGGTTCTTCCTCAGTTTCTTCTGTTATAGCCCAGCAACCTTCATTATTTTCTCTTGCTTCTCTCTCAAGGGAAACAAATAAAGCTGAATATTTTACATCTGGAGGATAGGTAGCAGCTTGAGCCCAACCAAACTTAACAAGATGAGCATTTACAAACAGATTTCCTACATATACATATCGTAGTAGTCTTCCATATTTATCTGTTTCTGAAACATCTTTCTCCAATATTACAGTCTTACCTGAAACTAAATAGGAGTTTGCTTGAGTTGCTTTATCACCAAATGGTTGATCATATTCAGGAGAATTTATACCAATGTATCTTACTTTGTAAGCTTTTCCATTGAGATCTACCTCTATGGTATCACCATCTATAACTCTTGTTACATACGCTGTTTCTTTTCTTGATACTTCAGTAGTCTCTTCTTCGGTAGTTTCCTCAGTAGTTTCTTCTGTTACTTCCTCTTCAGTTGTTATTACTTCTGTTTCTTCTGTTGTAACTTCAGGAGCTATTGCACAGGAACTTACAGATAAATTCATTGAAAGAAATAAGGTTATAATTATTAGTATGTTAAATATCTTTTTCATTTTATATTCACCTCCTTTTTTTAGATTTTTTATTTAATTTAAGGTGTAATTTAATTAGTTTTAGTTTCACTTTTTAATAATTAAAATATTTTTTGTTTTAAATATTTTCTTTTAGTTCTAAGTATGTTAAAATATTTTCTTATATACTTTGCCACCTAAAAATGCCTGTATTGTATTGCGCATACACGGCCTTTTAAAGGTGGCTTTTTTATTTAAAACAGTTCTTTTTAATTATCACCTCAAAATAAAAATAGCTGCCTATAAAATATATTAAGCAGCTATATGTTTAATAAATAATATATATATTAAGTTATCTGTAATTAAATATAATAATTGCATGCCCCTCCGCCCCTGCCCATAACAAACATAAAATATATTATTACTATTAATATAAAGTTTAATGTATTAATTTATAATTTGTCTAACCTTTTTTAAATCTTTATAATTAGACAATAATAATGTTAAAAAGTTTGATACCCTTCTAATTTTTTATTACAAAATATAATGGTCTTTATTTCACTATCTTTTAAATAATCTTTTAATCCAACTTTTTTTGATATGTAAGTTGCTCTTCTAAAAGTTTTACCCTGTTTGTTGTATTTGTTTTTTAATAAATAATTAATATTTTACACTTGGAGGTGGTATTTAATCTATCTATTTATATCTATATTTTCATTTACTTTTCAATGTATAAGAACATGCGTTTTAAGACACATCCTTTAGATAGTTCATATCTGAATAAAAAATTAATAATAAAAGCAAATACTCAAATTTAAAATATCTAAATGGGTGAAATTAAGTTTAATATCAAAACCTTTAACTTAAAATCTACAAGATAATTTATGGACCTATTGGTTGAATACTATTAGGCTCCTCAATATCATCTGCTATTTCATATCTTACACACAGTTCATTAGGTGATATTTTATATCTGAAGTTAAGAGGAATTATCAGAACAGATAATAAAATAATAGAAATTAAAATTATTGATAATATTTTTTTCATATTACTCCTTCTTTTAAAATTTTATCCTCTTTGTTAAATTTATTAATTTTTGTGTATGTTTTATTACTTTGTCATAGTTACCTATTTCTTTATAAAATCTTATTATCTCCCCATATGCACTATGAATAAATATTGGTTGGTCTAATTCTTTGAATATATCAACTGCTTTATTAAAATAAAAAATTGCTTTATCATTTTCTTTTTTTACTTCATATAGAAGTCCTAAGCTCATATATGCTACTGCTAACATTCTTTTGTCTTTTAGCTTTTCAAGTAAATTAATTGATCTTTTTAGATCAGATTCTGAATTATCAAGTAGTCCTTTTTCTCTTTTTGCTTTTGCTCTATATAATAGTGCATAAGATAGTTCTTTTTCATATTCTTTTTCTTTTGATATCTTAATTGCACTATTTGCTAAATTAATAGCTTTGTCATAATCACCTATATAATAATAAAGATTTGCTAAATTGATATTTATACTAAGATAATTTCTTTCTTGTTTTAATTGTCTATAAATTAAGGAAGCTTTCTTATAGAAATTAATTGCTTCTTGAAACTTTTTCTCTCTTCTGAGTAAAATGGAATATCCCCAATAAGCTGTCGCTAAGACATTATTATTTTCAGCTTTTTTAGCTATCTCTATTGCTTCTTCATATTTTTCCTTAGCACCCTTGTAATTCTCAGTATGTCTATATACTTGAGCTATTTTAGTTGTAGCTCTAGCCTTTATTGACAGGTCTTTTTTTCTTTCTAACTTAGAATTTTCTTCTATTGCATTGTTAAACATATATAATGCATTTGTATATTTTTTCTTATCTCTATAAAGTACTCCTGTCCAATAATAAGAATATGCCAAGTTTTTATAGTCTCTTTCTTCACTATAGTATTTATTTGTTTTAATAAGTAGATCTTTGGCTTTATCTAGCTTTTTATCATTTATATATACTTGTACTAACTTAAGTAAAAAGTGATTTATATATTCATCACTTTTAGCTTCACTAGATATAGATACTGCTTCTTTAATTAATTTATTTGCTTCATCAAATCTTAATGAGTCTAATAAAGTGTTAGTTTCTTCTTTAAGATAATCCAGTCTTTCTTTCTCTTCTTTAAATAATCCTGTATCAAAATATTTCTTAGGAAGTTTTAGTTTTTTTGTAATATATGCTCTTACACCTGGAGATAAGTCAACATCTCCAGTTTCTATCATACTTATATATTGTCTTTTAAACCTATCTCCTACTAGATCTTTTTGTGTAATTTGTAATTTTGTTCTTGCTCTTTTAAGCCAATGTCCAGTATTTTTCTTCATTTTATTTTAAAGTATTTAGAAAGTCAATAAATATTTCTTGCAAAAATTAAAATTTTATGTTAAATATTATATACAATAAAATTATTTTTTTCTATAAAATATATTTAATCGCAAGGTAGGGTGGGAGGGCATGCAATTACTATATTTAAATATAGATAACTTAATATATGTAGAATTTATTAAATATATAGCTGCTTGATATATTTTATAGGCAGCTATTTTTATTTTGAGGTGATTTTATAGAGAACTGTTTTAAATAAAAAAGCCACCTTCAAAAAGCCGTGTATGCGCAATACAATACAGGCATTTTTAGGTGGCAAGATATTATAACAAGATATTTTAACATACTTAATATTAAAAGCAAATAATTAAAATAAAAATTTATTTTAATTATTAAAAAATATAACTAAAAATCATTGAATTTAGCTATAAATTAGTTAAAGAATTTAATAAGAAAGGAGGTGAAAAAGAATGAAGAAATTGTTTGCTGGATTTTTATTAGCCTTGATTGTATTGTTACCTTCTGTTGTATCGGCAAACACTGATGAAGTTCATTGGGATCTTACCGGATATTACGAGATTGATTTTGTATGCACTTCAGGCTGCAGTGGAACGTATCCTCACATAATGGACATCGATTATATGAATATGGATACTAAAGAATTCTCTGGAACTGGAACAGACTCACACACTTGGACAGTTACAGGAAACATTTCTGGTTGTTCGGATATAGCCTTCACAATTGACTATGACTCATCTGCTTACTATGTTGATGTAGAAGGAACAATTAGCGATGATGGTTCGATGTCAGGAACATGGAATAATCCTACTCAAGCCGGTTACTGGGAAACTACTTCAGGTACTGCAATATTTCAGAGATATGCTGAGATTACCACACCAGAAGAAGATGAAATCGTTTATGGTTCAGTTGATTTTGGAGCATATTTAGTGGATAACGATTATGATTATGTTGATTGGGCTGTTCGCAAAGGAACATGTGCCCAAGCAACTAATACTGTTTTCGGTAATGTTGACGGCTTCACTGACAGTTATGATTGGGCGTATGATTCCGGAACGTGTTATACATACAACTTTATGACTACAGCCGACACATGCGCTTGGGATGCTAGTAAGTACTGCTTCATATTTAATCCCAGAGAAGACTTAGGTGAGGCAAATATTCGGCTAACGCGTTGGTTTTATGTTGCAGATGGTCGTGTAAGCGGTGGAGGTCAGATTATAGAAGAGATGGGAGAAAAACAAAAAGATTGGTACAAAATTAGTTTTGGGGGAGGAATTTGGGATGTTGGCTCTGAAGGATATATGGGAGAATGGGAAGTTAATTTCCACAATGTCAGCGATGAATCGTTGGATAAGACTAAATTCCACACAACTGATATAGATGTAATAAATTTCTATCCACCAAGTAGTGATACCTGTGTAGCTGCAATGAACTTTACAGCATATGGTGAATGGAATGGTGTGCCGGGTTATAAGTTAATATTTAGATCTGGAGATGCTGATAGTCCAAAAGGTTTAGATACAGTTCGTATAGAGCTTTATAATCCAAGTAATGTTGAAATATATGATACACATGGTGGAGATTTTACAGATGAGAGTAGTTGTGTAGGAGAAGCAAGAACTGGTTTAGATAACGGAAATATAAAGATAGATTTTTGTCCGTAACGAAAGTAAATGTATTGGCATTGCTAGAATAGGCTTGGATAACGGGAATGTAAAGATAGAGTTTCAATTGAGTCACAAGTGGAAACAAGTTTTAGTCAAGAATTTGATTGAGACTTGATTTAAGCACCACTAACTCAAAATAAAGATAATTGGCGGGGTACCCTCGTTGCCAGAGAAATAGTGAGTAGCGGGGCAGTGTAATCTTACCCGAAAATTCAGACCAAGTCTAACAGCTGTTGTATTTGCTTAATAAAAAGGCCGGTAAAGTTTAACAATTTAGATGAAGAAGCTGTCTCATCCTCAACTGCTCCGCATCAAAAAATATGGGCTATTTTTATTTTGAGGTGATTTTATAGAGAACTGTTTTAAATAAAAAAGCCACCTTTAAAAAGCCGTGTATGCGCAATACAATATAGGCATTTTTAGGTGGAAATTTATTTTAAAAATATTTAACAGTAAAAGCAAGTAATTAATATTAAAAGAGAGTTAAAAATATACATAAAAAATATTAGAGGCATTAATGTAATCTAAATATTTAAAAAGAAAGGAGATGTATGAAATGGCTGAAGAAAAGGAAAGAATTGGCTTCGAATTAGGGATGGGATGGCTTCCAGACTATCCAGATTTTCGGGACTATACAATAGAGAAAAAAGGGGTTACCTCCAAAAGAGCTATAATAGCTGGGCAAAAAGACTCTGTGAAAGACATGCTTAAAAAAGTAGGGGCTGTAAAAACTTCTAAGACGGAGATACCGACTTCAATAGACTTAAGAAGATGGTGTCCTCCTATAGAGAATCAAGGTTCTATCGGTTCGTGTACAGCAAACGCTGGTGTTGGACTCGTGGAATACTATGAGCGGAGAGCTTTTGATAGGCATATAGATGCATCCAGGCTATTTCTTTATAAAACAACCCGAAACCTTCTTGGCTGGACAGGAGATAGAGGAGCCTTTATTCGCACCACAATGGCTGCTATGGTTCTTTTTGGAATTCCCCCCGAAAGATATTGGCCTTATGTCAAAGAAGATTTTGATAAGGAACCCTCCTCATTCTGTTACTCTTTTGCCCAAAACTACCAAGCTATACAATACTTTCGACTAGACTCCTCATTTACCTCTAAGAAATCGCTTTTGAAACTAATTAAGACCCTCTTAGCTTTTGGTCTGCCTTCGATGTTTGGGTTTACTGTCTTTAACTCCATTCGTCAAGCCAGAAAAGATGGAAAAATTACATTCCCGTGTCTTGGGGAGAAAATTCTTGGTGGTCATGCTGTTATGGCAGTTGGATATGACGACGATATAAAAATTAAGAACACAACTTGTGGAGTTGAGAAAAAAGGAGCACTGCTTATACGAAACTCTTGGGGGACAAGTTGGGGTGAAAGAGGCTATGGTTGGTTACCTTACGAATACGTCCTTACAGGACTAGCAAGAGATTGGTGGACACTTCTTAAAAATGAGTGGGTTAATACAAAGAAGTTCGGACTTTAAGCAGACAACAAGCAGCTATTTTTATTTGGAGATGATTTTTTAGAGAACTGTCTTAAACAAAAAAGCCACTTTAAAAATTATTTAAGCAAAATTATTAAACTCGCTAATGAGAAGATTGTAATAGGAGGTATGAAATGTCAAACAAAAATAAAACCCCGTGGTATAAAGATATTAAAACAATAATTGCTATAGTATCCGTAGTGGTAATGCCAATAATAACTATTATATTAGGACCTTATGTGAAAGATTGGATAGAAAGGACACCACCCACACCTGATTTCAAAATATCCATTACTCCAGTGGGTGGAGAGACCTCCCAAGATAGTAAAATACAAACAATGGTTAATATTGAACATGCACATAGAAGAAGTCAATATAAATATGATGTTTATCTCACTGCCGAAGAATACCCTCCTGGAACGGAAATTACATTTCTTCCTATAGGAGAACCCAGAATACCTTATTCTTCAACTATGACTATGGAAGTAGGCTCAGATGTTCCAGAAGGACAATATACAATTAAAATAATAGGAATAGGCGGCGATGAAAAAGAACATACCTGTAGGTATATTCTTAATGTTATGCAAATTTCTGTTACAGAAGAGACAACTAAAGAAGAACTAGCTGAGGAGGTTACTGAGGAAACTACTAAATTAATTGATATAACAAAAGAAGAAGGTCTTATTCTCTTTTCCTCTGATCGAGAAGGTAACCGGGAAATATATACAATGAATGCAGATGGTTCTGGACTGACTAATCTAACGAACAATCCAGCATATGATGATTACCCAGCATGGTCAAAATATAGCAGAAAAATTGCTTTTACATCAGATCGAGATGGGAATCATGAAATATATGTGATGAATGCAGATGGTTCTGGGCAGATAAGACTTACAGACAACCCAGCATATGATTCTGATTCAGCATTTTCTCCAGATGGCAGAAAAATTGCTTTCACCTCCGACCGTGATGGCAACAATGAGATATACGTGATGAATGTAGACGGCTCAGGACAGACTAATATGACAAACAACCTGGCAGATGATTATCGCCCAGCATTTTCTCCGGATGGTGAAAAAATTGCTTTCACTTCTAACAGTTTTGGCTACTCTGAGGAAAAGGGTAATTATGATATATATATAATGAATACAGACGGTACTGGACAGACAAGAGTTACAAACAATCCAGAACATGATTACCTACCAATATGGTCACCTGATGGTAGTAAAATTGCCTTCGTAAACAATTCTGAGATATTCGTGATGAATGCAAACGGCTCAGAACAGAAAAGGCTTACAAACAACCAGATATACGATTCTTGCCCAACATGGTTACCAGATGGGAGTAAAATTGCATTCGTCTCCGCACGTGATAAAAACTATGAAATATATGTTATGAATGCAGATGGTTCTGAGCAGACTAATCTGACGAATAATCCTGCTTGTGATAGTATGCCAGTTTGGCAATGTGAAACTGCTAAATAGCAATCGAAGAAGAATGAAAATTAACTGCAACAAAGATTGCCTTTGGCTCAGATTGCGATTATGACAAAGAAATTTATGTGATTGTATAAAATTATTAATTAAAATTAAAGGAGGAAGACTATAGCAAACTTGCAACCATCTTTATATGCAGCATTAATAGGTGGAGCTGGTTCGCTTGCTTATTTTAATGCTTTATTCTTTGGTTTTTTAGAAGCTGAAAAAATACTCAGTATACTTTGACCAACAAGGAAGGTAATGAATCTTTTTAGCAAACTTCTTAGAGTAATTTGGTTTATTTTGATAGGTGCTGCAGTATCGTTCATATTTCAACTTCCAGAAAGTTTTTTAGCACCTATTCAAGCATTCATCATAGGTACTACATGGCCAACAATAGTTGCACAAATAATTAGTAGACAAGGAGCATCGAGAAGAGAGTTGGTTAGTGATATTTTAGATTTTTAATAATGAAATAAAAATTTTAGGAGGTCAAATTATGTATAGTAAAGAGGAATTGCTAAAGATGAAAGGAGCTCTTTTTGCTGATCCAAGTGTACCTCGTATAACTCAAATGTACCGAATTAGCTTTGCGCAAATTACCATTTAATTTTTAAATAAAAGTATTTATTAAAAGGAAAAATAACTATTGTTATTGTAATTGCTGATCTGGAGAATTTAAAAGTAGTAGCTTATAAGCATTTTGGTATTTCAAATCAAAGCATATAAACATTTGGTTATTAATCTATGGATAAGAGTGTCAACTTTTATAAAAAGTGAAATGAAAAAGTAAGAAAGTATTAATTTAAGATATTAGGGAATATGAAAATAAAAAATAATTATTTGGTATTTAAAATAGAAGGGAGGGTAATTACTGCTTATTAGAATCAAGACTATTTAAAGGCAAAAACTATATATATTGAAAAAAGGAGGAAAAAATATGACAACACCAGCAAATTTGTATGTTAATGGAATTAGAAAAAAATTAAAAATCTACTTTGCCGCTTGGCTTCCAACTGAAGAATTGCGACTGGGAGATGTTGGAATTTTGGAAGGCGATTTTCTTAAGAGGAAAAATTTTTTTAAGAGAATAACTTCTTTAAAAAATTTGGGAATTTCTTTCAAAGAAAGAGCAGATATAAATCCCACTCCTCTAGACTTAGTTTCGAAGAAAGGTGTCACTGTTAATGTAAAGTTCCAAGGTGAGAAAAATGAAGAAATACCAATCTTGCCTATTGACAAAGCGGGAATTAGTTTTAGCTTTAATAATATGGGAGCATTTGTATTCCAATCAGCTGAAAGTTATGAGCCAACTATTGAAAATATCGCGACTCTGCAAAAACAAATGATAAAGGAATGGGAAGAGAAACGTTGGAAAGATAACTGGGCTGTTATTACGAAAATTGTGAAAGTTCCGTACGCTTCCTATATAATCTCTACATCATCAGACTCAGAAATTGTATTTGAGACAGATGTGGATCTTAAAAAAGGCTTAATCGATTTTGGTAATGCAGGTATTAATTTCACGTTTAAAAAACAAACAGGTGATGTGCTTAAAATGATTGGTGCACAAAATATTTCCCCATTCTTTCAACTTGCAAAGCTAAAAATACATTGGTTAGGGCTTAATAGTTGGGGAAGCATAAGAGCAAGTGATTCACCTCCACCACCTGGTATGGATAGGGATGGGATTATTGGTAGAGATGACAGGTTGTTTGCAGCAACAACCCCAGAAATGGTGAAGGAAAATAAAGAAATTGAAGATTCTCTCTATCTTGACGTGATATCTTATAACGAACAATGAGTGTAGATAGCTCAGGATAGACTAGATTAACAAATAATCAATCATACTAGCAGGACTGACTGTTTTAAGGATGCTATTAGCAGTTAAAATAAAAAGGGAATAATAAAATAAGTAGGTGGGGTAAGTCTTAAAGAGATAACCCTCGCCTACTTCGTATTTGATTTTACCAAAAAGTTTGTTTATCTTCATTCCACAGTTCCACAATATTATTTGGGGACATACTGTTAAATCGTTTTTACAAATTTTAACATTTTACCTGTTCGCTACTAGAAAATGGCTATTTTTGACAATGTCCAAATAAATGTCCCATTCTTTAGATATAATTGTAAAAAATGTAGTAGATTTTAAAAATAGTATAAAAGGGTATATAAAAATTACTATTTTTAACTAAAAAATAACTCTAAAATACATAAAAACAGAAAAGACGATTGCTAGATTGAAGGGGATCAAAACGTTGGTGACCTCTCTAGGATTTTGGCGACTATTGCACCTCGTGTACACAAAGTATCCTGAATCCGCAGTAAACTCAGTCCTTCTTTAGCCATAGCAAAATATGACTCTTATCGTTGCCTTGGTGTGCAAGGACGGTCTGGTGGTATCGTCGGGCAGCCATTTTTTAGATTAATGATACATAATTATTTAATAATTTATTTACAAGTATGAACTTCGCTTATAACACCTTCAGAAGAATTCATTGGGAGTCAAATTTTTATTATTTTCTTAATACTTAATCCAGAAAATAATTAATTCTTTTTCATATTGACTTTGTGATTCTTTAAAATTTAAAATTTTTGACATATATTAATTAGGTTGTATAATCTGTAATACATTTTTTAATCTAAATAAACACAATTCAATTAAAAATTAAAGGAGAAAGAATATGGTTAACATCATACTTTATATACTGATTGGATTACTATCAGGTACTATTAGTGGTTTAATTGGCATAGGAGGAGGTGTAATTATTGTACCATCACTGATTTATCTTTTTAAATTATCACAACAACAAGCTCAGGGTACAACATTGGCATTGTTAGTTCCTCCTATAGGCTTACTTGCAGCTTGGACTTATTATAAACATGGTTTTGTAAATTTAAATATAGCAATATTTATCTGTTTAAGATTTTTTATTGGTGGTTTAATTGGTGCAAAGATAGCTATTGGATTATCAAGTGAAATATTAAGAAAATTATTTGGATTTGCTTTATTTCTAATATCCTTGCATATGATTTTTACAAAATAAAATATTTCAATTTTTTTGATATACTATCTTTAAATATAAAATAAATAAATAAAAATCTTAAATTAAAAATAAATATGATTTTATCTTAATCTTATTGGGGAGTCGTCTAGTGGTAGGACGGTGGACTTTGGATCCACAAGCAGAGGTTCGAGTCCTCTCTCCCCAGCCAACATTTTCAGATACGAACTTTGCTTGTTGAGGGGGGAGGAGATTTTCTTTTCCACGCTCTAAGAATTTTGACCTGCCTTGCGGTAGCAAGGCAAGGTCTTTTTTGTTTTCATAATTTTCTAAATTTTCCGAATAAAATAGGGTAATTTT
>JBARXA010000016.1:0-426635 GCA_049647085.1 Candidatus Humimicrobiia bacterium | reverse complement strand
TATCTATGATTATTTCTTTTAATCTTCTCTCTACATCATCAACTAAAACTTTACGTCTATATTTTGGACACCATAGAATATTATATTTACAGGAATAAACAACATTTTTGCTTGATTTTACTTTCATGTTAAACATTATACACTATTTGATTATATAATACAAGGACTGACTGAAGACTGAAACTTCAGCCAGATACCTTATATCCTGATATATAAATATAGGGGCTTTATGGCATTTTTTGGTAAAATATTGTTAAGTTTAAGAAATAAAAAAAATTTTACTAAATGGAACTATTATTTAGTTTTCAATGTACAAAACAAAAATACTTGTTTGTAAACACAACTTTTAAATAGTTCAAATAATTTATGTCTGTTTTCATTAAAAAATGAACTCAACCATCATTTTAAATCCTGAACAATTAGAATCAATTGAAAGAACAAAGGGAAAGCTTCTTGTGATTGGTGGTCCTGGAACAGGAAAAACTGAAGTTGCACTTTTTAAAATTATTTACTTAATTGAAAAAAAATCTGTTGACCCAGGATCTATATTAACTCTGACTTTTTCAAGAAATAGTGCAAAATTTTTAAGAGATAGAGTTGCCACGTTAATCAAGAATAGCTATTTTGAAATTCCTATACAAACTTTCCAATCCTTTTGTTATGAGTTTATTAGAAAGTATTATAACTTAGTAGGATATTCTTCATTACCTCAATTAATGGTTTCAACTGAACAGAAACAGTTTGTTAAAAAGATATTAAGCCAACAAGATTTTTCAAAATATCCTTTAACAAAATCATATTTTAAAAGAGACGGATTTGTTCAAGAGCTTTTTGATTTCATTTTAAGATGTCAGGAAAGCTTAATATCTCCATCTGATTTAAAGAGAAAAATCCCACATTATTTAAAGCCTGAAATGGCAGAACTTACTCATTTATATAAAATTTATTTGGACAGAATAAAAGAAGACAATTTAATAGACTTTGGTGGACTTCTTTATAACATCATTGATATTTTAAAAAAGGAACCATTAATTTTAAAGGAACTTCAAAAAAAATATCCTCACATAATAGTTGATGAATTTCAAGAATCAAATATTGCCTTAATGGAATTTTTAAACCTCTTATCTGAAAATTGTGAAAGCATTACTCTAATAGGAGATGATGATCAATCTATATTTGGATTCAGAGGAGCAAATATTGACAATATTCGAACTATTTTTAAGAAATTCTATCCTGACAATGTTGTTTTTCTGAAGGAAAGTTATAGATGTCCAGAAGATATAGTTTCATTTTCTCAAAAACTGATTAGTAATGACATTTCAAGAATAGATAAACCTTTTAAAGCCAAAGAAACTCAAAATTCAAATAATAAACCAAGTGAAAAGAATTCAGTTATTTCCCTTAAATTTCCAAATTTTGTTTCAGAGGCAAGAGCGATTTCTCAATTGATTTTGAAATTTATATCTGAGGACTCTTCACTCCGTTTTAATCAGATAGCTATAATCATGAGAAGTTTTAAAGGATATCTCGAAATTATAAAATCCACTTTAGATAGAGAAAAAATTCCATATCATTTTGTAGATGGAGGTGAAACAATATTTAAAACTCCAATAGTAAACGCTGTAATTTCTCTTTTAAAGAGTTTAATTATTCCTAAAAATGATGACAAATGGTGTGATGAGATAAAAACAGTTCTTCTCTCTAACCTTTTCAGGCTTGAGCCTTTTGCTTTAAGGTTGATTGAGAGATATTGCATTTTAAATAATTTAGAATTTTCAAAGCTTCTATTTGATAAAAAAAGAAGACCAAAATTAGATGAAGATGAAGAGGGAAAAGTAGAAGATTTTTGCAAAATATATAGTGAATATAGCAAGAGAATAAATGAACCTATAGATGAAGTCGTTTTCTCTTTGTGGAAAAGAATCAGTTATTTTAATGATTTGGTAAATAAAAAAGAAAAGAATATTTTTAATGAAGTGAACAGAATAAGGTCAATTGATGCAATAAACAGGTTCTTTTCAAGTTTGAAAAGATTTTCTCAGCGTCATCCAGAAAAGGGAATAGATTTTTATTTGGAGAGTTTAGAACCAGAAATAGGATTTATTGAGGAAATAGAGACGCCTAAGTTGGATAGATTAGTAGATGCAGTTTCAATAATTACAGCACATAAATGCAAAGGCAAAGAATTTAGAATTGTATTCTTGCCATTAATGGTTGAAGGCATTTTTCCGATAGATCCAATAATTCCTCAAACATATGATAAGCAAATAATGTATATTGGCAAAAGATTAAACAGAGCAGATTTAGAGAAAAATCATTATGATGAGGAGAGAAGATTAATTTATTCTTCCATGATAAAAGCAAGTGAAAGATTGATTTTTTCCTTTTCAGAGAGAATTAATATGCAGGAAAAAACATCTCCTTCAAGATTCCTGGTAGAAATGGGCTTGGTTCCAGAGGAATTTTCTGAAACAGAACCTTATTTGGGTTCAATTAAAAATGTTGAGAGTTATTTTAGGTCAGCAGCAACTCAATCACTTAAAGATTTAAAGGAAATAATAGATTATAAATCTTGTGAAGAATTGGTTGAAAAGGCATTTGTTTCTCTTCATCTACTTTCTAAGTTTGGAAATAAGAGAAAATGGTGGCAGAATACAAAGCCTACAAAAAACCCTAATAAACCACATCCATCTGGAAAACTTTCAGCTTCTTATTCACGGGTGAGCACATATAAGGATTGTCCGGCAAAGTATAAATTCAGATATCATTTTTTTATAGATCAACCTAAAGGAATAAGTCTCTATAAAGGTTTACTTTATCACAAAATAGTACAGGAATTTTTTAACCCAGAAAAAGAAAATGAATACTCTTTCAACCAATTAAAAGTAATAATTGATGAAATATGGGATGACAATCTTTTCCCATTTATTACTGTAGCAAATGAACAAAAAAAAGATGCTTATCAAAGTTTTGAATACTTTTTTAATAATTTACCACCAGCAAAACCAAATGTTTTAGCAACAGAGAAGGAATTTTCATTCTCTTTAGATGGGAACAGGTTCTCCGGCAGAATTGATCAGATAAATCAAATTGAAAATGGAGTCGAATTAACAGATTATAAATCAAGTAAGACTCCAATAAAGATTGAGGATGCAAAGACTGATTTACAATTGGGTATTTATTTATTAGCTTCACTTCTTTCTCCTCAACTAAAAGATATAAAAGATTTTATTAAGAGAATGTACTATTTATATATACCACAGAAGAATAAAACTATTAGAGAACAGGATGTAAGTGAAAGTAGAATTAATCAGATAAAACATGAAATTAAAAAACTTATAAAAGAAATAATAAATGAGAATTTTCCTGCTTATCCAAGAGATTTTTCTATATGTAGGTTTTGTGACTATAAATTGATATGTCCAAGATTTTATGGCCATTATTAAAATTTTATAAAAATTATTTATATGAAGAAAAAATATTTATTAACTAAAGAACAAAAAGAAGCAATAGCTGTAACAGAGGGATCTCATCTGATTATGTCAGTTGCAGGTGCTGGGAAAACCACTACGCTTACATCAAAAATAATTGAAGTTATAAATAGAAAATTAGCAACTCCTGAACAGATTTTAGGTTTAACATTTACAATAAAAGCTGCAGAAAATATGTGTATTCAGATAGCTCAAAAAGTTAAAAGAAAAATAGACATAAATAACCTACAGATATCCACGTTTCACTCCTTTGGTAACAAGATAATAAAAGAGAACTCCCTCATTTTAGGATTAGATACTGATTTCAACTTAATATCTCGAGCTGAATCCTGGCAACTTCTTTATCAAGTGATGGATGAATTTGTTTTTGAAAATGTGAAAATAGGAAGTTCTATTGGTAATTTCTTAGACAAGCTTCTTGATTTTATTATAGACCTTAAAAACCACCTGATAAATGTTGAAAAATTCAGAAAATATATAAACTCAGAACCTGATTTTTCAACTTATGAATCAAAAGAATTAAGAGAAATTGCTATAAAGAATTTCAATATACATAGAGAACTTTTACAGGTTTATGAAGAATACGAGAAATTAAAAAGCCAGCAAAACTTCATAGATTATGGAGATCAAGTAATGATTCCTGTTGAATTATTTAAACAAAGACCAGCAATTTTAGCTAATTATCAAAACAGATATAAATATATATTTGTTGATGAATATCAAGACACTAATATTGCACAAGCTGAGCTTATATATCTCCTTTCTGGTGAAGATAAAAATGTGACTGTAGTTGGTGATGATGATCAATCGATATATGGTTGGAGGGGGGCATCTGTTTACAATATCTTAAAATTTAATCAGTTGGAACTTTTCAAACAAAAAGTAAAAACCACTTCTATTACAAAGAGTTTTCGAACAGGACAAAATGTACTTGATGTTGCTTATAATGTAGTGAAAGATAATAAAAATAGGTTAGAGAAAATACCAAAAGCCTATTTTAAAAAAGATTCAAAAGTTTTTGCATTCTTTGCTCCAACATATAGTGATGAGGCAGAATTTATAATTAAAGAAATTGAAAATTTAGTAAAAAGCAATAATTTTTCCTATAAAGATATAGCAATTCTTTGCAGGAAAAAGAGATTTGATGAAATAACAGTATCTTTAGACAAAAAAGATATACCATATGAAATTATCGGAGGAAGAGGATTCTACTATCGACCTGAAATTATTGATGCCATTTCTTTATTAAAATTAACTCATGACCCAGGTGATTCAATAGCATTGGTTCGTGTTTTAAAATCACCAAAGTATAAAATCTGTGATAGAGACATTTTTCATCTCGCAAAGTATATTATCAGTAAAGATAAAGAGTATATAAAGGAAATAAAAAGTAAGAATAGAGAATCAGAGAAAATCATAGTTAAGAACGAAAGTTCAGTAAAAAACAATGCTGAAATTGGAAGTAAGAATGAGAATTTAGTGGAAAATAGGACTGAATTTGAAATGGAAAACAAGACTAAATTTGAAATGAGGGTAAATCTTATTGATGCTGTACTGCAATCGGGAAAAATAGATGAGCTAAGTAAAGATACCAAAGACAGATTAAATCAACTATCAAAAGAATTAAGTCATTTTGTTTTTTTATCAGAAAGACTCTCTTTACCACATCTTTTAAGAGAGATGTTTGAGCAAAGTGGACTATTTTCCGAACTAATGTCAGAAAAATCTAGAGAATCTGAAAGAAGGAAAGCAAATTTAGAAAAACTTATAAGAATAGCTTCAGATTTTGAGAGAACAAAAGCAGAAGCGTCTTTTAACAGTTTCATGCTTTACTTAAGGGAAGTTCTAAAGGCAGCTGAGCTTGAACCTGAAGAACTTGTACCAGGTATTGGAGATGATGTTAAAGTTATGTCCATTCATGCTGCTAAGGGATTGGAGTTTCCAATTGTATTTGTTCCTATGTTATGTGAGGGTGACTTTCCAGATTTAAGAATAAGTTACAGTCCATACAGGACTCCATTATCTCTAAGAGGAGATGCCCAGTATCTTCCTGATATGGAAAATTATATAAGTAAGTCTAAATACAGAAATGCACTAAAAGAAATTGCTCTTGAGGAGGAAAGAAGACTTTTTTATGTTGCTTGTACACGCGCAAAAGATAGATTGTATCTTTCTTATTCTCCTTTTATCAGAGAGAATAAAAAGCCTAAAAAAATATCTCGATTCTTAGAAACTACCTTAAATAAAAGATTGGTAGAAATATTGGGAGAGGATATAAGGGAAAAATTAAAGGTAATGGAAAATCCAATGCTTCAAGCTGAATACAGAATTAAGAGAAAAAGAAAGGGATGGCCAGAAGATATAGAAGAAATAAATTTGGCTGATTTTGTAGAAAAAGATCAATCACCAGATGAAATTGAAAAAAAATTGAAATCAACCTTTCCTGAAATAACAATTTCCAAAGAGATAAGAGATGAAGCATTGGATAAAGAGATAGAAATAAAAAATGTTATAGCTACTGGTAAAAAAAGGATATATAGAAGAGGAGGGAAGAAATTCACTCTTCATTCACCAACATTTAGTTACTCATCTTTATCAATTTATAAGAATTGCGCTAAAAGATATTTCTGGACTTATGTTCAACCACTTCCGACACCAAATCGTTTATCAATTAAAGTAGGAAATTTAATACATCAAGCAATTGAGAGATCAATTATTGAAAAAACTGCACTTGAGAAATTAGATTTTCCAATTGGATGGAGTGAAAGTATAAGTTGGGGTGAGATATTAAGTGGTGAAGATCTTATATATGAAGAAAGAATCCCGGGTATTAAAAAGATGATAAAAAATTACTTGCTCAGTCGTTTCTCAAAAACAGATGAAAATATATTAGCAGTAGAACAGCTTTTTAATTTAAAAATAAATAATTATATTATCAGGGGATTTATGGACAGAATTCAGAAAGTAGATAACGGATTTTATGAGATAGTTGATTTTAAAAGTGGTAAAAAGCCTGCTGATCTTAGTTTAAATGAAAACCTCCAATTAAAAATATATTCATTAGCTCTTAGCGAATTATATAAAATATCTCCAGAAAAGATTAAATGCACTTTATTTTTCTTAGAGGATGGAATTGAGAAATCAATCATATATTTAAAGAAGGAACTTTTAAAAACAAAAAGGGAAATTAAAAGACTTATCAAAAATATAGAGAAATCAAAATTTAATGCGAATCCAAGTCCTCAAAACTGTGCAAAATGTGATTTTTACAATATATGTAAAGACCATTATAAAAAATAATTAATATAACTATATATTTTAGTAATAAACATAGGAGTTTTTTATTAAAAGACATAAAAGAACAATAATTAAAAAATCATTATTGTTGACTTTGAAAATATAAAATATAATATAATTTCGAAATAACTTTTAATAAATATTTTTTAAGACATGAAAGAGAAGTTTTTAGGAAATAGTCCCGAATTAGGAAAAGAAATTTATATATCACCTGATGCAAAAGTGATTGGCAAAGTTAAGATAGGTGAGCATGTAAGCATTTGGCCAGGCGCAGTAGTTAGGGGAGATATAAATAAAATAATAATTGGTAATTATTCTAATGTTCAAGACAATTGCGTCTTACATGTGGATCCAAAATATTCATTAAAGATTGGTAATTATGTAACAATTGGTCATGGTGCAATTTTACATGGATGTGAAATTGAAGATAATGTTTTAATAGGTATAAATTCAACTATTTTAGATGGAGCCAAAATAGGAAAATGTTCAATTATTGGAGCAGGTTCTGTTATTCCTGAAAAAAAAGAGATACCACCATATAGTTTATTAGTAGGTGTTCCTGGTAGAGTTATAAAAAAGTTAACAGAAGAGAGTGGGAAGAAATTAAAGGAGCACGCACTTCACTATTGGCAAATAGCAAAAAATTATAAAAAGTATTAGCTTTAATTACTACATTTAATTATTTAATAAGAGGATGTTATGAGTATAAAAATTGCGGTTATTGATAGTATGGGTGGTAGTATTGGCAATCAAATAATAACTCAACTAAGACAGAATTTTGGTCAAGAATTAGAAATATTTGCTTTAGGAACTAACGCTATTGCTACAAGCAATATGTTAAAAGCAAAAGCTAATAGAGGGGCAACAGGGGAGAATGCTATAAAAATTACCATCGAAGAGATGGATTTAATATTTGCTACCATTTCAGTAATAATAGCCAATTCTATGATGGGGGAGATTACTCCTGCAATAGCCGAATCTATAAGAAAATTTAGCAAGAAAAAAATATTTATTCCGCTTTGCAATCCACCATTAAACATATTAGGGGTTGAGAAAAAGCCACTTCCACAGCTTATTGACGAAGGTATAGAGATAATAAAAGAGATGATGGATAAAGATGAATAAATTATTACCTTGGTATTTTTAATTTTTTATATTAAATATAAAAAATAATGTTATACTTTCTTATATAGAATATAAAACATAAATTAAAATCTAAAAATTAGATTATATGTTGTATGTCGTATAAAAAATTTTTTTAATATAGTTTAAAAAGTAAATTTAAACAAACAGGAGATTTAGATGTGTGAGACAAAAGTATTTATAGAAAAGAATGGGAAAAGGGAAGAAATACTTGAGAATGTAATTAATATCCAGAGTGAAGAAGATGGCTTACTTATAAAGGACCTTTTTGGTGAGCAGAAATTAGTCAAAGCCAATATTAAATATATTGATTTTATGAAACATGAGATGGTGCTCACTGAGACGGAAAATGATGAGTAATTTAAGTATCTGGATGTTTTCAATAAAAAGCAAAAAATATCTCATAGTTGCAATGTAAAAATACCATCATTGAATTAATAGTTGATTTGATTACATATAAATTATATGTTAGTATTTAAAACTAAATTAGAAAAAGACTTTCTAAAAATATAATTTTTTTTAATTAACTTAATTTTAAATTTAAATATCTTTTGATAATAGGACCACGACGGTCTAATTTGACTGAAGTCAAGCTTGTCGTGGTTTTTTATTTTAGGAGGTGAAGAAAAAAATTATTTAGTGTATTAACTTTTTTGTTAATTTTAAATTAAATTTTTATTAAGAAAGGAGATTAAATGCATATTCCTGACGGATTTTTAGATTTAAAAACAACTATAACTACTGCTGTAGCTTCAGCAGGAGGACTTGGTTATGGCGTTAAGGAAATTAGAAAAAAACTTGGTGATAAGCATATTCCACTTTTAGGTGTAACTGCTGCATTCATATTCGCAGCCCAAATGTTAAATTTTCCAATTGCAGGTGGTACAAGTGGGCATTTCTTAGGAGCAGCTTTGGCAGCAATATTATTAGGCCCATGGGCATCTCTTATAATAATGACTGTTGTTCTTGCTATTCAGTGTTTTGGTTTTGCAGATGGAGGATTAACAGCTTTAGGTGCAAATGTTTTTAATATGGGAATTATTGGAGGAGTTTTAACATATTATCTCATCTTTCTTCCATTAAAGAGAACATTACCTAAAACAAAAAGAGGATTTCTCACAACTTCAGCAATCACAGCTTGGGCATCAGTTTTTATAGCATCCATTATATGTGCGTTAGAATTGTCTATTTCAGGAACTAGCCCACTAAATGTAGCATTACCAGCAATGGCTGGAGTTCATGCTTTAATAGGTATCGGTGAAGCAATTATTACATCGGTAGTTTTAGCTGTAGTTATAAATGTAAGACCAGATTTGATAAGGGAATATTCAAAACCCAAAGAGGAAGCATAATAAATTTTTATTAATGCAATTATTCAGTTGCTTGATTTTTATTTGCTTGGTTCTATTCAAGAAAATATTTTTTTGCTTAAAGGAGAAGAAATGGGAAATAATGTCAAAACTTTTATATTTATAAGCTTAATAGTCGCATTGATTTTAGCGATATTCATATCACCATTTGCATCATCTTCGCCTGATGGATTAGAGAAAGTAGCAGAGGATAAAGGATTTATTGAGAAAGCTCTTGAGGAAGGTGTGTGGAAATTTTCTCCAATTTCAGATTATGCATTTCCAGGTATTGGTAATGAAGCAATTGCCACTGCAATAGCGGGACTAATTGGCACTCTAATAACAGTTATAATAGGATGGCTGATAGCAAAATTAATTATTATTAAAAAATAAATAGGCTTGAAATCCAGAATCTTGCTTCTCGCGATGACAGCTTTGAGTGAATATTTAATTTTAATTTAAAGGTATTACTTATTTAATAAAATGAAACATTCTTTTTTAGATAAATATAGCAGTTTAGATAGTTTTATACATAAACTTGATCCCAGAGTCAAGATTATAACTACATTATTTTTTTTGATTGTAGTTATGACTACATCACCAATTTTTCTTTGGGCTTTCCTGATTTATTTTTTAATTGAGCTCATCGTTCTGATAATTTCTAAAATTCCGATCAATTTTGTATTAAAAAGATTTGTCATTGTATTACCATTTATTTTATTTATTATTATATTTTCTCCTTTTATTAGTAAGAATGAATACTCAGGTTCTTACAATTTGGGTATCTTGCGGAATCTTAGTGGCGGATTTTACAATATAAATTCAGTTCTTGTGATAATGAATGTTGTATTGAAGAGCTTCTTAAGTATTATCGCTCTCATACTTCTTTCTTCAACAACTCCCTTTCCGCAACTCCTATTGGGTTTCAGGAAATTGAAAGTGCCTTCAATTTTTACGAATATAGCATCTTTCATGTACAGGTATGTTTTTGTCATAGTTGATGAAGCACAAAGAATGTTAAGGGCAAGAAATTCAAGAAATTACAGAGGTAAATGGATTTTGCAATCTAAAGTAATAGGGACTATGATCGCAAATCTTTTCTTAAGGAGTTATGAGAGGGGAGAGAGGGTTTATCTTGCCATGTTATCCAGGGGATATAATGGCAATCTTATCTTAAACTATAAATACAAAATTGGATGGATTGATTGGCTTTATTTTGTTATTTTTTCTATAATTTTAGTTCTAACAATGTTTTTTACAAGGTAAATTTAAATTTTAAGAAATTTTATTTAAAAAATCAGTGAATCATTTGTAATTGTGAAGAGTGTATACAATGAGGTATTTTAAAAAATGTGAGATTACATAATTTATTTTTTATTAAGGTGAAAAGTTATGTATAAGAATAATAATTTGGCAATAGAGATTGAAAATTTGAATTTTAATTATCCTGATGGAACAGAAGCTTTAAAAGATGTAAGCTTGAAAGTTTGTGAAGGTGAATCTTTGGCCATAATTGGTCCAAATGGAGCAGGAAAAAGTACATTATTACTTAATTTAAATGGATTATTAAAGGGTAATGGTTTAGTTAAAATATTTGGTACAGAAATTAATTCCTCAAATCTAAGAGATATTAGAAAGAGAGTGGGTCTTGTCTTTCAAAATCCGGATGATCAACTATTCTGTTCTACTGTTTATGAGGATGTTGCTTTTGGTCCAATGAATTTAAGATTAAAAGAAGTGGAAATAGAAAGAAGAGTAAATGATGCTCTTTTAAAAGTTGAGATGAACGGATATGAAGACCATAATGCTTTTCATCTTAGTTATGGTCAAAAAAAGAGAGTAGCCATTGCTACTATTTTATCTATGAATCCTGATATTATTGTTATAGATGAACCCAGTAGTAATTTAGATCATGATTCTCAATTAAGGCTTGCAAAGATACTTATTTCCTTATTAAAAACAAAATTGATAGTAACACATGACATACCTTATGCAGCTTTATTATGTGATAGAGCAGTTATTTTGGATAATGGAAAAATAGTTGCTGATGGATTATTTTTTGATATTTTATCAAAACCTGAGTTATTAGAAAGACACCGATTAGGATTTCCGCCTGGTTTTTCCATAGAAAAATTAAAAAAAGATAAAAATAAATTATTTCATTAGTTAATATTACAGAAGTAACTATTTTTTATATTTTGTTATTTTAATAAAATAATTTATAATTTATTAGGAAAGCAAAAGTTTTAGGTAAGAGATAATACTGTTGTTATAATTTTTTCTCAAAATTTCTATTGAGAAATTAGATTAATAAGGAGTAATTTATGCCAATATTTGAGTATAAGTGTAAAAAATGTAATAAGGTTTTTGAGAAATTAATCTTATCATCCAGTTCTGATGATGTAATTACATGTCCAGAATGTGGTGACAAAGATGTAATAAAACTTTTTTCTAATTTTAGTTCAAATGTATCTGAGGAATCCTCAGATTTCGATTTGGGCTCAAGCCCGTATTCATGCCCCACCTGTTCTCTTGGTGATGATAGTAGCACTTGTAAGTAACTTACTATTAATGAGTAAATAGAGAGATTGAATGAGGAGATAATTTGGGAAATTGGGAAAGTTTAAAAGATGTTTATAACGAAGCACAAAATTGTAAAAAGTGTGCACTTCATGAAAATAGGAAAAATGTTGTTTTTGGGTCAGGAAATGATAAAGCAGTTGTCATGTTTATTGGAGAAGCTCCTGGTTATTATGAAGATATTCAAGGAGAACCTTTTGTAGGTGTTGCAGGTAAACTTTTAAACAAATTACTCAACTCAGCAGAACTTAAAAGAGAACAAGTCTATATTGCAAATGTTATAAAATGCAGACCACCAAAAAACAGAGATCCTTTAACTGAAGAAATAGATATCTGTAAAGATTATCTTTATGCTCAAATTGATTTTATAAATCCGCAAGTAATTTGTACTTTAGGAAATTTTGCTACTAAATTAATTCTAAAAAAGAATGTTGGAATAACCAGTGTTAGAGGGAAGTTATTCAAAGTGGGAGGTAGGTTAGTACTTCCTATTTATCACCCTGCAGCAGCGCTTTATACCCCATCGTATCTGCCTTCATTAGAAAAGGATTTTATTACTATGAAAAAGGTTATTGAAAAGGAGATCAAAATTCATATTGAAGATGAGATGGAAAGTAAAGAACAATTAGGTCTCTTTTAAGCAACTTCACTAAAAAGAATCCTCTAAATAATATTTTTAAAATGGATATATTCAAAAAAAATTTTATAATTTCAACATCTGAGCAAGAAACTTTAAATTTAGCTGAAAAAATAGCTTTATTAATAAAACCTGGAGATGTTATCAGTATAAGTGGAGAACTTGGTACAGGAAAAACCTGTTTTGTAAAGGGTTTAGCAAAGGGATTGGGTATTTCTCAGATTATAACAAGCCCAAGTTTTATAATTTTAAAAATTTATCATAATAAAATACCACTTTATCATTTCGATGTTTATAGATTGGATAAACTCTTTCAACTTGAGGATATAGGATTTAACCAGTTTCAATATGGCGACGGGGTGACAGTTATAGAGTGGGGAAATAAGATGAAAGAATTATTAGCCTTTGACCATCTTCAGGTAAATTTTTATTATTATGAGAATAAAAAAAGAAAAATAAAAATTGTCCCTAATGGAAGAAGTTGGGAAAAGAAGTTAAAAGATATAAATTTGGCAGAAGGGATTTACTGAATATGTATATATTAGGAATTGAAACAACTACTCCAATAATGTCAATAGCATTATCTGAAGACGAAAAGCTTTTAGAAGAGGTTTCAGAAAATTGTGAAAATTCCCAGGTTGTAAAAATAATTCCAAAGATTGACCATATCTTGAAAAAAAATAAATTAAGTTTAAGTCAAATAGGTTTAGTTGGAGTTGATATAGGACCAGGAATGTTCACTGGAACAAGAATAGGGTTAACAGTGGCAAAAACCTTTAGCCAGGTGAATTCTATAGATATTGTAGGAATCACATCTTCGCATGCCCTTGCATATCAAGCAATGAAATTAATTTATCAATTAAAAAATGAAAATATTCAGAATGAAGAATTATGTATCCTTCCTTTAATAAATGCTAAAAGGGAAGAAGTATATTGCTCCTTTTTCACTTGCAAAAACAGTACTTTGAATAAGATTTGCGAAGATGAACTAATAAAAATAGATGAATTAGAACAAAAGGTATTCAAATTAATTGGAATGTATAAAAAGATAATTCTTTGTGGAAATATTTTAATTGACTACCTGTTTATTAGCAGTAAATTTGAAAAAGAGGAAAAAGTAACAATTTTCAGAAATGTAATTATACCAAAAGCTAATGCTATAAATATTTTAGCTTTTCAAAAATATAGTAAAGAAGCGATAGATGATTATATAAAACTAAATCCAATATATGTAAGAAAGTTTAAACCATTTGGAAAATAGACTAAGTCTTTTATAAATATATTTTACAAACCATTTCATTCATATTTTATATATTATTGAATATTTCATTCTATGAACCGTTATGATTTAAATGAAATAAAAATTTATCCTTTGAGTATTAAAGATATAGATCAGGTTTATGCTATTGAAGTTGAGACTTTTCCAACTCCATGGAGTAGGAAAAGTTTTGTGTCGCAATTATTAGGAAGGAGATCTAATATATATCTTGTAGCAAAAAAGAACAACGAGGTTATTGGATATATAGGAATAGTTAAAAAAAATAAAAGTGGGCATATTACTACAATAGCGGTAAGGTCTGACTTTAAAAGGAAAAAAATAGGAACATTGTTATTGATTTCATTAATCAGGAAGGCAATAAAAAGGGGGATAACAAGATTATTTTTGGAGGTAAGACAGTCAAACATAATTGCACAAAAATTTTATGCGAAATTTAATTTTTTTACTGCTGGAAAAATAAGAGGATATTATTCAGATAGTGGTGAGGATGCCTTAATAATGGTGGTAGATGATATTACAAATTATGAATATAAAAATATAATTCTAAAATTAGAGAGAGAACGTAAAACATAATCAGTTTCACAAATGAAGACATTAAAGAATTGTTAAAAAGAGTATTGAAAGAGGGGAATATATATTTTGATAGGTAAAAATATAATTTTAGGTATAGAAACATCCTGTGATGATACAGCAGCAGCAGTTTTAAAGGATGGTCACAAGGTTTTATCAAATATTGTAGCTACACAGGAAGAACTACACGAAAGTTTTGGTGGTATAGTACCAGAAGTTGCATCGAGAAAACATATAGAGCTTATAAATATTGTAATAAAGCAGGCTCTAAAAAGAGCAAATGTGGATTTTAAAGATTTAACTGCCGTTGGCGTAACTAATGGACCAGGTCTGATTGGTTCACTACTCATTGGATTGGCAGCAGCAAAAGCCATTTGCTATAGTTTAAACATTCCGTTAATTGGGGTTAATCATGTATTAAGTCATATGTATGCAAATTTTATAGAAAATCCTGATATTAAAAGACCTATTGTAAGTTTGGTTGCATCTGGAGGTCATACATCAATTTACCTTTTAAAAGAGAATGATGAGTTTGAAATTTTAGGTTCAACTTTAGATGATGCAGCCGGGGAGGTTTTAGATAAAATAGCCAGATTTCTAAATATTGGTTATCCTGGGGGACCAGCTATTGAAAGAATATCAATTAATAGAAATGCTGATGCTTATAAATTACCAAGACCGATGCTGGAAAAAGGTTTAAATTTTAGCTTTAGCGGTTTAAAAACGGCAGTCATTTATATGGTAAGAAAGGATAAGACTTTGCTTTCTCGAAAGAATATACCAGATTTAGCTGCAAGTTTTCAGAAAGCTGTAATTGATGTTTTAGTGAAAAAAACTTTAAGAGCTGCATTAAGTTACGAAGTTCCAACTATTACACTTGCTGGGGGTGTATCCTCAAATAGTTATTTAAGAAGCGAGATGAAAAAAAGAGCAGAATCTTATGGTGTTGATGCTATTTATCCTCCCAAGGAGTATTGTACAGATAATGCTGCAATGGTAGCATGTCTTGCTTATTACAAATTAAAGAAAGGCCAAATAAGTAATATAGATATAGATGCATATTCACAAATTTCTCTAAAAACATGAAATTAAAAAGATTTTTAAAGAGAAGAAATATCTTAATAGTGTTTTGTATAATAAGTGGAATTCTTCTGGCAGTATCTTTTCCAAAATACGGATTTTTGGTGTGGATTGCACTTATGCCCTTACTCTTTTCTTTATATTATTGCACAAAAAAAGAAGCATTTTTTTTAGGTTTTATTACTGGCTTTTTATTCTTTGGTGGTCAGATGTATTGGGAGTGGTATGTTACTCCAATTGCATGGATAAGTTTAACTATACTCTGTTCAATTTATTTTTCAATTCTTAGTTTTTTTCTACATCTTTTATTAAGAGAAACAAAATCATGGATAAGAATTCTTTTAATTCCAACATTTTGGGTAATATTTGAATTTTTATGGTCTCTTACTCCACTGGCTTTTGGATGGGGAATTTTAGGAAACTCTCAACACTTTTTTCTGCCTTTGCTTCAGATAGTAAGAATAACTGGAGTCTATGGAGTGTCTTTTTTGATAGTCTTCTTTAATATCAGCGCTGTAGAGACACTTCAACTTTTCCAGATAAGTAATTTTAAAAATTTAGGTAGTCTTATAAAGCATTTAATAAGATTTTTCAGAAAAAAAAGATGGTTGTTTTATAATTCAAAATATTTATTTTCCTCAATTATTTTGATTATTTTAATTCTTATATACGGTTTTTTTACTTTTTTAAACAATAATCCTAAAAACTCATTTTTTAAAAATCTAAATAAAATAGAAATATCGCTGATACAACCCAATATACCTCAGAGTATAAAAATATCAGGTCAACACATAGATTCCATATTAGAAATTTTGGAAAAGCTTTCTATAGAAGCTGCAAAGAATAACCCCGATTTAATTGTTTTTCCTGAATCTGCAACCTCTTTGGAATTTACAGAGGATGAAACAGATTTCTATTTTAATTGGACAAAAAAATTGCTTGGTGAGATAAAAACAAATCTTCTTAAAGGAGTTTTTACCAGAAATGAGGAGGGGAATTTACATAATTCCGTAATTTTACTGGATAAAAAGGGAAAGCTGATAGATATATATGAGAAAATTCACCCCATACCATTTGGAGAATTTGTTCCAGCAAGAAGATTTATTGGTAATATTGGTCCTCTAAGATTATTAAGAGAAGATGTAGTAGCAGGTAAAAAATATACAGTTTTTCCAATTTCTCAAGGTAAGATTGGATCAATAATTTGTTTTGAATCTGCTCTACCACAGATATCTCGAAAATTGAGAAATAATGGAGCTCAAATTTTATTTGTAGTAACAAACGATGGTTGGTTTAGAAATAGCATTGAACTTGAACAACATTTCTATATGGGTAGAGTAAGAGCAGTAGAAAATGGAGTCTATTTTGTGCAATGTGCAAATACTGGAATTTCGGGTGTTTTTGCTCCAAATGGAAAGGAATTAGATGCTACACGTAAAAATGAAGCTTGCACTTTAACTACATCTGTATACTTTATGCCAGAGCAAACCTTTTACTCAAAATATGGTGATATTTTTTCCTATATATGTCTTTTAATATTTCTTATATGGATAGTCTCAAAGCTACCCATTTATACTATCAATGATAGAAACAATTAAACTGTAATTCTGAGCACATTCGCTTCGCTCAGTACAGGCTCCGCGAATGGATCTAGTACAGGCTCCGAGAAGAATCTCTGTTATTTTTTTATAATTAAATCATAGATGATTTTTATTATGGGTAGATTTTATAAAGTAATCGTGGAAATGGGATAGTTTCACGGATATGTTTTAGTTTACATATCCAAGCTACTGTTCTTTCAATTCCCAAGCCAAATCCTGAATGAGGAACTGTTCCGTATTTTCTTAAATCTAAATACCACTTAAAAGCATCTCTCGGTAAATTATGTTCCTTTATTTTCTCTTCTAACAATTCTAAGTTATCTATTCTTTGACCACCCCCGATAATCTCCCCATAACCTTCTGGTGCAATTAAGTCATTACTTAGAGAAACATCAGGTCTTTCGGGGTCTGGTTTCATATAGAATGCCTTACACTTCATTGGATAATGATGGATAAAAACAGGTTTATCAAAGCTTTTAGAGATTATGGTTTCCTCACCAGCTCCAAAATCATCACCCCAATTTATGTCCTTACCTTCCTTTTTTAATATCTCTAATGCTTCATCATAAGATATCTTTGGAAATGGTGGTTTTATAATTTCTAATTTACTTAAATTTCTTTCTAATATTTCAAGTTCACTTCTTCTATTTTTTAGAACTGTTTGAACAATATAAGTAACAAATTCCTCTTGTACCTCAATATTATCTTCCCAATCAAAATATGCCATTTCTGGTTCTATCATCCAGAATTCCATTAAATGTCTTCGGGTTTTAGACTTTTCCGCTCTAAATGTTGGGCCATAGCAATAAACTTTTCCAAAAGACATTATAGTTGCTTCATTATATAATTGTCCGCTTTGGCTAAGATATGCCATCTGGTCAAAATATTTTGTTTCAAATAAAGTGCTTGTTCCTTCGCAAGCAGCAGGTGTTAATATAGGAGTATCTATATTAATAAATCCATTCTTATCTAAATACTCTCTACAGGCTTTTATTACTTCAGCTCTTATTTTTAGTATTGCATGTTGTTTTTTAGATCTAAGCCAGAGGTGACGATTTTTCATTAAAAATCCTACTCCATGGGATTTTGGAGTTATGGGATAGTCAGATACAATCTGCAAGATTTTTATATCATTAATAAAAAGTTCGTATCCTCCAATAGCTCTTTCTTCCTTACGAACATTACCTGTAACTATTAAAGATGATTCCTGGGTTATTTTTTGAACTGATTCAAAAACTTTATTATCTACATTATTTTTTGAAACAACACATTGCAACACTCCAGTTCCATCTCTTACTAAAAGAAATACTATATTTCCACTTGAGCGCTTATTATACAACCATCCTCTTATTAGTACTTTCTTTCCATCATATTTTGAAACGTCATTAATATATATGTTTTTTACCAATTTTAGGCTCCTCTGAATTTATTATTTAATAAAGTTTTTAAAATATTAGTGTCAAATTAATAAGAAAGGTAATTTCTATTTAATTTAAAAGGGTCATTTCTAATAAATTATTACAAGTTAATAAAATATAGTTGTTTTTTATTGAAAATAATTATAGAATATATAATATTGATTTTAGAAAAATTGTCATATAAAATATATAATAATTTTAGCACTCTTTCTTAAGGAGTGCTAAAATTTGTATGATGGGAACTATTTGTAAAATAATTTTGTATTTTATAAAAATCATTTAAGAATTAAGTTCTCAGTTTAAAGTCTTTTGACAAAAAAATATAATTAGAAAGGAGAGAAACATTATGAAATTAAGACCACTTGGAGACAGAGTAATTGTTCTACCAAAAGAGAGTGAAGATATTACCAGAAGTGGGATAGTTATTCCTGACACAGCTAAGGAAAAGCCACAAGAGGGTGAAGTGATAGCTGTAGGACCAGGAAGGTTTGAAGAAGGGAAGAGAATCCCTCTGGATGTTAAGGTCGGGGATAAAATTATTTACTCAAAATATGGTGGAACTGAAGTAAAAATAGATAACAAGGAGCACTTGATTTTAAGAGAAAGTGATGTCCTTGCCATAATAAAAAAATAAACAAAAGGAGGAATAATATATGGCAAAAGAGATTAAATTTGGCGAAGATGCAAGGAGAGTTTTAGAAAGAGGAGTTAACAAATTAGCTGATGCGATAAAAATCACATTAGGTCCAAAGGGAAGAAATGTAGTTTTAGAGAGAAAATTTGGTTCACCAACTATTACTAATGATGGTGTAACAATAGCAAGGGATATTGATGTTGAAGATGTTTGGGAGAATGTTGGAGTTCAGTTACTAAAAGAGGTAGCTACAAAAACAAACGATGTTGCTGGAGATGGTACTACCACAGCTACTTTGCTTGCTCAAGCTATGATTAGAGAAGGCTTTAGAAATGTGGCAGCTGGAGCAAATCCTATGTTATTAAAAAAAGGGATAGAAAAAGGTGTTGAAATGGCTGTAAAACAGATTCATAAAATGAGTCAGTCAATAGCAACTGATAAAAAGAAGATAGCTGAAGTTGCTGCTATTTCTGCAAATGATCCGGAAATTGGAGAGAAAATAGCTGAATCTATGGAAAAAGTAGGAAAGGATGGAGTTATTACAGTTGAGGAATCACAAAAATTTGGGATTGAAATTGAGGTTGTGGAGGGTCTTCAATTTGACAGAGGTTATATATCCCCATATATGGTAACAGATGCTGAGAGAATGGAAGCTGTTCTTGATGAACCATATATATTGATACTGAATAAAAAATTAGGAGCAATTGCCGAATTGCTTCCAGTATTAGAAAAGGTAATGCAGGCAGGAAAACCCTTACTATTAATAGCTGAAGATGTTGAAGGGGAGGCACTGGCTACTATTGTTGTTAATAAAATTAGAGGAACATTTATTTGCGTTGCAGTAAAAGCCCCAGGTTTTGGTGATAGAAGAAAAGCAATGTTACAGGATATAGGCGTAGTAACTGGTGGAACAATGATCAGTGAAGAATTAGGAATAAAATTAGAAAATGTCAAACTTGATATGTTGGGAAGAGCAAGACAAGTAAAAATAGATAAGGAAAATACAACAATAATTGAAGGTAAAGGTCAAGTTGATGATATAAAAGGAAGAATAAAGCAGATAAAGGTTGAAATTGAGCAGAGTGATTCAGAATTTGATAGAGAAAAATTAGAAGAAAGATTGGCGAAACTGTCTGGAGGAGTTGCTGTAATCAAAGTAGGTGCTGCAACTGAAACTGAACTTAAAGAAAAAAAGCACAGGATTGAAGATGCTCTTTCAGCAACCAAAGCGGCTGTTGAGGAAGGTATAGTACCGGGTGGTGGAGTAGTATTAATTGATTCAATTCCAGCGATAGATGGAACCAAATTTGATGGAGATATAAAAACAGGTGTCTTAATTGTTAAGAAATCTCTAACTGAACCACTTAGATGGATTGCTAATAATGCTGGTTATGAAGGCGCATTAATAGTAGAGGAGGTTAAGAAACTACCTAAAGGTGAAGGACTTGATGCTCTAACAGGAAAATATGTAAATATGGTAGATTCTGGAATAATTGACCCAGCTAAGGTAACAAGAGCTGCTCTACAAAATGCAGCAAGTATTGCCGCGATGCTTCTTACAACTGAGGTTATTGCAGCTGAAGTTCCAGAAAAGAAAGAAACACCACCAATGCCAGGTGGATACCCACCTCCAATGATGTAAAAAAAAGCCTTTAAAAAATTAATAAGTATCTATAGAAAATATCCCTCATCTGGCCCCCTTTGTCATCTAAGATGTGGGATATTTTTCTATTTAAAAAGGTTAAATAGTTGAAGAATAATTTTTTAGATGATTTAAATCAGATTCAAAAAAAAGCAGTAGTTTATAATGATGGTCCGCTACTTATATTTGCTGGAGCAGGTACTGGAAAAACAAGAGTAATCACCTACAAAGTAGCATATCTTCTTGAGCAAAAATTAGCTACACCACAAGAAATATTAGCAATAACCTTTACAAATAAAACTGCAAACGAGATGAAAATAAGAGTTGAGCGACTTATTGGTGAAAATGCTCAAGATATTTGGATTAAAACTTTTCATTCAACATGTACAAAGATATTAAGAAATGAGATTGAAAGATTAGGTTACGGTAGGAACTTTGTTATTTATGATGAGATCGATCAAATAAAGCTTGTAACAGAATGTATGAAAGAACTTGATATAGACCGCAAAAGATTTAATCCAAAAGCAATATTAAACTTGATAAGTGCTGCAAAGGAAGAATTAATCGATCATGAGAAATACCCCGAAACCGTATCAGATCTTTATCAACAGATTGCATCTGATGTTTATAGCAGATATCAGGAAAGACTATTCAAAGCAAATGCACTTGATTTTGATGATCTTATTATGCTAACTGTAATTATCTTCAGACTTTTTCCTTCCGTGCTTAAAAAATATCAAGATAGATTCAAATATATATTAGTGGATGAATATCAGGATACAAATAGAGCACAATATTACTTAGTCAATTTACTTGCTTCTAAAAATAAGAATATTTATGTGGTTGGAGATGATGATCAAAGCATTTATAGCTGGAGGGGAGCAGATATCAGAAATATACTTGAATTTGAGCATGATTATCCAAATGCGAAAGTTATTAAGTTAGAACAGAATTATCGTTCAACAAAATTAATTTTAGGTGCAGCAAATAATGTAGTCAAAAACAATTTTTCAAGAAAGGGAAAGAATCTTTGGACGGATAATGAGAGAGGTAAAAAAGTTTTCATATTTGAAGCTGAGGATGAGCACAATGAAGCATCATTTGTTATACATGAAATTAAAAGATTAATAAAAAATAGGGATTTTAAATATAATGATTTTTCTGTATTTTATAGAACACATGCTCAATCAAGAGTTATAGAAGATATATCTTTAAAACAAGGTATTCCTTATAAGATTGTTGGTGGTGTAAGATTTTATGACAGGATGGAAATAAAAGATATTACAGCATATTTAAGATTAATTTCTAACTCTAATGATATAGTTAGTCTTCACAGAATTATTAATGTACCTCATCGAAGGATAGGGAAGATGACTATTTCTGCTATATCAAAGTTTGCTAAGATAAATAATATAACCTTTAATGAATCTTTGCAGAAATACGAAGAAAATCATTTACTCTCTATAAATATGAGGACAAAAATAAAAAAATTTATTAAGATGATAGATTATCTAAGAGATTGTTCATCAAAGAACAGTTTAGATAAATTTTTAGTTGAGGTTTGGACTAAGACAGGATATATAAAAGAGTTAGAGGATGAGAAGACATTAGCATCGCAATTCAGAATAGAAAATCTTAAAGAACTTCTTACAGTAGTAAAGGAGTTTTTAAGTGAAAATCCTGAGGGAGATTTGGATCAATTTCTGGAAGAGATGTCACTTGTTGCAAATATTGATACATATAAAGAAGGTGAAAATTTTCTAACATTGATGACACTTCATAATGCGAAAGGATTGGAATTTAAAGTGGTATTTATAGTTGGAATGGAAGAAGGAATTTTTCCTCATGCCTTATCTTTAGATGATATCCGACAATTAGAAGAAGAAAGAAGATTGTGCTATGTGGGTATGACCAGGGCAAAGAAGTTACTATATATGGTATATGCAATTTCCAGGAATTTATATGGGGGTATATATTTTAATCCAGAATCCAGATTCTTAAGAGAAATTCCCGATGAGTTTATTGAGGAAGTAAAAGAACCTGAATTAGGAGTAATTAGAGAAAAGTTAGAAAAATTTAATATTGGTGATAGAGTAGTTCATAAGAAATGGGGAATGGGTGAAATATTGGACTTAAAGGAAATTATTAATGATACCGAAGCATATGTTCTCTTTGACGATTTTGGTTTAAAACATCTCCTTTTGAGCTATGCAAAGTTGGATAGAGTAACAAAATAAATCTTTTTATTTTTAAAATTATATAAACTATTTACGCTTTTTGCGTCTCATTGATTTTCTTAGTTTTTTATGTTTATGTTTTTTTATTTTCTTTCTTCTTTTCTTAATTAAAGAACCCATATTTACTCCTTTAAATAATTTTCATTTATCCCTCCTAGTCAACCATATTTTTTAAGTTTTGTATCCTAAAATGATGTAGCTGACCTATATTACTATTTTTTATATTTTAAATATTAAAAAATTTAAAAAATATGGAGAAGAATTTAATATTATTATTAAATTTTTATTTCATTATATCAATTAGTTGTAATAAAATATAAAGATATTTTCAATTTAGTTAAAATTTCTTAAAAAGTTATGTATTTTGAATGTACTTTTAATAATTTAATTATTTAATTAAACTCTTTTTTAAGGAAACTGTAAACCTATCTCGTTTATAGTATATATAAGTTATAATTATTACAAAAAAATATCAAGAAATTATAAAAGAAATATTTTAAAAAGGGAAGTAAATGTCTAAAAAGGTCTCTGAAAAAAGATATAAGGTAACTTTTTTACCGGAAAATAAATCTATATATATATTTAAAGGTGAAACCATTTTTGATGCTTCTATGAATGCAGGGGTTTTTCTTGATTCTGAATGTGGGGGAGTGGGAACATGTGGAAGGTGTAAGGTAATTTTAAAATCTGGACAGGTAGAGAAAGTTCAGAGCGAACTTCTAAGTTCTGAGGATAAGGAGAGAGGATATGTTTTGGCATGTCAAACATACCCAAAAAGTGATTTAGTTATTGAAGTACCAGTTATGGAAATTGAAGAAGCATCGATTCAGGAAGGTCTTTTAGTAAAGGATACAATGAAATTGGAACCAACTGAGAAAGTATTAGCGGGGATAAAAAGATTAGATATTAGAGATGTTAAAATTCTTCCAAGAGTTGTAAAAAGGTTAATGACTGTAGAGCTCCCTTTAATTGGTAGGAGTAGTTCTGATAAATATAGATTAGAGATAGCACTAAAGCAACAATTAGGTTTAGAAGATTGCTTTATTCCTTTAGAAATTCTTAAGAAATTACCTGGTACATTAAGAAAAGGAAAATGGACGATAACTGTTACCTTAGACGAGATTTCAAAGGATTTAATTGATATAGAACCCGGAAATACTACCAGAGAGAGTTATGGATTGGCTTTGGATGTTGGAACTACTACAGTAGTAGTATATTTAGTTAATCTAAATAATGGAAAAATTCTTGCTAGTGCATCTGAGTATAATAAGCAGATAAGAGCTGGGGAGGATGTAATATCAAGGATTGTCTACTCATTAAAAGGTGCTGGATTGGAGGTTTTACAAGGATTAATTGTTGAAACTATCAATGAATTAATATTTGAAGTTTGTAAAAGAGCAGGAGTCAATCCAGAAAAGATACACTCAATTGTTTGTGCAGGAAATACAATTATGTTGCATTTTTTGCATGGAGTGTCACCTAAATATTTAAGGGAGGAGCCATATGTACCTGTAGCAAATATATTTCCACCAGTTAGTTCAAAAGAAATATTTTTAGAACATACACCTAAAGCAATTGTAAGATGTGCTCCTTCAGTAGCAAGTTATGTTGGTGGAGATATAGCTGCTGGCTTACTTGTTTCAAAATTGGCTGAACAGGAAAAATTAACATTATTTTTAGATATAGGTACAAATGGTGAGTTAGTAATTGGTAATTCACAATGGATGGTATCTACATCTTGTTCAGCAGGGCCAGCTTTTGAAGGTGGAGGAGTTAAAGATGGAATGAGAGCGATTAGAGGTGCAATCGAAGTTGTTAAAATAGATCCAAAAACCTTAAAATCATATATTAAGGTAATAGGTGGGTTGAAGCCCAAGGGAATTTGTGGATCAGCAATGATAGACTTACTGGGTCAACTTTACATAACTGGAATTATAAATAGGAAAGGAAAATTTAACACAGATTTAAATTCACCTTATGTCGTAATTGATAAGGTAAATCCGTACTATATTATAGCTAAAGCTGAGGAAACCGCCACAAAAAAGGATATAGTTATTTCAGAAATTGACATTGATAACTTAATAAGAGCAAAAGGTGCTATTTATGCTGGTATAACAACCCTTTTAGAAGAGGTAGGACTTACAAAAGACAATTTGGAACAGATTTTTATTGCAGGTGGATTTGGTCATTTTATCAATGTTAAAAATGCGATAATTATTGGTATGCTTCCAGACCTTCCCGAGGAAATATTTACATTTTTAGGAAATACATCAGTCGCTGGAGCTCATTTAGCCTTAATTAATAGAGATAAATGGAAAGAGATGGAAAAAATCTCAAGGAATATAACTTATATAGAATTGTTTAATAACAATAAATTTTATGAAAGATATATTGCATCATTATTTCTTCCTTACACCCACATTGAAGAATTCCCATCAGTGAAAAAGATGCTAATAGAAAGGGGATTATTTATATAAGAATGAGTCATACAATTGCTATCTCAGGTAAAGGTGGAACAGGAAAAACAACTATTTCCGCTTTAATAATAAAATATCTGATAGAAAAAAAACGTACACCAGTACTTGTTGTTGATGCTGACCCCAACTCAAACCTTTACTATTATTTAGGAGTTGAAAAAGAGGATACCATAGGTAATTTAAGGGAGGAGGTATTAAAAGAAGCCAAATCAGGGAAAATACCTGCTGGCATCCCCAAAGAAACAATATTTGAACTGAAATTTCAAAGATCTATTGTTGAAAATGAGGGATTTGATTTATTGACAATGGGTAGACCTGAGGGACCGGGTTGTTATTGCTATGCAAATATGGTTTTGCGAAGATATGTAGATGAGCTATCAAAAAATTATAAATTTATTGTAATAGATAATGAAGCTGGAATGGAACATTTAAGTAGGAGAACCACACAAAATATTGAAGATCTGCTTATTATATCTGATCCTACACCAATAGGAATAATTACTGCAGGGAGAATAAGAGATTTGGTTTATGAGCTTGAACTAAATGTGAACAATATTTATTTAGTACTAAATAGAATTAATTTGCTATCAAATGAAGCAACTAAAGAACTAATAAAAAAACAAAATTTAAATCTTCTGGGTACAATTGCAGAAGACAAGATTTTAAATGAATATAGTTTTAATGAAAAATCCATTTTAGAGCTCCCATCAGATTCAGCATCATTTTTGTCAATAAATGCTATAATTGAAAAGTTGGGGCTAACTCAAATTTAAAAAATCTAATAAATATTAAAATAATTTATTTGATATAATAATTTCCATTGTTTAGATAGTTTCTCTAAATTAGGAGGTGAAGTATTGACATTTGAGATTCCTATTAAATCTGGTGCTGCAAGAATAAACGAAGTTATAATTGGAACTGAACCTGCTCAGGTAAAAATTGGTGGTCAAAACTGTTTGCCTTTTCATAACTTCGAAGGAGAGATTCCCAACAAACCGATTATAGCTTTTGAGATTTACGATGTTAAGCCAGAAAATTGGCCAAGTTGGCTTACAAAATATTATGAGGATGTATTTCATGACCCAATTTTATGGGCTAAGAAATGTGTTGATGATTACAATGCGGAAGCAATCAATCTAAACTTAACCAGTGCTGATCCAGGTGGATTGGATGCAGACCCAATAAAGGTTGCTGAAACTACAAAGAAAATAAGGGGTGAGATAGCAGTTCCATTAATAGTTTATGGTTGTGGAAATCTTGAGAAAGATTCAGTACTTCTTAAAAAAGTATTTGAAATTAATGCTGAAACTAATCTTTTAGCAGGTGCTGCGGAGGAAGACAATTACAAGCCAATAGCTGCAGCAGCATTAGGATTTAATAATAATGTAATTACTCTATCTCCTGTAGATATAAATTTAGCAAAACAGTTAAATATCCTGGTCACCCAATTAGGTGTAAAACCTGGATGCGTTGTCATGGATCCAGTTTGTAGTGCTATAGGGTATGGAATTGAATATGCATATAGTATAAATGAAAGACTTAGAATAGCAGCATTATATCAGGGAGATAAAGCTGTTTCTAATCCGATAATAAATACAGTGGGTAGAGAAGTTTGGAAGATAAAAGAAAATAGACTGTCTAAAGAAGAAGCTCCTGAATGGGGGGAAGAAGAATCAAGAGGTATCATATGGGAAGCTTCTACCGCGATGAGTCTCTTTCTTGCTGGTTCAGATATTATTACAATGAGACATCCAAAGGCTGTGACAATTGTAAAAGAAGTGATAAAGGAACTTCTTGGTGGGGAGGTGAAATAAGATGGCTATTTCAGGACTTGATATATTTAAGTTATTACCAAAAACAAATTGCAGGGAGTGCGGTTTCCCTACATGTCTTGCATTTGCAATGCAACTTGCAGCAAAAAAGATTGAATTGAGTAAATGTCCTCATGTAACTGAAGAAGCCAAAAAGGCTCTTGAGGATGCTGCCAGACCTCCAATTATGCCTGTAACTATAGGAACTGGAGATTTCTCTTTCACAATTGGAGCAGAAACTGTTCTTTACAGACATGAGAAGAGATTTGAACATCGTCCATCTTTTGCTTATTTTATTTCCGATAGCATGGAAGATAGTCAAGTGGATGATATACTGAGCAGGATTAAAACACAAAAATGGGAAAGAGTAGGAGAGTTACTCCAGCCAAATTCAATTTATTTAAAATCTGAGGAAAATGATATTTCAAAATATGTTAAGTTGGTTGAAAAAATTGCTTCGAGTACAAAACTTTCACTAATTTTGATAAATGAGGATATAGAGGCTATCAAGCAAGCTCTCCAGTTCTGTTCTGATAGAAAGCCATTAATAGGGTCTGCAACTAAAGATAATATTGATGATTTTATTTCATTGGCTAAATCAGATTCTTACCCATTACTTATAAAGGGCGAAAGTATTGAGGATTTAATATCATTAACAACAAAAGCTTCTGATGAAGGTCTCAAAGAGATCGTACTGGACTCCAGTCCTAAAAATTTGAAGCAAGCCTTTAATCACCAAATCTATATTAGAAGAGCAGCTTTAGAAAAGAAAAATCAAGCATTGGGATATCCAACAATAATTTTTCCATTTAAGTTAACAGATGATGCTATGAAAGAGGCAGTAATTGCATCAATTTTTGTTGCAAAATATGCAGGAATTATTGTAATGAAAAATGTTGAACCAGAAAGTCTATATCCTCTTCTTGTATTAGCTCAGAATATATACACTGATCCCCAACGTCCTATGAGTGTTGAAGAAAAGGTATATCCAATAGGAGATCCTGATGAAAAATCACCAGTATTAATAACAACTAACTTCTCGCTCACATATTTTCTTGTTTCTGGAGAAGTTGAGGGAAGTAAAGTGCCATCATGGCTTCTAATAATGGACACAGAGGGTCAATCAGTACTCACATCATGGGCAGCTGGGAAATTTATTGCAGAGGAAATAGCAAAGTTTGTTAAAAAATCGGGAATTGAGGAAAAAGTTTCTCATAAAAATATAATTATTCCTGGATATGTAGCTCAACTTAGTGGTGAATTAGAGGATGAATCCGGTTGGAAAGTTACAGTAGGTCCAAGAGAAGCAGCAGATATACCAAAATTCCTCCAAAATTATAAAATTTAGTCATAAATTTTTCATCCTCTCCCCTGGTGGGAGAGGGTAAGGGAGAGGGGGAAGGAAATCTCATTAAAAAAGAAAAAAATAAAAAAAGAAAGGAAAGGTGATAACTTTGAAAAGTGATTTAAAGATTGCTCAGGAAGCCCCAATCAAACCTATAAGTGAAATTGCAGAGATTATTGGGCTGACAGAAGATGACCTGGAGTTATATGGTAAGTATAAAGCCAAGGTCACTTTAGATGTTTTAGAGCGAAATAAGGATAAACCAAACGGGAAATATATTGATGTAACATGCATAACACCAACTCCATTAGGTGAGGGTAAAACCGTAACTACAATTGGTCTTTCTCAAGCTCTAAACAAAATTGGAAAAAAGACAATTACCTGTATAAGGCAACCATCATTAGGACCAGTTTTTGGAATAAAGGGAGGAGCAGCCGGGGGAGGATATTCACAGGTAATTCCAATGGAGGATTTTAATCTTCATTTGACTGGAGATGTTCATGCTGTAGGAATTGCACACAATTTACTTGCTGCATTCATGGATACTTCTATTTTAAAAGGAAACAAACTTAATATTAATCCATTTTCTATCACTCTAAATAGAGTAGTTGATATAAGCGATAGAGCAATGAGAAAAATAGTAATAGGTCTTGGTGGAAGAGCTAATGGAGTTCCACGAGAAACTGGGTATGATATCACAGTTGCATCAGAGGTAATGGCTATTTTAGCTCTGACTAATGGCTTATTTGATTTAAGGGAAAGACTCGGTAGAATGGTAATTGGTTCAAATTATGATGGTGAACCTGTTACAGCAGAGGATTTAAAGTGTGCTGGTGCAATGACAGTATTGCTTAAGGATGCAATAAAACCTAACTTACTTCAAACACTCGAGCACACTCCATGTTTTGTTCATACTGGACCTTTTGCAAATATTGCTCATGGAAACAGCTCAGTATTAGCTGATCTTATGGCTATAAAATTGGGAGATTATGTGGTTACAGAAAGTGGATTTGGCGCGGATTGTGGTGCTGAGAAATTTATGAATATTAAGTGTAGAGTAAGTGGATTAATACCAGATGCTGTAGTTATAGTTACAACTGTAAGAGCAATGAAAATGCATGGTGGAGCATTTACATTTCGTCCTGGAGCAAAGCCACCAACTACTGAAATTGAAAAACCAAATCCAGATGCTGTTGCTAAAGGATGTGAGAATCTTGAGAAGCAGATTGAAAATGTTTTATTACATGGAGTACCAGTAGTAGTCTGTGTAAATAAGTTTGATACTGATACTAATGAAGAGATAGAAATTATAAAGGAAAAAGCCTTGGCAGCAGGAGCAGAAGACGCAGTCTTAAGTGATGTTTGGAGATATGGAGGAGAAGGTGGAGAAGATTTAGCAAGAGCAGTTGTAAAAGCAGCCGAAAAACTAGAAAAATTCAGATTTTTATACCAATTAGATATGCCAATAAGAAAGAAGATAGATATTATAGCAACCAAGATTTATGGTGCAGCAGAAGTTGACTATTCGCCTCTTGCTAATAGAAAAATTGATCTATATACAAAACAGGGTTTTGATAATCTACCTATATGTATGGCAAAAACACATTTATCTCTTTCACATGATCCTAAGGTTATGGGGAGACCAACTGGATATAAACTTCCTATAAGAGATATTATAGCATCCGTAGGAGCTGGGTTTCTATATCCTCTTTGTGGGGAGATGAGAACTATGCCAGGTCTTCCAAGTGTCCCCGCAGGTACAAAAGTTGATATAGATGAAGATGGAAACACAGTAGGTCTATTTTAATCTATAAATAAATATGAGGGAGAGTTTTATAACTCTCCCTAAAATCCTTTAGGGTTGGATCTTTAAATCACTGGAAACTTTGGGTATAATTTCTCACCTTAAATTTATTCTAATATTAATTAAATCTTATATAAAATGAAAGAGGTGATAATTTGACTGCAAAGATTATTGATGGGAAAGCTTTAGCTGCAGAAATAAGAGAGGAAGTAAAATCAGGAGTTGAAAAACTAAAATCAGAAAAAGGTATAGTTCCTGGTTTAGGTGTTATATTAGTTGGTGAAAATCCAGCTTCTGAGGTGTATGTGAGAAATAAAGCAAGAGCATGTGAACATGTTGGAATATATTCTGAAACTATAAAATTGCCTGAGGATATTTCTGAAGAAGAACTGCTTAATCATGTTGATAAATTGAACAATAGAGAAGATATTCATGGAATATTAGTTCAACTTCCTCTACCTGAACATATTAATTCAGAAAAAATACTTTTTGCTATTTCTCCAGATAAAGATGTTGATGGATTTCATCCAATAAATGTTGGAAAACTCACAACTGGTGAAGAAACATTCTATCCATGTACACCATCTGGAATTATAGAGATAATAAAAAGACAAGGAATTGAGATAAAGGGTAAAGAAGCAGTAATTATTGGCAGAAGTAATATTGTGGGAAAGCCAGTAGCTTTCCTTCTTCTACATAATCATGCTACTGTTACTATATGTCACTCAAGAACTGTTGATTTACCAAAAGTTGCAAAACGAGCTGACATTTTAATTGTAGCAGTAGGTAAACCATTTATTGTTACAGATGAATATGTTAAACCTGGTGCGATAGTTATAGATGTTGGAATAAATAGAATAAAAAAGGAGGATGCATCGGAGGAACTTCTAAATTGGAGAAAGGATGCTTTTGAGAAGAGAGGTTCTACATTAGTAGGTGATGTTGATTTTCTAAAAGTTAAAGAAATCGCAGGATACCTAACTCCAGTTCCAGGCGGAGTTGGACCACTAACTGTTGCAATGTTGATGAAAAATACTTTAAAGTCCGCAAAAAAATCACAATGAGATAATCTTAAGTTTTTTCTATAAAAATAGATCCTATAAATTTAAATCATAGAAAATTTCTATATATGAATTTCTAATAGAAACCAAAAATTATAATTTTTGGGCTTTTGTAGGGAGGGATAGAAAGTGACAAACAATTCAAAAAATATTGCGATAATTGGTGCTGGACCAGGAGGATATGTTTCAGCACTAAGAGCTGCACAACTTGGAGCAGATGTTACATTAGTAGAAAAGTCTTTACTTGGAGGAACATGTACAAATCTGGGATGTATTCCAACCAAAGCTATGTTAAATTCAGTAGAAACTATTTTAAAAATGAGAAAGGCTGAACAGTTAGGTATTAAAATATTAAAGGATAAAATTGACTTTTCATTATTTATGAAAAAAAAGGATTCAGTAGTTGAAAAATCTAGAAAAGGAATAGAATTTTTATTAAAGAAAAACGGGGTAAATCTAATTTATGGTAAAGGAGAACTTCTGAGCAAGAATGTTATTAAGGTCACAACAGCAAATGGAGAGGAAAGAATTGAGGCAGATAATATTATTTTAGCTACTGGTTCATCACCATTTAAACTTCGAATTTTTGACTTCGAACAGCCGACTATTTTAACGAGTGATAACCTTATGGTATTAGATGAACCTCCAGATTCTATGGTGATAGTAGGTGGAGGAGTCGTTGCATGCGAACTGGCAATGGTTTTTCATCTTTTAGGAACAGATATTACTGTTATTGAAATGTTACCTAATCTATTACCATTACAAGACAAAAGACAGTCAAGATATATTGAGAGAAGTTTCAAAAAAGAAGGTATAAAATTCCTGACAAATTCTAAAGTAGAAGGAGTAAAGGAGTATGGTGAGGATTTTGTAATTTTATCTGTTGAGGGTAAAGATGATGTGAAGGCTAAAAAAGTAGTTGTTTGCATAGGTAGGACTCCAAATTCAAGGGATTTGGGTCTTGAAAATTTAAATATTGAGATGGATAGAGGATTTGTCAAGGTAAATAATAAAATGGAAACAAATATCCCTGGAATTTATGCTGTTGGAGATCTTATTGGAGGGAAGATGTTGGCTCATGTAGCTTCAGCGCAAGGTAAAATAGTAGCAGAAAATATTATGGGTCATGAAGCTATTTTTGATGACAGAATGATACCTATAACTATATATACTCATCCTCAAGTCTCTTCTGTAGGTTTAACACCTGATCAGGCAAAAGAAAATGGATATGAAATCTCATTAGGAAATTTTCCATTTTCAGCAAGTGGAAAGGCTAATGCTATAGATGAGAGTGAGGGTTTTGTACAAATTGTGGCAGACATAAATTCTGGAGAGATTTTAGGTTCTCAGATGGTTGGACCAGATGTCTCTGAACTAATTCATTTAATTGCGTTTGCTATGCAAAGTGAACTTTTAATTAAGGATTTGTCAGAAATGATTGCTTCTCATCCCACTCTTTCAGAAGCAGTTGTAGAAGCTGCTCTGAGTTGTATTGGAAAACCTTTACACACAATAAAAATTTAAAAATTTTAAAATCAAAAGATTGTTAAAAGATTTATGTATAGGAAGAGACTTCCTCATTGGCTTAAGAAAAAAATTCCTGATTTGAAAGCCATAGAAGATATGGAAAAAATATTAAGGGATCATAATTTACACACAGTTTGTGAGAGTGCATTATGTCCAAATTTGGGAGAGTGCTTTCATAGAAAAACTGCAACCTTTATGATTTTAGGAAATATCTGTACCAGAAATTGCAGTTTTTGTGCAGTTAAAAAAGGTAAATCTCTTCTAGTAGATGAAAATGAGCCAAAAAATATTGCAGAGGTTGTTAATTTATTAAAACTTTCACATGTAGTTATTACATCTGTTACAAGGGATGATTTAGAGGATGGTGGAGCCAATCAGTTTGATGATTGTATAAAAGAGATTAGAAAATTGAAGCCAACTCCCTCTGTTGAGGTTCTAATTCCAGATTTTGGTGGTAATTTTAAAAACTTAAATATAGTTTTAGCTTATTTTCCTGATGTATTAAATCATAATGTAGAAACAGTTAAAAGACTTTATTCCAAAATAAGACCTGGTGCTGATTATATTAGATCTTTAAAAATTCTTGAAAAAGCAAAAAATTATTCTGAAAATATAGTTATTAAATCTGGGTTCATGGTTGGTTTGGGGGAGAAGTGGGAAGAAATTTTAGACTTGTTAAAGGATTTATCAAATACAGGTTGTGATATTGTAACAATAGGGCAATATTTGCAACCTTCAGAAAATCATACACCTATTTATAAATTCTATACCCCTGATGAATTTATTAATTTAAGACAAATTGCACTTGATATGGGAATAAAATATGTGGAGTCAGGACCATTTGTTCGCTCCTCCTATAAAGCAAGTGATGCATTAAAATATTTAAAAAATTCTAAATTTCAATAATTAATTTCATTATAAAAATTGTTTTTATTAGTTTTGTTAAAATGAATGAGAAGAAATTGGATTTTGAACCAAAATGTATTGCAACAGGAGTGGGGAGTTTACCTTTTAGGGATGCAGAAGAAGCCTGTTTGAAGATTTTGAAGTTATACCCAGTTGCTCCGTATTGGCCACAATTACCAAAAATCAGTTTTTTGGAAAATATGAATGCTCAATTTTCAGAGCACATACCAAATGAAATAGTAGATTATGAGAATGAAAAGATATGGATTGATACAGAAAAGGATTATATTGAAAATTTAGACAAGTTTTATATCAAATACACATCTAATAGAATCGACAATTTTACTATTTCTTCGGAAAGAGCAAAAGGTTTTTATAAATTTATAAAACTTCTAAGTGAAAAACATTATGATATTAATAAACCACTTAACAATATTAATATTAAGAACATTAAGAATAATATTAAGTACATTAAGGGTCAGGTTACAGGACCAATAACACTCGGTTTTAGTATTTTAGATCAGGATAGAAAACCAATTTTTTATAATAATATAATTCAGGACACTGTAGTTAAATCAATATCAATGATTGCAAAGTGGCAGGAAAATGAATTTAAAAAAATCTGCCCTAATTGTCAGAGTATAATATTTTTTGATGAGCCCTATTTAGCTTCATTAGGGTCTTCTTATATAAGTCTTTCCAAAGAACAGATTATTAATCAATTAAATCAATGTTTTAATGCTATCAGTGGTATAAAGGGAATTCATTGTTGCGGAAAAACTGATTGGTCACTTATAACCGAAACAGATGTTGATATCATAAATTTTGATGCATATAACTATTTTGAAAATTTCTCAATATATAGTGATGAAATAATTGAGTTTTTAAATAGGGGAAAAGTATTAGCATGGGGGATAGTTCCAACAGAACCAAGAGAAGATAATATAAATAACCTAATTGAAGAAATAATTAATAAGTTTAATAAACAGATCGAATTTCTTGTTAATAAAGGTTTAGATAAAGATTTCATTTTGAGGAGATCCCTTTTGACGCATTCCTGTGGTCTGGGAACAGTATCAAAAGAAAAGGCAAATAAGGCACTAATTTTATTAAACAAAGTCTCAGATAGCATTAGAAATACCTATTTTGTGAAATAAATATTTTTTTAAATTTTAATTCTCTATATAAATTTATTTAATCTATTAGGTTTGTTTAGTTAAATTCTTACAGGATTTTTTCCAATATTGGATCTACTTTGACTCTATGGAGATTAAAACCTAATTTTTCAGGTTCAACTCCCAAAGCTAAACAAAGCAATTCAGGATAATATAAAGCTGGTAAATTGTAATCTAAATTAAATTTTCTTTGTATAACAGCTTGGTTTCTATCAAATTGAGTCTGGCAGAATGGACATAGAGTTACAATACAATCTGCTCCTGAGGCTTTAATATAATCAAGATTATTTTTAGCCATTTCTAAGGATAATTCCTTATTTACTCCAAGTAGTGGAGCTCCACAACATAACATCTTTCTCATTCTTGGAACAGACTCTGCACCTAAAGCTTCTATTAATTCATCCAGGAATTTCGGATTTTCAGGATCGTCAAATTCCATTATTTCACTGGGTCTTACTACATGACAACCGTAAAAAGCGGATACTTTCAAATTTTTTAGTGGTTTTTTTACAACACTGGAAATTTTGGAGGTACCAACTTCTTTGTAAAGAACTTCAGCTATATGTTTTACTATTATGTTTCCCTTATATTCTTTGTTTACTGAAGATAATATTTTATTTACTTTCTCTAAAGTTTCTTTTTGCTCTTTTAATATATGACTTGTTTCTTTTAAAGTTTCATAGCAACCATTACAAAGAGTGAGAATATCTAAACCTATCTTCTGTGCCACACATAGATTTCGAGCTCCAAGAGATAACCAGGTTATTTCATCCATGGCTTTTATTCCAACCGGATCTGGGCAACACGCAAAATCATTTGTTTCTTTTAGTTTAATATTTAATATTTCTAAGGATTTTCTTGCAGCTATCTCCATATAGGGAAGTGAGGTTGGAATAAGACACCCTAAAAATAGAAGATAATCATAATTTTCTTGCTTTTTTGTTATTTCTTGATTTCCCATTTCTTTATTTATAATTTCCTTTCTCAACATAAATGAAATTTGTTATTTCAGGGCTTGACTTTATTTTTCTATATATGAGATTATTTCTGTTTTTTTAATGATCTTTTTAGCTTCTCCCTTTCCAACTGTTTCAGATAATGAAGGTAATCCGAGTTGTTCTCTTCTTCTTCTAACTGCGGATGTTAGAGGAGAAGTTCTACCAGTTTCAGCTATCATTTTAAACTCATCCTTGTATGCAGAAGGCATTCCTTTTATCTTAGCTACCATACCCTTCAATTTAGATATGATCTCTGATACAGCAATTCCCTGCGGACATCTTTCTAAGCAAGTATGGCAGAAAGAGCAGTAAAATATAGAGTCGTTATCCAGTATCATTTCCATCTGACCCAGTTGGACAGCTCTCATAATCTGATGTGGTAGTAAGGTCATTTTATGAGCTGCAGGACATCCACAACTACATTTATTACATTGAAAGCACAAATAAGGATTTTGATCTGGTGTTTTTATAAATTTCTGCGCTAAAGATCTATCTATTGTTAAAAACTTCTCCTGTTCTTTATCATTCATTTTTCACCATTTTTTGTAATTTTAATTTATTTTAATTTCAAAAGTTTATTTTTATAGAGATTTTTAGTTTTGTGGTATACTTTCGAATACATTTTCAGTCAAGAAAGTATACCAAAGCTCTTATCACTTCAAAATTAGATAAATTTTGTTATATTGCAAGACCTGAATCTATTTTTTATTTTCTATTTTTTTGTGGTTTTGGTCTGGGAAGTAATCCAGTTTTTTCAACAATAATTGGAACCGCTTCTTCCCAGGCTATAGCCATTATATGAACTCCAGACACACCTTCTATCTCTTTAATTTCCTGGATTATATCTACACAAATATTTATACCTTCTTCTTTTGTATCTTTGCTTTTTTTAAGTCTTTCTACTATCTTGTCAGGGACATCCATACCAGCTACATTTTTTTGCATGTATTTAGCCATTCCCACTGATTTAATTGGTCCTACACCAGCAAGTATATAAACCTTTTCATGTAAGTCCATTTCTCTGACTTTTTTCATATATTCCTTGAATTTCTCTACATTATAGACTAATTGAGTTTGTATAAAATCAACACCCGCATTTACCTTTTTAGCCAGTCTTATAGGTCGAAAGTCAAATGGATCAGCAAATGGATTAGCAGCAGCTCCTATGAATATATTTGGAGGATGTTTCATCTCTTCACCACATTGAAACTTATGTTCATCTCTCATGTCTTTGAACATTTTTATCAACTGAATTGAATCAATATCAAAAACATTTTTACTTGAAGGATGATTTCCGAAACACTGGTGATCTCCAGTAAGACAAAGGACATTTTTTACACCAAGAGCAGCAGCTCCAATCAAATCGCTCTGAAGTGCTATTCTGTTTCTATCTCTCGTTACCATTTGAATTATGGGCTCCATTCCTAATTGTATAATTTTAATGGCAGATGAAATAGAAGACATTCTAACTATAGAAGTTTGATTATCCGTGATATTTACTGCATCACAAAATCCTTTTAATATTTTAACTTTATCTATAATTGCATTAATATTTACCCCCTTTGGGGGACCAAGCTCAGCTGTAACTACGAATTTACCTCTACTTAATAATTTTTCTAAATTGCTACCCGATTTCATTTCTTTGTTCATATTTATCCTCTAATTTATTAATTTCTTAAAAAATACTTACTTATTTTAATTTTTTTACTTATATCTCAGCCTCTTCTATTATTAATGTTCTTGGTCCACCATGATGAGATGAGGACCAATCCTTTGCAGGTTTTATATTCATTAATACATCTAAACGATTTTGTTTTTTTAATCTATCAATTATAAGTTGCCATGCACATTCAATATCAGGATTGACTTCACATTTTCCATCCTGGGATCCTCCACAGGGACCATTCAGTATACTTTTTGAACAACGCGTAATTGGACATATTCCTCCATATTCATGAAGGACACAATTTCCACAACCTATACACATTTCCTTAAAGTGACCAGGTTCATCTGGAAAAGCCATTGATATCGTATTTAATACAGGAAATATTAATTTATCTGGATATATTTCAACCATTGTCTGAACGCCAACGCCACAAGCCATTGAGAGAACTACATCAGCTTGCTCAATTTTCTGACTTATTTCTTCTACGAATTCTCTTTCACATTGTCTTTGGATTGTTAATTGTTTAACATTAACACTATCCCCATCAAGCTTTTTAGCAATTCTCAACTCAGAAGCCAATATGGCAACCTCTTTTTCCCCACCTGTTTGATTTATGGTAACGCAAGTTCCACAGCCAATGACCATTATATTTTTTTTATCTTTTATCATTTCTTTTATTTCGTCGAAGGGTTTTCTTTCTGCTACAATCATATTTTACCTCCTAATAAAGCGAACTTATTATTAATCCAATCTTTTTTAATTAAGTATTTGAGATTCCCACTCCCATTTCTTTTAACTGTTTATGTTCTTCCTCCTCAAATTTTTCTTCTATTAATTTTATAGGATTAGGACCTAATTTTTTAATTTTCTCAGTCATATTTATGGCAATATCAGCGAAATATTTTCCCATAGAGGAAGCCATTTTATAAATCTCCAATCTCTCTCCACCTATTCTGACTTCATCTAACAACTTTTTTACTATTGACACCATCTTCTCTGCTCTTTCATTCCCGGTTCTATATTGACAACTTCCTTCAAGACAACTGGCAATAAAGACTCCATCATAACCCTCCTCAAATACTCGCAGTATATGAACAGGTGTTAAGTATCCTGCACATGGAACTCTAACTATTACAACGTTTGGAGGGTATTCAACTCTCATCGCTCCGGCTAAATCAGCGGCAGAGTAACCACAATATTCACAACAAAAAGCTATTATGTCAGGTTCAAACATAATTAAACTAACACTTCCTCTCTTAGTGATAATTCTGCAGCAATCATCTGATCATGAGGGTAATTAATTACACCTATAGCATTAGCTGGACAAGCAGAGGCACATATTCCGCAACCTTTGCACTCAAATGGATTTATCTCAGATACTCCTTGCTCATTTATTTTTGGTACTCCTGAAGGACAAACTCTTACACAGGTTAAGCAAGCTATACATTTCTCCTCATCTACTTTACAAATTTTAATACCAACTTTCATTTCTTTTTTAGATAAAACTGTACTTGCGCGAGAAGCGGTAGCTAAAGACTGAGCTATAGTCTCTCTTAAATACTTAGGAGAGTGAGCAAGACCACAAACAAATATTCCATCCTTTTTTGTATCAACTGGCCTTACCTTTAAATGTTTCTCTAAAAAGAATCCATTTTCATCCAGAGGCACTCCCAGCATATTTGCTAATTTTTTATTTCCTTCAAGAGGAATAATTGCTGTAGAAAGAACAATTAAATCTACTTTAATTTTAAGATTCTTTCTTAAATTAAGGTCAAAGAACGAAATCTCTAAGTGTTTTTTGTTATCATACTTTTGCACTTCAGGTTTTTTATCATCTTCAAATCTCATAAAAATAATACCCATTTCTCGTGCTTTCGTATAATATTGCTCTATAAATCCGTAGCTTCTAATATCCTTATAAAAAATAAATATATTTGAGTCAGGATTTTTTTCCTTAAACTTAATTGCATTTTTTATGGCTTTACCACAACAAACTCTACTGCAATAAGTTCTTTCATCATTTCTACATCCTACACATTGAATCATAGCCAGGTTATCTATTGTACCTAGTTTCTCCTGGTTACCAGTAAGTTTTTGTTCAAAATCAACTTGTGTCATTACCCTTTTGTCTTCACCTAACAGGTATTCATTACCCCTATACTCATCTCCACCAGTGGCAATGATGGTAACCCCATGCATAATTTTTCTGATATCTTCTTTTTCTCCTAGCTTTTTTATAACTACTTTTGATTGAAAATTACCAACATATCCTTTCACATCTATAACTTCTGAATTGACTAAAACTTCTATATTAGTATTTGAGACGATCTTCTCTCTTAAGTTAGTCAAAAGTTTTTGTGGGTCATCTCCTGATAGGGTAAAAACTATCTTTTTTAAATGCCCTCCTAACTCATCCTCTTTTTCTACTAAGGTTACAGGATGTCCTTGCTCTGCCAGGTTCAAGGCTACTACCATTCCTGCCATTCCTCCACCTACTATAAGTGCTCGAGAATTAATACCTACATAATTTTCCAGAAGTGGTTTTGCTTTCTTTATTTTAGCTATTGCCATCTGAATTAAGCTCATAGCTTTTTGAGTCGCCTTATAAGGAGAACTATAGTGAACCCAACTACATTGTTCTCTTAAATTAACAACCTCAACCATATTATAATTTATTCCAATATCTCTTAGAATTTCTTTGAAAAGCGGAGCATGTGTTCTTGGAGAGCAGGCACCTACAACTAATCTGTTTAGATTATACTGAGTCATCATATATTCTATTTTTTTCTCAATTTGGGGTGAGCAAGCATAAAATTCATTCTCCACAACAACTACATCGCTGATAGTTCTTATAAATTTTACCAACTCTGCCATCTTAACTACTCTGGAAATCTCATTTCCACAATGACAAAGAATTACACCAATTCTTGGATTTTCATAATCAATTTCCATTTGAATAGGATATTTCTTTTTCTCAATAAGACTGCCTTTTTGATCTGCTAACAATGCTGATGCCAAAGCAGTAGTTCCACTTCCTTCAGTGATAGAATCTGGTATGTCTTTTGGTTCAGAGAAGGAACCACATACAAATATTCCATCTCTACTTGTATTTAGAGGTTTAAAATCAGTAGTTTTGATAAATCCATGCTCGTTCAGTTCTATTTCATAGATTTGACTATCTCTTTTGGTTGTTTTTGGAGCAATAAACCCCATAGAAAGGACAATCACTTGAAAATTTTCTTTCACCAATTTACCATTTTCACTTACATAGGTAATGATTAAATCTTTAGTTTCTGGATCTTCTTCTATAAAGGAGGGTCTACTTCTTACATAATCAATTCTATAAACATTTTTAGCTTTTTGATACAATTCCTCAAAACCTTTACCATAAGCCCTCATGTCAAGTGTAAAAATTTTAGCTTCTATTTCTGGCAAATTTTCCTTAGCTAAGATTGCTTCCTTTGTAGCATGCATGCAGCATACAGTCGAACAATAGTTATGCTCCTTATTTCTTGTTCCAACGCACTGAATAAAACCGATTTTTCCTGGCTCTTTATCATCAGATGGTCTGACAAGTCTTCCTCCCGAAGGACCAGATTTAGTCATGATTCTTTCTAATTGGAGAGAGGTGATCACATTTTTAAATTTACCAAAACCAAGTTCAGTTATAGTAAATGGATCAATAAGTTCAAATCCCTGAGCTAAAATTATTGCTCCTACATGGATGTATTGCATTTCAGGAACAGCATTAAAGTTTATGGCACCTTCAGGACAGATTTCTTCACATTTTCTACATGAAAGACAACTTTTTATGTCTAATTCTGGATGGTATTTCTGTACCTCTTCCTTTAAGTCTATCTTATCTATTCTGAAGATATTTTTCATAATTTGTGGGTAAGGTCGATAGATTATTTTTCTTTCAACCAGGCTGGCATCATACTCACTTGGAATTTTTACTGGGCAGACCTCAGCACATTTTCCACATCCAGTACATTTATTTATATCTACAAAGTTAGGTGTTTTATATAATGCCACTTCAAAGTTGCCAGGATATCCACGTACTCTGGAAACCTCAACTGAAGATAAAATCTCTAAATTAAAATGTTTCCCATCAATGTAGTGAGGCTTTCTCACTATTGTTGCTCTGCACATTCTTTTTTCACTTATATCAACAAGTGCATCATCAAAAGCCATAGTTTCTACATCAAAATTACGTAGACAACCCAATGGTTCAGGAGCTATTCCACAGAAAAAGCAATCAAGAGTAGGATATGTTTTGTCAAGTTGAGCCATCTTACCACCCAGAGTCCACGATTTTTCAACAAGGTAGACTTTGAAGCCAGACTCAACAAGATCAAAAGCTGCTTGAACACCAGCAGTACCGCCACCAACTACTAATACTGATCCAATCTTTTCTAATTCTTTACTTATTTTAGAGATATCTTCCATAAGAATCCATTATAAAAATACTTAAACAATTTTAAAACAAAATCTTCTAATAACCTTCATTTTTTATTTTTAAGTTTTATTTTACGCTTAATTGGATTTGGACCTAACTTTCTAACTGTCTCAGTTATTTTAGTAGCAGCTTCAGCAAATTCACGTCCCATAGCCGAAGACATATAAAATATATCAACTCTTTCTTCTTCCAAACCTAACTCTTTTAATATCCTCTTAACCTGCTTAATTCTTTTAGCTGCTTCCAGATTTCCAGTTCTATAATGACAACAACCTTCTAAACATCCCGCCACAATTCCTCCATCAGCTCCCATTTCAAAAGCTTTCAACATATATATTGTTTCAAATTTTCCAGCACAAGGTAGTTTAATTATCTTAACATTTGGAGGATAATTCATTCTCATAGAACCAGTAAGGTCAGCTGCAGCATATGCACATTGATTACAACAAAAAGCTATTATTTCAGGTTCAAAATTACTCATACCAACTCCTTCTTAAAAAGAGCTTCAATTTTTGGTATAACTTGTTCATCCTTATAATTCTTCAGGCTAATAGCACGAACTGGACAAACTCCTACACAAATACCACATCCATAGCAGTTAGTAACCTCAATCTGAGCTACTCCATTTTCATTTATAAATGGAACCTGATATGGGCATATTCTTACACAGTTAAGACAAGCAACACATTTGTCCTGGTCAACAACAGAAACTTCTCCTCCAGCAAGAAGTTCTTTTTGGGAAAGTATAACTGTTGCTCTTGAAGCAGCTGCTTGTGCTTGTGCTACGGCTTCTCCTATATGTCTTGGAGTATGAGCTAATCCGCACAGGAAGAAACCCTCTGAAGCAAAATCAACTGGTCTCAATTTGGGATGCGCTTCCTCATAAAATCCCTGTTCTATCAATGATACTCTTAAAATCTTAAATAGTTCCTCATTGCTGGGGGAGGGAATTATACCTCTACTTAATAAGAGAAGATCACAATCTATTAAAAATTCTCTTCTCAAACTCAGGTCAATAGTTTTTACTCTAACTTTACCATTCATCTCAGGTAATACTTCTGGCTTATTATTATCGTCATAGCGTAGAAAGACAATTCCCATATCCCTTGCTTTGGTATAATATTGTTCTAAAAAGCCATAAGTCATAATGTCTTTATATAATATAACTATTTCTATACCAGGGTTAATCTCTTTTAGTTTGAGAGCGTTCTTTATAGCTTCTCCACAACAAACTCTACTACAATATGGATGCTCTTCTGTTCGAGAGCCAACACATTGTATCATAACGACTTTCTCTAATTGCTCTGGGTTAATTTCCTTTTCTACTAATTTATGCTCAAATTCTAATTGACTTAAGATTTTATTATTTGCTCCATAACCATAATCAGTTCCCTGATACTCTTCACCACCAGTTGCTACTATTAGTACTCCATGTTCAATATCAATCTGTTCAAACTCTCCATCTTTAATTCTGCGCTTTATTTTTGACTTAAAGTTCCCAACAAAACCAGCAATATGAGTTAATTCAGAATTTGTTAAAAGAGTTATATTTGGATCTTTTCCTATTTTGTTTATAAGTTCTTCTACAAATTTTTTTGGTTGCTTTCCTTCAAAATCATATTCTATTCTCTTAGCAAGACCACCTGGCTCATTTTTCTTTTCAATTAACACTACTTCAAAACCTTGTTTGCTGATTGTTAGAGCAGCAGTCATTCCCGCAACTCCAGCTCCCAAAATAAGGGCTTTTTTATTAATGGGGATAGAAAATAATTCTAAAGATTCTAAACTGGCTGCTCTTGCTACGCTCATCCTGATTAAGTCCTTTGATTTTTCTGTCGCTTTTTCTGGTTGATTAGAATGAACCCAGCTGCATTGATTTCTGATGTTTGCCATCTCAAACAAGAATTGATTTAATCCAGCATTTCTTAAACTTTCTCTAAACAATGATTCATGAGTTCTTGGACTGCATGAGGCAACAACTACTCTGTTAAGATTATTTTCTTTTATGATTTGAGATATTTGTTGCAGACTATCTTGAGTACAAGCATACTTCATGTCCTCGCAATAAACCACGTTTGGCAATTTTTCACTATATTTTTTTACAGAATTGATGTCTACAACTCCAGCAATGTTGTTTCCACAATGACATATGAAAACACCTATTCTTGGTTCCTGACCAATAACATCCAACTCTTCAGGAAATATTTTTTTCTTGACCAATGTCCCTCTTTTTGATGATAAGAGAGCTCCAGCTAAACCAGCAGTAGCACATCCCTGTGTAACAGATTCTGCTATATCCTTTGGTTCTGAGAAAGGACCGCAAACGTATATTCCATCTCTTGTAGTTTCCACAGGTGAATATCTATCTGTTTTACAGAATCCATACTTATTTAAATCAAAATCTATATTTTTGGATAGTACTTGAGCATCAACTGGTGGTTCTACTCCAGTTGATAGAATAACTAAATCATACTCATCGGTTTTCAATGAGTTCTCTTGCACAGAAGTTACAAATAGATTATGAGTTAATGGATCTTCTTCTATAGATGATGGCATGGATCGAATATATTTTACCTTGTATTTATCCCTGGCTCTATTATAGTACTGGTCAAACTCTTTCCCATATACCCTTATGTCCATATAATAGATTGATACATCGATTTCAGGAATATGTTCTTTAATCATTATTGCTTCTTTGGTTGCCTGCATACAACAAACAGAGGAACAATAATCTTTTTCTTTATTTCTTGACCCAACACATTGAATAAAAGCAATCTTTTCTGGCTTCTTACCATCGGATAATCTCTGAATATGACCTAAAAATGGACCTGATGAATTCATTATTCTCTCAAATTGAAGAGCCGTAATCACATTAGGGTATCTTCCATAACCAAGTTCTTTTAATTTGCTTATATCTGATTGTTCAAATCCTACTGCTAAAATTAAGGCACCAACATCTAAATTAATTAATTCTTTCCTATCCTCAAAGTTTATTGCACCCGTTGGACATATTTTACTGCAAGCTTCACATTTTCCCATTGTTAAATATCTGCAATTAGGTGCATCTATAACTGGAACATTGGGATCTGCTTGTGGAGAGAATCTGTAAATAGCCTTTCTTTGAGATAGTCCCAAATCAAATTCATTTGGTAATTTAACTGGACATGCTTTCTCACACTGACCACATCCAGTACATTTGTCTAAATCAACATATCTTGGATTTCTTTTAATTGTAACCTTAAAGCTTCCAGCATAACCGTCGACCTTTACTACTTCACAAAGTGTCATTGTCTCGATATTTCGATGTCTTATACATTCAACTAATTTGGGAGCAAGTATACAGGTGGCACAGTCATTGGTAGGAAATGTTTTATCCAACTGTGTCATTTTTCCACCAATTGATGGTCCCTTCTCCACTAAATAAATTTTATATCCAGAGTCAGCTAAGTCCAGTGAAGCTTGAATTCCTGAAACACCAGCACCTATAACCATTACTGCGCCAGTTTTGGATATTTTTTTTATCAAATTTTGCTCATTTTGTAATGACAATCTGAAGCCTTTGTTTAGGTTATTAATTTTATTTATATATATACTGAATTTTACTTTAAAAAAGAAGGAAACTTAAAAATAATTTTAAAAAATACAAATTCAAAATTTTTAAGACAACGTCATTAAATTATACAGAAAGCTAATAAAATCGTAAACTAAATTTAACTCAAAAAATAATTATTAAAATTTTCTAAAATCTTTTAGAATTCTGATATTAATATGTTTTTATAAAATAAATAACCTTAATATTTTTTTGAATTGGTAAAAATAGTTTATACTATTTATAAATTAAATCTATGTTTTTGAACTATTTACTGCACAAATTTCTCGAGTAAGCTTTTAAGTATCAATATAAAGCTAATTTTAAATTAAATATTGAATTGTATTTTTATATTTTTTAATATTAGAATATTTATTACTATTTTTGTTAATAATTTAAAGATATTTGGCTACGATTTTAAATATAATAATATTTAAAGTTACTTTTATTTTAGGAAGGAGGGAATGATGTTAATTGTTGCTGAGAATGTTAATATAAGAAATACAAAAATAGGTACTTCTATGAGAGAATATAATAGTGAACCAATAATTGAACTGGCAAAAAGTTTGAAAGATGCTGGCGCTAACTATCTGGATATAAATATTGGTCCAGGAACAAAGGGTGGGCCTGAGTTAATGAAATGGTTAGTAACATCAATTCAAGAAAAGGTTGATATTCTACTTTGTCTTGATACAAAAAATATTGAAGCAATAAAAGCAGGGTTAGAGGTTCATAAAGGAAGAGCTATAATAAACTCAACAGATGGTTCTGAAGAGCAGATGAATAAAGTAATGCCACTGGCTAAAGAGTTTAATGCAGCAATAATAGGATTAACTTTAGATGAGAGTGGTATTCCAAGGGATGAAAATGAGCGATTTCAAATAGCATTTAATATTGTAACAAAAGCAACTGAGTACGGGATTTCTCCAGAGGATTTGTATATTGACCCTATTATATTACCAGTTTCTGGAATGCAAGACCAGGTAAATTATGCTATTGAATCAATAAAAATGTTTAGTCAATTATCTGATCCACCTCCAAAAACCATTGTTGGATTATCAAATATTTCTCAGTCATCTCCTCCTGAGCTTAGAAGTTTGTTAAATAGAATCTTGCTTATTATGTTGGCTTGCAATGGACTATCTGCTGCTATAGCTGATTCATTAGATAAAGAGCTAATGGCTACTTTAAAGACATATGATATTTTAACCAATAAGGTTCTTTATGCTCATTCATATCTGGACTAAAATCCTTACAATTAATATACATTTTATAAAAAATTAATTTTAGACTTATATTAAATGAAAAAAATTAAGGAAATATCAAAAAAGATTGAGAAGTTAAGGGATAAAATAAGAGAGCATAATTATTGTTATTTTGTCTTAAACCAACCAATAATCAGTGACGAAGAATACGATGAGTTGATGAGAGAACTTGTAAAACTTGAAAAAAAGTATCCTGAACTTATAACTCCTGATTCACCTACTCAAAGGGTTGGTGCTCCAGTAGATGAATTGAAATCTGTTGAGCACAGGGAGAAGATGCTTAGTTTGGAAAATGCTTTTTCAAAAGATGAAATTGAGAATTTCTTAAGCAGAATTTACAAAGGTTTGAAAAATGAGGAATTTGAGTTTGTATGTGAACTAAAGATAGATGGTTCAGCTACAAATTTGACATACATTAATGGAATTTTTATAAGAGGTACAACCAGGGGTAATGGGTTTAGGGGTGATGATGTAACTTCAAATTTAAAAACTATAAAATCTATTCCTCTTAGAATGTTATCATTGTATCCTGAGGGTGAAATTGAGATAAGAGGTGAAGTATATATACCCATCTCTGCTTTCAAATTGATTAATAAAGAAAAGCAGGAAAAAGAACTCCCCCTTTTTGCAAATCCAAGAAATGCAGCTGCTGGTTCATTAAGGCAATTAGATCCTCATGTTGTAGCAAAAAGAAATCTTAATATTTTCATTTATGGGGTCGGACATTGGCCGGTATCTAAATATGAGAGTCATTTTGAGGTTCTGCAATATCTAAAGGAATTAGGATTTAGAATTAGTCCATATATTAGAAAGGTAAAAGATTTAAATGGAATATGGGATTTTTGTAAAGAGTGGGAAGATAAAAGAGATGAACTAAATTTTGAGGTAGATGGAGTTGTTATAAAGGTTAATTCCTTTTTGCAACAAAAAACCTTGGGTGAAACTACCCGAAATCCTCGTTGGGCAATTGCTTACAAATTTCCCTCTGTTCAAAAAACTACAAAAGTTCTTGATATAAAGGTAGGTGTTGGTAGAACAGGAACAATTACCCCAGTTGCTGTCTTAGAACCTGTTCAAATTTCGGGGTCAGTGGTTAGCAGGGCAACTCTACATAATATAGATGAGATAAGACGAAAGGATGTAAGAATAGGAGACACGGTATTGGTTCAAAAAGCAGGAAAGGTAATTCCGGAACTTGTTAAAGTAATTACAGAAAAAAGAACTGGAGATGAGAAGATATTTGATATGCCAAAAAAATGTCCAGCTTGTAATTCGAATATTATAAGGCTTCATAATGAGGTAGCATATAGATGTATCAATGCTGTATGTTCTGCACAACAATTTGAAAAAATAGTTCATTTTGCAAGTAGAGGAGCAATGGATATTGATGGTTTAGGACCTTCAGTTATTTCAAAGCTTTTAGAAAAAAAACTAATAAGGGATGTAGCTGATATCTATTATTTAAAGTTTGATGATATATATCAATTAGACCTATTTAAAGAGAAATCCACAACCAATCTTTTAAATGCAATCCAGAGGAGTAAAAAAAGGTCTTTGGAAAGGTTGATATATGCACTTGGAATAAGATATGTTGGCTCACATACTGCTGATATTTTAGCAAAAAGTTATAAGTCAATAGAACAATTATCAGAAACAGGTGAACAAGAACTTTTATCTATATATGAGATTGGACCTCATATTGCGCAAAGTATAGTAAATTTTTTCAAACAGAGTAGTAACAAAAAAATTATAGAAAAATTGAAAAAAGCTGGTTTATTGATGGAGCGGGAAGTTATAGAGGAATTACCTCAATTGTTTGAAGAAAAGAGTTTTGTTATTACTGGAAAACTTACTGGTTATACAAGAGATGAAATTACAGAGTTAATTAAGAGTTTAGGAGGTAAAGTATCTTCAAGTATAAGTAAAAAAACTGATTATGTACTTGTTGGTGAGGAGCCAGGAAGTAAGTTCGAAAAAGCAAAAAAGTTAAAATTAAAAATAATAACTGAGAAAGAATTCAACAAATTAATAAAAATATCAATATGAATAATAAAATAGATTTTTATAATGAAGAAAATTATTGTCCCTGGAATTTTTGGGAAGCTGTTATAGCTGTTTTCTTAACTATACCCCTAATCTTAATTCTAACTATACCAATAGCTTATTTACTTGAAAGAAATATGGGGGAAGTTATTTTTTCACCTTCTGAAATTTCTAACTTTGGATTTGCTATAGCATATTTTATACAGGCTATAGTACTTCTTATTCTCCTATGGCTATTTGTATTTTATAGAAACAGAGCAACCTGGTATGATTTGGGAATTAAACCACTAAGTTTTTTAAAAGGAATATTTTTAACTTTGTTTGGAATTATTGCAATTTTTTTTATAGATATAGTTTATACAATTTTTCTTCGTTTTATACCGTGGGACACAAGCAAGGATAAAATCAGGTTATTAATTGAAAATAAAAATATATCATTAACAATGCTTTTTATAGTTGCTGTTATAATTGCTCCAATTTGTGAAGAGCTATTTTTTAGGGGATTTTTATTTCCTGCTTTTAAAAAGAAAATGACCACTTTTTCTGCTATGTTTTTAAGCTCAATTTTGTTTGCAGTTTTTCATCTTGAACCAACACAATTGATTCCTTTAATTGGTATAGGGTTTATTCTATCTTTCGTATATGAGAAGGCAGAATCATTAATTCCATCAATATTATTACATTCTTTAAATAATTTAATTGCAATAATTATTTTGTTTCAATTTATAAAATATAGTTGATGATATAAATCATGAAATATAATTTAAAGTTACATTAAAATAAATTAATTTTTAAGTTTATAAAATTTTCTATTAAAAAATTAAAAAGTCTGTGAAATAATTTCAACTATTAACTGAATTAACTCTAATAGAGTAAGAAGATACATTATTAAAAGAAAGGAGAAAGGCTCACCTCCCTTGATTAGGAAGGGGTCCGGTAGCCTATTTCTAAATGCAAGAAATCAGTAAAAAAGATGTGAAACATGTTGCAAAATTGGCTGAACTTGATATTAGAGAAGATGAATTAGACAAATTTGTAGATCAATTAAATATTGTGTTAAAACATGCAGGAAGAATTAAAAAGATTGATACTACTGATGTTGAATCAACTTCTCATGTCACAAATATTATTAATATTTTTAGAGATGATATTGTTAAAAAGTGCATAAGCAAAAAAGATGCTCTATCAAATTCTCCAAAAACAATTGAAGATCTTTTTGAAGTTCCTTTAATAATCGAGGAATAAAGATGGTAAAAGAAAGATTATATAAATTAAGTGCAAAAGAGTTATCAGATTTAATATCGAAAAGAGAGATATCAAGTTACGAAACTGTAAAGGATATTGCTGAAAGAATTGAAGAAGTTGAAACTATTGTTAAATCATATATAACTACTAATATCTATAAAGCTATTGCAGCAGCGAGAAAAATAGATAAGTTTATTTACAAGAAAAAAAGAATAAGAGGTGGCAAATTCATTTATAAAACAAAAAAAATTGAACCTTTAGCAGGAATACCAATAGCAGTAAAAGATAATATATCTACAAAGGGAATTCATACAACTTGTGGTTCTAAAATACTTGGCAACTATAAACCTATCTATGATGCTACAGTCATTAATAAAATTAAAGAATCGAATATGATTCTAACTGGTAAGACTAACATGGATGAATTTGCAATGGGTTCTTCAACTGAGAATTCAAGTTTTTGGACAACACACAATCCATGGAATTTAAGTAATGTTCCAGGTGGATCTAGTGGGGGGTCTGCAGCAGCAGTGGCAGTTGGAGAGACACCATTAGCATTGGGAACGGATACAGGAGGTTCAATAAGGCAACCAGCTGCACTCTGTGGAGTTGTTGGATTAAAACCGACTTACGGATTGGTTTCAAGATTTGGTCTCATTGCTTTTGCATCATCTCTTGATCAGATTGGACCTATAACAAGAAATGTTGAGGATTGTGCATTACTTTTAAATATAATTGCTGGTCACGACAGACTTGATTCAACATCAGTATTTAAGAATAAAGAGGATTATACAGAATATTTAAAAGAGGATATAAGTGGGTTAAAAGTAGGAATAATAAAGGAATTGATGGGTGAAGGGATATCAAATTATATTAAGGGTGCTGTTTATAAAGCAATAGATATTTTTTCATCACTCGGTGCTTCTTGTGAAGAAATATCACTTCCGAGTTTAAAGTTTGCACTTAGTGCTTACTATATTATTGCACCTGCTGAAGCAAGTTCAAATCTTGCAAGATATGATGGAATAAGATATGGCCTAAGAGCTAAAAAAGTAAAAAGTTTTAGAAATATGTATAAAAAAACGAGGTCTCAAGGCTTTGGTGACGAGGTTAAAAGAAGAATTATGCTTGGAACATATGCATTAAGTAGAGGTTATTATGAAGCTTATTATTTACAAGCTCAGAAAGTAAGAACATTGATTATAAATGATTTTAAAAAGGTATTTAAGAAATTTGATGTTTTAATATCACCAACAACTCCATCAGTTGCCTTTAAAATTGGTGAGAAGTTTGAAGACCCTTTAACTATGTATTTATCAGATATCTGTACTATACCGGTGAATTTAGCAGGAATACCTGCAATCTCCATACCATGTGGATTGGAAAATAACCTACCAATTGGTCTTCAAATAATAGCACCACACTTCGAAGAAGGCTTATTAATAAAGACAGCCTATAACTTCGAAAAAAAATTTAATTTTAAGTTAAAACCTCTTTATAGGAAATTTTAATATAAATATTGCATCATATAATTTTTAAAAAATAATTTTTAATTGATACCTCTTAATAAGGAATTTGGGGGATAAATATGGAATTTGAAATTAAAATTGGATTAGAAACACATGTTGAGTTACTCACAGATTCTAAGATGTTCTGTGGATGCAGCACTAAATTTGGTACTGCTCCAAATACTCAGACCTGTCCCATATGCCTTGGTCATCCAGGAACACTTCCAGTTATAAACAAAAAAGCAGTTGATTATACAATAAAAGTAGCATTAGCTCTGAATTGTGAAATTGCTAATTTTACTCAATTTCATCGTAAGAACTATTTTTATCCTGATTTACCAAAAGGATATCAAATATCACAATATGACTTACCGGTAGGTTTAAATGGATATCTTGATATCAAATTAAATGGTAAAGTAAAAAGGATAGGAATAAGTAGAGTTCATATGGAGGAAGATACAGCTAAGTTATTACATTTTGGCGAGACCGGTAGAATAAGTGAAGCAACCGGAAGTGGACTTGATTTTAATAGATGTGGGATCCCACTTTTAGAAATTGTTTCTGCTCCTGACATAAAAAATGTAACACAGGCAAGAGCTTATGTAATGCTTCTAAAAAAGATACTTGAATATCTTGAAGTAAGTGATTGCAATATGGAAGAAGGTAAATTTAGAATTGATACTAATATTTCAGTAAGAAAAATTGAAGACAAATATTCAGAAGCAAGAACAGAACTCAAAAATCTCAATTCATTTAAATTTTTAGAAAAAGGATTGAGTTATGAAATTAAAAGACAGAGGGAAATTCTATCTAAAGGTAAAAAACTTCACTTAGAGACAAGGCATTTTGATTCACAAACAATGACCACGAAACCAATGAGAATAAAAGAAGAAGCACAGGATTATAGGTATTTTCCAGAGCCTGATCTGGTTCCAATAGAAATAAGCAGAGAATGGGTAGATGAAATAAAAAAGACAGTTCCTGAACTTCCATCTATTAGAGCTGATAGAATTAAGAAGCAGTACGATATCTCTGATAATGATGTAGAAATTATAACTTCAACCAAAAGCATGGCTGACTTCTTTGAATCCTGCGTAAAAATTTACTCATATCCAAAAATAATTAGTAATTGGATTATAAGAGATCTTTTATATTTACTAAATCAGAAGCAAATTAAGATAGAGAATTGTAAGATAAGTCCAAATCACTTAATTGGGATGTTAAAAATGATAGAAGCAGGAAAAATTAGTGGTAAAATCGCTAAATCTATTTTTGAAGAAATGTTTAAAACAGGAAAGATGCCAGAAGAAATCGTGAAACAAAAGGGGCTTAAGCAAATAAGTGATATTGATAAATTAACAGATATCATTGAGCAGGTTTTAAAAGAGAATCCAGAAATTGTTACACAATATTTATCAGGAAAAATGCAGGTCTTTACCTTTCTTGTAGGTCAGGTTATGAAAAAAACAAAAGGTAAAGCAAATCCTAAATTAGTTAATGAATTATTAAAGAAAAAACTGAAATAAATAACTTTTGGAAGATTTGGGCATAGTTTCTCTCTTCGTTTCACTCAATTCCCCTCCCTTTATGGGAGGGGGTAGGGGGAGGGTTTGAAATGTCTTCGAAACCATGCCACAAATCTATTAGAACTCTTAGATTTTAAAATATTAAATTTAAATTAAAATAGATTAATAATTATGTTAAAAATTCTACTATCGACAGCTTCTTTATATCCATATTCACATAAAGAAGTTTTCTCTATAGCAAAGGATGTGGGATTTGATGGATTAGAGTTGGTTATAGATAACAACTGCTTAAAAGGGGATATAGAAAAAAATATTCTTAAACTTAATAATCTTATAAATCATTATAATTTGCCAGTCTATACAGTTCACCAACCTCTTTTTATGATTTATTGGAAACTTGGAGTTAAGAAAACTTTAGAATTAACCTTTAATATTGCAAGTCAGCTACGATGTAAATTAGTAACTATTCATTTACCTATTTTTCTAAGGTCTGATAATTCATATCCATGGTGGGATAATTATTCAAAACAGTTTCTTGAAGCTATCTCGAAGATTAAGCAGGGATCATTTTACAAATTAAGTAAATTTGAAAAAATAAAAAATGAAAGTAAAAATTTAAATAAACAATTTAGAGAAAGCAATTTAGAACCATTAATTACAGTTGAAACTGTTTTAGATAGAAGAGTTAATTTGGGAAAGAGACATTTTACTGATCCAAAGGTTCTAATAAACTATGTTTTGAAACACAATTTATTCATCACTTTCGATACAACTCATCATGGATTAAAAAGCTATAATATTGAAGATAGCTTTAATATTCTTAAATCCAGAGTAATAAATATCCATATAAGCAACACTAAAAGAAGGAAACATGAACCACCTTATATTGGAAAAATACCACTAAAAGAATTTTTAAAATTTATTTTAAAAAATAGTTATAACAATTTTCTAACTTTAGAAATTTCTCCTATAGCACTTAACATTTGGAGTAAAAGAAGAGTTAAAGATCGACTTAAAAGAAGTATAAATTTTTGCAAAATGTACACCCGATAAATAAGATTTAAAAAAAATTTATATTTTTACTCAATTCCTCTCTTATTAAATTTTCAAGGTATGACTCAAATATTTTTATTTTTTAACAGTTTAATACTTATTTTTCATTTGATATAGAATGTCTTTATAGGAGAGGTAAGGAGAACTTCTCTTATGATTCCCCTCCCTTTATATGAGGGGTAATGAGAACTTCTCTTATGATTCCCCTCCCTTTATGGGAGGGGGTAGGGGGAGGGTGTATATTTAAAATTCTAATAAATGCTTTTTTTATTGTGTTATTATTAAGACAATATTGTACTAATTTAATTCTTAAATGTAATTTAATTTTTAATAACTTATAACTTCACTAAATTAAAAAGTGAGACTTTTAATTTATTTTCTAAAAGGTGCTTAAATTGGCAAAAAATATTCCAGATTTTATTCATCTTCATACTCATACAGAATTCTCTTTACTGGATGGAGCAATAAAGATACCGAATTTAATTTCAAAAGCCAAAGAGTTTAATATGCACTCGGTAGCTATAACTGACCATGGCAACATGTATGGTGCTATAGAATTTTATAACTTAGCAAAAGAGGTAAATATTAAACCTATAATTGGATGTGAATTTTATGTTGCAATAAATTCCAGATTTAATAAATCTAAAAGAGAGGAAAAGTCTAATCATCTAACTCTTTTAGCTAAAGATATCCAAGGTTATAAAAACCTGATGAAGCTTATTACCAAGAGTTATTTTGAAGGATATTATTACAAACCTAGAATTGATTACGAACTCCTAAATGAGCATAGTTCAGGACTTATTGCTCTATCTGGTTGTATTTCAGGTAATATTCCGAGGTTGATTTTAGAAGATAGAATTAATGAAGCAATTGAATCTGCTTCAAAGTTTTGTGAGATCTTTGGTAAAGAGAATTTTTATTTGGAAATTCAGGATCAAGGTTTAGAAGAACAAAAGATTTTAAACCCAAAATTAATTAAAATGTCAGAGAAATTAAATATTCCTTTAGTGGCAACCAATGATGCTCACTACCTAAATAAAGAAAACCATACTGCTCATGATGTTTTACTCTGTATTCAAACAAGAACTACTTTAGATGATAAAGAAAGACTTCGTTTTTCCACTCCTGAATTTTATTTTAAATCCAAAGAGGAAATGTTTGATATTTTCAAAGATATTCCCGAGGTTCTAAAAAATAGCATAGAAATTTCAGAAAAATGTAATTTAGAAATACCATTAAATTTAGATTTACTACCAGCCTATAAAGTTCCAGAAAATTATAATTTAGATAGTTACCTGGAAGAAATCTGCAGAGAAGGATTTAATAAGAGATATTCTGATCCCACAGATGAGATAAAAGATAGATTGGAACGAGAACTTATTGTTATAAAAGATATGGGATATTCTGGATATTTTTTAATTGTTTGGGACTTTGTAAACTACGCTAAAAGAAGTGGTATAAGAGTAGGACCTGGGAGAGGGTCAGCAGCTGGAAGTATAGTTTCATACTGTCTTGGAATAACTGATATTGATCCAATAGAATACGGTCTGCTTTTTGAGCGATTCTTGAATCCGCATAGAAAAAGTCTTCCGGATATTGACATAGATTTCTGTTATGAAAGAAGAAATGAAGTCATTGATTATGTTGTTAGCAAGTATGGAAGAAATAAAGTAGCTCAGCTTATAACTTTTGGGACAATGGCTGCAAGAGCAGCAACTCGTGATGCAGGTAGAGTTTTTGGTGTTCCATATGGAAAGGTTGATAAAGTAGCAAAGATGATTCCTGTGGGAATAGGAATAACTATTGATAAATCTATTAATACTGTTCCAGAATTAAGAGATTTTTATCAAAAAGATGAGGAAGTTAAGAAGATACTGGATACAGCCATGGCTTTAGAGGGACTTTCAAGACAGGATTCTATTCATGCAGCTGGTGTTGTTATATCTGACGAGGATTTGACTGAGTACACTCCTTTACAAAGAAAAGGAAATGGTGAAGTTGTTACTCAATATAAAATGGATGATGTGCAAAGAATTGGACTTTTAAAGATGGATTTTTTAGGACTAAAAACTTTAACCCTTATTGACAAAACCCTTGAAATAATAAAGCATACCAATGAGATAGAAATTAACTTAAATGAGATTGATTTACAGGATAAAAAGACATTTTCAATGATAAGTCATGGAGAAACGATTGGTATTTTTCAGCTTGAAAGTTCAGGAATGAGAAATCTGATGATAGATTTACAGCCAAATTGCATTGAAGACCTGATTGCATTACTTGCACTTTATAGACCTGGTCCACTGCAAAGTGGAATGGTTAAAGATTTTGTAGAAGCAAAAAAGGGAAAAACAAAAATAAGATACTCACACCCATCATTAGAATCTATCCTGGATACAACTTACGGAATTATTGTTTATCAGGAACAGGTTATGGAAATTGCATCAAAAATGGCAAATTTTACCATGGCAGAAGCTGATATTTTAAGAGGTGCTATAAGTAAAAAGAAGAGAAGAGTATTATCCAAACAGAGAGATAAATTCCTTGATGGAGCTTTGAAAAATGGGATAAACAGGGGAGCAGCTCAGAAAATTTTTGATTTGTTACTATTATTTGCGGAGTATGGGTTTAATAAATCACACTCTGCTGCTTATGCTTTAATCTCCTATCAAACTGCATATCTAAAAGCAAATTTCCCTGTTGTATTTATGGCTGCATTACTTACTGTCAGGATGGAAGATCAGGAAAAAGTAGCCCGGTATGTAAATGAATGTAGAAGACTTGGAATTAAAATATTACCCCCTGATGTTAATGAAAGCTTTTCTAACTTCACAGTGGTGGGAAATAAAATAAGGTTTGGATTATCTGCAGTAAAAAATGTGGGAGATAATGTTATTCAAAATATAGTATCTAATAGAAAAGATAAAGGAAAGTTTAAATCATTTGTAGATTTTTGTAGTATGGTGGATCCTGTTGTCTTAAATAAAAAGACATTAGAAAGCCTGATAAAGGCTGGAGCATTTGACTCGTTGGGACTAACAAGACAATCACTTATAAAAAATTATAAAAGAATTGTCTCTCATGTCCTTACTATAAGAAGTAATAAAGAAATAGGTCAATTTTCTCTTTTTGATGCTGACACAACTCTTAAGGATGCACTAATTACAGCTTTACCTGAGAAAAGAACAGAATTTTCTCGGAAGAAGTTGTTAGCATACGAGAAAGAGATGTTGGGATTATATGTTTCAGACCATCCATTAATTGGTTATGAGCATCAATTGGATAAATACAGTGATTGTCAGATTAGTGAAATTAAAAAGTTTACAGATAAAAGCTTAATAAAAATTGCAGGAGTTGTTTCTAAGATTAAGAGAATTACAACTAAAAAAGGAGAAATAATGCTTTTTCTAACCTTAGAAGATATTAGCAACTCTATAGAAGTTATAATTTTTCCCTCTGTACTTAAAAAATTTCATGAATTTCTTATAGAAGATGTGATAATAGGAATCAAGGGTAGAGTTGATATAAAAGAGGACCAAGCGAAGTTGATAGCAAGTGAAATTGAAGAAATAGAGTTAAAACATAAGAAACCTGCATCTAAAAAGGTTAAACCAAATTTGGTTATAGAGTTGGATTTAAATAGTATAAATGATCATTTTTTGCACAGGCTTAGAAGGATTCTATTAAATAACCCAGGTCCATCTAATGTTATCATCAAATTAAAATCTGATAAATCTTTAAAAACCTTTAAATTAGGTAGTTCTCTAAGTGTAACTCAATCAGAAGAATTTTTAGATGAAATTAATAACTTTTTGGGTGAAAAGGGAACTGTTAAAATGGAAAGCTAAAATGGAACCAAAGTTAATATTGGTGGGTGGTGCTTCGTATCACTAAAAAAGTTTGACCTTGGTGCCGAAGGTGGGAATCGAACCCACATGAGTATTAAAACTCACTGGATTTTGAATCCAGCGCGTCTACCAATTCCGCCACTTCGGCATTATTAATTTTTTATATTAATTAAATTTTATACAGTAGATAAACAATTATCAAGCAATTATTTTTACATTTATGAAAAAGAAAGATAAATTTATAATTATAGATGGAAATAGTTTAGCATACAGAGCCTTTTTTGCCCTTCCTGATAGTATTATGACAATATCTGGTATTATAACTAATTCAGTTTATGGTTTTACAAATATGTTACTTAAAATAATAAATGATAATAAACCTACTATGTTGGCAGTTGCTTTTGATAGTAAAAAACCAACATTCAGACATAAGATATTTAAAGACTATAAATCTGATAGGGAAAAAATGCCAGAGGATTTGGCAAGTCAGTTTAATTTAATATATAGAGTATTGGACGTTTTCAATATTCCTAAATATCAAGTAGAGGGTTATGAAGCAGATGATTTACTTGGTACTTTAACTACACAAGCTAAGGATAAAGGAATCGAGGTTTTAATAGTAACTGGAGATAAAGATGCACTTCAATTAGTATCTGAGAATGTAAAGGTAATATTTACTGTAAAGGGAATTTCAGATGTTAATATTTACGGTCCTGAGGAAGTAATTGATAAATATGGTATAGGTCCAAACTATATTGCAGATTATTTTGGTTTGATTGGTGACAAAATAGATAACATTCCAGGTATCTCTGGTATTGGAAAAAAGAGTGCAGCTAAACTTATAAATGAATTTGGTTTTTTAGAGCAGATATTAGATAGAGTAGATGAAATACCCGCTGAGAAAATTAAAGAAAAACTAAAACAAGATTCTGAAATGGCTATCTTAAGTAAGAATTTAGCAACAATAGATTGTAATAGCCCTATTAGAATAGATATTGAAAAATGCAAATTAAAAAAATTTGATGAAAAAAAAGTTTATGAGCTTTTTGAGTATCTTGAGTTTAGAAAATTGTGGGAGAAAATTAAAAAAATGAATTTAATGGAAAAATCATTAAAGGATGAAAATAAGTTTCAAAGTAGAACTAAACTTATAGTTGAGGAAGGCGAGCTTATAAATTTAATTGAGAAGATAAAAAATTTAAAAGAAATTTCAATTCAATTTTTAGGTAGTAATAATGATTGTACTGGAATAGCTATCTCTATTAAACCAGATGTATCCTTTTATATTCATATTGATAGTAAGGAAAAAGAGGATAGATTTTTTAATTTATTAAAACCGATTTTAATAAATAAAAATATTAAAAAAATAATGCATAATGCCAAGTACCAATTAAAGATACTATTTAAAAAAGGTATTAGGCTACAAGGACTCATTTTTGATAGTTATATTGCATCTTATCTATTAAATCCTCATTTTAGAGAGCATAAACTTTCAGAAATTATTCAAAAATATTTCGGTTATATTGCATCTGATTTTGAAAGAGCAGAAACTTCTGGTCAGTTAGGATTAATTCAGGATAAAGATTGGATTCAAAAGATGTCGGAGGTAGAGGGAAGAAGAACAAGTGTATTACTTGCTTTAAAAAAAATATTAGAAACTGCACTTATTTCTCAAGATATTGAGAAACTTTTTTATAAAGTTGAAATTCCACTGATAGAGGTTTTGGCAAGGTTGGAATTATGGGGTATTAAGGTAGATGTTAGTTATCTAAATAAGTTAACAAATAGTTACCAGGAAAAAATATCAAAAGTTACTGGAAAAATTTATAAGCTTGCTGGTCAAAATTTTAATATAAATTCTCCTCAACAATTGGGAAAAATTCTCTTTGAAAAACTAAAGCTCACACCATTTAAAAAAACAAAAACTGGTTATGCAACAGGTTTTTCAATTTTAAAAAAATTGGAGGATAAACACCCAATAATAAGAGAAATAATAGATTACAGGGAATTATCAAAATTGAAATCAACATATATAGATGCCTTACCTTCATTGGTTAGTGGTCTTGATGGAAGAATTCATACAACGTTTCATCAGACTGGTACTGTTACTGGTAGATTATCAAGCAGCGATCCCAATCTTCAAAATATCCCTATAAGAACTGACCTGGGTAGGGAGACAAGAAAAGCATTTATAGTTAACGAGAATCATATTTTATTGGAAGCCGACTATTCACAGGTTGAACTTCGAATTCTTGCTCATTTATCTGAAGATGAAAATCTAATTAATTCTTTTGAAAGAGATGTTGATTTTCACAGACTTACTGCTTCTCAACTTTTTAATGTAAAAATGGATGAGGTTACTCCTACACTAAGAAGGTCAGCAAAAGCAATAAATTTTGGAATAATTTATGGTATGACAAAATTTGGTTTAGCTAAAAGACTTAACATTTTGGAGGATGAAGCAGAAAATTATATAGAGCAATATTTTGATCAATATCCACAAGTTAAAGAATATATAGATGATATTATTGAGGAAGCATTAAATAAAGGATATGTTACAACAATTTTAGGTAGGCGGAGATACATTCCAGAATTGAAATCAAGAAATCCCAAAATTAGGCAGCTTGGAGAGAGGTTTGCCATTAATACACCAATTCAGGGTAGTGCTGCAGATATTATAAAGATAGCTATGATAGATATATATAAAGAAATATTAAATAAAAATTATAAATCAAAAATAGTATTGCAAGTTCATGATGAACTTCTATTAGAAGTACCAACTGATGAAAAGGAAGAAATTATAAATGTTATAAGAGAGAGAATGGAAAATGCTTACCCGCTTAAAGTAAGGCTAAAAGTAGATATAAAAATTGGAACTAACTGGTATATGTAGATTTTTATTATATAATTACCTGCAAAATATAATATTTTTTATATAAAAAATTGCAATAATACTTGCATTTTTTTTATAGTTAGTAGTATATTATAGAAAATTTTTTTAGGAGGAATTATTAGTGGAGAAAAATAAAATATTAAATAACTTATCTGAGGAAGAAAAACAGTATTTGACTGTTAATGAGAAAGGTGAAATTGTACCAAACTATGAAATAACAATAGTATCTTTTGAAGAGGGAGATATTGTAAAAGGGACAGTTGTGAAAGTTAATAAAGATGAAGTTTTAGTTGATGTTGGGTATAAATCTGAAGGAGTTATCCCGCCAAGGGAGTTATCAGTAAGATATGATTTGGAACCTCATGAAATTATAAGTGTAAATGATGAGATTGAAGTATTAGTTCTTCAAAAGGAAGATCAAGATGGAAGATTAATCCTTTCAAAAAAAAGAGCAGAAACTCAAAGAGCTCTGGAGAAGATAGAAGAAGCTTATAGAGAAGACAAGTTAATTAAAGGAGTGGTTATAGATTTAGTAAGAGGTGGATTGATTGTGGATATTGGTATGAGAGCCTTCCTTCCAGGTTCTTTGATTGATTTAAAAAAGGTAACAGATTTTAATGCATATTTAAACAAAGAAGTTATATGTAAAGTGATTAATATTGACAGGCAAAAAAATAATGTTATCATTTCTAGAAAAGCCTATCTTGAAATTGAAAAAAAGAAATTAAGAGATACCTTTATTAAGAACGTGAAGGTAGGTCAAGTTAAAAAAGGAGTAATTTCTAATATTTTGGATTTTGGAGCGTTTGTTGATTTAGGCGGAGTCGATGGTTTAATACATATTTCAGAACTTTCATGGGGACATGTGAACCATCCATCTGAGATAGTAAAGATCGGAGATGAAGTTGAAGTCGTCATTTTGGAAGTAGACAAGGAGAAAAAGAGAGTAGCTTTGGGACTTAAACAAACACAGATTGATCCCTGGATGGAATTAACAAAAAAATATGCTATCGGTGATGTGGTTGATGGAAAGGTTATAAAAATAGTACCATTTGGAGCATTTGTGCAGATTGAAGATGGAATTGAGGGATTGGTTCATATCTCAGAAATTGCTGTTTATAGTGTAGAAAAACCAGAAGAAGTTGTAAATATTGACGATAAAATAAAAGTAAAAATTATCGATATAGATTTTGATAAAAGAAGAATTGGTTTGAGTATAAGGCAGGCTCCAAGAGAGAAAAAAGAGGGTGAGGAACCCAAACCAATAGCCAGACCTATTGAAAAGGAAATAAAAGTTGAAGAAGAAATTAAACTAACTGAAGAGAAAGAAAAGATTAAAGAAAAAGCTAAACATCATAAAGAAAAAATAAGAGATGAAGAAGAAGTAGAATATACTAAAGAAGATAAATCAGTAAAAGAAGAGAAAAAAGCTAAAGAAGATAAATCAGGAGAAATAAAAGATAAATAATTATAAATTTTAATAGATAAATAACAAAATCTAATATCTTGACATAAATATAATAAAATTAAATTAGCTGAATTTATAAATTGTATGCTCTGGTATTATTCCAGAGCATATTTAATTTGCTCTTAAATTCAAAGAGGTTTAAAATTTAAAATGAAATATAAAAATATGTAATTTTAAGGATGAATATGAAACTTATGTGTTTGGTTGGGGAAATTGGAACAGGAAAAACTACAGTTGCTAAAATGTTAGAAGATTTAGGAGCAGATGTTATATATTCTGATGATATTGCAAAGACTGTCTCCTCAAAATCTGCTACTAAATCAGAATTAGTTAAATTCTTTGGTAAGAAAATACTTTACAGAAATGGAAGATTAAACAGAAAAAAGTTAGCAAATATTGTTTTTTCAAATAGGAATAAATTGGAGAAATTAAATGAGATAATGCTTCCTCAAATAGTGAAAGAAATTGAAAAAATTCTTTATAAAAAAGAAAAGTTGGAAGAAACTTCAAAACCAACAAGCAAGAAGATTAAAAGAACTCAAAAAGAAGGTGAAAGAATTGTTGTAATAGAAGCCCCACTTCTTTTTAGAACTAATTTATATAATAGATGTGATGAAATCTTATATGTAACCTGTCCAATGGATTTAAGAATAGAAAGAGTAATATCTAAAATGAATTTGTCAAGAGAAGAAGCTAAATTAAGAGTAGAAGGGCAAAATTTAATTATTCCAAAGGATAAAGTACATCATATTATAAACAATGATAAAGGTATAAATGATTTAAGAAGAAAAATAGGAATATTTTGTAGACTTATCCAATCTAAAACATAATCTTATAATAATATATCTAATTTTTTAAAATGTCAGACTTTGAATTAATATCAAATTACAAGCCTCAAGGAGATCAACCTACAGCAATAAATAAGCTTGTTGAAGGCTTATATAAAGGTGATAGATTTCAAACCTTACTTGGAGTTACCGGGTCTGGAAAGACTTATACAATGGCTCAGATAATAAACAGTGTAAATAGACCTGTCTTGGTAATGTCTCCTAATAAAACATTGGCTGCTCAACTCTGTAATGAATTTAAAGAATTTTTCCCCAAAAATTCAGTTCATTATTTTGTTAGTTACTATGATTATTATCAACCTGAGGCTTATGTGCCAACTACAGATACTTACATTGAGAAAGACGCATCTATAAATGAGCAATTGGAAAGACTTAGACTTTCATCAACAAATGCATTACTTACAAGAAGAGATGTAATTATTGTAGCAAGTGTTTCATGTATATTTAACTTAGGTTCACCATCTCTATATAAGGAGAAAACTCTTATTTTATCTAAGGGTGAAAAATATGAAAGGGATGAAATATTATTAAAACTTGTCAAAATAAAGTATCAAAGAAACGATATTGACTTTAGTCCTGGGACATTCAGAGTAAAAGGAGATATAGTAGATATATTCCCACCCTATAATGATTATGCTATTAGAATTGAATTATTTGGTGATGATATAAAGGAAATATGTAAATTTAATTATTTAACTGGCGAAATAATTGAAAAAATAGCAATTATTATGATTTCACCAGCAACTCATTTTGTTATTGAACCAAAAAGAATGGAAGAGATTTTATTCGAAATTGAGAAGGATTTAGATGATAGATTAAAGGAATTAAAATCTCAGGATAAATTGCTTGAAGTTCAGAGATTAAGGATGAGAACAAAATATGATTTGGAGATGTTAAAAGAAATCGGATACTGTAAAGGAATTGAGAATTACTCAAGATATTTTTCAGGAAGAGAACCAGGAGCTACTCCATCTACACTACTAAATTATTTTCCGGATGATTTTATAACATTTATTGATGAGTCCCATATAGCAGTTCCTCAGATAAATGGGATGTATCATGGGGATAGGTCTCGGAAAGAAACACTTATTGAATATGGATTTAGACTACCATCAGCTCTTGATAATCGTCCTTTAAGGATGAAAGAATTTTTAAATGCAATAAACCAGGTAATATTTGTTTCAGCAACCCCTAGGGATTTTGAAATTGAAAATAGTAGTCAGGTTGTTGAGCAGATAATTAGACCTACAGGACTTGTTGACCCGAAAGTTGAAGTTAGAAAAACAACAGGTCAAATTGATAATTTGATGACGGAAATTAAGAAAAGAACCACACAAAATGAGAGGGTTTTAATTACAACTTTAACAAAAAGAATGGCTGAAAATTTGACTGATTATTTTCTTGATATGAGTATTAAATCAAGATATCTTCATTCAGAAATAGGTACTTTAGAGAGGGTAAAAATTATAAGAGAGTTGAGAAAAGGAGACTTTGATGTATTAGTTGGAATAAATCTTCTTAGAGAAGGCTTGGATCTTCCGGAGGTTTCTCTTGTTGCTATATTGGACGCTGATAAAGAGGGATTTTTAAGATCAGAAACATCACTTATCCAAACTATTGGTAGAGCATCAAGAAATATCAGAGGTAAAGTTATAATGTATGCTGATAATATAACAAGGTCAATGAAGAGAGCAATAGATGAAACTAACAGAAGAAGAGATATTCAATTAGTATTTAATGAAGAGAATAATATAGAACCTCAAACAATTCACAAGAAGATATCAGATATATTAATGGCAACTAAGGTAGCTGAAAAAATAATGATAAAAGAAAAAATAATGAAACCAGGAAAAATATTACCTGATGAAATACCAAAAATAATATTGGGACTTGAAGAAGAAATGAAACTTGCTGCTGAAGAATTAAATTTTGAATACGCAGCAGTTTTAAGAGACCAAATAAAAGAATTAAAAAAACAAATAAAAGGATATGAAAGAGAAGAAGCTTATTATAAGAGGTGCTCGTGAGCACAATTTAAAAAATATAAATTTAGATCTTCCAAGAGATAAGATGATTGTAATAACTGGTATCAGTGGTTCTGGTAAATCCAGTCTTGCATTTGACACCATTTATGCTGAAGGTCAGAGAAGGTATGTAGAATCTCTTTCTGCTTACGCAAGACAATTTCTTGAGCAGATGGAAAAACCTGATGTTGATTATATTGAAGGTCTTTCTCCTGCTATTTCAATTGACCAGAAAGGTGCTACTAAAAATCCTCGTTCAACTGTGGGGACTATAACTGAAATATATGATTATATTAGATTACTTTATGCTCGAATTGGAGAGCCTCATTGTCATATATGTGGGAAAGAAATATCTCAACAATCACCACAACAGATAATAGATAAGGTTTTAAAACTTTCTAAAGGTACAAAATATATGATTCTATCACCAGTAATTAAGGGTCGAAAAGGGGAATATAAAAATCTATTTGATCAGATAAGAAGGAAGGGTTATGTAAGAGTTAGAGTGGATAGAGAGCTAAAAAGTTTGGAAGATGAGATTCTTTTGGAAAAATATAAAAAACATGATATTGAAATAGTAATAGATAGATTGGTGTCTAAATCCAATATAAGAAAAAGAGTCGCTGATTCGATTGAAACAGCATTAAGGGAATCAGATGGGATAGTCTATATTCAGATAATTGATGGAGAAAATTTGATATTTTCTCAAAAATTTGCTTGTCTTGATTGTGGTATAAGCTTTGAGGAACTTTCTCCAAGGATGTTTTCTTTTAATAGTCCTATTGGTGCTTGTACTTATTGTGATGGGTTGGGTTTTAAACAAGAAATAGATCCAGATTTAGTAGTACCTGATAAAAATCTAAGTTTATCACAGGGAGCTATTAAATTATGGAGAGATAGTTCATCAGCCTTTTTTCCAATGTATATAAAGGCTCTTTCTAAAAAATATAATTTTGGTCTTTCAACACCATTTAGTGATTTAGATAATAATATACAAAATATAATTTTGTATGGTTTACCAGGGGAAAGAGTGCTTGTTGAGTATGAAAGATATAATGGAACAGTAGTAAGATGGCCTACTTCTGTAGAAGGTGTAATTAATAATTTAGAAAGAAGATACACAGAGACAAAGTCTGAATATAGTAGGGAAAAAATTGAAGAATATATGAGCATAAGCCCATGTCCTGAATGTAATGGTGCAAGACTTAGACCTGAAAGCTTAGCAGTAACAGTTGGTGGAAAAAATGTTTATGAACTAACCCAAATGTGTGTTTCCAAGTGCAAATCTTTTATTGAGAATCTTAAATTAACAAATAAAGAAAAGATAATAGCAAGAAGAATATTAAAAGAAATAAAAGAAAGATTAGCCTTTATGGAAAATGTGGGTTTAAACTACCTAACGCTTGACAGAGAAACAAGAAGTCTTTCCGGTGGGGAAGCTCAGAGAATAAGGTTAGCTACCCAAATTGGAACAAGTTTGATTGGGGTTTTATATATTCTTGATGAACCAAGTATAGGTCTTCACAACAGGGATAATAAGAGACTTCTTGAAACATTAAAAAGATTAAGAGACTTAGGAAATACTTTAATTGTGATAGAACATGATAGAGAAACCATTAACCAGGCAGATTTTATAGTTGATTTAGGTCCTGGGGCTGGAGAGCGTGGCGGGGATGTTGTTGTACTTGGAACTATAGAAGATATTAAAAATGAACCTACCTCTATAACTGGACAGTATTTAAGTGGTAAGAAAAAGATCAATGTTCCAAATAAGAGAAGAATTGAATATAAAGGAGATTTGGTTATATTAGGTGCAAAAGAACATAATTTAAAAGAAATAGATGTTTCTTTTAAACTTGGTAAATTTATTTGTATAACTGGAGTTTCGGGTTCAGGAAAAAGCACATTAGTTGATGAAATTTTATATAGAGCACTAATGAATAGATTACATAGCAGGTCAAAGTTTAAACCTGGTAAGCACAAAGACATTAAAGGTATAGAAAATATTGATAAAGTAATTGAGATTGACCAATCACCAATTGGAAGAACTCCAAGATCAAATCCTTCAACATATACAGGAGTATTTACTCCTATCAGAGAGGTCTTTGCGGAGACTCAAGAAGCAAAAATTAGAGGTTATAAAAAAGGTAGATTCAGTTTTAATGTAAAGGGTGGAAGATGTGAGGCATGCAGGGGTGATGGGAATATTAAAATAGAGATGCATTTTCTGCCTGATATATATGTAACCTGTGATGTATGTAAGGGAAAAAGGTACAATAATGAAACTTTAGATGTAACTTTTAAAGGAAAAAATATTTCAGAAGTTTTAGATATGAGTGTTAAAAAAGCATTAGAGTTTTTTAAAAACATTCCAAGAATAAAAAGAAAATTACAATTAGTTGATGATGTTGGTCTTGGATATATAAAATTGGGTCAATCTGCTACCACACTCTCAGGGGGAGAAGCTCAAAGAGTAAAAATTTCTAAGGAACTATCAAAAATTGCTACAGGTAGAACTATTTATATATTGGATGAACCAACAACAGGACTTCATTTTGATGATATAAAGAAACTACTCAAAGTATTAAACAGATTAGTTGATAAGGGAAATACAGTAATTGTTATTGAACATAATTTAGATGTAATAAAAACAGCTGATTATATAATTGATCTTGGACCAGAAGGTGGTGATGAAGGGGGATGGATAGTAGCTGAAGGTACACCAGAAGAAGTTGCAAAAAATAAAAAATCTTATACAGGTATGTATTTAAAGGATTTATTAAATGTTTAGAAAAGCTCCAATAAAGATAAAAGAAAGTCTAAATTATTTACCTGATAAACCAGGTGTTTATATATTCTATGATTCTTTAGAGGAAGTCTTATATATTGGTAAAGCTAAGTCCTTAAAGAAACGGATTAAAAGCTATTTTCAAAAGTCTCAAAAACTACCTACAAAGATAACTGATATGCTATCTCATGCAGACAAATTAGATTTCATCGTGACTGATAATGAAGTTGAAGCATTAATACTTGAAAGTACTTTGATAAAAGAACACAGACCAAAATATAATGTGAATTTAAAAGATGATAAGAGATATCCCTATATTGCTATCTCTATTTTAGAAGATTATCCTCGGGTATTTTTTACACGAAAAACATCCAATCCAAAATATATCTATTTTGGTCCCCATACAAGACCTCAAAATGTCAGAAAAATCTTGGATATGATTCATAAAAAATTTAAAATTAGAAGTTGTAAAGGATCAAAGCCAGGAAAAAAGACTGGTTCACCGTGTCTGAATTATCATATAAATAGATGCTTAGCTCCGTGTACCGGGAAAGTAAAAAAAACAGAATATAAAGAAATAATAAATATAATCATTCAATTTCTTAATGGAAGAAGAAAAGAAATCAAGCAAGGTTTAGAGAAATCTATGAAGTTAGCATCAAGTGAAAAAAGATTTGAGGATGCTGCAAGATATAGAGATCAATTTATTGCAATAAATGAACTTACTCAGAAACAAAAAGTTGCAACAATACAAAGACTGGATATTGATATATTAGCTATTGTATTAAACGAAGACATAGCATGTGTTGAACTTTTTACAATAAGAGAGGGATTTTTATTAGGTAAAGATTGCTTTATTTTAGAAAAGACATCAGAGTTTGATAAAAGCGAGCTCCTTACTCTCTTTATCAAACAGTATTATAATTCAGCTTTTAGATATCCTAAGGAGATTATTTTATCAACAAATATTTATGAAATGGAGATCATAAAAAATTGGTTGAGCATGAAAAAGGAAATATATATTGACATAAAGATTCCGAGAAGAGGGGAGAAAAGAAGATTAGTAGAGTTAGCAGAAAAAAATGCTGAAATTGAAATTAAGCAATTTCTGAACAAGGAAAAGCTAAAAAAAATGAGGGAGAAAGATGCACTTGTTTCATTAAAAAATAGATTAAGTCTTAGTTCAATTCCTTACAGGATTGAATGTTATGATATATCAACATTAGCAGGTTCTCATTCTGTTGGCTCAATGGTTGTATTTTTAAATGGTATTTGTAAGAAATCACAATATAGGAGATTTAAAATAAAAAATATATCTGTTAAAGACGATCTTCATATGATAAGTGAAGTAATTGAGAGAAGATTTAAAAAGTTAGTATATCCATATAAGATAGATGAAAAAACCTACAAATATAAAAAAGATAATAAAGTTTATAAAAAGGAATATAAAGAATTTAATGCATTTGATTTGATCCCTGATCTTGTGATAATAGATGGTGGAAAGGGTCAACTGCAAATTACAAAAAGAGTTTTAAAAGAATTAGGTTTAGAAAATATCTTTGTTATTGGACTATCTAAAAAACCTGATAAAATACATTTATTAAACAAGAAATATCCTCTCATACTTAAAAAAAATTCATCAGCGCTCTTACTTTTAAAAAATATTAGAGATGAAGCTCATCGCTTTGCCATTTCTTATCACAGAAATCTTAGAAACAAAGATATGATAACATCAATTCTTGATAAAATTTATGGAGTTGGTCCAAAAAGAAAAGCAAAATTGATTAAACATTTTAGTTCAGCAGAATATGTTGCAAAAGCAACACTTCAAGAACTATATGATATTAAAGGAATACCTTCTAAAGTCGCTCAAAGAATATATAGACATTTTCACCGCTTTTAATCCTATTTTGACTATCATTTAATTTTAATTAATATGATATACTTAATTTTTGAATAACAACATTACTATAATGGTAAAAAAGCGAGGAGAATTGCTTATGAAAAATATGTTAATCAGGATAATAACTTTAACTCTCGCGATTATTATAGTTACTTATATATTTCCTGATAATATGATTCATCTTGAGGGTGAAGGTAATGCTAAACTATTATCAGCCCTTTTCACAGCAATTGTTTTGGCATTAGTAAATTTAATAATCAGACCTATAGTTAAGGTTTTAACACTTCCTATAAATATTTTAACATTAGGTCTTTTTTCTTTAATAATAAATGCTGCAATGCTCTGGATTGTGGATCACTTCGTTGAGGGATTTTCTGTATTTGGCTTCTGGGGATATTTTCTTGGAGCACTGGCAATAAGTATTATAAATTCTGTTTTATATAAATTATTAAAAGATAAGCAAAAATAATATTACAGGAAATAATTATGGAAAAAAGTGAAGGTTTAAAAACAATAATAATAACAGGACTCTCTGGCGCAGGTAGAACCTTAGCTATGAGATGCTTTGAAGATGCAGGCTATTTTTGTATAGATAATCTGCCATCATCCTTATTTTTAGATTTAATAAATATATGTTCACTTCCAGGAAGTAAAATTGATAAATTAGCACTTGTTATAGATGTCCGTAGCAGGGATTTTTTTGATCAACTACCTAATGTATTAAAAGACTTAAATAAAAAAAATATAGATTATCAGATTCTTTTCTTATGGGCAGGTGATGAGACTTTAGTTAAGAGATTTAAAGAAACAAGAAGAACTCACCCATTAGTAAAAAATGCTAATGTATTAAAGGGAATTCGTATTGAAAAGGAAAGAATGAAATTTTTAAGAGAGACAGCTAATATTGTAATTGATACATCTCATCTCACTCCGATGGAGCTTAAAAATAGGATAAATAATACTATTATATCAGGTCTTGAAAGAGAAAGAATGCAGATACAGGTAGTATCTTTTGGATATAGTTTAGGGATTCCATGGGATGCTGACTTAGTGATGGATGTTCGTTTTTTACCTAATCCTAATTATGTAGAATCATTGAAATTAAAAAGTGGGTTGGATAAGGAAGTTTATGATTTTGTTATGAGTAAAAAAGAGACAGAGAAATTTTTAAAAATTTTTAGTAAGTTATTATCTTATACAATTCCTAATTATATTTTAGAGGGAAAGAATTATTTAAAAATTGCAATAGGTTGTACAGGGGGAAGACATAGATCTGTAGTGATTGCTAAAGAAATTTTTGATTTTTTAAAAGAGCAAGGTTATGAACTTATAATTGATCATAGGGATTTACAATAATGGGGAAAATTAAAAGTTTCTCATCTTGCGTAAAGGATGAATTAGCTCGGGAAATACCAAAAAAGATTTGCTGTCAAAAAGCAGAACTATATGTTGCGATAAGAATGTCCGGGCGTATAAAAAAAGAAAAACAGAATTTTGGTATAAAGATAAGAACAGAAAATGCTTCAGTTGCTCGGAAAATAATCACTTTAATTAAAAAGCTATTTAAAGAAGAAATAAATACTTATATAAAATTTAATAGTTACAGGAACAAAAGAAAGAGATATTTTATAGAGATACCTTTTCAGAAAAAAACAGCTAAGTTTCTAAAGATGTTAAAATATTTAGATGATAACTTTGAGGTAAGAGATAAAATATCTTCAGATTTTATCAGGAAAAAATGTTGTAAAATATCTTTTTTAAGAAGCTGTTTTTATAGTAGAGGTTATATATCAAAACCAGAAAGTGGATATCATTTAGAGATCTTAACTAACAGCCAAGATGATGCAAAATATATATTAAAAATTCTTAACAGATTTCATATTAATCCTAAGATATACAAAAGAAGAGGATTTTTTGTTGTTTATCTAAAAAAGAGTGAGGATATTTTTAATTTTCTTAAATTAATTGGAGCTCATGGAACAGTTTTAAATTTGGAAAGCATTAAAGTATTAAAAGAAGCGAAAAGTTATATAAAAAGAATTGTTAATTTTGAAGCAGCAAATCTTAATAAAACTATAAAAGCATCTTATAAACAGATTGATAATATTATAAAAATAGATAATTCTATAGGTCTTGATTTGCTTCCAGAAGCTCTTAGGGAAATTTCTTATATTAGACTTGAGTATCCTCAAGCATCTTTATTAGAGTTGGGGAAACTGGGTTCGAAAATAATTTCAAAATCTGCAGTTAATAATAGATTAAGAAGGATACAAAAAATAGTAGAAAGCCTATAAAAAATATTAGAAACCCTATAGATGATATCTGTTATTTATTTGTCATTGCGAGGAGCGTAAGCGACGAAGCAATCTCATCAAATATATTAAAGAATCTGGTAAAATGATAAGATTTTCCTTAATATTAATTTTTAAATTTAAAATAAACATTTTTAAAAGAAAGGAGAAAATTAAATGGCAATAAGAGTTGGTATAAATGGATTTGGAAGAATTGGAAGATGTGTTTTTAAAGCTGGAATAGATGACAAGGAAATAGATTTTGTAGCTGTTAATGATATCACTACTCCCGAGGTTTTAGCATTCTTGTTAGAGTATGATTCAACGCATGGGAGAATAGCAAATGTAGAAGTCAAAGGTGATAAAATCTTTATTCGTGATAGAGAAGTAAAAGCTCTTTGTGTTAGAGATCCAGCACAACTTCCCTGGGATGAATTAGGAGTAGATATTGTAATAGAATCAACAGGATTTTTTAGAAAGAGAGAAGATGCAAAAAAGCATCTGGATGCTGGAGCAAAGAAAGTAATAATAAGTGCACCAGCAACAAATCCTGATATTACTTTAGTAATGGGAGTTAATCATGAAATGTATGACCCAGAAAATCATAATATTATATCCGGTGCATCTTGTACTACAAATTGTATTGCCCCATTAGCGAAAGTTCTAAATGAGAATTTTGGAATCCAGAAAGGTTTTATGACAACGATTCATGCATACACTAGTGACCAAAATTTGGTAGATGGTCCACACAAAGATAAGAGAAGAGCCAGATCAGCAGCAATGAATATAATTCCAACAACGACAGGGGCAGCTATTGCAACAACTTTAGTTATACCAGAACTCAAGGGTAAAATGGATGGAATGGCTATGAGAGTTCCAGTCCATGATGGTTCAATAGTTGATTTTGTAGCTTTCTTAGAAAGAGATGTGACAGTTGAAGAAGTAAACCAAGCTATGAAAAAAGCATCAGAAGAACCACCTCTTAAGGGATTTTTACAATATAGTGATGAACCATTAGTTTCATGTGATGTAATAGGGAATTTATATTCTTCAGTCTATGATTCATTAGCAACTATGGTAATTGGTAATATGGTGAAAGTTCTTGGATGGTATGATAATGAAATGGCTTACTCAAAGAGAGTAAATGACCTTATCAAATACATTGCAAAAAAAGGTTACTAATTCCAAATTATATTTAATACAAATTTTAAGGATTATTGTATGAATAAGAAATCCATAAGGGATATTGATATTGAAAATAAGACAGTTTTTGTTAGAGAAGATTTAAATGTCCCTTTAGATGATGAAGGTAATATCACTGATGAAACTAGAATAATATTATCTTTACCAACAATTGATTATCTAATAAAAAATAATGCGAAAATTATTCTTGCATCACATCTTGGAAGACCTAAAGGAAAGTTTGTTGAAAAACTAAAAATGGATCCTGTGGCAATAGCTTTAGGGAAACATCTTAATAAAGAAATAAAGAAGATGGATTATGTTATTTCTGATAAGGTTAAAAATGAGGTAAAAGATTTAAAAAGCGGTGATATTTTACTTTTAGAGAATCTGAGATTTGACCAGCGTGAAAAAAGTAATGACGATAATTTCTCAAGAGAACTTGCAGAACTTGCAGATATATATGTAAATGATGCTTTTGGCACTTCACACAGAAAACATGCATCTATGGTAGGTATTTGTAAATATATACCATCCGTAACGGGTCTTTTATTGGAAAAAGAACTAAGAACACTTTCTTCTCTACTTAAAAAACCAAAACATCCCTTTGTTGTAATTTTAGGAGGCAGTAAAATCTCAGACAAAATTGGAGTTGTTAGGAATCTTTTAAATGTTGTTGACACTGTGATTGCAGGAGGTGGAATGTGTTATACATTCCTAAAATCTATAGGTTTTGAAATTGGGAATTCCTTACTAGAAGAGGAGATGCTTGAATACTGTAAGCAAGTTTTAGATGAATGTAAAGATAAGGGAAAGAAATTCATGTTGCCAGAGGATGTTGTTGTGGCTAAAGAATTCAAACATGATTCAATTTTTAAAACAGTAAATATAGAAGAGATTCCTGAGGATTGGTTAGGATTAGATATTGGTTCAGGGACAATCGATAAATATAAAGAAGAGATATTAAAAGCAAAAACTATTTTGTGGAATGGTCCTATGGGAGTATTTGAGTGGGAATCGTTTGAAAAAGGAACAAAGGAAATTGCTTACGCAGTTATAGAAAGTAAAGCAAAAACTGTAGTGGGTGGAGGAGATACAATAGCAGCAGTAAAAAAGTATAGGGTTGCAGATAAAATCAGTTACATTACAACTGGTGGTGGTGCATCATTAAAATTTCTTGAAGGTGTAAAACTACCAGCAGTAGAAGCATTAAATAACAAATAAAATGTTAATTTTAAGAATAGGGAAATAAATGGTAAATGAAAAAATTAGAAGACCAATAATAGCAGGAAATTGGAAGATGTTTAAGACTCATCTTAAGGGAGTTAAACTTGTTCAGGAAATAAATTATGGCATAGATAAAGATCAAGATGCTGAGGTCGTTGTTATTCCTCCTTTTACAGCAATAAGAAGCATTAAGACTGTTATAGAAGCTGATAAGATGAAGATAAAATTAGGGGCTCAGAATATGCATTATATGTCAGAAGGTCCATTTACAGGTGAGATATCACCAGTTATGTTGAAAGCGCTTAATGTTGAATATGTCATAATTGGTCACTCTGAGAGAAGGCAATATTTTGATGAAATTGATGAATTAATAAATAAAAAATTAAAAAAAGCACTCGATGTCAATATAAACCCTATCCTTTGTGTTGGAGAACCTCTTAAAATTAGAGAACTAGGAAGACAGAAGCAATATGTTAGGGAACAATTGAACAATTGTTTGAAGGGTTTAAATAAAGATTATATTCAAAATATTGTTATTGCCTATGAGCCAATATGGGCAATTGGAACAGGAAAAACATCAACTCCTGAAGATGCTAATTTCATGATTTCATTCATAAGACAAAGAATAAGTAGACTATTTTCTCCAATAATTTCTGAAAAAATAAGAATCCAATACGGTGGGAGCGTAAAACCTTTTAATATTGTACCGATTATGGTTCAACCTGAGATAGATGGAGTATTAGTCGGTGGTGCAAGTTTAAATGCACAGGACTTTATTGATATTGTAAATTATAAAAAAAGTTTGAAAAAATTATAAAAACTTAAATAATATTAATCAGTACTTAAAAAGATTTTGATTATTTAGAAAGGTGAGCTATAAATTAAAAGAATAAACCTTGAGTTAATATTTATACTTCTTTTAGCATTATTCTTAGCTATTTTAGCATTTAATCCAGTGTTATCTTGTTTTGGTGATAATGCAAGATATATGATACTTGGAAAATCCATTTCTCAAGGAATTGGATTTAAATTAATAAATTATCCAGAAAATCCTCCTGATTACAAGGCATATCCAGGTTTTCCACTTATATTATCATTTTTTTATTTTATTTTAGGTTCTAAATTTATTGAATCAAATATTTTAATAGTATCTAAAATAATTGTAGTTTCATGTTTTATTCTTTCAGTATTATTTTTCTATCTTGTAGCAAAAAAGGATCTGGATAGATTAACTTTATTGCTGGCATCAATTTTTTTTATAACTCATCCTGAACTTCTAAGTTTCTCATCAAAAGTAATGACAGAGACTGTATATAATCTTTTTCTTCTTATCACTTTATATTTTTATAACTTAAATTATAGAGAGATTAGCGAAGAAAGTAATATTAAATACTTAAACAATAGTAAGAGTAATTATTCTGAGAATGAAAGTAGTAGGTTAAATCTTAATTTTGAGATCCTTCGCTATGCTCAGGATGACAATGACAAACATTCTGAGGATAAAAATAATTTATTTGAGAGAATAAAAAAGCATCTCAATCTTAATTTTATTTTATTGATATTTTTTTCAATATTTACATTTTTAATCAGACCAATTGGTATTTTCATCATCCTTGCAATATTTATACAAATCTTTTTAAGTGAGAACAAAATTAGATCAGGAATTTATTTTGTATTTACATTAGTACCAGTTATTTTGTGGAACTTAAGAGCAATGATTTCAAATAAAGTTAGCTATGTAAGTGAGTTTTTCAAGGTCAATCTCAGTGACTATTCCGAAGGAAATATAGATTTTATAAAATTTTTTGAAAGAGCAAAATCAAATTTCGATTATTATTTTAAAGCAGTTTTTTCGCAACTGACAAATGGCTTAAAAGATATTTTAAAAGGGAATATTTCAAATTTTTTTGAAATATTAAAAATTAAAGATTTATATTTTATTGCAATTTTACTTTCTATAATCTTAGTTATTTTAGGAATTATTTATTTCTTGAAAAAGAAGAAATATATTTATACAATATATTTAATACTTTATTTTATCGGTCTTCATATGTGGCCATGGCAATCAGAAAGACTTACGGTTTGCGTAATTCCTATTTTAATCATTCTTTTTTCAAGTGGGGTCTTGTTTTTTAAAGAGATAATACTAAAAATTTCAACAAAAAAAATAATTAAAATATTTGCATCAACAGTTTTAATACTAACTTTTATTATATTTTTAACTGGAAGTATCTATGGTGGATATTTAGTAATAAATAAGAGTCTTGATTATAAAAATAATAAAAAATTTATATATGGTAAATCATGGGAGAATTTCTATGATGCAATGTATTGGTTAAAGGAAAATTCTTATGATGGCAGTTCAATACTTAGCAGGAGTAATTTCTTAGTTTATATTATAACTAATAGAGAGACGATATCATTTCCATATAGTGATGATGAACAAAAACAAAAAAAGTATTTGAATAAATCTGATTTTATAATACAGGATAAAACAAATGAACGGTTTATGAAGTATGTGTACCCGATAATTGAAAAATATAAGGAAAATTTCAAAACAGTTTATGAAGCAGGTAATGGTGGCACTGTTGCGTATAAAAGACTGAAAGAACTTGATTAAAAAATATTTCTGTTTAGAATGAGTATTATTATAAAATTAATAAATCAAACTAATTTTACCCAGGACAGTGTCTGAATGACATAAAAAGATTGAAAAATCTAATACAGAGAATATTTTATTGAATAATTTTTTTAATGTTTTATATTTTAAAATTTTTAAAAATAGTTTACAATTGTAAAATGTTTTTGTTGAGAAGGTTTTTAAAATCAAAATTATAATACTTAATTAGATTATTTTAAAGTCAAAATAATAATTTATAATCAATAAGGAGTTACTAAAAAATGACTACTTTGTCAACTGTAATAATCATAATTCATTCTGTAATTTGTTTAGCTTTAATTCTTCTGATTCTTCTTCATGCTGGAAAGGGTGGAGGAATGTCAGCTACATTTGGTGAGATTTTAGGCCCAGCTACTAGCTCAAGTATTGTCGAAAAGAATTTAAATAGGATAACAGTTGCTGCATCAATAATATTCGCTATTACCACAATTTTATTAAATATAATACTGTAATAATATTAAATTAAATAAAAATATTTATTAGTTTTATAAGGATAAAGGAAATTTATGGAACCATTATTAGATGTAAAAAACTTAACTACAAGATTCTATACTCCAGATGGAGCAGTATTTGCTGTAAATGGTGTTGATTTCCATGTAAACAAGGGAGAGACTCTTGGGATAGTAGGTGAGAGTGGTTGTGGAAAAACTGTCTCTGTTCTTTCTACTATGCGTTTGATTCGCACACCACCTGGAAAGATAATTTCTGGAGAAGTTTTATTTGAAGGCAAAGAACTTATGAAAATGAATATGGATAAGATAAGAAAGATTAGGGGAAAAAAGATTGCAATGATTTTTCAGGATCCTATGACATCGCTTAATCCTGTATTAACAATAAATAAGCAGATAAGTGAAGTCTTACAATTGCATATGAAAATGACTATGAAAAAAGCGAGAAATAAAGTAATTGAACTATTAGATATGGTTGGAATTTCAGAAGCTGTAGATAGAATTAACGATTATCCGCATCAATTTTCTGGTGGAATGAGACAGAGGGCAATGATTGCTATGGCACTTGCTTGTAATCCTCAATTAATTATTGCTGATGAGCCGACAACTGCACTTGATGTTACAATACAAGCACAGGTAATAGATATTGTTAAGAGATTGAGTGATGAATTAGGAACAGCAGTTATCTGGATAACTCATGATTTAGGAATAATTGCAGGATTGGCTGATAGGGTAAATGTCATGTATGCAGGATATTTTGTTGAAACTGCATCATGCAAAGATGTTTATGGTGATCCAAAGCATCCTTATACATTAGGTTTATTGGGTTCAATTCCAAGACTTGATGAAATTCATAGAAAAAGATTAACATCTATTGAAGGATCACCACCTGATTTGATAGATATGCCAGAATGCTGTCCTTTTGTTCCAAGATGTACTTATAGGATTGATAAATGTTTTAAAGAGAATCCCGAACTAAGGACAGTTGCACCCGATCATAGAATAGCATGTTGGATAGATATAGAAACTGCTACTCAAAAGGAGGTGGCTTAGATTGAAAAAGGATAATGTCTTACTTGAGGTTAAAAATTTAAAGAAATATTTTCCAGTAACTACAGGAATAGTTATTCAACGCCACGTTGGAGATGTTAAAGCAGTAGATGGAATTAGTTTTTATGTTAAAAGAGGTGAAACTCTTGGTTTAGTAGGTGAGAGTGGTTGTGGGAAAACCACAACTGGAAGAGTTATTTTACAGCTTGAGAAACCCACTGCAGGTGATGTCCTTTTTGAAGGTGAGAATCTCTGTAAAATAAGTGGAGAGAAACTGAGAAAAATGCGAAGAAAAATGCAAATAATTTTCCAGGATCCATATGCATCACTAAATCCCAGACTTATGGTTGGTGACATTATAGGAGAACCATTATTTGTTCATAATGTTGCAAAGGGTAAAAAACTTAAAAAAAGAGTAAGAGAGTTGTTAAAAATTGTAGGTTTAAATCCTTATTTTATAACCCGTTATCCACACGAATTTTCTGGAGGTCAAAGGCAAAGAATTGGGGTTGCAAGAGCATTAGCATTAAATCCATCCTTTATTGTTTGTGATGAACCAATTTCAGCATTAGATGTATCAATTCAAGCTCAGATAATGAATTTGTTAGAAGATCTTCAAAATGAATTTAACTTAACATATCTCGTTATAGCTCATGACTTATCAGTTGTTAGACATATAAGTGATAGAGTTGCTGTTATGTATTTAGGAAAATTAGTAGAATCAACAGAAAGTATTGAACTCTATAAAAATCCAAAACACCCATATACAGAAGCATTACTTTCAGCAGTTCCGATACCAGATCCTATTGTTGAGGAAAAGAGAAAAAGAATAATCTTAAAGGGCGATGTACCAAGCCCTGTTAATCCACCAAAAGGATGCAATTTCAATACACGCTGTCCGGTAGTGATGGATATTTGCAAGGAGGAAGAACCCGAATATAAGGAAATAAGCACTGAACATTGGGTGGCCTGTCATCGAGTTTGATTAAATATTTTTTAGTATAATTTATAATAATTAATTTATAATATTAGTTGAAGAAATAAAAATATATATATATAATTTTTAAAGTGAGTAATAATCAAAAATAAAATAAAGTATAATTTGAATGCTATAATTTTTAGTTGACAATTATTTTATTATTATTTAATATTTAACTAAATAAAAATTTAGGTTACATAGAAATATAGTAATTTATAATAAATAACAGAAGTTGCATATCTTAAATTAGAAGTAGCAATTAAAAAATGAATGGGAGGTGATTTTATAGAAAATTAATGTTTTTCATGTATAAAATTGATAAGGAGGTTTTTAATGAATTTTCTTAAAAAAATAATTTTGACGGTTGTAGCTCTTACAACTGTTGCATCACTGTCACTCACATTTATTGGTTGCCCTCCAGCAGCACCTGTAGCAGAAGAAGAAACTACTCCTGAGGAAACTACAGAAGCACCACCCCCAGAAGAGGAAGAAATAGTAACTTATGTATATAATGCAGATACAGAGCCCCCAACTGGAGATCCTGCGTTATGTACAGATACAACTTCACACCAAATGATTAAAGACACCAACACAGCTCTTACTGGTTATGATGAAGATTGGAATATAATTCCTGAATTCGCTACAGAATGGGAAGCATCCGAAGATGGCTTAACCTGGACATTTAAACTGAGAGATGATATATATTGGGTTCAATATAATTGCCAGACTGATGAAATAGAGCAAGTTTTAGATGAGGATGGAAATCCTATTCCAGTTACAGCTAATGATGTTGTATACGGAGTAAAAAGAACAATTAATCCAGTAACAGCTTCAACCTATGCATATCTTGTCTATGGAATTAAAAATGCAGAAGCAATTAATACTACTGAAGAGGAAATAACACCAGAGCTTTTAGACACTATTGGAGTTAAGGCTATTGATGATTATACTGTAGAATTTACTCTTGAGAATCCTGCTCCTTGGTTTCCAGGAATTGTAACAATGCCACAGGCTAATCCAATGCCACAAGCTTGTATTGAAGGACCAAATGGAGCTAAATGGACAGAGCCATGCTTTAAATGGCAATGTGGTCCTTTTGTCCAAACTGAATGGTATCATGGTGATCACTACACTTTGTTAAAAAATCCATTCCATCCTGAAGCAGCAGATGTACAAATTGAAAAAATAATTGCATATTGCATTGAGGAAGCATCTACTTCCTTTGCTATGTATGAAAACAATGAATTAGATGTAGCTTCTCCTCCTCTTCCAGAGATGGACAGAGTAAAGGCGGACCCAGTGCTAAGTAAAGAGTTAAGAATTGCTCCAGTAGCTTGTACCTATTACTATGGATTTGTAAATAATAAACCACCATTTGATAATGATTTAGTTAGAAAAGCATTCTCAGCAGCAATTGATAGACAAACATTAATTGACACTGTAACAAAAGGTGAGCAGATACCAGCAAACTCTTTTGCAACTGTTGAAATTTTTGGTAATACTGCAGGTGACCCAGATGTGGGAATTATGTATGATCCAGAAAAAGCAAGGGAATACTTAGCAGAAGCGGGATATCCTAATGGTGAGGGATTAGGAGATATAATCTTGATGCATAATGTAAGTGAAGGTCATGCAAGAATAGCTGCAGCAATACAATCTATGTGGAAGGATGTATTGGGTGTTGAAGTTAAAATAGAGACTCAGGAATGGGCAGTATATCTTACAACTGTAGGTAAAACTACTCCATTAGAAGATGCACCACATATTTTTAGAATGGGATGGTGTGCTGACTACTATGATCAGAATAACTGGGTGCATGAGGTATTCAACAGTTCAGCTGGTGCCAACAGGTTAAGAAGAGGATGTTTGGATCCAACCTGTACTGAGGTTGAGGAGTTAGAATTTGATAAATTAACCAAGCAAGCTCAATTGGAACCTGATCCTGAGAAGAGAAAAGAACTTTATAAACAAGCAGAAATAGAGCTAAATAATGTTGAAACTGCTTTTGCGCCAATCTACTTCTATACTAGTATTTCAACAACTAAACCATGGGTAACTCGTACATTTAAAAAATCTGGAGAAGAGGATCATCATCTATGGAATATTGACATGGAAGCCAAAAAGGCAGCTATAGGGGGGTAAGATAGATAATAAGTCTTACTTCAGATAAATTGCATGGTTAAAGTATGCAAAAATATTGGCGGGTAATTATTACCCGCCAATATTACAATATTAAGTTACTAATTAATAATATATTTTTTATAGTTTTTATATTTTATAATATTTAATATAAAAATTAATTTTTATATTAGAATTAGAATTTTATATTCAAAATTTTTTTTCTGTTAAACTTATCTGGTGATAGAAAATGACAAAATATATAATCAGGAGAATATTATTATTTATTCCTGTAGTTTTAGGGGTAATTCTTACAACTTTTCTTTTGGTAAGAATAATGCCTGGAGGCCCCTTTGATTTTGCTGGAGATAGAAGTTTACCACCACAAGTAGTTGCAAATTTAGAAGAGAAATATCATCTTAATGACCCTATATGGAAACAATTTATAGATTATATATGGGACCTGATTAGTAAAGGTGATTTTGGACCATCATTTAGATATAGAGGTAGAACAGTAAATGAAATCTTGAAAGAAACATTTCCTATTTCTGCTCAACTTGGAATGCTTTCCCTGGCTTTAGCAATAATTATTGGTATTCCAACAGGAACTATTGCAGCACTAAAACAAAACTCTTTTATTGATTATACTGCTACATTTTTTGCAGTTGTTTTTAGATCAGTTCCTAATATGGTACTTGGTCCATTATTGATATGGTTGATTGCTTTAAAACTTGGATGGTTACCAGTAGCAAGGTGGGGAGCATTACCCCCATTTTTTTTAGGATTTATACCAAAACTTGATGCAAACTTCATAAAACATGCAATTTTACCAGTATTTGCTTTAGGTACTGCATTTTCAGCTGGAATTGCAAGATTAACAAGAGCTAGTCTACTTCAAGTTATAAGAGAGGATTACATAAGAACAGCAAGAGCAAAAGGACTTTCTGAAAGAATGGTAATAATAGGGCATGCGTTAAAAAATAGTCTTATTCCAGTTGTGACAATACTTGGTCCATTATTTGCAGCTCTTTTAACAGGAACTTTCATAGTTGAACATATATTTGGTATTCCAGGAATGGGAAAAATTTTTATACAAAGTATTGGAAATAGAGACTATGCAATAACTCAAGGGGTACTACTAATTCTTGCTATAGTTTTAGTAATAGCTAATCTATTAGTTGATATAACATATGCATGGTTAGATCCAAGAATTAGGTATAGATAAGAGGTGAAAAATGACAACAGAAGCTACTCAGGAATTAGTATTAAGAAGAAGTAAAGAAAGAAGCCCAACACAAGCTGCTTTCAGGCAATTATTGAAAAATAAGTTTGCAGTTGGTGGTGGAATTTTTATAATTTTAATTATCTTAGTTGCTTTATTTACAGACAACAGTTTAATAGCTCTGATAACAAAACAGGAAATAAAACCATTAATTGCACCGTATCATTTCGCAAAAACAAGTTTAATTGAAAATAATGCCCCACCTGGTGGTAAGTTTTTGTTAGGAGCAGATTATTTAGGAAGGGATTTATTAAGTCGTACACTATATGGTGCCAGAATTTCACTTTCAATTGCTTTTGTAGCTTCAATTGTTAGTCTTGTAATTGGGACTGCTTATGGACTTATATCAGGATATTTTGGTGGAATAGTTGATAATATAATGATGAGAGTTGTAGATTATCTTTATGCCTTCCCATTTACTGTATTTATAATATTGATGCAGGTAGTTTTTAAAGCATTTGCAAGAAGAGAAGAAGCTACTGGTTTAATGGGAATCTTAATTAAAGCTAACTCTCAAATGGGTGGAATGCTATTTTTATTTATTGCAATCGGACTTCTCAACTGGATAGATATGGCAAGATTAGCTCGTGGTCAGGTTCTATCATATAAAGAAAAAGAGTTTGTTGAAGCAGCAAGAGCAGTGGGGGCAAGTAATACAAGAATCATTTTTCGTCACCTGTTACCAAACATACTTGGTCCGTGTATAGTAAATGAAACCTTAGCAATCCCAGGTTATATATTTCTGGAAGCATTTCTAAGCTTCATTGGTTTAGGTGTTGAACCTCCTACAGCAAGTTGGGGAATTATGATATCAGAGGGTGTTCAAGGACTTAGATCTTATCCATTTCAAACTTTTGTTCCTGCTATAGCGCTGGTACTTACTACTTTAGCATTTAACTTCTTAGGTGATGGTTTAAGGGATGCTTTTGACCCTCGCTTAAGAGGTGAATAAAATTATCTATAAAATTAGAAGATAATTATAAAAATGTCCTGGTCATAATGGTAACTTGGAGTTTTTTTTATTTAAAGATTGAAAAATGAATAAAAGGTTAAAAAAATACTTACCTTACATAATCATCTTAGCAATTGTTATCATAATTGTTATTTTTGCAAGATTAAACATCACTTCACCACTAAGTAAAAAAATTTCATTGGATTGGAGTCGTGGGAAGAACTTAGGTAAAACAATTTCAGGTATTCCAGTCTCAATTCAGATTGATAATGAAGATAAAAATTTATATCTGATTTGGAGCGCTAAAAAAGCTGATAAAAGACTTTTAAATTTTACTAAATTAAACAGTAAAGCAGATATATTATTACAAAAATTTCTTGATTTTAATTTTGTTAACCCCAAAAATTCACAGATTTTATTAGATAGTCATAAAAATCTATATCTTACATGGTTAGATAAGTATCAAGATAATACATGTTTATTTCACATTCTACTGGATTCTAATGGTGATAAATTAACTGAACCTAAATTAATTTCAATTGCTGAATCAGAAGTTAAAAATTATAAAATTGGGTTAAACAAGGGCGGAAATGTTGAAATTTTTTGGGAAGGTGAAGAGAAAGACCAGAAAGGAATTTATTATACCCAACTAAATAGCAAAGGTGATATTACATCAGAAAATAGTCTAATAATATCTGAAGGAAAATCACCAAGTTTTCAAATAGATAAGTTGGGAAATATCCATTTGATTTGGCTTCAATCTATACTTGGCGATAGAAATGATATATATTATTCAACTTTTGATGTTAAAAAAAGCAAATTAGAAGAAAAAGTAAAAGTTGGAGATTTTGTTATTAGTACTGGAAAAGTTCTCTCTGAACCTATAATTGGATTAGATAATAATTATGTCTATGTTTTTTGGTCAACTGAATTCAGGTCTGGTTTATCTGCTGGAAGTGCACACATAAGTTATTTAACATTTCCTATAAATAAACCATCATTTCAATCATCAAAAAGAATAAGCTTACCATATTTATCAAAAACAGATTCTCTTCAGATAGGAGAAAGGAAAATTGATTTTACTCAAGAGCAAAAAGATAAAGAAAGAGGAAAAGTTGACAGTATTTCTCTAATACCAGAAGATATTTTTACAGGGTTTCCCTCTACAGATTATGTAAGTATGCCAGGTGTATCAGTAGGACAAAGGTCAAAATTATTATTAGTTTGTGATTTAAAAGTTTTTGAAAAAAACAAAGGAAAAATGCAATTAGCATTAGTTGTTTATAGAGATGGTGAACCATTAGGTTATCAACTAACAAATAAAACTGACCATTTTTCGTTTTCACCTAAAATTTTGATTGATAAGGATAACAACATTTATTTAACATGGCTTGATAAATTAAAAGTGGGTCAACATAAAGTATTTTTTGCTGGTACTTCATCAGATATAAGAAAAAATCTTGATTTTTTAACTCCTATAGATATAGTTATTGGGATAACTGATACTATATTTCATTTATTTGGTGCATCTATATTCATCTTGTTAGTGATTCCCTGGGGACTTGTCTCACTTATTTTGATAGGGATATTTTATATAGTTACGGGAGGGGAAGATAGTCTTAATTTAGGAAAAACAAAGATAGTTTTAATTGTTACAATAATTTTATATTATTTAGCAAAACTACTAATTACACCTTCATATCTATTATTTCCACCATTTTTAGATTTAATTCCTGCTGAATTTATTAGTATTTGGATTTGGACATTACCTATAATAATTTTTCTTGTTAGTTTAGCTACATTATTTATATATCTAAAGAAATCTGAAGCAAAATCCCTAATAGTAGCCTTTATAATTTTTATATTTACTGATGGATTTCTAACTATAATTTTATATTGGTCTCAAATTATTTAATTAATGGATTTCCAATAATAATTTAATGCTAACTTTTTAAAAGAATTTATTTTAATATGTAGGGCAACACATATCTCCCTCTTTGAAAGCAAAACATTTCTATTTTATTAACTTTTAAAACTTTTTCTGTAGTATATTCAAAAGAGTTATGAATAAATTAAATAAAATTTTTAAAATATCAATCTTAATATGTTTAATTGTTTCTTTTTTATCTTTTGTTGGATGTGCACAAATAGAAAAAATTAGAAAAGATTTTCTTAAAGAAGCAAAAACTGGTAAAGAAATTCCTTTAGAATCTACAAAAATAAGTGAAGAATTAAAGCTTGAGTCTGAGCAAATTCTAAATTTATGTTTTAACGAAGAACCTTTAACGATTGATCCAAATTTAGCTAATAGCAGAGCTTCTATTAATATAATTAATCAAATTTTTGTTGGTCTTACAAAGCTTGAGCCAGATTTGTCTGTTTCACCCTGTATTGCTGAAAATTGGGAAATTTCAGATGATGGAACTATTATTACATTTACAATAAGAGAAGATGCTTATTGGACTAATGGTGATAATATTACAGCACATGATTTTGTTTATTCATGGAAAAGAACACTTTCCCCAGAAATTAACTCTCCTCATGCTTACCTATTTTTTGATATAGAAGGTGCTAAAGAATTTAATAAAGGCGAATTAGATTCAGATGCTCTTGGCATCGAGGCTAAAAGTGATAATGTATTAGAAATCAAGTTAAAAGGTCCTGTTAATTATTTTACTTATATAACCTCTACCTGGATAACAAAGCCAGTTCCTGAATCTGTAGTTGAAAAATATAAGGAAAATTGGACAAATATTAAGAATTTAGTAACAAATGGTCCTTTTATTTTAAAAAATTGGGAGCATGATGAAAAGATTGTTTTGAAAGCAAATCCTAATTATTTTGAAGGTTCACCAAAACTTAACACTATCAATATATTTTTATGCAAGGATAAATATACAGAATTATCTGTTTATGAGGAGGGGAAGATAGATGGAACTTGGGGATGGCAATCTGGAATTCCATCCGATAAGTTGGAGGAAATTATTTCTACCCCTTTAATTAAAAGTCAGTTATTAACTGAACCAAGAATTTCAACTTATTACATAGGTTTTAATACTAGACATGAACCAGGTAATAATCCACTAATTAGAAAAGCAATAGCATTAGCTATAAATAAGAATGAATTAAAAAATTATATATCTTGGAAAAATCAAATAGTAGCAAATCAATTTATCCCATCTCAAGTTTTAGGACATGATGAAACAATAGGAATTGATTTTGATGTTGAAAAAGCAAAAAAAATTCTTGTTGAAGCTCTTCAACCAACTGATGAAAGCTCAAATAATAAAGGGAATAGACCTTTAAAATTTGTTTATGAGGAGTCAGGGGAGAATGAGATATTAGTTAAATCTATAAAGAGTATGTTGTCTAAAAATTTAAATTTAGAAGTTGATTTAATTGAAATGGATTCTGAAACATATTTTGATACAATCCATGACATATATGGAAGTACTATAGTTATTGATATGTATCTAATGGAAAAGATACCTGATTATCCTCATGTAAGTAATTGGTTATTTATAGAATTGCATAGTAGATCACCTAACAATTATACTGGGTGGAAAAATGATGAATTTGATGAATTAGTAACAAATGCTGTGATATTTGATGATTTGGACAAACAGGTCGAATTATATAAAAAGGCTTCAAAAATTGCTTTTGGTGACAAAAGTGATGAAGATAAGTATCCAGGCGAGTTCCCGATAGTTCCATTATATTATGGCTCAAGAAATATTTTAATTAGACCATGGGTGAAAGGTTATCAATCCAATCCTTTTACAGGTCCATATTTTTACACAGTCTGGATTGAAAAATAAATCAATACAAAATTATTTTGATATAATTAATTTGTGTCGGAGTGGCGGAATTGGTAGACGCTCAAGGTTGAGGACCTTGTGAGTGAGTAGCTCGTGGGGGTTCAAGTCCCCCCTCCGACACCACTTTTTTAAGTGGATTTTTTAACTATTAATTATGTAGTACAAGACTGAATATATTTATTTGTAGGGTAAGACTTTAGTCTTGCTTGATAATGCAACCCTAAAGGATTGCCCTACTTTATTAAAAAAATTTTTATTAAATAAAGAAAGGGTATTCCGGGAAAAATGTATGAAGATTTAAAAAATGAAGTTATTTTCTGGGCTCAAAAATCTGAAAAATTAGGATTAGTTGTCCCAACAACTGGTAATTTTAGTTTGAGGGATAAAGAAACGGGATATATTTTTGTTACTCCACATGGAGTATTCAGGGAATTTTTAAATCCAGATGACATTGTAGTTTTAGATATAAATGGAAATAAAGTGGAAGGTAAAAATAAACCATCATATGAGACTCCCATTCATTTAAAAATTTATAAAAATAGGGAGGATATCTTTGGAATTGCTCATACGCATTCTCCATATGCCGCATGCTTTGCTGTACTTAAAAAGAGCATTCCTCTTATACATATTGAGACTTTCTTTTCAGTAGGTGGAGATATTCCCGTTGTGGATTTTGCACTTCCTGGTTCAATAGAATTGGCAAAAAAATCACTCAAAAAACTTTCTAATAGATCAGCAGTTCTTTTAGAAAGTCATGGAGTTTTAACAATAGGCTCTTCATTATCGAATGCAGTTTTAATTGCGATATTAGTAGAAGAATCAGCAAAAATTTATCATAAAGCTCTTCAGGTAGGTGAACCTAAAATTCTATCAGATAAGCAAGTAAGAGCTTTAGAAAAGATATTAAAGGAAAGCTCTCCTGAATGACAACCAGGAGCTTGCTCGCAATGATAAAAATATATGTTGACAATGTGTCATTGCGAGGAGCGAGATTCTAGTATGTCATTGCGAGCGTAAGCGAAGCAATCTATCCCACAACAGGCTGTGCAATCTCATTTATATTTATTATTTTTAACATTTTGTAATTGTGATAAAAGGTAATGCAATATATTGATTCTTTAAATTTTACTGATATAATTAATAAAAATAGGAGGGGTTATGGATCCTGAAAGAGACAAAGCTTTTGTTGAAGAAGCATTTAAGATAATTGAAAAAGGCAAAGAAAAAGGGATAATTTTTAGATTATTGGGTTCAATTGCAGTAAAAAATCATAGTCCAAAATATAGGTATCTATATGATGAAATGAAGAGACCACTTACTGATATAGATTTAATGACATATGGAAAGTTTAGAGAAGGAATGAGAGAGTTTTTTAAAGACTTAGGTTATGAACCAATAAATCCAAGATTTTTTGCATTATATGGTAAAAAAAGACAAATCTACTGGAGTGATGAAAAAGGTTGGCAAGTAGATATCTTTTTTAATGAGTTAGATATGTGCCATAAGGTTGATTTTAGAAATAGATTGGAATTGGATGACCCTACCATCACTCTAACTGATATATTATTAGAAAAGATGCAGATAGTAGAGATAAATCCAAAGGATATCAAAGATACTATTATAATGCTACTCGAGCATGATGTTGGAGATAAGGAAGAAGAAACAGTAAACATGAACTATATATCTAAGCTCTTATCAAAAGATTGGGGGTATTATTATACAGTGACGACCAACCTTAAAAAAGTTAAAGATTTCCTTGGTGAATTTGAATCTCTGACGGATGAAAATGGAAAAATAGTTGCAGATAGAATTGATAAAATACTTGAAAGAATAGAAGGTGAACCTAAAAGCCTGAAATGGAAAATAAGGTCTAAGGTTGGTATAAAGAAAAAATGGTATAAAGAAGTTGAAGAAGTGGGGAGGTAAAAATGGCTAAAACAAGATTTATGTTCGCAACAGATTTGCATGGTTCAGAAACAGTCTGGAGAAAGTTTCTGAATACTGCAAAGATTTATGATTTGGATGCTCTTGTTTTAAGTGGAGATATGACTGGTAAAATAATGGTTCCAATTATAAAAAGGGAGGACGGGAAATATACTTCACATCTTTTAGGAAGAGAGTATATTCTATCTGAAGAAGAATTACCTGAATATGAAAAAAAAGTAAGAATGGCTTCATATCTTCCGTATAGAACTACTCCGGAGGAAAGTGTCAAAATAGGAAATAATGAGGAATACAGGGAAAATTTATTCGAAAAATTAGAATGTGATATTGTTGAACATTGGTTAACATTAATATCGGATAGAGTACCTGATAAGTGCAAGGTTATAATGAGTCCTGGAAATGATGATAAGTTTGCTATTGATGAAGTAATTAAGAAAGATCCAAGAATTACATTTGGTGAGGAAGAGGTGGTTGACTTAGATGGAGAGCACGAAGTTCTCTGTTTTGGTTGGACAAATCCTACTCCTTTTGATTCACCAAGAGAATGCTCAGAGGAAGAGATGGAGGAGAAATTGGAGAAGGTAGTAGCTAAAGTTAAGAATTTAGAGACTGCTGTATTTTGCATCCACTGTCCACCATATGATTCTTATCTTGATTATGCACCAATGGTAGATAAAGATTTAAATATAATAGTTATAGGTGGTAAACCTCGGGAGATACCAGTAGGAAGTCATGCTGTTAGAAAAATTATTGAAAAATACCAACCATTAGTAGGACTTCATGGACACATTCATGAAAGCCCAGGATATATAAAAATTGGTAGGACTGTATGTTTCAATCCAGGAAGTGAATATGGAGAGGGTATATTTAAAGGTTATTTGGTAGAAATTGAAGGTGATAAAATACTTAGACTCCAGAGAGTAGAAGGTTAATTTATATTGAAATTAATTTCGAAACTTCTTCTCTAAATTCTTTTGGAGAAAGTCCTAAATCAGAGACTGGGATTTCAATATAATCATCTTTATAGATATCGTTTATATATAATCTTAAAGAAGTTTTCCCTAAACCGCTATAATACAAAGAGATAAATTTAAAATCTTTCCATTTTGAGGATATTTTTTCCTTACCAATTTCTAAAATTAAACTTTCTTTGTCATAACTAAAGGTGGGGTGATATTTAAGTCTATAATACAAATAGGATACAATAGCAGCTAAAATTAGCTCTATTGTTAAAATCCACCACTCTACGATTATAATCTTTGTGAATAAGAAATTTGTAATAATCCGTAATGTCACTATAAGAATAAAAAAGATAGAGAATGATTTACCTAAGTCTCCAAAATTTATTTTTGATATTTTCTTCATTAGAATTTTAAAATAGTTTTTATTTTTCTTCCTATAACTGAATTATTAGTTAAAATATTTTTAGTATTTAAGTTTACTAAAGCAATACCAATATTAGAAAGGTCATTTTTTTCAACCCACTTTATTATTCTTTGATTAAATTCACCCTCTTTTGGGATGATAAGCCAGGACCATTTTACATTGTTCTTCTTCATCATTTTAGATATCTCTATAAGTAATATTTTTAGTTTCTCTTTTTTTAGATATGAATTTATTTCTGAGGGATATACAAAGCATGACACCAAATAGTTTGGCATGGCAAAGTAAGCAAAAAATCTCGAGAGTAAAAAACCTTTACTTCTTGTTTGTCCTCTAACAACTAATGGAAAAACAAAATTATCAAGTGAATAGTTTATAAATGATTCATTGAACTCCGCAATCCACTTTCCTCTTCCTTTAATTAATTGATTTTCTATATTATCTATAAAGTTTCTTAAATCAATTACTCTTTTCATATATTTTCCAGTTTTTTTGTAGTTCCTTAGCTTTATTTAGATCCTGTCCTGAATATAACGAGGCAAAACTGTTTAACAAGACCTCACTTTATATATTAAATATGTTATTTTATTCTTATTTATCTATTTATTATAATATTTAAATGATAATCAGCTCCTGCTTTAAACAGGAGCTGATATATCGAATTTCAATAGTATGTTTGTAACAACCAGAATTTTAATCTGGAGGAATTTCCGTAAATATTGTAGTTAGCTCAACACCTGTTGACTTGGCTTTATTACTGTAGTACAAGTAGATTCCTAACCCTAAAGCGATAAGGAAAATTGTGAACAAGAATGGCATTGCAGCTCTCAAACTGTCTATTTTCAAAAGATTCCACGCATGTTCATTAGTAGCGAATACCCATAAAGCAATAAGATTTCCTATTATTGCCAGGGCTGCAATTATTTGAGTAACTGTTTTACTAGCTCTAAATGGTGACCTCTCAAATATATCAGGCTTTTTTATTGGGAAATAAAATGCTGCAATACATACAACTAAGAAGAATATTGCATCCCATATGTCAGTCGCTGCAATAGCTCCACCAGGATTTATGATTGAGTGTATGAATTCACCTAAGTATATACCGCTCTTTCCAAAAAGATCAGCTTCAGCAGCACAACCAAATATTGCAACAAGTGACACAAAAATAATTGCGTTTACTGGTGAATGCCATTTCTCATTAACTTTTGCTAATTTATCAGGTAAAACTCTATCAAAAGCCATAGCAAATATCATTCTTGAAGATGTCAAAATGAAGGGTGGAATGTCATTAGCAACCCATAAAGCTGCAAATAATATCAGTATCCACATAAATCCTGCTCCAAATCCACGTCCTGCAGCTGATATTGCACCAATAACTGGCATCCATCCACCAATTGAGTTTAAGCCAGCATCTGCAAAGCTTCCTCCTCCGAAATTAAGATATCCTATAGCTGACATCAACGAGAAATCTCCAACTTTTCCAGCCATCATTGCAGCTCTTGCCATTAGTGTTGAAATAGTCATATAGATACCAATAATAACTAATCCAGATGTAAACATAGCTTTTGGTAAACTCTTGTGTGCTTCTTTTACCTCACCAGCAACAAATGAAGCAGCAGCATAACCAATATAAGCCCAATAAGCTGCTAACATTGCAGTTCCAACTGCTCCCCAGTAGGTATTTCCTGCTGCTGTATCTGCCATTCCCTGATCAATAGCTGCTTGTGTATACTCAGCAGCATTAGCACCAAATAGTGATTGAACACCTGTCTCCATAGTTCCTGGAGTTGCAATAATGAATAGTATATATACAATCACTAATATAAATGCTGGAATCCAGAATAGCCATTGAAGTAATTTTCCAGTCAATTTTATTCCATAGAATGCGATACCACTAAAGATTACAAGTACTAATACACCCCACAAGAATAATCCAATAGGACTAGTAAGCCATCCAGGAAGTGTAACACCAGCTAATCCTGCAAAAAGCCAGACAGCTTCCATTGTTGCAACAGCTATTAATCCATAAGAAACAGCAACAGCAAAGAACTGTAACCATGTAGCTACAAACCCAAGGCCTGGATTTAGAATTCTGGAAATGAATATGTATCCACCACCCGATCTTGGCATAGCAGCTGATAACATTGAAAAACAGTACAATGATACCAAAATAATTATTCCGGTAATAGCGAACGCCATTACAACTGGATGAATTCCAAGAAGAAATTTACTCTCACCAACCGGAGCCCAACCTGTTGCCTGAAATACTCTTTTTTGCCATCCCAACCCAACAACATTAGCAATAGCTATAAGAACTGCAGTTCCAACTCCTATTTCTCGTACTAATCCTGTAGCTTTTCTAGTAAATAACTTTTTTTCTTCTTGCATAAAAATAACCTCCTAACATTAATAAAATATTTATACAAGAGGTGATTTGAAAGAATAATCTTTCAAATAAAAAATTAATTCTCTATATGCCTCCTTTCTTTAGTAGATTATCAATTATATTATTATTGAGTATTATATTGATTTTGATAATCTTACTTTAGTAGATTCCTGCTCAATATTTGAGTTCATATTTTGGTTTTTGACGAATATGTATTTGAATTTGTTGCTTAAAATAGAACTATTAATATAAAATTAATAATGATTTTAATATTAATTGTATTAAATTTATATTGTAATTCTATAAGAATTATATTAAAAGGTCAATAGAAGTTTTAATTTTGTTGTTACTAAAACAAAATGTTAAATATAATAAATTTAAATGAGATTGCCATGTCGCTAACGCTCCTCGCAATGACATAGTCTAAAATCTATTTTTAATGAGATTGCACAGCCTGTTCGGAGCAAGTTCCTGACTGTCATTGCGAACAAGATCCCGGTTGTCATTGCGAGCCACTGAAGGTGGCGTGGCAATCTCCATCAAACCCTCCCCCTACCCCCTCCCATAAAGGGAGGGGAATTGAAGCTCGAGTGTAAAGTCTGTACTTGAACGGAATGAAGGAAAGGGGAAGGAATAAACTGTGCAATCTCTTACTAAATATTTTTTAGATATCATAAATAATTTTAGTTTTAAAATATAGTAGTAACATTACTGATTCAAATTTTTTCTTTTTTCAATTAATAAAAATTGCTTTTTTTAAAATATTTAATAATAATTATATTTAAATAGAATCAATAATTATGTAAAAATATCTTTAAATAACTTAATCATTTTAATATGCAAGGAGGTATGAAAATGGCAGTAAAAAAATTTATTACACTTGAAGGCTCCTCTTTTAGAAGTTGGAGTGATGCTGCGAGAAATGCAATTACAGATGCATCACATACAATCAGGGGTATTGACAGAGTAGATGTGATAAATTCCTGGGCAAAGGTTGAAGAGGGAAAAATTATTGAATATAGAGTAAAAGTTCAAATATCTTTTGATGTTAAGCGGGAAGTTACCGAACAATAATTACAAAAAGAATTAAGAAGAGTCCAAAAAGAACTAAGTGTTTCTTTTAACATTCAGCTTTTTAAAATTAAATTTTTAAATTTAGGAATAAATTAGAAAGAAACCCAACAGCTTTAGTCGTTGGAGGTGTTACATATTTTATTTATATGATATAAGTAATTGATTAACTGAAATTTATTTTAAACTAGATTTTTGAAAATTATGAATTAGTTCAATAAACAATTCAAGATGGGAGGTGAAATATTTTAGATTTATAATTATTAAAATTATAATAATTAATTAGAAAGGCAGGTTAAATAATGATCATAGGTGTTCCTAAAGAAATTAAAGATAATGAATATAGAGTAGCGTTGACACCAGCTGGTACAACTGAGCTAATTAATGCTGGGCACAAAGTATTTATTCAAAAAAGTGCTGGTATAGGAAGCGGTATTAGTGATGATGAATATAAAGAAGTAGGAGCTGAAATATTAGATACTGCTAAAGAGGTTTTTGACAAAGCAGATATGATTATGAAAATAAAGGAGCCTCTTCCTCAAGAATTTGAATTGATTAAAGAAAACCAAATAGTTTTTACATATTTTCATTTTGCTTCAGGTGAGGCTCTTACTAAAGTTATGATGGAAAGAAAAGCGATTTGTATTGCTTATGAGACCATAGAGACTGATGATGGGGAAACTCCACTTTTAACTCCTATGAGTGAAGTTTCAGGAAGAATGGCATCATTTATTGGAGCTTTCTATTTAAGTAAGGCACAAGGTGGAAGAGGAATTTTGCCTAGTGGTGTATCTGGAGTTGAACCAGCACATATTGTTATATTAGGTGGTGGTATGGTAGGTCGTAATGCTGCAAAAGTTGCTGCTGGTTTAGGTGCAAAGGTTACTATTTTAGATAAAATTACAAGAAAATTACGCTATTTAGAAGAAATAATGCCGGAAAATGTTTCGACATTAAAATCAAATTTATTTAACATTACACAAGCTGTAAAAGATGCCGATATATTGATCGCTTGTATATATATAGTTGGAGCAAAAACTCCAAAAGTAGTAACAAAGCAAATGGTAAAATCTATGAAACCAGGATCTGTTATAGTATGTGTGGATATTGATCAGGGTGGAAGCGTTGAGACTGCAAGACCAACCTCACATTCTGATCCAATCTATATTGAGGAGGGAGTTGTTCATTATTGTGTTACAAATATTCCAGCTGCCTTCTCAAGAACTTCAACATTTGCACTAACAAATGAAACTTTATCATATGCACTACAGATTGCAAATAAAGGATGGCAGAAAGCATTAAAAGAAGATCATGTATTGAAAAAAGGATTAAATGTTTGTAAAGGAAAAGTAACAAATAAACCAGTAGCTGATGCCCATGGACTTGCATATACACCAATAGATGATGTTTTAGAATAAATCTGGGATTTTAAATAATCTAATGTACAATAAAATAATATGTATTGTTAAAAAGTTAGGTTAATACTCAATCCCTTCACTTCGCTCGAGAGCAATCTCTATCGGAACAGGCTCCGCAATTTCATGAAAAAAAATATCTTTTAATTAAATTTCTAAAAAGAATTATAATGTGATAAACTATTATTGATAATAATATGTTAGGGAATTAATATGAAAAGAGAAAACGAAAACAAACCAGAATTTAATACAGAACTCTTTAGGAAATTAATTGAACAATTGTTTAAAATTGATGAAACATTGAAATTTGATTTAGATAAGGATAATTTAATATCTGAAAGCAAATGGACTCCAAGTGGTATGATGATAGTTCATGTTAAAAAAATATTGCAGGATAAAGATAAAATAAAATACTTTGATTTTGATTCAATATTTACTGATGAAGAAAAGAGAAGAATTGAGAAAATAATCTCTTTTTACGAAGATAGAGAAGAAAAATAATATTTTTACTTCAGAAAAAGTTAATTAACTATTTATTAAAGTCGATTAATTATACATTTAAATTGGAAGAAAATAATTTTAAATATATTTAGATTGAGCGGTTCTTTCCGCTCTTTTGTTTTTTCATTAAAAAATGTTATTAGTTGGTTTGTATAAATTTTAAGTAATTATTAAGATAATATAAAGTTGTTTTTACATTTTAGATTCGTTTAATATAAAATATTATTATTTTCAGAAATATTTAATAGAAAGGATGATTTTTTTGAAGTTAACAGTAAGAAAGATTGTAATGGCAGGAATTTTAGGAGCAATAGCAATATTACTTGGATTGCCCATATTTGGTTCATTACCCATTGGCTTCATTCCTGTACCAAATATTTCTGGTCACGCTACAATTATGCACATACCCGCTATATTAGGTGGTGTACTTGAAGGTCCAATTGTCGGAATATTGGTTGGCGGAATCTTTGGGTTTGCTAGTTTTTATATAGCGACAACAATTTCTCCAAATCCTTATTTTAGTGATCCATTCGTAGCTATTTTACCAAGATTATTTATTGGATTAGTGGCATATTTAGTATATGCAACTACAAAGAAAATAAATAAAAGTTTAGCATTAGTATTAGCAGGTATAATGGGTTCACTTACCAATACCTTTTTTGTACTTGGCATGATTCACTTAACTGGAAAAGGCAATTTCTGGGTTTTTCTAATTTCAGTATTACCACAAGCTATAATAGAAGCGATTATTGCAGCTATTATAACACTCATTATAGGAAATGCAATTGATATCTATAGAGGTGCTCGTGGGGTTAGGGCTAAATCTACTGAATAATAAATAATATTATCATTCCAATGAGAGGGAAATATATTAATATTTTTTATGTTATCTATTTTTTAATAATATGATAAAAATCAACAATCTTCATTTTACCTATCATAAGGAATCTGAGAATCCCAAAAAAGCATTAACAGCAGTATCACTTTCCATAAAGGAAGGTGAGCTTGTTAGCATAATAGGACAAAATGGTTCTGGAAAAACAACTTTGGCTAAACATCTAAATGCTATTTTAATACCCACAAAGGGTTCAGTATTAATTGATGGGATCGATACTCGAAATAAGGAAAATTTATGGGATATTAGAAAAAAGGTGGGAATGGTTTTTCAGAATCCAGAAAATCAAATAATCTGCTCAACAGTTAGAAGTGATATATCTTTTGGACCAGAAAATTTAGGTATTAATAGAGTAGAAATTGAAAATAGGGTTGATAAATCTATTGAACTTATGGGTTTGAGCAAGTATCAAGATTACCCTCCTCATATGCTTTCCATAGGTCTAAAGCAAAAAGTTACAATTGCAGGAGTATTGGCAATGGGAACTAAGTATATCATTTTTGATGAGCCCACTTCTATGCTTGATCCATTAGGAAAAAAGGAAGTTTTCGAAGTGATACTAAATCTTAGAAAAAAAAGAGAAGTCACAATAATATACATAACCCATTTGATGGAAGAAGTATTGAAATCTGATAGAGCAATTGTTATGTCTGAAGGAAAAATAGTATTGGATGATTCACCAAAAAAGATTTTTTCTAAATTAAAAATATTAAGAAGCCTTTCTTTAGATGTTCCTATAATCCCGGATATCTCTTCCAGATTAAATAAAAGAGGGATTTCTATTCCATTACAAATAATAACTACTCAGGAGCTTGTAAATTGTCTAAAGCAATTATAAAAGTTGAGAATCTATTTCATTCATATATGCAAGGAACTCCTTTTGAAAAGGAGGTTCTTCATAGTTTAAGTTTTGATGTATATGAAGGTGAGAAATTAGCCATTGTTGGCCCAACTCAATCGGGAAAATCTACATTACTTCAGTATTTTAATGCGATATTTATTCCCAAAAAGGGCAGAGTAATAATAGATGAACAGGACACAAAAGATAGTAGATTGAATTTAAAAGAATTGAGAAGGAAAGTAGCCATGTTATTTCAACATCCTGATAGCCAACTTTTTAAAGAGACTGTTGCAGATGACATTGCATTTGGCTTAAAAAATATGAATTTTCCTGAGAAAGTGATAGAGATAACTATTAAAAAAGCATTAGCGACTATTGGCTTAGACCCGAATGATTTTTTTTATAGATATATTTTCAGTTTAAGTGGGGGAGAGAAGAAGAAAGTAGCAATTGCTGGAATTTTAGCTCTTGATCCAGAAATTTTAATATTAGATGACCCTACAGCTGGCTTAGATCCTAAAGGGAGAGTGGATTTTCTAAATTCCATTAAATTTTTACATGACAAATTAGGATTAACTACAATTTTTGTTTCCAGCAATATGAATGATGTTGTAGAACTTGCAGACAGAGTAATTGTTCTTGTTGATGGAAAAATTGAAATGATTGATATACCAGAAAATATTTTTATAAAAAGAGAGAAGTTATTAAGTTACGGTTTAACCCTACCTTCAGTAATTGAGGTAGTGGATGAATTAATTAAATCAGGAATCAATGTAGATGAAAAGATAATTAATATTAATCAGCTTGAAGAATCACTATTTGAGATATTTAAAAATAAAAATAGCGAGAAAGAAATTGATTAATAATCAAAATAAATAATTTTTTATATTGGAGAATAAAAATTGGAATTGTATAAGAACACAATTTTTGGATTTTATAGAGAGGGAGATTCTTTAATTCATAAAATTGATCCCAGAATAAAAATAATATTATTAATTGTCATTATAATTTTTATATCATTTATAAGAACTTTCTCTGGTACTGTTTTTATAGGTTTATTTTTGCTACTTATTATAAAGTTATCTAATAGCTCATTTTTTTATATTTTAAAAGGGTTAAAACCAGTTCTTCCAATAATATTATTAATTTTGATTTTTCAAATTATTTTTTACATAGGAGAACCTGGTAAAATACTTTTTCAATGGAATTTTATAAAGATTTCTGTTTTAGGTATTAAGGTCTCTTGTTTTATGATGCTTAAAGCGATATTAATATATTTTATTTCATCTATCTTTTTCCTTACAACTGAGATGATAAGTTTTACTGATGCAATGGAAAGGCTGATTCTTCCCTTGCAAAAAATAAAGTTTCCATCTCATGAAATTATTATGGTTGGTGTAATAGCTTTTAGATTTGTTCCAACTTTAGTTGAGGAATTAGAAAGGTTAATGAAAGCTCAAATAGCAAGAGGAGCTGACTTAGATAGAGGTAATTTTATAGTTAGGGCTATAAAACTGTCAGGTTTATTAATTCCATTATTTATAAGTGCTTATGGAAGAGCAGAAGACTTAGTTTTAGCAATGGAGTCAAGATGTTATAGAGGAGGAAAAGGTAGAACAAGAAGAATTGCAAAAAAATTAAAAATTCTCGATTTTACTTCTTTTATTTTTACGGTATTATTTTTTTCTCTAACATTTATAACAATCAGATATTTTAGACTCCCATGACTTTTTTAATATTATTTATATAGATATTGAGCTAATAAATTATTATTGTGAGGAGTGAAAATAGTTTCCCTTCCTCTCTAAGACGGAGTATGAATAGTTGTGTCTTTAGATAATTATTCAATAATAAAATTTTTAGATTTTTTTAAAATCAAATATTCATTTTTATTAATATTCAGAAATTTTCTTAAATCTTTATTAAAATTCTTATCAATAAGGAACATATTAAACATATTTAAGAAAGTAATAAGAAGGAGGAGTATGTTATCAGAAGTTAGAGTTGGGCATTACACAGATGAGGATGCAATTACAGGATGTACAGTAATTTTAACCCCAGAAGAAGGTGCAGTTTGTGGTGTAGATGTAAGAGGAGGAGCTCCAGGAACAAGGGAAACTGATCTTTTAAAACCAACATGTATGATTGAAAAAATAAATGCTATTTGCATCTCTGGAGGGAGTGCTTTTGGTCTCTCTACTGCTGATGGAGTTATGAAATATTTAGAAGAGAAGAATATTGGATTTGAAACTACTCATGGAAAAGTTCCCATTGTTCCAACTGCTATATTATTTGATCTAAACATAGGTAATAAAAAAGTTCGTCCTGGAAAAAAAGAGGGTTATTTTGCCTGTCAAAATGCCTCATCATCAGGATTTGAAGTTGGAAGTGTTGGAGCTGGTACTGGTGCCACTGTAGGAAAAGTTTTAGGAAATTCATTTATGATAAAATCCGGAGTTGGAAAGGCTATACTTAATTTATCAGGTGGTATCGAAATCTTTGCAATAGCTGTTGTAAATTCTTTTGGGGATATAATAAAAGAAAATGGTTCAATATTAGCAGGTGCTTATCATCCAGAAAAAGGCTTTTTAAATAGTAAGTCTATTGTATTAGAGGGAGAAGAAATAGTATCAAAATTTGGCGAAAACACAACTATTGTTGTAATAACTACAAATGTTTCTCTTGACAAAGTATCTGCAACAGAAGTTGCACAGATGGCACATGATGGTTTTGCAAGAGCAATTTCGCCTGTCCATACTGAATATGACGGAGATACAACCTTTGTATTGTCTGTTGGCAAAAAGAAAGCTCCTACAGTTGTTATAGGAACAGCAGCAGCAGAAGTTACAGCAAGAGCTATTAGAAATGCTGTTAAGGAAGCAAAAAGCTTAGGGGGAGTAAAAGACATCCACCAAATTCTTAAAAAATAACAAAAATATTTTTTACTGAGGTTCTTCATTTCGCTTCACTTCATTCAGAATGACACAATAGAAATTAATTTAGAATGACAGTTATATTAGTTGAAATTTCTTATACATTGGTGTTAGAATATTTTGAAATGTGAGTGGGCGTTTAGCTCAGGGGGAGAGCACTTCCTTGACACGGAAGGGGTCAGAGGTTCAAATCTTCTAACGCCCACCATTTTTATTAAATAAATATAATATATCCATCACTTTAGTTTATGCGTCAAATATTTGTTTATTAAGAATTTAACTTATAAGGGAGTGATTTAAAAAGTAAAGAATTTGATTTTTGTAAAATTAAATAATTATTAGGGGGTAATTTGGGGAAAAAGGATATTTTAAAAATTCCAAATTTAATTACTCTAAGCCGTTTTTTAGGAAGTGTTTTAATTTTACTTTTTACCTTTATAGATATAAATAAATGGCTAGTTGGAATTATATATATTATATCGATTCTATCTGATAAACTGGATGGTTTTTCAGCAAGATTACTTAAACAGGAAACTGAGCTTGGAAAAAAGTTAGAAGCACCTGCTGATGCTCTACTTGTATATTCAATATTTACATACTTGACTTTTAAGTTAGACTTTCCTTTAAATCTTTATAAAATTGCTATTTTCATATTAGTTTTTGGTTTTATTTTAAATTTGATTTTTATTTTAAATAAGAGAAAATGGTTTGTTCCATCTTTTTTTGCTGGTAAGATAATGATTGTGATTGTTCATTTAAGTTGTCTGGCAATTTTTTTTCAAATACCTTACCATTTAAGGATTCTCTGGCTTACTATAATATTCGGAATCTTAACATTTTTTTGGTATCTTTATGAACTTTTTGCTTTTGCTTTAAAGAAATAAATAAAAAGGTCAATAAGACAAAAAAAATAAAAACATATGCTAATTAATATTAAAAGTAGGAATTACACAAATGGAGAGAATAAAATTAATACAAATCAGTTAACAAAAAAGATCATTTCAATTGGGTTAAAACAGGGTCATTTCTAATAAATTACTACATTTAGTAAAGATGAAAATAGCAAATTTAGTATTAAAATGTTAAAATAATTTTAATATATGAAAAAAGTTGATATTTTTGAAGGCGGCATCGCCAAGTGGTAAGGCAGAGGTCTGCAAAACCTCCATCCCCAGTTCGAATCTGGGTGCCGCCTCCATTTTTGCTCAAAATATTCTTTATTTTCTTAACAATGCTATTGTTATTCTTTTAAAATAAAAATTACATAAGTTTAAATTATAAATTCAATATCTATCATAAATCAGGAGTTTAAATTGGCTAAATTAATTTTGGACAAAGATATGGTGAAAAAAGCCAGGGATTATGCAAACAGAATAGCTTCTAAAGTTCAGAATTTTATTGATAAAAATTCTACAACTACAATTGAAAGAGCAACAATTAGACTTTTAGGTGTTGATGGAGTTAATAAAGATAATGTTCCATTACCAAACATGGTAGTGGACAGTTTCAGAGATGAACTTGGCTCTGGAATATTATATCCCTTTGTTAATGCTATGTGTTTTTATGATGTGAATGCTCAAAAATTATCTGAGATGATTTCACAAAAAGAAATTGACTTAAAAAAAGTACCAAAGCTTGAGAAGGAAAAGGTAATTCCTGAAATTAATAAATTAGTAAAAAATGCCTGTTTAGTTATTAAAAAAAGAAAGAAAGAGAGATATGAGCTAATTGAAAAGTTAGGGGATCCTTCAAAGCCCTGGTTGTATGTCATTGTAGCCACTGGAAATATATATGAGGATGTAGTTCAAGCAAAAGCAGCAGTTAGAGAAGGTGCTGATGTTATAGCGGTAATTCGCTCTACAGCTCAGAGCTTACTGGATTATGTTCCATATGGTGTAACAACAACTGGTTATGGTGGAACATATGCAACTCAAGCAAACTTTAAGGTAATGAGAAAAGCTCTTGATGAAGTTTCTGATGAGGTAGGAAGATATATAAGACAGGTAAATTATTGTTCAGGGTTAGCTATGCCAGAGATTGCAGTGATGGGGGCATTTGAGAGATTAGACATGATGCTAAATGACAGTCTATATGGAATCATTTTTAGAGGGATAAATACAAAAAGAACATTTATAGACCAATATTTTTCAAGAATGATTAATGCAGCTGCAGGTATAATTATTAATACAGGTGAAGACAACTATTTGACAACAGCTGATGCAATAGAAGCTGTTCATACTGTAATTGCATCACAATTAATAAATGAACAATTCGCTCTTTTCTCTGGATTGAAAGCTGAGCAGATAGGATTAGGTCATGCATTTCAGATAAATCCACATTTAGAGGATTCTCTTATTTATGAAATAGCTCATGCGCAACTTGTAAGAGACTTGTTTCCAGATTATCCAATAAAATATATGCCACCAACAGTTTATAAAACAGGTGATATATTCTTCTCTAATCTTTTAGATGGAATGTTCAATTTTACAGGTATTTTAACTAATCAGGGAATTCAGCTTTTAGGTATGCCTACTGAAGCTATTCATACACCATTTTTACAGGATAGATTTATTAGTATAAAAAATGCAAAATACATTTTTAACTGTGCTAAAAATCTTGGTGAACAAATAAGTTTTAATAAAGATAGCAAGATTGCTAAAAGAGCAAATCAGGTATTGAAAAATGCAGTTAATCTTCTTGAAGAGATTGATGATATTGGACTTTTTAAAGCAATAGAAAAGGGTATTTTTGCAGATATAAAAAGGGATACAAATTCCGGGAGAGGATTAGATGGCGTAATAGAAAAGAAAGATGACTATTTTAATCCTTTCTTCAAAGAGCTTAATAATGTTTAATTTGCTATTAAATACGGGGGTATTCAGTTATGGAGATAAAACCATATGGTGATAGCTTAAATGATGGAATGGTCCAAATTAGTTTTACGCTTCCGATAAAGAATGATAATAAAGCTACAGCTATAGCTACTCAATATTGTGAGAAAATGGGGATAATAAAACCAAAAATTGTTAAGCAGGAAAGTCTTGATCCCAATTTTACTTTTTTTGTTATATATGGAAGTTGCAAACATAAGATAGAAATAGACCAAATAAAGATTAAAGCTAAAGAATACAAAATATTAAGTCATGAAGAGATGGAGAAAATTGTTAAAAATGAAATAGGAAGAAAGATAACTATAGTAGGAGCTGCAATTGAATCTGATGCTCATACAGTTGGATTAGACGCTATTTTAAGTGCAAAAGGTTTTGCAGGAGATCATGGTCTGGAAAGTTATAATTTCTTCAATGCAATCAATTTAGGCTCCCAGGTTCCGTCAGAGGAGCTTATAAAGAAAGCATTGGGTATAAAAGCAGATGTAGTTGGGATTTCTCAGATTATCACTCAAAAAAATATTCATATATATAATTTATCAAAACTTCTGGAATTACTTAAAGAAGAGGGTATAAGGGACAGGATTATCTTAATTTGTGGTGGTCCAAGAATTTCTAATGCTCTTGCAAAAGAATTAGGATATGATGCTGGATTTGGTCCTGGTACAACCCCAACAATGGTTGCCAGTTATATAGTTAATGAATTTCTAAATAGAAAGAAGAAAAAAAGAAAATTTCTATCTGACCTGTAATGATACAAAAGGATTATTAAAGATGAAATTAATAGAAAAATTTCAAAATTTTATAATAGATTTAGATGGAGTTATATATATTCAGGATGAACCTATCCATAAAGCCAAGGAATTTATTGATGAGTTAAAAAAAAGAGATAAAAAATTTATTTTTTTGACCAATAACTCTGGAAGAAATAGCAAAGGTTATAGGAAGAAATTAAAGTCTATGAATATAATAGTGGATAATGACAAAATAATAACCTCATCAACAGCTACAGCAAAATACCTTTATGAAAACTACAATATCGAAGGTAAAAAAGTATATGTTATTGGAGCCAGAGCTTTAAAGGATGAGATTAGAAAAATAGGGTTGAATTTAATCGATGGTAAGGATGCACATTTAGCTGATTTTGTTATTATAGGAAAAGACCCAGATTTTAATTATGAAATGATGAAAATTGCCAATTTTGCCATTAGAAATGGCGCAATTTTTATTGCTACAAATTATGATGCTACATTTCCAACCCCAGAGGGAGAAATTCCAGGAGCAGGAGCAATAGTTTCATCTATTGAGACTGCATCTGAAGTAAAAGCAAAAGTTATTGGAAAACCAAATATTTATATTATGGAAATTGCCATTTCCAAATTTAATGGTAATAAAGAACAAACATTAATTATTGGAGATAGATTAGAAACAGATATTTTAGCAGGTAAAATAGCAGGTATTTCTACTGCATTAGTACTTACAGGAGTAGTTAGCAGGGAAGAAGTAAGTAAATCAGAAATAAAACCTGATTGGATTTTAGATGGAATCTGGTCTTTCCTTAAAGAATAAATCAGATTGTCAATCTAAGTGGAGTGGAAGAATCTAATTAATCAAATAAGCGCAAGAGACTATCCCTTTTTCTTAAAAAACAATTTGTAGCAATATCATATTTTTTTCTTACATCATTTGTAACTTCAATAAATTTTTCTATTTTATATGCATACCCCTTTGTTGGTTTTAAATTTTGAATTTTTGTTGCAAAGAATTCATTTATATTTTTAATAAACCTCTCTCGAATGTATTTTGAAAAAACAGAAGATAAAGCAATGGGGAAGTGGGTTTTGTCACCTTCCTTTATAAATGATATTCTTACTGCCAAACTATTTGATAGCTCATAAGAAGATATATTTCTGTTTTGTTCCAAAATTTTTATTTTGAAATTTCCAAGCAATCCACTTTTAAGATAATTAATATAATATTTTTTTGATCCAAGCTTATCAGCAATTACAAAAATTGAATTTAAATTATTCTTTTGCTCATTCTTTTTAAAATTTATAGTTTCTTTTTTATATTTTTTTTCTAACTTTTCTGTCTCTTCTTTATCTTTAACTGAAATATTTTTTATCAAAATCCTTTTTAAAGCATTTTCTATTAATCTCTCAAATTGTAAGTAATTTAAAAAAAGCTTCCTTTTTTTAGTAATTGATTTATTATATAAATGTGGACATAAAACTATACTTTTTATATCTATTAAATCAATTCCTGAACTTTTTATAACTTTTTTTAGTTTTGGGAATAAATCATTAATATAGGGTTTTGGATTTAAATTTTTAGAATTTAAAGGATCTTCAGAAAAAAAATCATTATTACCCCAACACATTCTATATGTGTATTTGCTAAAAGTTTTGCATCTTTTTTGAAATAAATCTAAGTTATCTAAGAATATATTTTGTAGGAATTCTTGAAAATTAAGTGGCACAGGATATAAGAGACAGTAAGAACACAAAGTAGTAGTTTCACCTATTAAATAATTTTTTGGATGATTTTTAAATATATCTTTACTATCTGAAACTATTACTTTTTCTGGAAATTCTTTTGTTTTTTTTGAGACTATTTCAGAAAGAGTCTCCCAAAATTTCTCTGAATGATATTTTTCACTAAGTCTAAAAAGTGAAGATGTTACAACAAGTGGACCAATATCTGGTCCATATCCTGCCTCATCTATACCTAAAACATAATAATTATTTTCCAATTTAGTTTCACAATATTTTTTAATCTAGTTAATTAGTATTTAATAATTTTTTTAGTAATAACTTAATACATTATAATATAAAAAAATCCGAGTATATTATAATAGATTGTTAATTAAAATTTTCACCTTCTTTTGGTGAATTATTGATTTTAAATTTCCTTTCCTTCCTCTTAACGGGGATAAGATAAAACTTACTCTTAGTGAAGCTAAGGCTAGGTTGAAAAAATAAAGAACAATAAACAAAGTGTTAATTTAACTTGTTTATAATTCATCTAATTTGGTATTATTTATAAACAAAACATATAAACAAACTTCTAAATAAAACAAAAAGTAAAACTTGTTAATCATTTTTAGTTTTCAATGTACGAATATTTTTAAAAAGATTAAGAGTTGCAAACACATCTCTTAAATAGTTCAAATAAATAATATTTAAATATTGGTTATGAGGGGATATAAGAAGATGAAAGCAAACAATAATTCAGATAAATGTAAAAATGATGAGTTAATAGAAATAAAAATTTCTCCAGACAATGTTAAAAAATTTCATAAGAATGTGGGTGCAATTGAGGTTTTAGAGTCATTTGATATACCAAACATCGATGAAGTTGTAGCTATAAGGATAAATGATAAATTATTGGATTTATCTCACATAATAACAGAAAATGCAGTCTTAAAACCAGTTACATATAAAGATGAGGATGGATTAAACATTTTAAGACATACTACAGCTCATGTTATGGCGAATGCAGTATATGAACTTTTTCCTGGAGTTAAAATAGCTATAGGTCCAACAATAAAAAATGGTTTCTACTATGATTTTGATCCTCAAAAACCTTTTATACCTGAAGATTTAGAAAAAATTGAAAAAAGAATGGAGGAGATTGTGAAAAAAGATATCTCAATAATAAGAAAAGAAGTCAACAAGGAAGAAGCAAAAAAAATTTTTTCCAGTGAAACTTATAAACAGCATTTAATAGATGATATTAAGGAAGATATTGTAAGTTTATATGAACAGGGTGATTTTATAGACCTCTGTAGGGGACCACATCTACCATCAACGGGAAAGGTAAAGGTTTTTAAGCTGTTAAGTATAGCTGGAGCGTATTGGAGAGGTGACGAAAGGAATCCTATGCTTCAGAGAATATATGGAACTGCATTTACTACTCAAGAAGAATTGGAAAAACATTTACAAAAAATAGAGGAAGCAAAAAAGATAGACCATAGAAAATTAGGTAAAGAACTTGATTTATACAGTTTTCATAAAGAAGGACCCGGTTTTCCATTTTTTCATCCCAAAGGAATGATTATTATAAACAGTATATTAGATTTCCTGAAAGAAGAACTTTTAAAAAGGGGATATGAGCAAGTAGGAACTCCAATACTTTTAGATAAAAATCTTTGGCAGATGTCTGGTCACTGGGATCATTACAAAGAACTTATGTATTTTTTAGAGAAAAGTGGTAGAGAATTTGCTGTAAAGCCAATGAATTGTCCAGGAGGTGTATTAATTTACAGAACTAAACCCCGTTCATACAAAGATATGCCTTTAAAATGGGCTGAGTTGGGGATCGTTCATAGATATGAATTGTCAGGAGTTCTTCACGGTCTGTTTAGAGTAAGAGGTTTTACTCAGGATGATGCTCACATTTTCTGTTTACCTTCTCAAATTGAACAGCAATTAATAGAGACAATAGATTTTGTAATTTATATTTATGATAAATTTGGATTTAAGGAATATAAAATAGAGCTTTCAACTCGCCCAGATGATTATATGGGTTCTTTGGATATATGGGAAAGAGCAGAATCAGCACTAAAGGATGCATTAGACCATAAAGGTGTTGAATATACAATAAATCCTGGTGAAGGTGCGTTCTATGGTCCAAAGATAGATTTTCACATATTTGATAAATTAGGAAGATCCTGGCAGTGTGGAACTATTCAGCTTGATTTTGCCATGCCTGAAGCTTTTGATCTACATTATACTGGAGAGGATAACGCAAAACATCGCCCAGTTATGATTCATCGAACTATATTAGGAAGCATTGAGAGATTTTTTGGTATATTAGTTGAACACTATAAGGGAGCTTTTCCAGTCTGGCTTGCACCTGTTCAAGTTATATTAATTCCAATTACTGATGAACATAAAAACTTTTCTTTAAAAGTAATGGATTATTTACAAAAAATAGGTGTAAGAGTTGATTTAGATGACAGGATGGAAACTGTTAGCAAAAAAATTAGAGATGCACAGGTTACGAAAATTCCATATATGTTGGTTATTGGAGATAAAGAGGTTAGCACAAATTGTGTGGCGGTAAGATGTAGATCAGAATTAGACTTAGGACCAATCCCAATTGAGAAATTCCTAAAAGAAATTGACTTAGAACTAAAAAACAGATCTACAAAAAGTAAAGTATGTCATAAAGATGATTAAATAAGTAGTAAAAGCAAATTAATTTTTTTTTAGTAGACAAAAATAAAGAATATATGTATAATACCTACAATTTTATATTTGTTAAGCAGGAGCTAAAAATCTTCTCACCAAACAATGCATAGTTGTTATTAGTTTGGTAGTTAAGTTAAAGGGCGGCTTCTGCCGCCATTTTTAATATTAAAATTAAAAAGGATAAAGGTAAAAACAAAAAAAGTTCAGAAGGAATAAAAATTACTAATCGTAATTAGTACTAAAACTTAAATAATTAAATTCGTAAATTATGGAGGTAAAGACATTATAAAGCTCCCAAAAATAAATGATGAAATAAGGGCTGATGTTGTTAGGTTAATAGGACCAGATAAAGAGCAGATGGGAATCGTTTCATTAAAACAAGCCTTAGAACAAGCATATAAGATGGACTTAGATTTAATAGAAGTAGCATCAGATGCAAAACCACCAGTTTGTAAAATAATGGATTTTGGAAAGTATAAATACAAACAGGATTTGATGAAGAAGAAGGCTAAGAAGAAACAGACACAGATAGTGATTAAAGAGATCAAGTTAAAACCTAAAATTAATGATCACGACTTAAAAACAAAGATAAAACATGTTAAAAGATTTTTGAATAAAGGGGCTAAAGTAAAGATAAGTGTGATATTTAGGGGAAGAGAGTTAGCTCATACTGATATAGGTTGGGAATTATTAAATAGAGTGGCTCTTGAAGTTGAAGAATTAGGGGAGATAGAATCTTCTCCAGCTATAGATAGAAAGAATATGGTAATGTTATTAGCCCCCACCAGAAAAAAAAGTAAAGGAGAGAAAGAAATTGCCAAAGATGAAGACTCACAAGGGATCAGCAAAGAGATTTAAAATTAGTGGTAGTGGAAAAATTGTGCATAAAAGTCCAACAATGAGTAAAAAGTTGATGAAAAAGTCATCTGTAAGAAAAAGGCGTTTAAAAACAGAAAAAACCCTAAAAAAGTGTGACGCTAAAGTAACAAGACAAAAATTAGGTATTTGATTTTTTATATATTTAATGGAGCTAATATGACTAGAGTAAAAAGAGGTGTACTTAAACATAAGAAGAAAAAAAAGATACTGAAACTTGCAAAGGGATATAGAGGTTCAAAAAGTAAGAATTATAGGGTAGCGAAGACTCAAGTTTTAAGATCTATGAAATATGCTTATCGGGATAGAAAAAGAAGAAAAAGGGATTTTAGAAGATTATGGATAATGAGAATTAATGCAGCTGTTAGAGAACATGGGTTGAGTTATTCAAGATTTATAAATGGTCTTAGACTTGCTGAAATAGATATAAATAGAAAGGTTTTGTCTGAGATTGCAGTAAATGACCCAAAAGCTTTTTCTAAACTTGTAGATATTGCAAAGGAAAAAATTTCAGCATAATTTTTTACAGTTAAGTACTTAGCACTGAGTGGGTTATTCAAAAACCAACTTAGGTGGTACCATGGAGAAATACCCTTCGTCCTAAGGCGAGGGGTTTTTTAATAATAAATAAAATAAATGGTCAGAGTAAAAAGAGGTATACTTAAACATAAATAGAAAAAAATATTAAAGATTGCAAAGGGATATAGATTTAAAGATTTAGGGGGTAGTTTATGATTAAAAAAGGTGATGATAGTTATATAGAGGATATAGAGAAATACTTAAAAGATAGTTTAGTTGAAACAGATAAAGCATCAACCATTGATGAACTTGAGAAAATATATTATCAATATTTAGGAAGAAAGGGTAAAATAACATACATTTTAAGATCACTCAGTTCTATGCCTAAAAATAAAAGACCATTGGTTGGGAAAAAAGCAAATGAAGCAAGTAAAAGGATAGAAGAAATTATTAACGAGAAAAAAAATAATTTAAAGAAAAAAGTAGTGGAAAAGATTCTTAAAGAAGAAATAGATATAACTCTTCCTGGAAGGCAATTACAATTAGGAAAACTTCATTTGATAACTAAAACAACTAATGAAATAATCGACATTTTTATTGGAATGGGTTATGAAGTAGCAGAGGGTCCAGAAGTCGAGTCGGATTATTATAATTTTAAAGCATTAAATATACCACCAGATCATCCAGCAAGGACTTTACAGGATACACTTTTTATCACAGACAAGATGCCGCTAAGAACTCATACATCGCCTGTTCAGATAAGATTTATGGAAAGAAATGAACCACCAATATATATTATTTCACCTGGTAGGGTGTATAGAAGAGATAATATAGATCCAACTCACTCTTCAATGTTTACACAAATTGAAGGACTTGTGGTTGACAGAGGTATTTCAATGGCTCATTTAAAAGCAACTTTAGAAGTTTTTGCTGAAAAAGTATTTGGTGAAGGTACAAAGGTAAGATTACTTCCAAGCTATTTTCCCTATACGGAACCGAGTGCTGAAGTGTTAGTACAGTGTCAAGAATGTATGGGAAAAGGTTGTTCAGTTTGTAAAAAAACTGGATGGATTGAGATCTTAGGATCAGGAATGGTTCATCCATATGTTTTAGAGAATGTAGGGATTGATTCAGAAGAATATACCGGGTTTGCATTTGGAATGGGTGTGGAAAGAATTGCTATGCTTAAATATAAAATAAGTGATATGAGACTATTTTTTGAAAATGACCTAAGATTTTTAAAGCAATTTTAATAATAAATATAAATGTTTAAAAGTTAATTAAATATAAAATGGGAGTTTGAATTGAAGATACCTTATAAATGGTTAAAAAAATATGTAGATTTTGATTTATCACCTCAAAAACTTTCAGAGGCATTAAATGTATCAGGAACAAGAGTTGAAACAGTAACTTTACGTAAAGCGACTTTTAATAATGTATTGGTTGGAAAGATTCTAAAAATAAAGCCGCATCCCAATAGTGAAAAATTACTTTTATGTGAAGTAGATATTGGAAAAGAGAAGCTATCCATTGTTTGTGGAGCGCATAATATAAAGGAAGGAGATCTTGTACCAGTTGCAGTTGTAGGTTCAAAAATAAAGAACCAAAATATCAACAAAAGAGAGGTAAAAGGTATAAATTCACAAGGAATGCTATGTTCCTCGATAGAATTAGACTTAGGCGAGGAAGAAGACATTATACTAATTTTAGATAATACATTTAAAATAGGTCAGGATTTAGCAGATATATTAGAGATAAACGATTATATCTATGATTTGGAAATAATACCTATTAGACCTGATTGTTTAGGAGTAATTGGTATTGCTCGAGAAGTTGCTGCATTCTCTAATAGTTCGTTAAAAATTCCAGAGGTTATCTTGGAAGAAAAAGGACCAAAAATTGATGATATTGTTGAGGTTACAGTTGAAGACAAAAAACTTTGTCCAAGATATAGTACTAAGATAGTTGATGATATTAAAATGAAGAAGACACCTCTCTGGATGCAAGTTCTTCTAAAATCAATTGGAATAAGACCAATAAATTGTGTAGCTGATATTTCTAATTTTGTGATGTGGGAAACGGGTCAACCTTTACATATATTCAATTTTGAAAAAATTAGTGGGAAAAAGGTTGTAATTAGAAAAGCTAAAGAAGGAGAAAAGATATTAAATTTAGATGGCAATTTGAGAAATCTGGATTCATCGATGCTGGTAATTGCTGATAAAGAATATCCCATAGCTATTGCTGGAGTAATGGGAGGACTTGAATCTGAAGTTACTTATTCAACTAAAAGAGTATTAATAGAATCTGCCAATTTTAATCAAGCTAATATTATGAGAACTTCCAAAAAGTTAAGACTTAGAACTGAAGCTTCAAATAGATTTGAGAAGGGACTGGATCCGAATTCAACAATATTTGCATTAAATAGATGTGCTCAATTAATAAATAATTATACAGACGGGAATATTATTAAAGGAGTAATAGATATCTATCCCGATCCAGTTTCTCAGTGGTCTGTTAAACTCAGACCTGAAAGAGCTAATAAAATTATTGGAATAGATATTAAACAAGAAAGAATGGAGGAGATACTTAACTCTCTTGAATTAAAGGTGAAAAAATTAAAAGAAGTTAATAGGAAAGTGATAGAAGTTCAGATACCTACATTTAGAACTGATTTAAGAAGTGAAATAGACTTAATAGAGGAAGTTGCCAGAATGCATAATTTTGATAATATTCAAGCTATTTTACCAGTACATAGTCAAAAAGGCGGATTAAATAGAGAGCAAAACATAGTTAGAAACTTAAAAGGTGTAATGATATCACAGGGTTTTTATGAAGTTTGGAATTTTTCATTTGACCATCCAAAAAGTTTTGATCTACTTCGTTTAGATGAAAAAGATCAATTGAGAAATGCCATAGAACTTCAGAATCCAATTACCAAGGAACATACAATAATGAGAACTACACTTATTCCAAGTCTTTTAAATACTGTAAGGATAAATCTTTTTAGGGGTGAGACAAGTATTTATATATTTGAGTTAGCAAAGAAATTCCGTCCAAAAGAAGGTCAATTTCTTCCAGATGAACCTTTATATTTAGGGGTAGCAACGTGTGGTTTAATAAAACAATCTCATTGGTTAGAAAAAGCTGAAGAAGTAGATTTTTATTTAATAAAAGGATTATTGGAAAAGATATGCGAATCACTCTATATTAAGGATTTGAAATTCTTACCACTTACTTATCAAAGCTTTCATCCTGGGAAGAGTGCAAAGATATTAATTGGTAATAAAGATTTAGGAATACTGGGTCAAATTCATCCAGAGGTTCAAAATAATTTTCATTTAGATAAGCCTGTATATATAATGGAACTGGATTGTAATATTTTGATAGAAGAAAGTCAGAGATGTATGTACTTTCAAGAGATCATAAAACATCCTAAAAGTGTAATTGATTTAGCCATTGTAGTTGATGAACAGGTTGATTGGTCTCAAATATCGGATATAGTAAAAGAGGAAGGTGGGAAAAAACTTGAGGAATTAAGATTATTTGATATATATAGAGGTGAGCAGATAGAAAAAGGGAAGAAGAGCATGGCATTTAACCTATCTTTCAGAGATCCAAAAGGTTCATTAACTGATAGAGAGGTAAATATAATTACAAATAGAATTATAAAAGCTTTAAAAGAAAAAATAGGCGCAAAAATAAGAGAATAAAAAATCATTAAAGGGAGAGAATATGTTAAAGAAAGGCAAAGATTTTCTTACTTTACTTGATATTGATAGTGAAGAATTAGGTAAAATATTGTATTTAACTGAAAAAGTGAAGAAGAAAGATATCTCTCAATATAAGAATATTCTTTCTGGAAAAAATATTGGAATGATCTTTGAGAAACCATCTACAAGAACCAGAGTTTCTTTTGAGGTAGCAATCAGTAAGTTAAATGGAAAATCATTATATCTTAGTTCAAGAGATTTACAGCTTAAAAGAGGAGAGACCATATCTGATACAGCAAAAACTCTTTCAAGGTATCTGGATGGTATCGTTATAAGAGCATACTCTCATTCTGATGTCGAAGAATTAGCAAATAATGCTTCTATTCCAGTTATAAATGCACTAACAGATATGTATCATCCGTGCCAAGCCCTTGCCGACCTATTTACTATAAAGGAGAAGAAGGGAGAAATTAAAAATGTGAAAATTGGTTATTTGGGAGATGGTAATAATGTTTGTCATTCTTTAATGATTGGTGCAGTAATGTCTGGAGCTGATATAAATATAGCATGTCCTCACGGTTATGAGCCAGAAACAGAAGTTTATGAAGCTGCAAAAGAAGTTGCTGATAATAATAAATGCAAAATAACTATAACTTATGATCCAAAAATTGCAGCATTAGATAGCGATGTAATATATACAGATGTATGGGTAAGTATGGGTCAGGAAGAGAGTAGAGAAGAAAAAGAAAGAGCCTTTTCACCATTTCAAGTAAATCAAAATATAATGTCTATTGCTAAAGATGATGCTATTTTCATGCACTGCCTGCCTGCTCATAGGGGAGAAGAGGTTATCTCTGAAGTCATTGATGGTGAAAGTTCAGTTGTTTTTGATCAAGCAGAAAATAGACTTCATACTCAAATAGCTCTTCTTATCTACATGTGGTCATAAACTTCAAAACAAAGAATCTCATTTAAAATTCTTAAGAGGATACTTTAAGCCTATTCCTGGACATATATAATAACAGTTGAGTTGTATTCTACATAAGTGAATGGATCAGGTTCTTGTGTATATACTACAGATGGGTCAACAGGTTCAGTAGAAGTACCATATTGGATGTCTACAATAAATCCTTGTCCTTCAAGTGTATTTATAGCTTTATTTTCCTTTAATCCAATTACATTAGGAACTTCAACTCCCTTGCTTACTTCCAGATATATCTCACTTTCATAGTTTACCCATTGTGCAGGTTCTGGAGATTGGTTGATAACAGTTCCGATTATTTCTTGACTTAAAACCTCATTTACTACTATATTTGAAAATCCAGTGTCTTGTAGAATAATTTCTGCATCATCAATATTTTCACCAATTACATTTGGAACCTGCCCCTCATCAGGATTTGGACCTTGACTAACTATTATATTTATTTCATGCCCTAATTGAATTATATCTCCTGGATTTGGAGTTTGAGTAAAAGTAATTCCATTTTCTATTTTATTATTATATTCATAAATGGAAATTATATTTGTAAAACCTAAAGCTTGAAGCTTTTCTAAAGCTTCTGATTCTGATAGGCCAATAACATCTGGTATCATTATCTCTTCGGGACCTTTACTTATGAAAATCATTACTTTGGGTATCTCTCCATTATCAGATACTGCAAATTCATTTTGTGCTGGTTCGTGATTGAAGACCTTTCCTTTTGGATAGTCTGTATTGAATTCCTCAATTATCTCAATATTTTTTAGTTTTAAAGATTCTAATATTTTTATAGCTTCATCTTTACTCAAGCCTATTAGATTGGGTATGGAAACTTTATTATGTTCATTACAATATGTTTTTGGTTCAGATCCTTCTACAAACATTGATAATTGTCTCTCAATTTCAGGGCAAAATGGTCCGGGTAGTAATCCAGAACTACTACAAACTTCTATTTCAACAAGTCCCTTTTCTGGTTTTGGAAAATCAGACACTGGTACATCTTTTAATGCTTCAGTCATAAATATTCTCCATATGTCAGCTGGAAAAGTTCCACCTACTACAATTGTATCCCTTATTCTGCTCATTGGTTTAGTTTCTTCCGGATAACCTATCCAAACAGATGCTGTAAGCTCGGGGGTATAACCAACAAACCAAGCATCAGTATATTCTTGAGTTGTCCCTGTTTTTCCCGCAGAAGGTCTACCTATATTTGCTCTTTTTCCAGTTCCACTTGTAATAACTCTTTTTAAAATATCAGTTACAAAATGGGCTGTAGAATCTCTTATAGGTCTTTTGAGTTCTTGTTGATACTCTTCAATAATATTTTCATCGGAATCTTTTACCTTTAAAATAGAAACTGGTTTATAGTAAGTTCCATTATTAGCTAAAGTTGAGAAGGAGCTTGCCATATCAAGTGGAGAAACTCCACCTATTCCTCCCAAACCTATTGCAGGATTTGATTCAAGTGGAGTTATAACCCCCATATCCATTGCAGTTTTTGCCACATTATCAGGTCCAACCTCCATGGTTAATTGGGCATAAACAACGTTTACTGAATGAATAGTGGCATCAACAACACTCATCTTTTCTCCGTATTTTGCATTTCCATAGTTATCTACCTGCCAATCAGGTCCACCCGGATTCTCCAATATAATGGGACCATTTGGATTAAAAGTTCTGCTTGGAGATATATTCTGTTCTACTGCAGTAGTTAAAACAAAAGGTTTAAAGGTTGATCCAGGCTGTCTTTTTCCATGCGCAGCAACATTAAATTTGTTTTTGGAAAAATCTTTTCCACCAACCATAGCTTTTATAAAACCAGTTTTTGGATCAATTGCTACTAATGCAGCAGATGGGTCAGTAGGCTCAAATAGAACTTCATTTATAGCTTCTTCTGCAGCTCTTTGCATGTCTAAATCTAAAGTCGTATAAATCTCAAATCCACCCTTAAAAATCTGTTCGTATGTATATTTATCTATTAAATATTCTTTTACATATTCGACAAAATAGGGTGCATCTGTAATGGGTTTTGTTGCAGGATTAAGTTCAATAGGAGTTGTTTTTGCACCTATCATCTGCTGGTTAGTTATATAACCCTGGTCATACATTAATTGTAAGACAATATCCCTTTTTTCTTTTGCAAGCTCAATATTTCCAAATGGTGAACTTAAATTTGGTGAATTTATCAGACCAGCAAGCATTGCACATTCCTGCAAATTTAAATCTTTTGCATTTTTACCAAAATAGTTTTGGGATGCTACCTCTACACCATAAGCATTACCTCCAAAATATATAGTATTAAGATACATTTCCAATATTTTGTCTTTTGTAAAATGTTTTTCTAATTGATAAGCTATTGTTGCTTCCTTTATTTTTCTATCCAATTTCCTTTCTGGGGAGAAATATACATTCTTAACATACTGTTGAGTTATGGTGCTTCCTCCTTCAACAATACTTCCATGTCTTATATTTGCCCACATTGCTCTAAGTATCGATCTTATATCTATTCCGTGATGTTGATAGAATCTTTTATCCTCTGTTGCTACAATAGCACTTCTAAGATTAACTGGCATATCTTCAAATTGTATTAGTTCTCTGTTTTCTTCAGCATAAAGTGTTGTAATAAGCCTATTATTGATATCATATATTTTAGATGTTTGATCTGGAATAGATGGTTGTAAGTCTTCATATTTTGGTAAGTCGGTCATGCAACCAACAATTATAACTATAATAGCGATGAGAGAAACAAATAAAAGTAATAACGCTGTTATACTAAAAGTTCTAAGAAAATTTGCGATTTTTCTTCTTCTATTTACAACTTTCTTTCTATGTTTTGTCATTTTTTTATCCTTTTGTTATATTATATCAGCATTAAGCTTGTTTAGAATTTACATTTTGCTTTAAATATAATATATTTATAAAAATTTTTCTAAAAATGAGTAAATATGGCATTTAAGAAATAATTTTATAATTTATTTACAAGAGATTTCACTCTTTTTTATACATGAAATTCTTGATTAATCTTTTTTATATTAAATTGTGTTAATTTTTATGGAATTTCAATATTGATTCTTAATAATATTCACTATTAGACGAAAAATATTACTTTTTTGTTCATTTTTATATATTTTATATGTATTATAAACGAGTTAGGTTAACACTTTTAATATTATTTTTTAATTAATCACCCACAACCTTAACCTTCACTATCGAGGGGGAGGAAATTTTATAATATTATTTTTAAAAGGGTGAACTGAAAACTTGTCTTGCTTATAGTACATTTTATAAAAGCAAAAATTAGTTGTAAAATAAAAAATCAAAATATTTTTTATATATAATGAAGTAACCATTTTCATTCTTAAAAATAATTCTTAGAGTAAGGGGATTCTTAATGATAGATAATATTTTAAAAAAAGAGGTAGAGAAACAGTTTAATATTGTAATAGATAAATCTGCTGATGTAATTACAAAAGAGGAACTGAAAGAAAAACTTCGCAGATCAATAAATAAAAAAGAACCTTTAAGAGTCAAATTGGGAATTGATTTAACAGCCCCAGATATTCATTTAGGTCATACTGTTGTTTTAAATAAATTAAGGCAATTTCAAGATTTAGGTCATATTGCAATATTAATTCTTGGTGACTACACAACAAGGATAGGGGACCCAAGTGGGAGAACAAAAGTGAGACCTAAACTTCCTATTGAGGAAATTGAAAGAAATGCTGGAACATTCCGTGAGCAGGCTTTTAGAATATTGGATATCAAAAAAACTAAAATGGTAAATAATAGTAAATGGCTTGAACCAATGAAATTAGAAGACATAATAAATATAACCTCAAGATATACTTTAGCTCAACTTTTAGAAAGGGACGATTTTTCTAATAGGTTTAAAAATAATTTACCCTTAAGCATAATGGAACTACTATACCCATTGATGCAGGCATATGATTCAGTTGCAATAGAAGCTGATATTGAATTAGGAGGAACAGACCAGACCTTCAATTTATTAATTGGAAGGGATATTCAGAGGGAGTTTAATCAAGAACCACAGGTTGTGATAACGTATCCTTTATTAGTAGGAATGGATGGGATTGAAAAAATGAGTAAGAGTTTGAGTAATTATATTGGAATTACAGAGGAAAAAGATATTATGTTTGCTAAAATTATGTCAATTTCAGATGATATAATGTTTGACTATTTCAGATTAGTTTCAACTTTTGATATTAGTGAGATAGAAAAGATGGAAAAAGAAGTGAATGAAAGAAAGGTAAACCCCAGCAGTGTTAAAAGAAAGTTGGCAGGAGATATAGTTGAAATTTATCATGGAAAAGGTTCAGGACAGGAAGCTGAAAAAATTTTTAATTTAAAATTCAAATCTGATTTTTTTGACAAAGAAATGATAACTAAAATTTCTCGACCTTTTAAATTAAAAACAAGCTTGTTTAAAAATGAAAAAATCTGGTTAATAAAATTAATTCGAGAAGTTGGTTTTGCAAAAACAAATGGTGAAGCGAGGAGGTTAGTCCAACAAAGTGGTATTAGATTGGATGGTGAGATTCTCTCTGATATAGATTTAGAATTTAGCATTGACGAAATAAAAGGTAAAATATTGCAGCGCGGAAAAAGGGAATATATTATATTTATTTAAAATAAGTAATTAAAGATGATTAAATATAATTTTTATAATTAGCTTTTAAGATTGGATAAATTTATGGATCAAAATCTATTATATGTGTTAATAACATTAGCAATAATATTTGACTTATCAAATGGTATTATTAATAGTAGCAATCTGGTTGCAACGATGATATCATCAAGAGCAATGAGTCCTAAAAGTGCTCTATTTTTGGCTTCAATTGCTAATTTTGTTGCACCGTTTATTTTTGGAGTATCTGTTGCAAAGACTATTGGAGAAGATATTGTTGATCCTAAAACTATTACTTTAAAGATAATATTAGCTGCATTGCTTGGAGCAATTATTTGGAATTTAATAACATGGTATTTTGGAATTCCATCAAGTTCATCACACGCTTTAGTAGGAGGTTTTTTAGGCTCCGTGATAATTAAATATGGATTTGATATGATCAAAATAGAAGGTATTATAAAAATTTTGATTTTCCTAATGATTTCACCAATTTTAGGCTTGATCTTTGGTTATCTTTTCATGAGAATTATACTCTTTTTATCAAAGGGAGCATCTCCCAAGATAAACATATTCTTTAAAAAAATTCAAATAGTAACAACAACTGCATTATCTCTAAGTCATGGAACTAATGATGCGCAAAAAACAATGGGTATTATTACAATGGCTTTAGTTACAGCAAAGCAACTACAGGAATTTATTGTACCAAGGTGGGTAATATTTATCTCAGCTTTAGCTATTTCACTGGGAACTTTCTTTGGAGGTTGGAAATTAATAAAAACTTTAGGTGGTAAATTCTATAAAATTAGACCAGTACACAGCTTTGCTGCTCAATTAAGCTCATCTTTTATAATTTTAGGGGCAGCTTTATTAGGAGGACCTGTTAGCACTACCCATGTTGTAAGCTCATCTATATTAGGTGTAGGCTCTGCGGAAAGATTATCAAAAGTTAGGTGGGGTGTTGTAAAAAATATTGCAATAACATGGATAATTACAATTCCCTTTTCATCTTTAATTGCTGCAGGTTTATATTATATAATTGAAAATTATCTGTAAAAAGAAGGAGTAAATAAAGTGGGAATTAAAAACTTATTTAAAAGAAAAGAGGATAAATTTCTAAAATTGCTAATTAAACAATCTGAAGCAACTTTACAAGGGATGCAAGCTCTTGAGAAATTCATGACGGAAAAAGGTGAGGGAAATGCTGATGAAGTAAATAAAAAAGAAAAAGAAGCTGATGAAATCAGAAGGATATTAATAGATGAACTTTTAAAAACTTTTGTAACTCCAATTGATAGAGAGGATATTTATGCCTTATCAAGAGCAATTGATGATGTTATAGATTATGCATTTAGTACAGTAGATGAAATGTCTATTCTTGATGTAGAACCAAATAATTATCTTCAAGAAATGGCAACCTTATTAAAAATGGCAGCGAATGAAATATATTTGGGTGTAATGAGGTTAGAAAAAAATCCAGGTGTTGCATCTACACATGCATATAGAGCAAAATCTTTAGAGAATAAGGTTGAAAGAGTCTATAGGGAAGCTATTTCAGATCTGTTTCATGGTCCTAAAGATGTCGAACATATAGTTGAAATGTTGAAGTTGAGAGAGGTATATAGACATTTAAGTAATGCTGCAGATAGGGGCGATGAAGCAGCAAATATCATAGCAGATATAGTAGTAAAAATGACATAATTTTAAAAATTTTTAAAAATAATTTTTTTTTCTTGACATATTTTTAAAATTTCTGTTATACTATAGTTACTGAAGGTAAAAATGTTTATGATAAAATACATAATTGCAAGAAATAAAACTGAATATGGGAGGCGATGAAAAGGGATTTTTAATACATTTAAAAATCTTGTGAACTCATGCCACTATATTTGGTGGCAATTTTTATTTTAAAAAAAGATCATTTCTATTGAGTTATTAAAAATTTTAAAAAAGTATTGACAAAATAATATATAATTGTTTACATTATATAACCTTTTGAAATTTATGTTCTTTGAAAACTAAATAGCGCATAGCTAGGATGGAGCATTTTGCTCCAAATAAAACAATAAGATGATTAAATTCTAATACGTGTAAGTTAACGAGGTTTTCGGATCTCGATAACTTAAATACCACGGAGAGTTTGATCCTGGCTCAGGAAGAACGCTAGCGGTGTGCCTAATACATGCAAGTCGAACGGTTCTTTCTTTGATGAAGCTTCGGCAGATTCGTTGAAAGAATAGTGGCGAACGGGTGAGTAATGCATGAGTAATCTGCCCTAAAGACCGGGATAAGCTTTCGAAAGGAAGTCTAATACCGGATAATAAAATCAGATCGCATGATTTGATTTTCAAAGGTAGCTTTTTAAGCCTCTGCTTTTGGATGAGCTCATGTCCTATCAGCTAGTTGGTGAGGTAAAGGCTCACCAAAGCTAAGACGGGTAGCCGGTCTGAGAGGACGGTCGGCCACACTGGGACTGAGACACGGCCCAGACTCCTACGGGAGGCAGCAGTAGGGAATCTTGCGCAATGGGCGAAAGCCTGACGCAGCGACACCGCGTGGAGGATGAAGGTTTTCGAATCGTAAACTCCTGTCAATAGAGGAAGAAGGTATTATAGGTGAATAGCTTATAATATTGACGGTACTCTGTAAGGAAGCCCCGGCTAACTACGTGCCAGCAGCCGCGGTAATACGTAGGGGGCAAGCGTTTTCCGGATTTATTGGGCGTAAAGCGCACGCAGGTGGCTTTTTAAGTCGGATGTGAAATCTCTTAGCAAAACTAAGAAATTGCATCCGAAACTGGATTGCTTGAGGTCGGGAGAGGAGAGTGGAATTCTCGGTGTAGCGGTGAAATGCGCAGATATCGAGAAGAACACCATTAGCGAAGGCGGCTCTCTGGAACGATACTGACACTAAGGTGCGAAAGCTAGGGTAGCAAACAGGATTAGATACCCTGGTAGTCCTAGCTGTAAACGATGGGCACTAGATGTAGGGAGATATCGACTCTTCCTGTGTCGTAGCTAACGCGTTAAGTGCCCCGCCTGGGGAGTACGACCGCAAGGTTAAAACTCAAAGGAATTGACGGGGACCCGCACAAGCGGTGGAGCATGTGGCTCAATTCGATGCAACACGAAGAACCTTACCAGGGCTTGACATTCTGGTGGTAGTGATCTGAAAGGTGAACGACCCTTCGGGGAGCCAGAACAGGTGGTGCATGGCTGTCGTCAGCTCGTGTCGTAAGATGTTGGGTTAAGTCCCGTAACGAGCGCAACCCTTATCCCATGTTGCTAACATTAAGTTGAGGACTCTTGGGAGACTGCCGGTGTTAAACCGGAGGAAGGTGAGGATGACGTCAAGTCAGTATGCCCTTTATGTCCTGGGCTGCACACGTGCTACAATGGTTTATACAATGAGATGCGAGACTGTGAAGTGGAGCAAATCTCAAAAAGTAAGCCTAAGTTCGGATTGAAGTCTGAAATTCGACTTCATGAAGCCGGAATCGCTAGTAATCGCGGATCAGCTATACCGCGGTGAATACGTTCCCGGGTCTTGTACACACCGCCCGTCACACCACGAAAGTTGGGAACACCAGAAGCCAGTGTGCTAACCCGTAAGGGAGGCAGCTGTCGAAGGTGGGCTTGATGATTGGGGTGAAGTCGTAACAAGGTAGCCGTACCGGAAGGTGCGGCTGGATCACCTCCTTTCTAGGGAGTTTCTCTAGATTAAATGTCGATCTATGCTATTGCGCTATTTAGTTTTGAAGGAATAAATAATAAAAGGATGGGCATTTTTTCCCATCTATTAATTTGCTTAAAATTATTAATTAATAATAAATTTGTACTTTGAAAACTTCATAGTGATAGTAGAGGAAATAGTCATAATCAAGTTATTAAGAGCATATGGTGGATGCCTTGGCGATAGTAACCGATGAAGGACGCGGTTGGCTGCGATAAGCTTCGGGAAGGCGTCAAACAGCCTTTGATCCGGAGATGTCCGAATGGGGAAACCTATCAGTATTAATACACTGATATCCATATCTGAATATATAGGATATGGAGGGGAACCAGGTGAAGTGAAACATCTCAGTAACCTGAGGAAAAGAAATCAAGTCAGAGATTCCCTTAGTAGTGGCGAGCGAAAGGGGAATAGCCTAAACTTATCTAATGTAATAATCTACAGATGTTGTTAGATAAAGGTCATAGGGGTTACCAGATATCTCTGTAGGGATATCAAGGAGTTATAATAATTAGGTTATAGCAGAATTGAACTGGAAAGTTCAGCCACAGAAGGTAATAGCCCTGTAAGCAAAATATCCTAATCTCCTGGTAACTACCTGAGTACAACGGGACACGAGAAACCCTGTTGGAAGTAACGAGGACCACCTCGTAAGGCTAAATATTAACTATCGACCGATAGTGAACTAGTACCGTGAGGGAAAGGTGAAAAGCACCCCGGGAGGGGAGTGAAATAGAACCTGAAACCGTATGCTTACAAGTAGTCGGAGCTTCTTCGGAAGTGACGGCGTACTTATTGAAGAACGGACCGGCGAGTTATGATGTGCAGCAAGGTTAAAGGGAAACTGGAGCCGTAGCGAAAGCGAGTCTTAATAGGGCGGATTTAGTTGCATGTTATAGACCCGAAGCTGAGTGAGCTACCCATGGTCAGGGTGAAGCGATGGTAAGACATCGTGAAGGCCCGAACCTACCAGAGCTGAAAATCTGGAGGATGAACTGTGGGTAGGGGCGAAAAACCAATCGAACTCAGTTATAGCTGGTTCTCCCCGAAATAGCTTTAGGGCTAGCCTCAAGTGTTTAGTTATGGTGGTAGAGCACTGAATGGAATAGGGACCCTACAAGGTTACCAACTCCAATTAAACTCCGAATGCCATAACTTTAGAGCTTGGGAGTCAGTCTAGCAGGGATAAGCTTGTTAGACAAGAGGGAAACAGCCCAGACCGTCAACTAAGGTCCCTAAATATGAGCTAAGTGGTAAAGGAAGTAAAACTGCTCAGACAACCAGGATGTTGGCTTAGAAGCAGCAACCATTTAAAGAGTGCGTAACAGCTCACTGGTCGAGTGATTTTGCGCCGAAAATGTATGGGACTCAAGCTCATTACCAAAGTTACGGATTTAAGATATTAATTTTTTAACATCTTAAGTGGTAGGGGAGCATTCTGTGTGGGTTGAAGCCAGATTGTGAAATCTGGTGCACTGCACAGAAGAGACAATGCCGGTATGAGTAACGAAAGACAAGCGAGAAACTTGTCCACCGAATGCCTAAGGTTTCCTGGGGAAGGCTAATCCGCTCAGGGTCAGTCGGGACCTAAGCCGAGGCCGAAAGGCGTAGGCGATGGATAACAGGTTAATATTCCTGTACCACCGAGTTATGTTTGAGCGATGGGGTGACGCAGGAAGGTATACCTACGCGGCGATGGTTGTCCGCGAACAAACATGTAGGGTGTTTCTTTGGTAAATCCGGGAAACATGAAGCCCGAGATGTGATGTCGATCCTTTTTTGGAGAAGTGGTAAACCCTATACTGCCAAGAAAAACCTCTAGTGAGTAACTAGGTGCCCGTACCAAAACCGACACAGGTAGGCAAGCAGAGAATGCTAAGGTGATCGAGAAAACTTTGGTTAAGGAACTCGGCAATTTAACTCCGTAACTTCGGGAGAAGGAGTGCCTCGTTAGTGTGAAAGGACTTGCTCCTTAAGCACGAAGAGGTTGCAGCGAACAGGTTCAAGCGACTGTTTATTAAAAACACAGGTCTCTGCTAAGTCGAAAGACGATGTATAGGGGCTGACACCTGCCCAGTGCCAGAAGGTTAAGAGGAGAGGTTAGCATCTTCGGATGCGAAGCTTTGAATTTAAGCCCTGGTAAACGGCGGCCGTAACTATAACGGTCCTAAGGTAGCGAAATCCCTTGTCGGGTAAGTTCCGACCTGCACGAATGGTGTAACGACTTGAGCACTGTCTCAACCAAAGACTCGGTGAAATTATGATGTGAGTGAAGACGCTCACTACCCGCAACTAGACGGAAAGACCCTAGAACCTTTACTGTAACCTGGCATTGAGTTTCGATATATCTTGTGCAGGATAGGTGGGAGGCTTTGAATTCATGGCGTCAGCTGTGAAGGAGCCATCCTTGAGATACCACCCTGGGTATATTGGGATTCTAACTGCAGACCGTTATCCGGCTGTAAGACAATGTCAGGCGGGCAGTTTGACTGGGGCGGTCGCCTGCAAAAATGTAACGGAGGCGCCCAAAGGTTCCCTCATAACGGTTGGCAATCGTTAGTAGAATGTAAGGGTATAAGGGAGCCTGACTGCGAGACCTACAAGTCAAGCAGAGACGAAAGTCGGGCCTAGTGACCCGGTGGTCCAAAGTGGAATGGCCATCGATTAACGGATAAAAGGTACTCTAGGGATAACAGGCTTATCTCCCCCAAGAGTCCATATCGACGGGGAGGTTTGGCACCTCGATGTCGGCTCATCGCATCCTGGGGCTGTAGAAGGTCCCAAGGGTTTGGCTGTTCGCCAATTAAAGCGGTACGTGAGCTGGGTTTAGAACGTCGTGAGACAGTTCGGTCCCTATCTATTGTGGGCGTAGGAGATTTGAGGGGAGTGATCCTCAGTACGAGAGGACCAGGATGAGCAGACCGCTGGTGTGTCAGTTGTTCTGCCAAGAGCATTGCTGATTGGCCACGTCTGTAAGGGATAACCGCTGAAAGCATATAAGTGGGAAACCCACCCCAAGATTAGATCTCCCATCTCGTAAGAGAGTAAGATCCCATGTAGACTACATGGTTGATAGGCTGGAGGTGTAAGTGCAGTAATGCATTCAGCCGACCAGTACTAATAGATCGAGGACTTGATTTTATTTCTAAAACATTCACTATGAAGTTTTGAAAGTATAGTTTAGATCATAAATATCTAGATTATCTAATATAGATAAGATATTAAAGATATTTTTGACAGTTAAGATAATTAAAAAATTAATATTTTATATATTAAACGGTGGCTATAGCGGAGGGGATACACCCGTTACCATCCCGAACACGGTAGTTAAGCCCTCTTGCGCCGATGGTACTGCACTGGAGACGGTGTGGGAGAGTAGGTAGCTGCCGATTTTTTTTGGAATAAATTTAAATAGCTTATAATAGAAGTACCATTATTCTTTTTTAATATTTTGCATAAAAAAGAATTATGTAATTTAGTAAAAAGGTATCTAAAAAGATCTTTTTAGGATGCTTAAAAAATTTATTTTTTATTTAAAGTATGCATTTCCATTTTTTATTCTTCAAAAGGATATTCCACTTATCTTAGGATTAGTTATTAATGACCGTTGTAATTTAACCTGCAAACATTGTCGTGTTTCAAATAGAGCAAAACCTGATTTAACTATGAAGGAAATATTAAACAGGTTAGAGAGGTTTTATCAAAGAGGATTTAGGGAACTCTATATCGAAGGCGGTGAGCCATTTTTATGGAATGATGGAAAATATATCTTAAATGATGTAGTGGATAAAGCAAAAGAAATCGGATATTTTCATGTTCATATTTATACAAATGGATTATTTCCCTTAAAATCTCATGCTGATTTTCTCTGGGTGAGTGTAGATGGATTAAAGGAAGAATATGCCAAAATTAGAGGTGATCATTTTGAAAAAGTAATAAGAAATATTAAAAAGTCTACTCATCCCAAAATTTGCATTGTATATACAATTAACACTATCAACAAAGAAGCGATTAAAAGATTCTTAATATTTACTCAAAATCAACAATTAAATAATCTTGGAGTAGTTTTCTTTTTTCATACACCTTATTATGGTTACGATGAGTTATTCATAGATTTTGAAGACAGAAGAGATATTATTGAAAAAATCATTCAATATAAAAGGATGAAATTACCAGTTTTCAATTCCTATGCGGGATTAAATGCTTTGAAATCTGGAAAATGGAAAAGACCAAATAGATTTGGTGCAATGACAGATATAGATGGTGATTATATATGTTGCAGATTTAGAGCTAAAAATATTTGTGAAAATTGTGGTTATTGTACATTTACAGAAATAACAGAAGCTCAAAAATTGAAGTTTAGCGCAATCAGCAATTTATTAAAATTTTAGTGAGTATATATGTTAACACAAATCATAACAAGAGCTATAAGGCGTTATTTAGTTGGATCAAGACAGGAGTTTATCTTTAAACCAATAGATGATATAAAGTTGCCATCAATAGAAAAAATAGATATGTATATCCACATTCCCTTTTGTAACAATAAATGTCCTTACTGTCCATATAATAAAATAATGTATGATAAGAAATTAGCTGAGCTATATTTAAAGGCAATACTTACTGAAATTGAACAATACTATAATCGCTTGGGAAGAATTGAAATTACATCTATTTATATAGGTGGAGGGACACCTACAAATCTTATAGATGAGTTAGGGGTGATTTTAGAAAGAATCAGAGACCGTTTCATTATAACTGGTAATATTTGCATAGAGACTACTCCTTCTGATTTAAATGAAGAAACAGTAAGTAAATTGGTTAGTTATGGTGTTAATTTAGTTAGTCTTGGGGTGCAAAGCTTTGATGATAAATATCTTCAATTAATAGGAAGAAATTACAAAGCGAGTATCTTATATCCGGTAATAGAATTGCTTTCATCCTCAAATTTTAAATCCATCAATATTGACCTTATGTTTGCCTTGCCAGGTCAAACAGTAGAAGAAGTGATATTAGATCTAAAGAAAGCTATTAGTTCTGGTGTAAATCAAATTACTCTATATCCACTTTTTACTTTTCCTTATTCCACAGTAGGAAAATACCTTAATCTTAAAAGTGTCAAGATGCCAAATATAATTACAAGAAAAAGTATGTATTATGCAATACATGACTTCTGCATCAATAATGGTTTTAAGAGGGTATCTGTTTGGGGATTTAATCGGGGTGAATTTCCAAGATATTCCTCAGTAACCAGAGATAATTACATTGGCTTTGGTGCTGGCGCTGGTTCACATATATCTAAAACATTCTATTTGAATACATTCTCCGTTAAAGAATATATTAAAACTTGTTTTAATGAAAAACTACCAGTAGTTTTAAAAATGGACTTTACAGACTCAATGACTCGATATTATTGGCTTTATTGGCGATTTTATGACACATATATTCCAAAAGGACAGCTCTTTGAGCTATTTGGTAAAAATGATAAGAATATTCAATTGTTATTATGGTTGATCAATATATTAAAATTAGGTGAAGAAGATGCAGAAAATATTTTCTTATCTAAAAGGGGTGCTTTCTGGCTTCACTTAATACAAAATTACTTTGTTCTCAACTACATTGATAAAATATGGTCTGTTGCAATGAAAAAACCATGGCCAGATGAGATCAGAATATAATGTATTAAATTTTAATTTTTTTTCAGTTATTTTAATTATTTTTTATTTATAATTATTAACTTATAAATTGAAAAATTCATTTTAAAAGATTAATTATTTTTAGGAGACCTATTATGTTCAAAAAAGTTTTAAGGTGTATAAATGAGGAATTTTCAGGTGATAGAGCAAAACAGTTTGTAAGTAAAATAATGAGCTATCATAGAATTCAGGCAACTCCTGGTTTTCGTGAAGCAGCTAAATATTGTTTCAAGGTTCTATCTAAATTTGGCTTAAAGTCTGAAATATTAACTTACCCAGCTGATGGAAAGAGCAGATATTGGTCTTTAGATATATTTGAAGAATGGGATGTATCAGAAGCAAATCTTTATATTATTGAACCTGAAAGATATAGAAAGAAGTTAGCAGATTATAATGATCTTAAAATATCTCTAATTCAAAGAAGCGCTCCAACTGAAAGTGAAACTGAAATTGTAATTCTTGAGGATGGTGAGTATTCATCTGAATATAAAAATATTGATGTAAAAGGAAAGGTTGTTTTAACTAAAGGAGATATTAAAATTGTTTATAACTTAGCAGTTGAAAAATTTGGAGCAATAGGCATTATATTTGATGGTATGAAAGAAGTTAAACCTATTAGACATCGTATGGATATACCTGATGCAGTTCAATACAGCTCATTTTGGTGGAACAAAGGGGATAAGAAATGCTTTGGATTTGTACTTTCTCCAAAAGAGGGAGAGAGGTTAAGGGAGCTTATAAAGGAAAGGGTTAAAAACAATAAATCGCCAATAAGGGTAAAAGCTAAGGTAAAGAGTGAATTCTATAAAGGTAAAGTTGAGGTTATATCTGCAGTTATTCCTGGTAAGACAGATGAAGAAATAATTATAATATCTCATCTTTGTCATCCTCAAGGAACAGCAAACGATAATGCTTCAGGAAGTGCAGCTAATTTAGAGATTGCAAGAACTATTAATAAATTAATTAATGAAGGAAAACTTCAAAAACCCAAAAGAAGCATTAGATTTCTCTGGGTTCCAGAGATGAATGGTACATTTGCTTTTTTAGCTACTCAAGAAGAAAGAATCTCAAAAATGATAGCTGGTATAAACTTAGATATGATTGGGGAAAACCAGGATATATGCAAAAGCTCCTTTCTCATAGAGAAAACACCAGATTCGAATAGCAGTTTTGTAAATGATTTAGTAGAAAGAATAAGAGATGAATTTACCGAAGACACTAAAAACCCCTTTGGAGCTGGAAAATTTGCTTCTTTTAAATATGCAACTACCCCATTTTCAGGTGGAAGCGACCATTATATTCTCTCTGATCCTACAGTAGGAATTCCATGCCCGATGCTTATTCAATGGCCTGATAAATTCTATCACACAAATTTAGATACTTTAGAAAAAGTTGACCCAGAGATGTTAAAAAGAACAGGTATTATTGCTGCTACATATGCTTATTTTTTGGCAAATGTGGGTGAAAGGGAAGTAATATGGCTGGCCAATGAGATGATGTCTAAATTTAAACGAAAAATCTTAAAATTCATTCAAGGTGAAATAACCAAAATTTCAGCTATTCAAGAATTCAAGAAGTTTAAAGTAGAACCAACACAAAAGAATATTGCAGCAAAAATAATCAGAGAGAAGATCAAAGACGAGAAGATATTAAAAAATACTGCAATTGAAGTCATAAATCTGGAGAAAAAACTTAACTATTTCATTAACTGTCAGAAAAATGCATTTATTTCGCTTAAAAAATTATCTCCTATTAATGTTGATAAATATAATGAGGAGATTGAAGAATTTAAAATAAAAGAATTGCAAAGGACAAAAAAAGTAATTTATAAAGATTTTGGTCTTGATAAAAAAGAGATTTCAAAAATATGTGAGGAAATGGGAGAAGGAAAAACAAAAAAGAAAGGATTAATTAAAGAATTTGAAGATAAAGAAAAAATTAAATGGGATGATATTGCTGATAAAAATATTATAAGCAGGATATATAAAGGACCTATATTAGAAATGAATATCTTAAATAGATTAAGTAAAGAACAAAGGGAAAAATATTTTGAACTTAAAAAGGAAAATGCAGAAACATTTGATTTAATAAGAAATCTTGCTCTTTATTGGGCAGATGGTAAAAGAAAATTATCAGAAATCGCAGATTTAGTTGAACTTGAATCGGGTTTGAGAAATACAGAATTTTTAGTTAAATATTTTAATTTTCTATCTAAATGTAAATTAATAAAATCAAAAATTGTAAAATAAAATAATTACTCTGAAAAAGTTTTAATCCATTCTGGTTCGGGAGGTGCTTTAGTATTTAACATTTTTTTATGCATCATCTGTTAATCTATTTGAGATAAGAAAAATTATTAGATCTCTATTCTTCTGTATTTTTTTATAAATCTTTTTGGATTTTTAGGTAGAAGAATTGTTAAGGCTATTCCCATTAAAAAACCACCAATATGTGCAAACCAACCAACATTTTCCAATGACACAGGATGTACCAAAGAACCCATTCCATAAACAACCTGATATATAAACCATAGTGCAATAAAGATTAGAGCAGGAATCTTAGTTATAGTAAAAAACATGAGCACCTTAATAGAAGATTTCCAGTAAAGTAATAAATAAGCTGCCATGACTCCAGAAATTGCTCCGCTTGCACCAATAATGGGCTGTGAACTTTGTGGGTAAAAGAGAGTATGTCCTAATATAGCAACTATTCCGCAAAGAAAATAAAAAATTAGAAATTTTAAGTGACCAAAGGCATCTTCAATATTGTCTCCAAATATCCATAAAAACCACATATTAAATAATAAATGTAAAAAATTTCCATGCAAAAACATAGATGATAGCATAGTAATAATTGGCATAGTGGAGGGTAGTAAAGCTAAGGATGAGGGTGAAAATCCCCACTTATTAATAAAATCCTGAAGATTTAATGTACTTAAGCGTACCCAAAAATGAAGGATAATATTAAATGCAATAATTATAAAAGTTAAAAACGGTTTAACTTTTGTTGGATAATCATCTGATATGGGAATAACCACCTATTTTTCTTCCTTCAGAATATAGTCTTTTTTTGTATAAAATTAATCTATTTATATATTTCTAATAAAAATCTAATAGTTTAGCACTTGACTATTAATAAAATAGTTTGGAGAGTTCGTAAAGTTCTTTATCCACATATTTTATTTGTTTTACTGCTTCTTCAATAGGAATATCCATTATTTTAGTTCCTCTTAAAACAACCATTCTATTGAATTTTTCCTCTTTTACTAAATCAACAGCTGCTGCTCCTAATTTTAGTGCAAGGATTCTATCAAATGCTGTTGGTTTTCCACCTCTTTGAAGGTGACCTAATATTACATCTCTTGTTTCATATCCAGCTTCTTTCAATCTATTTCTTATAATCTTACCCATTCCACCTAACATAACATGTCCAAATTCATCTACTTCTTTACTTTTTATAATTTGTTCAGCTTCTGGTGAGGGCTTTGCACCTTCCGCGACCACTACTATAGAGAAATTTTTTCCCCTGTTTTTTCTTTTCTCAATTCTATTTATTATTTCATCAAAATCAAATTCAAATTCTGGTATTAAAATAACATCAGCTCCCCCAGCTAAACCTGCAAGTATTGCTATCCAGCCTGTATTTCTTCCCATAACTTCTACTACCATTACTCTATGATGAGAAACAGCTGTTGAATGAAGGTTATCAATAGCATCAGTTGCTATTGATAGAGCAGTATCAAATCCAATAGTATAATCTGTTCCAGATATATCATTATCAATAGTTTTTGGTACACCAACACACTTTACACCTTCTCCATATAATTTATAAGATACAGAATTAGTATCCTCACCACCCAGAGTTATAAGGCAATCCAGTTTGAACTTTTTTATGTTATCGAGAACTTTTTTAACTCCACCTTCTTTTTTATAAGGATTGGTTCTTGAAGTTCCTAAAAATGTTCCTCCAACATGTAATATTCCTGAGATTGAATCAATATCTAATTTCTCAATATCTCCATCAATAAGACCCAACCATCCATTTTTAATTCCATATACTTCATATCCATATTTAAGAGCTTTTCTTACAATTGCTCTAATTGCAGCATTTAAACCTGGTGCATCTCCTCCTCCTGTAAGCACACCTATTCTTTTAATAGCCATTTTTTACTCCCTTATTTTATTTTCCAAAAAGTTATTTTTTTCATTTCTGAATGAGATTGCTTCGGGACTTTGTCCCTCGCAATGACAGTTAAAATTTATATCATTCTTTTTCTTTTTTTGATTCTTCTATAATTTTTTCTTGAATATGAGGTGGCACTTCCTCTGAATGTGATATATTCATACTGAAACTGCCTCTTCCTCTAGTAATTGATCTTAAATCCTTTGAATAATTAAACATTTCTGCTTGTGGAACCAAAGCTTTTATTTTTTTCATATTTTTTTCAGGTTCTATACCCAATATCTTTCCTCTTCTTGCATTAAGGTCACCCATAATATCCCCAACATAGTCATCAGGAATCTCAACCTCAACTTCCATGATTGGTTCAAGTAGAACAGGATTTCCATCAAGAACTCCTTTTCTAAAAGCCATTGCTGATGCTATTTTAAATGCTATTTCTGATGAATCTACTGAATGATATGAACCATCATATAAATTAACACTAATATCTGTAACAGGATATCCAGCTATTGCACCTTCCTGTAATGCAGCTCTTACTCCTTTTTCAACTCCCTGTATATAACCTTTTGGTATCGCTCCACCAAATATAGTTTCAATAAACTCGAAACCTGTGCCCCTATCAAGAGGTTTCACTTCTAACCAAACGTGACCATATTGACCTCTTCCGCCTGATTGTTTCTTATATTTTCCTTCTACTTTAACTGTTTTTCTTACTGTTTCTTTATATGCTACTTTAGGCTTTATAAGTTTTACTCCTACACCAAATTTTCTTTTTAATTTGTCTATTATTACAGAAAGATGAACATCTCCCATTCCGTATATCAGGTGCTGTTTTGTTTCAAAATTCATCCTATGTGAGAATGTAGGATCTTCTTCCATTAACTTACTGAGTCCATTTGATATTTTTTCTTCATCACCTTTTAATAATGGTGCAATTGCAGTATTTTCCATTGAAGGAGGATAATCAACTTTTGCAAGTACTATTGGATTTTTAGAGTCACATAGAGTATCTCCGGTTGAAATATGTTCTAATTTTGATACCGCAACAAAGTCTCCAATAGAAGCTTTATCTATTTGTGTCTGAGTTTTACCTTTTGTAATGTACATATTACTAAGTTTTACACTCTTTTTATTATTTGCATTAAAAACAACAGAATTGGAATTTATCTCACCAGTGTAAATTCTGAACATAGATAATTTTCCCACAAAAGGATCAACCATAGTTTTATAAACATATGCTAGAAATGGTGATTTGGGTGAAGCTTCTATTTCTTTATCCTCTTTTGATTTAGGGTCTTTACCTGATATTTTTGCAACTTCTAAAGGTGAGGGGAGAAGATCAATTATCATGTCTAATATTGGTTCTGTGCCTATGTTTTTTAATCCTGAACTACAAGTAACAGGAAATATTTTTCTATTTTTTACAGCACTTCCCAATGCTTCTTTAAGTTCATCTTGAGAAAGTTCTTCACCATCAAGATATTTCATAAGCATCTCATCATTAGTCTCTACAATTGTTTCAATTAAATTCTCTCTAAGACTTTTTACCTTTTCTATCATTTCCTCAGGAATTTCTGTATCTTTAATTTTTTTCTCAGATTCGTATATGAATGCTTTTTGTTCTAATAAATTTACCCATCCTTTAAAATCATCTTCTTTTCCTATTGGTAGATTTAGTGCAACTACCTGTGATCCATAGATATTTCTTAATTGATCCAAAACTTTATAAAAATCAGTACTTTCTCTATCTATTTTGTTAATGGTAATAATTATGGGAATTTCCAAATTTTCACAGTATGTCCAGATTTTTTCAGTTCCAACCTCAACACCAACAATAGAATCACATAGAAGGACAACTCCATCACATACTCTAAGTGAGTTTAGAAGCTCTCCCACAAAGTCTAAATATCCAGGTGTATCTAAAATATTGATCTTATGGTCTTTCAAATTACATGGAGCAATGGAACTATCTATACTTATAGTTCTCTTAATCTCCTCAGGTTCAAAGTCTGTTGTAGTAGTTCCCTTTTCAACACTACCTCTTCTATTTATTTCATCACAATCAAATAAAATTGATTCTACTAGCGATGTTTTTCCAGTTCCACTATGACCAACAATACTAACATTTCTAATATTTTCAGGATTAATAATTTTCATTTAAAAATATGACTCTAAAACCCCTTTGCTAAGATGGATAATAAGAGCCATCCTCCTTTCTATTTATTATTTACTTTTTATTTTTTAATTATCTCATATATTTAATAATCTATTTAAGTTATCTCAATTTCTTTTATAATATTTAAAAGGAGTATTTTAATGACCCATTCAAATTTTCAAAGAACAATTTTACAGAAAATATAACACAGTCCCAGTTACAATAGCAATTTTTTATAAGATATTTTAATTATATAAGATTATTAGATATTATTAATACATTTTAAATATAAAATTTCTTCATCTAACCATAATTTGTCGAATAAAAACCACCATTTCCTATACTTTTCCTACCAATAACTTTATAAAATCAATTGGTTTGACGAACATATTTTATAGTGATAGAATTCAAATATATGTTTTTCATAATCATTTTTACATAAAAGGTAATTAGAAATAATCGACCTGAATAAAAGGGGCTGAGAAAGAATATATTTTAATAATTATTACTATATAAAAGGAGACTAAAAATTATGGATAAAAGACTTTATCGTTCAAAAAAGGATAGAAGGCTTTGTGGTGTATGTGGTGGAATAGCAGAATATTTTGATGTAGATCCTACAATAGTTAGATTAATGTGGTTACTATTAACATTAATCTCATTTGGAAAAGCGATAATAATTTATCTAATTTGTTGTTTAATAATTCCAGAGGAGAAATAAAGTTATAAAAACAGTAAGGGTAAAATGAATAAAACTATTAGTTTAGATGAATCACTAAAAGAATATAATGAAATATTTTTATCTTATAGAAACTTTGCTCCACGAACTAGAAAAGAATATAAAAGACTGCAACTTGCATACTCTCATGAAACAAGAGATGCAGCAATAATTGAATTACTACTGCAAACAGGAATGAGACTATCTGAGCTTGTAAACTTAAAAGTATATGATATTGAACTTCCTAAAAAAATAACAAAGGAACCTTTTAATGTCGGTTCTATTCATATAATAGGGAAGGGAAGAAAGGAAAGAACAATAACTTTAAACTGGAAGGCATGTAAAGCAATTAAGACATATCTGAAAGTAAGACCAAAAACAGATAATAAAGGGCTTTTTATAACTAAATTTGGTAAGCCTGTTGGACCAAGAGGTTTTCAGAATGTTATCAAAAAATATTTAGAAGAGGCGAATATAAAAAATGCAAGTGTTCACACATTAAGACATACTTTTGCTACCCACCAGATAAAGAAGGGAACTAATATAAGAGTAGTTCAGGAAGCACTAGGACACGAGTCATTACAAACAACATCAGTTTACATATCACTTGCAAGAAAATTAATGGATAAAGAGCTTCAGGAGCATGCTTTGTAATTTACATAAAAATGATTTTATATTTTTTACTGAAATAATAAAAATATCTTTAAAGTTTTTACAAACTATTTCTTTAAGAGTAAATCAATTAGGAAAAGCTTCATCAGTGCTACAAAAAATATATTTTAATTAAAATATTTCATATAATATGTAATAAAGGTATATTTTGACGAAAACATTCCGTATAAAAACGAGTTATACGCCATCTTAGTTAGTATTGAGAGTGACTACAATGGGTAGCATAATTAAAGCAATTTGTGAATGTGGTTTTGAATCAGGAGACATTTTTGCCGGTGGTGGTTTCCTGAATTTTCAGACGATTTGTTCAGCGCCTGCTATATGTCTCAACTGCAATAGATTCCTTATCAAGAATTACATGAAAAAATACTCAAAGTGTCCTGTATGTAGGAAGAAAGTTACTTTTTATAATGATCTGTCGGTACAGATACAGATAAATGAATCTAACAAGAAATCTTATAATGTATTCTCTTGGCACGTAAGTGACGAGAAAGGAGAATTTCGACTGCCTAACACACGATATTTATGTCCAAAATGTGGAAAGATGACATTGAAGTTTGTTAGCTTTGGATGTTGGGATTAATTGCCAAGATTGCGTATAACGAGACTGTCGGAAAAGTCTCATATTTTCAAAAATATAGCAAAAGTTGATTTTTGATAAATTTTAACCATTTTTTAAAAATAAAAATAAAAAGACGCTCAAAATAATCCCAAAAACGCATTTTAAAATTAAAATTGATATTATATATACTGATATTTGTGAAAAAATAGTGTTGCTATAAATAGCTTCTAGATATAAATAAATAATATACTTAAAATGTGGTGTAAATTTAAATTATATTAGTTCTATTTTGAAGATAAATTGAAAATAATTTAATAAAAAAACATTGCATCAATTAAAAGAAAGGTTGATAGTTTTTGACGAAACACTAGTTTTTTTGCAATAAAAAGATTTTAATATTTTTAATGTCTAACTTCTCAAAATTAGTCTTCTTAAAAGCAAGATATTCTTTTAGAGTGTAAGGATAGCCCTTTACTGTTTTAGAACTATAATTGCAAATTATTGACCCAGTTTCTAATTGATCTAGTAATTTTTGCATAATCAGTGAAATTTGATAAAATGAAGGAAGTTTTGAGTTTTGCGGGTATGCTACAGGAAATTGATAACCATTTTTGAAAGGAGATTACGATGAAAGCGATTGTATGCACAAAATGGGGATCACCAGATGTTCTTGAACTAAAAGAGGTAGAAAAACCTACTCCGAAGGACAATGAAATATTGATAAGAATCTATGCGACATCAGTACAATACGGGGACGTGATGGTTCGAAATAGGTAATAAATAGGGACAGACACCTATTTTCTTTAACATCACCTATCCAAAGACATAAAGGAGGACAATGTAAAATTATTATTCGTAGAATTAATATAATTAGTTTATGATAAGCTAAGAATCTATAAAGATATACCACAAGGAAAAATTAGTGGTTATTTTCGAAACTTCACCTAGAGTTGTGCATAAACGAAGTAGTTCGATTATTTTAAGTTAGCCGAAATCACTATGAACAGGAGGGAATATCCAATGAACGAATTTGTAATACAAGTCAGAGACTTTCGTAAAATCTACGGCGATCTCGTTGCCGTGGATGGTATCAGCTTTGAGGTGCAGCGAGGTGAAATCTTTGGCCTTTTAGGGCCTAACGGAGCGGGAAAAACCAGCACGCTGGAGAGTCTGGAGGGACTACGCGTCCCCGATGGCGGATCATTGCGAGTCATGGACGTTGATCCTACTCATCAGTCACGCAAGCTGCGTAACCTGATAGGTGTGCAGTTACAGACCTCAGGCTTACCAGATAGCATTAACCTCGACGAAGCGATGAAGTTCTTTTGCGCCTACCACGGTGTAGTCCCGCGCTATGACTTGCTGGACCGTTTTGGCCTGAAAGAGAAGAGGAGAGAACAGTATTATCAGCTATCTGCCGGTCTGCAGCGTCGCTTGGGGCTGGCCCTGGCGGTTGCCCACAAACCCCCCGTGCTCTTTCTGGATGAGCCTACTGCCGGCCTTGATGTTGCCTCGCGTATCGAACTACACAATCTGATGCGCGAACTGCAAGCTGCGGGTACTACCATCATCCTTGCCACGCACGATATGGCAGAAGCAAATGAAATGGCGGGCCGTCTGGCGATTTTACTGCACGGCAAGATCGCCGCTGCCGGCACCCCGCTTGAGCTAACCGCAACTGGAGCGGGTTTTACCAAAGTCTCCGTTTGCACAAAAGGCTCCAGCCTGTCTGATCCTGACCTCAACTTCCCGGCTGTGAGTAAGCGTATATCCAAAGATGAGTATGTCATTTACTACAGTACCGATATCGGCCCTACTGTTTCGGCTATTATCGCCCACGTCGAAGCCCAGGAGGACACTCTGGTCGATTTGCGTGTAGAGCGACCTTCTCTGGAAGATCGTTTTCTGGAAATTACAACTACAGGAGGTGTCCAATGAATGCTTTTATAAATCACTTCTCATTCGAGTTCCGTACCGGGATCCGTAACAAGACATTACTCATGATGAACTACCTGTTCCCCCTGGCCTTCTATGCTATGATGGGACTGCTCATGACTGAAATCAATCCTGCTTTTCGTGAGACAATGATCCCGGTTATGGTTGTCTTTGCCATCCTGGTAGCCACAATACTGGGATTGCCCGACCCATTAGTGACGGCACGCGAAGCCGGTATTTTCCGCAACTACAAGATCAATGGTGTGCCGGCCTTCTCGATCCTGGTCATCCCAGCACTAACTACCATCTTGCATACAGCAGTGGTAACTATCATCATTACCACCACAGCTCCCCTGTTTTTCGATGCACCACTACCTGTCGATTGGCTTGGCTTCATCGTGATATTCCTTCTGATGGCCTTTGCCTGCGCCGGGTTCGGTGTGCTGGTCGGCGTGATTTCGCCCAGTTCGCGGATGACGGTGCTGTGGTCGCAGTTGATTTTTCTGCCCTCGATGCTTTTGGGTGGAATGATGGTGCCCTATAATATATTGCCTGAGGCAATGAGTAAAATCGCTCAGCTCTTGCCAGCCACCCATGCTATGAATGCCTTTAGGGGGTTGGCTCAGGATTTGACTGCCGATTTTAATCCAATAGGGTCACTCATCATCCTGCTGGCAAGCGGAGTATTAGCGTTTGGACTGGCAATTTATCTCTTCAACTGGGACAGGCGTAACACGACACAACGTGGGCATCCACTGATGGCATTGCTGGTTTTACTGCCATATGTCACCGGTATACTCCTGCTATCGTGACCAAACAACAGGAAAAGCAGATAAACGATACTGTTTGAACAATCAATCAAGCCCTTTGATATTTTACTGAAGGGCTTTTTAAATAAATAGTAATAAATAAATAGGGTCATTTGTCCCTATTTTCAATTTTTAGCAAAAAGAAGGATTTTAAAAATATTTAACGTATATAAATATAGGTGAAATATTTGAGGAATTGAGGTCAGACTTCACAAGTTCACAAAATGTAAAAGAAAGTAGAATAAAAAAATGTGAAGTTATGAAGTCTGACCCCAAAGGACACCTATTAGGAAGAGGGGAGAGAGAAAGGAATAAGGAGGAATATATTTCTTTAGAAAATCTTGAAAAGATGCAAAGAAAACTGGAGTTAATAACTCGAAAATGGTGGTTTTTTCTAATCTTTATTTTAATACAATTTATTCCACCCTATGCCTCAAAGGGATTTGAGGTAACAGAAACAGGAAAGTTCATAGGAGAGGTACTTAGCCATTCCTTGGTATATAACTTCCCTTCCTTATATTTTATTTTTAAAATTCTTCCCCTGGTATTGGTCATCGGTATAATCTTATTTAGAAATAGAGTTACTCGCATTTTTAATATCTATGTAGTTTCAACATATTTTCTTTTTGCCTTTCTACAAAATATCGCCTTTACCGAAAAATATGGTTTAGCAATTATTACCATAAATATGGTTATGTTTCTTCTGGTTGCTCTTATTTGGATCTGGGAAGCAGCAATACAAAAAAATGATTTTAGCTCACCAACAAAATTATCAAAGAAGTATTGGATTATTCCTCTTGCCTTTATTGCCTTTTGGTATCCTATAAATCCGGAGACAATGGGGCCAAACTTTAATATCCTTTACCTACTCACCAATGAAGCTGGTCTTACTTTTTGCATGATGACCCCGGTATATATTTCCCTACTTATTCTACATTACCCCAGAATTAATTTAGTTACATTGAGAGTAACCAGTCTGATAGGGGCAATAATAGGCTTTTATAATATTTTAACCAATTTCATTATATTTCCCAATCTTTTATGGTGGTGGAACACCTTTGACGGATGAGAGCTATAAAAGGAGTAGGTTTTCCAGAATGTTTTGGAGGCTTTTCTAGCCGAACTTCTCTTATGATGAGAGTTTAAAAGAATTTGAGGAGAAGATGAAAGAAGCTTATAAAGATATGGAGATGCCACATATAATAGATGAAATAGCCAACAATAAATTAGATGATGATGATTCTGAAAGAGCTAAATGGTTAGTGAAGGAAGCAAACAGTAACCTTTATATAATTCAAGCCCTTAATGAGTTTTTAGATGAAGCCGAGGATTTCAAGAAGGATGGCCTGAATCCAGAACCTTTTGATATATTTGAAATTATAAGAATAGCACAATATAAATGTAACATGGATTACTTACGTGAAGCACTAAGGGATATTAAAGCTGAAATGGAAAGTGGGAAAAAATAAATTGAATAAGTAAGAAGAGCATCGGGCTTTAATTAGCTCGTTGCTTTTTTATATGTAAATTTAACTTTACAATAATTTTACATAAGTTAATAAAAATTTTACATTTTTTTGAGATGTTAAATAATATAATAAAGTTGGGGGGCTCCAATTTTATTTGGTGGTTATTTTGTTAGAACCTTTGAAGATACCTACCATCATACTCCATTTATAATCCTATCGATAACAGATATTGTATTAAAAGCAATATCTTTCATGATAATTCTTTTATATAAGAAAGAGTAAAACTCCAAGAGATAAAAAAATGAAAAAGGAAAATATAATTGCATATCTATTTATATAGCCTATCCCAGTTTTTCTGTAAAATTTAAAGAGTCACCAACTCTTTCTCTTTTTTTGTTTAGTTATTTTTTCAAAAATTCTTTAATTTTTGCTAGTTTTTCACTCAGATAATACTATGCTTATAGTTACCTTTAGTTTGATTTTTATTTTTATATATGATATTATTTAATTATAGTTACCATAATAGTAATAGTGTAAACTATAAAGGATAGTGGAAACTATCACTAAAAATGTTCTTTGAAAACTTAAAAAGGGGATAAAGGAGGTAAAAATTGATTAACCAAGAATTGTACCTTGAAAAATTAATAGATGTTTTAGACAAAAGCAGTATGATGTTACATGATGGTCATAACAAAAAGGAGAAGGCGTTAGATGTTCTGAAAAGACTTGAGAAAATATATTCAGAAACGGTAGCAGAATTAGTGGAATTTAAAAAGGAGTTGGTAAATGTTGTAGAAGATTTAAAATCTGAAACAAAAATTGACATAGTTTTAGAAGATGGAAATATTCATCACAATTATATAGGTAATAAATTCCTAAAAAATAATTGTGACATTAGAGAAGAAAAGTTGAAGGAAATTGGATTATTAAACGGGATAGTTTATTTATACGAAATGAACATCAAAAGATATAAATATTATTTAGAAGCTGTGGGTTCACTGGTAAAGGATAAGAAAGCTGGCAAGGATATTAAGGTAAAAATTAAAAAAATAATAAAGCAGACAATTGAATCTGCCAAAGATAGAGAAATATTAATTAAATAAGTGGTTTGTGGCATATAAAAGCGATATTTTTAATGTAGTAACTATTTGAGGTTTAATAATGGAGAAAAATAATACCAAAAAAAGAATAAAGACAAAATTTCCACCTTTTCTGTCAGAAGACGAGATTAAAAAATTATTAGGTTCAGTTTCACTATCTGTAACGGGAATACGAAATAGAGCTATTATATCCACTATGGCTTATGCAGGCTTGCGTGTGAGCGAAGTGGTAAATCTAAAAGTTAAAGATGTGGATATTAAAGAATCCTGGATTCATGTCAAAGATGGCAAGACAGGAGATCGTGATGTTCCAATTCCACCCGATCTTGTTTCCTATCTAATTACCTGGGAAAAGGTGAAGCACATTCGTGCAAAATTTTATTTTGTTAATATAAAGGGAGAGAGCAAAGGTAAAAAAGTAAGCAGAAAAAATATAGAGAAATTCATTAGATTATTAGGCAAAAAAGTATTAAGCAAAAGAGTTTACCCTCATATGTTAAGACACTCTTTCGCTACCCACATGTTGAAAAGAAATAATATAAACAGTTTTGATCTTCAATATTTATTAGGTCATAAGAGTATAACCTCTACTCAAATTTATACTCATATTGAACCTGAGGCATTAAAGAAAAAAATACTTGAAAAAAAGGAAGAGGTAAGTGAAAAAGTGATTAGCGAAGAAAGTGTAAATATTAAACTTATAGAAATTGTGAAAAAACAGCAGGAAGAATTAATTAAAATGAAAGAAACTATAAAAGATCTTCAAGAAAAATTAAATAAATTAAATTAAAAAACAATTATATGAAAAGGAGTTGGTGACTCTTTAAATTTTACAGAAAAATTGGGATTGACTCAAAGATTTAAAAAAACAGAATTTAAATTCTTATAAAATAAGGTAATTTGCAGGTAAATGATAATATCAAAAACAGTTGACAAAGCAAACATATGTTTGTATAATATTAATAATTTAATAGCTATTTTAAGAAAATTTCCTGTTTCTTATGTAATGATAAATTAAGATAACTAAAGTCAAAGCAAACAAAAAGAAAAATGAAACTAACTTATAAATTTAGATTGTATCCAAATAAAGACCAAGAGAAAAAACTATTACATACTTTAGATAGATGTAGATTTGTTTATAATAAGTTATTAGAAGAATTGAACAAACAAGAGAAGATAGATAGAAAAATACTGCAACACTTAATAGTTGAGTTGAAAGAAAAATATAAAGAATTGAAAGAAGTTTATTCTAAAGTTTTACAGTATGAACATTATAGATTATTCTCTAACCTGAGAGCATTATCAAGACTAAAGAAGAATGGTAAAAAAGTTGGTAAATTGAGATTCAAGGGTAAGGGGTGGTTCAAAACATTCACTTATAACCAGAGTGGATTCAAACTCATAGAAACTAATAAAAGATTGGATTTGTTGCATCTCTCAAAGATTGGTAATATTAAAATCAGAATTCACAGAGCAGTTAAAGGAAAGATAAAACAGATTGCAATAAAGCACTGCTCTTCTAAAAAATGGTATGCCTGTATAACTGTTGAAATAAAAGAGAAGATAACAAAAAGCAGTAACAGTAAAAAAGTTGGTATTGATTTAGGATTAATTGATTTTATATATGATTCTGATGGTAATAAAATAAAACATCCTAAAATTTTAGACAAATCATTGAAGAAATTAACTAAAGAACAAAGAAGGTTGTCAAGAAAGAAAAAGAAATCAAGAAACAGGAAGAAACAAAGGATAAAAGTAGCAAGAGTATATGAGAGAACTGTAAACCAAAGAAACGACTTTCTACATAAACTGTCAAGATGTTATGTTAAGGGTTATGGATTTATTGCTCTTGAAAAATTAAATATCAAGGGCATGGTTAAAAATAGATATTTATCTAAATCAATTATTGATGCTTCCTGGTCTAAATTTATACAATTAATTCAATACAAAGCTGAGAATGCTGGTGTTGATATTATTAAGATAGATCCTAAAAATACAACTATAAATTGCAGTAATTGTGGAAGTAAAGTTTACAAGAAATTATACAATAGAATACATAAATGCAAATGTGGATTAGAGATAGAACGAGATTATAATTCAGCAATAAACATATTAAATATAGGGCAGGGACTGTCCAAATTTACGCCTGTTAAGATTGAACCTTTACGGGAACTAACTGAAGTTCCCGTAAGTTCGGTCGTAGAAGCAGGAAGCCCCTTGCGATAGCTGAGGGTAGTTCACTTATCAATTTTATATATATAAATAAATCTTACCCCATATCTTAGAGCATCTAAATGATTGTCAAAACCTATATCTATATGATTATTTCTTATTTTTTTACCTGTATCTCCAGCAATTGCAACTCCATATCCGGGTATCAATATTTTAGTTCTAAGTGGGATAAATTTGGGATCTACCGCAATAACACCATGACCAGCTTTTAAACCTATTGCTGTATACCCACTTGAATATTTACCACAGCAAATGGGACAGGGGCAATAACCTGTTGACAGAACTCTATATTCATCAACAATATTAAGATTTGGATATTGTGATTGAATTTTTTTAATTCTTCCTTCTATTTCTTTTAAATTGTTTTCTAACTTGGCTACTTGTATTTTTATTTCTTCCAAATTTTTTTCATACTCTGCTTCTTTTATTAAAAGTGAATTATAGGTAGAATTATACTGATCTCTATAACTATTTAGCTCTTCATGTTTTTCCTCTAATATGAGTTTAGTTTCTATAAGTTCTTCTTTTATTTCGATGTAATTATTGATTGCCTCTGAATCCTGCTTCATCATATAACCAAACAAATTCATATTTTTAAAGAATGTGATAATATCTTTTGGTGATATTACAGCTTGAAAAAAAGAATTGTTTTTCCGTTTATAAAGTTCAATGGCTTTTTCATTAAGAATTTTAATTGTATTTTTTAACTCAATTTCTATTTTTTTAATATTTAATTCCAAGTTATTAATTTGATTTTCTAAGGTATTTATCTTAGATTCTAATGAAAGTAAATCGTGTTTTGTTCTATCTATTTCTTCTCTTATATTATTTAAGTTATAAAGAATTGCATTCTGTTCATTTGTGAGTTTAACCTTTTCACCTTTTAATCTTTCTAAATCTGCAGCAAAGATTATATGAGGATTGAGAGTAATAGCTATGAAGGTGCTTATGAATATAATAAATATCAGGTTTTTAAATATTTTTATATTTTCCAAAAATCTGTTTATATTCATCTCAAAAAACACAGAAGTTTAAACCCTTTTAAGATGGATTAAAAGGGTTGTATTTTTCTATATTAATAACATAAAATTTTTATAAGAATAATAGTAAAAATTTCAATTAAGCTAATTATAAGTAATAATTATAATACAATGATGAGATATATCTCAAATTTCAAGCTTTTAAATATTAAATTACATATTGTCTCGCATTTATTGATTTGATATTATAAAATATATATATTAGGAGTGTGATATATTTGAAAAAGATTGGAACATTTAAAGTAAAATCTGGATTGGCTGAGATGCTAAAGGGCGGAGTAATTATGGATATTGTATCTGTGGAGCAGGCTATGATAGCTGAAAAAGCTGGAGCAGTTGCAGCAATGGTGTTAGAGAGGGTACCTGCCGATATAAGAAAAGTTGGAGGAGTAGCGCGAATGGCAGATCCTCAGCTTATTAAAGATGTAATGGATTCAGTCACTATTCCTGTAATGGCTAAAGTTAGAATTGGACACTTTGCTGAAGCGCAAATATTGCAGGCTTTGGGAGTTGATTTTATAGACGAAAGTGAAGTCTTAACCCCAGCAGATGAGCAATATCATATAGATAAAAATAAATTTGAAATTCCCTTTGTTTGTGGAGCAACAAATCTTGGAGAAGCATTAAGAAGAATTGATGAAGGAGCAGCTATGATAAGAACTAAAGGAGAAGCTGGAACAGGGAATGTTGTTGAAGCTGTAAGACACATGAGACTTATTAAAAATGAGATTAAAGAATTGACTTTTTTATCTGAAGATAAGCTTATAACAACAGCAAAAGAGATGGAAGCTTCATTTGAATTAGTAAAATGGGTTGCGGAAAATGGTAAACTTCCTGTAGTAAATTTTGCAGCTGGAGGAATTGCTACACCTGCGGATGCAGCTCTTATGATGCAACTTGGAGCAGAGGGGGTCTTTGTTGGCTCTGGAATATTTAAATCAGAAAACCCTTCTGTAATGGCTAAAGCTATCGTGAGAGCAACAACCTATTATGATGATCCAGAGATTTTACTTGAAGTTTCAAGGAATTTGGGTGAAGCGATGATGGGACTACAAATATCTCAAATAGACGAAATGGATCTTTTACAAAAGAGGGGAATCTGATTTGAAAAAGATAGGTGTACTTGCTCTTCAAGGAGCGGTAAGTGAACATACAGAGATACTTGAAAGATGTGGTGTTATACCAATTGAGATAAAAAAACCAGGTCAGATTGACGATATCGATGGTTTAATTATTCCAGGAGGCGAAAGCAGTACAATTGGAAATTTGATGAATGAATACAGTTTCTTTGAAAAGACAAGAGAGTTTGCGTCCAAGGGAAAGCCAATTTATGGTACATGTGCGGGATTAATATTAATGTCAAAAAATATAATTGGTGAAAATAGAAAAACGATCTCTATTATGGATATAGAGGTTAGAAGGAATGCATTTGGTAGGCAGATAGATAGTATGGAGATTGATATTGAAATACCAAAATTGGGTAATAAGAAATTTCCCGCAGTATTTATAAGAGCTCCAATAATAGAAAAGATTGGAAAACAGGTAGAAATATTGGCAGAGATAGATGATAGAATAGTTATGGCTCAACAGAAAAATTTGTTAGTTTCAGCTTTTCACCCAGAATTAAGTAATGATGATAGAATCCATCGATATTTTTTGAATTTAGTAAATAAAAGATGGAGGCAATAGGATGTCAGGTCATTCGAAATGGAAGACTATAAAGCACAAAAAGTCAAAAGAAGACGCAAAAAGAGGAAGACTTTTTTCTAAATTAACGAAAGTAATCATAGTTGCTGCTAAAGAGGGAGGTGGTGATCCAAATCAGAATATAGCATTAGCCAATACAATTCAGAAAGCAAAAGAATTCAATATGCCAAAAGATAATATAAAGAGGGCTATTAAAAAAGGTATTGGTAAGGTTGGTGGATATGATTTAGAGAAAGTTGTATATGAGGGATATGGACCTGAAGGAATTGCAGTAATAGTTGAAGCTATGACTGATAATAGAAAAAGAACAGCTTCAGAAATGAGAAACATATTTACTAAACACAATGGCAATCTTGGCTCAACGGGATGTGTGGGATGGATGTTTAACAAGAAAGGTGTTATCAATTTAAAAGATGGTTCTAACATTGATGAAGATGAGATCTTGTTATTAGCTATTGATGCAGGAGCAGATGATGTAATTATTGAAAAGGATCATTATGAAATTTATACAGAACCAACTAAGCTTATGAAAATCAAAGATTTTTTAATTGAAAAAGGCTTATTAACTGATTCAACAGAAATTATTCTTATTCCTAAGAATTATAAATTGCTTGATGAATCAAAAACATTAAAAGCTCTTAAACTAATAGATGCACTTTATGAACAGGATGATGTTCAAGAGATTTATACAAATTTTGAAATACCAGATGAATTAATGGAGAAACTTTGAAGGTATTAGGAGTTGATCCCGGGACAGCAACAACAGGTGTGGCAATAGTGGAAGAAAGGAAGGGAAAATTAAATGCAGTCTATTATGATTGTATAAAAACTTCAGCAAAACTTCCCATTTCACATAGATTAAATATAATATATAAAGGTATAAATGATATCATTTTAACCTATTCTCCCGACTGTTTAGCAGTTGAGGAGTTATTTTTTAGCAGTAATGTAAAGACAGCTATTTCTGTAGGTCAAGCAAGCGGTGTAATTTTACTTGCCGGGCATCAAAATCAATTAGATGTTTATAAATATACACCTTTACAAGTTAAAAAAGCAGCAGTTGGTGTTGGAAATGCTTCTAAAAAACAGGTACAATATATGGTCAAAGCCATATTAAAAATTGGTGACGAAAAAATTAAGGACGATGCTGCAGATGCCTTAGCAATTGCTATATGTCATTTAAACTGGAAAGGAAACAAAGAGTTACTCTTAAGGTGAAAAATTGATAGGATTTATTAAAGGAAAATTAGCTATTAAATTAACTGAATATGTATTAGTTGATGTAAATGGAGTAGGTTATCAGATATTTATTTCTCCAAAAACATTATTGAGTCTACCCAAGGTAGGTAATGAAATTATTTTTTATACATATACATATTTGAGAGATGATAGTCTAAGGTTATACGGTTTTTTAAACAAAGAAGATAAGAAAATGTTTGAAAATCTTCTACAAATATCAGGAATTGGTCCTAAAGTAGCATTAGCAGTTCATTCTGTCTTTAACTCAAATGAGTTTAAGGAAGCTATTTTAAATCAGGATGTTGATTTAATAAGAACTATTCCAGGAGTTGGTAAGAAGACTGCTTTAAGACTTATTTTAGAATTAAGAGAAAAGCTTGAGCTACCTGAACTTGAAAAAATCACAAAAGTTGAGATACCTGATAAAGTATTAGTTATTATGAAAGAAGCTATACAGGCGTTAAGAAATCTTGGATTTAAACCATCTGAGATAAATGAGTCACTGGAGGGGTTTCCAACTGAAGGAGAGGAAGTAATTACTGTAGAAAAGTTTATAAGATATGCTTTAAAAAACTTAAGAGGATATTAAACACTAAAGGGTCGATTCCTCTCCCCTGGTGGGAGGGGGTTGGGGAGAGGGTCGAAAAACTATCAAATTATAGATAAGATATGAAATAAGATAAATGCATGAAAGAAAAAGTAACAGATATAAAACTTCATAAATATGATATTGAGTTAGATAAGGAACTTAGACCAAAAAGGATGAAAGATTTTATTGGTCAAAATAAAATTAAGGAAAATCTAGCTATTTATATTGAAGCAACTAAAAAAAGAAAAGAGGCATTAGATCATGTTCTTTTGATTGGTCCATCAGGTCTTGGAAAAACAACTTTAGCAGGAATTATATCTAATGAGTTAGGTGTAAATGTAATAACAACTTCAGGGCCAGCTATTGAAAGAGCTGGTGATTTAGCTTCTATTCTTACAAATATTGAGTCGAATAATGTTTTGTTTATTGATGAAATACATAGATTGAATCGAGCGGTTGAAGAGATATTGTATCCAGCTTTAGAGGAATTTAAAATGGATATAATGATTGGTAAAGGACCTGGGGCACGCTCATTAAGATTAGAATTAAAACCTTTTACACTTGCTGGAGCTACAACAAGAGCAGGTCTTATTTCTTCTCCTCTTAGAACAAGGTTTGGAATAACAATTCGCTTGGATTATTATAAAGTTGATGAAATAGAAAAAATAGTTAGAAGGTCTGCTAAAATATTAAACGTGGAAATAGATGAAAAAGGTTCTTTAGAGATAGCTAAAAGAGCAAGAGGTACCCCAAGAGTAGCAAATAGACTTCTAAAGAGAGTAAGGGATTATGCAATTGTTAAAGCAGATGGAAAGATAAATGGGGGAGTAGCTCTTGATGGTTTAGAATTGTTAGATGTCGATGAAGAAGGATTAGATAATCTGGATATTAAAATAATTAAAACTATAATTTACAAATTTAATGGTGGTCCAGTCGGTTTGAGTACATTGTCAAGTTCAGTTGGAGAGGAATCAGAAACAATTCAGGAAGTTTATGAACCATATCTTTTAAGGCAGGGATTTATACAAAAAACACCGAGAGGTAGGGTAGCCACGAAAATTGCATATGAACATCTAAATGAGGAGTATAAGAAGGAAGACCAGCTTTTTTAATTATTTTCTTCTATTACTTTTTAAGATTAAACCTATTAAAATATACTACTAACTGCATATATTTTCACTATAAAAAAAATTAAATATTTTGGAAGGTTTATATTGTGTCATTGCGAGGAGCGAGATCCCTCGTTGCACTCGGAACAAGCTGTGCAATCTTATTGAAATTAAATTTTATGAAAGTTTCTGATTACTATTACCATCTTCCTAAAAACTTAATAGCACAAGAACCATTAAAGGAAAGAGATAAATCCAAACTTCTTATAATAGATAGAAGCAAAGGTTCTATAGAAGAGGATGTTTTCTATAATCTTCCAGAATATTTAGGTGAAAATGATTGCCTTGTTTTAAACAATTCAAAGGTGATTCCTGCAAGGTTATTTGCCACAAAAAAAGATACTGGTGCAAAGATTGAAATATTATTATTGAGTGAGCTAAAGAAAAATCTCTGGACTGCTCTAATTAAACCATTTAAAAGAGTGAAAAAAGGTACGATCTTGGTTTATCCATCTAAAATAAGTACAAGAAAGTCAAATTTAAAATCTATTATTGAAGAAAAGGTTGGAGAAGGAATAGTAAAAATAAGATTTTTTTATGAAAATTCTTATAAAAATTTTGAAAAAGATATATTTTCTTTAGGTATAACTCCGCTTCCTTCATATATTAAAAATCCAAATATACCACTTAAAAGGTATCAGACAATATATGCAAAAAAGGAGGGTTCTGTAGCTGCACCCACTGCTGGTTTACATTTTACAAATGAAGTTTTTAAAAGAATCAGTAAAAAAGGTATTAAGATTGCTACCATTACATTACATGTAAGTTTGGATACCTTTAGACCAATTAAAGTTGATAATATTGAAAATCATATTATACACAGTGAAAAAATTTATTTATCAGAAGAACAATCAAAACTAATAAATAATGTAAAAGCAGATGGTGGGAAAATTATAGCTGTAGGAACTACTACAGTGAGAGCTTTGGAGTCTGCTACCAAAGATGGAGAAATTAAACCATTTTCTGGAGAAACTGATTTATTTATTAAACCAAATTATAGATTTAAAATGGTAGATGGAATTATAACTAATTTTCATCTTCCATGTTCAACACTGTTTATAATGATCTGTGCATTTGCTAATAAGAAAGTTGTAATGAACGCATATAATTTAGCAATTAAGAAAAAGTATAGGTTCTACTCATTTGGTGATGCAATGCTTATTTTATAAAAAATAATTTAGGAGTATTACTTAAAATTTTATTGTATAATAGCGCAATCCTTTGTTATACGAATTATGATTTCAATTATCTTTAATAAATATATTTCAATAGGATAAATATATCTAAATATAAATTTTAATTAATTCTTAAAGATGGAAAATAAAAAATTTAAATTCAATGTAATACATGAGGATAAAAATAGTAATGCAAGGTTAGGTGAGATAATAACGCCTCATGGTAAAATTAATACTCCAGTTTTTTGCCCAGTTGGAACGAGAGCAACAGTGAAAGCTATGACCCCTGAGGAATTAAGAGATATTGGAGTTCAAATTATTTTGGGAAATACATATCATCTGTATCTTAGACCAGGGATAGATGTAATAGAGAAAGCAGGAGGATTGCATAAATTTATGCACTGGGAAGAACCAATACTTACAGATAGTGGTGGTTATCAGGTCTTTAGTTTAAATCAAACATTTAGGATTGTTAAAGATGGAGTAGAATTTAAATCAATAATTGACGGATCAAAACATTTTTTTAGCCCTCAAAAGGTTGTAGAATTGCAAAAAAGAATGGGTTCAGACATAATGATGATGTTGGATGAACCAGTTAGTCCCAATTCTGATCATGATTACACAAAATTAGCTATGATCAGGACATTAAATTGGGCTAGAATGTCAATAAATAGTGTTGGAGATTATCCAGGAGCTTTATTTGGGATTATTCAGGGAGGAATGTATGATGATTTGAGAAAGGAATGTTCAAAAAGAATGTTGGAGTTGAATTTTGATGGTTACTCTATAGGGGGACTTAGTATAGGCGAGCCAAAAGAATTAACATTTGAATTAATGGAAAAAACTGTAAATGAAATACCAAAAGAGAAAGCACGTTATTTTATGGGATTAGGAGACCCTGAGGGAATAATAAAAGCAGTTTCCTTGGGTGTAGATATGTTTGATTGTGTATTAGTAACAAGAATAGCAAGAAATGGGGTAGCAATTACTTATGAAGGTAAGTTGAATATAAAAAATTTTAAATATAGAATGGACTTTAACCCCTTAATACATGATTGTAATTGTTATTGTTGTAAGAATTATAGCCGTGCTTATATAAGACATCTGTATATATCAAATGAGATTTTAGCCAGTAGGTTACTAACAACTCATAATCTTCATTTTATGATTAATTTAATGAAGGATATCCGAAGAGGAATAAAGGATGGAACATTCTCAGAGATAAAAAGGAAATATAAAAATTATGTTTGGAATAGAAATATAATTTAAGAAATATAATTTAAAAATTTTTATGAAAGGAGAGACATGAGTACACAATTGGTGGATTTTTTAAACAAGTATATTTACTATATTTGGATTGCTGCATTTGTTGCTATTTTTTACTTTACCCTGATACTTCCTCAAAAAAGAAGACAAAAAAGACACAGTAAATTGTTGGAGAGTTTAGAAGTAGGCGACAAAGTAGTTACTATGGGAGGAATATTTGGTACCATTAAAAAAGTCTTTGATAATAAGGTATTGATAACGGTTGCTCCAAATGTTGATATTGAAATTGCCAAAAACGCAGTAAGCAGAAAGTTAACTAAATAATAAAAATAATAAGGTAAGGTTTTATGATTGATAAGAATATAACAATTAAAGAGGTTAAAAACAATACTATCATAATTTCATATATAGCAAAAGCTGACAAAGTTATGGAAGCTATCGGTTATACCGAACACGGTCATCGACATGCGGACCTGGTATCAAATATAGCTTTCAATATACTTGATAGATTAGGTTATAGTAAACGAGAAGCTGAACTTGCTTCAATTGCTGGATATCTTCATGATATTGGAAATATGGTAAATAGAAAAAATCATTATTTAGTGGGTGCATTGATTTCTGGCGATATTCTTGGGAGGATGGGTATGAATCCGGAGGAAATATCGTTAATTATGAGTGCTGTGGGAAATCATGAGGAGGAATCTGGCTTTGCGATTGATGCAATCACAGCTGCATTAATACTTGCAGATAAATCTGATGTTCATAGAAGTAGGGTGAGAAGGGAGTTAACAGAAATTGCATTTGATATGCATGATAGAGTAAATTATGCAGCAACCCATTCATTTCTTAGAGTGAATAATGAGGAAAAGAAAATTACACTTGAAATAGAAATTGATACAAATATTAGTCAGGTTATGGATTATTTCGAAATATTTTTGAAAAGGATGACAATATGTAGAAAAGCTGCAACAAAATTAGGATGTGATTTCGAAATCATTATAAATGATGTGAAGCTTTTATAGTGATATGTATAATTTATAATAATCCAGATAGTTTTGAATTTAAATAGAGAGTGTAAATTGATAAACAGATTTTGGCATATAACAATAATAATACTTTTTTTGGTAATGGTTGCTGGAGCCTTCTATTTAATCTATCCCCCAAATGAGAAGATAAAGACAGGACTTGATTTATCGGGTGGAATTCAGATAATTCTATCACCCGAAGAAGAACAATCAGAAGATTCTATTAGGGAAGCTTTTTTAATAATTAAAGATAGAATTAAAAGACTTAAAGTAGTTGAATCAAGGGTGACAATGGATGAATCTAAAAGGATACTGGTTCAGTTGCCAAAAATTGATAATCTGGAAAGTATTATAAGTGTTATCAAAAATAGAGGTTATCTTGAGCTTAAGGTAGTTAAGGGAATAGATATAGGATTGAAATATATTGAAAAAAAAGAGGAAGAATCCCCCAAGGCAGAAGAGGAAATGAAAGATAAGGATAAAGAGACTATAGATGGAGGTGTTAAGATTTCTCCTGAGGAGATTGAGCAAACTACTTCAAGGATTTTAGACAAACTCAAGGAGCAATTGGGAGAAGAAAATATTGAATACGAAAAGATAAGTGACTTAGAGTTCAATCTTAAATTAAAAGGGGCAAATTTACAAAACACTTATATAGTCATCTTACAATTAATAATGGGGGAAATATCAGAATCGGAAACTATTGAGAGAATAGAGATAACAAAATATGATCCAATTTATGGTGATACAGTTGCAATCAGTGGACATTTAAAAGATGTAAAACCAATACCTGCTCAACGTGGGTATCAAGAAATGAAAAATTCTGTTATTTTAAATTTAGATAAAGAATTGGAAAAAAGATTTAAAAGTCTACTTGAGCAAAACATTGGAGACGATTTATCAATAGTTTTAGATGGGGCTTTTAGAACTATTACAGATATCAGTGAGGAAACCATTCCAACTGAAGAAGCGAATTTGATTTATATACCTAATATAGAAACATTTGAAGAGGCTGAAAATATTACAACAATGCTACAAACTGGTACTTTACCAATCAATTTTAAAATTGATAACAAAATAGATGTGGGACCAACTTTAGGGGAAGATATCGTATATAAATCTTTAATAACAATATATGTTGGATTTGCATTACTCTTAGTATCTATGCTGATATATTATAGGGGCTTGGGATTAGTATCAGTAATTAGTTTAGTTCTGTTTTTAATACCTCTTTTTTCATTGATGACTTTAGCGAAAGTTATGCTTACAGTCTCTGCATTTTCTGGCATATTTTTGGCAGTGGGTGTATATGTTTTCTCAAATATTTTAATATACGAGAAAGTGAAAGAAGAATTAAAAAAAGGTAGATCTATAACAACAAGTATTGATTTTGGTTTTAAGAATTCATTAAATGATATTTTTTATATTAATATGTCAATATTTATTATTGCTTTAGTGCTTAATAATTTTGGAACCAAACAAGTAAAAGGATTATTACTTCCTGTAGTTATTGGTTCTATATTAACAATAATTACTCTATTCACTTTTATCAGATCCAGTCTTTTATTATCTTCAGGTCTTTTACAAAAATATTCACTAAAGCCATTCTTAAGAAAAAATGTTATTTAAAGTAAGTTAAAATTTTATATAAGGAGATATAGCAGAGTGAATTTTGATTTTATAGCTAAGAAAAGAATATTGTTTATGTTATCAGCTATTATAATAGTTTTAGGATTGATAAGCTTTTTATTGAGGTGGGGTCTTGATTTTGGAAAAGATTTTAAAGAAGGTACCTTGATTGAAGTAAATTTCAAAGAACCAATTGAAATAAAAGAGATTAGAAATATACTTAAAAAAAATAATTTTACTGCTGATGTTATTCAATCTATGGATGAAAAGAAGTATCAGATTGAAGTATTTACGGGTGAAGATAAAAAAGATGAGATAAAAAATTTATTTATAGAGACAGGTCTGATAGAAGGTGATATTAAAGTAAATAATATTTTACCTTTTCATAGTAAAGATATATTTGTGAAAATATTGTATTTAATTTTAATTGGTACAGTAATGCTATTTCTAATTAGTTTAATTAAGAAAGAATTCATATTAGCATTAGTCGCTTTTATCACCGCTATTTTTAACTTATTATTAACATTAAGTATTTTTTCTATATTAGGTAAGAAAATATCAATTACTATGACTATATCAATAATAATTATTTTTATTTACTCGATTGGTCTGATTTTAAATATAATCAATAGAATAAGTAAAAATAAACTTCTTATAAAAAGCATTGGTTATAAAAAAATGATAAATTTGAGTTTAAAACAAGCATCAGGAGTATCTTTAATTGCTTTAATTGCTGTTCTGATTTCACTTATAGGCTTGATAATCTATAGTGAAGGTTTATTTAGAAATTTAGCCATTTTATTAACATCTGGTTTTATCGTAATAACATTTTCCTCGATTTTTACTTCTGGTTATCTCCTGGAAATCTTAAACCAATATTTTTCAAAGTATAAATAAGATGTTAACAAGTAAAGTTAACACTTTTGGTATTATATTTTTTGAAAATTTAATATTATTCTGTCATTGCGAGCCACCGAAGGTGGCGTGGCAATCTCTACTATTAACAATAATTTATGTACCAAGAATGCTTCGTCGCTTCGCTCCTCGCAATGACAAGAACCTTTATTACATTATATTAATCTTTCAAAGAACAAACTGTTAACCTATCTCTTATATAGTACAAATTATTTAATGCATTTTTGTTATTTATTTTATAAAATAAGATTATGAAAAAAAATGTGAAAGAACTGGAAAACTTAATAAAAAAAGTAAAAGAGTATAATCCCAATGTTGATCACCAAATAATTACAAAAGCATTTAATTTAGCAAGGGAAAAACATGATGGACAGCTAAGGGAATCTGGTGATCCTTTTATCTCACATCCATTGGGAGTAGCAAATATAGTCGCAGATTTGAAATTGGATACAACTTCTATTGTTTGCTCTATTCTTCACGACATAATAGAGGATACAGATATTTCATTATCATATGTAGAGAAAGAGTTTGGCAAAATTGCAGCGATAATAGTAGATGGCTTAACAAAGATAAATAAAATATCATTTGAGACTGTTGAAGAAGAACAAGCTGAGAACTTAAGAAAGATGATGATAGCTATGTCAGAGGATATAAGAATCATTCTTATAAAGTTGTCTGATAGGCTACATAATATGAGAACATTATCTGCACTTTCTTTAGAAAGACAAAAGATAAAAGCAAAAGAGACAATAGATATCTTTATACCACTTGCGCATCGATTGGGTATATCTCAAGTTCAAAGAGAATTAGAAGATTTATCTTTTAAATATTTATATCCAAAGAAATTCACTGAAATTGTTAGTATGGTTAAACAAAGGCAAAAGTCGAGAGAAGATCAGATAAATCTGACTGTCAAGATTTTAAAAGATAAATTAAAGAGTTTTGGTATTGCAGCTGAAATAATTGGTAGAGCAAAGAATTTCTATAGTGTTTTTATGAAAATTACAAAACGTGGAGTAAATTTTGATGAAATATATGATTTAACAGCAGTTAGAGTAATTGTGAATGATTTAAAAGATTGTTATGGCGCTTTGGGCATTGTTCATTCATTATGGAAACCCATTCCTGGAACATTTAATGATTATATTGCAAATCCAAAGTTTAATCTTTATCAATCATTGCATACTTCTGTTATAGGTCCTGATGGAAAACCTATAGAGATACAAGTTAGAACATGGTCAATGCATAGAACTGCGGAATATGGAATAGCAGCGCACTGGAAGTATAAGAAAAAAACAGTAAAAGAGGATAAAGAGTTTGATGAGAGAATGTCATGGTTAAGAGAGATGCTCCAGTGGCAGAAGGAACTCTCAGATCCAAAGGATTTTATGGAATCGTTAAAACTTGACCTCTTTCATGATGAGGTATTTGTTTTCACTCCAAAAGGGGATGTGGTCAGACTCCCATTGGGTTCTACACCTATCGATTTTGCTTATCATGTACATACCGATATTGGTCATAGATGCATTGGAGCAATGGTTAATAATAGAATGGTTCCCCTGGAAAGGCTCCTTAAAAGTGGGGATATAATTGAAATATTGACCTCAAAAACTGCTGGTAAGCCAAGTAGAGATTGGTTAAATGTTGTGAGGACTGTTAGAGCAAAAGGAAAAATAAAACAATGGTTTAGAAAGCAAGAAAGAGAGGAGGATAAGACTGTTGGAAAAGAGCTTTTAAGTAAAGCTTTAAGGAAACACGGACTTTCTTTACACGCTGTTGATCAGGATATACTTTTGAAAATTGCACAAAATCTTGGCTTTGATAATATAGATGGTCTTTTCACACAGATTGGAGCTAAAAAAGTTTCATACATACAGGTTTCAACAAAAATTATAAATGCTATAAAGAAATTGATTGAGCCCGAGCAGGATAGATTAAAAACTGAGGAAATTGTACAGGAAGCACGGGAAAGAAAAGATACAAGCTCAGTTGTTGTAAGTGGGATGAATGATTTAGTTGTAAATCTTTCCCATTGTTGTAATCCCGTACCAGGTGATGATATAATCGGCTACATAACTCGAGGAAGAGGAATTAGCGTTCATAGAAAAGATTGTATAAATATCAAATTTTTATCTAAAGATTCTGAGAGATTTATAGAGGTTATATGGGATTTAACTAAACCATCACTTTTTAAAGTTGAGATAGGCATAGACGCAATAGATAGAATTAACCTTTTAAGAGATGTTACAGAAGTAATTTCAAACTATAATCTAAATATAATAAATATAGCTGTTAGAAAAAAAGTAGAAAAGGATATTACTATTATATTGATTTTGGAAATTGGAGATGTAATTTTACTTAATAAATTATTAGAGGATTTAAAAAATATTGATTCTATATACGATAGTTATAGAGTTGTTCCAGGGATGGAGAGATAATGCATAGTAATAAGAAGATAATACGTAGCAATGGAGGAATAATGCATAAATTAGAGATTAAAAAATTTACTTTAGGCTATTTTGCTGTTAATTGTTATATTGCTTATACTACAGATTCAAAGGAAGCATTAATTATCGATCCTGGTGCAGAACCTCAAAAAATCTTAGATTTTATTAATGAAAAAAAATTAAAAGTCAAATATATAATAAATACTCATGGTCATTATGATCATATTGGTGCAAACAATGAAATAAAATCTGTGCTTAATGCTCCAATTTGTATACACACTCTGGATAAGGAATTACTTCATAGTCCAATGAGTAATTTGTCATTATTAACTGGCAAGTTTTATAAAGTTAATGCAGATAGAGTTATTGAAGAAGATGATGAATTTAAAATAGATGATAAGGTATTTAAAATAATACATACACCAGGTCATACTCGTGGTAGTATAAGTATTATGGTCGATGATATTATATTTTGTGGTGATTTAGTTTTTAAAGATGGAATTGGTAGAACAGATCTTTTTGGTGGATCTTCAAAGGATCTGGCTTTGTCTATTAAGAATAAAATATTTAGCATTAATGATGAGGTAAAATTATATCCAGGTCATGGTCCGGAAACTTCAATTAAAGATTTAAAAGAAAATAACTATATGGTCAATTATATTTTAAAATCAGAATTATCTAACTTTTAAAAGGAGAAAATTTTGAAATTTCAAACACCGAGGGGAACCAGAGATATATTATCCCCTGAAGTTGAATTTAGAAATTATGTATTTGAAAAATCTCGCGAGCTTTTTGAAATTTATGGATTTAAAGAGATAGTAACTCCAACTTTTGAGCGTACAGAAGTATTTACAAAAGGGATAGGAGAAGCTAGTGATATAGTTTCAAAGGAGATGTACACATTTAAAGATAGGAAAGGTCGATCTTTGACTCTGAAACCTGAAGGAACAGCTCCAGTAGTGCGTTCATTTATACAAAATAAAATGTATGGTAAATCTCTGCCTATAAAGCTTTATTATTGCAGTCAGATGTTTAGATATGAAAAACCTCAAGCAGGTAGAGGTAGAGAATTTTCCCAAGTAGGAATAGAAATTTTAGGTACAAGTGACCCTCTTGCAGATATAGAGACTATTGTGTTAGTTATGAATCTATATAAGGAGTTGGGAATTGATCAAACTAAACTTATTATAAATAGTATGGGTTGCAGAAATTGTAGAAAAAAATATTTACAAGATTTAAACAAATATTTAGAAATAAAAAGTAAAAATCTGTGCGAAGATTGTAATTTCAGGATAAAAAAGAATCCATTAAGGGTATTTGATTGTAAGGTTGATCAATGTAAGAAAATATTATCTAAATCTCCAATTTTAAGAGATTATTTATGTAATGAATGTGAAGATCATTTTAAAAATGTATTAAAGGGATTAGAAAGTTTAAAAATAAAATGGCAATTGGATAACAGATTGGTAAGAGGATTTGATTATTACACAAAAACAGTTTTTGAAGTAACTGCACCTAAATTAGGTGCACAAGATGCTATATGTGGTGGTGGAAGATATGATTATCTTATAGAGGATTATGGAGGTCCTCTAACTCCTGCTGTTGGAGTAGCAATAGGCGTTGACAGAACAGTACTTGTTATGATGAGGATGGGTATAAAACCATTTTCTGAAAAGAATATACAGGTTTTTTTAATTGCTTTAAATGATACAGCTAAAAAAAAGGCAATTGTTCTTCTTGATGATTTAAGAAAAAATAAGATTCCATCTGATATGGATTATGGAAATAGAGGTATTAAAGGTCAATTCAAGATGGCAGACAGATTAAAAGCAAAATATGTATTAATTTTAGGTGAAGATGAACTAAGAAATAACAAAGTATCATTAAAGGAAATGGATACAGGAAAACAGTCTATCATAAATTATGATGATGTAATAAATTATTTAAAAGAAAAAACAAAAGAGAGTAACTAAATGGAAGATAAAAAATTTAGGATTTCAGATCAGATTTTGCATAATTCACCTATAAGGAAAAATAAATATAGGAATATTTGGTGTGGAAATATTTCAAAAAAAGATATTGGACGTATGGTTAAAATAAGTGGTTGGGTTCATAGAAGAAGAGATTTAGGTAATCTCACTTTTATAGATTTAAGGGATAGAACAGGAATAGTTCAGGTGGTATTTGATCCGGATATAAGCGAAGAAGACCATAATTTATCCAAAAAATTAAGATCTGAATTTGTAATTACTATCGAAGGAAATGTGAGGAAAAGACCGGTTGGCACAATAAATCCAGAACTCGGAACTGGTGAAATAGAAGTAATAGCAGAAAAACTTAAAATATTGAGTGAATCGAAAACACCACCATTTTTAGTTGAGGATGATACAGAAATAGATGAAAAATTAAGATTTAAATATAGATATCTTGATCTTCGAAGACCAGGTGTTATGAATATACTTGTTATTCGAGATCAGATGGCAGTAGCTATTAGAGAATATTTAAAGGGTCAAGGTTTCATTGAGGTTGAGACTCCTATTCTTGCTAAAAGTACTCCCGAGGGAGCAAGGGACTATTTAGTTCCAAGTAGAATACATAAAGGAAGTTTTTATGCTTTACCTCAATCACCTCAGTTATTTAAGCAAATACTAATGGTTTCAGGATTGGAAAGATATTTTCAAATAACAAGGGTTTTTAGGGATGAAGACTTGAGAGCAAATAGACAACCAGAATATACCCAGGTAGATATTGAAATGTCTTTTGTGGATGTTGAAGATATTCTTAAAATAAACGAGGAGATGCTTAAATATGTATTTAAGAAATGTTTTAATATAGAGTTAGTTTTACCTTTTGAAAGAAAAAAATATTTTGATGTAATTGAGAAGTATGGAACAGATAAACCAGATATAAGATTTGAAATACCTATAGTGGATATAACTGATGAGCTTTTATCTACTGATTTTCAGCTTTTTAAAAATGCTATTGAAAATAAAGACAGAATAAAGGGTATAATTGTGAATGATGCTGCTAATTTCTCCAGGAAGAAAATGGATGCTTTCTCAGTAATGGCCAAGGATTTAGGTGCCAAGCAGGTTGTCTGGATAAAAGTAAGAGAAAGTGGAGAGTTACATTCATCTATTGCAAAATATCTTAAGGATAATGAAAAAAGAGCAATATTGGATAGATTTGAAGCGAAATCGGGTGATTTAATTATTCTTATAGCTGATTTATCAAGTAAAGCAAGTGCAATTTTAGGTCAGATAAGATTATATTTAGCCAATGAATTAGATTTGATTCCTGAAGATACATATAAATTCTTATGGGTGTATGACTTTCCCTTATTTGAATGGGATGATGATGAAAAAAGATATCAATCGATGCATCATCCTTTTACTTCACCAACAGAAGAAACCATTGAGTTTATAAAAAATGATCCTTTAAAAGTAAAAGCAAAAGCTTATGACTTGATATTAAATGGAATAGAAATTGCAAGTGGTTCTATAAGAATTAATAATAGTAATTTACAGAAGGAGATTTTTAAAGTTTTAGGTCATGATAAAGATAAAGTGGATAGTAACTTCGGATTCTTATTAGAGGCTTTTCAATATGGTGCTCCACCTCTTGGGGGAATTGCATATGGTTTTGATAGATTTGTTGCTGAGGTATTACAGAAAAAAAATATAAGAGAAGTAATTGCTTTTTCCAAAACTCTTAGAGCTATATGTCCATTAACTGGTGCACCTGATAAAGTAACTGATGAACAGTTAGAAGAACTGAATATAGATATAAAGAAAAAATAAAAAAATTTATTAAAAGTTTTTTTATTGAACAAGAAATAGTTTTATGATACTATAATCTAAAACCTACCTTGTGCGTAGTTTGTTGTCTATTTGAGCCAACAAATTGACATAGGGAGCTAAATCTTTGGCAATGGACTTGATGCCTCCTCAGTGTGGAACAATGAAGTTGTCAAGAAGGCACCCACCTAGTAGAATAGGTTCAAAGATTGGTAAATTACGGCAAGGTGGGGTTATTTTTTTTAAATATGATTTTTTTTCTCCACTGTTTAAAATCCATCTTAATTTTCCTAATAAGAAAAATAATTGTGATATAATCAAAAAAAATTTATATAATTTAGTTAATATATTTTCAAACTCAAAAACAATGAAATATTTTATGGAGGGCGAATATGACTTTTTCGAATTTTGAAATTGCAATTTTAATAGCTTTTGTAATATTTATTATTATTTCAATAATTTTAACAATAAAGATAGTTATCACACTAAAGTTATTAAGTAGAATGCTTACTGAATTGAGGAAAGAAATTACACCAAATTTAAGGAAATTAAGTACTACATTAGACAATGTAAATACAGAATTGGATGGTGTTGATAAAATAATAAACACAATTTCTAATTTAGTAAATAGAGTTGATTCGACAACTAAATTTGGTCAAGAAATGATTATTTCTCCAATTTCTAAAGCGGCAGGAATTTTGGCAGGTATACAAAAAGCAGTATCAAAAATGAAAAGTGGAAAGAATAAAGAGTAAAAATAAGATTTGTTAGATCTATTTTTTTTAGAATTTTAATTTATAAAATTATGTTATGGAAAAATATAAAAAAATTGCTTTAATAATATGGGCTATAATAGGTGCTCTAATAATATTGTTTTCTTTTTTTTACCTATTATTTCTACTAAAACCAATTTTTACACCAATTTTAATAGCAATTGTTTTAACATATTTATTAAACCCAATAGTTAATTTTTTAGAAAAAAAAGTAGGTAGAATTAGTTCTATAATAATAGCTTTTATTGCCTTTCTTCTCTTTGTTATACTCTTTTTTACTTCTTTTATTCCCATGCTTGTTATCCAATTTAAAGATTTTGGACAAAAAGTTCCAGATTATCTAAACAGTATAGAAGCAGGTTTATTGTCATATGAAAGATATTATCAAAGACTTATTAAGACTGAACAATTAAAGGAAGTGTTAGATGCGATTACAAATGAATTAAAAAATTTTATAGTATTAACAGCTAAAAAAACACCAGAATTTACAAAGAATATTTTTAAGTTTCTTTTTGATTTCTTTGTAGCAATTCTTTGTTCATTTTATTTCTTAAAAGATAAAGAGAGACTAAAAGAAGGTTTATTTAGAATTATTCCTGATAAGTATTCTAATGAGCTTAGATTAATACTAGAAAAAGCAAGTAATTCTTTTTCAGTTTTTTTTAAGGGACAATTAGTTGTAGCAATAATTATTGCTATTCTATGTTCTATATTTCTTTTTATTTTTAAAATTGAATTCGCTCTTTTACTTGGACTCATTGTTGGATTATTTAACATAATACCTTATATAGGCCCACTAATTGGAGCAATTCCTGTAGTTTTAGTAGCTTTTTTTGATTCTCCATGGAAAGCTTTGGTTATTATTATCGTCTTAATTGTAATAAATTGGGTAGAGGAACTAGTAATTAGACCTCAAATTTTAGGACATGGTCTTGGTCTTCACCCACTGGTAATAATTTTTGCTTTAATAATTGGCGGATTTCTTTTTGGCATGTTAGGACTAATTATAGCCATTCCCATAGCTGCGTTTACTCAAGAACTAATATACTATTATCTTTTAAAGCAATAAAGAGTCACAATAAGGGTTCTATAATTAAAAAATGAGATATATTATTTCCTTTTTATGATATTAAAAAAGGATAAATATTTATTATTTTTTTAAAGTAGTAATATTAGAGGTATTAATTGAAAAGTACGGTTATTAGAGATAGATTTTTAAAATTCTTTAAAGATAAAAATCATTCAATAATTCAATCATCAAGCTTGATACCAGTAGATGATCCTACTGTTCTTCTAACAACTGCTGGTGTGCAACAGATCATGCCTTTCTTTTCAGGGTTAAAAGAGCCTCCATCAAGAAGATTAGTATCTTGTCAGAAATGTTTCAGAACAACTGATATTGATAACATAGGTTTAACTCCAAAGCATCTTACTTTTTTTGAGATGTTGGGGAATTTCTCAGTTGGTGATTATTTCAAGGAAAAAGCGATTTACTGGGCATGGGAATTTCTTACCAGGGAATTAAAAATTGATTCAGATAAATTATGGGTAACAGTATTTGAGGGAGATGAGGAGATACCTGCAGATGATGAAGCTGTTGCGATATGGAAAGAAGTTGGAGTTAGCCCAGACAAGATTTATAAATTTGGAAAAGCTGATAATTTCTGGGGTCCGCCTGGGGAAAAGGGACCATGTGGTCCATGCAGTGAAATACATTTTGACAGGGGAGAACAATACGGATGTCATAAAGATAAATGTGGACCTAATTGTGAACAGTGTGACAGATTTATTGAAGTATGGAATTTGGTTTTTACCCAGTATAATTTTGATGGAAAAAAATATGATATTCTTCCTCAAAAAAATATAGATACGGGAATGGGTTTAGAGAGATTAGTAGCTATTATGCAGAATGTAGAATCTGTTTTTGATACTGATTTATATAATGAAATAATAAAAGAAATTGAAAGGTTATCAAATAAGAAATTTGGTATAAGTTCCGACCTCGATAGGTCATTTAGAATTACTGCTGATCATCTAAAGGGAGCAACTTTTTTAATTAGTGATGGAGTTTTTCCTTCAAATGAGGGAAGGGGTTATGTTTTAAGAAGAATTATAAGAAGAGCAATTACTAATGGAAAGAGTTTGGGTATTAAAGATGAGTTTATAACAAAGATATCAGAAATAGTTATAAATATAATGAGTTCTGTTTATCCAGAACTTAAAGATAAAAGAGATTATATACTTGATGTGTTAGAAACAGAAGAAAAAAAATTTTATAAAACACTTATTGAGGGCACTAAGATTCTTGAAGAAAATATTGAACAATTAAAGAAGTTAAAAAAGTCTGTAATACCTGGTGATATTGCTTTTAAATTATATGATACATACGGTTTTCCGATTGACTTAACAAAGAATATAGCAAATAAATACGATTTTACTACTGATACAGAAACATATTGTACTTATATGGAAGAACAGAAAAATAGATCTCGTTCTGTGAAAGGTTTTTTTGATAAAGACGAAGAAGCTTTAAAACTCTATTCATCTATTGTAAAGGGTAAAAAAATAAAGTTTGTTGGGTATGAAAAAGATTTTGTTAAAACTGATGTAGTGGGGATAATATCTAAAGGTGTTGAAGTGCAAAAAGTATCTGAAGGTGATGAAGCGGGGATTATAATAAGTGAAACTCCATTTTATGCTGAAAAGGGTGGCCAGGTTGGTGATATTGGTCATATAGTATCAGAAACTGGAGAATTTAGTGTAGATGATACATTTCCCATTGATGATATTCTAAATTCACATCAAGGAAAGGTAATTGATGGAGAAATAAAAATAGGTCAAATAGTTGAAGCTAAAATTGATATTAAAAATAGAATTTCAATATCTAAAAATCACACAGCTACTCACTTACTTCATTGGGCTCTTAGAACAGTATTAGGTGATCATGTGAACCAATCTGGCTCTTTAGTAGAAGCAGGAAGATTAAGATTTGATTTCACACATCATCTATCACTATCAAATGAGCAGAGGGAAAAAGTGGAGAATTTAGTGAACAAGATGATATTTGCCAATCACGATGTAAGAGCATATATAACAACACTGGATTATGCCAAAGAAATAGGCGCTATTATGATATTTGGGGAAAAATATGGTGATTTTGTAAGAGTTCTTGAAATAGGTGATTTTTCTAGAGAACTCTGTGGAGGGACACATATTGCAAAAACTGGCTCCATCGGTCTATTTAAAATAATAAGTGAGGGTTCTATAGGATCAAATTTGAGAAGAATAGAAGCAATTACTGGCAGAGAAGTGATTAAATATATAAGTAAACAAGATAAAATTATTTTTTCTCTTTCAGAATTATTATCGGTCGAGAAATCGGATATTATAGAAAAAATAAAAAAGCTTATTGATGACTTAAAGAAAAAAGAATCTGAATTGGAAAAGATCAGAAAAAAAACGATCTCATCTGAGCTTGAAGTTATTTTAAATAAATATGAAGAAAAGAATGAAATAAAGATTTTTTCTGGTCTTTTAAAATTTAGAAATATTAAAGACTTACAATCGATGGTAAGAACTATACAGGGAAAATTTAAAGATAGTTTTGTAGTACTTGGGTCAAATTTAACAAATAAAGCCATTTTAGTAACATCTGCTTCAGGAAAGGCATTGGAAATTGGTATAGATTGTAATAAAATAGCTAACACTATTTCTAAATATATTAATGGTGGAGGTGGTGGAAAGAAAGAATTTGCTCAGGTGGGTGGAAAAAATACAAAAGGAACAAAATTAGCTATTGATAAAGCAATCAAGATAGTAGAAAGTTTACTATAAAATATTATTAAAATTGGAAAGTATTGTATTTGTTTTTAAAAAATTTAAATATGAAAAAGATGGGTTTAGATTGGGGTGAAAAAAGAATAGGTATCGCAATATCAGATGAATTGTTATTTTTTGCTCATCCCTTAGAAATAATAGAAAATTCTTCTAAAACAAAATCTATTTTAAAGAATATTATTCAGAAAGAAAATATTGATGAAGTGGTTGTCGGTTTACCTATCACTCTTAGAGGTGAAATGGGTAAACAAGCAATAAAAATTAAAGAACAGGTTGAAGAAACTTTTAAAGATATGACAGATATAAAGATAAAGTTAAAATTCTGGGATGAAAGAATGTCAACCAGACATGCAAATAGATTATTAAAAGAGGTAGGGCTTAGAATTAAGGATAGAAGAAAGATTAAAAAATTGGATGATAAAATAGCAGCAAGCTTAATTCTTCAAAGTTATTTAAACTATTTAAAAAGAGAAAATGAAGGAATTTAAAAAATTTATTTTAGTAGTATTTGTAATAATTTTAATTTTATTAGTATTTTTAGAGTCTTATATTCTAAAAAATTTTTTTGGAGTTCTATTTATACCACATGATGGTAGGGGAAATATAGAGCTTGCAATTGAAGAGGGTATGTCAATTGATAAGATAGCAAATATCTTAGAAGAAAAGAAAGTAATCAAGAATGCCTGGCTCTTTAAATATTATGTTAAATATACGAAAAAAAGTACGGAAATTAAATCTGGTAAATATATATTTGATATCAACTCCTCATATGCAGTAGTTCTTGATAAATTAATTCAGGGACCTCCTCAGCCAGAAACATTTACATTGGTAATCCCAGAAGGCTTTACTTTAGAGCAAATTGCTAATAGAGTTGAGGAAACATCTCTCATTTCTAAGAGAAACTTTATATGCGAAGCAATACCAAAAGAGTTCAATTATAATTTTTTAGAAGATGCTGAAAGCTTAGAAGGATTTTTATTTCCAAAGACATATACATTTTTAAAGGAAACATCTGCTCATAATTTAATAGATACATTGTTAAAACAGTTTGAAACAGAGACTAAAGATTTAGATTTTAGTTTAGCCAAGCAGAATGGTATAAACATTAAAGATATAATAACTATTGCTTCATTAATTGAAAGGGAAGTATATATCGCTGAGGAGAGAGGATTGGTTTCTGCTGTTATTTATAATAGGCTTGAAATAGACATGCCACTCGCAATAGATGCAACATTAAGATATGCTCTTTCAAAGTGGGATGATGAACTAACCATATCTGATTTAGATACTGACTCTCCTTATAATACAAGAATATATAAGGGACTTCCTCCAACAGCAATTTGTAATCCTGGGATAAAGTCGATAAAAGCAGCACTTGAACCTGCTGATGTCGACTATTTGTATTTTGTTGTTGATGATCAAGATTCACACAGCCATTTTTTTACTAATTCTGAAACTGAATTTTTTAATTTCTTAAATAGTTTAGAAAGGTAATATGAAAAAGTCTAAATTATGCCCTCATCTTTATTATTCCTCAATATATACTATAGATTTAGACAAGATAAAATCATTAGAAATAAAAGGATTAATCATTGATTTAGATAATACAATACTACCTCATCATCACTTTATAGTTTCAGAAGAGCTTAAATCCTGGTTTAAAAATCTAATAGAAAGAGGATTTAAAGTATGTGTTATTTCAAACAACTCTGTTAACAAAGTAAAAAAAATAGCGGATAAACTTCAGGTACCATTTATATTTAATGCTGTTAAACCCCTTCTATGGTCTTTCAGGAAAGCAACTAAAATTTTAAGCTTAGATAAAAAGTATATTGCAATTGTTGGAGACCAGATGTTTACAGATATTTTGGGTGGAAACTGGTTTGGAATATTTACGATTTTAGTAAAGCCAATGAATCCTTATGAACATTGGTGGACAAGAAAATTAAGAATATTACAAAAAAAACTTTTAAACAGATTTATATCTAAAGGAGAATTAAAATATCTAAATTAAAATAACTTTAATTAATAATAATATAATTTGAAATTTTAACAATTTTGTTTTTTTTATTAATTATTATTTAACAGGTATTTTGATTATATTTATATATTTTGGTTAAAATGGTTGATAAGTATGTACACATTAAAGTAAAAGGTTATGTACACGGAGTTGGATTTAGATTCTATGCTATTAGATATGCGGATAAGTTAAATATTAATGGTACTGTTAGAAATAAATATGATGGCAGTGTGGAAATATATGCTGAAGGAAAAGAGGAAGATATAAATAAATTTATCGAGGTAATTAGAACAGGACCAAGATCAGCTGTAATCAAAGAAATTATAATTGATGAATATAAAAAATCAAGAGATTATAATACATTTGATATTATCTTTTAATCAAAATTTATGTTTTTCAAGAAAGCTAATAATAAAAGAGTTAAAAATAAAAAAGACGATAGCTTCAAACTACCTCTTTCTGCAAAAGATGCAGCACTGGCTTCAATAGTGGGAGCTATCTATGTTGTTCTTACATTAGGTTTTGCTCCAATTAGTTTTGGGCCTATTCAATTTAGAATTGCTGAGATTTTAACAGTACTTCCATTTCTAAGGGCATCTACAGTCTGGGGACTATTTGCTGGTTGCTTAGTAGCAAATATAATAGGAGGATTAGGACCATGGGATTGGTTCTTAGGTAGTCTTTGTACATTAATTGCTGCTTATTTAACTTCAAAAATGCCAAATATCTGGCTTGCTCCATTACCTCCGGTAATAATAAATGCTTTTTGTGTTAGCCTTTATCTTAGTAAAATTTTCGGATTCCCCTATTGGCTTACAGTGTTATCAATTGGAATTTCTGAAACAATCATCTGCTATTTATTAGGTATTCCTTTACTTTATTTTCTTAAAAAGCAAAATTTCTTAGAAGAAAACATCTTTAAGTAATAATATACTTATTTTTTAGAAGGCGATGATAACTTAAGGTATTATTATTACCATCTGGACACAGTAGAGGTGAGTGCTGGTAGTAGAGTAAAAACAATGTTTTGTAAAGACAGTGAGGTGTTAAAATGATGATAAACAAATTAAGTTATTCAGCAATTTCTACCTATTTAAATTGTCCACTACAATATAAATTAGTGTATATTGATGGACTGAAATTACTACCAAAACCCTATTTCTCTTTTGGAAATTCCTTGCACAAGCTAGTAGCATATTTTTTTAAGGATATGTTTTTAAAACCTCCTGCTTTAGATGACTTTTTAAAATATTATAAGGATAATTGGTTATCTGAAGGATATGAGACTAAAGAAAACGAGAAGGAACATTTTTTGCTTGGTGAAAATATTCTTAGAGAGTTTTACAATTTAAACAAAAAAGATTACAAAAAACCTATAAGTGTAGAATATTATTTTAAAGTAGATTTTAATAATATAATCTTGACTGGTCTTATCGATAGGGTTGATAAACTACCCTCCGGAAATCTTGAAATTATTGATTATAAGTCAGGAAAAGTTATTCCAACTATTTATGATCTAAATGAGGATCTCCAGCTTTCTATTTATCATATTGCAGCAGAGGAAACATGGAATATTCTTCCTGAAAAATTAACTATATATCATTTGAGGTCAAATACTTCACTATCTACTAAAAGAGGAATTAAACAATTAGATAAAGCAAAAGAGTTGATATTTAAAGTATTAGAAGAAATTAAAAAAGGGAATTTTAAACCAAAAATAGGTAGATTTTGTCCTTGTGATTTTCCTCAACATTGTCCCCACTTTTCTAAGGAAATAAAAGAGGAAAATATTAAAAGGGAAGACAATAATAAGATATTCAAGAAACCCAAAAAAATATCTAAAGAAAAAGTGATGCTTATTAATGAATTATGGCAGTTGATGTTAAAGAAAGGCTACAACAAGGAAGATGCAAAATTTTATATAACATTTAACTTTGGTAAGGAAAAAGGCATTGAACTAACTTTAGAGGAGTTGAAAAGTGCAATAGAGGAATTTAAAGACGGTAAGGATAATTTTAAGAGGGTATATGACTAAATTGTTTTTATAATGAGGTTAATAAAAATGATTAAGAATGAAAAAGAAACAAAAGAATGTCATTCAAATAATAAAGATAAATAATTAAATTAATTTTAAAGGAAGGTAAGATTAATGGGTAAAAATAATAGTGGTTTAAACAAAAGACAGAGAAATTTACTAATTGATTGGTTTGATGATAACAAAGATGAAATTGTTGGGTTGTTTGTAGATGTTGGAAAAATGGTAAAACAGGGTATTTTTAGCAAAACTTTTTATTATTCATTTATAAAATTGAATTACCATGAAAACACAGATAAATGTATAAACCGTTTTCTTCACGCCTTATCAATGGACTATCATCATAAAAAAGAAAGAGGAGAAGTGTGGCGGCATATAAGTAGTCGAAGAAAAAGAAAGAAAGAGAGGGAATCATGGAAACAATTTATTACTGAAAATGTGTTGTAAAAATTATTTTAAAAAATTTTTTTAAAAAATAAATTTATAATGCAAGGGATTTATTCTCTTGCTTTTTTGTAATTTTTGTATCAATTTTCTCAAAATAAAAGAATTTGACATCTTGACATTTTTACATTTTTACTATATATTATATTCGGTGATGTAAAATGAAAAAAATGACAATATATTTATCAGATGAATTACATAAAAAGATAAAAATAGTTTCAGCACTTGAAAATAAAAGTATGAAAGATTTAATAATTAAAGCAGTTAAAAAAGAAATTAATAAATGGGAAAAAACAAAAAGTGAAACTATTTTTACTGTCTTTCAAAAGTAAAAAAAAGAGAATTTATAAAGTGAGGTAAAAAATGAGCAAGGATTTCGATGTATATTTTAAACTTGATAAGAAAGGCTTAGAAAATAAGTATGTTATTATTGTAAAAGGAAAATTAGTGGCTAAAGGTAAAGATATCGAGAGCATGCTTGATAAAGTAAAGCGAAAATATCCAAAAGAAACACCTTTTGTAGCAAAAGTTCCTGATGATAGAACATTAATTTTGTAAAAAAATATATCAAAGGTTTAAAAATAAATATAGCATGGGCATTAGTAGAAGAGATCCCGATGCTAATGGGGAGAAAGGACATATTTAATAAATTCAGGATAATCTTTGATGAGAGAAAAGGATGGATTTATTTTGAAGAGTAATAATTAACATTATGGAATTTATTTAAAAAATTTAATTATTAAAGGATCGGAACTAAAAACTGCTCCTATTTTCGTTTATTCTCTTGAATTATAATGATTTAAAGTTATATACATGAAATATAGAACATTTTTTATTCCTAAAGATAGCCCAATTCATAGATTAAATCCACTAACTAAATTAACTGTTTTAGGCTTTATCATAGTCTCTCTGTATACTATAAATTGGATTCATTTTCCAATACTTCTTTTTTTATTAATAATTTTCCCTATTGCCTTTTTGGGAAGAGTTTCTAAAGAATTTTTTAAAATAATTTTAAAAGCGGGATTACCTTTAATTTTATTTGTGTTTGTATTTCAAATCGTTTTTTATCCGGGTGGAGAAAAAGTTATATGGGAATTTTCAGTTGTAAAAATAAAATTAGAAGCAATAATATTTTCATATTTATTAGGAAGTAGAATATTGGTCATAATTTCTTCTTTTTTAATATTTCTTCTCACCACAAATCCAAGTTATATTATGAACTCTTTAATTTCGATAGGGTTTCCACCAACGATATCTTATGTTATTTTATCTACTTTAAATATATTTCCTTATATACAATCGAAAGCAAATTCTGTATTGGATGCTCAAAAATCAAGAGGTTTAGAGGTAGAGGGTAATATTTTTATAAAAATTAAATCTTTAATTCCATTAATAACTCCATTACTTTTTAGTTCAATTTCAGAGGTTGAACAAAGAGCTTTAGCTCTTGAGGTAAGAGCTTTTAGCTCACCGAATCCAAAAACATCAATTTTGAAAATAAAAGATTCGTTGCCACAAAAAATTTTTCGAATAGTAACTTTACTACTTTGTTTAATATTAATTATCTATAAATTTTATTTAGTAATTTTTTAAATTTACAAATAGTAGTTTTTATATTTTTTTATATTAATACTTTATAGAGAGAATTTATGGCTATAAAAATAAAAAACTTAAGTTACAGTTATTCAGGCGAAAAGAAAGAAGCTTTAAAAAATATTAATATAGATATTTTTGATGGTCAATTATGTGGTGTATTAGGAAGAAATTTAACTGGTAAATCAACATTGTGTTATGCACTTACTGGATTTATACCACACTTTTTCAAAGGAAGCATAAAAGGAAAAGTGCTTATTGACAATTTAGATACAGCTAATTTACCTCTTCATAAAATTGTAACTAAAGCGGGATTAGTCTTACAAAATCCATTTAACCAATTATCAGGCGAAAAATTTACAGTGTTTGAAGAAGTAGCTTTTGGTCTAGAAAATTTAGGAGTTTCTCGAAATGAGATGATAGCAAGGGTTGAGGAAATTCTTAAAAAAATAAAAATTTATGATTTGAAAGATAGATCACTCTATCATCTTTCAGGTGGTCAACAACAATTAGTTTCTATAGCTTCTGTTTTAGTGATGAAACCTAACATTTTAGTTTTAGATGAACCGACCTCTCAACTTGACCCAATTAATAGTAAATTGATATTTTCATTGATTAAAGAGTTAAATAGAGAGGGAATAACAATAATAATAGTTGAACATAAAATAGAAGAGATAGTTGAATTTGCAGATAGAATTCTATTAATTGAAGATGGTGAAATATTATTAGACGAATCTCCTCACGAAATATTTAAATCTCTGAAAAAATATGAAAAATATATTAAATATATGAAACTACCCTGTTATGTAGAATTGGCGCAAAAAATAGAAGAACAAGGTCTTTGGGAAAAAATCAATGGTTATCCCATAACATTTGATCAAGCAAAAAAAGAATTTGAGGTGTAATTTGCCAAATATATTAATTGAAAATTTAGAATTTACTTATCCATCAGGTTTAAAAGCATTAAAAGGAATAGACTTAAAGATAGAAAATGGTGAATCTGTTGCTGTAATTGGAGAAAACGGTTCTGGGAAGACAACTTTAGTTAAGCATTTAAATGGACTCTTAAAACCCACATCTGGTCAAGTATGGATAGGAAAAAAGAATACTAAAATTTGTACAACTGCTGAACTTTCAAAAACTGTAGGATATGTTTTTCAGAATCCTGAAAACCAGTTGTTTAAAGAAACAGTAAGAGAAGAATTAATTTTTGGACCTAAGAATATTGGATTTTCAGAAGATAAAATTATAGATATAGTAGAGAAGATAGCTCACTTGACTGATATTTATGATATTTTAGATTCAAATCCAAGAGAATTAAATTTTTTTCAAAAACAATGGGTGGCAATTGCTTCAACATTGACAATGGACTCTAAGATTTTAATTCTTGACGAACCAAATACCAGTCAGGATTTTCTTGGTGTAGAAAAATTAATAAAATTGATAAATAACCTTTTGATAAAAAATAAAACAGTTATAACAATTACTCATGATTTAGATTTTGCATTAAAAATTTCAAAAAGATTTGTAGTTATTAGTGATGGAAAGATATTACTAGATAACACACCTCAAAATATTTTTGCAAAGAAGCAAGAATTAATTAAAGCAAATCTCATTCCTCCTCCCATACCGAGATTGGGGATTTCACTCGGTTTTAAATATCCTCCTATAAGTATTGATGACTTTACTAATATGTATAAGGAAACAATAATTTAATATTAATGATTTTATTAATATGTATAAATAATTATTATTGAACTATTTAAGAGTTGTGTTTACAACTTACTAAATTATTTTTCTTTGCTTATTTCATTAAAAATTTAGTTAAAAAATATTTTGTTGAAAATTTTGTATTATAATAAAATTACTTTTATAAGAGAGTAATAAAAATTTTAAAATTTAACTATGTTATGACTTAATTAAAATGTTCCCTTTTAACTATTGACAATCCTATTTTTTTTATTTAATATTTCACTGAATTAAAACTTATATTAAGTATAATTTTGTATAATAAGAAAAAAGAAGTTGTAAATCTTAAATTAGAAGTAGCACTTAGAAAATAAAGAGGAGGTGATTTCATAAAAAATAATTTGAAAGTAAAAAAATGATAAGGAGGTTTTTAAATGAATTTTTTTAAAAAGATATTTTTAACAATTGTAACCCTATCAATTATTACATCACTATCACTAACATTTACCGGTTGCCCAACACCAGTTACTGAGGAACCTACAGCTACTGAGGAACCTACAGCTACTGAGGAACCTGAAGCACCAGTAGAATTTAAAGCAGCTATGTCAACAGATGTTGGTAAGTTAGGTGATAAATCATTTAACGATGGTGTTTACGCTGGATTAGAGAAAGCTGAAGCTGAATTGGGAGTAGAGATAGAGGTTGTTATAGCTGAACAACAAACAGACTATGTTCCTAATTTAACCAAACTTGCTGAAGATGGAAACAATGTAGTATTTGCTGTTGGGTTTATGATGAGCGATTCTATCAAAGAAGTAGCTGAGAAGTTTCCTGACACATATTTCGGAGGTATAGATATTGAGTTGGCAGATGCAGATTTTGCTCCAATAGATGTTTTAAACATTCGTGAGATACTGTTTAAGGAGCAGGAGGTAGGATATTTAGCAGGTGTATTCGCAGGTATGATGACAAAAGAAGATTCAATTGATGGAATAAATTCTGATGATGTAATTGGTTGCGTAGCTGGAATGAAAATACCCCCTGTTGATAGATTCATTGCTGGATATATTGCAGGTGCTAAGTCAGTAAATCCTGATATTGTAGTTAAACTTACATACACAGAAACATTTACAGATCCTGCTGTTGGAAAAGAAGCAGCAATTGCACAATACGAAGCTGGTGCTGATATAGTATTTCAGGTTGCTGGTCTTACTGGTGTGGGTGTTTTTGAGGCTGCTGCTGATAAAGGAAGCTATGCAATTGGTGTTGATGTTGATCAGGCACTAAGTTCTCCGGATAATGCATCTGTTATACTAACAAGTGCTGAAAAATTCCTAACTCAGGCTGCTTTCTTAACCATAAAAGATGCGCTTGAAGGTAATTTTACTGGTGGAGATACAGTATATGGATTAGAAAATGATGGTGTTGGACTTTCTCCTTTCCACGAACATGAAGATATAGTACCACAAGAAATAAAGGACGCTATTGAACAAGCGAAACAGGATATAATAGCAGGAACAGTAGTTCCACCTGAAGCACCTGAATAGATTGAACAGTAAAATAGGAAAAATAAGAGTATAAAAATAAAATGCGGGTATATAAAAATACCCGCATTTTTTTGAATAAAAATAAAAGTTTTACAAATTAAGTACAAAATAAATTAAATACTTGCCACTTAGAATTTTTACTATTATAATTCTTTTAATCTAAATAATAAGATATAATTTTTTTTTATTTAATAGTCCTTTTAAATATTTTTTATAAGAATTGGAAAAATTAGATAAACAAAAAGAGATATTAAGACTTGAAAATATAACCAAGGTATTTCCAGGAGTATTGGCAAATGATAGGATAAATTTAAATCTTCTGGAAGGTGAAATCCATGCCATTTTAGGCGAAAATGGTGCTGGAAAAACTACTTTAATGAATATCCTTTACGGTTTATATAAAGCTGATAAAGGAAACATTTATTTAGATGACAATCCAACAGAAATTCATTCTCCAAAGGATGCAATTAATAAAGGTATTGGAATGGTTCATCAGCACTTCATGTTAATCCCACAATTAACAATAATGGAAAACATCGTATTAGGGAAAGAAACTGCTAAAGGCGGAATTTTAGATATGAATGCTGCTGAGAAAGTAGTTAGGCAATATTCTGAAAAATTTGGACTACATGTTAATCCTAAAGCAAAAATAATGGATACATCTGTGGGAATACAGCAAAGAGTAGAGATTCTAAAAGCATTATATCATGGTGCAAATATTCTTATTTTAGATGAACCAACTGCTGTTCTTACACCTCAGGAAGTTGTAGAGTTATTTAATGTGATTAAGTCATTAACTGCTAAAGGAATGTCAATATTTTTTATAACACACAAATTAGAAGAAGTAGTTGCTATAAGTGATAGAGTAACTGTTGTGAGAGATGGTAGAGTAGTGGATACAAGAAATACTAAAAACACTAACAAGGTGGAGTTAGCCCGTATGATGGTGGGAAGAGATGTTGTTTTAACTGTAACTAAAGACAAGGTTGAAAAAGGTGATGTAGTATTGAATATTAAGAATTTAGAAGCTTTGGATTACAGAAATCTTACAGCTATCAAGGGAGTAAATATCCAGGTGAGGGAAGGGGAAATAGTTGGAATAGCTGGAGTAGATGGGAATGGTCAAGCTGAGCTTGAAGAGGTTCTTTCTGGTTTAAGAAAAGCTCATATGGGAAATATATATTTTAAAGATAAAGATATCACTCACATTTCAACGAGGGATAGACTAAGAATGGGAATATCACATATATCACAGGATAGACTTGGAAGAGGACTAATTGTTGATTTTAATATTACTGAAAATATAATCCTGGGTGATCATGACCAGAAACCTTATGCCAAAGGAATAATTCTAAATTCCACATCCATATTAAATGAAACAGAAAAATTGATTGGCGAGTTTGATATCAGAACGCCTTCACCATTTTTACCTGTACATTCTCTTTCTGGAGGAAATCAACAGAAATTGATAGTAGCAAGGGAATTTAACAGAGAACCTGATTTATTAATAGCAAATCAACCTACAAGGGGTCTTGATGTAGGAGCTATCGAATTTGTTCATAATCAACTACTTAGATTCAGAAGAGAAAAAAAGGCTATTCTTTTAATTTCACTTGAACTTGAAGAGATAATGAGCTTAAGTGACAGGATACTCGTAATATATGAAGGAGAGATAATTAAAGAATTTAAATCCAATGAAGCAACAAAAGAGTTAGTTGGTTACTATATGATGGGTGGTGAAAAGAAAAAAATAAATCATGAAAAAATGAGAGCATAAGTGAAAACAAATATAAGGGATAAAGAGAAAAATATTATAGAGAGAAAAAATAAGAACAAGTTTAAAGATAATAAACTTAGTAAAACCTTATTGCCAATGCTTGTTCCTGTAGGGATGATATTTTTTTCTTTTTTTGTTGGTGCAATAATAATGCTTATATTTGGTTACAATCCTATAAAAGCATATGTTTCCTTAATGAGAGGTGCTTTTGTTGGAAATTTAAATTTGACTCAAACATTGTTAAATTCTGTACCACTCATATTTACTGGTTTGGCAGTTGCATTTGCATTTAGATGTGGGTTATTTAATATAGGTGCAGAAGGTCAGCTTTATTTAGGAAGCTTGGCATCAACCTATTTAGCTACAGCTATTGTTTTACCTGCTATTTTACATGTTCCTTTAATATTAATTGCAGGAGCATTAGCAGGTGGACTTTGGGCTTTTTTACCTGGAATCCTGAAAGCCAAAACAGGTTCACATGAAGTAATTACAACAATGATGATGTCATGGATAGGAGTATTTTTTTCAAGTTATGTAATAAGAAATATTTTAAGAGATCCAAGAACAGATCTTCCTGTTTCTAAAACTATCTATAAATCAGCAGAACTTATAAAAATTGATAAAATACTCCCAATACCAGCTTTGAAAGGAACAAGGCTTCATATAGGTTTTTTTATTGCTATATTAACCGCTTTATTAATTTGGTACATTATAAAGAAGACTACAATAGGTTATGAAGTTAGAGCGGTAGGTTTTAATCCTTATGCATCAGAATATGCTGGAATAAGCATTGGTAAAAATACTATTTTAGCTTTATTTATTAGTGGAATGTTAGCTGGTTTAGCTGGAACTGTTGAGGTTGCTGGTCTTCACCATAAACTTTGGGACAGATATTCAGCTATGTATGGATTTACTGGAATTGCAGTAGCACTACTTGCAAAAAACAACCCAATTGGTGTTATTTTTGGAGCAATTCTTTTTGGTGCTATTCAGGCTGGTGGGAAAAGTATGCAACTTGACGCAAACGTTCCAGTTGATATGACTGATATATTAGAGGCAATAATAATTTTTGCAGTTGCCGCTGAAGAAATTATCAAGATGTTTATTAGAGCCCAGGAGAAAAGGAGGTTAGCAAAGATTGGAACAACTTAAAGAGATTATAACACCCGCACTTTTTACAGGAATGATAAGAATTGCAACACCGTTAGCTCTTGCAGCTATTGGGGGAACAATATGTGAACGTTCAGGTATAGTTAATATTGCACTTGAAGGTTTGATTCTCATTGGTGCATTCGTTAGTGTAGTGGTTTCATATTTCACTGGAAGTGCCTGGTTAGGTGTATTAGGAGCAGTAATCATTAGTGCATTATTTTCTTTACTTCTTGCTTATTTTAGTATAAATCTAAGAGCAAATCAGGTGATTGTAGGAACTGCAATAAATATATTTGCTTTAGGAGCTACTGGTTTCTTAACAGATTTTATTTTTAAAGAAGCCGGTGCTACTCCCGGGGTCGCAGGTCTTAATCCAATTAAAATCCCAGTTCTTTGTGACATACCCTGGATTGGAGAGATCTTTTTCCAACAAAAACCGATTATCTATTTAACCTTCTTAATTATTGCGCTTAGTCAATTTATTCTATTTAAAACAAAAATTGGACTAAGAATAAGAGCAGTTGGTGAACATCCGAGAGCAGCAGATACTGTTGGTATAAATGTTTCTAAAATAAGATATTTAGCAGTTATAATAAGTGGTGCATTAGGTGGGTTAGCAGGAGCTCAACTTGCATTAGAGGAGATCAGGAGATTTGTAGAATATATGAGTGGTGGAAGAGGATTTATTGCTCTTGCTGCTAATGTTTTTGGAAAGTGGACACCAATTGGAAGTTGGTTAGGTTCTTTACTTTTTGGCTTTGCTCAAGCTTTACAGCTTAGAATAGGGGTATTTAAAATTCCCCCGGAATTCACGAACATGATTCCTTATATATTAACTATTATTGTATTAGCAGGAGCGATGGGAAGAGCAACCGCCCCAGTTTCATTAGGAAAACCATATATTAAAGATTAAAAATGGGAATTTCTTATGTAAGTGTTTCATAATACAAGACCTCCTATTTTATCTTATGTTTAAGTCCTGTATTGTGATATTTTTTTTAATTTAGGTATCCACTTTTAAATTTTAAATTTACAAAAAAGTGTCCTTTTTTAAATTTTAAATGACAAAATGGGAATATGTCAAGACAAATTTTAAAATAATAAAATATAATTAAAAATTATTTTTTAATAAGATAAATATTACAATTTAATAATCAATCTAATATACATTTTATATGAATAATTTGAATGAAATTGAGATTATTCATATGAATCTGTAAAAAAATAAAAAGAAAGAGGTATTAAAGGGTCAAAAGTAACGCCATTTATTTTAAAACATATAGCTGAATTGACAGGGGGTAAAAGTTTAAAATCTAATATAATTATTATAAGAGAAAATTTCAAATTAGCCTGTCAAATAGCCAGAGAACTATATTTATAATTAATATTTTTTTGAAATTTTATTATTGATACTATCTAATTATAAAATGGAAAACGAACTAAAAAAATACATCGTATATTTAGAGGGAGAGAGAAATCTTAGTCCAAGAACAATAGTTGAATATAAGAAAGACTTGAATAGATTTTTAGACTATGCGAAAAGATGTAAGAAAAAAACTGTTTATGAAATAGACATGAAATTCTTAAGGAGATATTTATCATATCTACGTACTTTAAGATATTCATCTTCAACAATTTCAAGAAAAATAAGTTCTGTTAGAGGATTTTTTTCCTTTTTAGAGATGATGGAAATAATTAAAAAAGATCCTTCACAATTTATACCAACTATTAAGAAAGAAAGAAGATTGCCAAGCTATCTTAAGCAAGATGAGATGTTGGATTTACTCAAGTCACCAATACTTTTGGATATTCTGGGAAAAAGGGATAAAGCAATATTTGAAACTTTCTATTCAACAGGTATAAGAGTTTCTGAATTAGTGGGTTTGACAATAGAAAGTGTGGATTTAGAACAGGGAAAGATTAAGGTTATGGGTAAGGGAAGAAGGGAAAGAATTGCTTTATTAAATCCAAATGCAAAAGAAGCTATTGAAAATTATTTAAAGGAATCACGCTTAGAGCTACTAAGAAATGATAAAAAAACTCATGGTATCTCAAATGCTTTATTTTTAAACAAAAATGGACGAAAGTTAACATCAAGGGGAGTTAGAAAGATAGTTGAGAGATACATTAAGAAGTTAGGAATAATAAAAAAGATAAGTCCCCATTCCTTAAGACATAGTTTTGCAACTCATATGTTGGAAGCAGGAGCGGATTTAAGAGCTGTTCAGGAGCTGTTGGGACATTTAAATATTTCTACAACACAGATTTATACTCATATAACAAAAGGTAAATTAAAAGAAGTATATAAAAAAACTCACCCAAGAGCTTAAAGTATATTTGCTCTTGTTGTTACTTTACGTTAAACTATGCGTTTGAAAATTCAAAGACTAATATAGAATATAATCAAGTGATAAAACATTTTTTTTGTTATAATATATGATTAAAAAACACACGCCTATAAAAAATCCCCTTTGGGTCATTTATATGTTCGGGGATAAGGCGGAGGAAAAACCCAAGATAGGAGGTAAAAGAAATTGAGTGTAGTAACTATGAAACAATTACTTGAGGCTGGAGTTCACTTTGGTCACCAATCAAGAAGGTGGAATCCTAAAATGAAGAATTACATATTTATGGAGAGAAGTGGGATTCACATCATTGATCTTCAACAGACTATGGAGTTATTAGAAGCAGCTTATAAATACGCGAAGGAAATAACAAGTCAGGGCAAGATTATTCTTTTTGTTGGCACAAAAAAACAGATTCAAGAAGTAATATCTAATCATGCGAAAAGATGTGACACACCATATGTAAATCATAGATGGATAGGTGGAACAATAACCAATTTTACATCTATTAAGAGCAGGATTGAGAAATTAAAGGAGCTTGAACAATTAGTTGAAAGTGAACCATTTAAGAAATTTAATAAAAAAGAAGCATCAAGAATAAATCATAAATTAGTTAGATTAAAGAAGTTATTTGATGGAATAAGGGACTTGGAAAGAATCCCTGATGTTTTATTTATTATAGATCCAGAAAAAGAGATTAATGCATTAAAAGAAGCCAGTAAAATGGAAATTCCTGTTATTGCAGTTGTTGATACCAATTGTGACCCAGATTTAATAGATTATATAATTCCTGGAAATGATGATGCTATAAGAGCCGGAGATTTATTAACAAGTGTAATTGCAGATGCTATAATAGCTGGAAAAGTGGAGATTGCTCCTCCAGTTGAGCTTTATGAGGAAGAAGAGATCGAGGAAGAGGTAGAAGTTATTGAACTTAAGAAGAAACCTGAGAAAAAAGCTGAAGATAAGCTAAAAGAAAAACATAAGGAAAAGCTTACTAAAAAGACTAAAGAAGAAGTTTTAGTAAAAGAGAAGATTGAGGAAAAGGAAGAAGAAATTGAGGAGAAAGTAAAAACTGTCAAACCTAAAGAAGAACCTAAAGGAAAGTCGATTAAAAAATCTGCAGAAAAATCTAAGAAAAAGTCTGGGAAGAAGCCTAAAAAGAAAATTAAAGAAAAACCAGTTGAAGATGATAAAGAGGAAATAATTAGCGAAAAAAAGTCAGAAGAAATTAAAGAAGAGAAATCTGAAACAGATGAATAAAACTACAAAAAAGAAAAAAAAAGAGGAATGAGAATGGGCAAAGTATCAGTGAATGAAATAAAGCAACTTAGAGAAATAACTGGTTTAGGAGTAATGGAGTGTAAAAAAGCTCTATCAGAGTCTGATGGTGATATGGAAAAAGCAAAAAAAATATTAAAGAAAAAGGGTATGAAAATTGCTGAGAAGAAATCTTCAAGAGTTACACGGGAAGGTGTGATAGATAGTTACATCCATTATAATAGTAAATTAGGGGCAATGGTTGAGGTAAATTGTGAGACAGATTTTGTTTCAAAAAATGAAAACTTTTTAAAACTTGTTCATGATATTGCAATGCATGTAGCAGCAGCAAACCCTTTATATATTGATAGAAATAAAATTTCTGAGGAAATTATTGATAAAAAGAAGAAAAACTTTTTTTTAGAAGCAACTGAGGATGGAAAACCGAAAGATATTGCTGAAAAAATAGCTGAGCAGAAGATGGAAGAATTCTTTAATAATAATTGTATTTTGGAACAGAATTTTATTAAAAATGAGGAAATTACTGTTAAGGAACTAATAAATGAAGCAATAGCAAGAATGGGTGAAAATATCGAAATAAATAGGTTTGTAAGATTTGCACTTGGTGAAGATTAAAAAAAATTGATTATTATTTAAAAAATTTTTAATGTTAAATAAAAAACCGAAAGTATTTTATGAATGAAGAAAAAACTGAAATTACAAAAAAATCAATAAGGTATAAAAGAGTTCTAATAAAACTTGGAGGAGAAGCATTTTCAAGTGAAGGTTTAAATATTGATCCTAAAGTAGTAGATGAAATAGCGTCTCATATTATAAAAATCACCAAGGAAGGGGTTGAAGTAGCAGTAACAGTTGGAGGAGGTAATATCTTCAGAGGTGGATCAGCAGCAAAAAGAGGTATGGAAAGGGTAACAGCAGATAATATTGGCATGTTAGCTACAGTAATGAATGGTATTGCTCTTCAGGATTCATTAGAAAGATTAGGGGCTGAAACAAGAGTTTTAAGCGCAATAGAAATGAAGGAAATTGCTGAACCCTATATTAGAAGAAGAGCTTTAAGACATTTAGAAAAGGGAAGAGTTGTAATATTTTGTGCTGGAACTGGAAGCCCATATTTTACAACGGACACAGCTGCTGTAATAAAAGCAAAAGAGATAGATGCAGATTTAATTATGAAAGCTACTAAAGTGGATGGTGTTTATGATAGAGATCCAATGATTTATAAAGATGCTAAGATGTTTGATGAAATAACTTATCTTGAAGCAATAAATAAGGGAGTAGGAATCATAGATACAACAGCACTTTCATATTGCATGGATTATGATATGCCTATAGCTATTTTCAATCTAAATCCAAAGGGAAATATGTTGCGGATTATACAAGGTGAGAGGATAGGTACTTTAGTAGATATTAAAGAAAAAAATCAAACCTCTAAGGATAATAAATAATTATTATTATTTTATTAAATATAACAATTCAAAAATATTTGAATTGTTGAAAGAGTTTTTTTATCGATTAGATAAGAAGACCCTTCAGATACTAAAAATATTTATTGTAATTACCTGATTCTATATTAAATTTATATAATTTTTTCAAATTTTAAATATAGGTATGTAATTTCACACAAAAAACATCTATCTTTGGAGGTTATTTAAATGATCGATGATGTACTTATAGATGCTGAACATAGAATGAAAGGTGCAATTAAAACCATTAAACAGGAATTTTCTACAGTAAGAACAGGAAGGGCTTCAGTTTCATTACTTGATAAAGTAACTATTGATTATTATGGAGTTGAAACACCACTAAATCAATTGGCTAGTTTATCCGCTCCAGACCCAAGACTTATTGTAATTTCTCCATATGATCCTACAATTTTAGAAGATATTGAAAAAGCTATATATCAATCTAAATTGGGACTGGCTCCTTTCAACGATGGAAAAATTATAAAATTAGGAGTGCCTGAGCTAACAGAGGAGAGGAGAAAGGATTTAGTAAAATTAGTTAAAGAATATTCTGAAGAGGGGAAAATGGCTATTAGAAATGTTCGAAAAAAAACTAAAGAAGCTCTTAAAAAACATGAGGAAGATAGAGAAATAACAGAAGATCAGCATTATAAAGCTCTTGATAAACTTCAAGAATTGACTGAATATTATAATGAGAAAATTGAGGAACTGCTTGGTAAAAAGGAAAAAGACATAATGGAAATCTAATTGTTTAATATTAGAAAATATTTTTAATAAACAGAAACTTATTTGTGAAATATAATGACGTATAAATCTAAATTCATCCTAAAATTGTCCTCTTTACTTTCAAATTTCCCCAATCTTCAAACTAAACTTCTTATTAATAGTTTAGATAAAAATAATATTCCAAATCATGTAGCAATAGTAATGGATGGTAATGGTAGATGGGCAAAAAAGTGGGGGTTACCTAGAATCAAAGGTCACATAGAGGGAACAAAATCAATAAAAAGAGTTTTAGAAATAGCATATGACCTGAATATAAAATATATAACACTCTTTGCGTTTTCACAAGAAAATTGGGATAGACCTAAACAAGAGGTTGATGGTATTTTAAAAATAATTAGAAACAGTCTTCATGATGAATTAAATCAGCTTAATGAAAAGGGTATAAAAATATCTATAATTGGGAATTTTGAAAGAGTAGCAGAGGATATAATAAAGACGATAAAAAATGTTCAAAAAACAACAAAAAGTAATAAAAAGATGAATGTTTGTATAGCATTTAGTTATGGTGGAAGGGAAGAGATAGCCCAAGCAGCTAAAAATTTAGCCAAGGATGTATTAGAAGGAAAAATAGAAATCCTTGATATAGAAGAAAGCATTTTTAGAAATTATCTATATACGAAGGATATTCCAGATCCAGATCTTTTAATTAGAACCAGTGGTGAAATAAGAATAAGTAATTTTTTATTGTGGCAGATGGCTTATACTGAATTTGTATTTACTCCGGTTTTATGGCCAGATTTTAACAAGTATCACTTTCTCAGAGCAATTCTTGAATATCAAGTGAGAGAAAGAAGATTTGGTTTAGTTTAATATGAATAAAAGAAGATCAAAATACAAAGAAAGAGCTATAACGGGTCTTATATATGTTTTAATCGTCTTATTTTCATTATTTTATGACCCCTTAAAGAATTCATTACCATTTTTTTTATTTACCTTCATACTCACAATCTTAGGAAATTACGAATTCTATCACATAACTGAAAATGTAGGTAATAGACCTTATATAACTATAGGTCTCATTCTTTCAGTAATACTCTCTATAGGAATTTATATTTTTGGAATTGATTTCTTCTCATTTATACTCCCACTTTCAGTTATTATTATTTTGATCACTTCATTTTTAATAAAATTTAAGGATAGAAATGCTATAGATTCATTTATAACTTTAGCAGGACTTTATTACTTTCCACTCATTAATTTGGGGGTGTTAATACATAAAATGGAAAGTGGTAAATTTTTATTGCTTTTAATATTTTTAGGAACATGGGCTTATGATACATTTGCATATTTAATTGGGTCAAAGTTTGGAAAAGTGAAATTAGCTCCACAAATAAGCCCATTAAAAACAGTCGAAGGGTTGGTTGGGGGTTTTATTGGAGTCTTTGTTGCTATTTTGTTAATAGGAGGACTATTAAACTTTATTTTAAACGGTACTTGGGGATATGATATATTCAATTTACCTTTAAATCTACTTTTAATATATGGTTTATTCATATCCATTTTTGCACAACTTGGAGATTTATCAGAATCATATATTAAAAGGAAGTTTTTTATTAAGGATTCAGGATCTATATTTCCTGGTCATGGTGGAGTCTTAGATAGATGTGATAGCTTACTTTTTACCATCATTATGTCTTACTGGTTTTTTAAATTCTTCATCACTTAATTTCTCATTCTTAACAAAACCATCCACAATCTCTATTATTGACAATACTACCTATAAGCCCTATTATTTTTTAGATATAACCTATTTTAATGTAAAATAATTCATTGAAAAATATTTATAATAATTATTAACTATAAAATGGCTGAATATTATGGTTTCAATAGAAATAAGAAGTACTAAGAAGGAAAAATTGAAAGCAAAAAAAAGAGTGGCAATATTGGGTTCTACAGGTTCAGTAGGAAAACAAGCTTTAGAAGTTGTAGAAAATCTAAAAGATGAGATAGAAGTAGTTGCACTATCTGCAAACAGAAACATTCAAGAATTAGAAAATCAAATATTGAAATTTAATCCCGAAGCAGTATGGGTAACTGATAAAAAAAGTGCGGAAAAACTGAGGAATAATTTAAAAGAACTACCTAAGAAAATAACTGAAAAGCTAAATAAGGAAAAGCGAAGAAATAAAGTTTCTTATAACCTTGGAAAGATAAATAAAATTAAGATATTTTCTGAAGAAGAAGGAGTTAAGAAACTGTTTTTAGAAGTTCCTATTGATTTAGTTTTAAATGCAATTGTTGGATTTGCTGGACTTGTACCAACAATATTGTCTTTGGAGATGGGAATAGATATAGCACTTGCTAATAAGGAAAGTTTAGTGTTAGCCGGTGATCTTGTTATGGGTATAAAAAAGATTAAAGGTGTGAAAATAATTCCTGTAGATAGTGAACATAGTGCGATATTTCAATGTTTTCTTGGAAGAAAAAAAGAAGATATAGATAAAATAATTCTTACTGCCTCAGGAGGTCCATTTTTTGGAAATAAACCTGATGAACTTGGAGATGTTACAGTAGAGCAAGCAATTTCTCATCCAAGGTGGAAGATGGGTAAGAAAATATCAGTTGATTCAGCAACTTTAATGAACAAAGGATTTGAGGTAATTGAAGCTCACTACTTATTTAGCATAGAACCACACAAAATAGAAGTTATAATTCATCCTGAAGCAATAGTTCATTCCATGGTTCAATTTAAAGATGGCTCAATAATTGCCCAACTTGGACCAACAAATATGAAAATTCCAATACAGTATGCGATAACATATCCCAAGATGTTTAAATCTCGAGTAGAAGAGCTCAATTTAGCTCAATTGGGAAAGCTTACTTTTTTTGAACCAGATATAAAAGCGTTTCCTGCATTAAAGCTTACTTATTTTGCTTTAGAGTTAAAAAAGAAATATCCAACTGTTATGGCAATTGCAGATGAAATAGCAGTTGAAGCTTTTTTAGAGGAAAAAATAAAATTTACAGATATTACAAAGATTATTGAAAAAGTAATGGATAAATTTGAGGGTTGTACAGATCCTCATTTAGAGGCATATTTTCAAGCAATAAACTGGGCAAAAGATACAACAAATAGAATTATTGATAAAATATATAAAAAATAAGGTAATGAACTATAAAATATTAAAAATTTATATAAAATAGGATAATTTATAAGATGAATTCAGCATTTTTAAGCTATATAAAAGCAATAATAGCATTCTCTTTAATAATAATGGTTCATGAGTTTGGTCATTTCATTGTTGGAAAACTCAGTAATATTGAGGTAATAGAAGCAGCTATTGGCTTCGGTCCAAAATTACTCAAAACAAAAATAAAAGATACCATATATGCAATATGTGGTATTCCTGTTGGGGGTTATGTAAAATTTCTTGGTCAGGATCCACTCGAAGATATACCCATAGAAAAAAGGGGGGTTGCATTTCAATTTAAACCCTTAAAACAGAGATTTTTAACAGTTATTGCTGGTCCACTTTTAAACTATATAACAGCTATTTTGCTTTTGTTAATAACAATAAGCATGGGAATATACTTTGGAACTACTCAAATAGAAGAGGTTATGGCTGATACACCTGCTCAAAGAGCTGGATTTTTAGTAGGAGATAAAATTATAAAAATAGATGGAATAAAAATATCAGAATGGGATGATATAACTGAAATAATACATAAACACCCCGAAGATAAAGTTGAATTTCAAGTTGAAAGAGATGAAAAAGTTATTGAATTATATCCAACTTTAACTGAAAGAGAAGGTATAGGATTTTTAGGAATAGCACCAGTTGTAGAGAAAAGAAGAGTTCCTTTTTTTAAGGCTTTAATGATGGCGATAGAATCAGCAATTAAGATTTCTTATTTTTTCTTTGAAGCCATTCTAATGCTAATAACGGGAAAAATCCCAATTGAATATGCTCGACCACTCAGCCCAATTGGGACAGTTAGAATAATGGCTCAAACAGATATAACTTACGGAATTCAGAGTTTTTTAAATCTACTTGGATATATATCAGTTATAATTGCTATTGGAAATCTTCTTCCCATACTTCCACTTGATGGGGGTCATATATTATTTATGATTATTGAAAAAATAAGAGGTAAAAAAGTAAATTCGAAGGTTATGATAGCGGTTACTAATATTGGTATGATAATTATGATAGCAATAATTATATTTGCCTTTTATCTTGATATATTTAATCCAATAGATATTCTCAACCTAAAATAATCCAATTCATATTATTCATCTTTTAAAAAGGAATTTTGATTAAAAATGGCTATTTATACAAAAAGAATAAATGTTGGCGATATACCAATAGGGAAAGGTGCACTAATCTCAGTTCAAACGATGACAAAAACAAAAACTACAGACTTAGAAGCTACAATCAATCAGATAAAAGAAGTAGCAGAAGCAGGGTGTGACATTATAAGAATTTCTATTCCTGATAATGAGTCACTAAAAGCCTTTAAAAAAATAAAAAAATTGTCACCAATTCCTATAGTTGCAGACATACATTTTAATTATAAACTTGCAATAGGAGCTATTTTAGCTGGAGCTGATTGCATCAGGATAAATCCTGGAAATATAGGAGGGAAAGAAAGAATAATCAAAATAGCTAATGCATCTAAAAAAGCAAGTATCCCTATAAGGGTGGGAGTTAATGTTGGTTCAATAAAGAAAGAAACATTAGATAAATTTAAAGGTAATATTGTGGATTCATTGGTGGCAAGTGCATTAGAAACAGTAGATATCCTGGAAAAATCTGGTTTTTATAAGATAAAAATTTCAGCAAAAGCTTCAAATGTAACAGAAACAGTTTTAACTTATCGAAAACTCTCAAAATTAACAGATTATCCTCTGCATATAGGAATAACAGAAGCAGGTCCACTTGAGCTTGGAACTATAAAATCATCTATAGCAGTAGGAAGCTTACTTTTAGATGATGTAGGGGATACAATAAGAATTTCTCTTACAGCAAGTCCGGTTAAAGAGGTAATTGTTGGAAGAAATATACTAAAATCATTAGGACTTTTAAAAGAAGGAATTGATATAATATCATGTCCGACTTGTGCTCGCTGTGATATTGATTTAATAAAATTAGTAAAAGAATTTGAAAAAAGAACAAAAGATATTAAAAAGTATTTAAAGGTCGCTATAATGGGGTGTGTTGTAAATGGACCTGGAGAGGCAAAACAAGCTGATATAGGTATAGCGGCAGGAAAGGGTGAAGGAGTACTCTTTAAAAAAGGAGAAATAATAAAGAAGCTCTCTGAAGAAGATCTGCTTGGTTCACTGATGCTTGAAATAGAGAAATTTTAAATTATTGATATATATTATTTGAATACTTATAATTATCTCTAATTAAAAAAATAATAATATTAATTATCATTGAAAATATCGAATGATTTGGGCATAGTTTCTACCTCTATTTCTAATTAAAAAATCTTGTATATTAACAGAACTAGTTTAAAAAAGGAAAGTGAAAATTGAGATTATCAAAATATTTTCTACCAACAACTAGAAAAGTGCCAGCTAATGCTAAGGTTCCAAGTCATATTTTATCTATAAGAGCGGGGTTAATTCGTCAGGTTTCTCGTGGAGTATACAATATTCTTCCAATTGGATATAAAGTAATCAAAAAAATTGAGACGATAATAAGAGAAGAAATGGATAAAATAGGAGCACAAGAAATTTTAATGCCAGTAATTCAACCTGCGGAATTATGGCAGGAAACAGGAAGATGGGGAGAGTATGGTTTTGAGCTGATGAGACTTAAAGATAGACTTGGAAGAGATATGTGTTTAGGACCTACTCATGAAGAATTAATAACAGAACTAATAAGAAAAGAAGTCCATTCTTATAAACAACTACCAATAAATCTATATCAAATACAGGTGAAATTCAGAGATGAAATAAGACCCCGTTTTGGCCTTTTAAGAGGAAGAGAGTTCATTATGAAAGATGCTTACAGTTTTCATGCTACCTGGGAGGATTTAGATAAAACATATGAAGATGTGAAAAAAGCATACTCTAACATCATAGAAAAATGTGGACTTGATTACAGAATAGTGGAAGCAGAAAGTGGGATTATTGGAGGAAAAGTGAACCATGAATTTATGATATTAGCGGAAACAGGTGAAGAGGAAATATTTTACTGCACAAACTGTGATTTTGCTGTAAAGAAAGATTTAGCACCTGTAAAAGTAGAAGATAAATGTCCTAATTGCCAATCAGATTTAATCAAAAGTAAAGCAATAGAAGTTGGACATATATTTCAACTTGGAACAAAATATAGTGATTCAATGCAAGCTTATTTTTTGAACAAAGAGGGAAATTCGAAACCATTTATTATGGGATGTTATGGCTTTGGAGTAACTAGATTGTTGTCAGCAGCAATTGAACAAAAACATTACGAGAATCAAATAACCTGGCCAATACAGATTTCCCCATTTAAATTTCATATGATTTTAATAAATTCTCACAAAGAGAAATTAAAACAAATAGCAGAAGAACTATACCAATACCTATTAAAAAATAACATCGAAGTTCTATATGATGATAGGGAAATAAGTGCTGGAATAAAATTTAATGACGCAGATTTAATAGGAATTCCTATGATTGGAATAATAGGTAATCAAATCCTGAAAACAAAAGAAATAGAAATCAAGAACAAAATTAAAAACAAAAAAGATCTGATTTTAAAAGAAGATCTATTAGATTATATAACTACTGAATCTAACATTTAATAATAGAAAGTAAAAGCAAGGTATTAATTATAATGTGTAAGGAGTTATTCTTTGGCTTTATTTTTTTTATATTAACTGGATTATTATTCTATTATTTGTGGTTGTATTTAAAGCCACTAAGACAACTTCTTATTTTTCTTATTTTAACTTTAATTTATTTTCTACCATCTATAATCAATTCATTTATAAAACCATTTAAAAAACATTATTTATGCGATAAAGCAAAAAGTGTTTATGATTAAACCAAAACTTCTATGTTGGAATAACAATACTGGTGAACCTGAACTCTTGAAATTATTTGAGGAGTAAATTAGGTAATAAGTTAAAAAAAAGATTAAATTCCAAAAATCTTCTCTTTAAAATAGTTCTTTAATAATTATATAATTGCATCGTTCTCTTTTTCTGCTAGTATTGCTTCCTTTTCATACTTGTTGTTTTTCCCCTGTGTCAGGAGCACCCATAAATATTTAATTGGGAAAAATTTTATATTATAAAATTGCTCAACATGTTTTAATTCATGTTTGAGAATTCTTTTATTATTTCTATAATAGTGAGAACTAAAAAATATTTTATTATAGATAGTAATAGCAGCAGCATTAAATATTGCACATAAAAGACGAGACCAATAATTATTTATATAGTCTACTTCTTTTTGCTTACCCACTCTTTATTCTCCCATCTCTATTTATTTTGTTTATATTTAATAAAAATTTTAACCGTCAATGATTTTATTAGAAAGTTAAAAAACTTTAAAAAACTATTATCTTTTAATTACAAATTCAAATTATAATATTTGTTGAAATTATATTCAAAAAAATTTATAAACAGCACTTTTAAAATAACAAAATGTTAAAATTTTTTTAATTATGATGAATCTATATTATCATTTTATTCGTCTATTTTTTACAGATTTTTTATTTGTAGATCACAAATTTAAAAATAAAGACATTTCTTAATAGTATCTAAAAATTTTTTAGATTTTCAATAAAGAAAGGAAAACAATTGGATTTCTATTATATTCTAATAATTTTAATTAGTTATTTATATGCATCTATTCCTTTTAGCTTAATTATACCTAAGATTTTCTGTAATATAGATCCGAGAAATTACGGAAGTGGAAATATTGGAGCTGCTAATGTTTTAAGAATAGCAGGAGTAGTTGCAGGAGTAATTTGCTATATTCTTGATTTTTCTAAAGGGTTATTAGGTGCAGGTCTTCCAATAATCTTATCTAATCTAAGATATATCAAAGAAAATCATTGGTTAATTGTTTTGGGAGCATTAGCTGCAATTATAGGACATTGTTGGCCCATATATTTAAGATTTAAGGGTGGAAAAGGTGTGGCAACTTCTATGGGTGCTATTCTTATGATAAGTCCCAAGATATTTTTGTTTTTTATATTAATCTATTTAATTGTCTTGTTTATTTATAGATATACTTCACTTGCAGGGATAATAACTTTTGGACTACTACCTATAATTGGATATTTAACAAAATGTTTCTTTTCAAATAGGATTGGAGTTCTTCAATTTTTGTTTTTTTCCATAATTACTGCAATTATTATAATTTGGAGGCATCATAGTAATATAAAAAGACTTTTAAGTAAAACTGAAAGAAGGTTGGGAGAGAAGGTTAAGGTAGAGAATAAGTAATAAATTTTATAGTAATCTTGTAATTCAATTTTAATGCTGGGAAGTCCCCCTGCGAAAATTGCGGGTGGTTCACTTGATTATTATATTAATTTAATGAGAATATTAATTAGAATTAAAAATGGATTTTTTAATTAGCTATTATTGAGATAGCTATTTTTTTATGTTATAATTTTTTCGATTAATATTTAAACTTTAGCCTGGAAGTGGGCAAAAGCCCACTTTTTTTAATATTTAAGTATATGTTTTTTAAATAATATTTTTAAAATCAAATTCTTAATATAATTAGAGGTTATAAATGTTAATATTATTTGTAGGTATTTTAGAAAATATAAAGGTGAATATATATGAGTTATGAACTAATTGAAGCTTTAAAACAGATAGAGAGAGAGAAAGGTATTGCTTTTGAAACTATATTGGAGAATCTTGAGGCTGCTTTATTATCAGCTTATAGGAAAAAATATGGTTCAAATAGAAATGTCAGAATTGAAATTGATAGAAAAATTGGAACCATAAAGATATTTAAATTAATTGAGGGAAAGGATGAAGAGAACAAAAAGGAGGAGATAGTAGCTACCCCCTCAGATTTTGGCAGGATTACAGCTCAAACAGTAAAGCATGTCTTAAATCAAAGACTTAGAGAAGTTGGTAGAGAGATAATGTATAAGGAATTTAAAAATATGGTAGGAGAAGTTATGACTGGAATCATCCGTCAAACAGACCAGAGATTTACATTGGTTGATTTAGGTAAGGTAGAAGCCCTATTTCCTCAGGGAGAACAAATTCCAGGAGAAAAATATGGATTAGGTGATAGGATAAAATGCTTCATTGTTGATGTGAAAAAAACTACTAAAGGTCCACAAGTTATTGTATCAAGAACTCATCCTAGTTTGATAAAAAGATTATTTGAACTTGAGGTTCCAGAAATCTCCGATGGGATTGTAGAAATAAATAGAGTTGCAAGAGAACCAGGAAATAGGTCAAAAATTGCAGTTTCATCAAATGATAGTAATATTGATCCTGTCGGTGCTTGTGTTGGTCAAAGAGGTTCGAGAGTAAGAATGGTGGTAGATGAGCTCAGTGGAGAGAGGATAGACATTGTTAAATATAGTGATGATATGGGGGAATTTGTTAAAAATGTTCTTAGTCCTTCCAAGGTTAGCGATGTTTTTATAAATGAGGAGGAAAAAATAGCTTTTGTTATTGTTCCAGATGATCAGGTTTCTTTAGCAATTGGTAAAGATGGTCACAATGCAAAACTTGCTGCTAGGATGACTAATTGGAAAATAGATATTAAAAGTGAGACTCAATGGGCAGAAGAGAAAATGAAGGAACTCGAGGAGAAAAAGGAGGAAGAAGAAAAAGCTAAAGTAAAAACCAAAAAGAAAATTAAAAAGAGAAAAGAAAAAAAGGTAAAGCGATGTAAAGCTATTTTAAGAAGTGGAAAAAGATGTACCAATTTGGCTAAGCCAGATAGTAATTATTGTGGACTACCAGCTCATAAAAAACTTGATACCAAAAAAGAAAATTAACTATTTGAATAAACTCTTTTTTATGAATTAAATAGTTTTAATTATATTAAATATTCTTAAATATATTGGATGGTCTTAAGTATATTCTAAAAATTTAAGATATTCTTTTTAGGGTAAAATAAGATTTTATTTATGATAAAAAAGAAAACTATAGGTAAGAGAAAGAAGATTATTAGAAGAACATGTACAGGATGTGGTCAAGTTAAAGAAAAAAGTGAAATGTTAAGAGTTGTTAAGACCCCAGAAGGAGATATAAAATACGATTTGAAGGGAAAAGTTTCAGGAAGAGGCGCATATGTGTGTTATGATAAAAATTGTGTTGAAATGGCATTTAAGAAAAAGAGATTATCTAAGACATTAAAGACAGATGTTTCAACTAATTTAAAAGATGATATTATTTCTGTAATTTCTAATTTGAAAGAAAAAATACATTAAAAGATAAATAATTAAAATATAAATAATAAATATATATTTAAGGTAAAAGTTTATGGTAAAAGATAAAAATCCTAGAAAAACAGATTATGATAAGAAGAATCCTGCTAAAAAGGACTCTGACAAGGAGATTAAAAAAACCGGAGAAAAGATTAAAATAAAAACTATTAAATTAACTCCTGGTATAACTTTGAAGGATTTTGCCAATGAAGTTAATCGCCCTACTTCAAGTCTAATAAAGTTTCTTTTAGGTAAGGGTAAAGCTATTAGCATAAATCAATCATTGGATATAGATACCATAGAGATTTTAGCTGAAGAGTTAAGATTAAATATAAAACTTCCTATTAAAAAGAAAGAAAAGCTTGCTTTTAGAAGAATTTCAAGAGATTTAAGGCCAAGACCTCCAGTGGTAACTATAATGGGACATGTAGATCATGGAAAAACAAAACTACTTGATGCAATTAGAGAAACTCATGTGATGGAATCAGAAGCTGGAGGAATTACTCAACATATTGGAGCTTACCAGGTTGATTATAAGAAAAAGAAGATAACCTTTATTGATACACCAGGACATGAAGCATTTACATCTATGAGAGCAAGAGGGACTCAGGTAACCGATATTGCAGTTATAGTAATTGCTGCAGATGATGGAGTTATGCCTCAGACTATAGAAGCTATTGATCATGCAAAAGCAGCCAAAGTTCCAATGCTTGTCGCTATAAATAAAATTGATCTTCCAACAGCAAATGTTGATAAGTTAAAAAGACAATTACAGGAAATAGGTCTTGTACCAGAAGAGTGGGGAGGAGATTTAGTAACAGTTGAAGTTTCAGCTAAGATGAAGACAAACTTAGATGAACTCTTAGAGATGATATTACTAATTTCAGAAATTCAGGGACTAAAAGCTGATATTAAATGTGAAGCCAGAGGAACTGTAATTGAGACTCAATTAGATGGGAGAAGAGGTCCTGTAGCAACAATAATAATTGAGAGTGGAATATTAAAGGTTGGAGATGCTATTGTTGTTGGAACATCATTGGGAAAAGTAAGAGCAATAATAACTGATAAGGGAAAAAATGTAGAATCCGCTTTACCTTCTCAACCTGTGGAAATTTTAGGTTTATCTAAACTTCCTCAAGCAGGAGATGAGTTTTTTGTAGTAGAGAATGGGAGAGTTGCCAGGCAGATTGTTCAAGAAAGAATTCTTCAGTTAGAATCTACTAAATCGACACCAACAAGACATATTACTTTAGAAGATATTGCAAAAAGAATTGAAGAAGGGAAGATTCAGGAACTAAAATTAATATTAAAAGGAGATGTTCAAGGTTCATTAGAAGCAGTTAGTGGAGCACTTTCTGCAATAACCGAAAAGGAAGTTAAGATAAATATTATCCATGAAGGTGTTGGTGATATTTCAGAGACGGATGTGTTATTAGCTGCAGCATCAGATGCTATAATTATAGGTTTTAATGTTAAACTTTCTCCTGGGGCTAAAGAGATGGCTGAGCAGGAAAAAGTTGATGTGAGAACTTATGAAATTATTTATAAAGTGATAGATGATGTTCAAGCAGCACTAAAAGGGCTTCTTGCTCCAAAGAAAGTAGAAGTTGATAAAGGAACTATTGAGGTAAGACAAATATTTCAGATTCCGAAGATTGGTAAAATTGCTGGCTGTTTTGTATTAGATGGTGAAGTTAGTAGAAACTATTTAATAAGAGTTAAGAGAGATGATGAGATTATACATACTGGTAAGATAACCTCACTTAAAAGATTTAAAGAAGATGTTAGAAAAGTTGTGGCTGGATTTGAATGTGGAATTGCAATAGAAGGATTTCAGGATATTGAAAAAAGAGATATTTTTGAAGTCTATTCCATAGAAGAAAAAGCCCTGTAAAAATAAATTTTTATAAAAATTTTAAAAATTTTTATTTTCATTATTTTCATTATTATTTATTAATTATTTCTATTTTTATCACTTTTTACTATTTCCACAAAAATGATAATTGCAATTGTAGAAATAGATTTATTTTTACCTTACTGTCATAGCCTAAAAGAAAAGAGAAGTATAATAAAAAGCCTAATAGATTCTTTAGGTAAAAAAAATAACATATCTATAAAAGAGATTAACTATAAGGATTTATGGCAAAGGTCACTGCTTGGAATAACAAGTATTTGTGATAATACAGATTCAGCTAAAAAGTTTTTGGATATGATAAAAAACAAAATTTATGAAAAAGAAGGTACTCAAATTATAAAATTTAACTCCTCAATTCACTTAACCGAATAAACTTCTCTCTTAAAATCATACTTATTAAAAAATCTTAAGAGTTCAATAAAAAAGGATAATAATAAGAAATATTATAATTTTTATTCTAACTTAACAGATTTTCTAATACTTTTTTGTGTATATTAAAATCTCTTTCTGAATACAGCACGAATCTTACAATGCTTGGTTTTTTATTATTTCTTAGGAAATTCATTATTGTATTAAAGGCAATTTCTGCTGCTTCTCTCTTAGGATATCCAAAAGCACCTGTACTCAAAGCTGGAAAGGAAATGCTTTTAAGATCTTTCTCTTTTGCTAATTTTAAACTATTTTCATAACTTGCTTTAAGTAGAATGGGATCATCAGATGAGCTGGAATATACAGGGCCAACAGTATGAATCACATAAGGTGCAGGTAGGTTATAACCTTTTGTGATTTTAGCCTCTCCTGTTCTGCAACCGTCCAATTTTTTACACTCCTCCCAAAGTTCATAACCAGAAGCTCTATGTATAGCTCCAGCAACCCCACCACCTGGAGCAAGTCTTGAATTAGCTGCATTTACAATTGCATCAGTTTTTTGAGCAGTAATATCACCTTTTACAAGTTCTAAAACATTGTCATTTATTTTTATTACTATTCCATTTTCATTCATTTTTTACCTCCATTATAGCTTTTTCTAATTTTTATATAATTAATATATCTCATTTACTTTCAAATTTTCAACAATGTGACGCTCCACAGGACAAGCCCTGTGGCTTCTGCTTAGTTTACTAAGCATTCTTTTTCTTGCTTCACTGTCGAAACTACTGTTTCAACTCCACAAGCGTTAATTCCCGAACGTCCTTCGGTATTAATTTTATTTAGTCCTAAATTTCTAATGTTAATAGATGCATTTAAATCTCTATCAATTGATATTCCACAATCAGGACAGTTATATTGTCTTTTGTTTAAAGACATATCTTGAATACAACCACAATTTGAACAAGTTTTACTTGTTGGATCAAACCTATCAATTATTATGAAATGCTTAAAGTTCCATTTTGCTTTATATTCAAGTTGCCTTCTAAATTCTGACCATGAAACATCAGATATAGATTTAGCAAGATAACAGTTTTTCATCATGTTTTTAATATTTAAATCTTCTAAAACAATACCAATTATTACCATCTTGAGAAATAGTAATTGATTTAGGCTTGCCACAAAGTGGTCTATGTTTAATCCATTTTACTTCACCTATTTTAGGTATAAAAACAAAACCATTACTCGGTCTCCACGTTTGAGGACAAGTAAAACTATCATTTAGAAAATGTTTTTTCTTAAAAGATGGAAAGCCTTTTTCTTTTTTAAAACTATCCTTTAATGCTTTATCAAGATGACGAGTGACCATTTGAAGAGATTGAGAAAATGACTCTTTTAAAAAAGGAAACTCCTGTTTTAATTTTGGTAGAGAAGTAGCTAATTCATGATAAAACTTAAACTTCTTAGTCTTATTGTAATAATCAATGTTTTGTTTTAAGAAGTAGTTATATACAAACCTAACATTACCTTCATGTTGTAACAGCTTTTGTTTTTGCTCTTTTGTTGGTCTTAATCTGTATTTAAATCCTTTTTGAACTAACATACTATTTACCTTTTTGTTGTTCATCTTTCCACTGTTTTGGAATCGCTATATTTATCTGTATGTTCATATTTAAATTCCTTTTATCTATTTACATATATGTTATACTAAAGCACTAATTAAATATCAGGTCTTTTTTGAAAAATATTTAGTCAATTCATCCCCGACGCAAGCATCAAGGTTTTCTTGACGGCTCTCTATAACATATACATTAATTTTTAATATTCTTTAATTCTAATAAGTTTTTGAAAAAGCTTTCCCGATGAAGTTATCCTATTAATTATTACAGCTGTTATTACGAAATTATCATAATTACTTTTAATATTTTAATATTTGATTTAAAATATGGTGTTTAAAAAAATTAACATAAGTTTAAAATTTAATAATAATTAATGGAGATGAAAAGAAATGGGTGTAGAAAGAGTAAGAAAAGTGGAAATAGCTATTCAGAAAGAATTAGGTGAAATTTTACAAAGAGAGATAAAGGATCCAAGGATTGGGTTTGTGACTGTGACTAAAGTAAAAGTTACTCCTGATTTGAGAATTGCGAATATTTATATTAGTATATACGGTTCTGATGAAGAGAAAGAACAAAGTATAAAAGGACTTGAAAGTGCAAAAAAATATATTAGAAGCTTACTTGGAAAAAGGTTAGATTTAAAATTTACACCAGAAATTAAATTCTTCTTTGATAAATCTATTGAGGAAGGTATAAGGATATCAAAATTAATTTCTGAAATAAAAGAGAAGGAAGGTAAAAAAAGTTGAAAATAACAAACCATAAAAATATTTCAAAGAAAATTGCGCAAATATTAAAAAATGAAGATAAATTTGTACTTTTTATTCATAAAATTCCTGATGGTGATGCAATGGGCTCACTCCTTGCTGTGTTTTGTTTATTAAAAAAGTGGAGAAAGAATGTTGAAATAGCATGGGATAATGAAATTCCATATCAGTATGTTAAACTTCCTCATGCAAATAATTTAAAAAAAAATCACCCACAAATTGATTCTAAAACAATTTTAATTTCTTTAGATAATTCCACTAATAATATCATCAATAAATTCTATCCAAATCTCAATAGGGATAACTATAAAATGATAATAAATATTGATCATCATTATAAAAATACAAAATTTGGTGATATAAATTTAATAATTCCAGAAGCTGCCTCTGTTACTCAGATTCTATATGATATTTTTAAGGAAAATAATATAAAAATAGATATTGAAATAGCTGAGTGTCTATATACTGGATTAGTAGCTGATAGTGGGAAGTTTCAGTATATAAATACTACTAGTCATAGTCATATTATGGCTGCTGAACTTATTTCTATAGGAGTAAATCCTAATAAAATATTTAAAAGTATTTATGAAAATAAGCCTATATCTACACTTGACCTGCATAAATTAATGATTAAAAGAACAAAAACTTCAAAAGGTGGTTCACTAATTTACTCTTATGTTCTACAGGACGACTCAAAGGAATTAAATCTTCCATATTCAGCTTCAATGGAATTTATAAATGTAATAAGAGCAATTGAAAATGTAAAACTCGCAGCAGTATTTAAGCAACAAAAAGATTATACTTACAGAGTTAGTCTTAGATCATCAACTGATACAGATGTTTCCAAAATTGCTAATAAGTTTGGTGGTGGAGGTCATCCAACGGCTGCAGGCTATCATTGTAATAGTAGAAATTTAAATGATTGTATTAAACAACTAGAGGATAAGTTCAATACAAATAATTAGATGATAAGTAGCACCCCTGTATAAACAAATTTTTTCTCTTTGTAATATGAATCTTAAGTTTGATTTTGTAGCACTGCATATATGATTCTTTCTAAGTTACAAAAAAGTAACATCACATATATGACTGTTGTCTATTTTACGGTTTATTGAAATTATATTTATAAATTTTTAAATTTATATTTATTTTTTTATAAAAATGAAAAATTATATAAAAGATGGATTAATAATAGTCAATAAACCAAAAGGTTTAACTTCACACGATGTTGTTGAGAAGATAAGGAATCTTTTTCCAAAAGTTAAGGTGGGGCATACTGGAACTTTAGACCCATTAGCAACCGGGGTCTTGCTTGTTTGCATAGGAAAGGCAACGAAACTTTCACAAATTTTAGTAAAATACAGTAAAGAATATGTTGCAGAAATAGAATTAGGATATGAAACTGATACGCTGGATAGTTATGGAGAGATAGTTAAAAGATTAAGTAAAGATGAGTTAAGTAGTAGATTAGAGAATATAAATATAAACAATATTAAAGAGAAGAATAAAATAATAGTTGTAAAGAATTTTAAAAGTTATCATAAAAGTTTAAAGAAAGTGCTGGATAGCTTTGTTGGAGAAATAGATCAGGTTCCTCCAATTTATTCTGCTATAAAGTTAAAGGGAAAAGAACTATATAAAATTGCCAGAAAAAATGAAAAGGTTGAAATAAAACCTAAGAAAGTAAAAATATATAAAATTCAATTAATAGATACAATAAAAAATTCTATATTAAAAATAAAAGTTAATTGCTCTTCTGGAACATATATCAGAGCTTTAGCTAGAGATATAGGAATAAAATTAAAAACATACGCAACATTAACAAACTTAGTAAGAACAAGAATCGGAAATTATAAGATAGAAGATTCCTATAAATTGGAGCAGTTAGAAAATTTAGCTTTAATGAAAAGAATTAATGAAATAGTAATTCCAATTTCAGAATTTTTAAAGATTTATAAGAAAGTAAAGATTAAAGATTTTTTTAAAAAAATGATAGAAAATGGTGCTCCTCTTTCACTTAATATGATTAAAAATATACCTTTCATATGTAAAAAAGAAGAAACAATAATTATATATACAAATACTAAAAAATCTATAAGTCTATACAAAACGGTCAGGGATATTAATTTAGATACAGAATCTAATAGTAAGATGGTAGTGGCAAAAGCTTGGATAATGCTAAATTAAGTTCTTACACACAAATTTGATGAGATTCTTAGCAGAACCTATACTTTTTAATTTGTGATTATTTTTAATTCTTTTTTATTAGGAAAATGATAAAAATTGTTAAATTGAAAAATTTAAAAGAACATAAAGAAAATTTAAATTATAAAAAGGGCAATGTATTAACCATTGGTTTTTTTGATGGTGTCCATATTGGTCATCAAAAAATATTAGGTATTGGTAAAAAAATATCATTGGAAAAAGATATTCCATTTGTTATATTAACCTTTCATCCACATCCCAATAAAGTCTTTTTCCCGGCTAAAGAATTATCTTTGCTTACATCTTTAGAAGATAGACTTAAATTAATCAATTGTTTTGATGTTGATTTAGTAATTGTAATACCTTTTACAAAAGATTTTTCAATGATAACTAAAGAAAAGTTTTTAGATGAGATAATAAAAAGGAAAATTAATCCTAAATTTTTAGTAATTGGTGAAGATTTTAGATTTGGTTATAAAGCAAAAGGCAATGTAGATTTTTTAAAAAGATATTTTGAAGAACAAAATGTTAAGGTAAATGTCATACCATTATTAAAAGTTAATGATAAAACAGTTTCCAGCACTCTAATTCGGGAATTAATAAAGAAGGGAGAAATATCCAAAGCCAATAATTTATTACAAAGAACTTATGAAATCTATGGATCAGTAATAAAAGGCAAGGGGATGGGAAAAGTTATCGGTTTTCCAACAATAAATATTAAAATGTTAGAAGAACTGGTTTTACCAGGTGATGGCGTGTACTTAGGAGAAATAAAGTCGAATAGTCTAAGAAGGTATTGTTTAATAAATATTGGTAAAAGACCAACTTTTGATGGAAAAAAAAGAACAATTGAATTTTATATTTTAGATACAAAGGAAGAAAAGGTTAAAGAGTTAATGAAATCAGAGATATTGAGATTATGTTTTATAGATAAATTGAGAAATGAGATTAAATTTGAATCAGTTAAAAAGTTAGTGAATCAGATTAAAAAAGATATTAAAAAAGCGAAAGGAATATTAAAAGAATAGTTAATAAAAGAATTTTTAAATGTAAGGTTAAAAAAGTTGAAATAAAATTGTTAAAATAAAATATATAATATAATATATATATAATTCAAATATAGTAAAAGTAGATTAACCACCCTTGCTTAGGATATTGAAACACAAACGATATCTTATGCTTGTAATAAAATGGAGGTAAAGACAATTGTCATTAAGTAAAGAAGAGAAGCAAAAGATTATAGAAGAATATAAAATTCACGAAAATGATACAGGTTCTTCAGAAGTTCAATTAGCTATTTTAACCCAAGAAATAAACAATCTAACGGAGCATTTGAAGGCTCATAAAAAAGATTTTCATTCAAGAAGAGGTTTATTGAAAAAAGTGGGTAGGAGAAGAAGACTTCTGGAGTATTTGAAGACAAGAGATACTGGAAGATATAAAAAACTAATTAAGAAATTAGGATTGAGGAAGTAAGAAATTATAAAGAAAGAATTTGGAGAAGTCCTTCGCATTATTTCAATCTTACATTCTCCTTTTTATCCACAAAGTTTTATGTTTTAGGAATTCATGCTTAAAGTTTACCAGTAATATTCTTTATATATATATATTCGTGATATGAATTTATAGTTTACAGTTTATAATTTGAAAAATAACATTAAATAATTATATTTTTAGCATATTGTGATTTTTTAATGTGGTATAAATACTAACGTTAATAACTTTTAGGAGGTTATAATTTTGAAAAATAAAACAGTAACAATTCCAATAGAGGACAAGGAGATAATTTTAGAAACTGGGGAATTGGCGAAACAAGCAGATGGAGCTATTTTAGTTAAGTGTGGAGGTACAGTTTTACTAATAACTGTAGTTAAATCAAAAACTGAAAGAGGCGGATTAGATTTCCTTCCCTTACTTGTTGATGTTGAGGAGAGGATGTATGCAGCTGGAAAAATACCAGGAGGTTTTATAAAGAGAGAGGGAAGACCAAGAGATGATGCAATACTGGCAGCAAGATTAATTGATAGACCAATTAGACCACTATTTCCTGATGATTATCGAAATGAAGTTCAAATAATTGGCACCATTCTTTCAGTGGACCATATAAATCCATTCGATAATTTGGCTATAATAGGTGCATCTGCAGCATTAACTGTCTCGGATATACCTTTTTTGGGTCCGATAGGAGCAGTTAGAGTTGGCTATTTAGGTGAAAAATATATAATAAATCCAACTTTTGAGCAGTTAGAAAATAGCTCTCTGAATTTAATTATTGCTGGAACAAAAGATGATATCATCATGATAGAAGCAGAAGCAAATGAGGTATCAGAAGAAGTTTTGATAGGAGCAATTGAAGCAGCGAAACTGATTATTAATATTCAAATTGATAAACAGATAGAATTCAGCAATATGGTTGGAAAAGTAAATAATAAGGTAGTTGATATTGCCCGGGAACCTTTATTAAAAGCGGTTAAGATTGAGGATGCAAATACAAGACAAGCTGAAATTTCTAAAATTAAGAAAGAATCAATTTCAAAAGCTATACAATTTGCTTCTGATGAACTTAAAGAGGATTGGAAAGAGAAAATTTCAGATATGAAAAATTCTCTAAGAAAATTAGAAAAAGAACTGATGGAAGATTTCCTACATTTAAAATTGGTTGAGACACTAAAGGAAAAGATATTAGATGCCTTCCTGATTGAGGATGCTGAGGAAAGAAATGATACCTTAACTGAAGTAAAAAATCAAGCAAAAGAGGAAATTACTAATCAATATTTAGAATATCAAATAACGATAATAAAATTTATAAAACAGATTGAAAAGGATGTAGCAAGAGAGTTTCTTTCAGATAAAATTTTAAATTTTGTACGGGAACCAATGTCAAACATAATTAAGATAGAAGATGCTAAAGAAAGAAAGTCAACGATCAATCAGTTAAAAGAAACAACAGTTGCTAAATCAGGGAAAGGTTGGGAGAAATATAATAATATAATAAATGATATATTTTCTAATATAACCAAGGAATTGATTAGAAAGAGAATTTTAGAAGATAAAGTTCGTTCAGATAACAGAAAACCTACGGATATAAGAGAGATTACATGTAAAGCTGGATATCTACCCAGAAATGTAGTTCATGGATCTGGATTATTTACAAGGGGAAAAACACAAGTTCTGTCAATACTTACATTGGGAAGATTAAAAGAAGAACAATTATTAGATGATTTAGGTATAGAGGAAACAAAAAGGTTTATGCACCATTACAATTTTCCACCATTTAGTACTGGAGAAACTGGTTTTTTAAGAGGTCCGAAAAGAAGAGAAATTGGTCATGGTGCTTTAGCGGAGAAAGCATTATTGCCAGTTATTCCAAATGAGAATGAATTTCCATATACACTAAGAATAGTGTCTGAGATTTTAGAATCAAATGGTTCAACCTCAATGGCAAGTGTTTGTGCAAGTAGTTTAGCTTTAATGGATACAGGAGTTCCGATAAAAAAAGCAGTTGCTGGAATAGCATTAGGTCTTATAAAAGAGGATGATAAATATGTGATTCTATCAGATATTTTGGGAGAAGAGGATCATTATGGAGACATGGATTTTAAAGTAGCAGGAACGAAAGATGGAATTACAGCAACACAAATGGATATTAAAACTACAGGTATAACTACACAAATTATAAGCGATGCTCTTAAGCAGGCAAAGGAAGGTAGATTATTTATATTGTCAAAAATATTGGAAGAGATTGATGAACCAAGAAGTGAGATGTCCCCGAGTTCTCCAAGATATATAATGTTAAAAATTCCACTTGATAAAATAGGTGCTGTAATCGGAACGGGCGGAAAAGTTATTAAAAATATCATTGAGGAAACGGGAACAGAGATTGATATTCAGGATGATGGTAGTGTTTATATTTATTCAACAGATACAGAGAGTGCTGAAAAAGCTAAAAAAATGATAGAAGATATTACAATAGAATTTGAAATTAAGATGCGGATTCCAACAAATAAAATAGGTGAGGTAATTGGAACTCGTGGAAGTACAATAAAAAATATTCAGGAAAGCACCAACTCAAATATAAATGTTAACGATGATGGTACATTATATATAAAATCTAACAATGAAGAGAACCTATTAAAAGCTCAAAAAATTATTAAAGATATAGTTGGAAAAGTTAAATCTGATTCTGTAAATGATGTCAAAATGGGTGAAGAATATACTGGAACTGTAGTAAACACTACATCTTTTGGTGCATTTGTTGAAATACTACCTGGTGTTGAGGGATTACTTCACATTTCTAAATTATCGGATGAGAGAGTTGATAGAGTAGAGGATATAGTAAAAGTCGGAGATAAAGTTAAAGTTATAGTAACTGAAAAAAGTTTTTCTGGAAAGATAAATCTTGATTCCCCTGAGCTTAGGGGAAAAACAGGTAAACATTAAATTAAATTGCTATACTTTGTTTATATGACATTAATAAATGATTTATGAATAAAATATCAAAAATAAAAGAGATTTATGATCTTACCAGGTTAGATAATGGATTAAGAGTTGTCAGTGAAAATATACCCCATTTTCGTTCTATTTCTCTTGGCTTTTGGATCGCAAGAGGTTCAAGAGATGAATTAAAAAATGAAGGAGGAATTACCCACCTTATTGAACATCTACTTTTTAAAGGTACAAAGAAAAGAAATGCAAAAGATATAGCAAAAGAATTCGATGAAATTGGAGCAGAATTTAATGCCTTTACTTCAAAAGAATATTTCTGCTTATATTCCAAATTTTTAGATGAGCATCTAACTAAAGTTCTGGATATATTATCAGATATGATAATGAATTCGAGATTTTCAAATAAAGATGTGAATTTAGAAAAAAATGTTGTTTTAGAAGAAATAAAATCAAGAAATGATAACCCCCATTTAATTGTTACTGATTTATTCTATAGATCACTTTTTGGTGATCATCCTTTATCCAGACCAGTATTAGGATTTCACTCTATTGTAAAATCTTTAACAAGAGATTATATTTCTAATTATTATAAAAATTTTATATCTTCCAATGACACTGTTATAGCAAGTGTTGGAAATATTAAACACAGCTTTCTTTTAAGTGAAATAAATAAATATTTAAAGATACCTGCTAATTTGATTCAGAAAAGAAAGAAGATAACTACAGAACCAAGAAAAAAAATTGTTCTTAAGAAAAGAGATATTGAACAAACTAACATTTGCTATGGAACAACTGGCTTGGATAGAAATAATAAAGATAGATTTATTTTATCAGTATTACTTAATATCTTGGGTGGAAGCATGAGTTCAAGGCTTTTCCAGGAGATAAGGGAGAAAAGAGGATTAGCTTATAGTGTATATAGTTATCATTCAACATTTATGGATACAGGGTCAATCTATATATATGCAGGAACAAGTGTACAAAATGTAGAAAAAGTAATAAAAGTAATTAAAAAAGAGATTTATAATCTAAAAAAGGCTAAAATAAAACAAGATGAACTTGACAGATCCAAAAGTAATATCAAAGGAAATATCGTTTTAGGATTAGAAGAAACAAACACCAGAATGATAAGAATTGGAAAGTCAATTCTTTGCAGGAATAAGATTTTATCAATAGATGAAATTTTAAAAAAAATTGATAATGTTAGTTTAGATGACTTGGTAAGGATTTCAAATAAATTTTTCGATGAGGATCGTATGGTACTTGCTGCAGTTGGACCAATTACTAAGAAGCAATTAGAAAAAGCATATTATGTTTAAGTAAAAATATATAAAATTATAAATTTGTCCTAGCTGTGGTAATAAAAGATTTTGGCATAGTTACTGCACCCTTTTTAACCGATTCCCCTCCCTTGATGGGAGGGGTAAGGGGAGGGTGTAGACTACTTAAATCTAATATTATATAAATTTTTATTGGATATTTTGAAATTACAGATATTTAAAAAGGGAGATAGTATTATGATAAAAGTAGTAGTAACTGGAGTGAGTGGGAAAATGGGAAGCACAATTTGCAGAGGAATACTTTTAGAGGAAGATATTAAATTAGTAGCAGCTGTCAGTAAAAGCAAGTCAGGTATAGAGTTAGGTAAAATAATTGGAGACCCTAATGCAGGAATTATTGCTGTTAAAACAATTAAGGAGGCATTAAAAAGCAATCCGGAGGTTCTAATTGATTTTACTCATGCTTCAGTTGCACCTGATAACATTATTTTTGCATTAGAAAATGGAATTCATGCAGTGATTGGAACAACAGGTATAGATGAACAAAAAATAGCGAAGATAAAGAAAAAAGCAGAGGAAGTTAAAGCCAATGTTATTATGGCACCAAATTATGCAATTGGAGCAGCAATGATGATGAATTTTGTAAAGAAAGCAGCTCCAAATTTTCAGGATTGCGAGATAATAGAACTTCATCATGACAAGAAAGCAGATGCACCTTCAGGAACAGCATTGGCAACAGCAGATCTTATTAAATCTATATATAAAAGTAGGAAAAGATTAAAAGATGGAGAAAAGGAGAAGATAGAGGGAGCAAGAGGATGCTTAGCATCAAATATTCATATTCATAGTATAAGATTGCCTGGTCTTATGGCACATCAAGAAGTAATATTTGGAACTACAGGACAGACATTAACTATCAGACATGATTCTATATCAAGGGAATCTTTCCTTCCTGGTATTTTTTTAGCAGTTAGAAATGTAGCAAAAATGTCAGGGTTCACATATGGAATAAATAAGCTATTGGGATTTTAAACTTTTATATCATTCTTGTATGTAAATATAAATTTGTCATTAGTATAGTTTATAAAATTAAAGATGAAAATAGTAGTACAAAAATTTGGTGGAACATCACTTTCAACTAAGAAAAGAAGAATAAAGTGTGTTGATAGAGTTGTTGAATTAAAGAAAAAAGGGGAATCTCCTGTTGTTGTTGTTTCAGCAATTGGAAGAAAGGGAGATTCTTATGCAACTGACAGTTTGCTTAACTTAGTTGATGTGGATTTTTCACAAAAAGAGGACTTAGACATATTAATGTCTTGTGGTGAGATAATTTCAGCTGTTATATTCTCAAATATACTTCAGAAAATGGGATTTAAAGCAAAACCACTCTCAGGTGAAATGGCAGGAATTATTACTGACAATAGTTATGGTGATGCACAAATAAAATATATAAACATAAAATATATAAAAGACTTGTTAGAGAAAGATATAATACCTGTTGTTGCAGGATTTCAAGGAAGAGGTGAGAATGGTTTAATAACAACATTGGGAAGAGGTGGAAGTGATACTACCGCAGTTGTATTAGCAGTTGCTTTAAATGCAAAAAGAGTAGAGATATATTCAGATGTTGCAGGATTGTTTACAGCTGATCCTAATATAGTAAAAGAAGCAAAAGTGATTGATAAGACTGAGTATGAGGAATTATTTAATATGTCTTATCATGGCGCAAAAATAGTTAATATTGAAGCAGCTGAAATCGCTTTAAAGAGTGATAATATAACCCTGGAATTAAAAAGTGCTTTTAGTCCAGAAAAAGGAACAAAAGTTTTAAAAAAGGTTGAAGAGGGTAAAATTGATTTTAAAACTAAAAAATTTGCAAGAGCTGTAACTCATATTCCAGACATAATACAGATTTCAATAAAGCTTGAAGAAAATATAGATGAGGATAAAAGGAGATTAGAAATATATAGTAGTCTTGCAGAAAAAAATATCAGTTTAGATATGTTTACTATTTCACCCGGTATCCTTATGTTTACATTAAATAGTGAATATAAAGAAAAAGCTATAGAAATTTTAAGTAAACTAAATGTAAACTTCAGGTTAAGGGAGAATTGTGCTAAAATATCTCTTGTTGGAACAAGAATTCATGGTGTACCAGGAATTATGGCTAAAATAGCGAATAGTTTATATAGAGAAAAAATTAAAATTTTACAAACTGTAGATTCTCATTCAACTATATCATGTCTTATAAATGAAAAAGATATAAAAAGAGCATTAAAAGTACTTCATAAGGACTTTCATTTAGGTAACAATAAGTAAATAAAGTGAGTGGTAAATAAATCAAGAGTAATAAATAATAAATAAATCAAGCAAACATTAAAAAGACTAAAATTTTTTATGAATCAAAATTTTTAATAAATATCAGGAGTATGTAATGAATAAGCAATTAAAGGGAGATCTATTTACAGCAATGGTTACGCCATTTAATGATGATTATAGTCTAAACCTGGACATGGCAAAAATTTTAGCTAAAAAATTAATAAAAGAAGGTTCAGATGGAATTATTGTTTGTGGTACAACGGGAGAATCTCCAACATTAACCAGAAAAGAGAAGTGTAAAATGTTTGAAGCTGTAAATGAAGCTGTTGGTGATATAGCCACAGTTGTAGCTGGAACTGGGACATATTCGACGAAAGAAACTGTTGAATTGTCAAAGATTGCTCAGAAAATTGGAGTGGACGGAGTAATGTTAGTAGGTCCTTATTACAATAAACCACCCCAGGAGGGATTATATCAACATTTTAAAACAGTTTCGGAAAATATAGATATTCCAATTTTAATATATAATGTACCATCAAGGACCTCAAGAAATATTGATGCATCTACTATCATAAGATTATCAGATATTGAGAATATAGTAGCAGTAAAGGAAGCAAGTGGAGATTTCAAACAGATTACTAAAATAATTACAGGAACTCCAGATAGTTTCAAAGTATTAAGTGGAAATGATAGTGATACATTTGGAGTTTTAAATTTAGGTGGAGATGGGATAGTTAGTGTAGCTTCTCATATAGTTGGGAAGGAAATTAAAGATATGATAGAAAACTATAAAAAAGGCGATGTTAATAAGGCTCGAGAAATACATTTAAAACTAATGGATATATTTGAAACACTATTTATAACAACAAATCCCATTCCTGTAAAAACAATGGTTAATATGCTGGGAATAAATGTTGGTCCTTTAAGACTTCCACTTGTTAATGCTACTGAAAATGAGAAAAAAAGATTTGAAGAATCTTTAAATAAATTAAATCTACTGTAGGAAAATCTAATTAATTATAGAATTAATATAATTAACAGTATTGATATAGGTTTAATATAAATACTTATGGTTGATTAATAGAAGAAGTAAAAATAATGGTAAATAAAAGGTCCGCAAAAAAATCAAATAAAAAAACAAGGAATAAATCTTATAAAAATAGTCGTAATAGTAAGAGCAAAAAAACTGTAAGACAAAATCCTAAGAGAAAAAAGCAAATGGCAAAAAGAAGACCTAAGCATCATTCTAAAAAAAGTGAGCCAATATTTAAGGAGAAAAAAGATTTATATGGGTTGTTAGTATTATGTATAGCACTTCTTTTTGCTGTAATTATTTATACAAAAGCATCAGGTATCTTTGGTGAAAAAATAAATGAAATATTGGAATTGATATTTGGAGTTGGCAAGTATGCAATTCCTTTTATACTTTTTGCTTGGTCAATATCTTTTCTTGTAAGAGAGGAGAAGGCTAATTATAAACAAATAGGTATAGGTCTTTTAATTACTTTCATATCAATTCTGGGACTTATCCATTTAAGAGCAAGCAGAAATCAAATGCTAAATAGAAATTTTATTACAACTAATGGTGGATATATAGGTGGTTATTTAACTTATTATTTATCAAAATTTATTGGAAAGATTGCAACTTCAATTATTCTACTATTATCTCTTATTATTTCGACTTTGATACTTACAAGAAAATCTTTAAAAGAAATCAGGGATGATATAAAAAACCTGTCTATGAAATTAAAATTTAAAAAACCAATTCTTAAAAAACCTCATATACTAACAAGGGAATCAGAAAAAGTTTATACATCCGCTGAATTGAAAGAAAAAAAATCAAAGCCCAAGCACACATTTGAACCTATTGAGAAATTTGAAAGAATATATAAAACCAAAGAAACACTTCATAATAAGCTAATTCTATATGAAACAAGTCCAACTCAACTTGTAATGTCAGTTGCAAGTGTTGTTGAAGATAAAACTTATAAAATACCGCCACTTTCACTCTTACAAAAGTCTAAGACTTTAATTTCTACTATTACTAAAAAGAATGTAAAAGATGTAGTAAGAACATTAGAAAGGATACTTTCAGACTTTAAGATTGAAGCTAAAGTTAGTGATGTTACCAGAGGCCCCAATGTGACTCTATTTTCAATACAATTAGCACCTGGTGTAAAGGTGCGAAAAATATTAACTCTTGAAAATGATTTATGTGTTGCTTTGGGAACTCCAGACCTGAGGATATTAACACCAATACCAGGAAAAGCTGCATTAGGACTTGAGGTCCCAAATAAAGTAAAGGAAATAGTGACATTAGGAGATATATTATTATCTCCAGATATAAATCCGAACAGAGGAATATTGACTGTTCCAATAGGAAAAGACCTGAATGGAGAACCAGTATTTATCGATATTGTAGAAATGCCACATTTACTTATTGCCGGAGCTACAGGCTCAGGAAAAAGTTCGTGTTTAAATAATATGTTAACCTCACTACTCTATCAAACAAGACCCTGGGATGTTAAATTCTTAATGATCGACCCAAAAATGGTTGAATTAAATGTCTTTGACGGGATTCCTCATCTTTTAACAAAAGTGGTTACAAAACCTAAGGAAGCAGCAGCAGCACTTGCCTGGGTTGTTAGAGAGATGGAACAAAGATTTGAAATCATTGCAAAGGCAAGGGTTAGGTCTATAGAACAATATAATGCAAATTTGGATGAGTTAAATCAACAATTAACAGAGGATGAAGAAAAGTTTCAACATATACCGTATATTATAGTTTTTATAGATGAGCTTTATGATTTAATGATTATATCTGCATCTGAAGTTGAGGATTCAATTTGTAGAATTGCTCAGATGGCTAGAGCAGTTGGAATTCATTTAATAGTTGCTACACAAAGACCATCAGTTAATGTCATAACAGGAATAATAAAAGCAAATATTCCCTCAAGAATTGCTTTCAATGTTACCTCAGGAACGGATTCCAGGGTAATACTTGATCAGGTTGGAGCGGAAAAATTAATTGGTAAAGGAGATATGCTTTATCTGCCAACAGCTGCACCAACTCCTATAAGAATCCAGGGAGCATTTGTAACTCAGAGGGAGGTAGAAAGCACTGTATCCTATATTAAAAATCAAGTTAAACCTAAATATATTAAAGGGATAACAGATGTAGAATCGAAAATTTCTCCTGCTGCAAAGGAGGATGAAGCTCTTGTTAAGGAAGCCCTAAAAGTAATATTAAAGGCTGGATATGCATCAGTTTCACTCTTACAGAGAAGATTAAGATTAGGTTATTCAAGAGCAGGAAGACTAATAGATATTTTAGAAGACATGGGAGTTATTAGTGGTTATGCTGGAAGTAAACCCAGAGAAGTTCTTATAACAGAAGAAGAGTTTGAAAAAATAAAATCCTCAAATTTATCTTAATAAAACTACTAAATCTACATGTCCATCTACAATAAATTTGTGGTATAGAATTCAAAATATTTAGTCAAAAACAAAGTTGATATGAAATTTTATAATTTCTTGCAATTTTTTTAACTTTTAATGCAAGTTCTTGCTTATATGAGTTTCTGTCATGATAAAAAAATTTATAATAATCTAAAACTTCAGGAAATTTTTTTTCAATTAATCTTTTAACTTTCCCCCAAACTTTCGGATATGGATTCAAACTATCAATCAAAATATTACCAACTTTAGCTTTAACAGCTTCCTTAAAGATTTCATTGATTACATCTTCATTGTCGGAGAAGTATGGCATAACTGGACCAAAAAATAGAAATGTCTTTATATTTTGATTTGATAATTCAGATAATGCTTTAAAACGATTTTCAGTAGTTGAGCTTTTTGGTTCAAAGATTTTTCTTATTTTTTCATCAAAAATAGTTATAGTAAAACCAATCTTAATATCTTTGATTTCTTTTATTAAATCTATATCTCTAAGCACTACAGAAGACTTTGTTTGTATAGAAACTGGAAAATTAGAATTAATAAGTTCTTTTAAACAAGATCTTGTAATTTCATATTTTTCCTCTAAGGGTTGGTAAGGATCTGTAACTGTTCCTAAAAGTATGGTTCCAGGTTTTAACCTATTTAATTGTTTATGTAATACATCTGCAGCATTAATTTTTATATCCACAAAGTTTCCCCATGGTTCTTTGTGACCGGAAAATCTTTTCATGAAGATTGCATAACAGTATATACAGTCATGCTCACAACCTGTATAAGGATTTAAAGCGTAATCTCCAACTGAAATTCCAGTTTTATTCAAAATTGATTTACAGAAAATTTCCTTAATTTTCATTACCCATTAAAAATATCTAATAGTTAATAATACTTATTTCAAAATATTTATCATTAATAAGGTTCATTTCAAACTATTTATTAATCAATAGTTCTCATTTCAAGATATTTATTAATCAATTGTGATTAATTTATAGTTAATATTTCCAAGACCAATCTTTTGACCATGTTCGAGTTGAACTCTCCAATTTACTTTATTTAAATCATAGAATTTATCTTTAGATTCTATTTTTTCCTTCAATTTTCCCAAAGGATTTATTGGAGCTTTGTTCACTAAATCAACACTTGCCCTATCAATAGCTATCATATCCTTTGATGCTAAGATTCCTAAATCAGGAACTATTGATACATCGCTCCAATCACAACAATCACAATCAGGAGTAATATTGATAAGAAAATTTACATAACCTACTTTAGCCTTTTTTGTTTTTAATACCCCATAAGCGTATTCTGTCATCTTTTTTTGAAATTCTTTGGCTTTTGCTACCCACCTTATTTTTATTGCAGAAGATTTGCATACAACTAAACAATCTCCACAACCTTTACACTTTTTCTCATCTATAGTTGCTATTTTATTAATCAATGATATTGCATTAAATGAACATCTATTAATACATAATTTACACCCAGTACATTTCTCTTTTATAATTTCAGGAAAGACTCCTGAGTGCTGATGGAACTTCCCCCTCTTTGATGCACAACCCATTCCTACATTTTTAATCGCACCTCCAAATCCTGTTAATTCATGACCCTTGAAATGAGATAAAACTATTAATACATCAGCATTAAATATACTCGAACCTATATAGACTTCTTTTAATATCTCTCCATCTATTTTTACAGTAAAATAATCATCACCAATAAGTCCATCAGCAACTAAAAAAGGTGCGTCAACAGTTGAATATGAAAACCCATTCTTTAATGCAGAAATTGAATGATCAATTGCATTATGACGTTTATGTACATAAAGGGTAGTGGTATCTGTTATAAATGGTTTAGCTTCTCTTTCTTTTACCATTTCCACAATTTTCCTGACAAAAGTTGGATTTAAAAATGTGGTATTTCCAGGTTCTCCTGCATGAATCTTTATTGCAACTAAATCATTTTTTTCAACACAATTTAAAATTTCCGATCTTTTAACTATTGTTTCTAACTTATCATAAAGATTTCTTTTATACCTCGCCCTTGCATCTGTATAATAAACTTGACTTTCCATTTAAACAAACCTCCTAAATTTAAACTTTTGTTTAAAATAATGTTAAGAAATCATAAATTTTATAAATATTTTTGAAATCAAGAAATTTTAACAAGATATATCATCTCATGTATTTACAATCTATATATAAAAAAATAAGAAAATTTTTATAGATGTTAATTTTACAGAAAATATAGCACAATCTCAGTACAATAAAAATTTATTTTAAAATCTATTTTTCATTTCAATAATGGGAACTATATTTAAAACTTTGTAAAATTATTACTTAAAACTTGAAAGGGTAGTAAAAAACCTACATAATGTTAAAAGAAATAAAATGAGGGGAAATTAATTAAGTTTTTAATATGAGAAATAATAAAAAAGTTTGTTTAATCACACTTGGATGTCCCAAGAATGAATATGATTCTGATTGCATTAGACACATCTTAGAGGAAAATGATTTTCTTTTTACAAAAAATATTAAGAAGGCAGATGTTGTAATTATAAATACATGCTGTTTTATTGATCATGCCAAGGAAGAATCAATAGAAACTATTTTAGAGGTAGCACAACTAAAAGAAGAAAAGAGTTTTATACTAATTGTATTTGGTTGTATGCCACAAAGATATTACCAGGAATTATCTAAAGAGATACCTGAGGTTGATGGTTGGGTAGGTTTATCTAAAATGTCATCACTACCTGATGTTATTTCAACAATATTAAATGATAAGTTATATTTAGATAAAAAAATTAAATACAAGAAGTGTCAGAAGAATTTAGTTGAAAAGCAGAATTTTATTTTTAAACCAATTTGTTTGGTTGAAAATGTAAATGGTTGGGTAAAGAAACAGCCAAAAAGAAAGTATTATGGAGAATTACCATATACATATTTAAAAATAGCTGATGGATGTGATAATACTTGTACATTTTGTGATATACCTAATATAAAGGGAAAACATCAATCAAGAATACCAAAGGAAATTATTAAAGAAGCTAAAGAACTTGTTAATAATAATAATGTAAAGGAGATAATTTTGATATCTCAGGATATTACTCAATACGGAAAAGATTTGGAGGAAAAGACTAATTTAGTAAGGTTACTGAATGATTTAATTAAAATTGATAATCTAAGGCGAATTAGATTAATGTATCTAAATCCTGGTGGTATTAATGATGATTTGATAAATTTGATATCAAAAAGTAAAAAACTATGCAAATATTTAGATGTTCCAATTCAACATGTTAACAATAAAATTTTAAGAAAAATGGGAAGAAGAGGAAGTTATGATGAGTTTTTAAAACTTTTTTTAAAAATTAGGGAAAAGATACCTGAAATAGTATTTAGAAGCTCGATTATTATTGGTTTCCCTGGTGAGACAGAAAATGACTATAATCTACTTTGCAAATTTTTAGAAGAAGCAAGACTTGATTGGGTAGGATTTTTTAAATTTTCACCACAGGAAGGAACAAAAGCTTATTATTATAATAATAAAATAGATAAAAAAACAGTTGATAGAAGGTATAATGATATTGTACTTCTTCAGAATGAGATCTCAATGGAATTGCGAGAAAAATTAGTGGGAAAAACCCTGGAAGTTTTAATAGAACAATCATCTATTGAATTAAATAATTATTGGGAAGGAAGATCATATAGAGAAGCTCCAGAAATTGATGGTTTAATATTTGTAGAAAAAGATGGTGTAGTAGAAGGAGATTTAATTCCTATAAAAATAACCAACAGTCAATTCTTTGATCTTTATGGAAAAATTAATAAACATTGAGGGTGATAATATTGAATTTATCTAATAGATTAACTATTTTTAGGATATTAACAATTCCAATTTTTCTATTTTTTTTATTAACTAATTCGAGTAATTCAATTAGACAGACTCAATTTATTTGGGCTGCAACGATTATTTTTCTAATTTCTGCTATCACTGATATAGTTGATGGATATATTGCTAGAACAAAAAATGAAGTAACAGAATGGGGAAAACTAATGGATCCAATCGCTGATAAGATTTTAGTCTCCTCAGCGATTATTGCATTAGTCGAATTGGGAAGAATACCTTCATGGGTTGCAATAATTATTATTTTTAGGGAATTTTTAATATCAGGTTTAAGAGCAGTTGCAGCAACAAGAAATGTAATCATCTCAGCCAGTATTTTAGGTAAGGTAAAAACAGTTATTCAAACAATTGCAATTTTAATAACAATTATAAATGTCTCAACCTCTGGAATTAGCTTTTTCCCAATATCATTTCTTGGAATTAAATTAGAATGGTATTTCTTAATAGTAGCAATATTAGTTACTTTAGCATCTGGATTAGATTATGTCTGGAGATTTGGAGCAACTTTAGCAAAATTAAGTGTTAAAGAAATAAGTAAAAATAAGTAGATGTAAAAACAAACAGAAAAGTTTTAAGAAATTTTGAGAAAAAAATGAATTCATCATTATTATCTTTAGCTTCTATAGTTCAAGAATTAATGTTAAAAAAGGGATTAACTCTCTCAATAGCAGAATCTTGCACTGGGGGATTAATTTCCAGTATTTTGACTAAATTGCCAGAATGTTCAAAATATTTTAAAGGTTCAATTGTGTGTTATTCTCGTTTTTCAAAAGAAAATATTTTAAATATTAATAAGAATATATTAGAAAAATATGGAACAATAAGCTCAGAAGTAAGTTTAGAAATGGCAAAAAAAACGAAAGAGCTGTTTGATTCAGATATTGGCTTATCAGCTACAGGAGTAGCTGGACCATCAAGTGAGGAAAATAAACCAGTTGGGTTAGTTTATATTTCTTTATATTCTGATAATTTTTCGAAAACAAAAGAATTGAATCTAATAAGAACAAGAGAGGAGATCCAACTAAAAGCTGCCCAGGCAGCACTTAATATGTTACGACTTTATTTATTAAAATAATTTAAAATATTAATTTTGGGGGTAAAATTGGATAAAATTAGAGCTTTTTTAGCTGCTCCAATATCTGAAGACGTTAGAAGCTACTTGGAAAAAATTATCTCAGAAATGAAAGGGGAAACACATGACTGGAAATGGGTTAATCCAAAGAATCTTCATATCACATTAAAATTCTTAGGTTACTGTGATAATAAACAAATCTTGGATATTCAAAGAACTATTTCAAAATGTATTAAAAACATACAACCATTTTCATATGTATTAAGTGGTCTTGGAGCTTTTCCTAATGAGAGGAGTGCTCGAGTTCTCTGGGCTGGCATAAAAGATGAAGAAAAAAATTTTAATAAAATCTATAAATTACTTGAAAGAAATCTCGCAAAGAGAGGATTTGAGAAGGAGAGAAGAGATTACAGTCCACATATAACTATTGCTCGATCTAAAAAAAGGCAAAATATTAACAATTTGTTTTTAGAATTAAATTTAGAAAAATTTGGAAATCTTCCAGTACAACTCAATGATAGAATAACTCTTTATAAAAGTGTCTTGTCTCCTCAAGGACCTTCTTATTACAAATTAAAAGAATTTATTTTTCAAAATAAATAAAATTTAATGCAATATATTAATGATTAATACTGAGTTAATATCATGATGATATTCTTTTGATAATCTAAAATAATTTTTTATAGGATATGAGGTATAATTGAGACTATATAAGACATCTAAGATATGCTGATTAAGATTTATAATTATTTTAAATATAATAATTTTAAGCATGTTTATTTAACTGATTTTATTTGACTAATAAAGCTATTCTTGATATAATTTATGCAAATGTGCAATTATTTAAATTATGGAGGATAAATGGAGAAAGATAGAGCATTAGACATTGCAATGACTCAAATAGAAAGACGTTTTGGTAAGGGGTCAATTATGGTATTGGGAAGAGAAGGCCCTTTACAAGAAATAGAGGCAATCCCAACAGGATCATTGGCCCTTGACATCGCTTTAGGTATTGGAGGTGTTCCCAGGGGAAGAGTGATAGAAATATTTGGACCAGAAGGTTCAGGAAAAACAACATTAGCCTTACATATAATTTCAGAAGCTCAGAAAATGGGGGGTAATGCTGCTTTTATAGATGCTGAACATGCCTTAGATCCTATATATGCAAGAAATTTAGGTGTAAACACTGATGAACTATTGTTGTCTCAGCCAGATACAGGTGAACAAGCGTTAGAAATTGCAGAAATGTTAATAAGAAGTGGTGCATTGGATGTCTTAGTGATAGATACTGTAGCATCACTTGTTCCAAGAGCTGAGTTAGAAGGACAAATGGGCGATAGTCATATGGGACTTCAAGCAAGACTTATGTCACAAGCACTAAGAAAATTAGCTGGTACAATAAGTAAATCAAATACATGTGCTATTTTCATTAATCAGGTTAGAGAGAAAATTGGAATAATTTTTGGTAACCCGGAAACAACACCAGGAGGTCGAGCATTAAAATTCTATTCAACTGTAAGAATGAGAATTAGCAGATCAGCAAACATAAAAGTTGGAACTGATATTGTTGGTAGTAAAGTAAGAGTCAGAATTGTTAAAAATAAGGTTGCCCCGCCTTTTAGAAAAGTTGAATTTGATATCCTGTATGGAAAAGGAATATCTAAAGAGGGATCTTTAATTGATTTGGGTATAGAAAAAGGAATAATAAGTAAAAGTGGAACATGGTATTCATTAGATGAGGAGCAAATAGGTCAGGGAAAGGAAAATGCAAGACAATTTCTATTGGATAATCCAAAAATAGCAAAAGAAATCGAAAATAGAATTAGAGAAAAAGAGGGTTTGCTAAAAAAGAAAGAAGCTAATAAAGAAAAGGAAGAGAAAGAAAAAGAAGAATAAAGTATTTACATATGAAACTTTTTGAAGATAGTCAAATTTATCGAGTCACTGAGATAAAGAAGTTAAAGGGGAGACAAAAATATAGAGTTCTTTATTTAGATGGTATAAAATCTGGTAATTTTTTTGAAGAATCATTATTTAGGCTTAATATCAAAGAAGGCTCTCATTTAAGTGAAAAAGAAATAAACCAACTTAAAAGATTTCAGAAGGAAAGAGAGGCAGAAAGGGTTGCGATAAATTATCTAAGTTACAAACCAAGATCGATAAATGAATTAAGAAGAAAATTGTGGACTAAAAAAATATCAGATGCAATGATTGATATTACAATTGAAAAAATGAAGAATTATGGTTATCTGGATGATGAAAAATATGCACGCGATTGGATAGAAGAGAGAATTAGAACAAGAGGTTTTTCCTCATCAAAAATTAAATCTGAACTATTTCTTAAAGGTATTTCTAAAGAAATAATTGAAAATAATTTAACAGAGATTTATACACCTGAACTCGAAATTAAGACTGCAAAAAGGATAGCAAAAAAGCAGATAAGAAAGTATAAGGCTCTAGACAAAAAAGTAATAAGAAGAAGAATTATTAATTTCCTTCTAAGAAAAGGTTATAATTATTCAGTTATAGAATCAATTCTTCCAGAAATTATTCAAGATTTGCATAATTGAATTATAGATAAAAACAGATATACAGGTTAGGTGACAAAATACTGACAAATGTTTAATAAGATTATATAATATTAACAAAGTAGGGTAGATGCTATAAAATAGCAGAGTATATTGATTTTGAAAATAATAAATTAAAACAACTAAAATTTGTGAAAATTTAAAAAAATAATGGTTGAAATGACAAATAAAAATCTTTTTTGTGAGAGAGAAAATTTAAGAAACGAAAGTGATGTAGAGCAATTTTTTGTTAGAATGTTACTTAAAGATTTAGGTTATAAAGAGATGAATATTTTTACAAAACACACCTTTCCATATCATTCAATTGGGAAAGAAAAAAAACGAAGACCTCACAGACCAGATTATGCTATAAAAATCAATAAAATTTGGTCTTTAATTATAGAAGCAAAACATCCAGAAAAGGATATTAAACCTTTTGTTCATGAAGCACAGGACTATGCAACAATCATTAATAGAGGATATATCGGTACTAATCCAATAAAATACTGTTTAATAACAAACGGTATAAAAACACATTTGGTTTTAGTGGATCAAACAAAACCAATTTTAGAATTAAACTTCGGAGATTTCACTGAAGATAATAAAAAATATAAAAAATTAAAGGAGTATATAAGTTATAATTCTTTGAAGAATATTGAGAATGTAGAGGATATTTTTGATTTTAATATCCCTGAGATTGATGAATTAAAAGGGATATTCCAAATAAGTCACAACATTATATGGAGGAAACATAAAGTAGCACCTAAAACTGCATTCTATGAATTCACTAAAATTTTATTTATAAAACTAAACGAAGATAGAATAATAAATGATAAGATAAGAAAAGGAGAAAGAGTTACTAAAAAGGACTTCAAGTTTTCACTTAATTACATTAATCAATTAAAAGACAGGTTTGATAATCCTATAAATGAACTGTTTAAAAAGTATAGAGATAAATTAGAAAGAGATGTTATTTCTAGGGAAAAGAAGCGAATATTTAAGAAAAGCGAGGAATTAAACTTAAAGCCATCCACCATAAAAGAAATAGTGGAATTAATTGAACATCTTAATTTAAGTATTGTTGAGGAAGATTGGAATGGTATGGTATTTGAAACATTTTTAAGTGCTGTGATAAGAGGTAAAGAGTTAGGACAATTCTTCACTCCGAGAACGGCCGTTAAGTTTATGGTTAAGATGGCTAATCTGAAAATAAGGTATAACACAGAAACTGAGGAATATGGACCTGAGGTAATTTTGGATGGTTGTTGTGGAACAGGAGGGTTCTTAATTTTTGCACTTTCTGATATGTTTAAAAAAGTTGATGAAATATCTACAGATAAAAGAGAATTGAAAAAGAAAATAAGAGAAGAATGTGTCTATGGTGTGGATGCGAGTGAAGAAGATATTGTACCAATAGCAAGAATGAATATGTATTTACATGGTGATGGTGGAAGTCATATTTTCATGGCAGATACATTAGATAAAGAATTACATGCTGAAACAGGATTATCAGAAGAACGAATTGATGAACTGATGGAATTGAAAAAAAAGTTTGATATTGGATTAAAATTTGATGTTGTTTTAACTAATCCCCCGTTTGCTATGAAATATGGGAGAAAAGATGAAGACCAAGAGAGAATATTAAAACAATATGATATAGCATATCCGAAAGGAAGAGAAAATTCAACAGAAATAAGAGCATCATTGAAATCTAATGTGATGTTTATTGAAAGATATTATGATTTATTAAAGAAAGGTGGAAAATTATTAACAGTTATTGATGAGAGTGTCTTAAATACTGATTCAAATGCTCCTTTCAGAAAATACATAAGGGAACACTTTATAATAAAGGCGGTCATCTCTTTGCCTAAAAATGCGTTTGTTAATGCAGACACCAGTGTAAAAACATCAATTTTGTACTTAAAGAAAAGGAGAGCATCACAGGAAGAGCAACCAAAGGTTTTTATGGCAATTTCTAAAAATATTGGTCATAATGATGCAGGAAGACCAACATTAGAGTTATGTGATTTATGGGATATTTTAGATGAGTATAAAAAATTTGAGAGATGAAATGAACGCTAAACAAACATTAAAAGATATAAAAGTGTTAAAAGAAGAACCATTATGTTTTATATTAAATTATACTCTACATGAGAAGATAAGTGTACATTATTATAATCCAAGAGTATTAGATATATTAAAAAACTTGGAAAATTCATCAATAAAACTATCCCTAAATTCTATAAAAAAGGAAATTATAAGTGGACCGTGGGGATTCCAACTTCATACAACAGATTATGTGCCAGAAGATTTTCCTGGTAGTGTTTGGTTATTACAAATAGTAAATTTAGGAATGTTCGGAAACATTATCAAAACAAAGTATGATAAATTTATTTCCAAGGAAAAGGATGAAGAATTAAAAAGCAGTAGAGTAAAGAAAGGAGATATAATAATAGCAAAAACAGGAGCAATAGATAGGTGTGTCATTCTTGAGAAGGAAATTAATGCTAATTTAAATCAAGCATTGGGTATAATAAGGCTTAAAAAGGAGTATGACCACACCAGAATCATTCCAAAGTTTATTCATGAATTTTTGAATTCAAAATATGGGGTTTCGCAGTTGATGAGAATAGGGGGATATAGGATGGGACAAAGCGGACTGTCATTGGCAGAGATTGGTTCTATTATATTATTGTTACCTTCAGAAAAAAAACAATTAAAAATATTAAACAGAGTAGAGGAATTAAAACATAAATCAAAAAACAATATACAAGAATACAAAAAAATTATAAAAGGAATTAAAAACATCATTTCTGAAAAGTTGAAAATAAAATTACCTATTGAGTCAAACAAAGAACAAATATTCCCTTGTGATTTACCAAATAACCCTAAAAAAAGAATAGATGTATTATTTAATAATCCATATAGGGATGAATTAATTAATGTGTTAAAGAAATACTCTTATAAGAAATTAGAAGAAATAACAACAATAGAAGAAAAAGGGGAAATTCCCCCATCTGAATTTTATAGGTTAGTTGATCTGATTGATATTAGTGAAGATTTGGGTGAAGTTGTAAATATAAAGGAAGTCCCAATTCTTAAATCAACAAAAACCATTTTTAGAAAAGATGAAATTTTAGTTTCTAAATTACAGCCAAATAAGGGAAAAATAATATTAATAAATGATGAAACTGATGGTTGTGTTGGTTCAAGTGAATTAGTTCCACTAAGGTTAATTTCAGAAGATGTTTTATTAGAATATTTGTGGATTATTTTAAGAAGTGATTATGTGCTAAAACAGTGGAAATATGAAATTACTGGAAGTTCAAGAGAGAGGATAGGAAAAACAGAATTAAGGAATACTATAATTCCAATTCCAAAAAAAAACATACAACAGGAAATAATTAATAAAGTAAAAGAAAAAGTAAAACAAGCAAAAAAATTATTAGATGAATATGAAACCAATAAACAAAAAGCAAAACAAGTATTTTTAGAAATGCTTTTTAAAGCTTAACTTATATAATCCTTGAAAATTTAATATTCGTTCCGAGTTATAACATCTAAAGATTTTATCCAAGATGTTTAACCACCGAGATAAATAATAATTTATCTTTAAGGGTCAAGGTTGGAAACAAATTGACCTCCCGTGTTTGGAAAGGAGCAAAAAAATAACACCGATCTCTTTTCTACACGAGAGGAAGGTGTTTTTTGTTTTTTCAGAATTCAATAAGATAATAAAAATTTTCAAAAATGAAATTATATATATAAAAGCTAAATTATGAATTTTTAAAGATGAAAAATTTGTCAAAAAAGCTATTAGTAATTTTTACAATATTTATATTTTTAATCATAAATATTGTTAGCTGTAACCAAAAAACAGCAGTAAGGGAAAAAGAGATAATTTTATCAACTACAACTAGCACATATGATTCAGGTCTTTTAGATGAATTGATTCCTGTATTTGAGAAAAAATATAAAATTTCTGTAAAACCCATTGCAGTTGGAACAGGAGAGGCACTTGGGATGGGGGAAAGGGGAGAAGTAGATGTTGTTCTTGTTCACGCAAGATCAGCTGAAGATAAATTTTTAGAAGAAGGGTATGGTGTAAATCGTAAGGATGTTATGCATAATGATTTTGTAATAATTGGTCCCGAGGAAGATCCTGCAGAAATTAAAGGTAATGAAAATGTAACAGAAGCTTTTAAGAAAATGAGTGAAAAACAAATGTTATTTTTATCGAGGGGAGATGATTCTGGAACTCATAAAAAAGAAATAAAGATATGGGAAGAGGCAGGAATAGAACCCAAAGGTGACTGGTATTTGGAAGCAGGTCAGGGAATGGCAGGAACAATTATGATAGCTAATGAAAAAAATGCTTATACTCTAACAGATAGAGGAACATATCTTTCACTACAAAAAAATATACAATTAAAAATATTATTTGAGGGAGATCCACTACTTTTAAATTCATATGGCATAATTGCGGTAAATCCTAACAAATATTCGCATGTTAATTATGAAGGTGCAATAAAATTTATAGATTTCATAACATCAAAAGAGGGTCAAGAGATAATAAAAAATTTTGGTATTGGTAAGTATGGACAACCTTTATTTTTTCCGGATGTAATTAAATAGTTATAGTGTAAAATCAATCTGATTAATTATTAATTCAAAATTTTTCTCTATAGCCTAATAAGTGAAAGTAAATAAGAAATTTTTAAAGATTAAATATTTAAAAAAATAGGTTTTTAAGATGAACATTTTTGTTGAAGGAATAAAAGAAGCATTACACCTGCTTATAGGATTAAATAGAGAGATTTTATCAATTGTATGGCTTACTCTTTTAATATCAGGTTATGCAGTTTTAACCTCCTTACTTATAGGAATACCTTTAGGTGTAATATTGGGATTGACAAAATTTCCTGGAAGAAAATTATTAATATCTTTGGTGTTCACAGGGATGGGGTTCCCTCCTGTAGTTATTGGTTTATTTGTTGCACTATCCCTCTGGAGAAGTGGTCCTTTAGGTTTCTTGTCCCTTTTATATACACCAACTGCTATGATCATAGCACAGGTTATAATTGCTACTCCTTTAGTAACTGGTCTAACTCTCGCATCAATTCAACAGCTTAGTCATAAACTCAAACTTCAATGTCAATCTTTAGGCGCAAATAAATTTCAACTTTTCTGGACATTGGTTAAAGAAGCGAGAATTCCTGCCCTAGCTGCAATTATGGCTGGGTTTGGATCAATAATATCTGAAGTGGGAGCCGCTATGATTGTTGGTGGAAATATTAAAGGGAAGACAAGAATCCTGACTACTTCTATTGTTTTGTATACAAGAATGGGAGAATTTGAGAAAGCTATTGCAATATCAATAATACTTTTACTTTTAACATTTATTGCTAACTTTTCACTTACTTATATACAACAAAGGGAGAAATTTTATTGGAAAAAGTATTAGAAGTAAAAAATTTAATACATAAATATGACGATAGGATTGTTTTAGATATTGAAGAATTTGAGTTGAATAAGGGTGAGGTATTAGCATTAGTTGGGTCTAATGGAGCTGGTAAAAGTACATTTCTTAGAATCTTAAATCTATTAGAAAAACCTTCTCAGGGAAAAGTTAAAATATTTGGAATTGTTCCTACAAATAATAAACAAAAACATATTTTTAGAAGAAGAATGGCAATGGTTTTTCAAGAACCGCTCCTTTTTAAATCCTCTGTTTATGATAATGTTTCATACGGTCTTAGAATAAGAAAAAAAAATAAAAATTCAATAAAAAATAAGGTTTTAGAAGCACTGGAAAAGCTTGAAATTTCTCATCTTATAAATAGATCAACTGGAACACTTTCTGGTGGTGAAGCACAGCGTGTTTCACTTGCAAGAGCATTAGTTTTAGAACCTGAGATTCTATTATTAGATGAACCTTTTGCAGAATTAGATCAACCAACAAGGGAAGAATTAAGACATAATTTATATAAAATAATTAGAAGAGAAAATCAGACAACATTACATGTTACTCATGATAGAAATGAAACTTTAGTTATTTCAGATAGTGTTGCTTTAATGAATAAAGGGAAGATTATTCAAAGAGGAAGAACAGAAGATGTTTTTAATAAACCAATTAATGAATTTGTAGCGAATTTCTTGGGAGTAGAAACTATTTTATATGGAAAAATTACAAGTAAGAGAGAAGGACTTTGTATAGTAAATATTAATAATCAGAAATTGGAAGTTGTATCTGATTTAGAGAAAGGTGAAAATGTTATTGCTTGCATTCGTCCTGAAAATGTAACACTTTTTAAATACTCATTAAAAACTCCACTTTCAAGTGCGAGAAATTCATTTGTGGCAACTATCAAAGATATCTCTTCTTATGGCCTTGTTTATAGGGTTGTTATGGATTGTGGATTTAGTTTGACATCATTTATAACAAAACAATCTTTAGATAGATTAAACTTAAAAATTGGAGAAAAAACTATAGCTAATATTAAAGCAACTTCTATTCATCTATTATCAAGAAAATAAAATAAATATAATAGTTTGTATAAACATTAATTTTGCAGGGTAAAAAATAAAATGTTAGATAGGTTTGGTAGAAATATTGAATATCTAAGAATTTCTGTAACTGACAGATGTAATTTAAGATGCATATATTGCATGCCAGAAAAGGGTATCTCTTCAATTGGTCATGAAGAAGTTCTTAGATATGAAGAAATAGTAAAAATAGTAAAAGTTGCTACTGAGGTAGGTATTAATAAAATTAGAATTACTGGTGGTGAACCACTAATAAGAAAAGATTTAGTGAATTTAATTAAGTTATTAAGAGAAATTAAAGAAATTAAAGACCTCTCTCTGACTACTAACGGAGTATTTTTAGAAAAATATATGGATGATTTAGTAAATGCAGGATTAAATAGAATAAACATTAGTATAGATTCGTTAAATCCAAAAATTTATAAACATATAACTCGTAGGGGAAATCTTAATGATGTGATCAAAGGTTTAAAACAAGCAATTGATTCTTTAATCAGACCTATAAAAATAAATGTTGTAGTAATGAAAAATATAAATGATAATTTAGAAGATTTTGCAAAATTGTCAATGATAGAACCTGTTCATATAAGATTTATTGAATATATGCCGGTAACAGGTATAGAAAAAATAAGAGGGTTAACTGAAGAAGAAATGCTAAATGAGTTAAATAAATATGGAGAATTAATAAAAGCTAAAAATCCTTTAGGTTATGGACCAGCAACATATTATAAATATAAAAAAGCTACTGGAACTATTGGTTTAATATGTTCAAATTCACATAACTTCTGTGATAAGTGCAATCGTTTGAGATTAACATCTGATGGTAAACTTAAACCATGTCTTTTTGGGGAAGAAGAAGTAGATATTAAAACCATGCTAAGAAATAATGTTTCAGATAATATTTTAAAAGAAGCATTTAAAAAAGCAATTTACATTAAACCACAAAAAAGAAAAATAAATAAAAAAATTCATTATATGTATCATATAGGTGGGTAATTAATAAAAAAATTCATTAAAATAAAAAATGGAGATTTTATGAAAAAGATAAGTCATATTAATTCTGAAGGTAAAGCAAAGATGGTAGATGTTTCTACAAAACCTATAACACATAGAGTGGCTAAGGCACGAGGTAAGATATGGATGAGCAATGAGATATTACACATGATTAAAGATCTCGAAATAAAAAAAGGTGATGTACTTGCAGTTGCAAAAATAGCAGGAATAATGGCAGCCAAAAAGACACATGAGTTAATTCCACTTTGTCATCCATTATCAATAACAGATATAAAAATAGAATTTGAATTGAAAGAGAAGGATAAAAATTCTTATATAACCTGCTTTTCAGAGATAAAGTGTGATGGAAAAACTGGTGCAGAAATGGAAGCCCTAATTTCTATATCAATAGCTCTGTTAACTATTTATGACATGTGTAAAGGAATTGATAGAGATATGATAATTGGAGATATTATGCTAATTGAAAAAAGTGGTGGAAAAAGTGGTAAATGGAAAAGATAGTGAATATAGTTTTAACATTTTATTATTGTAACCACAAATATTAATTTTTATATTAATTTTTTTCTTGACTAAATAAATATATAGAGTTAGAATTAATCAAGGTTTGAAACTAATTCTCTATTTAGATAAATTAATCAAAATAAAGTTAAAGTAGAAAAAAGTAAGTTTAATAAAATATCTGATAAATAATAATTATAAATATTTAAAATATGATCAGATAATTACTAATAATTAGAAAAATTTGAGTTCAAATTTTTCAGATATTTTTTAAAAAATTATTATTATAAAAACTGATATTTAATTATAAATATTAAATTTTAAAGAATTTTTAACAGAAACAGATATACATTTATAACTATAAACTTTTAAGTAGTAAATATTATTTGTAATATATTATAGTTAAAAAATTTTTAAAATAAAATTGTTTCAAGCCGAGATTTACTCGGCTTTTTATATTTTGAAAGGAGGAAATAAAATTAATCGTCAATTATTAATTTATATTTTTATAGCGATTCTTGGGTTAGTTTTAGGAATAACAATTGGTTACTGGATTAGAAGATACTTATTTAGAGGTCGAAAAGAACAAGCAGAGAAGTCAGCAAAAGAAATAATAGAATTAGCAAAGAAAGATGCAGAAGCTATTAAGAAGGAAAAGTTAGTTGAAGCAAAGGACGAGATCTACAAAATTCGTTTCGAAGAAGAAGATAAATTGAGAAATCTAAGAAACGATTTGAGGAAATTAGAAAGTCGTATAGCCCATAGAGAAAGTATTATTGATAAAAAATCAATGAAGTTGGATAGAAGAATATCTATCATTGCAAGAACTGAAAAGGAAATTAATTTGCTCAAAGAAGAGTTAGAAAATAATTTACAGGAACAAAAAATTAGATTAGAGAATATTGCTGGTTTGTCTTCCGCCGATGCAAAAGCTCTTCTTATGAAGAGATTAGAAGAAGAAGCAAGATTTGATAGCGCTAAAAAAATAAGAGAGATAGAAGAAGAGGCAAAGGAGATAGCTGAAGGAAAAGCAAAGGAAATAATTTCAACTACAATTCAAAGATATGCAAATGATTATGTTTCAGAAACAACAGTATCAGTAGTTCCACTTCCAAATGATGAAATGAAGGGAAGAATTATTGGAAGGGAAGGAAGAAATATCAGATCTTTCGAGCAATTAACAGGAGTAAATTTAATAGTAGATGATACACCTGAAGCAGTTATACTTTCATGCTTTAATCCCGTTAGAAGAGAAAAAGCAAGAATTGCATTAGAAGAATTGGTTGCTGATGGTAGAATTCACCCAGCAAAAATTGAAGAGAAGTTTGAAAAAGCAAATAAAATTGTTGAGAATCAAATAAAAATTGCAGGTGAAAAAGCAGTTTTTGATGTTGGTATAGCTGGGTTAAACAAGGAACTTATTAAAATCTTAGGAGCATTGAAATATAGAACAAGTTTTGGTCAGAATGTACTTCAGCACTCTATGGAGGTTGCTCATTTTTCGGGAATTATGGCTTCAGAGTTGGGAATAAATGTTAAAAAAGCTAAGAGAGCTGGACTACTTCATGATATAGGAAAAGCAATTGATCATGAGGTAGAAGGTCCACATGCTGTTATTGGGGCTAAACTCGCAAAAAAGCTTCATGAGTCAAATGATATTGTACATGCAATTCATGCTCATCACGAAGATATAGAACAACAGAATATTTTAGATGTGATAATTTCTGCTGCGGATACTATTTCGGGTGCAAGACCCAGTGCAAGAAGACAAACTTTAGAGGGTTATATCAAAAGATTAGAGAATCTTGAAAGTGTAGCAAAAGAATTTAAAGGTGTAGAAAAATGTTATGCAATTCAAGCTGGAAGGGAAATTAGAGTAATGGTTTATCCAGATTTAGTAGATGATGATCAATCTGCGAGAATAGCAAGAGAATTGGCTGCAAAAATTGAGGAGGAATTGGAATACCCAGGTCAAATCAAGGTAAATGTAATTAGAGAAAAAAGATCAGTTGAATATGCAAAATAAAAAGTAAAAATACATCTAAATCTAAGTAATATCTAAAAATATGGAAAGAGATACTGCATTTCTTTCCATATTTTTTTATAGCATTTTCTGATTGAAAACAAAAATGATTTAGAATACGTTATAATAGTATAACTATATAGTTTATCTTTACTGTTACACTGTATAAAAATAAAGAGGAGATTTAGGTTTATTATAGAATATATAATAAAGGTGCACATCTAAACGCTAAATATTATCTCAAAATATAATAAAAACATAATAGAAAAAGTAAAAAATAATTGAATACTAATTATTATCTTAAAAGTTGATAAATATATAATAGAAATAGAAAGTCGAAGAAATAATTATTATAGGAGGTAAAAATGGCTGAAATTTTTAAAGTATCAACAAAGTCAAGACCAAATTTGGTAGCAGGAGCCATAGCAGGAGTTTTGAGAGAAAGTGGTTTAGTAAGAATTCAAGTAATAGGAGCAGGAGCATTAAATCAAGCTATAAAAGCAATTGCTATCGCAAGAGGATTTGTCGCACCAAGTGGAATAAATCTTATATGTATACCATCATTTAAAGATATAATGATAAATGGAGAGGAAAGAACAGCTATTCTTCTCACAGTTGAGGATTATAACAAAGTCCTTGTATAATAAAAAACTATAACTCTTTTTAAATAAAACTAAATATAATTTTAAAAGGAATAGATAATTAAATATTCAGATTATTATATCTGTTATTTCCTATTTAATCCTTCTCTTTTTGTCTCATCCGCTATTCTAACTTAATTAATTTTAGTATACAATGTGTCCAGTGATAGGGGTTCAGTCCAATCCTTCCAAGTTAATATCATTTAATTGGGTTATCTTAACAACTTCTTTACATAATGATTTTTTATGCCTTAAATATTTTTTATTATTTTGTGATAGTTTTATAATAATATATATAAAAAGTTCCTAAATTTATATTATAAAAAATTAAATTTATTTGAACTATAAATGTGTTAGTACATAAAATAGTTGAGTATAAATGCAAAACATATTTTTTAAAGAAAGGTAGAAAATGCCAGCAGATTTACATATACATAGCAATGCTTCAGATGGTATTCTAAGTCCCTCTGAAATTGTAAAAATTGCAAAAAAGACGGGGTTAAGTGCCATCTCTATAACTGATCATGATAGTATAGATGGATTGGAAGAAGCTATCACTGAATCAAAAAAAAATGATTTAAATTTTATTCCTGGGATTGAGTTAAGCTCAGAGAGTGAGGAGTATGATCTACATATTCTTGGTTATTTTATTGACTATCATTCAAAGCAATTAAAAGAATTTTTAAAAGATCTTCAAAATAAAAGAGAATTAAGAGCAAAAAAGATAGTAAATAGACTTAAAAAAGCAGGAATAAAAATAGAATATGAACAAGTAGCAAAACAAAGTCACGGAGAATCAATAGGAAGACCTCATTTAGCAAGAACATTAGTTGAACTTGGTTATGCAAGTTCATTTCAGGAAGCATTTAGACTTTTTTTAGGAAGGGAAAAATCTTACTATGTAAAAAAATATGTAATTTCCCCGGAGAAAGTTATAGAAGTTTTGATAAATGCTAAAGCTGTTCCTGTTTTAGCACATCCTTTCTCTGGTAATAATATTAGGTTTATACAACCATTAGTTAAAATTGGCTTAATGGGAATAGAAGTTTATCATCCTTCACACAGTAATTTTATGATAAATGAATTAATAAAAATAGCTGATGGTTATGGATTGATAAAAACAGGAGGAACAGATTTTCATGGAAACTATTCTATAATAAATCCTAAAATTAAAATAAAAAATATAGGTGATATAACTGTTAATGATGATGTAGTTGAACAACTTTCCGAAAAAGCAAGTGAACTTAGGAAATAGAAAAGATGATGGAAAATAAGAAATTTTCAATAATTACCTTTGGCTGGCCTTTTATACAGGTTTTACAATATATAAAAATTCCTCTGATAATGACTGGCTGAAGGCAAGTAGGCGAGATGAAAGCTTGTCCTGAGAAAGACCTAAGAGCCACTTGCTTCGGCGTAGCCCTTCGCTTCGTGCTGCTACGCCGCAATAAAAGAAAGGAATCTATATTTCCCCTTAAGATTTATTAACTGTCTTGTTGATTCACGAAACAAAAAAACATTGACATACCGTGCAAATTATATATACTTATTTACAAGTAGTAAGAAATTCTACGGAGGTTAGATGAACGCGAGAACACGGGAGCTTATAAGTTTTTTCCAGAACCAGGGTGGCGTGGTCAGGTTTTCTGCCATACTAAAGGCTGGGTTTCATCCGGATTCGCTTATTGCTCTTGAAAAAGAGGGAAAAGTTGAAAGGATTGCCCGAGGTCTTTATCGCGTAGTTGATTACGAACCAGGTTCCCATCCCGATTTGGTTATCGCATCTCTTCAGGCACCACGGGGCGTTATTTGTCTTCTTTCGGCTCTGTCTTTTTACGAAGCAACTGGTGAAATTCCCAAATATGTGGATATTGCTATTCCACAGGGTACCCATGCAAATAGAATCAAATATCCCCCGGTCAGGTTTTACCGTTTTGCGCCCAACGCATGGAAAACAGGGATAGAGGAATATAAACTCGAGGGACATAAAATCAGAGTTTACAATCTTGCCAAAACTATTGCCGATTGTTTCAAGTTTCGCAATAGAATAGGTATAGATGTTGCACGGGAAGCTCTCAAGGTGGCTGTAACGGAGAAAGGTATACAGCCAAAAGAGATCATGCAATACGCCAAGATTTGTCGCGTTGGTAGCATCATGAAACCAATATTGGAAGCTATGCTATGAAAAAGGACATCAAGAATATAGAAGCTTCGATTCGAGATAGACTCAAGAATAAAACAAAAGAAACCAACTGTACCTTTTCGGAACTTCTGCAATATTATGGAATGGAAAGATTCCTCTACAGGTTTAGTCGATCAAAATACGCCGGAGAAATTATGTACAACGGCAAGAGAGATAGAAAATTTTCTCATTAGCCCGCTTAATACGATTCACAGAGGACAAGAGTTCAATAGAAAATGGGAAACATCGGGGTCATGGAGATGAAAGAAGCAGTATAGAATATAGCATATGGAAGTGGCACTCTTTGAAAATCCACTGGGTGAAAAAATATTCAAAACCAAGAATAAACACACGAGACAAGAGGAAGAAGAACTGCAGAAACGTATTGCATTGTAAGAACTTTGAGAGGTTGAGAGGGAGAGATCGAAGGATTATTTAAATTTTTTATTTTTTGAACAGGAGAAAATTTATAAATGTCAACAAAACCAAAGACTTTTGGCGCCAAAAAGTATTCATTCTATATTAAGACTTTCGGCTGTCAGATGAACAAATATGATTCAGAGAGAATTGCAGGACTTCTTCATAAATGTAAGGCTCATTTTGAAAAGGACATACAAAATGCAGATATAATTGTCTTTAATACCTGCACAGTTAGAGAAAGTGCTGATGATAGATTGTTTGGTCAATTAGGTAACCTCAAGGGATTAAAAGAAGAAAAACCTGATTTGATAATAGCAGTTGGTGGTTGCTTAGCTCAGAGTTATGGTGAAAAATTACTATTAAAATTTCCTCAAATTGATATTGTTTTTGGAACACATAATATTGAAAGATTTCCATATCTTCTCAAAAGAAGAATATTAACTGGTAATAGAGTTATTGAATTGAAAAAGGAAAGTACTTATGATATTTCATGCCTTCCATCTTCCAGGGAAAAATCATTCTCAGCATGGGTTTCAATTATGCGTGGATGTAACAACTTTTGTTCATATTGCATAGTTCCATATGTTAGAGGGAGACAATCAAGCAGACCATCAAGTCAAATAATTAAAGAGGTTAATAATTTGGTTTCATCTGGAGTTATAGAAATAACCCTACTTGGTCAAAATGTAAATTCATATGGGAAGGATTTAGTAGATGATTTAAATTTTCCGAAATTATTAAAAAGTTTGAGTGAAATTTCTGGATTAAAAAGAATAAGGTTTATAACATCTCATCCAAAAGATTTTAACAGTGAAACTATAAAAGTGGTAGTAGAATCTGAGAGTTTATGCAATCATTTTCACCTTCCATTACAAGCAGGATCTAATAAGGTATTAAAAGATATGAATAGAGGTTATAGAAAGGACGAGTATTTAAGACTAATTGAAGAGATATACAACATAACTCCAGATGCTAGTATAACGACTGATATAATAGTTGGTTTTCCAACAGAAACTGAGGAAGATTTTCTTGAAACATTGGATGTAGTAGAAAAGGTAAAATTTGATAATGCTTTTACTTTTATATATTCACCAAGACCAGGAACTAAAGCTATAAAATTTAATAATAATTTTTCACATAAAGAAAAAATGAATCGTTTTAATAGATTGTTAGAAAAACAAACTGCCATAAGTCTGATGAAAAATGATCAATTAATTGGTAAAAGTTTTGATGTTTTAGTAGAGAATTTCTCAAAAAAAGATAAAGAAATGCTTATGGGTAGAACAAAAACAAATAAGATTGTTAATTTTAAAGGTGATTCAAATCTAATTGGTAGAATAGTTTATGTAGATATAATATCTGCAAAAGCTCATTACTTAATTGGAAAATTAAAGTTGTAAGGAGGTAATTAAATGTTAGGCATATCTTTAGGAATAATAGCACCTCATCCACCAATCATAGTTCCACCAATTGGAAGTGAGTATGATCTTAAACAAGTAGAAAAAACTATTTCAGCTTTAAAGAAAGTAAATAAAGACATTAAACAGATAAATCCTGAAATTTTAATTACTATTTCTCCTCATGGCCCAGTACATCGTGATGCATATGCAATAAGAGTACAAAATATATTAATGGGAAGCTTATCAAATTTTGGTTATAAGCAAATATCAATCCAAATGAAAAATGATGCTGCATTTATTGAATCACTAATAGAAAATATGAATAAGAATTCAATAAAGGCGATAAAAATAGATGAAAATGAAGATTTTACTTATGGTCAAAATGAATTGGATCATGGAGTAATAGTTCCTCTTTATTACCTAACTAATGAAGATAAATACAATTTGATTAGTCTCTCCATATCTTTTCTAAATTATCAAAATCATTATAAATTTGGAAAAGTAATTAATGATACTGTTAAAGAAACTGGAAAAACTGCTGTTTTTATTGCCAGTGGAGATTTGTCTCATAGATTAAAACCTGGAGCACCAGCTGGTTTTCATCCAGATGGTGAGAAATTTGATAAGAAGATAGCTGAGATAATAAATAGTTCAAAGTTTGATGAACTATTCCAATTAGACGATAAATTAATTTACAATGCTGGAGAATGTGGATTACGTTCGATATTTGTTCTTGCAGGCTGTTTTGATGGAAAAGATGTAGAATCCAAAGTATTATCATATGAAGGTCCATTTGGTGTAGGCTACATGGTAGCAGAAATTATTCCTATTTGATAATAATACTTATTTATTTTTGTCATTGTAAAAAAAAATTTACAAGAGGAGAAAATGGATAAATATGTAGAACTTGCAAAAAAAGCTGTTGAAAAATATATAAAAGTAGGTAAAGTCCTATCACATAAAAACATTCTTGAAGAATTTACTAAAGAGAAAGCTGGGGTTTTTGTATCTATAAAAAAGAAAGGTGAACTGAGGGGTTGTATTGGAACTATTTATCCCACAAAGAATAGCGTAGTTGAGGAAATCATTTCTAATGCAATATCATCTTCTACAAGAGATCCTCGTTTTTTTCCTGTTGGAAGTGAAGAGTTGAAGCTTTTAACTTATAGTGTGGATATTTTAAGTGAACCTGAAAAAATAGAGAAAATGTCACAGCTTAATCCTAAAAAATATGGTGTCATAGTTAAATCGGGACATAAAACTGGATTATTATTACCAGATCTTGAAGGAGTAGATACACCAGAAATGCAAGTTAATATTGCAAAAAGTAAAGCTGGTATACTCCCTGATGAAGAATTTGAGATATATAGTTTCACGGTTACTCGTCACAAATGAAGCATTTATATGATGTTTCATCAGAAAATAAGAGAATTTACAGTAAAGATTACTTTATAAATTTCTTACAAAAATACATATTATTAATTTAAATTTTTCAGAACTTTATTAAATGAAAATAATTACAGAAGAAAATAAAAAAAAGAGAGTAATAGCACTTGTTGGTCCTACTGGTATTGGTAAAACAAAAATATCAATTGAAGTTTCAAAGAAGATAAACGCTGAAATAGTTTCTGCAGATTCAATACAGGTATATATTGGAATGGATATCGGTACAGCAAAACCTACAATTGAGCAGAGAAAAGAAATTACTCATCATATGATTGATATTTGTCCTCCAGATCACATAATGACTGTTGCTGAATTTCAAAGATCAGCAAGAAAATGTATTGATGATATTTCAAATAGAGGAAAAATTCCATTTTTGGTTGGTGGTTCTGGATTATATATTAGATCAGTAATTGATGATTTGCATTTTGCAGATAATATATTTAATAAAAGGGAGAGAGACAAATTAAAAAATAGGATAGAAACTGAAGGATTAAAATCGTTGTACATGGAATTGATTAAAGTGGATGAAGAATATTCAAAAAAAATTAGCTCTAACGATATAAGAAGAATAATTAGAGCATTAGAAGTGTATTATACATCTGGTAAAAAATTCTCATCTTTTCAAAAACAGTGGAAGGAAAGAAAGTCCATTTATGATTTAACCTTGATTGGTTTAAATAAAAATAGAGATGAACTATATAATGATATCGAAAAAAGAGTAGATAATATGATCAGTTCAGGACTTTTTGATGAGGTTGAGGGATTAATAAAAAAGGGATATGAAAACAGTCTGGCTTTAAAACAGGCAATAGGTTATAAAGAAGTTCTTTCCTTTTTTAATGATGAATTAACGAAAAAAGAAGTTATAAACCTCATAAAGAAAAATACAAGAAATTTCGCAAAAAGACAATTAACATGGTTAAGGGCTGATCCGAGAGTAAATTGGATTTTTATCAAAAAGAATAAGAAATTTGATAGTATAATTAAGAAAATAAATGAAATTATATTTTAAAACAATAATTGTTTAAACAATTAAAATAGAAAAATCATTTTATCAGGTAATTATTATAAGGGGTGTAAAAATTGAAATTTACAAAGATGCACGCATTGGGTAATGATTTTATTATTGTTAATTCATTATTTGAAGAAAATGATATTCCACCTCATCTTATAAAAAATATCTGTGAGAGATGTTATGGAATTGGTGCAAATGGTGTAGTTGTTCTACTACCTTCTGATAAAGCAGATTTTAAAGCAACTATATATAATGCTGATGGCTCAGAAGCTGAAATAAGCGGAAATGGTATTAGATGTTTGGGTAGATACATATCTGACCTGGGTTTAATGCAAAAGAAAAAATTTAATATAGAAACCTTGGCTGGAATAAAGGAGATAATAATCAAAAAAGGAGAAGGTATAATTAATAAGATCAGTGTGAATATGGGAACACCAGAATTTAAAAGGGAAAAAATTCCTATAAGAGGGAAGGATGGAGACCCATTAAATGAAGAAATCTTTATAGGGGAGAAACAAAAAATTTTTGCTTCTTGTCTTTCTATTGGTAATCCCCATTGTGTAATTTTTGTGGATGATATAGATAAAGCTCCGGTAAAAAAATTAGGTCCAATTTTGGAGAAACATAAACTTTTCCCAAATAATACAAATGTTGAATTTGTAGAAGTGAAAAATAAAAAAGAGATTTATATTAGAATATGGGAGAGGGGAGTAGGAGAGACCGAATCTTGTGGAACTGGAGCTTGTGCAGCAGCTGTTGCATCAGTTTTAAAAAATAAAACTGAACGAAAATTAAATGTATATCTTTTAGGTGGAAAATTAGAAATTTTGTGGCGTGAGAAAGATAACAATATCATCTTAACAGGTGCTGTAGATTATGTGTATAGAGGTAGACTTTCAGATAGCTGGCTTTTGTCGCAATATGATAGGGATTAAATAGTAAAAATAGTATTAAGTAATATAAGCTATTTATAAATTAAAATTATAAGTTTTAATTCTTACATTTTTATTAAAAATAACTAATTGGAGAAAGATTAAATATTAAAAAATCAACAGAAAATAGAACAAAAAGAACCACTATAGAACCACGCGAAAAAGCCATTTTAGTAGGCATTAAACTTCCACATCAAACATTACACCAAGTTGAGGAATCAATAAAAGAACTTGCTAATTTAGCAATCACATCAGGTGCAGAAGTGGCTGGAGATGTAGTTCAGATAAGAGATTCATTTGACCCAAGGTATTTAATAGGTCTTGGCAAAGTTAATGAATTATCAGAAATTGTTAATTCGCTTAATTCAAATACTGTTATTTTTGATGATGAGCTTACATCTTCTCAACAGGATAAACTGAATAAGAAGATAGGTGTAAAGGTGATTGATAGAACAGCTTTAATATTAGATATATTTGCACAACATGCAAATAGCTATGAAGGTAAACTACAGGTTGAGTTAGCTCAAATGAACTATTTACTTCCAAGACTTAAGGGAAGAGGAATAGAAATGTCAAGATTAGGAGGAGGAATAGGGACAAGAGGACCTGGTGAAACAAAATTGGAAGTGGATAAAAGAAAAATTCAGAAGAGAATACGTTTATTGAAAAAAGAGATAGAGCAATTAAAAGTTCATAGAAATGTTCAGAGACAGAAGAGAAAAGGGAAAAGAATACCATTAGTATCATTAGTCGGATATACAAATTCAGGAAAATCAACACTGTTAAATTTCTTATGTGATAGTAATGTTGAAGTTGACAATAAGTTATTTGTAACCTTAGACCCAACAATTAGAAGGAAGGAAGTAGATGGTGGAAGAGTGCTGTTATTTTCCGATACTGTGGGTTTCATTAAAAAATTACCTCATCAACTTATTGCTGCTTTTAGATCTACTCTCGAGGATGTTAAGCAATCAGATATACTACTTCATATTATTGATTCATATCATCCAAACATGGAAGAGCAGATAGAAGCAGTTAATAAAGTTCTGGTTGATATTGGAGCTAATGAAAACATTATACTTATGGTTTTTAATAAAATAGATTTCCTTTCAAGGTTAGAAATAAATAGATTAAAAGAAAGATACCAGGATGGAGTTTTTATATCTGCATTAAAGGGTAATGGAATAGATATTCTGATTAAAAGGCTGATAAAAGTTATCGATAGAAATACAGTTGAGGTGATATTATCAATCCCTTATAAAAATACTAATATCCTTTCATATCTTCACGAATTAGGTAAGGTAAGAGAAAAAACTTATTTGGAAAATTCTATTGAAGTAAGAGTACTCATACCAAAACATGCCCTACAAAGAGTTGAATGTTTCAAAATAGATAAAGCAGTGAAAGCATAATCTATATCTTCCTTATTAATGCGATTACTTTTCCTAATATTTTAACATTGGATAATATTATCGGTTCCATAAGATCGTTTTCTGGTTGTAAGCGTATTTTACCATCCTCTTTAAAGAATCTTTTTACTGTAGCTTCATCTTCTACCAATGCAATCACAATATCACCATTTTCAGCAGTGTTCTGTCTTTTTGTTACCAATAAGTCTCCAGGCTTAATTGCTGCATTTATCATACTTTCACCCTTCACTCTTAACATAAAATTATCTTTAGAGCTAATAAAACTAGTGGGGAGTGGAAAATATTCATCAATATTTTGTTCTGCTAAAAGTGGTATTCCAGCAGCAATTTTACCTACAATTGGAACTGAAACAAATTTCTTTCCTAAAATTCCTTCATATTTTATAGATGGAGACATTATTTCAATTGCTCTGGGTTTTAACGGATCTCTTTTAATATATCCTTTTGTTTTTAGTTTATCTAAATGACTCTGAACAGTTGCTGGAGAACTAAGCCCCACTGCTTTGCAGATTTCTCTAACTGATGGGGGATAAGCCTTTTTAATAATAAACTCTTCAATAAAATCTAAGATCTGTTTTTGTCGCTTTGTAAGTTCTTCATCAATCATTGATATTCCCCTGTTATTTTAGTGAATCTTTTATAAAATATATTTTTTTTAATATATCATAAATTTTATAAAAAAGCAAACGTAGGTTCGATTAATAATCTTTTGTTAATTCTTTAAATTTTTGCTAAAATCACTCAATACAAATTAAAATATAGAATATGATGATCTTTATTTCATAAATAATGATATTATAAAAAAATGAGAAGAAGGACAAAAAAGTAAAGGAAATATATGTTATGTAAGGATAGAATTGAAAAAGAAAAATTAGAAATGATAAAAAAACTATTTGATAAGGCTTTTTTAAAACTAAAGAAAGCAAATTTAGATGATATATCAAAGAAATCAGATGTCAATTATATAACAACTAAAGAAGGTCATAAACAAATTATAATTCCATATTTAAATAGAGAAATTATTGCAGATATAAATAATAAAAATATTTACTGGTCTGATAATATGGAAAAAATAGATCTACATTTAAGTGTGATAACTATACAGTACCTTTTAGGATGTACATCAAGAGAAATAGGGGAGGGGTGGATATCATACAGAGAGATTCCGGATGCCTTATTTTATGTAAAAACAATTCCTGGTACTTTATCTCCCTTAGTCAAATTCTTTTCAGAAGAACCAAATAGGTTGCTTTTAACAGCAAAAAAACTTAATTGTGAAAATATTTCAATAGGGGATATGGGAATTGTATTAAAACCATTTCCAAAATATCCTGTTTTATTTGTTTTTTATAAGGCTGATGAGGAATTTCCTACAAATGCAAATGTTTTGTATGATAAATCTGTGAAGAATCTGCTATCTGCAGAAGAAGTAAAGGTATTAACAATATTTCTTATAAAAGAATTAATAAATGTAAAAATTTAAGAATATAACCTGTTAGATTTTAACTTTGTTAAAAAGGATTTATATTTAGCTAATAAAATGGTGATAAATAGGTGAAAATTAGAAAAGGTGCTATTTTTTCAATAATTTTTAATTTTATTATTTTAATTTTATTGATATTTTTAATTGTAATAATACCCATATATCCAAAACAAAAGGAATTCAAACCGGATCTTGAATTAACGCTAAGTATAGATAAAGATCAACTAAAAACTGGGGATGAGGTTCTAATTAAATATGAAATAAAAAATAACGATAACATATCTTATAAAAAGGGATGGTATTATATATTTTTAGAACTTAAAGAAAAGGATAAAAATGTAAAATTAAAGATAGCTGACCTAAGTCATGATATTAATTCTAAAAAAACACTGAAGGGTGTATTTCCCTGGAAAATAGAATTTATACCCAAAAATTCATCTGAAAATTTCTTGAATTTAGCTATATATTCTAAACAGGAAGATGGGACATTGATATTAATTGATGAAAAATCTATACTTATAAAATTTATATAAAATTATAATAATATTACAATATTATACATATTTATAATATTTTTAATATAAATTAACATAAAATTAAGATCACGTTTCACCTGATTAGTTAGTATTAATTTAAATAAATTGTTATCTAATTGATTATATTTATAGTATTAATAGATGATATTAACTATACATATAAATATCAATGATGCTAAATAGTGTAACAATAACTGTATTTGTATTTAAAAAAGAGATATAGACGAACAGAAAGAAATGATAAAAAATACTACATTTAGAAATTATGCTATCCAATATCATATTTAAAAAAATAAAATCTTTTAAATTTTTTAAAAATTAAAGATCTAATTACATTAAAATAATAAGAATTTTTAATATTTCAATGTGATAATTTTTAATAAATAAATACATTAAAATAAAAACAAGAGAAAAACATTTAAAAGTTAAAAATTTAAAGAATTTCTATTATAATTACAAGTTCCGCTAATATATCTTATGTAAACTTGATTATAATTTTACTTATTCCCTTCCTTTTTACTTTCTCTTTGGAATTTTTATACGTTTTTTACCTTTTTGTTTCTTACTTATTTCCCAATGTTTTAATGGTCTTCTTCTTTTAAAACTTTTTCTTGTATCTCTTTTTGGCATTTCTATATTCAATCAAATTTCAAAATTTAAAAATACTTTTACTTAGGGATATAATTTTTAATAATTTTGTTATATTTTAAGCTTTTAAGCCAATTAATGATCAATCTTTAATAGTTTTACTAATTAATAACTCTTCTTCCCTATAATTAGACGTTCAAATATCTTTATAAACCTTTTTACCAGGTATTTTTACATAATAATAATATCTTATCAGGTGTTATTAATAGATAAAATATTATAAGGTTTTAATTAAGTTATTTTTATAAATATCTACCTTCTAAATAAAATTCAAGTAATTTTTCTTTTACTTTTAATACTTTTAGATCATTACTGTATTTAATTGGAAACTCTATTAAATCAATTGGGAATTTGAATTTTTTTAGTTCTTTATTTTTTGTTTTTTTCATTTTTTATATTTTTAATATTATTTTTGGTTAATCACCTATTTATTCTTACTTAAAATATTCTCTACATATATAAGTAAATATCTTGTTAATAGTACAAATAATATTATAAATACTGATAATTATAACCTTATAATAAAAAATAAATTTTTTTAACAATCTGATCTAACTGCAAATATGTTGTTAGTATAAAGTTCAATAGTTCTCTAAATTATTTTTTTGATTGAACCCAACTATTAATAATAGTTTTTATAAGAGATTCTGCTTCAGAAGGCGTCATAGGGTTTTTGGGTGGATTTATTTTAGTCCCATGACGAGCGACAAAATTAGCTGTATGCTTAAAACGTTTAATCGCTTTCTTTGTTGCCCATCCTTTTTTTGCAATTTTACGAATTCCTCCAGCGTCGTCCTCAACTACTTCAAATATACGATAGAGATTTACCCAATCTTTTGGGTGATCACCTAAGAGCCTAAGAACTGTAGCAACATTTTCATCATGTAGAGCAGTAGTAATAAATTCTGAAATAGGATCAGCTTGAAAAATTTCTTGAACTTCTCCATCTTTTACTATAAGATGAGCTTTCAATCTACTTCGAACACGAACATATTCTGAAATGACCTTAACCACAGAGCACTCAATCTTCCCATCATTATTAACCCTGCAAACACGAACTTCTTCTAGAGGTTCTCGCATTCCAAGAACTAACCATGCAGACCCATTAATTAGAGAGAAAATCTCTTTAGCTTTATTTCGCACATCATCTTCTTTTTCTAGTGAGGTGAAATGTGTCGACTTTAAAATGTAATCTTCTCCTTTTTTTATAATACATATCTCTGGTGAATTGAGAGACTTAGACAAATCTTCAAGATCAAAACTTTGCCCTTTGATGCCTATATACCATTCCATTATAACCTCCTGTATTTTTAAAATTTTCATAACATTTTCTATACGAAGTATTTTTAATAGATAAATCATTTTTTTGTAAGTTTTTTTCAAATAAACATATTTTTTCAGCAATTATTAATATACTTTTTAATTCTGATTCATTATGAAATATGAAATCTTTTCTAATTTCTCTTAATTTCTGTTCATACCACGGAAGTTCTTTTGTCCAAACAATTTCAAAACCCTCTTTTTCTAATTCATTGCTATAATCATCCATAGTAAGTGAAAAATGTGCTTCTTTCATCTCGTCTTTCCAATCTTTCTCAGTTGGTGAGAAATGTTTACTCAAAAATTCAATATCGACTCCTACCATTAAGCTTTTTGGATAAGTCTCAGAAAGTATTTGAAGAATATTACCATCTCCACAACCAAACTCAATTATTTTTCCAGGTAAAGTGCGTTTAATTAGTAGGAGTAACCTTTCTTCCCTACTTTCATCTTTCTCATTTTTCTTATTTTCCATTACGGTATAACCTCTTTTTAGAACTAACTTTTTTAATCAGTTTATTTTAAAATTAATTTTTAAATAAAATATCTTAAAATCAATGATATCATTATAAAATAAAATAATAAGTTGATTTAATATTAAAGAAAGAAAAAATAAAATGGAAAAAGAAAATATTGAAAAAATTTTGGTTGTATCAAGAGAAAAGCTGTTTGAGGATATATTTTTTGAGGGATTTGAAAGAGAGAAGATAACCTATTATTTAGAAAGGGTAAAAAAATACTCAATTTTTCTGAAAAGACTTTTAGTTGAGGATGATCCAAGTTACAAGCAAATAATTCCATATTTAGTTATAAAATTTAAAAATAAATATTTTTTGTTTCATAGATTTCCTGTTGGAGTAGAAAATAGACTTTTTTACAAATATTCAATAGGTATAGGTGGTCATATAAATGAAGAAGATATTGATAAATCAAATGATTTAATTAATTCGGGATTAAAAAGAGAATTTAATGAGGAATTAATTTATAATGGAAAATTAAGTTATAAGATTATGGGTTTGATAAACGATGATTTCGATGATGTTGGAAAAGTACATTTTGGAATTGTATATTTGATTGAAATTGAAAGCTCAGATATTGAAGTTAGAGAAAAGTCTAAGATGAAGGGTAAATTAGTTAATAAGGAAGATTTACTAAAATATAAGAATAAAATAGAGAGATGGTCCCAAATTATAATCACTAATTTATTATAAGTCTTTATTATTTAGTACAACATATTGAATCTGTTAATATTTTTCTCTGAAAAGATTATATTTTAAACTTATACCCTCCCCCTACCCCCTCCCATAAAAGGAGGGGAAACAAGTAAAAATAAAAAACAGCACATTAAGCTTTAAAATCTTCTGGTTTAACTGTTTCAAGAAATTTCTTAAATCTTTTTATCTCATCGTCAACAGTTTCTATATTTATTGATGCTATGTTTAAAACCTTCCTGGATGCAAAGATTGGAACTTTTGCTCTAATAGCAATGGCAATTGCATCACTTGGTCGTGCACTTAATTTTAATATCTCATCTTTACGCATCAAAGTTATTTCAGCAAAAAATGTATTATTAATAAGATTATTTACTGAAACTTTTTCAATGGTCGTATTTAGAAGACTTAATAAAGAAATCATTAAATCATGAGTCATAGGTCTTGGAGGTTTATAACCTTCAAGTTCTAATGCAATAGCATATGCTTCACTTAATCCTATCCATATAGGAAGATATCTATTACCTTTTTCCTCTTTAAGCAACATAAGAGGTTTGCGTGAAGGTATCTCTATTCTGATTCCTTCTAAAACAATCTTTATAAAATTGTTCTCCTCTTTGTTATTCTGATTTTTCATAATAAATATATTTAAAAATAATATATTGTTATTAATTATTGTAAACTTGTACTTGATACTTTATCTAAAGAGGGCATAAATGATATCCATGTAGCACCAACATTAAAACCAATCTCTCTCCCCTCTTCATCTAAATAGAGATAAGGATCTGCAACACTTGTCCTTCCCCAATATCCTTTTATTACTTTTCCATCCATAAAAAATAGGGCATCTCCATAACCTGTTGTTCTTACAACCATATGACCCTTTTCACTACTAATATCACGTGTAATATCCGTTATTTGTACTATTAAATTTTTAGCTATTATCTGCTTTCCAGATTTCCTATCTGTATGAAGAACTCCACCAACATATTTTGTATATGAATTTGTTTCTTTATCATAAACATATTTTGCCTGATAAGGAGGTCTTGTAATATCAATAATGATAATATCTTCTTCTCCCCTTTCATCAATTAGTGCATCTGCTTTAAATTTCAAGGGTGATTTTCCACCCTCTAAATCATAACCTAAATCTTTTGCAGCTTGCCTTAAATCTGTGGTTTTTGTATAAGCAGTGTGTTCACTATCTAATCCTCTACTTGTGTCCCTCCAATGTGGAGCTTTTGTTCGAACTGCACATAGATCTAATATTCCTAAATGGTCTATATTTTCATAACCCGTTCCTGATGCTCCAAAATGAACAAATAAAGGATCAAAACCAAAAGCTATTTCAGAATAATATGGTCTTGAACTTCTAAAAGGTCCTATCTCATTTACTATTTTATCTGCACCAAAGATTGCTATATATCTTGTAATTCCTCCCTCATCTGTTATTTCAATTACAATATCAGCATCCGCTAATCCATCCTGAGGACGAACACATTGACCACCGGGTTCACAGAGATTTTCTATTAATATAGCTATTGGTCTCTCTTTTCTTTGCTGTTCAGAAACCTCAACTCCACTATATAAACTTCTTATTCCACTTAATTCTTCAAAAGTTGGCTCTAAAGGTTCTTCTTCTCCTTTTAATATTTTTTCAATTTTTATTTCTTTAATAATTTCAATTTCTTCAGCAATTTCACTCTCTTCAGTTGGTTTTATTAATTCCTCTACTTCTTTAGCAACTTTACATGATGTCATAAGAATTAAAATTGAAATAAAAATTAGAGCATAAAGAAGAAGATAATTATTGTTTATTTTAATGATATTGCCTTTATTTATTATTCTGCCTAATAAATGCATTTATTTTACCTCCAATGAAATTTTTTAAAATACAAGCTACATTACTATTTTTCCAATTTATCATCCTCTATATTACTCTATATGTGCTAATTATTAATAACTTGTACTGTTTACCCTGTCTAATGTTGCTAAAAAAGAAATCCAGGTCTGTCCTACATTGAATTTAACTTCATTACCATTTTCATCTAAATACTTAAATTGTTCACTATAGTCATTTCTTACCCATTTTCCTTCAATAACTTTGCCATCTAAGAAATATAATGCTTCACCTTGACCAGTTGTTCTAACTGCTATATGACCATATTGGTCAAGTGGTCCGGAAACATCCGTAATCTGAACTATTATATTTTTTGCAATTATCTGCTCGCCACTTATTCTATCAATATGTGCAACTCCACCTAAATATTTCTTATATGAATTTGTTTCTTTATCATAAACATATTTTGCTTCAAAGGTTGGAGATGAAAAATTGACTATAATTGTATCTTCTTCTCCTCTATCAGATAAAGGTGCATCGTTTTTAAATTTAAAGGGAGATATGCCTCCATTTAAATTATAACCATAAGCTTTTGCATCTTCTCGAAGACTCGTAATTGACATGTAAGCATTATGAGGAGCTACTCTTGAAGAATCTCTCCAATGTCTTGCTTTTGCTTTTATACCACTATTTCCTATTGTGTCTGCTGCTGCGGATAAATCAGGTATCCCGAGTTGTACAACTCTTACATACCCATCAGGAGAAGCACCAAAAAAAGCAAGAATTGAATCAAAACTTTTAGCAATTTCTGTATAGTAAGGTCTTGTACTTCTTACAGGACCGATTACTTCACTCTCTTTTGAGCTATAGATAGCCACATATCTTGTAATTCCTCCCTCATCAACTATTTCTACTATAACATCTGCATCAATAAGACCTGTTTGTGGTCTAGCTGCTGTACTATTTTCAACAATCACAGCAATTGGTCTAAAAATATCATCTTCACTTGAAACTTCAGTACCATTAAAGGGATTTCTAATTCCACTTAATTCCTCAACATAGGTTTCTATTTGCGTTGTTGGCTCTGTAGGCTCTTCCTTAGTTGTTTCTTTAATAATTTCAGGTTTAGTACAACCAAAAGAAAATATTAAAATAAATGATAAAAGAGCAATAATTAAAATAATCTTAACTTTATTTCTTGCTAATATGTTTTCACATATATTTTCCAATATCCTCTCACTTTCTTTTATTTAGATTTTTTGTTTATTATTTTTGATAAATTTCTCCCTTTTCCTCTTTGATATTTTTTTAAGTATTTCTATAACTTCATCATCTGAGGTTTGCGAAAATTCTGTGTAAAATTGTCCAACAGCAGCAAAATAAGAAGGTGCATATAAACAGATAACCTCATCAGTTATTTCTTTCAGTTCTTCAACTGATTGTGGAGAGGCTACAGGAATAGCAACTATAATCTTTTCTGGTTTCTTTTTTTTAACAGAAATAACACCAGCTTTCATAGTAGCACCTGTTGCTATTCCATCATCAACTAATATGACTGTTTTCCCCTTCATATCTGGAAGTAATTTATCCATATTATATTTTTTTCTTCTTCTATTTATTTCCTTCAGTTGTGTCTTTTTTTCCTGTTCAATGAATTCCTGAGATATATTTAATAAAGATACTAAGGACTCATCTATTACTAAAGAATCATCATCTGAGATTGCACCAAACGCAAGTTCAGGATTAAACGGAGATCTTAATTTTCTTGGAATTATTATATCGAGTTCACATTTGAGAATTTTTGCAACCTCTTTTGCTACAACAACTCCACCTCTTGGTATGCCTAAAACAAGGCTATCTTTCCCATAGCCCTTTTCTTTAACTTTTGCTCCAAGGATTTTTCCAGCCTCTGCTCTATTTGAAAATATCATTTACCTTCTATGAACTTTCTTAAGATTTATAACTTTTTTAAAGCTTAAAAAAACTAATATAAAAACGAAAACTATAGTTAAGATTTTAAAATAATGTTTCCATAATGATGACGTGATTTCAGAGAGATTGACTTTATTACTTTTAATGTCTACATCATTCTTAGAAGAAATATCAAGCTTTAACAATTCGTCATTTCCTAAAAAAATATTTAAATGTCCTACCTTCTCTCCCCCTTTTATAGGTAAATTAAATGTATCATCAATCTCAATTTTTGTTTGCAATTTCCTTTCCTCTTCGCTACTTAATAGAACCTCTGTTTTTTCAATAGGATTGACCTCTATCTCCTTATAAATACCTTCATTTTCAATTATTAGATTAGGGAAAGGGTCTGTAACTTTAGTATCTATTTTTTTGTATTTAAAAAATCCATATTCAAAAATGTTTATCATATCTTGATCTCTATATCCAGGTTCACTATCTAATACAACACCAATTAAATTAATATCATCCTTTTTCGCAGAAGCAACTAAACACGAGCCAGCTTTAATTGTGTATCCAGTTTTAATTCCATTAGCATATTGATATTTGTTTAAAAATTTGTTTCTATTTGTAACATATCTTTTTTCATCAGAACTTGGTGGACCAGGCATTACTTTCATTCTTGTATTTACTATCTGTGCAAATTTTGGGTTTTTCATGCAATATCTGGCTATTTGTGCAATATCATAAGCTGTAGAAATATTGCCATCTCCATTTTCTTTATTATCTAAACCATGTGGATTTACAAAGGAGGTATTAATTGCTCCTATCTCTTTGGCTTTTTTGTTCATAATCTCTATAAACTCTTCTACTGAACCACCAATATGTTCTGCTATAGCATGACATGCATCATTTGCTGAAAAAAGTAATGCAGAATAAATTAGGTTTTCAAATGTAATTATTTCACCTTCTTCAAGCCAAACTTCTGCTTCTCCAACTAGGGTTGCTTCTTCGGAAACTACCACTTTATCTTTCAAATCTCCATTTTCAATTGCAATTATTGCAGTCATGATCTTTGTAATGCTTGCAGGTGATTGCTTTTTATGAGGATTTTTTTCCCATAAAACTCTTCCTGAATGTGCATCTATTAAAATTGCAGATTTTGATGAAATGACAAGATATCCAGTTTCCGAAAAAATTGGATATTTTTCCTGACCTATAGCAGTATCTATTTTATAGTTTATGGGAAAAGCAATAGATACAAAAATGATGATTAAAAAAAGTGCAATCTCCCTTTTAAATTTTTTAATCAGCAAACAAGAATCTTTAATCATTCTCAATTGATACTACTTTCTCTATTACTCTTGAGTAGATTCTTTGTCACGATGAGGTAAGTTTTCATCTAAAAATGTTTTTAAGCTATTTTTTAGTAGCAAGTGTCTCAGTCTTAATGTTAACTCTTCTAAATCAGCTATTTTTTGAATAGCTATTTTTCTCATTTCTAAATCATGTGACCTTATTAATGGCATAACGATCTGCTCAATAAAAGTAGCTTCCCTATTTGCAAAATTTTGATAAATTTTTAGATGTCTTGGATATATTCCGTAGTTAGAAAATTCATTAATAATTCGTGCTATTTTCATATCGTTATTACCATATCTCACTCCATCTTCAGTTTTACGTGGACTGATCAAATTATAGCTTTCCATCTCATTTATTATCTCAGAATTTACTCGAACTGCATCTTCTAATTCTTTACTTGTTATAAGTTTTTCCTCAAATAGTTCTTCTTTATGGATTTTCTCACCCATCTCCTCTACAAGTTCCTCAAATAGCTGGAGTGGAGATTGTTCTAATTCTACCAATTTAGATTTAATAACTCCAAGTGGAAGATAATATTGCTTTTGTAATTTTAGTATTGTCCTCATTCTTTCTACATCTTTAGGATAGAATTTTCGATATCCACCTTCAGTTCTTTCTGGGGAGATTAAACCCACTTTGTCAAAAAAGCGTATCTTACTTATTGAAATGTCATCAAATTCTTCTTTTAAACTTTCGACTACCTCGCCCACTGTAATGTAATCTCTTTTTTCAGATGTCATATTACACCCCCATTCTTATAAGTTATTTAAAGTGGTGAAAGAAATACCATTTTTATTCTTCCAATCTGAATCTCATCATTATTTTTTAATATTTTTTCCTTTTCTCTGCTTCCATTAATATAAGTACCATTTGTGCTTTCTAAATCTATTATTGTATATAATCCCTGGTCATTAATTATTTTTACATGATTTCTTGAAATTGTTACATCATCTAAAAAAATATCACTATTTGTATTTCTACCAATAGAAATAATATTTTTATCAATCAGATATCGAGCTCCTGAATTCGGACCTTTTATAACTACCAACATTGGAAAATTTAAACTCTTTCTTAGATTTTTTAATTCTTTTCTCGAAAGTGCTCTTTTTCCCTTTTCATCTTCTATAATAATAGAAGCAAAGGTTCTTGTTATATTCTCTTCAACTTCTTTCTGTAATTGTGATCCACAGTATTTGCAATAAATAGCATCATCTTTATTTTCTCTCATGCATCTTTTACAAATTATCAATACTTTTCTCCTTGCCCTTTAAATCTATAAATCAATCATTTAGGGTTTATTCTATCATTTAATTAAAAAAATTAAAAGATATTATTATAAAAAAGTTTTGAATTGTTATTTTTTTACTGATTTTGTGAAACAAGTTTATGATAATCTTTTGGATTTAATAAAATAATTTTATTTTTAGGATAATACCTGGTAAAAATCTTTTCATTGCTTAAAACTTCTCCATCTTTTGAAATGATTCTAGTAACTGTAACATCTCTTCCATCAACACCTTCCGAATCCACAACCTCGGTTCCCTCTTCAATCTCTGGGTCAGGTTTATATTTCACTATATAGCTTTTAAAGTTGCTAAAAGGTGTAGTTATAATTTCAACTTCTCTTCCAAAATTTGTACTAAAAAAAGATAACGTGCAGGAAGATTTTGTAGAATCTCCTTTTATCAATATCCAATAGTCAGTATCATTTTCAAATTTAAAATCTTGGACACCCCAGCTTACTGCAGCATCTCTCCCTGGTGGATATCTACTTATATACCATCGATGTGGATTTCTTTCTATAATTTTATATCCTCCCAAAAATGCCGTATTAAATATCGTTGTTGAAACATTGCAGACTCCTCCACCAAAAGTGTCTACAAGTTCTCCTTGAATAATAGTTGGTGCTTCTAAAAATCCCTTTTCTTTTGTTCTTTGACCAGTTGTTTTGTTAAACAAAAAAATTTCATGTGGTGCAATTAGAATTTCATCTAACATTGATGTTATTAATCTTATATTATGAACTCTATTTAATGCCTTGGAAGAAAAATATTCAGTATCAGTAGAAACTAACTCTTTTATTCCCATAGAGTCAGCTTTTTCAGTAGTTAATTTTGGTTTTAATATCAGAATTGGAGCTTCAAAAATTCTACTCTCTTTTCTATGAGCAGTTTCTTCAAATTGAGAGAGGAATTCATTTCTAATTAATTTCTTTCCGTCTATACTTGGTTCAATTATTACTTGTTCACCCTCAACAACAAATTTTGCATCTATGGGTACACACTCAATCTTATAAGATATTGAGTTTATTAAATATTTAATTAATTTATCATTAAATAAAACATCTACAACTAATTTTTCCTTGCCATTCTCTTTAATTATTAATTTCTTAAATTCCACCATGTCTGCGATTTTTTTTCTATCCAATTTATAACTATCTTTAGATAGTTTTATAGTAATAGGATTGCTTATAATAATTTCTACTTCATCCTTTACATTTATTAATTTATTTTCATCAAGTAAAGGTTCTATATAAATAACGGGTAAATCAAAGGTTCCACCATTATCATGAACTAATGAATTCTCAATAAAATCCTTTATTAATTTCTGGTTTAATTTCAAACCTATCTGGCTAGGAGTGGTTATAACCTGAAGGTTTTTTATGAATATGTTTGAAGAAATAGGTTCTTTTTTAATTACTGATTCAATATCATTAATAAATTTTGAAGTTAAATCTTCACTTATTTTACACTCAATTGGAATATTTATTCCCCTCATCCATAAATTCATTCTTTCAATAATATCTTTATAGAAACTACCGCTTCTACCCAATTTAAAAGCATTTTCATATGTTTTATCCAGGTCAAACTGTAAATCAAGGTCTTTTGCACCTATTTCCCAGCTATTATCATCAAATTCAAATCTTATATTGTTATTTAACGTATCAAATTCTATACTTTTAAATATTTCTTTTGCTTCGTCTTTTTGCAATAGACCTATGTCTCTATTTTCTACTTTCACAAAACTATGAGTCTGACCAAGAGATATACAATATTCAAGAGCGATAACTAAGCACAGAAATATAATTATTGAGGATATAAAATAAGCAGTTATTTTTAAGAAATTGAGGTATTTTTTCATAATGATTATTTAGTTAATAAGAGTAAAATTTATTCCTAATTCCTATAATTTATCATTTTATAATTCTAACAATTTAATGAATTTCAAAAAATAATCTATACCAGATAATAATGAAAGACAACAGCCAATAAAAAATAGATATATGTCATAAGGAGGTAATCTTAATAACAAAATTGCTATCGAAAACATTAGTACAAAAGTAGCAACTTTCCCAAGTGTAGAAACCTTTAAATATTTATTGCCTTTTCTTAAAATTAGATAACCAATTGCCATCATAATATCTCTAATAACTACAATTGATACTCCAATTAGAGGAACTCTCTTATTTATAAATAAACTTATAAGAATAGATATGATTAATAACCTATCAGCAAAAGGGTCAAGTATTTTCCCAAACTCAGTTATTGACTCAGTCATTCTTGCAATTAATCCATCCAAAAAATCAGTTAAAGCAGCTAATGTAAATAGAAGGAATGCCCAGATAGATGATTTAGGCTCTAAATTGAATATAAAAAATATTATTAATGGTATTAATGATATTCTAAATAAACTAATTATATTTGGTATAAATTTTTTACCCATTTTACAATCTTTTGTGTATTTTTTTTTGATCAAATATATAACATGTTTTTTTAATCAAATATGTTGGCTTTCCAAGTAACTATCATATATATTTGGTCGGGACGGGCGGATTCGAACCGCCGACCTCCAGTACCCCATACTGGCGCGCTAAACCAAACTGCGCCACGTCCCGACCTTTTAGTTTAACTTCATATATATAGTAATATATTATAACATTTAAGATCTGTGGCATAGTTTCGAAGACATTTTAAATTCCCCCTCTCCCTTTCCCTCTCCCACCAGGGGAGAGGATAAATAGTCGAGAAAGTATACCCAAATCTTACAGTGTTTTTTAAGTTTTTTTTCTAAATAATATCCTTATAGGTGTCCCTTCAAAACCAAACTCTTCTCTTATTTTTTTCTGCAAAAATCTTTTTAACCTTTTAGCATCAAATCTTCTTACATTTAAGAAAATAATAAATTTTGGTGGTGAAACACCTATCTGAGTTATATATTTTATTTGTGGAACTTTTCCATCTTTAGAAGGGGCTTCACTTTCCCTATTAATTTTTAAAGCGAATAAATTTAAGTTTGAAGTACTTATTTTTTTATTTCTTTCCTCAAATATTTTACTTATTGTCTTAAGTAAATTCGTAATTCCCAAACCTTCTTTAGCAGAAATCTGAAGAATTGGAATAGAAGGTAAAAATGGCAGTTTTTTATCAAGTTCAAAATAGATTTGATTTGATCTGTTCTCATCAACTATATCCCATTTATTTAATGCAATTATGAGTGAACAATTTCTTTTCCAAGCCTCTGTAGCAATCTTCACATCCTGCTTTGAAAGTGACTCAGTTGGATCGACAACAAGGACCGATAAATTACTTTGTTCTAAGACTCTATATGTTCTTACAATAGAATATTGCTCTACTTTTTCAGCTTTTTTCCATTTTCTTCTTAATCCTGCCGTGTCTATAAATTTATAAGTATTGTCTTTCCATTTAAAATATGTATCAACTGCATCTCTTGTTGTCCCAGGCTCATGATGAACAATTGCTCTCTTCTCCCCTATTATTGAATTAAAAAGTGATGATTTTCCAACATTTGGTTTTCCTATAATAGCAATACTATTTTCTATTTCCTCAATTTCATCCACTTTTATCTCTTTATGAATTACTTCTTTTTCCTTCTCTATTTCTATCTTTTTGAGAATCTTTTCTCTTAACATATCTAACAGTTCACCAATTCCTATACCATGTAACGCTGATATTGAATAAGGTTCTCCCATCGATAGTGCATAAAATGGCAGATGAGAAATGTTATCCTCTGGATCATCAACCTTATTTACAACCAAAATTACATCCTTATTAGACTTTCTTAGAAAAGATGAAAGTAGTTTGTCTAAGTTAGTAATACCAACATCTGCATCTACCACAAACAGAACAATTGTCGATTCATCAACTGCAATTTTAGCCTGTTTTAAAACCTGTTTTGCTATTAAATCTTTAGATTTAAGATCTAAACCCCCAGTGTCAACAATATCAAAATTAATACCCCCCCATTCAGCTGAGATGTATTTTCTGTCCCTTGTGCTACCAGGTATTTTGTCAACAACAAGTCGCACACCAGGACATATTCTATTTATGAGTGTAGATTTACCTACATTAGGTGTACCAACGATAGCTATTACTGGAATTTTTCTTTCTTTTTGCATTTTTCTAATTTCTTTGATGAATTAATAATACTAACTAAATCTGATTAATGTTTTTAGATTTGTGGTATGGTTTCGAAGACATTTTAAATTCCCCCTCTCCCTTTCCCTCTCCCACCAGGGGAGAGGATAAACAGTCAAGAAACTATGCCCAAATCTTTTGATAATTTTTAATGAGAAGTTATTTTTTTTATTTTTTTAATAGCTTCATCAATTAGCCACTTAGGAGTAGATGCTCCACCAGAGATTCCCACTTTTTTAACTCCTTTTAGCCACTCTTTTATTATTTCCATAGAAGTTTCTATATGATAAGTATTTTCATTTATACTTTTACCTATCTCTGCTAATCTCTTGGTATTGGCACTGTTTTTTCCACCAACTACTAACATTAAGTCAACTTTATTAGCAATATTTCTTGCTGACTTTTGTCTTTCTATTGTTTCATCACAAATTGTATTAAATATCTTTATTTCTTTATGTTTTTCTAATAAATATGAGACAACTGAAATAAAATTCTCCATACTTTGTGTTGTTTGAGTAATTACTCCCACTCTTTTTACATCTGGTAGTTTCTTGTAATCACTCTTATTTTCAATTACCATAAATGGACCATTTGCATTTGCTAAAATTCCCAATATCTCGGGATGTTCTTTTTCACCAATGACCACAAGAAAATAACCCTCTTTTACAAGTTGAGTTGCTCTCTTTTGATTCTTTTTTACAAAAGGACAAGTGGCATCAATTACCTTAAAGCCCATTTTCCTTGCTCTTTCTAATTTTTTTGGATCAATTCCATGAGCTCTAATAATTAGTGTTCCAATATCAACATTTTCTAAATTTTCTATTATTTTTATACCGTTATCTTTGAGTTTTTTTACAACTTGTGGATTATGAATGATAGGACCAAGAGTATAAATATTATCTGATTTTGATTTTAAAGCTTCATAAGTGATATTTAAAGCACGTTCAACTCCATAACAATACCCTATTGGTTCTGCGATAATAATCTCCAAATTCTATCTCCTTTCTTCCCCAAGGTCTTTTAACATCATTTCTAATTGATTCATTGTTTGATAGGTAATATCTTTAATTAAATTTTTCTCAGATTTTTTATCATAAACCTTTACAGGTTGTATTATGTTTCCGAATTTCACTTTAATTCTTGAAAAATGTGGTAAATATTTTCCTTTTGGTGCAATTTTAGATGTTCCATGTATCGCAACTGGAAGTATTGGTGCACCACTTTTAATAGAAAAAAAGCCAACTCCATAAAACGGTTTTCCTAATGATTCAGTATACCTAGTTCCTTCTGGAAATATTCCCAAAATATTTCCATTTTTTAAGATTTTTAAAGCCATAGATATAGAACTTTTACCAGGTTTTTCTCTATCTACAGGAAATGCTTTTAAAGTTCTGAAAAAAGAAGCTAAAATTTTATTTTTAAATAGTTCTTTTTTTGCCATAAAATGAATTGACCTTTTTCTCATTGCTGCTAATAAAATAGGGTCAAGATAGCTAGAATGATTACTAGCAATAATTAAACTCCCAGTTTCTGGAATCTTTTCAGTTCCAATATATTCAACTTTTAATATCTTTGTCAGCAAAAAAGCAAAAAATCTTGCTATTTTATATAACATATGTTTTTTTTCTATAAATATTAATGATCTTTTCTACAACCTGACTGACAGTTAAATTTGTAGAATCTATATAAATACTATCATCAGTTTTTACTAAAGGTGCTATCTCTCTATTTTTATCTCTTTCATCTCTTTCTTTTATCTGTTTTAGTAATTCATTAAACTTTGGAGGTTCTTGACCCATTTCAATGAGTTGTTTCACTCTTCTTTTTGCCCTTTCCTCAGGAGTTGCATCCAAAAATATCTTAACAATTGCATCTGGGCAAACAACTGTAGTAGCGTCTCTTCCTTCAACAACAATTTTCCCGTTCTCACATATTTCTCTTTGTTTCTCTGATAAAATCTTCCTTATTCCTTTATAAATAGCTATCTTTGAAGAAGCATCACTAACTTCGTTGGTAAAAATTTTATTTGTAACATCTTCACCATCAATTTTTATAATACTGTTGTGCTCAGCATCATTTTCAATTTCAATAGGATAATCTATCGTCAAATCAGTTAAGGCTTTTTCGTCATATAAATTTACTTCTCTTTTTAAAGCAAGATAGGCTAATGCTCTATACATAGCTCCTGTATATAAATAAAAGAAGTTAAGTTTACGAGAGAGTTCTTTTGATATAGTACTTTTCCCAGAACCTGCAGGACCATCAATTGCAATAACATTAAGATATCTATTCCCATCTTTAGTGTTGATAATATTGAGATATCTATTTTGCTCTTTAGAATGAGTCTCATTCTTAATATCTTCTGAGAACTTTTCAATTGGTGGTAGGTCTTTTAATGAATTGAGTCCAAAACTTTCCAGAAATAAAGGTGTTGTTTTATAAAGGATAGGATGACCAGGACCAAATCCCTTACTTGCTTTCTCAATTAATCTTTTACTTAATAGAGTTGAAATAACTGATTCAGATCTCACTCCCCTTATCTCATTTATTGTTATTCGAGAAACTGGTTGATTGTAAACAATAATTGCTAAAACCTCTAAGGCTGCTTGAGAAAAGTAACCCCGCATGGTAGATGTAAAAAAATTTTCAATATAATCTCTACAATCAGGATAAGTATAAAATCTATACCCACCAGACACTTTCTTTAGTTGAAATCCTCTATCTTCCTTTCTATACTCTTCTTGAAGTTCTTTTATAATTTTTTCAATTGTATCCGAACTTTTATTCAAAATCTTTTCTATAGCAGCTGTTTTTACAGGTTCATATGCAACAAGTAATATAGCTTCTATAATTCTTTTTAATTCTCTTTTTTCATTCTTAAATTTAAACATTTTCCTATTATGATAAATAATCTTTTCTAAATATTTCTATTGTTCCAAATGTTTCTCTTTGCAGTAAATCAATTTCACCCGATTTATAAAGCTCCAGAATTGCCAAGAATGAGACAATTATCTTTATTTTATCTTTAAAATGTGATGTTATCTCTCTAAATGATGTTTTTGGCGATTTTTTTAAAACATCTAAAATTCTACTAATTTCCTCTTCAATATTTATTCTAATCTTCCTAATAAATGATGTATTAACTTTTTCGGTTTCTATTTGTGCAGTACTGAATTCATTCCATGTTCTTACTAAATCATTTATATCTATTTCGCCAATAAATTCTGAAGTTATTGCATCTAATACTTCCTCAAGTTTTACACAAGAAGGATAGGTTCTGGACTCATTTTCCCAAATATTTTCTAAAAATTTTGAAATTTTTTTATATTTTCTATATTCTCTAAGCTTCCTTTCAAGCATTTCTTGAGTATCTTCAAAAGTCTCTTCCTTCTCTTCCTGAGGTAACAACGATAATGATTTTAGTTCAAGCAAAATTGATGCAGTAAGAATAAAATGGCTGGCTTTTTCTATATCAATATCTTTTATAAATCTTAATGATTGGATATATTTATTAGTGATTTCTGAAATTGATACATAATAAATGTCAACTTCTTGACTATTTATCAAATCAAGAAGCAGTTCAGTAGGATCCTCATATTCTTTTAAAATTACCTGATTTTTAAAGACTATCATTTTTAATTTTTATCTTTTTATCAAAAATAAATTTTATTATCTTTTTCAACTATTTGTTGAATTAAAAACTAATCAATTTCATTCTATACCGAACTTGATTAATTGTTTCTTTTGTAATTTCTCTTACTGTATTTTTACCATTTTCCAAAACAGTATTTAAATAATCAGTGTCATTAAGAAAAGCAGCTCTTTTCTCCCTAAAATCAGACAAATAATTGGATATTTTTACTGTTAAATTTTCTTTACATTGAGTACAGCCTATTAAAGCATTCTTACATTCTTTCTCAATATCACCAATCTCTTCCTTACTAAAACTTTTATGTAAATAAAAAACATCACATATTTCAGGATGTCCTTTATCAGTTTTATATACCCTCTCAGTATCAGTTATCATCATTCTAACTTTCTTTCTTATGACATCAGGTTCATCACTTAGATAAATAGCATTTCCATAACTCTTGGACATCTTTCTTCCATCTATACCCGGAACCCTACTTGCTTTAGCAATCAATGCTTTTGGTACCTTGAAATATTTTCCATATAATTTATTAAATTTTCTTGCCAATTCTCTAGTTATTTCAATATGTGGAAGTTGATCTTCACCCACTGGGACGAAATCGGCGTGAACAATTATAATATCAGAAGCCATCAGTATGGGATATCCTAAAAATCCCATCATTTTTATATTCTTATTAGAAAGTTCTTTTAATTGTTCCTTGTATGTTGGATTTCTCTCCATCCTTGAAATTGGAGTGAACATCGAGAAATATACTGTAAGCTCCGCTATTTCAGGAATATCTGATTGAAGATAAAGAACACTTTTATCAGGGTTAATACCTAAAGCCAAAAATTCAGCAATCTGTATCTTCACATTATTCATTATCTCTGATGTATCTTTATAATCTGTTGTTAATGCATGCAGATTAGCGAAAAAGAAAAAACATTTATATTTCTCCTGTAAATCCAGCATATTCAACATATTTCCCAATAGATTTCCAAGATGCAATTTACCAGTTGTTCTATATCCTGTTACTACTATTTTTTTCATTTTTATCCTCTCAATCTATAAACATATATTTAATATTTATATTTTATTATAAATTATTAAAACTATTAATTCTAACCAGTTCTGATATATGCAAAAAAAATATTTTAAACTTCAATATTATAATTTTAGTATTTTAACACGAAAGTTGATAATAATTATCTTATAATTGTATTTTTTATTTCATGAAACTTTAGCAGGAAAATTATAAATTATCTTTATAGAAAAATACGCCACCAGAGACAGATCTTTAAAAAAAATACTTGAAGTGGATCTATAATTTTCCAGAGAAGCGAACCAGCAAAGTATATAAAAAGAAAAATTATATATATTCCATACTGTTCTAGTGCTAAAAACTTTTGCATATTTTGATAAGACATGAATGATGCCAATACCTTTGAACCATCCAGAGGTGGTATAGGTATTAGGTTAAAAAAAGCCAAGAACAAATTTATACTTATAGTGTTTAAAAATATTCTTTCTATTATATTAAAGAAAGGTTTAAACAATAATGAGGGTATTAAAAATTTTAATATTCCCACAAAAATACCTAATAAACTTCCCGCAATGAAAGCTAAAAGCAAATTAGACACTGGTCCAGCAAGTGAAACATATCTAATACCCTTTTTATAATCTCTGAAATAATTAGGATTTATGGGGACAGGTTTTGCCATTCCAAAAACAATATTAGAACCCATTGCTATAAGTATAATTGGCAAAAATATTGAGTAAAAAGGATCAAGATGAACCATAGGATCCAAACTAAGTCTACCAGCTAATTTTGCAGTAGGATCACCAAATTTATATGCAATATATCCATGAGCTACCTCATGAATTATTACTCCAAGTAATAAGCCTGGTGCAATGAATAGAATTTTTAATAATATATTTACTAACATTGAATTCATACTCCATAATTTTAGGGTGTTTTATTCATCTTATTTTTTATAAATAAAATCTCGTCATTCTTATCTTTAATCAAACCATCAAGCTTTGCTTCAAGTAAAGAATTTAATACCTCTTTAAAAAATGATGATGGTTTAAACCCTATATTTATTAAATCTTGACCTGTACAAGATATTTTAACATCCTTTAATTCATTTATGTATTTTTCAATCTTATTTCTGATATTTGGAAATAGAGCATCAATTACAATTATAGATTCACTATATAGCTCATTTAATATCTTATATATTTCACTATTTTTAATTTTCCTTCTTCTTAAAGATTTTACCCTATCTTTTATTTCAGAAACTCCCTGGATAATTTTATCTGTGAATTTTTTCTTCATTTTCATCTTACTGCACCACTTCTCTACCTCATTTAGAGGAACATCATAGAATAATCCAATCATATTAACAATCCAATGCAAAGGTTTTGGAGAAAATTCATCACTCAATTTATAAAAGGAAGATTGGATCTCTTTTAATCTTTTAATGACATAAAGTGTGGATTTTAATTGAGGATGAATTGTTCTTAATGCTTTTAGATTATCTAATCGCATAACTACTCTCCATGACTTTGATTCTGAAAATAATGCTACTAATTCTTCTCTTACCCTTGATGTTGTTAGTTCATCTACCAATTTCATTTCTATAGCATTTCTTGCTAAATTCTCAGTTTGGGAATTCATGCAAAAGCCATATCTTTGTTCAAATCTAACCGCACGAAAAATTCTTGTTGGATCCTCTATAAAACTTAGATTGTGCATAATTTTAATTCTTTTTTCTAAGATATCTCTTTGACCTCCAAAAAAATCTAATATCTGCCCAAAATTCTTTTTATTTAATGCAATAGCCATAGAGTTTACAGAGAAATCCCTTCTATGTAAATCCTGATAAATTGAGCTTTTTTCAACTGAAGGAAGTGCAGCAGGATGTTCATAATATTCAGATCTTGCGGATGCAAAATCAATATGAAAATCATTTGGTAGTACAACTACAGCAGTTCCAAATTTTTTATGTGATCTAATCCTACCATCAAATTTTTTGACAACTTTTTTAGCAAATGCTATACCATCACCTTCTACAACTATATCCACATCAAGATTTGAATATTTTAAAAGCAAATCTCTTACGAATCCTCCTACTAAGTATGCTTTTACGTTTTGCTTATCTGCAAGTTCTCCTATATTATCAATTACTTTTATTAACCATTTGGGTAGAAGTTGAGTCATTCTTTTTCTTATCGTTTCCGGAGTAAAACTGTGAGAGCTGATTAACAAGTTATTTTCAGGCATATATTCATCACCATGTTGAGCTCTTAATATATCTTTTCTGGTAACTATTCCAACTAACTTTGATCCATCCAATATCGGAATTCTACCAATTGCATTTTCTATCATTGTTTTTTGTAAATATTTTGCAGTAGTATCCGGAGAAGCTGTTATAATCCTTTTTAACATAAATCCCTTTACTGGAGCATGACTTAATTTATGTCTAACAGCTTTATCGATATCCTTTCTTGAAATAATTCCTATTATTTTCCCTCTTTTAATAACTGGAAGACCTGAATGACCATATAAAACCATTCTCTCTTCAGCTTCTTTCATGGTAGTTTTTTCAGATATAGTTTTTACTACAGTAGACATAATATCTTTTGCTGTTAATGGAGATCCTATTTCATTTGAGATTTGTTCAATTAATTTTTTTTCAATATCATGTAAGGTCATACCTTTTACAGAAGCGGATGCGGCTGTTGGATGTCCACCACCATTAAAATAAGAAATTATTTTACCTACATCTATATCATCCCTTTTACTTCTTGCAACTATATATATACGATCCCTCATTTTTGCATATATAAAAGTTATATCTGCTTCCTCTAAATCTCCTAATTTATGAGCAAGAACTGAAAAACCATTAACAAATTCGGAAGTTTTAACATGAGACATTAATATATCAACATCTTTTATTCTTACTATCTTTGATTTTAAAATAAGTTCTTCTAATAATTTGTGCTGTTGTTTCGTTAATGTTAGATTTAAGAACTTTCTAATAATTTTAATATTAGCTCTTTGAGCCATCAAAAAAGCTACTGTTTCAACATCAAGATAAGTTGTTGTGGGATAAGTTAGAGAGCCTGTATCCTCATGAATACCAATTGCAAAAACTGTAGCTTCAAATGGAGTGATTGGAATTCCTCTTTCTCTTATTAATGCAACAATAGATGTAGTTGTAGAACCTAACTGACGAGAAAAATCAATATCTATTTTCATATCTTCCTGTGATTGTGGATGATGGTCAAAAATTACTACTTCAACATCTGGGCTTAACGCCACTTTTTCAAAATCACCCAATCTCTTAGCTATTTTGGTATCTACAACAATTAATTTCTTTATTTGAGATATATCTATATCTTTAACATCAATAAATCTTAAAACATCTAAATGTAGAGATATAAAATCTCTAACATTTTGATTTTGGGACCCTGAAAGAACCATTAAAGCATCTGGGTATAGTTTCTTTGCAGCTAATATAGAGGCAAAAGCATCAAAATCTGCATTTTTATGACTTACTATAACTTCCAAAAAAGTATCATCTCCCGTATTTAATCTATTATCTTTTTTATCAGAATTGGTTTACTTACCCTTTTTTTTGATATTTCAACAGATTTCTCCAATATTTTTTTAGCTTCTTCTATTTTAGAAAAATCATTTCCATAAATTGTACAAATTTTATCTTTTATTTTTACATTATCACCTAATCTCTTCTCCATTACTATTCCAACTGAAGGATCTATTATATCCTCTTTTTTCTCCCTACCAGCACCTAAAATTATACTTGCTATACCTATTTGCTTGCAGTCTATCTTTGAAATAAATCCATTATATTTTGCCAATAATTCATCCTTATATCTGGCTTTTGTAAGTAATGAGATATCTTCAACAATATTTGAGTTTCCTCTCTGATGAGAGATAAATTGCTTAAATTTATCTAAACCTCTACCTGAGGTTAATATTTCTTCTGTTATTTCTATTCCTTCTTCTAAATCTTTAACTTTTTGTCCTAATAAAAGCATATTTGCTGCAATATTTACACAAACTTCTCTTAAATCCTGGCTTCCATTACCTTTCAAAATTTTTATTGCTTCTTCAACCTCTAAGGAATTCCCAATAGCATTGCCAAGAGGTTGAGACATATCAGTTATTATTGCTCTCGTCTTCTTTCCAAAGCCTTTACCTATATTAACCATAATTTTTGCTAATTTTTCTACTTTTTCCTCATCTTCAACAAAAGCTCCACTTCCAACTTTAACATCCAAAACTATAGCATCTGCTCCTCCAGCAATCTTCTTTGACATAATACTGCTTGCAATAAGAGGTAAACTATCAACAGTTGCAGTAACATCTCTGAGAGCATAAATCAGCTTATCAGCTGGAACAACATTACCTACCTTTCCTACTACTGCTATACCAATATCTTTTACCTGATTTATAAAATCATTTTTAGAAATTTTAGTACTAAATCCAGGAATTGATTCCAACTTATCAATTGTTCCACCAGAATGACCCAAACCTCTACCTGACATTTTTGCAACAGGAATTCCTGCTGCAGCAACAATTGGAGCAACTATTAAAGTGGTTGTATCTCCTACTCCCCCAGAACTATGTTTATCCACTTTAATACCTGGTATTGAACTTAAATCTATGATATCACCTGAATCTACGAAGGATTTAGTAAGATATAATGTCTCATTAGTATTCATCCCATTTATCGCAATTGCCATTAAGAAGGCGGACATTTGATAATTGGGTATAACACCTTTTACGAACCCTTTTACCATAAAGTCAATTTCAAAGGAACTTAAGATCTTATTCCATCTTTTTTTAAAAATAATATCGTATGCTCTCAAATTGCCTCCTCAATCATATTTCCTCAATCATTTTAATTACAAATATATTGAATAATTTCTATAGAAACCAGCCTTTACCTTTATTTTTATAATTCCTTATAAATTATTTAATAATTCTATTTGAATCTAAAAACATTCAGTCCTTTTTCCTTCATCCATTTGAGTGGTTGAAGGATTAAACCATCAATAACACCTTATTATCCAAGCACTACTAGAAACGTTCCAAGTACCGCTAGAATAATGCCAAAAATGCGCTGTTTATTGATCGGTTCCTTCAGTAGCAAAGCAGCAAAGATAAAAATAAAGATGCTGCTGGTCTGATTTAGAGCGGCTGCAACGGAAGCTTGTGTGAATTTCATCCCAGCCAGCCACAAGATCTGAGACAGGTAACCTCCAATGAACGAACCCCATAATGTATAACCCCAGGATTTTAATGAGAATATCGAAGAGATAATTCTACGCCTTGTCGGTAGAAATAAAAGTATTAATAAAAGTACCATCACACCACCAATAAGTCGAATTTCAGATGCCCATATTAAAGAAGAACGTTCCAATAGTGGCTTGATCATTACAATGCTCACTGCTACTATCAACATAGAAAGAATTCCATAAAAAACACCCAGGAGAAGATCATGTCTACCAATAGCACCTCCTCTTCCGTTTTTCTGAGTTGCAACCAGTAAGGCAGAGATAATTAGTATTGCACCAATCACCTGCAGAACTGTAAGTCTTTCATTTAACCATATAATAGACAATCCGATGATAGAAAGGCTATAGAAGCAATCAACAATAGCAGCCAAGCTCGCCCCCAGTTTGTTTAGACTCATGAAAAACAGAGTGTCCGATATTCCAAGACCCAACGCTCCGGATAATAGTAGTAGCCAGTAGTCCCCGGGGGGAACTTGGAGTATTAGTGTACCGCCGAGTAGCCACGAGGTCGGAAGTAGAAGAACAGATGCCAAAAGAGCTTTAAAGAGGGTTAGCGTAATGGGATGAACTTTCTCTCCGCTCTTTTTGAACAGGATGACTGCAAATGCCCAAGTTAATGCTGTGATCAAGGATAAAACTTCACCTAAGTAAGGAATGTTCGTTATCGTAGAAGGAATCATTTTAACTTAAATTCTTTCACTTGTGATTCTATTTTTAAATTTTAAATGACAATTGTATTTACAATAATATTTGTTTTGCAAAGCTTTCACCTTTGATATCTACTTTTACCTTTAGAATTTCAGAAATTGTTTTGCCAACATCAGCGAAACTTTTTCTTATACCTAAATTTATACCTGCTTTAATATCTTTACCGTAAACTAATAAAGGTACATATTCTCTGGAATGATCAGTACTTGGAGTGGTAGGATCACATCCATGATCAGCAGTTATAAAAAGTATATCATTATATTTCATAGAATAGATAATTTTAGGTATATTTTGATCAAATTCAACTAATGCTTTTGCATAACCTTCTGGATTATTTCTATGACCATACAACATATCAAAATCTATTAAGTTAGAAATTATCAAGTCTCCTATATTCTTCTTTATTAAATTGATAATTTTATTGATGCCATCTAAATTACTTTTTGTAGGAAATTTTTTTGTTATTCCCCTTCCTGCAAAAATATCATGTATTTTTCCAACAGCTAAAACTTCTCCACCCTTTTCTTTTAAATAATCAAGTAAAGTCTTTTCTGTTGGTTCTAACGAGAAATCTTTTCTTCTTTTAGTTCTAATAAATTTTTTATTTTTATCAATAAAAGGTCTTGCTATTACTCTACCTACAGAATGTTCTCCAGTTAATATTTCTCTTGCTTTTCTACAAATCTCGTATAGTTCTTCTACTGAAATAACATCTTCATGAGCAGCAATTTGAAAAACTGAATCTGCAGATGTATAAACTATTGGTTTATTTGTTTTAATATGTTCATCACCTAAAATCTTTATTATTTCTGTTCCAGATGCTGGATAATTTCCTATTGTTTTAATACCAATTGCTTTGTGAAACTTTTCCATTATTTCTTCAGGAAAGCCATTAGGATATGTTGGAAAGGGTTTAGAAAGGTGTAACCCCATAAGCTCCCAATGCCCACTTGTGCTACACTTATCTGCCGACACTTCAGCCATTTTTCCATAGTTTGCAATAGGTGCTGATTGTGGTTCAACTCCAAGTATAGGAATTATGTTACCAAGACCCATTTTTTCTAAATTTGGTAAATTTAAACCACCCAATACTTTCGCCATATTACCTAACGTATTTGAGTTCTCATCATTATATTTATTTGCATCTGGTAATGCACCAACTCCTACACTATCCAGAACAATCAAAATTATTCTCTTTTTTTTCCTCAACAACTTCTCCTTTAAAAATTAATAAATTCAATTATTATTTAAAATTTAAATTTTATAATATTTATCTCTCTAAGTGAGCGCGGGGGTGTAATTCATAGTAGATCTTCTTAAGATAGGATTGACTTAGATGTGTATATATTTGAGTAGTCGAAATATCAGAATGACCTAGCATTTCCTGAACTGCTCTAATTCCAGCTCCATTTTCAATTAGATGTGTAGCAAAACTATGTCTAAGAACATGAGGTGTTACTTTTTTTTCAAGTCCAACCTGCTTAGCTCTTTCTCTTAATATCTTCCAAAAACCCTGTCTTGTAAGTCTTTTACCCCGAAAATTTAAAAAAAGAGCATATTCTCTAAAAGCAGGTCTGAGTTTCAATCTACCATGTTTTAAATATTTTTTTACAGATAATATTGAATTTTCTCCAATAGGAACAATTCTCTCTTTGCTGCCCTTTCCAATACATCTTAGAAATCCATCTTCCAAATCAATATCACCAACATTCAGAGAAATAAGTTCAGAAACCCTAACACCACTAGCATACATCAGTTCTAACATAGCCTTATTTCTAAAATCTAATGGTGTTATTAAATCTTTGAAATCAAGTAAAAGATTTACTTCAGCAATACTTAAAATTTTTGGAAGAATTTTTTTGGTAGAGGGAATTTTTATATGAGAAGCTGGATTGTGAGAACAATATCCCTCTCTAAGTAAAAGTTTAGAAAAAGACCTGATCGTTGTGACCATTCTTGCTACTGTAGTAGAAGAATATCTATTTTTTCTGAGTGAATTCAAATAATTTGATATTACTTCCCTTTTTATATTATCAAGAGATTTTATTTCACTATCTTGTAGGTAATTTAAATATTTTATAATATCTCTTCTATATGAATCTATTGTATTTTGCGATAATCCTTTTTCTACAGTAATGTAATTAATAAAATCTCTTAAGGCCTTTTCAAATATTTTTTCTTTTTCCATTTATTCTGTGAAAATTTTCAGTCTTTTTTAATATTAAATTTAATATATTGAAAATATCAAAAATATCAAAAGTAAGCTATTTTTTTTGAGAAGCTATCGTAATACCAACAATAGTTTTTGCATCCATTATTTCACCATTAAGGATTTTATCTTTAACTTCCTTTAAGGGAATTATTACCCTATTAATAAATTCATCTTTCTCAGATTTTTTTACTTTTACTTGAGATTTTCTTATATTTTTAATATTATTCTGAACATCTTTAAAATTCTCTCCTTTATTACCTGCTTTAGATAAATCTTCAAGCTCTTTAGCTAAATAGATATGTATTATCTCATTGCAATATCCGGGAGATGGATAAATTGAAATTAGCTTCTTCCATTTATTCGCCCTCACTTGAATTTCCTCTTCAAGCTCTCTTTTTGCACAAATAATAGGTTTTTCGCCTTCTTCTAATGTACCAGCTGGTAATTCTAAAGTATGTTTTCCAACTGCAAATCTGTATTGTCTTACCATAACAACTTCATTATGTGAAGTCATTGGAACAATAGCTACTGCTCCTGGATGAGAAACAACTTCTCTTTCTGTAACATTTTTGTCAGGAAGTTTTACCTCACTTACGGTTAATTTAAGAAGTTTTCCTCTAAAAACTTCCTTAGATTTTATTAATCTTTCTTCAAAATTAAATTCTTTATTTCCCATTTTTTTATTTATCATTCTAAAATTAGATTAAATAGCTTATTTCTTAGAGAGATTGCTTTGTCGCTAATGCTCCTCGCAATGACATAGTAAAAAGTTTATTTTATTTTTTTCTTTTATATTCTAATGCAGCTTTTATAAATTCTCTAAAAAGTGGGTGTGCTCTATTAGGTCTTGACTTAAATTCAGGATGAAATTGACCTGCTACAAACCATGGATGATCTTCTAACTCAATTATTTCTACTAAATTCCCATCTGGTGATTTTCCACTAATTTTTAAACCTTTGTTGGTTAAATCATCTAAATAATCATTATTAAATTCATACCTATGTCTGTGTCTTTCATATATTAATTCCTTATTATAAGCATTAAATGCTTTAGTTTTAGGCAATAATTTGCACGGATATGCCCCCAGTCTCATAGTTCCACCTTTTTCTTCAATTTCCTTTTGTTCTGGAAGTAAATCGATAACTGGATGTGGGGTTTCAGGATTAAATTCTGAACTATTTGCATCAATAAAACCGGCAACATTTCTTGCGAATTCTATAACAGCACATTGCATCCCTAAACAGATTCCTAAAAATGGAACTTTATTAATCCTTGCATAATTTATGGCATTTATTTTTCCTTCAATTCCTCTTATACCAAATCCTCCAGGAACTAATATTCCCTGATATTTATTTAAAACTTCATCTGCATCTTTATCTAAAAGATGTTCAGCATTTATCAAGGTTGTCTCAACTTTACAACTGTTAGCAAAACCAGCATGTTTTAAAGATTCATTTACACTTAAATATGCATCTTTTAATCTTGTGTATTTTCCAACTAAACCTATTTTTGTAATTTCTTTAGATTTATTTGCTTTATCCAACATTTTTTTCCAGTCTTTCATATCTGATTCTTTGGATTTTAAATTGAGCTTTTTTATAACAATTTCATCCAGACCTTCTTTTTGCAGATAGAGTGGAATTTTATATATCTCTTCTACATCTATATTATTGATAATTGCTTCTGGCTCTATATCACAAAATAAACTTAATTTATTTATAGCCCCCTTAGTTAATTGTCTATCTGATCTACAAATTATGATATCAGGTTGTATTCCTATACTTCTTAACTCCTTAACACTGTGTTGAGTTGGTTTAGTTTTTAATTCTCCAATCTGTTTTATATATGGAATGAAGGTCACATGTATATAGAGGATATTCTCTTTCCCAAGGTCATTTTTTAATTGGCGTATAGCTTCTAAAAATGGAAGGCTTTCAATATCACCAACAGTACCTCCAACTTCTGTAATCACAATATCAAAATCTTCTCTTTTTACTAATGCTCTTATATATTTTTTTATCTCATCTGTTATGTGTGGAATCATCTGAACTGTAGCTCCAAGATATTCCCCTTTTCTCTCCTTTGAAATTACTTTTCCATATATTCTTCCTGAAGTTACATTATTATCTATTGTTAAGTTTTGGTCTATAAATCTCTCATAATGTCCTAAATCAAGATCAGTTTCAGCTCCATCCTCAGTGACAAATACTTCACCATGCTGAAACGGATTCATTGTTCCTGGATCAACATTTATATACGGATCAATCTTTTGAAGAGTTATTTTTAGACCTCTTGATTTAAGTAGTCTTCCTAAGGATGCAGAAGAAATACCCTTACCTAATGAAGACATTACACCACCTGTAACAAAAATGTATTTAGTCATAATAATTCACATCAGTCTAACTTATAGTAATTTATTTCTTTGATAATTAAGAATTATTTTATATGAAAAAGTCTTTTCTTAAATGAGTTATAAAAAGGAACATTACCAAATGTTAGTATCTTTAGGTATTTATCTGCTTTTCTTATATATATTTTATTTTTACAATCAAATATTATTCTATGTCTACCATCAGCATTTATTCCAACCTTACCACTTTCTGAATTAGCTTTAACCATTATCTCATCATCAGGTGAGAAAATTACACTTCTATTAAAAAGAGTGTGACTGCAAACTGGAGTCATTATAATAGCACTTATTCTTGGAGAAACAAAAGGTCCACCTGCAGATAAGGAATATGCAGTAGATCCTGTTGGTGTAGCAAATATTATTCCATCCCCTTTGTAGGTATTATAAAAATTATCATTTACATAAATTCTTGTTTCAATTACTTCTCCAAATGAACTCTTTGTAATGGCACAATCATTTAATGCTATTAATTGTTGATGTTTTTTATCCTCAGTTTTACAATAAAGTAACATTCTTTGTTCTGTTCTGAAATCCTTAGCAATTATTTTTTCTAATCCCCAATACAGTTTATCAACTTCAAGCTCTGTTAAGAAGCCCAACTTTCCTAATTTTACACCTATAAGTGGAATATCTGTACCATAACAGTAATCAACAGCTTTTAAAAAAGTACCATCTCCACCTAAAACTAAAATCACATCACATTCTTTTTTGAAATCTGATATTTTTTTAACTAAATCAGGTCTTTTCTTTGCCATTGTTTCGTTTTTAGAGATAATTACCCCTCCACCTTTTTCCTCAAGCCAACTTGTAATTTCCTCTATCAATTTTTGAGCTTCTTCTTTTTTTGGATGTGTAATAATTCCAAAATTCATAACTATTTTCCCAGTTTAATTAACAAATTATTATTTTATTTGTACTATCTAAGCTTAGTATTTACAGTTTAATAAAATTTTACCCCCTTTAATAGAAAGGATTAATAGATCTTTGTAAGCACAACTCTTAAATAGTTCATTTTATTGAATAATTATATTTTATAAAATCATTATATTATTATTTTTTGTACAATAACCAAATGTTAAGAATAATAAATTTACATGAGATTGCTTCGGGACTTTATCCCTCGCAATGACACAGAGCCAACATATATTTCTGTCATTGCGAGCCACTGAAGGTGGCGTGGCAATCTCTATCAGGACAAGCATAGGAATCTTACTCCTCGCAATGACATCTGTATATTAACTATTTAATAATTCATGAGCTTCAGTAACAACTGATTCTATTTTATCATTAATATTTCTGAGAAATGAAATTTCAATTATTTCTTTTTTAGTCAATCCTTTCATAGCATAAATCCAAAACTCAATATTTCCATCTGCACCTTTTATTGGTGAAAAGGTAATACCTTTAATATTTAATCCAATAATATGTTGAAAAAAAATTACTAAGTTAAGAAGAACACTCTTATGTAATTTTTTATCTTTTACAATACCTCCTTTTCCTACCATACCTTTATCCACTTCAAATTGAGGCTTTATCAATGTTAAATATTCAGCATTATCTTTAGAAAGTCTTAAAATGTTATTAATAACTTTTTTAACAGAGATAAAAGATAAATCTATTGTTGCCATATCAACTAAAAATGGTATTTCATTTGGATCTAAATATCTTATATTCGTCCTCTCTATAACAATGACTTTGGGATTTTTTCTTAGTTTCCAAGAAAGTTGACCATATCCTACATCCACAGCAATTACTCTCTTAGCACCTTTTAATAACAAGCAATCTGTAAATCCACCAGTCGATGCTCCAACATCAAGAATCTTTTTCCCTTTAACATTTATATTGAATTTTTCAAGAGCTTTCTCAAGTTTTATTCCACCTCTTGAAACATAATCGTGATTTTTTTTATAAATTTTAATATCGGAATTTTTTTTAATTAATGTTCCTGCTTTCTCTACCTTTTTACCATCAACATAAACTTTACCTTCAAGGATTAATGCCTTAGCCTTTTCTCTAGATTTTACTAATCCTCTTTCTACTAAAATTATATCTAATCTATTCTTTAATATCATATTTTAATTAATTTTTATTAAATTAAGTTTAACTTTTTCTTTCTAAAACAAAATCTGCAATATTGATTAAATCTTGAATTGGTAAATTTAAATCAGTAATTGAATTTTTTGCAAGTTCTATTTCTTTTTTTGCAATTTCTTTTGACTTTTTTAACCCATAATAACTCGGGTAAGTTATTTTCTTTAATGCTTTATCATTTCCTGTTCTTTTGCCAGTATTTTTTTCCTCACCAACTTCATCTAATATATCATCTGTAATCTGAAAAGCTAATCCTAAATGCTCTCCAAATTCAGTGAATTTCTTTAGTTGATAATTATCTGCATTTGATACTATAGCACCACATCTAACTGATGCTCTTATAAGTTTTCCAGTTTTATTATTGTGAATAAAGTTTAAAGTTTCCTTTCCCACATTTTCACTATTTGAAATTACATCCATAACCTGACCTGCTATCATTCCAGATGTTCCAGTAGCTTTAGATAGTTCTTCTGCTAACTTTAATACAATCTCATCAGATGAGTACTTTTTTTGTTTTAGAACTAAATTAAGACTCTCGGAAAATAATGCATCTCCGGCTAAGATGGCTATATCCTCTCCAAATTTTATATGACACGTTGGTTTTCCTCTTCTCATATCATCATTATCTATTGATGGAAGGTCATCATGAATTAAAGAATAAGTGTGAATAAATTCAATAGCACATGCAATCGGCATAACTTTATCATGAGACACTTTGAAACCCTTCGCAACAAGAATAACAAGTATAGGTCTAAACCTCTTACCACCACTAAAGACAGAATATCTCATTGCATCAAATAATATCTTTGGTTCTCCCTCCATGGAAGAAAGATAATATTCTAATGATTTATTCACTTTTTTAACTAATTCTAATGGATAACTCATATATCCTTCCTACTCTATATTTTTTCTTTTTTATCTATTTTCATCTCTTCAACAACTTTTCCTAAAATGCCATTTACAAATTTACCAGATTCATTAGTACCATACTTTTTAGAAATTTCTATAGCTTCATTTATTGTAACCTTTAAAGGAATTTCTTGTTCAAACATAATTTCATAAAGAGCTATTCTTAACATATTCCTATCTAAAATGGGCATTCTATCTATTTGCCAATTTGATGAATGTAAGTTAATTATTTCATTTAAATTCTCAAAATTGTTTTTAACTCCTTTTACCAATTTTAAAGTGAATTGATCAATATTTTTTTTATTTTTTAAATCCATTTGAATCAATTCATCAATATCTATATCTAATAAATCTGATTGGTATAAATAAAAAAGAGCTTTCTCGCGAGCTTCCCGTCTTTTTAACATTTAGTACCTCTATTTTTCAGCAGTAATATTAACTTCACTTACAGTAACATTAACATTCTTCACTTCTAAGTTTGTCATAGTTTTTATTGCTTTTTCTACTTCTTCTTGAACCTTCTTTGCTATTTCCATTAAATTTTTTCCATAATTTACAGAAATATTAACATCGACTATAGCTTTACTATTCTCAACTTTGACACTAATTCCTTTTGTTATAATTTTTTTACCAAGTTTATCCTTGATTGATGATACAAAACCTTTTTCTAATGGAGCAACTCCATCAACTTTATGAGTAGCAATACCAACAATAGTTTCAAGAACATCACTTGATATAATAACTTCTCCTATTTCGATTTGTTTGCTTATATTCACGTATAACCTCCCTTACGCTATTTGATTCTTGTTATATATTCACCATTTCTGGTATCAATTTTAATTATATCTCCTTTGTTGATAAACATGGGTACCATAACAACTGCTCCTGTTTCAACAGTTGCGGGTTTGGATTGAGACGAAACTGTATCTCCTTTGAACCCCGGTGTTGTATTGACTACTTCCAACTCAACAAAATTTGGAACATCTAGAGATACCCATTTCCCGTTATGTAATATTGTTTCAATATCCGAGCCTTCTTTAAGATAGATAATCTTTTCTCCAAGCTTTTTTTCATCAACACTTCTCTGTTCATAAGTTTCTTTATCCATCAATACTAAATTACTATCATCCTTATATAAATATTGCATTTTTTTTCTATCAAGTATTGCTAACTCAAATTTCTCATCTACTCTGAAGGTTTTTTCTATTGTTTCCCCAGATTTTAATTTCCTTAGTTTTACTTTTACTATTGCTCCCCTTCTGGCAATCTTTGAATGTTGAAACCAAATAATCTCATAAAGTTTATTATCTATAACTATAGTCATTCCAGTCCTAAATTCAGTTGGTGATATCAAAAATCAACTCCTTTAAAAAACTAAATTTCATAAAAGGTTTTTTCAGTTTTACTTAGTATCTCACATCCATCATCAGTTACAAATAATAAATCTTCAATTCTAACTCCACCAAAATCTGAAAAATATATTCCTGGTTCAATTGTTATAACCATGCCTTTTTTTAAAATATCCTCAGAATTTTTTGTTAAAGCTGGTGATTCATGTATATCCAATCCTACACCATGACCTAATCCATGTAAGAAATTTTCACCATAACCCTTTTCAGTAATAATATATCTCGCAATCTTATCTAAATTTTTACATTTTATACCCGCTCTTACTGCACTTAAAGCTTTAGTCTGAGCTTCTAAAACAATATTAAAAATATTTTTTTGTCTACTATTAGATTTTCCAATAACTACCATTCTGGTCATATCAGAATGATAACCATCAATGATTGAACCAAAGTCTAATTTCACTAAATCGCCATCTTCCACAACTTTATTACTAGCAGTAGCATGAGGCATAGACGACATAATTCCTGATGCAATAATTGTATCAAAGGATTCCTTATCAGCTCCCAAATCTCTTAAAATAAAATCCAACCTGTTAGCAATATCTCTCTCTTTCATTCCAACTTCTATCTCATTAATTATTATACTGAATGCCTTATCAGATATATTTGCTGCTTTTGTTATTAAATCAATCTCTTCTTTTGATTTAACTGTTCGCATTTCTTCAACCCATCTGGATATGGGAGTCAATTCTACTTTTGGAATTACCCTATTTATTTTAAGAAAAACTTGATAAGTGATATGATTTGATTCAAATCCAAGTTTTTTAAGTTTAATTTCATTTATTAAATTTGAAAAATGTTTAATGTATGGTCTTTCCCATATATATTTTTTATAATAAGGTGCCTGTTCATTAGCTTGTTCAGTAAATCTTGAGTCTGTAAGAAGATATTGTTGATTTTTAGTTAAAAGAACCCAGGAACCAGAGCCTTTTCCAAAAAAACCACTCAGATACCTGATGTTATTCTCTCCAACTATTAAAAATCCATCCAATTTACTTTTAATAATTTTTTCCCTAATTTTATCTGTTCTTATTTGATAATCCATTTAGAAATCTCCAATTTTAAAATATCTTCGCTTAAAGTTTTATTCTTTCAAATTAATTCTTCAACAAATCTACTCTATTAGAAAGGATAACGAAGTGATTAGATTTAAGTGTTCTAATCTTTTAAATTATTTCTTTATATTCCTTATATAATCTTTTACGATTTGCCCACTTCCCTTCCCATTGAAAGCTTCTATAAATTCAGTTGCTGATTTTTTACTTGCATCAGAAATTTTCTGTTTATACTCATCATCAATCTCTTCTATTTCATGCTTAAAAACTTTTATAGCATACTTAATATTCTTTCCAATAATCTCTCTATCAGAAATTTTAGGTTTCTTGGCTCTAACTTTCTCAGCATAATTTTTCATGGTCCAATCTGCCATTCTTTTAGCAAGTTCAGGGGACATATTTTCAATTGCTATATCTTGAAAGTTTGTGGCAACATTTCCCTTAACAATCCCAGCATCAATTAATTTATGTATTAATTTAAGAGGTGTTCCCGTTATTCCATGCTGAGCAATCTTCACACCAAGAGGAGCAATAGAACTTGCAATTTCTCGAGTTCTTACAGCATCAATACCTAAAATAGGGATTATATTTCCTTCTTCATCATAAATATTTCCATGAACTGTTCCATTATTAGTAGCGATAAGATCAGGATAAACACCATTTTCATTCAGAGCCTTTATAAATGTTACTGCTTCATCAACTGTTGTTAATTCTTGCTCACCTGTTTCTGGATCAATCTTCCCTATTTCACCTACTTCAACTTCAAGTCCATAATCCTCTCTTTTTTTCCCTTTCTCAGCCATTAATTTTTCTATTAGTTTTGCAATTCTTGTAGTTATTTTAATATTATCAGCAAGTTGTTCTCTTGTTAATTCTGCATTTAAATCAAAATTATGTGATGCATCAATTGCGAATGATGTAAAACCTGCTTCAACCTCTTTTTTAACAATTTCCTCTGCTGATTTAATAGCTTCAGGTGTATTTTCTGGAATTGTTATGTGATCACCATGAATACAATAAGGTGTATTAAAGTTAATTCTATCAGCTATCTCTTTTACATAATTTACATATTCTTCAGGTGATTGATCAGTATATCCAATCTCTGATTTCGCAATTTCAAATATTATTGCAGAATCCGCTTCTTTTGCAGCCTCCATTACTCCACGTAAGCAATGCTTAATTCTTACATTTATTGCTATTACAATTACATCTTTATCTCTTAATGCATTAAACATTAATTTTCCTGAAATAGGTTTATTGTAGTTCATCTTCTCTCCTTCCTATAAATTTTAATAATATAAAAAAAGTTTTTAATTTGTGTATGGAAAAATATTCAATATTTTACAAATAATATTATATAATTAAATATCATAATATTTATAACTTTTTAAAATTAATTTTTTAATCTCATAGTAAAAAAGTCCTCTTGCGAAAGCTGAGGGTAGTTCAATATTAAAATTCAGTAATTATAAGAGAATATTTGTAATTTTTAATAAAGTAAGGTTGTAAGATGGATTTTGAAAAATTAGGAGCTTTTTATTTAGGCAAAGAATATGACATAAATAAAAAGAAACATGTTCACAAGGATACACCAATTATATTTAATACAAGATAGGTAATGAGTTATTTACGTGGTCCATTAACACGTACACAGATAAGTAAATTAATGAAAGGTAGAAAACCTGATAAAATAGAATTAATGAGAATTGGCTTGTAATCAAAAAATTACAAGCCAATTCTCCATATCTTTCAAGATTCATATCTTAAAATTCTACCTTAATATTCCCGTTATACAAGCCTGTTCTAGCGGTGACAACTCTTTTAAAGGTGTCTTTTCTTTTCCAGGGACAATCTAAGGCATAGTATCGTGTGGATCAACCAATGTTCCATCTCCCCACTCGATTACAGCTGCGTTCTCGTTTGCATTTGCTCCTCCCTGACCTGGAACAGCAAATCTATGATTAGCCCAGTCCTTACGGTTTCCAGGGTTATTGTTATTTACATAATGTCCGACGTAGTCATTATACCAAGCTTCACCATTTCCGCCGAAGTTACCAGTTTCTGGACCTGTTGCAAATGCTATGCTTGGCATTATTACTGCAGATACAAATACAGATACTGTAAGTACCAGCAAACTTACTAGAAGAAATCTTCTAATATTTATCTTTTTCATTTTATATTCACCTCCTTTTTTTTATTTCTTGATTTTTTTAACTTTTGATTTCTTTAGATTTATTAAATATGTGGACATTAACCTCCTTTCTGTTAATTATTAGAATTATTAGGTTTTTAAATTGTTTTATTAATTATTATTATTTATTCTTTAAAAACAAAAACCGACCTAAAACTTTATATATTTCTAAGGCCGGTTGTACCATAAGCTCTTTGAGATATAAGTACCCAACTAAAATCTCACTTCAGCGCTTCCTTAAATCTATTTTTTATATGTAATTATTATATATAACACCTTTTTATTAAAAAGGCAGGAATTGTGGGAGTAAATGCAGGAGCAAAATGATAATTCCTGTTTGTGCAAAAAAAAATGTCCTCTTTTGCTAAACTAATTGGTAAAGGAGGATATGATGGAAAAGGAGTTAATAAATATCATATATTTTTAATTTATGTAAGTTTAAATTACATTTCTTACCTAAAAATAGAGACACTTTTTAAATAAAATATGCAAGAGTTGCTCCAATTGCTAAAAATGGAGCAAAAGGTATTTCATCTTTTATCTTTTTTATTTTAAAAATTAATAAAAAAATGCTAAATAACCCAACCATTATAAATCCTATTGCAATTGCTACTACTACTTTTTTACCAAGTAAAATTCCTAAAAAAGTAGCAAGCTTTACATCACCCATTCCCATACCCTCAGGATATACTAAAGAAACTAACAAAAATAATAATCCAACACCACCTGAAAATATTATCCATTCTTTCCAATTATTTGGAAATAACAAATTCTGAATAATTAGTCCGATTATAATTGATGGAATTATTATTTTATTAGGTATTATTTGATGCTTAATATCTATAAAGGAGATTAAAATCAGAATTGTTCCAAAAAATATTGCAGGTAATAACTTTAATGGTTGCTTTTTAAAGGTCACAAAATAGAAATAGCAAATGGGGTAATAAATTGATGTTAATATTTCTAAAAATAGAGAGTTTAGTGGAAAAGTGTGATCGCATTTTAAGCATTTCCTTTTATTTAAAATGTAATCTAAAAAGGGTATAAAAAAATATCTAGTTCTTACCTTACAATGGGGACATAATGAAAAATATCTTATATAAATATTATCCCCAATATTTTTATCTATTGCATTTTCATATAAAAAATTATTAAGGAATTTACCAATTAAAGAGCCCGAATATATAAATAGAATTATAAAAATCAAATCTCTCATAATTTATCTTTAATATTTAAGGAATATATTTACCATTAGAATATCTTATGTTTAGTTCTGTACTGATACATGTAAAAATATATACTTTTTCTTTCCCACTATAAAGATAGGGTTTACCCCAAGGATCTTTTTCAGGAATAGATCCAATATATTCTTTATCAATTAATTCTTTCAAGCAAATATTCAATTCCCCATCTTTAACAGGATAAGTTTTATTAGTTTTAAAATATTGTTCAAGAGCAAATCCTATATTTTCAAAATCCTCTCTAACCTTTAACATCCTTTTTCTCTCCAAAATTTCAAAATAAAATGGAATAAAAATAGATGCTAATATAGCAAGAATTAAAATAATCACAAAAAGTTCAATTAGACTTGGTCCAGATTCACCTTTCATTAGAAATCCTATTTCTTAAAACTTTTAAAAATATCAAGAACTGTAAACACATCTCTTAAATATTTCAGTTTGCTTTTAATGTTTATATAAAATTCTTTATATTTTTTATGTATTTTACTACAGGAAATTAATAAATTAAATATAAATCGAATTATTAGCTACTAATTATTTAAATTTTATGGAATATCTATTGCCGGGATGACGATTAATAATATCTTTTAATTCGAGTAATGTAAGAATATCCCCAGCCTTAGCAATATTAAAATCACATTTTTTAGCAATTTCATCAATATGTTGTGGAAAATCATCCAATATAAAATATACTTTTTTCTCCTCATTTTTCAGGTTTTTAATTAGGGAATCTATATTTAATGACTTTTTATATCCAGTTTCTTTTTTGGTTTCCTTTCTTATTTCTTCTTTACTTTTTCTTCTTTTTCTTTCTTTATAATCTTTGATATTTTTTATCTCAAGTCCAAATTCCTCAAGAATATCATCTACACTTGTAACTAATTTTGCTCCATCCTGGATTAGTCGATTTACACCAATTGAATTCTCATTAAAAATTGCACCAGGAACAGCAAAAACTTCCCTTCCTTGATCAAGAGCAAAATTTGCTGTAATTAAAGCTCCACTCCTCTCCCCTGCTTCTACAATTACAACTCCATAACTTATTCCACTAATTAATCTATTTCTTCTCGGAAAATTTAATCTTTCAGGAGGAGTTCCAAGAGGAAATTCACTTACTATACTTCCTTTACCAATTAATTCTTTATATAAATCCTTATTTTCCTTTGGATAACAAATATCTAATCCATTACCAAAAATTGCAATAGTTCCGCCAATCTCATCTTTCGCTCCAATATGAGCAGCTGTATCAATTCCCCTGGCAAATCCACTTACAATAGTTATTCCTAATGATGAAAGTTTACTAGCCAATTGATATGCAGCACTTTTACCATACTTAGTAGCTCTTCTACTACCTACAATTGAAATTGCTTGCGAAAGATTAGTAAGTTTGTCACCCATGTAATAAAGAATTGGTGGAGGACTGTATAATTCTTTTAATAATGGGGGGTAATTCAAATCATCAAAAAGCATTATTTTTGCACTCATTTTCTTCAATCTTATTATCTGGCTTTTAACCCAGATATCTATATTATGCTTATCTGAGAAGGAATTTTTAGTGTTATGAATATTTAATTCATTATTTTGATCATTTTTAAATTTAAATTCTAACTGATTATTCTTTCGAACAAAATTCCAAATTTTGTTTAATTCATTAAATTCTTTATATAATAAATAAAACTTTCGAGGTGTCATACCTCTGACAGCCATTATCTTCATAACAAGTATTTCTTTTTCATATTTCTTCATTAGATTATTGACTTCAACCTCTTCTGTATATTTAATTTAGAATGTTTAATAATATATTTTTATTAGAAATATTTTTTATCTGAAATCCTATATTGAATAGCTTCTGAAATATGATTTATTTTTATATCCTCGCTTTTATCCAGGTCAGCAATAGTTCTGGATACTTTTAAGATTCTATAGTAACCTCTTCCACTTATACCCATTTTCTCTATCGCCATCTCAAGAAGTCTTTTTGCATCTTCATTTAACTTACAATACTTAGAAATATGTTTTGTATTCATGTGTGCATTACAACTTATCGCATCTTTTAAAAACCTCTTTCTTTGCACAGCTCTTGCCTTTTGTACTCTTTTTCTAATATCAGCAGAGCTTTCATTATCAGAATCTCCTGTTAAATCCTCTTTTGATAATCTTGGAACAAAAACATGTATATCAATTCTATCTAAAAGTGGTCCAGATAATCTTTTCTTATAGTTAGATATTTGATAATGTGAACATCTACACTTATTAAAACTATCTCCTAAAAAACCACATGGACAGGGGTTTGCTGAAGCAATTAGCATAAATTTTGATGGATATGTAAAAGATGCTTTATTTCGAGAAATTATGACTTTTCCATCCTCCATTGGTTGTCTTAAAGATTCTAAAGCATTTCTACCAAATTGAGGTATCTCATCTAAGAACAAAACTCCATTATGAGCTAATGAAATTTCCCCAGGTTTTGGATAATTACCCCCACCTATTAATCCTATATCAGTTATTGTGTGATGAGGACTTCTAAAGGGCCTATTCTTCATTAAATGTGAATTGGAAGATAATAATCCTGATATAGAATATATTTTAGTTACTTCCATAATCTCATCAAAAGTCATTTCAGATATAATTGTTGGAATTCTTCTAGCTAACATGCTCTTACCAGCTCCAGGAGGACCTGTCAAAATAACATTGTGACCTCCTGCTACTGCAATCTCCAATGCTCTTTTAACCTGGAATTGCCCTCTTACATCTCTAAAATCAATATCATCATTTGGGATTCTTTTTAAAAGACTTTTTCTATCAATATTTACTGATTTGATATCAATTTTATTTGATAAAAAATCCACAACCTGATTTAGATTTTCAACAGGAATCACTTTTATTTCAGAAATCATAGCTGCTTCTATAGCATTTTCTTTTGGAATTATTAGATATTCTTTCCCTTCATTTTTACAATTAATTGCCATTGATAAAGCGCCTTTTAGTCTTTTTATATCACCATTGAGAGAAAGCTCACCAACAAACATATATTTTTCAAGATTTTCTACATTTAACTGTTTTGTTGCTAATAAAATACATAAAGCAATTGGTAAATCATATGCTGGTCCTTCCTTTTTTAAATCTGCTGGTGCTAAATTGACTGTAATTCTCTCCAGAGGAAAATGAAATTCAGAAGATGATATTCCAGCTCTTACTCTCTCTTTTGATTCATTTACTGCTTTATCAGGTAACCCAACAATGTGAAAACTTGGTAAAGATTTTGTGAGGAATACTTCTACTTCAACTTTAAATGCATCAAGTCCAAAAATACCACTAGAGTCTAACCTTGCTAACATATTTCCTTTCTTAAGAATTAAAAAAGCTTGGTATTTTATTAATTGCTTCTTATTTCAAAATTCTACTGAATAAAAGGGTTCTAACAATTTTATAATATTTTAACAGAAATTACACATTTATGCAAATGTATAATAAAATAACATTAATACAACACAAATGAAAATAAATTCAAGAGGAAGTAGAAAAAATAGGTAGACGTATAAATAATATGAGCAATATTAATTAAAATATGTGATAATAAACCATTAATAATAAAATTTATTAATTTATTTCAGTTCTTTTAATTTCACTTAATAATTTTATTTTTAAAATTTTTTAAAATAATATTATGAGAGTATTGCTTATAAATCATTTTCCATTAGAAGGTTCAGGGAGTGGTATTTATACTCAAAATGTGGCTGATGTGCTTTTAAAATTAGGTCATGAAGTAATGGTTATAGCACCTGACCACAAACAAGTAACAAATAAGGATTTTCTAGTGAGATCTATAATATTCTCAAATGGTGTTAATAAGAACTTTCATTTACCATTCAACTTTCCTTGTTTTACTACACATCCATTTAGTAATACTACTTTTTATGAACTAACAGATACTCAAATTTCAGATTACACTAATACTTTCTTAGACTTTATTTATAAAGCTAAAGAAAATTTTAATCCTGACATTATACATGCACAACATCTCTGGGTTTCCTCATATTGTGCTAAAAAAACAGGAATACCTTTTTGTACAACCTGCCATGGTACCGATTTAATTGGATTTAGAAAAGGTAAAAGGTATAGAAATATGACAATTGATGCTGTTAAATCAGCTTCATTTATTATTGCAATTTCCAATCAAGTTAAGAAAGATATACTAAATTTATTTGATATTAGTGATAAAAAGATAAAGGTAATATCTAATGGTTTTAACTCAGATATATTTAGAATAAAAGAGATAGATCGTCAAAAAATTTTAAATGAATTAGGACTACCTGTAGATGTAGAAAAGGTTATTTGCTTTGTTGGAAAACTTACTCATTTTAAAGGAGTGGATGTGCTTATTAAAGCAGCATCCATCTATGAGAAGACATTGGATAATACCATAACCTTGATAGTTGGTTATGGTGAGCTGTATAAAAAGCTTATAAATCTTACTAAAAAAATGAATTTAGAAAGATTTTATTTCTTAGGACATCACAATCAAGATATGGTTTCTAAAATTTATAACTTAGCTGATTTAGCTGTTGTTCCATCCAGGGGAGAGGCTTTTGGTTTAGTCGCTATAGAAGCACTCGCTTGTGGAACTCCTGTAATTGGAACCATTAATGGAGGTTTACAGGATTTTTTAAATGAAGAAGTTGGAGCACTTGTAAAACAAGATTCACCAGAAGATTTAGCAAAAAAAATTATTAAAGAGATAAAATCAGATTCAAAGATACAAAAAGGTAAATTAGCAGCAAAATATGCTTTGGAAAATTTTTCCTGGAGAAAAAATGTAAAAAAATTAATAGATATTTATAAAAAAGTAATACAGTAAAAAATTTTTATCCACCACCTACGGGTGGAAATATCGCTACTCTATCACCATCTTTTAAGACAAAATCAATATCTTGGCGTCTTCCATTTATCATAATAATTTTAGTAATTTTTTTAGAAATTCCTTCATCTTTTAGAATCTTTTCTACATTCATACCATCAGACCAAAGAATTTCAAATTCTTTTTTCTTAGATTTTGAATATTGTACTAAATTTGCGTATAGTTTTACTTGAATCATTCTACTAATATTTTAATAAATTTTAATAAATTAGAATATATATTTCTTAATCTTTTATCTTTGGAAAATATTGTCCATAGATTAGAGCCATATCCCTTCCAAAAAGAGCTAATCTGGCTTTATCTTTTACTTTTCGATCTAATGATGAATATTGGTGGTTTAGAAATGCATGACTGATTTCTTTTGGACTTATTCCTATTTTTTTTATCACATCTTGGATAGTATCTTGGTGCTTAGCATTTATAACTATACAGTAACTATCTCCTGATTTTTCTTCTTGAAATAGTTCTTTTAATTTTCCAAAAAGATGAACTTTTATTTTCATCACAAAAGATATTCAAATTTTATTTAATTAGTTAGAATTTCTTGGTTTAAGAGGACATGGCAATTTTCAAGTTACCATGTCCTCTCTACTCTTAATAAATTTTATATTAAGTTTCTAATATAAAATTAAAACTTAAGTCTTTATTAAGAATACCTTATTAAGATATCTCCTATTCTTTGAAAACACTATCAAGTATCTCTTCTGAAACTCCAAAAGTTACATTATGGGGTGGTAGTTCCTCTATGTTCATGAATTCTGGTAGCCTATCATGAGCTGATGTAAAACCAGCTGCTTTGTTAAAAGCTCTTTCTTTATCTATTATCTCTTTTCCAATATTTACCCAATCATCACCACTTAAATCTACTCCAAGAACTCCATTCATTGTCTCTATCACACCTTCAAATCCTTCTGCAATATCTAATATAGCAAATGCAATGAATAAGCAATACCCAGTACTATCAATAAAGGCTGTTGTATTAAGAAAAGCTCTAGCTAACTGTGCCTTTTCTACATTTAATGGATCCTGTTTTCCACTAACACCTAATATTTCTGGAGCTATTGTGTATCCAGAAGTATGATCTGCTCCCATAGTCGATGTCGCATATATTACTCCAATACCCTTTATTGCTCTTGGTTCATATGCAGGAATAGATTGACCCTTCACAGTGGGTACTCTACTTACTCCTAAAGCTTTTGCTGTGAATTCGGTTCCATTACCAATAATTCTTCCAAGTGGTGTTCCTTTTTCAACCTCATTTAGCAGATTAATTGCTCCCTCTCCATCTCCAAACTCAATTAATCCACCTTCCATCGCTACTGCAATTGCACACCCTGCTTCAATAGTATCTAAACCTACATCGTTGCAAATCCTTATTAATTCAGCAATCTGGTCAAGATTATCAATTTCACAATTCGCTCCGAATGCCCAGTCAGATTCATATTCAAGACAGGAAACATGATGAGTTCCATCCTCTTTTGGATATATATTTGAACATTTTATAATGCAACCTGGATGACAACCGTGTCCCATTGTTCCTTCTCCACCTCTTTTTTTGCAAATCTCAGCAATAGATTCCCCACTTATTTTTGAAGCTCCTTCAAATTGTCCTGAAGAGAAATTTCTTGTTGGTAAACCACCAGCTTCATTTATAATATTAACTAAAACAGCAGTACCATATGTATTTAAAGCCCCACCCTTCTTAGTTATATCATGAGTAGTAAGAGCATTGGCTAATTTTTTCCTACCAGAATCAAACAGTTCTTTATTTACAATTCCAACACCTGGAGCTCCCTCATCATCTATTATTATAGCTTTCAATCCCTTAGAACCCATAACAGCACCCATTCCACCTCTTCCTGCATATCTTCCAGGTCTGTTTTCCATATCATTTACAGATACACCAGCATTTGTTAACATCATCTCACCTGCAGGACCAATGCCAATAATGGCTACCTTTCCATATTTTTGGAATAAAATTTCATCTACTTCATACATTCCTTTTCCTGCTAAGTCATCTGCTGGTAGGAATTCAGCTCCATCCTTATTAACTTTAAGCAAATAGAACTTTTTTTTCTCCTGGGGTTTCCCTTCCACAATTATTGCTTTTATCTGTAATTTTCCCAATTTTTGAGAAGCAAGTCCACCAGCATTAGTCTCTTTAATGGTTCCCGTTAAGGGGCTCTTCCCTCCGATAGAGATTCTTCCCGATGTTGGAGCATTGGTACCGGATACAATCCCTGGAGCAAATATTATCTTGTTATTTGGTCCTAATGAGTGACAATTTGATGAGACTTCATTACAGGTAATACTTGATGTCAAGGCTCTTCCTCCAAATAGTTTGTATTTTTCAGGAACATCCTCAAATTTACAGGTAAGTTCGTTCATATTAACTCTTAAAATTTTAGACAATTAAATCACCTCCATTTTAATTTAATAGAATAAAATTATTATATCACACTGTGCTAAAATATAGGATACCAATTTTTCATTATGTCAGTACAGTAACAAAATGTTAAAAAAATGAATTTAAATGAGATTGCTTCGTCGCTAATGCTCCTCGCAATGACAACCATGATCTACTCGGAACAGGTTCTGCAATTTAAATGACTGAATTAATATATCAAGTTTATAGTTAGAAGTATAATGATGGAAAAGTTTAAAATGCATTAGGAATAAATCTTATTTTAGCTTGTTTAATTCCCTGTGGTAGATATATAGAAATAACATCAAAACGAGTATTCAAATTTTGATATTTGTAATTAAATATTAAAAAATGTTGTGCAATTTTCTTAATTCTATTCTGTTTAAAATAGTTTACTGACTCAAAAGGCTTTCCAAAAGTAAGTGAGTTCCTGGTCTTTACCTCAACAAAACATATCTTATTGTCTTTCAAGGCTATAATATCTATTTCCCCTAACTTACATCTATAATTAACATCTATTATTTGATAACCCTTTTTTATTAAAAAATTTTTAGCTAAAATCTCTCCCTGTCTTCCAGTTATCATAGTAATTATCAAAATTTTAAATACTTAATACTTTCTGCTAACTGATTTATAACATATTGTTAAATAATATCAGAATTTATATTTTTGTGCAAATATATATTTATATATAAATGTTGAAATATTTAAATGAGGATTAATTTTTGTTCCTTATTGTTTATTAATCTTAATGGAATTGTAAGAGTAATAATGAACTGATTAGGATTTTAAAAAAATAGTAGATTAGTAGTAAACTCAGTTAGAAGTTTTGTAGGTATGACTATTTGATAGGGCCAAAACGATTTAATGGCCAGCGTCTAAAAATAGCTCTTCCAATTATAATATCTTCAGATATAGGACCAATCCAACGACTATCCTGGCTATTTCCCCTGTTATCACCAAGTACAAAAACTGTACCTTCTTTGATATTAAAACTAAATGATTGACCAACATTTTGGTAGACTGCATAGTGCTCCTCATAAGCTTTACCATTCAAAATTACATGACCATCCTCAGTTATTTCAACATGATCACCTGGAACTCCTATTACTCTCTTAATCAGCTGTTTCTCTATCCCAGAAGGATCATTAAAAACCACTATATCACCCACTTTTGGTGAACGAAATCTATGGATAATTTTTTCTACCAATAAATTATCACCCATTAAAATTGTAGGTTCCATAGATGATGTGGGTATCACATAGGTACTGATAATAAATGTCCTTATCAAAATAGCAATTATTACAGCAATTGCTATTAAAAATATATATTCAAAAAAGGAGGAAAGTAAACTTTTCTTTTTTATCACTCTTTAACAGTCTCTTTTAATTAATTTAACCTTAATCTAATTAAAATTTTTATGTTGTTTTACATTTCTCATTATGCTCTTAGAGCAATCTTATCTTTAAACTACACTTTTATTTTTTACATTTTTAGTAGTTTCTTTTCTTTTAACTTTAGCTTTTTTCCCAGTTCTTTCCCTCAGGTAATATAACTTAGCTCTTCGAGTCTTACCTTTACTAACTAATTCAATTTTCTCAATCACAGGTGAATTTATTGGAAAGATTTTTTCAACTCCAATCCCATATGAAATTTTTCTTACTGTGCACGTTCTATTTATGCCAGAACCTTTTATTCTAATCACGATTCCCTGAAAAACCTGTATCCTTGTACCTTTACCTGTTCTTACATTTATGTGTATTTTTACAACATCACCAGGTTGAAATTCTGTAATTTCTTTTTTTAGATATTTTTTTTCAATATTTAACATTTCTATCAATTTATTCTTCCTATCATATTTGAACCATTATAGCATTAAAAAAACAAAAGTAAAGACTCTCTTAATAGCTCTGTGGTATATTTTCACAGGCATTTTTAACTAAGAAAATATACCACAAAGTTCTGCAAATTTATTTAATTATTTTTTTTATTATTTTAATAAATCAGATCTTAATTTTTCTGTTTTTATTTTTGCTTGTTTTTTCCTCCACTCTGCAATTTTTTTATGATTTCCACTTAACAATATTTCTGGGACTTCCATTCCCTCAAAATTTGCTGGTCTCGTATATTGAGGATAATCAAGCAAATTACTAAAAAAAGATTCCTCATCAAGAGATTTAATATTTCCTAGTACTCCTGGAATTAGTCTTACTACACCATCCACTAAAACCATAGCTGCTACTTCACCTCCAGAAATGACATAATCTCCAATAGAAATCAATCTGTCAACCAATACTTTTTTTACTCTTTCATCAACACCCTCATATCTTCCAGATATAATAATTAGCTTTTTAAAAGAAGAAAGTGATTTCAATGTTGATTGATTAAGTCTCTTTCCATCAGGGGATAATAAAATTACACATATTTCTTCCCTTTTTAACCTAGAATCTTTTACAATTTCTCTTACTGCATTAAAAATCGGTTCTGGCATCATTATCATCCCAGGTCCACCACCATAAGGTTCATCATCAACTCTACCATGTTTTAAGGGTGAATAATCCCTTAAATTGTGTATTTTTAAAGAAAAAATATTTTTTCTGAGTGCTCTTGCAATAACTCCATATTTAAAAACGGATTCAAACATATCCGGGAATATAGTTAATATATCAATCTGCATTTTAATTTTTTAAAATATTAAATTTTTAATTTTCATACAGTCTAAAATTAGATATCTTCCATTCCTGCCATCATCTTAATTACCATTTTTTTGCTATTTAGGTCTATTTTTTTCACAATATCTTTGATAGCTGGAATTAGATACTCCTTCTTTTTACAGGTGTCCCCCTCTTTCCTAACTATATAAATATCATTAACTTTTGTTCTCATTATTTCTTCAATTTTGCCTAAATGCCTATCATTTTCATCATACACGTCCAAACCTATGATCTGATATATCCAATAGCTATTAGCAGGAAGTTTTGGAGATTTACAGGATGGTATGAATAGAGAAGACCCTTTTAATTCTTGAGCTTTTTCTCTTGTGTTAACCTCATAGAATTTTATAGTTGCGATGCCACCATCACAAACTATCTTCTCTATCAATAGTCTATTTTTTTCAAATAGATCTTCTTGTAAATAGAGAACAGTATTTCTTTTTAAATTTTTGGGGAAATCAGTAAAAAGTTTAATTAAAACTTTTCCTTTAATCCCCTTTGGTTTTATTATTTTTCCGATCTGGTGGGATTTCAGGTTCAACTTCCTATTTATAGTTAAAATTCAGGCTCAAACAATTCTATAATTAAAAATTAGTCGATTATTTGAACTATGGCGACCTTTCCATTCTTTGTAGCTACAGATTTAATAATTACTCTTAATGCATTGGCTATTCTTCCCTTTTTGCCAATAACTTTTCCTACATCAGCTTCGTCAACTTTTAGCTGTAAGATAATTGATCTTCCCTCTCCTACTTCATTGACTTCAACCTTATCTGGTTTGTCAACTAAAGCTTTTGCAATATACTCTAATAGTTCTTTCATTTCTCACCTCTACTTTTAAAAAACCTATTTGGTTTTAATTCCGGCAATGCTTAGTAATTTCTCCACAGTTCTTGTGGGAATTGCACCTTTCTTTAGCCATTTCTCTACCTTTTTTTTATCAATTTTAACTTCGGATGGGTCAGGAAGTGGATTATATGTACCAACAATTTCAATAAATCTGCCATCTCTTGGCATCCTTGCATCTGCAACAACTACTCTATAAAAAGGTTTCTTCCTTCCCCCCCTTCTTGTTAGCCTGATTTTAACTGCCAATAACACCTCCTAATTATTTTTTATTTATAGATTAAGGAGATTATAACACTTTTTTAAAATTTATCAACTGTTTAAATATTTTTTTGTTCATTTTCAATAATAAAATATTAATAATAATCACTCAAGTTAAATGTTAAAAATAATTACTAAATTATGCAATTCTTTCTGAGACAATCTTTGAAGTGCCATCTGGATTCATTGATACACCATATAATACATCAGCCATTTCCATAGTTCTTCTTTGATGAGTAATTATTATGAGTTGGTGTTCTTTCTTAAATTTCTCTACTAAATTTATAAATCTTTTTAAATTAACTTCATCAAGAGCTGCATCTACTTCATCTAAAATATAGAAAGGACTTGGCATAAGCTTAAATAATGCAAAAATAAAGGCAATAGAAACTAACGCTTTCTCACCACCTGAAAGAAGGGAAATTGCTCTATTTTTGATTCCACCAACATTTACTTTTATATCAACTCCAGTTTCTTCTTTATTTTCTATCTTGATCAATTCCAGATGTGCATCTCCTTTTGGGAAAAGTGTTTTAAAAAGCTCTCTAAAATATATGTCCACTTTTTCAAAAGATTCTAAGAAAAGATTTTCCATCTGTTTGTCCACTTCTGATAATAATTTTAATAAGTCTCTTTTTGCATTCGTTAAATCTTTTATCTGTTCATTTAAAAATTTTCTTCTATCATTAAGTTTTTGATAATCTTCTAATGCAATCGGATTTATCGGACCTATCTCATATAATCCTGCTTTAAAATTATTTATCTCCTTCTGTATTTTTTCTATGTCTAATATTTTAGTAGATTTCTTAACTGCTTTATCTATAGATTCATAACCCAATCTTCTTAATTCATTAGTTTTAGACTGTATATTTACTTTTAATTGAGCTTTATTTAAATTTAAAATTTGGTATTCTTCTCTTAGTTTCTCTATCTTTTCTTTTTTATATCTTACCATTTTACTAATTTCTTCTCGCTTTATCTCATGATTCTCAAGTTCACTTCTATCTCCTCTATTAATCTCTTTCAACATTTTAGCAATATTTCTTGAAATATTTTCCATCTTGATAAATATATCTTCTAAATAATTTGCTTTTTTTCTGACATTTTTCGCTTCTTCAAGAGTTTTTTTTCTATATGCTTTGTCACTTTTTATAATAATATCTTTTTTTCTCAAACTATTAAGCTTAACTTCAAGGTTACTCTTTCTTTCCTCAAGTACAGATATTGAGATTTCTATAGACTTTAATTCACTTAAAATATCTTTTTCATCATTTGTTAATTTATTTATCTGTTGTGGAATATCTTTAATGTCTGAGAATCCTTTCTCTAACAAACTCAAAATAGATTCATATTTTTTAGAGATTTCCTGGTTATTTTTTAACTCTGATTTAATATTTATTAACTTTGACTCACTATAATCTATAATCTCCTTAATTTTTTTGTTTTTAAAAGAAATATTTGATGTAGTATCCCTATTCCTATTTAATATATCTATGGGTTCAGGAAAGATTGATTTATATTCACGAATTTTTAAAATCATCTCATCAATATCCTCTTTTAACAGATTTAGATTTCTGGATAATAATGGTAGACTATCGGAAGTTTTAGTTGATAACTTTAAAAGCAAAGATTGTAATCCATCTTCTTGTTGATCATAAATTATGTTTTTCTGAGCTATTTTTTCCCTTATTTCATATAGGTGAGAGTTTTTTTCTCTTTGTTTCTCTTTTTTAGATTTTATCTTATTTTCTATATCTTCCAATCTTGATTTAAGTACATTTATATCTAATTCATCTGTAACTTTACCCCGACTCAGAGCAATACTTAAATCCTGCCACCCTTTAATCATTGATTTTAGATATTTACTTTTCTCTGATACCAAAGATTTCCAACCTTTTATAGTAACTGTATTTTTTTCTATTTTATATAGATAATCAAAATCATTTTGAAGTTTACCTGAGAGATCTCTTATTTTTTCTGCAATTTCATTTTTAGTAGATTCTAATTGATTTAAGTCTGTTTTTAAATTATCAATTTCTGCTTTTATTATTTCCTCTTTTTCTATAATACCTTCTTCAGTATTTTTAAGATCAAGCAGAACTGTGACTGTTAATGATAACTCCTTCTCCCTTAATTGTTTTTCTAATTCTGAAAATCTTTGAGCAACTTCAGCCTGCTTCTTTAAAGGCTTTAGTTGTCTATTTACTTCAGATACTATATCTTTTAATCTGAAAATATTGACATCAGTCTTTTTTAGTTTTCTAAAAGCTTTTTTCTTCCTTATTTCATATTTTGTTACACCACAAGCATCCTCAATGAGATACTTTTTTTCCTTAGGATGACTTGTTAAAACATTATCAAGTTCACCCTGATTTATAATTGATTTAAATTGTTTGCCCAATCCAGCACTGGCAATAAGAGACTTTATGTCAATAAGTCTACAAGGTACGTCATTCAATAAATACAAATTGCTTTCATCTTTAGAAGCTTGGCGTTGGATTGAGACCTCTTGAAAATCTAAAGGTAGAGTATTATCTTCATTGTTTAGAACTAATCTAACAGTGGTAATATTAAGAGGAGACCTTACAAGACTTCCCAAATAGATAACATCTTCCATGCTTACACCTCTGAGTGATTTGGGGCTTTGTTCTCCTAATACCCAGGAAATTGAATCAACAATATTGCTTTTACCAGCTCCATTTGGACCAACTATTGCTGTAATTCCTGGATTAAAGACAATTTTAGTTTTTTCAGCAAATGATTTAAATCCGTATAGTGTAACTTCTTTTATAAACATGCTACAAATTTTAGAATAAATTACTTATATATTTTTAGAAATTTTCATTAATGCTAATTTTGCTGCTTCTTGTTCAGCATCTTTCTTGCTATTACCCCATCCCTCACCAATCACTATTTTATCTAAAAAGGCTTTGGCTAAAAACATTTTAGCGTGGTCAGGTCCTTCTTCTTTTAAAATTTTATAACTTAACTTACCAACCTTCTTCTGGGATAGAATCTCCTGCAGTCTTGTTTTATAATCATCTAAAAAGGGTTTTTTTACCTCATCATCTATTTTTTTAGAGTATAGATTGATAACCCACTTTTCTGTCTTTTTAATACCTAAATCTAAATAAATAGCTCCTATTAATGCTTCTAAGGCATCAGCCAGTATGGAATCCTTCTTCCTCCCACCTGATCCATCCTCATTTTCCCCTAAAATAATTACTTTTCCTAAATCTATATCTTCAGCTAATTGAGATAATGTATCACCACTCACTAAATTTGACTTTATTTTTGCAAGTTCCCCTTCATTTTTTGTTGGAAATTTCTGATATAAATAAGAAATGATTATTAATGAAAGAACTGAATCTCCTAAAAACTCCAATCTTTCATTTGTTTCTGTATTTTCATCAATATCATGTAAATAGGAGCGATGAGTTAATGCTTTAATTAAAATTTCTTTTTTTTTAAATACCAGTTTTTGATCTTTAGCCCAGTTTATTATTTGCTCTGTATTCATATATTCTGTACTTTTAAAAATTAAAAAAAATTATCTAATCAGTCAGTTTATCACAAACAAGTTAAGTTGTTAAAAATAATCAAATGCATTTCAAGATTTTCTCTCATTTTCTTTTAATAAAATAAAAGCTTTTAGTAATAAATAATTGCTAAAAGCTTTTAGTTAACAAAGTTAAAAAATTCAGAGATTAAGCTGCAGACTGAATATAATTTATTACATCATTTACACTTAAAACTTTTTCTACATCCTCATCTGGTATTTCTATATTAAATTCCTCCTCTATGGCCATAACCATTTCTACAATATCTAACGAATCTGCACCGAAATCCTCTAAAAATTTTGATTCAAACAATATTTTTTCCTCTTCAATATCTAAAACATCAGTAATTACTTTTTTTAATTTTTCAAAAATTTCATCCCTTTCCATATTACCTCCAAATATTTTTTTAATTCTTTTGACGAGAAATATCCTTTTTAGTTTCAAATAAATATAGTTATTTCCTATCTATCCTCTTTCAAATACTTACTTATTTCACTTTTTAAATTGATTATCATTTCACTATTTATCACTTGTTTAGCAACTCTAATAGAATTTTTTATGGCTTTAGATTTTGATCTACCATGAGCTTTTATACAAATACCATCTATCCCCACAAGTTGAAGACCACCATATTCTCTATAATCAAATTTTTTCTTTAAACTTTTAAATGACGGCTTTAATATATATGCACCCATCTTACTTATTGTATTAGTGAGAAAGGTATCTTTTAATTGATTAAATAGCATTTCTGCGGTTCCCTCTATAGATTTTATAACAACATTTCCTGTAAAACCATCACATACTATAACATGAGCTTTTCCATCTAATATCTGGTGACCCTCAATGTTTCCAACGAAATCTTTAATTGATTTAGAAATTAGCTCATATGACTCCTGGACCAGGTGATTTCCTTTTGTTCTTTCTTCCCCTATACTCAGTAAACCAACCTTAGGTTGAACATCCACTAACAAATTTTTATATAAAATCTTGCCCATAATAGCAAATTGTAATAAATATATTGGTTTACAATCAACATTTGCACCTATATCAATCAATAGTATTGGATTTTTAACAGTGGGTATAAATGCAGCCAATGCGGGTCTTTTTACACCTTTTATTCTCCCAATATTTAGAATAGCTGAGGTCATAACTGCTCCTGTTGGACCTGCAGAAATCATTCCATCTGCCACTTTATCTCTTACTAGTTTCGAACAAATATTTATGGAACTCTGTTTTTTTCTTCTTACAACTATTGCGGGACTTTCATCTTGCTCTATCTTTTGAGTAGCATTTAGAACTGATACCCTCTTCTTATCAAATATTTGCTTTGATAATAAACTATTTATCTTTTCTTCTTCCCCAACAAGAATAATACTGAAATCTTTTTCCTCTAAAGATAGAATTGCTCCCTCAACTATCTCTTCGGGAGCATAATCACCTCCCATGGCATCTATTGCAATTGTAATTTTTTTTATTTCTTTTTTACTCAACCTTTACTTTTCCTTGCTAGTTATATTTAAATATCAAGTGCTTTCTTTAAACTATCAATTGAAACCTGCTCAGTAAGTATTTCTCTTAACCTATCTACTTTCTGAGGTTCATGTATTCTAAGATGTCCCACAATCTTCTCTGTTTTTTCAACTGTTGTAAGTGTGTCATAAGGTACTAATACCATAGGAACTCCTAATTCCTCCGCTCTTCCCAAAACGATAGCACTTGGTTGAAAACCGCCAGTTAAAATAAGGCACTTTGTTGAGGTTTCTAATGCTGCTAATTGAACATCAGCTCTATCTCCTCCTGTAATAACTGCTTTATTTGCTACTCTTCTAAAAAATCTCAATGCCTGTTCTTGACCCATAGCTCCAACCATAAATGCTTCAACAAGTTCATCTACAAAATCATGAGCACATAATACTTCTCCATTAAGATTCGTTGATAAATCTTTAACACTAATTGAGGAAAGCAGTTTATTTTCGATTACTGTACCAAAGACTGGGATGTCATTTTTATTTAAATAGGGAATTATATTCTCATCTATATATTCTATTTCGTCTCTTGGAATTATATTTATAATTACACCCAAGAAATGTTCTTTAAGTTGTTTTTTTATGAATAGTATCTCATCAACCATTCCCCATTTATATTTTGTTACTAAAATTACTTTTGAGGGAATCTCCTTGCATATTTGGGAAACTGAAACTCCTAATGCCAAACCATCATTTAGACTTCGGGCTCCTTCCATCAAAATTAAATCTACATCTTTAGACACCACTTTATGTGCTTCAACTATTTTATTCATTAAATTAGGTATTTCACCTCGTAAACCCTCAGTATATAATTCAGGAGTCAATATAATTGGTGAGTGATGAGATAAAATTTCACAAGTTCCCAAAACCTCACACATAAATTCAGCATCACCATCCATTATTGTATCCTTAACTTTTTTAGGATGTGTTCCAACAGGTTTAATAAAATTTAAATTATATCCCTGATTTTTCAAAATTAATCCTAATCCAGCACAAATTGTGCTTTTACCCGAAAATTCCTCATTTGAGACTATATAACATGTAACCATTTAATCACCCTCCTAAAGAAATTCTTACATCTGTAGCTACAGACCTTTTTCCTTTATCATAAACCATTAAAGGATTTATATCCATTTCTAAAATATTGGGAAAATCAGTTACTAACTGTGATAGCCTAAGTAATGAGTCTACTATTGAATCAATATCTGCTGATTTCTCTCCCCTTATTCCACGAAGAAGTGGAAAAGATTTTATCTCAGATATCATCTCCCAGGCCTCACTCTCAGTTATAGGAGCAACCCTAAATGAAACATCCTTTAATGCTTCTACATATATTCCTCCTAATCCAAACATAAGTAATGGACCAAATTGAGGATCTTTGTTCATCCCCAATATGACCTCCCTTTTAGCACTAATAAATTCTTGTAATATCACCCCCAATATTTTTGCATTTGGCATATATCTCTTTGCTTCCCATATTATATCATCAAAAGAATCTCTTAATTCCTGCTTATTCTTTATTCCAATCTTAACACCACCGACATCAGTCTTATGTAATATATCTGGAGAAGCAACTTTTAAAACAAGTGGATAACCAATTCTTTCTGCTATCTTAATAGCCTGATTAATGTCCTTGGCTAATTCTGTTTTTGGTATTCTTATACCATACGCTTTTACAACCTCTCTTGCTTCTTCATCACTTAAAAATCTTTTGTCCTCAGAAATAGCGGTTGCAAAGATTTTTTGAACTTTTTCCCTATCAACATCAAATTTCTGATAAATCTTCTCTGGACTAACTACATATTTATGATATCTATTCATTGCAGCTAAAGATGCGATGGCTCTTTCTGGAAAGTGATAATTTGGTATTGAATTATCAATTAATATCTCTATACCTGCTTTTACATGATCTTTCCCCATAAAGCAAGCTATAATAGTTTTTTCTGTTCTCTTTGAAAGTTCAGCTAAACCTATTGCAGTTTCTTTTATCTGAGTTGGGGCTGCTGGAACCAAAATTGCTATCAGTGAATCAACATTTTCATCATTGATCAGCAAATTCGCTGCTCTTAAATACCTTTCTGCTAATGAATCCCCTAAAACATCCACTGGATTATAAACATTAGCTGCACTTGGTAGAAAACTTCTCAATCTATCAATTGTTTCTGAAGAAAATTGTGAAAGTATGATCCCATTTCTTTCACAAGCATCACTTGCCATTACTCCAGCTCCTCCAGCATTTGTAACTATTGCAGCTCTTCTTCCCAATGGTAATGGTTGATAAGCAAGTGCAACAGAATAATCGAATAAATCCTGAACTGATTGAGCGTGAATTACACCACTTTGTTTAAAAGCAGCATCATATGCAGCTTGCGAACCAGCTAAGGTTCCAGTATGTGATGAAACAGCTTTTGCACCTGAATCTGTACCGCCAGATTTTACAAGAATTACCGGCTTCTTTTTTGAGACTTCAGAGGTAACTTTTATAAATTTCTCCCCTTCAGTTACTCCCTCTAAGTAACCAGTAATGACCTTTGTTTTTGGGTCTTTTAAAAAATCCTCAAGAAAATCAACCTCGGTTAGATCAGCTTTATTTCCTAAACTTACAAATTTATGAAAACCTATTTTCTCCCCTATTGACCAATCCAAAATTGCAGCACACAATGCACCAGACTGAGAAAAGAATGAGATATTGCCTTTTTTTGGAGTATGAGTAGTGAAAGAAGCATTATATGGACTATCGGTATTTATTATTCCTAAACAATTTGGGCCTACGATTCTAATTCCATTTGATTTTGCTATACTTGCTACTTCTTTTTCTAACTTTGAACCTTCAATTCCAGCTTCCTTAAAACCAGCAGAAATTATTACTGTAGCTTTCACCCCTTTTTTACCACATTCTTCCATAACTTTTGGAACAAATTTAGCAGGAACAACTATAACTGCCATCTCAACATCTACAGGAATATCTAATATTGAAGGATAACATTTAATAGCATGAATCTCATCAGCTTTTGGATTAACTGGAAAAAAGGGTCCCTTAAATCCTGAATTTCTAATGTTATCGAATATTAAATGTCCTACTTTATGTTCTTCTCTCGATACACCAATAACTGCTATAGAACTTGGGTAAAAAAGAGATTTAAGGCTCAAGTATCAACCTCCAACTTCTATTTTTTCTTTTTCTTTTCAACCTTTATTACTTCCATTTTATTATAATAACCACAATTAGGACATATTCTATGCGGAACTTTAGGTTCATGACATTGAGGACACTCAACTAAAGTTGGTAAGTTTAGTTTATGATGTGCTCTTCTCTTATTTCTTCTCGATTTTGAAGTTTTTCTCTTAGGAACAGCCAATTATATACCTCCAAACTATTCTATTTTTTTTACTGTTCACTTAAGCTATATTTTCCCATACAAAATACTTATGAAAATATATCGTAAAGTCTATAAAATTAACTAAATTATGTAAAATGTTAAATAAAATCTATAAATTGTAATTTAACTCAGTAATTAAAAAACTTTTACTTCTCTTCTTCTATAGTTTTTCCGGATAGTTTATCTCTTCCCTTTTCAATTGATAAAAGAAGTTTTTGAAGAGTTGCTTCTAAGTTAGCTAACTTTGAATCTATGTAATCTTCAGCTTCTAATCTTATCCCTCTTGCTTTTGTCTCAGCTTGTTTGATAATTACCTCTGACTCTCTATGCGCTTTCTTTATTATTTCAGTTTCTGAAACCAACTTATTTGCGTTTTCTTGTGCTTCTTTAACAATTCTATCTGCTTCTTTTCTTGAATCATCTAGTACTTGATCCCTCTCTTTTACAATCCACCTTGCCTGTTTGAATTCCTCTGGAAAAGATGCTTTTAATCTATCCAGGAATTCATAGATCTTTCCCTCATTTATAATAACATTTGAGGTTAGAAGAAGTCTTTTACTTTTTGAAATCAAATCTTCGAATTCTTCCATTATTTTTAATGCATCCAAAATAACTCCTTTTTAAAAATCCCAATAGATTTTTAGATATAATAAATCATTTTAATAAAAATTTAAAGAAATATACGAATAAATTAAGTTAAATTAATCCTTATTTTCTCCCAAAGTTATAATAATTTAATCTCTATTTTTTTTTATATTGATTATAATATCTAATTAAATCATTATTTATCTCTGGTGGTATCAAATTTTCAATACATCCGTTAAATCTTAAAACTTCTTTTACAGCACTTGAACTTAGAAATGCGTAATCAGTTTTGGTTACCAAAAATACAGTCTCAATTTCTGGAGCTAATTTATGATTCACTTGTGCCATTTGAAACTCATATTCGAAATCTGATGATGCTCTTAATCCCTTAACTATAACTGATGCTTTTTCCTTCTTTGCTAAATCAACTAATAATTCATCAAAGTGACAAACGTCAATATTCGGATAAGGTTCGATCACTTTTTTTAATAGCATAACCCTCACATCTACTGGAAAAAAAGGGGTCTTTCTTGGATTCTTAGCAACTGCTACAATAACCTTATCATATAATTTCGATGCTCGTATGAATATATCTTTATGACCTGATGTAACTGGATCATAACTTCCTGGACAAATTGCTACTTCTTTCATAACCCACTCCTAAAAATATTTGTTTATTTAAAATTTCTAAGACTTTAGCTTTTTATATATATCTATAAAAAGACACTACTGACTCTCCAACCTTTGTGTCTTTTATGAGTTTCAACTTTTTAAAAATTTCAGAAAAGGAGATCCTTTTAGAATGATGATAAATTAGTTCCCCATTCATAGTTAAAAGCTCACTTTTAACTATCTTTTCTAAAATATTTTTTATCCTAACTTCATTTATTTTATATGGTGGATCGCAAAATATGATATTAAATTTTAATTTTTTGTTAGCTAAAATATTTATAGATTTAGTTACATCCATAATAAATACATCAGACACATCTTTAAATGATGTATTTATTATATTCTGCTTTAAAAAATTTGCAACAGTATAATCTTTTTCTATAAAAACAGCTCTTTTTCCCCCTCTGCTTAACGCTTCAATTCCCAATGAACCTGAGCCAGCATATAAATCTAATATATATGCATCAACTACCTTATTTGAGAGAGTATCAAAAAGCATTTTCTTAATTCTATTTGTCATAGGTCTTGTAGATAAACCTTTTTTACATTTTAATTTTCTTCCTTTAGCTTTCCCTGCAATAACTCTCATAAAAAATTAAAAAAATAATTTTTAGTTAAATTTGCCAGAATTTATTTTCTGGATATTCAAAATTTAAAAAATTTATCAAAACTTTTGTGATTGGTGAACTAAGCGAAATATCATTTTTTATAATGGAAAATGCGTCCTTTCTTGATTTCTCTAATATTTCCTTATCTCTCACTATACTTGATATCTTTAAATCCGGAATACCCCATTGTCTTTCACCAAAAATTTCACCTTCTCCCCTTATCTCCAAATCCTTATTTGCTAACTCGAACCCATCCTCTGTTTTTAAAAATGCATTTATTCTCTTGAATGCTTCATCAGTCTTTAAATCTGCAAATAAAATACAATACGATTTATGTTCCCCTCTTCTAATTCTCCCTCTTAATTGGTGTAATTGAGATAATCCAAATCGATCAGCATTTTCTATCAACATTACTGTTGCATTTTTCACATCTATTCCAACTTCCACAACAGTAGTTGAGATAAGAACATCAAGTTCCTTGTTTTCAAATCTCTGCATTATCTCCTCTCTTTTTTTAGAAGATAATTTTCCATGAAGTATTTCAACATTATATTCTTTAAAAACTACCTGCCTTAACTCTTCAGCTTCTTTTATTACTGATTTAACTTTAAGTAAATCTGAATCCTCAATCAGTGGGCAAATAATAAATGCTTGTCTACCCTCATTTAATTCACTTTTTATTAAGTTATAAGCTTCTTCTCTCTCACCTGGATGGAAAAGTCTTGTTTCAACACTTCCTCTACCTGGTGGCATCTCATCAATAATTGAAACATCTAAATCGCCATACATTGTTTGAGTAATAGTTCTTGGAATTGGTGTTGCAGACATAATTAAAACATGTGGGTATTTACCTTTACTTTTTAACTGTTTTCTCTGAGCAACCCCAAATCTATGTTGTTCATCTACAATAACTAATCCTAAATTTGAAAATATCACTCTTTCCTGAATTAATGCATGAGTTCCAATAATTATTTGATTTCCATCTTCCTTAATTTGCTTTAAAATTTTTAACTTTTCATTGGGTAAAGTTGAACTGCTTAGAAGAAGTACTTCAAAAGGATATTTTTTTAGCATTTTCTTAAAGTTCTTATAATGCTGCCAGGCTAAAACCTCTGTGGGGACCATTATTGCAGATCGATAACCATTCAATGATGAAATTATCATAGAAATCAAAGCAACTACTGTCTTTCCAGAACCAACATCTCCTTGAAGTAATCTATTCATAGGAATTGGTTTTGAAATATCTTCTTTTATTTCATTAATAACTTTTTTCTGAGCTGCTGTGAGGTTAAAGGAAAGGCTTTTTATAAATTTTTCGATCTTCGGTTTATCTACATCCATCACTACGGATTTTAAATCTATAGTCTGGGACTTCTTTCTGAGAGCTAATCCCAATTGTAGAAAAAAGAGTTCATTATAAATCAGTCTATCTTTTGAGATTTTCAATAAACTAAAAGAGCTTGGAAAATGGATTTGATTTATGCAATTTGATAAAGATGTAAGAAAATCCTGTCTTATCTTGATTTTATTTGGTAAAGGTTCTGGTAAAACTCCATACTTTGAAAGAATTTTGCTAAAAATCCTTCTTAAATTTTTAGTACTAATTCCAGCAGTTGACGGGTGTTTAGGTATTATTCTGCCAGTATGAATTTGATTTCTTTCACTCTTTATATCTAAAATGTCATAAAGAGGATTCGTTATCTGAAGCTCATTAAATTTGTATTTTACTACACCACTATAAGCTACAAAAGTTCCCTTTTTTAATATATCAGCAATATAGTTTTGGTTAAACCAAATGCCTGTTATGTATCCAGTTTTATCCCATATATATATTTTTAACAAATCCTTTCTACTTCTTGTTCTGCTTTTATCCACTCTTTTTACCACCCCTATAATTGTTATTTCTTCTCCCTCCTTAACATCACAGATTTTTTTTACTTTGGAAAGATCCAGGTATGTACGTGGAAAATGATAAAGTAGGTCTTTTGTTGAAAAAAGATTCAATTTAGCTAATTTATTAGTTGTGGCGTTACCAATTCCTACTCCCCTTATTTTTGATAAAGGTTTATAAAGAAGCAGTTGATTCCTTATGCCATTCTCTTTGGGAAGAATTGATTTGAATTCAGATTCATAATGAAAATTTGGTGTTGATGTTATTCCTCCAAAACGGTTGTATTTGTCTTTAATATTTTCAAACATTTTAAAAAGTTATTTATAAGTGAATAAAAAAGAATGATATGATAAATAAAAAGAATATCTTAATAATTTACTCAATGGATATTAAAAATGGATATAATGGCTGACCACCATCATGAATCTCTATTTCCTTATCTAAAAATTTTTCTTTAAGCTTATTTTCAATTCCCTTTTTTTCCTTATCAGTTACATCTTTTCCGCAATACAGAGTTATTATCTCACTTTCCTCGTCTAACATCTTCTCAATCAAAGAAATTGTATTTTCTATTAAGTCATTTCCCATAACTACAAGATCGTTATTATAAAATCCTATCACATCTCCCTTTTTGATATCACCAACTGGGGATTTTGTTTCTCTAACTGCAAAAGTTATTTCACCAGTTTTAACATAACTCAAGCTTTCCTCCATTGATTTAATATTGACATCCATTTCTAAATCCTTATTGAAAGAAAGCATGGTAGAAAATCCCTGTGGAATTGATCTGCTATTTATTACAGCTATATTTTTTTCTGTTAATTCTTTAACCTGAATAGCTGCAGGAATTATATTTTTATTATTTGGAAGTATGATTACATTTATATTGGGAAGACTATCGACAGCTTTTGCAATATCAGCTGTACTTGGATTCATACTTTGACCACCATCTACTATTTTATTTACACCTAAACTTTCAAAAATAGCTTTATTACCATCACCAATACAAACTGATACTACCGCTATCTTATCTAACACTTTTTCGTCAATTTTTTGAGCTTCAGCTTGATCTTTCATATTATCTATCTTTATACTATGAATTTCACCTTCTTTTAAAGCCCTTCTTATTACTGAATTGGGTTCATTAGTATGAACATGGACATGGACATTTTCACTATTACCTACTACTAAAACTGAATTTCCTCTTTTTTCAATATATTTTTTTAACTTTTCTATATCAATATTTTCTCCTTCTAATAGAAACTCGGTACAATATGTATAAGTTAATTCTTCTTTTTGTTGTCCTAAGCCCATAAATTCAACTCCTTTTGTAACTACTGTGGGTTTTAATTCTTCTCCCTTTAATCTACTTAACATTCCTAAAAAGATTATATACAAACCTTGCCCACCAGCATCTACAACATCAGCTTCTTTTAATACATCTAAAAGCAAGGGTGTTCTCTCTACCGATTTTTTAGCTTCTTCTACAATTTTTTCAAAAAAGTCTTTTATTGTTTTACTTTTTCTTGATGCAGATTTTGCAGAATTAGCAATATCTTTTATAACAGTTAACATTGTTCCTTCAACTGGCTTCATCACACCTTCATATGCTACTTTTTTCCCAAGTTCTAAAGCTTTTGTAAGATCTTTTATATTCACTTCTTTCTTCTTTTCAATATAATTAAATAATCCACGAAAAATCTGCGAAAGTATTACACCAGAGTTACCCCTCGCTCCTAAGAGAGAGCCTTGAATTACAGCATTAGTAAGATTTTTCATAGTTAATTCATTTATGGATGATAATTCTTGAAATACAGATTGCATTGTTAGAACCATATTTGTACCAGTATCACCATCAGGAACTGGAAAAACATTCAGTTCATTTATTTCTTCCTCATTCTTTTGCAAGTAAGCAAATCCAGATTCCAATAAATTATAAAAATCATTTGAAGATAGTACTTTGGCCAAACTAATTACATCCTTTTTGAACTTCTTGTTTATTATTTAAAAAATTATTTTATATTTACCTTCTGTATATTAATATCTATTTTTCCAATTGGTAAAGATGTTAATTTTTCAAGATTAAATCTAATTGAATCTCTTAAACTATTAGCGACCTGCTTGAGATTCGTACCATATTGGACTATAACATGAATTTCAATATTAACTTTATCTTTATCTCTACTTACAATTACACCTTTACTTTGATGTTCTCTATATAGAAGTTTTATTATACCCTCCTTCAAGGATGGGTTTACAAATCCTATAACACCATAACATTTACTTGAGACATTACTTACAATTTCAGCAATAGCAGTGTCAGATATTTGTATTTGACCACGAGATTCCTTGTTAAATTCCAATATATTACCCCCCAAATCATAATATTTATTTAATAGTAATATTTATTTTTAAAGTATTAAGAGTTGTGAACACATCTCTTAAATAGTTCAATTAATTTTTAAATTAATATCACTTCTTTAATCAATATTTGACGATTAATAATATTTTATTGTTTCCTTAAGTAAAATACAATGACGCTTGTTGCAAAAAATATTTCATTTTCGCTAAACCTCTCTAATAAATTTTAGCAAAATTTATAAAACTATAAAAATTTAACTTATTAATTTAGCAACTAACTTTAATATTTTGTATTGATAACAATAAAAATGTAAATATATTTGATTTTTTTAAATAATAGACATATAATTTCAAACTTACAAGTAAAAATATATATTTGATATTAAAAAATAATTTATAATTAGGTTATATAATAATTTTTTTATAAACACTTATAAGAATACATAAAGAGAAATATTATGGCAAGAATTTGTGAAATTTGTAAAAAAGGACCAGTATCAGGACATCAAATTAGCCATTCTCACAGAAAAACTAAGAGAAAATGGCTACCAAATCTCCATACAGTGAAAGTAAAAAGGGATAACCAAGTAGTTAAAATCAAGATATGTACTAAGTGTCTTAAAGCTGGAAAAGTAGAAAAAATAGTGAAATAAAAATATATATCAAAAAAAAGAAATATATCCCTTATAACTTTTTCTATTTGTATCTTGTTAATTACTTCAATATAAATTTTTCTGTTACCTCACCTGTTTTGATATTAAAGAATGATAATTTGTTATCGTGTAAGATTGCTACAGATGCAGGTTTTTCATCTAACGAAATGCTTGCACTACCAGGATTTATGAAATAAGCATCCTCTATTTTTTCAAATGATTTACGATGAGTGTGACCTGTTGCGATAATATTATACTTATCTTTTTTTGCAAGTTTAAGAAAATCTTCCCTGCTCATATTATGCCCATGATTTATAAGAATTCTAAAAGGTTGAGACATAATATAGGCAATTGGGCTTTGAATGGGCCTTTCTATTGCTATTTGGTCTACCTCACTATCGCAATTACCTTTGCAGAAAATTATAGGTTTTTTCGATTCATTTAATAATTGTGCTGCTTTCTTTGGATTATAGGATTTCTTAATTGGATTGAAAACACCATGATTTAATATATCACCACAATGCAGAATAAAATCACAATCCTTAAAAATCTCAAGACTTTTTCTAATTGCTACATAATCGCCATGAGTATCGCTAAATATTCCAATTTTCATAATTAAAATTTAATTTATTTTATTTCTTTTAATAAATTTGCCATCTCAATAGCTGATATAGCTGCATGATATCCTTTATTCCCCATTTTTGTTCCCGCTCTTTCTATAGCTTGCTCAATGGTATCTGCAGTTATAATTCCAAATGATACTGGTATCTCTAAATCTAAACTGACTCTTTCAATTCCCCTTGTTACTTGAGAAGCTACATATTCAAAGTGAGGAGTATCACCTCGTATAACTGCTCCCAAACATATGATAGCATCATATTTTTTTGTAAGTCCTAATTTTTTTGCAATAAGAGGTATTTCAAGACTTCCTGGAACATAAGCTATCTTAATGTTTTCCTCTAAACATTTGTGTCTTTTTAAAGCATCTAATGCCCCTTCTAAAAGACGATTGGTTATAAAATCATTAAATCTGCTTACCACTATTGAAAACTTTAAATCTTCTGCTATTAAATGACCTTCAAATTTCTTTTCCATTTATTCTCCTTTCTAAAAAATTATAATTTTTTACTATTTCAATTTAAATTTAATTCTTTTTAGAGATTTGCGACTATTTTTTGATACAATCAATTAAATGAGAAAGTTTATCTCTCTTTGTTTGTAAATATTTGATATTTTCTTTATGTGGTTTTACTACTATTGGAACTCTTTCTGTTACTTTTAACCCATACCCCTCAAGTCCCACAATTTTTCTTGGGTTATTTGTCAATAATCTTATCGTTGATAATCCTAAATCAACTAATATCTGGGCTCCAATTCCATAATCTCTAAGATCTGCTAAGAAACCCAGTTCTATGTTTGCTTCAACAGTATCTAAGCCTTTGTCTTGAAGTCTATATGCTTTTAATTTATTGGAAAGTCCAATTCCCCTTCCCTCTTGCTCCATATATAGTAAAACACCTCTTCCTTCATCTTGTATCATCTTAAGAGCTTTAGACAACTGTTGACCACAATCACATCTTAAAGACTTAAATACATCTCCAGTAAGGCATTGAGAATGTACTCTAACTAAAACATTTTGTTTATTTATCACTTTACCTTTTTTCAAGACTACATGAACTTTCTCATCCAAAACTGATTGATATACAGTAATATCAAATTTACCATATTCTGTTGGAAGTTTTGCTGTTGCTATCTTTCTAATTAATCTTTCTTTTTTTCTCCTATATTCAATGATAGATTCTACTGTAACAATGGGCATATTAAACTCTTTTGCTATTTTTTCCAACTGATTTAATCTAGCCATTGTTCCATCATCATTCATTATCTCGCATAAAACACCAGCTGGGAAAAGACCTGTTAATCGGGCTAAATCAATAGCAGCCTCTGTATGTCCCGCTCTCTTAAGCACACCACCATCATTCGCTCTTAAAGGGAAAACATGCCCGGGCATACTTATATCTTCTGCTTTTGTTTCAGGATCAATTATTGTTAAAATTGTTGCAGCACGGTCAAATGCAGATATTCCAGTTGATATTTTATGTTTCGCACCAACAGAAACTGTAAACGCAGTTCCATGTTTCGATGTGTTCTCAGTTACCATATCAGGTATCTGCAGTTCATTTAATCTGGAACTGATACAAGGCATACAAATTAAACCTCTACCAAACTTTGACATAAAATTTATGTCCTCAGGAGTAACCTTCTCAGCAGCCATTATGAAATCACCTTCATTTTCTCTGTCTTTATCATCAACTACTATTACCATCTTGCCTTTTTTAATTTCTTCTATTGCCTTTTCAATTGTAACGATGCTCATATTATTTCTTCCCTATAAAATCAAAAAAATTAATACTCTTACTCATTCCCCCTCTCCCTTTCCCTCTCCCACCGAGGGAGAGGATAAATAGTCAAGAAACTATACCCAAGTCTTTAAGCTTTTTCTTTAAATTGTTATTAGTAATCTCTTTATTTTTATATCTATCTGAAGTATTTTTATATCTATCTGAAGTATTTTTATATCTATCTGAAATAAATTTATAGCAATATTTCGCAAGAACATCTGCTTCTAAATTTACATTATCATTAATACTTTTATTACCTAAAGTAGTATTTTTCAGAGTGTAAGGAATTAAATTAATTGAGAACTTTCTAATAAAAACATCCATTATGGTCAAACTAATGCCATCTACAGTTATCGATCCCTTTTTCACTATATATTTCGCCAATTCTGGTGAGTGAGAAATCTCAAATATATTAGAACCTCTTTCCCTTTTTATTTTTATTATTTTTCCAACTTCATCAACATGTCCTAAAACAATATGACCTCCCAATAAGGTTCCAAGAGTAATAGATCTTTCTAGATTTACCTTTCTTCCCACCTTAAGATATTTTAATGTGGTTTTTTCATATGTTTCAGGTAAGATATCAACACCAAACAAACCATGTCCAATCTCTGAAATTGTAAGACATACTCCATCTACACTTAGGGAATCACCTAATTTAAGGTCTTCATAAATTTTTTTGCAAAAAATTCTTATAAAACTTTTTTCTGGAGATAGTCTTACTTTTTTAACTATTCCAATTTCTTCAATTATTCCAGAAAACATTTTTTCCTTTTCTAATCCGTTTAAGAAATTTTATTAATTAATTTTTATTAAGTAGGATAAGCTTCGATTAACACATCATCCCCTATTCTTTCTACCTTTGAGAAATTAAGTTTTTTAGTATCTACTATTCTTAAAATTTCTAAGTCACCGATAGTTTGAAAAGCATTATATCCGCCAATTATCATAGGGGCGATAAAAATATGAAATTTATCAACCAAATCTTGTTTAATAAATGATGTAGAAAGTGTTGGACCGGCCTCTATTAGGACAGATGTTATCTCTTTCTCACCCAGTATTTTTAACAATCTATTTAAATTTACCTTGTTTTTTAGTTCAATATTTCTATTCTCATGTTTGTCAACTATTAGAATCTCTGCTCCAAGTTCATTTATTTCTTTAGCTTTTTTCTTGTCATAATGCTTGGTTGTTGCAATAATTAATTTTGCTTCATTAGTAGTCTTTAATAATTTTGAATCTAATGGTAATTTAAGTCCTGAATCTACCACAATTCTTATAGGATTTTTTTTATTGTTACCATATCTTGCAGTAAGTAAGGGGTCATCAGCTAATACTGTCCCCACTCCAGTTAATATGCTATCAAATTGACTTCTTATTCCATGCACATATTTTCTTGAAATATCTGATGTTATCCATTTAGAATCTTTTGTTTTAGTGCACATCTTACCATCTATACTTATTGCCATTTTTAATGTAGTAAAAGGAATTTTTTTTGTAATATATTTTATGTAAGTCTCATTCTGTTTTGATATCTCTTCTTCTAAAAAACCAACTTCTACATCAACTCCTCCTTCCTCTAACTCTTTTATTCCCCTACCATTTACATTTGGATTAGGATCAATCATACCAACTATTACTTTTTTTATTCCACTTTTTAAAATGGCTTGAGTGCATGGTGGTGTATGACCATAAAAACAACAAGGTTCAAGAGTAACGTACATAGTTGCTTTTTTCATAAAAATATTAGTTGAATTTAAGGCTTCTACTTCTGCATGATTAGAACCTCTTTTTTTATGATATCCTTTTCCGATTATTTCATCATTTTTAACTAAAATAGCTCCGACCAGAGGATTTGGGCTTGTATTTCCTCTTGCTTTTTCTGCCAATTCAATTGCAATATTCATATACATTTCATGTATATCTTTTTTAAAATTTTTCACCTATTAAACCCACTTTCATATAGATTTTTCTACTTATCAAAATATTTTCCTTAAATAAAATAAGCGCCAAGGAGAAAATTCCTTGACGCATATATAGAATCTTCTCCCATCCAGACTGTACTGTCGGCTCTGGAATAACCAGATCTGCCAAAAAGGCTCGCGGGCTTTTACCGCCGGTAGGGAATTACACCCTGCCCTGAAGACTTTTATCTTTAAAAAATGTAATGATATTATATACTATAAAAACTATTATTTTTCAATATTTTACCAAAAAATATGTTCCTTATTTAAATAATTTTAATTAGTTTTTTTAAAGCAATACTATTTTTTCTTAAATAATTTAATTGGCTACCAATTCATTCTTTAATTTATTCAATCCTCTAAAGCCTATATTTCAATTGAAGAGAAATTTTTTACAGCTTCTTCTGTATCACTGGATTTATATATTGCAGATCCAACTACTAAAATATCAGTTCCGGCTTTTAATAATTTATGAGCATTATTTAAATTTATTCCGCCATCAACTTCAACTTTAACTTTAATGTCTTCTGAATCAATTATTCTCCTAATTTTTCTAATCCTTTCATAGGTTTTTTTTATAAATTTTTGACCTCCAAAACCAGGAAAAACAGACATGACAAGAAGAAGATCAATATTTTTTAGGAAATTAGTTATATTTTTTATAGGGGTATCAGGATTTACAGCAAGTCCCACTTCAACCCCATATTTTTTTATCTCTTTTATAATATTTAATATTTCTATTGATGATTCTGATTCATAATGAATAATTATGCAATTGGAGCCAGCATCTATAAAATCTTTTATATATCTTTGCGGTTCTTGAATCATTAAGTGAGCTTCTAAAGGAATATCAGTAATAGTTTTTATTGCTCTAACAATTGGAATTCCAAAAGAAATATTTGGTACAAAATGTCCATCCATTACATCAATCTGGATAAAATCAGCATAAGGCTCTATTTTTCTGATCTCATCCTCTAAATGTGTAAAATCTGCATCCAGTATTGAAACTGACAATTCGTATGTTTTATCTTTTTTATTAACCATAATGAAATTTAAGTTTTATTATAGGTTTGTTACAAAATTTCAAAGTATTCTATTTCAGGATGTCTCCTCTGTTTACTTGATAACCCCGTAAGAACTCAATATCTTTCATCTTCCTTCTATCCTGAGGTTGCAATATAAAAAGACGAATTAAATAATCTGATGTTGCAATAAATAACCCTTCTCTTGGTGAACATGTCACTACTGATCCTGGATGAAGAGTTGATTTTCTATTAATTATCTGAGATATAAATATTTTCAGATTTTTACCTTTAATGGATGTTTGAGCACCAGGAGTTGGACTTAAAGCTCTTATTTGATCATGTATTTTCTTTGATGGACTATCCCAATTTATAGTTGCAATTTTTTTTGTGATTTTTTTAGTATATGTGGCCAAACTATCATCTTGTACGATAGTCTTTACATTCCCTTTTTCAACTAAATTTAGAGTATCCATTAATAATTTACAGCCTTCATTTTCAATTATTCGCTTGAGCTTTCCAAAAGTATCATTTTCTTTGATCTCGATTTTTTTTTGCAAAATGATATCACCCGAGTCCATTTTTTCCTCTAAAAAAGTTGTAGTAATGCCTGTTGTTCGATCCCCATTCAATATTGCCCATTGAATTGGTGATGGCCCTCTATATTTTGGAAGTAAAGAAGGATGAAGATTAATCCATCCTTTTTTCATGATATTTATAGTTTCTTTTTTCAAAATCCTTCCATATGCTACAATAACTCCAACTTCTGCTTTAAGTTTACTAATTTGTGAAATAAATTCCTGGTCATTAATATCTGGAGGTTGGAAAACTTTTAATCCCAATCTGATAGCTTCTTTCTTTATGGAAGGTGATGTTATTCTCATTCCCCTTCCACTCTTTCTATCAGGATTTGTTATAACAGCAAGAATTTTATGATGTGATGAATTTATTGTTCTTAAAAATGGAACAGAAAACTGAGGCGTTCCCAAAAAGATGAGTTTCAAATCTTTACCTCCTGATATTGTTTTCTTAACTCATTCATTTCTAAAAGTATTTTTCTTCTATCTTCATTTGAAGCATGATCGATAATTAAAACACCATTAAGATGATCAATCTCATGTTGAATCACCCTTGCCAATAGACCTTCAGCATTTATTTTAACCTTTTTACCTTTTGAATTTTTAGTTATTGTAGAAATTTTTTCAGCTCGCTTTATAGTACAACTTAAGGAGTAAAAGCTTAAACAACCCTCTTGTTGTTCTATTTCTCCCTCCTTCTTTATAATTTTAGGATTTATGAGTTCAATTAATCCATCCCCGGTATCAACAACAGCCACTCTTTTTAATACACCTATCTGATTGGCTGCAATACCTACACCTGAAGCAGCTCTCATAGTATCTTCTAAATCTTCTATTAATTTTATCGTCTTATTATCTACCTTTTTAACACTTGAACTTTTTTCCCTTAAAACGGGGTCTCCAAACATCCTTATCCTCTTTTTTGCCACTATCAATCTTCCTCCGTATATTTAAGTTTCAAAATTTAAAAAATTACCATTTAAAAATATTAATAAAAAAATTCTAACCTAAATTTTAAAACTTTTCAAAGTTATTTACATTGTTAATATGGGGTCAACATCTACTACATATTTAGCCTTCTTACCTAATCTAGGAATCTCTAACATTGTTTGAGTCAATATTTCTTTCGTTTTATCAGGTTTTTCTGTTTTTATAAATATATGCCATCTATATTTATCCTTAATTCTTGAAAGAGGAGCTGGTGCTGGACCTAAGATAGTAGCATAATTATCTATTTCTTTCGATTTAATAAAAGAAAATATTTCATTACTAAGATTAATAACATCATCTTCAAACTTACCAGAAATTAATATATTTATAAGATAAGAATATGGTGAATACATTAGTTCTTTTCTAAATTTAATCTCCTTTTTATAGAACATTAAATAGTCACCTTTTGTTGCACAATCTATAGCATAATGCTCTGGAAAGTGTGTTTGTATAATTACCTTTCCCACTTTTTTACCCCTACCGGATCTTCCACTAACCTGTGTTACAAGTTGAAATGTCCTTTCTGCAGCTCTAAAATCCGGAAGATTTAAAGCTGTATCAGCATTTACAACTCCAACTAATGTCACATTCTTTATATCCAGACCTTTTGCAATCATCTGTGTACCTAAAAGAATTGACCCTGAGCTCTGGCTAAATTGGTTAAGAATTGTCTGATGCGAAATCTTTCCTCTTGTACTGTCTGTATCCATTCTATATACATCAACTTTGGAAAATAATCTGTATAATTGCTCTTCAACCCTTTGAGTACCCATCCCCATCGGTTTTAGAGTTATACCCTTACAATTTGGACATACATCTGTAGCTCCAGTTGTATAATTGCAATGGTGACAAATGAGTGAGCGATTTACTCTGTGATATTTTAAGGATAGGTCACAATTTGGACATTTAAATACATATCCACAACTTGTGCAGAGTAAAAATATGGCAAATCCTCTTCTATTTATAAATAATATAACTCCATCTTTATTATTTAGTGTTTTTTCAATCCCACATATTAATGTATTGCTCATTCCCAAAGCACCTGGAACAATTGGTTCATTTCTCATATCAACAACTTCAACCTCTGGTAATCCTCCCTCTGTAACTCTTTCTGGAAGAGTAAGAAAGTTATATTCACCAATCTCTGCTTTGTATCTAGTTTCAATACATGGAGTAGCACTTCCAAGTATAACAACTGAATTTTGTAGCTTGGCTAATTTCTGAGCAACTTCTCTAACATTATATTGAGGGGAGGTTGTTTCTTTGTAACTATTTTCATGCTCCTCATCTATAATAATCACACCCAAATTCTTTAATGGTGAAAAAATTGCAGAACGAGTTCCAATAACTACCTGACATCTATTTTCATTTATATCCATCCACTGATCAAATCTTTCTCCTTTGCTCATTTTGCTATGAAAAACTCCAACAACATCGCCTAATCTATTTTTAAAACGAGTTACCATTTGTGGTGTTAATGCAATCTCTGGAACTAAAACCAAAGCTGTTTTACCTATAGAAAGTATAAACGATATTACTCTAAGATAAACCTCTGTCTTTCCACTTCCAGATACTCCCTGTAATAAGAACGTAGCTGATTTTCCCTTTTTTATCTGGTCAACAACATACTTAATAGCCTTTTTTTGATAAGAGGTTAACTTTTTAGGAATCAAACTCTCATCACTATAAGAAGTTGGGAACTTCCTTTTCACCCTTTCTGAAACTATTTCGATGTATCCCTTCTTTTCCAGTGATGAGATACTTGGGTGAGATGATTTTGTACTTTTTAAAAGTTCATTTTGTTCAATTTCAACCTTCAAAGATAATTTTTTAAGTATTTCCTTCTGTTTAGGAGCATTTTCTAATTGTTTTAACGTTGCTTTAACCTCACTTTGAGATATTTTTAGTTTAACTATTTCTTTAAAACGATAAGAAATAGGCTCATGCTTAACACTGTAAATTCTTTTTATTAGTCCTCTTTTCTCAAGTGAAATAACAGAATTAAATAGATTTTTCCTAGATAAAAGCTTTTGTAATCTTGTGATTTTTACTGGTTTTCCTTTGTTTGAGATTATCTCAACAATTTTTCTCTGTAAAAAAGCTTTCTTAGATAATTTCTCAAAACATCTTTTCTTGCTTTGAGTAAGTTTAACAAGAGTAATAATTGCACCAGCGCCTCCAGGTTTAATAATGTGCTTTATACAACTTGAAAGAGGTGCTAAATAGTAGTTGGACATCCATCTACAAAGTTCAAACATTACTGGAGAAAACTGGGGTTTTTCTTCTAAAATAGCTTGAATTTTTTTTATCTTTTTTACAGGTTTTTTATTAGTAAATCCAACAACAAATCCAAGTTGTAGACCATAAGAAAATGGGATTTTTACTAAAGAACCAATATTTATTTCACTTCTTAAGTGAGGGGGTATTTCATAAACATAAAATTTACTTAATTCTTTTGTTGGGAGATCCACTAACACTTTGGCTAGAGTAAATTTATTTGCCACTATTACTTCTCCATATTCAGCAATAGATCCTACTATTATATTTAATTATTTATTCTTTCTCCTCAGGTTTTTTATATGAGATTTTTCCATTAGCAATTTCTTTAAATGCTATAGTTAGAGGATTTGTTGAATTAGTCTCTATTAATGGTTTGGGATACTTTGTTTTTCTCATATATTTTTGAGCATTTATATAAGATTGTATATGCCTTGCTCTTTTAGCAGCAATTATTGACAATATATACCTATTTTCAACTTTATTTTTTAATTTATCAATAAATTTATTACCCAATTTTTTATTTTTCAATATAACCTTCTATAATTATTTTTAATTTTTTTACAACTTTTTTGATATCATCATTTATAATAACATGATCATAAAAACCTTTTGAGGTAATCTGTTCTTTTGCAGATTGTAATCTTCTGGTCATCTCTTTTATACGTTCAGTATCCCTTTCTTTGAGCCTTTTTTCTAATTCTTCAAGTGATGGGGGAAGTATATATATGAAGAGAGCAGGAATTTTCTTCTTTTTAATCTGGTTAGCTCCTTGTTCATCTATATCGAGTATTACATTTTTTCTTTTTTCTCTAAGTTCTTTTACGTGTTTTTTTAACGTACCATATAGATTTCCATGAACTTTAGCCCATTCAATAAATGCATCATTTCTTAATAAATCATTAAATTCTTCTGGAGACACAAAGAAGTAGTCAATGCCCTCTATCTCACCTTCTCTTATAGCTCTTGTAGTAGCTGAAACAGAGAAGGTTAGAGTGGGAATTTTTTGCATGACTTTACTAATCAGAGTAGTTTTACCTGCTCCTGATGGACCTGATATAATAATTAATTTGCCAAGTTTCTTTATATTTTTTATTTTCTCAGGTTTACTTTGGCTTATGCCAATTGGATGTTTTTTTACAGTATTCAATCTTCTAACTAAAGCGAGAAAGAATCTCCTTTTTCTGTCTTGCTCCTAATCCTTTAACTCTACGAGAGACTGCTATTTTGACTTCGTTCATTGTCTTAGCAGCTGTTATTTTTCCAACTCCAGGTAATGATGTTAAAATATCTTTTGCTTTTATTCTTTCAACTGTTTGTCCACTCGTCTCTAGTACTTCCTTAAGGCTAATTTTTCCTCTCTTTAAATTTTTCTTCAACTCAGCTCTCTCTCTTCTCAGTTTAAGTGCTTTTTCAAGACCTTCTTTCCTTTGCTCTGGCGTTAATTTTGGAGGATACATTATAATTTACTCCTTTCCCTCAAAATTTTACAGATTTAAAGTATTTTTTTCGTTTTAATATTATACCAGAATAATCCTAAAATACAAATAATATTTATTATTTTATCAGATAAAATTAAATTTATATTTAAATCTCAAAAAATCTTTAAAAAAGGAATATTATTTCTTGATTCCCTTTTTATGAAGGTTTAATTAAAATTAAAGTTCCAAAAGTCAAAGCATCCTGTGAATTTGCTAGAGGAGAAGAAGATATTATAAGCTCACATTCACCTAAATTATCTGTATCTAAAATATCAAGGTTGAATCCAAATGGTGTCTCATCCTGTGGGTTCTGTATTCCTATTTGAATCCAGGGTATCTTTAATTCAATATAATATCCTCCAACCTTAATTGATGAGTCAACTTCTATCCCTATTAGTTCAAATTGTTCAGGAACGATTGTTTTTACCTGAGCAGGTATGTTTGAAAAATTACCAGGTGAAATAAATAGTTGATAATCATCAGCATTAAGTATCCTTTCATTTAAATCTCCGTATAAATTGCTATCTATAGATAATAACAGACCATCTCCCTTTAAAATATCATTTTCCTTGCCTAATGGAGTTAAAACATCATCAGTAACATCTATAATTATGTAAAGATATTTATCATCCCAGACAGAATAAAATCTTCCAGAAAGATCAGAAGGACTTGTAAGAGCCTTTGTATTATAAGTTGCTTTAAATGCTGAAAAAGAATCGAAATCTTCCCATTTTTCAGTAATCCCATCTATTTCAATAGGACTTTCAGTTAAGTAACATACCTTAGGACTTCCATTGGGTTTTCTATAATCTATTTCACTTATTACCCTGTTTATCTTCTCAAGCAGAGTTTCTTTTTCTTCTTCCTCCTCTGGAGAATAAACTGTTAATTCAATTGGTAATGACTCTTTCTTTTCATTCTGATTATTTACTGCTTCAGCATATATGGAATATACTCCAGTAGTTGTTGTTTCCCATTTAAAAATATAAGGTTCTTTATTAAGACCCTCAACCAATACACCATTGATGAATATATTTACTTTATTAATTGGTTGATTACTTGAAGCAACAACCTCAATGTTAGATTCTGCTTTTCCTTGAAGAATGGGGATCTTTTCACCATCCTTGGGTGAAGAGATGGCAACCTCAAAAATTGGTTTTTTTAATGTTTGCTTTCCTGTAAAAAATTCTGAAAGGAATGGTCTCAAAATTGTAAAAAATAGAAAAGCAAATATTATAATAGATATTATTATTATTATTAGAAAAGCAAGTATCGAATTTGATTCTTGCTCTTTAACCTTTAAAGTTTTATCTTTATTGATATTCATAATTTAATTTAAAAATTCCTTAATAATAAGACACTTACTAAAACACTCACTATTCCAGCAATAACCATCTTCATTCCTGAGATAAATAGATTCTCTTTTGAAATCCTTCCCAAAAATACTCCCAATATAAAAAGGGCAGTAAATGTTAAAGCAAATGAAATATAGTAACAAGTTCTGATATCTAAATAATTAGTAAATAGAAATGGTATTAATGAAAAAAAGGCTGTAATAAATGGAGCAACAGCATCTATAATCGCTACAACTATTGTTGCAAATTTATATGCACTTCCAATTTTTGTATTATTGAGATTTGAAATAGTTGCTTTTTCTAACTCTCTTAAATTACTTATCCTTTCAGATCTTTCAGTTAAGTAAGCTCCCCACAATCCTGAAATCCCCATAGCAACACAGGTTGATATTCCAGTTGTAAAAATTACAATTGGATTTCTAAAATTTGCTAAGTAAAAACCAATTAAAAAACCTAAAATCGTGAGACTGCCATCAAAGCCATTCATTACAAAGTAACGCCGTGCAATTTCATCTACTTTTGAAATTTCCCTATATTCTTTTAATGTCTCTGTAAATTTATAAAGGAAGTTCATGAGTTCTTTTGAGTATTATAAGACTAAGCAAGGGTTGATTCTGTATCTTGATGAGTTGGAACCTCTTCAATAATAGTACTACCAGTTGAGACCTTATCAACACTATGAACTGAACCTCCATTATCAGTGATTACAGCTTCAACCTCTTTAAAAATTATGTCTTCTCCTTCACAAGTAATTTTCACACTTTCAGATTTTGCATCCATCTCAACCAAGCTAACATCAACTCCATCAACTCCTTGAATGTCAGCCAATTGCTTAGCTAAATCTACAATAGATGGTGATAGTGGTTTTAATACATCTAATACCAAACGCCTTATATTACTCAATTTTTGATCACTCCTAAATATTTTTTGATATCCTATTACTATTTTATATCAATTAGTATGTAATATTACAATTACTATTCTTAAAAATCAATATTTTTATTTTCTAACATATTTAATGAATTTTTTAATTCTTCTGGTAGCTTATCTTCAAAACTCATTTCTTTTCCATCTCTTGGGTGTTTAAACTCCAATTTTGATGCATGCAAAAAATGCCTTTTCAGTTTTAAATAATCTTCAATTCTTCTTCTCTTTCTATACTGAACATCTCCAACTACTGGTTTTCCTATATAAGATAGATGTACTCTTATTTGGTGAGTTCTCCCTGTTATAGGTCTTACCTTAACCAGAGTAAAATTATTAAACCGTTTAAGAACTTCAAATTCAGTTACTGACTTCCTCCCTTCAGGAATTACAGACATTTTCTTTCTATTCCTTCTACTTCTTCCTATCGGAGCATCAATTTTACCTTCATCCTCCTCTATTCTACCATGTACTAATGCTAAATAAATTTTTTTAACACTCTTCTTTTTAAATTGTTGGGAAAGATTTTTATGAGCATCATCATTCTTTGCTACTATCATTAAACCAGATGTTTGCTTATCCAATCTGTGGACAATACCTGGCCTGAGTACTCCACCAATATCGGATAAAAATTTTGTATGAAAAAGTAGTGCATTAACAATTGTTTTGGCAGGATGACCGGGAGATGGATGAACAACAATGCCAGCAGGTTTTGATAAAACTATTATATCCTCATCTTCATATATAATATTTATTTTAATATCTTCAGGTTTTGCTTCTAATTTTAACAAAGGGGGAATAATTACTTCAATATCATCTCCCCTTTTTACAAAATAGCTCTTTGATTTTTTTTGACTATTTACAAAAACATTTCCTTGTGAAATTAACTTTTGAACTCTAGACCTTGATAGTTTTGGTATTCTCTCACAAATAAAAAGGTCCAGCCTTTTACCACTATCTTTATAAGAGGATGTAATTTTTATCTTTCTTATATGTTTTTCCATAGGTAATATACCAAAATATTAAAACCTAAATTTTCACGGGAAAGATTTTTAACTTTTTATATGTTTTTTGCACTTTTAAAATTAAATTTTTTTATAAATACGATATCGATATATTAAAAATATAAATGAGGTAAAAAATATGGCTATAGAAAATATTTGAGAACCAGTAAGGTTCCATGCAAATATGGGGTTATCTCTAAAAAACTCTGTTATAAAACGAGCTAAACCATAAAGCATACAATAGATTAATGTCAAATTCCCTTCAACTTTAATTCTTTTTCTAATGAGCCATAAAAAAATAAAAATTAATAAATTGTGAGAAAAATGATAAATCTGAGTTGGATGTCTAAATGCTCCCTCAAGATGAATTGCCCAGGGTAAATCAGTTATTTTTCCATAACAACATCCCCTTAAAAGACAGCCTATTCTACCAATAGCATGACCAAGTGGAAGTGCTGGTGTACACATATCAGCGACTGTTTTAATTGATATCTTTTTAAAGTAACTAACTAATACAACTCCAAGTACTCCTAAGACTAATCCTCCATAGAATATAAAACCCTGTCCAAATCCTAATAATATTTCAATTGGATTTCCTGAATAGTAACTCCAGTTTCTTATAACAAAAAGTAATTTACTACCCAGTGTACCACATATCATAGCTGTCAATCCCAAGTCTAATGCAAGGTTAGGATCTAATCCTTTTCTTTTAGATTCAAGATAAATTATAAAAATTGCCATTAAATAACCCAAGGCAACCATAAGTCCATATGAATGAATTGTTATATTACCAATCTTAAATAGAGTGGGATACATTTAACTTACTCCTTTCAAAACATTATTATTCTTTTATAAGTTTTGTCGTATACAGGTCTCCTTTTACTACTAATAAAGCAAGTATAAAAAAACCAATTACTACACATGAATCTGCAATATTGAACGCAGGCCATCTAAGTTTTGAATTTATTCCAAAATCTAAAAAATCTGTTATTTCTCCAAAAATAATTCTATCCAACAGATTATTACCTGTTGCTCCTCCTAAAATCAAGCCAATCGATATATAAAAAGCAGGATTCTTTTGCCTATACATATACAAAAAGTAAAGGAAAAAAGCTATAGCAATAATAGAAGCAATAATAAAAAAATATTGGGCATTTGGAAATATTCCAAATGCAGCTCCAGTATTACTTACATGAGTTATGTGAAAAATATTTGTTATTACTGGAATTGAATCTCCTAAAAGCAAGTTCTTTCTTATTAAATATTTTGTTATCTGGTCAAATAATAGAACTATAATCCATAAAAACCAGGTTATTCTTATACCATTTTTTCTACTTATCATTAATTTAATTATTATGTTTACCTCTTATTGTCAAATTATATTTTTTCCTTTTTAAATCAAATATTTTAATTTTATGTAATAGGACCAGATATAGATATACCTACTCTGATTTTTGTTTTTTCAATATCAAATTCCTCTATATTACCTGAAAGTGTACTTGAAAATACTAATTCTGAAGTAAGAGTTTCTTTACATAAATAATCCTTATACTCCTCAATTATTTTTCTCTCTTTTTCTGAGCAATCGATTATAGTTTTTATGGTATTTTCTATTCTAAATCCAGCCCCTTTTCTCTGGTTTTGAATTAATCTCACCAGTTCTCTTATAAAACCTTCATCAAGAAGTTTTTCTGACAATACTGTATTTAAAGTAAGAGCTATTTCACCTTGCTTTTCAGTTATGTGTTTTGGTGGGGCAACTATCTCTATTAATATTTCTTCCGGTAATAGTTCTTCCTCTTGTTCTTCCAACTTAATTTTAAATTTCTCGTTTGCTAACACAGTATTTGCAATTTCTTGATGATTCATTCTTTCCAAGATATTTTTTATTACAGAAACCTTAGAGCCATATTTTGGACCCAGAAGTTCAAGATTTGGTTTTACCTTATAGTTTAATATCTGTTTAAGATCTGGGGTTAATTCAAAACTTTTTACATTAAGTTCATCTTTTATTACAGCCTTATAATTTATCAATTTTTCTGTTTGTTCCGTTTTAAATACTTTAATATATGACAATGGTTGCCTAACTTTTATTGATGCCTTATTTCTTGCTGACCTACCCAAACTTACTACCTTTCTTACCAGATTCATCTGTTCCATTAAATCTTTATCAATTAATTCTTTTTTAGAAATTGGAAAATCTGTTAGATGTACACTTTCTGGCGAATCTTTAGAAATAGAAAAAACAAGGTTTTGATAAATCTCCTCACTTATAAAGGGCATATACGGTGCTAAAAGTTTTGCAATTGTTACCAGACATTCATAAAGAGTCAAATATGCAGAAATCTTATCTTTATCTTCCTCAGATTTCCAGAATCTCCTTCTTGATCTTCTAATATACCAGTTTGATAATTTATTAACGAATTGTTCAATTTCTTTTCCACCCCTTGTAGCATCATAATTATTCAGACTTTTATCAACAGTAGATATTGTTTGATTTAGTTCTGATAAAATCCACCTATCCAGAATAGGCCTTTCCTCAAACTTTAAGGAATATTTTTCTGGATTAAATTTATCAATATTTGCATATACTACAAAAAAACTATAACTGTTCCACAATGTAAGAATAAACTTCTTTATGACTTCATTTATTATATCCACATCAAAATTCTTATTTACCCAGGGGGAGCTAGAGGTAAAGAGATACCATCTAAGTGCATCAGCACCCTGGTTATTTAAAACTGACCAGGGATCTACTGTATTCCCTCTGGACTTACTCATTTTCTTCCCATATTTATCATTTATTAGACCTAAGCAGACAACATTTTTATAACTTGACTTCTCAAATAAAATAGTTGATATAGCCATCATAGTATAAAACCAACCTCTAGTCTGATCTAATGCTTCACAAATAAAATCTGCTGGAAAATTATTGTAAAATTTCTCATAATTTTCAAAAGGATAATGAAGTTGAGCATATGGCATTGAACCAGAATCAAACCAACAATCAATTACATCTTTAACTCTACTCATTTCTTCCTTACACTGTGGACAAATCAGTTTAATCTCATCAATATATGGTCTGTGTAAATCTAGTTCATCTGGAAAATGTTTAGCTAATTTCTTAAGTTCGTCCAAGCTTCCAATGCAAATTTTATGACCAGAATTATCTTCCCAAATGGGAAGTGGTGTACCCCAATATCTCTCTCTTGAAAGTGACCAATCAATATTATTTTCTAACCAATTACCAAATCTTCCATATTTGATGTGATCAGGATACCAGTTTATCTCAGAATTTGATTTTAATAACTTATCTTTTATTATTGATGTAGTGATAAACCAGGATTTCCTTGCATAATATAAAAGTGGGGTATCACATCTCCAGCAATGAGGATATGAATGTAAGATTTTTTCCTCTTTAAATAGGATATTGCGTTGTATAAGAATTTTTATAATCTCAGGATCAGCTTCTTTAACAAATAGACCTGCAAAATCAACAGCTTTTTTCTTTATTTTACCTGATTCATCAACTAATTGAATAATAGGAAGACCTTTTTCTCTTGCTAAATTCATATCATCTACACCAAAGGCAGGAGCTATATGAACAATTCCAGTTCCTTCCTTAAGAGAAACAAAATCTGCGTCTACTACAAAATAACAATCATTTTTTAAAGATACATAATTAAAAAGAGGTTCATATCTTTTACCTATTAGAACTTTACCTTTAAAAGTTCTTAATATTTGATAAGGTTGTTCAATTACACCTTCCAAAAGAGTTTTAGCCAATATAAGTCTTTCATTATTCTTGCTTATTTCAACATAATCTTCACCCAAGTTCACAGCTAATGCTACATTTGATAGAAGAGTCCACGGTGTTGTAGTCCAAACTAAGAAGTTAGAATCCTCATCTTTAAGTTTAAACTTTACATAAACTGAAGGGTCCTCAACTTCTTTATAACCCTGAGCTACTTCATGACTTGAAAGAGGGGTTCCACATCTAGGACAGTAGGTTATAACTTTGTATCCTTCATATAAAAGATCCTTATCATATATTTGTTTTAAAATCCACCATACAGTTTCAATATAGTCATTTGTAAAAGTAAAGTATGCATCAGACATGTCTAACCAGAAACCGATTCTTTCTGTTAACTTGACCCAATCTTCAATATACCTTAAAACACTTTTTTTACATAGCTCATTAAAATGTTTAACTCCAATTCTTTCTATTTCCTTTTTACTATTTATACTTAATTTCTTTTCAATTTCAAGCTCTACAGGTAGACCATGTGTATCCCATCCACCTTTCCTTGGCACATAATATCCTTTCATTGTTTTGTACCGAGAAAATATGTCTTTAAATGACCTTGCAAACACATGATGAACACCTGGTTTTGCATTAGCATATGGAGGTCCTTCATAAAAAATGAATCTTTCACTGGTTTCTCTATTTTTTAGACTCTTTTGAAAGATTTTATTATTCTTCCAGAACTCTAAAATATTGTTTTCAAGTTTTACTAAATCAACTTTACTTTTAGCTGGTTTAAACATTTTTACTCCAAGAAATCCTTGGTAATTGCTAATAAAACAGTGTATAAATATATAAGTAAATACAGAATATTTATATAATTATACATAAAATATAATTTATAATCGGATTTTTTTCCTTTATTTCCTTTTAGTATAAGTATTTCATAAATAAAAAACCTCCCATAAAATTAAAGGGAGGTTTTATCTGATATCTTTTTATATAAATTTAAATTACTTTATTTGAATATTTCTACGTTTCTACTATTATAATAATCTTATTGTATTTTTAAAGAAATTATATAAAGTCAGATTAAAATCAAAATAGCAAATTAAACAATCTTGCTATTTAATTAAACTATATTTTCCTCATCAAAAAATTTATCAGCTATTTCACTATTAGCAAAGGATTCTGTTTTTTTCTCCTTATGCTTTTCTTTTACCCCTTCTTTTTCTTCAACAATCTTTTCACTTAAATCCTCTTCTACAGCTGGAGGTCTTTCATATATCTTTTCAGTTTTTAAAACTGATGATAATCTATTATAAATTTCTGTTAAACTATTATTCAATTTATCCTGTATTTTCTTAATTTCCTGGATATCTTCTAACATTTCTCTAATTTCATCTTGAGATTTAAGCACAAGCTCATCAGATTTTTTTTCCGATTCTATTTTTATGTTTTCTGATTCAAGTTTAGCAGCTTTAATGATTTCTTCTGCAGATTTTTGTGCAGAAATTAATGTAGTCTCCATTATTTTTCTAATTTCACTCGGTTCTCCCCCTGTCGGTTCTCCCCCTGTCGGTTCTCCCCCTGTCTCCCTTTTTAGTTCTACTTCATTAAGTCTTCTCTCCAAATCGTTATTCTTTTTATGAAGCGTTTCTAATTCTCCAGCTATGGCATCTAAAAAGGTGTCTACTTCTTCTGGATTATATCCCCTCAAAGATATGTGAAACTGCTTTTCCTGGATATCTATTGATGTTATTCTCATCTATATCTCCTTTCATAATATTGCTTTAATATTTTATCAAATTTTTTTATTTTTTACTTCATTAATTGCTTACTTAGTTCCTCAGCTCTATTTGTTGCTGCTTTTATTGCTTTTAATATGTGATATCTAATTGCTCCTTTTTCAAATTGCTCTAATGCTGCAATAGTTGTTCCACCAGGAGACGTAACCATTCTTCTTAATTCAGTTGGAGATTTACCAGACTCCTTCAACATCTTGACTGAACCCTCCATAGTCTGAACTGCAAGTTTTTTTGCAATATCTTTATTAAGTCCAACTGATATCCCTGCATCTACTAAAGATTCTATAAAATAGAAAAAATATGCAGGTCCACAACCATTAATAGCAGCAGCAGCATTCTGCAACTTCTCAGGTAATATATCAACATCCCCGACACAAGAAAGTAATTCCCTGGCAAAATTTAGGTGTTTATCATTTGCATATTTACCCTTACTTAATACAGATATTGCTGATTGAAAAAGTGCAGGAGTATTTGGCATAACTCTTATTACAGGAACTTCTTCTTTCATATATGATTCAATGAAATATGTGGGAATACCAACGGCAATTGAAATTACCATCTTATTTGGCTTTAAAATCTCACCTACTTCTGATAAAACTGATGAAATATTCTGTGGTTTTACTGAAAAAAATATAATATCAGAAACTTTAACAGCTTCTTTATTATCCATTGTAGTTTTCACATCGTACTTCTCCTCTAAATATTTGAGCCTTTGCTTCCTGATGTCACTTAGAATAATATTCTCCACCGGGAAAAATTTCGATGAGATAATCCCCGCAAGAAGAGCTTCACACATATTTCCAGCTCCAATAAAACAGAGTTTATTAAAATCATTCATATTTTATCCTCCAAAGATGCTGATAATGATCAAAAATAGATTAAAATTGATTAAAGAGTCCTTTTTCTTGCAATCTTATCCTCTCTTCTGCTGATACCTCAACATTATAAGGTGATAAAAGAAAAACTCTATCTGCAACTCTTTGAATTCCACCATCAAGACCGTATGTAAGACCACTTGCAAAATCTATAACTCTTTTCGCCAGATTTTGATCAACTCCCTGCAGATTGATAATCACCGGAATATTTGCTTTAAACTTTTCACCCATAACTTGTGAGTCACTAAAACTATGTGGTTCAATAATATATACTTCAGATTGGATAAATTCTTTTGACTTATTTATTCTTCTAACATATTCTTTCTTATTCTCTCCTGAGTACTTAACTACCGGTTTTGTAAAACGGCCTCTTGAAGATCTTTCTTCTTCCTCTTCTTCAAGAAATTCCTCTTCTTCTTCAGCCAAACCTAAAAAAATCAATACCTTTCTAAAAAATCCTGGCAAAAAAATCACCTCACTTATTTAAAAATTGCAGAACCTATTCTTACCATAGTTGACCCTTCTTCTATGGCTATCTCGAAATCATTACTCATTCCCATTGATAAATGTGAGAGAGAAAGATCTGGATACTTCTTATTTATCTTATTTTTAAGTTCTCTTAATGTTTTAAAAATCCTTCTACAAATTGACATATCATCTGTAAAAGGAGCTAAGGTCATAAGACCAACTATTTGTCCAATAAAGTACTATGTAACTAAATCTCCTATATTATTATACAGATCAATTAATTTTTTTGCTCTATTTTCACCAACATGTTTTTAATAACACGGTATCAAAATAAAGAATCTGAGCAAAATTATAGACTCTATATCTACTAAATAAATATTAGATACCTTTATAACTATTGATTCTGCTCAGAATCCAAATTTAAAATTTTTTGATTTTAAATTATCATTAAAAATGTAATTTGAATTACAAATTAAGATTTTTGTTAAATTATTGGTTTTTCTTCCTCAAAAAAGATGGTATATCTAAATAATCTTCTTTTGTTTCTTCCTCTTCTTCGATTTCTTCACCAGCTTTTTCTGTCTCCTCCAGAACCTTTTCTTCAAAGGATACTTCTTCTTTTGCTGCTACTCTACTGGCAATTAATTCCTCATCAAATCCTGTTGCAATGACTGTTACTTTTAATGAATCTTTCCTATTTTCATCTAAAACAGCGCCGAAAATTATATCTGCGTCCCTTTTTGTGGAATTTCTAATAATTTCAGCTGCTTGATTGACTTCAAAAAGTTTTAGGTCTGGTCCTCCTGTTATATTAAGAAGTATTCCACTCGCTCCTTCAATTGAATATTCAAGTAAAGGACTTGAAATAGAATTTTTAGCTGCTTCAATGCTTCTATTTTCACCTGAAGCTTCGCCACTTCCAAATAAAGCTGTCCCCGCATTACTAATTATTGATTTTACATCAGCAAAATCCAGGTTAATTAAGCCCGGCATTATTATTAAGTCTGTAATCCCCTGAATCCCATCCTTTAAAACAGTGTCTGCCATTCTAAATGAGTCTATTAAAGATGTTTCTTCATTTGATACTTCTAAGAGCTTATCATTTGGGATTACAATTAGACAATCAACATTCTCTCTAAGTTCAGAAATACCTTTATCTGCCTGAAGTGATCTTCTTAGTCCTTCAAAAGTGAAAGGTCTGGTTACAACTCCAACTGTTAATATACCTAATTCTTTGGCAATGTCTGCCACAATGGGAGCAGCTCCTGTTCCTGTACCTCCACCTTTTCCTGCTGTAATAAATACCATATCTGCTCCTTTTAAAACTTCAGCAATTGCATCTCTACTTTCTAATGCAGCTTGTCTACCAACTTCAGGGTCTGAGCCTGCTCCAAGACCTGTTTCACCTATTATAAGTTTATTATCTGCTTCTGCTAAAATTAGGGATTGCGCATCTGTGTTAATTGATATGAATTCTACCCCCTGTACTCCATCTTGAACCATTCTGCTTACTGCATTAATTCCACCACCACCCACTCCAACAACTTTTATAACTGCAACATAACTATTTCGAGGATCAATCACTTTTATTACCTCCTATTATTTTCATTTTAACATTTCAGAAAACCATTTTCTTACTTTATTTATTAGTCCTTTTATTAGATTTTTTCTTTCTTTTTTAAAACCCTCAACCTTTGGTTTATAGTTCATACCATACAACAGTAAACCTATACATGTAGAATATATTGGATTTTCTAAATTGTCAATATTTGATACAAAATTTTTTGGAATTCCTATTCTAACTGGTGCTAAAAAATAAGATTTTGCTATTTCATCAATTCCATAAATATGAGAAGAACCACCACTTAAAACCAGACCTCGAGGAATTAAATTTAATAGATTTTCTTTTTCAAATCTGTCATATATAATTTCAAAAATTTCTAATAAGCGGGGTTCAACAATATAGCAGAGTTTTGTAGCTGTGACTATTTTTTCGCTTCCTTTCTCTAAAAAGAAATAAGCACCTGGGTCTGTTAATTTTTCCATAGCAATAGCATAGCTACATTTTATTCTTTCCGCATTTTTATAAGAAGTCTTTAAACCAATTCTTATATCATTTGTTATTGTCTCTCCACCAACTGGAACTATAAAACTGTATAAAATACTCCCATCGACAAAAACTGCTACATCTGTAGTTCCAGCTCCAATATCAATTAGAGCCACTCCTTCATTCTTTTCCTCTTCGCTTAATATAGACAATGATGAAGCCACTGATTCAAGTACTATATCCTCAACTTCAATACTAGCTAAATTTAAAGCTTTTATTAAATTTCTTATAGAAGTTAATACTCCAAGTACAATATGCACTTCTGCTTCTAATTTTGTACCAAACATTCCGATTGGATTATTTATACCTTTTTGTCCATCTACTATGTAATACCTAATTAGTGAATGAATTAGTTTATATTGTGGTGGAATCTCAACTTTTAATGCTGTTTTTAGTGCTCTTTTCTTATCTAATGGTGTTATCTCTAACTTGGGACCAGTTATAACTGTTTCTCCTTTATTATTAAATGATCTAATATGACCACCGGTTATTCCTATAACTGCGGATTCTATTTCAAATCCACTTTCCTTTTCAGCTTTCTCTACTGAATCGATTATGAAACCTGCAATTTCTTGCGTATTGACAACTATTCCCTTTCTCATGCCCTTTGATGGAGTAAAACCCATTCCCAAAATTTCAACTTGTCCTGATGTCGCCTTTCCAACCATAGTGCATACTTTAGATGTTCCTATATCTATCGCAACAACTATCTCCTCATCTTTTACCAATTATTTCACCTCTATATAATCCATTCTCTTAATAAATTGAACTTAAATAATTTTAATTAAATAAAAATTTATGGAGTTGTGACTGGCTTTGTCCAAACTCTTACATCAATTATTTTTAACTGACTATTTTTATCTTTTGATTTTTCTGACTCAACATTTTCATTTTCCTCTTTGGTGCTTTCCTGTTGTTCTGCCATACTTTCATGCAATTTATAAATTTCTAAAACAGTTTCTTCCTTTTTAGCCAGGTTTTCAGAGTTTCCAAATATTATTTCTATATTATCATTTGTAAATGCTGAAATATTTAAGCCATCACTTATAGAATAGTGAGATATCGTCTTTTTCATATCTTCACTTAGATTATTAAAAATAACTATTACTTCAATTAAACCATCAATGTCAAGTTTATCTCCAATGTTTATTTCCTCAAATTCTAAATTTTTAATAATGGGAAGACTTTTCTCTGTATATTTATCTTTTTTGTCCAAGACATAACAATCTCTATTAATAAAAAAATATAGATCCTCATTTTTAATAACAGCCTCTGAAACCCTTTCTATAATTTCAACGTCTATCATCCTTGAAAGATTTTTTTTAATTTTTACATCATCTATCCAGAAAAGTTTAAGTATTTTTTCTCTGACTCTATCTAAATCTATGCTGAATATATTAGAATTCTTATCTAATTCAAAAGTTTCAATAATCACTTCATCTGGATAATGAGTACATCCAGTAATTTTAATATCCTTAATGTTGAAAAATTGTGATGTCTCCAAAAATTTCTGAAGAGAAATGATTGATAAGAAAATCAAAGTAATATATAAAACTGCCCTTATAAATCTAAAAAAGTGACGTATTTTACTTATTTTCCTTCTCTTTTTTAAATCTATGGAATTTCTAACCATCTAATTAAAACCAATTAACTTTATTTCTGTTTCTAAAATAATTTTGAATTTTTTATAAATGAGATCTTTTGCCAACTCCACAAGGTCATATATATCCTTTGCTTTTGCATTATTAAAGTTCTCTATAAAATTAATATGTTTGGGAGAGAATCTAGCTCCATTTATAGCTTTCCCTTTTAAGTAAATAGATTCTAAAAGTTTTGCAACTGACATTCCCTCAGGATTCTTAAAAACACTCCCAGCAGTTTTTGATTCAATTGGTTGATATTTTCTTCTCCATTTCATATTTTTCTTCATTGTTTTTTCAATTTCCTTTCTTGAGCTTTGCTTAAACTTTAAATCTGCTTCCAATATCACTCCATTAACAGGAAATTTACAATATTTATAACCATAATCAAGTTGATTTGATGAAAAATTGTGAATTTTCCCATTATAGTCACAGACCTTCACATTTTTTATAAGATCACATATCTCTGAACCGAATGCTCCTGAATTCCCATTGATTGAACCTCCCAATGTACCTGGAATACCCCAGGCAAATTCCAATCCACTCAGCTCAATTTCTAGTGCTTTTTTTATGATACTTGATAAAGAAACAGGGGAACCAGCTGTAATTAAATTCCCTGAAATCTTTAACTTATTGAGCTCACCAGATAACTTAATTACAACACCTCTATAACCTTCATCTGAAAAGAGTACATTAGTTCCATTACCCAAAATAAAGATATTATATTTTGGATAACATACATCAAAAATCTTTCTTAATTGCTCCAGATTTTTAACAATACAGAAGTAATCAGCATTTCCACCAACTTTATACGATGTATGCTTGCTTAGAGGTTCATCAGTTATCAAAATCAAATTTTTTATGGATTTAAGATTTTCTAATATATTAGTGTTATTAAATTGTAAATTTTTTATATTCATAGTTTTTCTAGTGAATTATTATCATAACTTTTCTAATAAATCATATGCTATTGTATTTATATCTCCAGCACCCATTACTACTACAATGTCATTGGATTCAACATTTTTAAGAAGATAATAAGTTAAATCCTTTTTTTGTGGCAAATAGACAACCTGTTTTCTATTATTTTTCTTTAGTATTGAGTTCACAATTAATTTTGAAGTAACTCCGGGTATAGGATTCTCACCAGCTGGAAAAATTTCTGTAATTAAACACAAATCAGCATATTCAAAACAGTTGCCAAACTTTTCATACAGTAAATCAGTACGCGTATATCTATGAGGCTGAAAAACGCTTATTATCTTATTATGTTTTTTTGCATTAGCTGCTTTCAAGGTAGCTGAAATCTCAGTTGGATGATGCGCGTAGTCATCTACTATTGTTACACCTTGAGGATTTCCCAATACATCAAATCTTCTCTGTGCTCCGACAAATTGACTGAGTGTAAAGGAGATTCTATCTGAAGAAATACCTAAATATTTACCAACTGAAATTGTAGCTAATGCATTATAAATATTATGTTCACCAGGAATTTTTAACTGAACTCGGAATTGTTCGTCTCTTAATTGAACTAAAAATTCACTTTTTAGCTCATCTATTTTAATATCTTTGGCTCTTACATCATTTCTTTCATCCAATCCATATGTAATATATCTGCTATCAATTTTATTCATCATATTTATTAAACATGGATCATCACCATTGATTACTGCTAATCCAGTGGGGGTAACTCCGTTAACAAACTTATTAAAAGCTTTCTCTATCTCTTTCTTGTTTTTATAATAATCTAAGTGGTCATCTTCAACATTTGTAACAACTGCAATCTCAGGTGTGATTTGAATAAATGTTCCATCACTCTCATCAGCTTCAACAACAAAATATTCACCTTCACCAAATTTCGCATTACTTCCAATATCATTCAATTCACCACCAACGAGAATTGTAGGTTTAAAATTTTCCCATTCCAGCAGAAGAGCTATCATGGATGTTGTTGTAGTTTTACCATGTGTTCCAGAAATAGCAATAGCTTTCCCATGTGATAATATCCATTCCAGCATTTTAGCTCTACTCCATATATCAATTTTTAACTTATTTGCTGCCTTTACTTCGCAATTATCTTCTGGAATTGCAGTTGATATTACCAAGATATCTTTACCAATCACATTCTTACTCGAATGACCAATTTTAACATCTATACCAAACCTCTTTAATCTCTCTGTGTTATGAGATTTCTTTATATCTGAACCTGACACCTCATAACCCATTTCATAAAGAACTCTCGCCATTCCACTCAATCCTGCACCACCAATCCCAACAAAGTGTACTTTTTTAAATTTGTCACTATTTCTCAATCTATTATTGATTCTCAATCTACCCCTAAATTTATTTTTTATTTTTCTGCTAATTTGATTAAACCTCTTGACATTTTCTCAACTGCCTTTGGTTGATGTAATGTTTTTGCAAGATCTCCCATTTCACACAATCTTTTTTCATCCTTGATTAGCATATAAATAATGTCTGATAAATCTGTTGCACTTAATTTATTTTCTGGTATAACTATTGCTGCATCTATATCTTTTAAAATTTTTGCATTTATTATTTGATGATCATCAATTGCATATGGAAATGGTATTAATATAGAAGGAATACCCAGACAGATGATCTCGGATATGGTATTTGCTCCCGCCCGACAAATAACTAAATCTGATGCTGCATAAGCAAAATGCATATCATGAACATACGGTAAAAATTTATAATTTTTAACCTCTTCATTCTTAAAAGTTCTCAAAAACCTTTTTTTAAACCCTTCGTAATTTTTTATCCCAGTGATGTGTAAAAATTGAATGTCTTTTATTTTGTCAAGATATAAGATAACATCCAACATAAATCTATTTATTGCAAGTGACCCTTGACTTCCACCAGAAATTAGAACGGTTTTTTTATTTGGATCTAAACCAAAATATTCTCGAGCCCATTCTTTTGAGGGAATATTATATAAATCCTCTCTAACTATATTTCCAACAAAATTATACTTTTCATCAGATGTCTCTTCTAATGTTTTTTTGTGACTGACAAAAATCATATCAACCCATTTTTTTAAAAATCTATTTGCTCTACCCATTATCACATTAGGCTCAAATAAAGCAGTCTTTTTCCTTAAAATTGATCCAGCAAGAACTGTTGGAGCACAAGCATATCCACCCATCCCCAAAATGACATCAGGTTTATATTTCAATATTAAAAAGATTGACTGAAAAAAACCAATTGATAAAAGTAATAAGCTATAAAATCTATCAAAAAGATTATTATTTCTGAATCCTCTTGATTTTATTATTTCAAAATGAAAATCTGTCTTTGCAATTAACTTTCTCTCTAACTTCCTCTCTGTACCTACCCATACAATTTTAATATTATCTTTAATATTTCTAATTTTTTTTGCTAATGCTATTGCGGGATAAATATGACCACCCGTACCCCCACCGCTAATCATTATCTTCATAATTTAACTCACTCTTTTCTCCCTTTGCAATATTTAATAATATTCCAATTGATACTAAAGATGTAATTAATGACGAACCTCCAGTACTTATAAGTGGAAGAGGTACACCAGTTACAGGTAGCAATCCACTTACAACACTTATGTTTATTAATGCCTGTCCAACTATATATATTGTAATTCCAACTGCTAATAATTTGCCAAGTTGATTTTTAGTACGAAGACATAAAGACATTCCAGCAATAGCAAATACTAAATACAAAACAACCACAAAAAGAGCGCCTATTAAACCTAACTCTTCGCCTATTATTGCAAATATAAAATCAGTGTGAGGATGAGGTAAATAAGCCAATTTTTGTATACTCTTACCAAGGCCTTTACCAAAAATACCTCCAGATCCCAAAGCTATAAGAGCTTGTTTTAATTGATAATTATCACTATTTGTATCAGTATCTTCACTTGAATATTCAGATAAAAAACTGATAATTCTTTCCATTCTGTATTCTGCCTTTGTAATATACAAACCAACAATTAAAAGCCAGATTATCAAAATCAATAGCAAGTGTCGAAATTTAACTTTACCAGTGAAAAGGATGGCAAAAAGAGATAACCATATTATTACTGCTGTACCAAAATCAGGTTGTAAAAAAATTAAATATGTAATTATAGCTGAAATTAAAAGTAGTGGAATTACTAAGTGTGTAAATCTATTAATGGACTTCTTCTTCCTAACCAAAATGTCCGAAGCAAAAATAATTAAACTTATTTTTGCAAATTCTGAGGGTTGTAGGAAAAAAATTCCCAGATCTATCCAACTTCGAGAGCCCCCTGCACTGATACCTATTTCCGGAATTAATACCAATATCAGCAATATTACATTTACAAATATCAAAAGATATGATAGATAATGATATTTATTAAATGGGATATTCATCACAAAAGCTAAAACCACTATTCCAGCCATGGCATGAAGAAGATGCTTTTTCAAAAGATAAAATGAATCATCAAAATATCTTCTTGAATACTCCGTAGAAGAACTGGATATCATAATTATCCCAATTGTAAATAGAAGAATAGTTGATATTAATATGGTGAAATATTCTTTCGAAAATTTAATTCTTTCCATAAAAGTGCATCCCTTACTTACTTATTAACTTATCTTAAGAACTTCTCTCTTGAATACTTCTCCTCTTTCTTTGTAATCTCTAAACATGTCAAAACTTGCACATGCTGGGGATAATAAAATAATATCCTTCTCATTACATTGCTTAAAAGCTATTTTTACAGCATCTTTAATATCTTTAGCAAAAAACAATTTATTTTCCCTATCTTTACTCAAAGTTGAGGCTATTATATCCGATGTCTCCCCTACAAGTATTAATGTCTTTACATTTACATCAATTTCTTTTCCCAACTCAGAAAAGTCCATTTTTTTATCCCTTCCACCTGCTATTAAAATTACTGGTTTTTTAAAAGATCTTAAGGCTGCTATAGTTGATTGTGGGTTTGTTGCTTTAGAATCATTATAAATAAATACTCCCTTTATCCTTCCAACATACTCCATCCTATGTGGAAGTCCCTTGTAGTCTTTAAGAACATCCACAATAACATCTATATCTATATCATCTAAAATTGAAACTGCTATTGCTGAAAGTACACTTGTTAAATGGTGATGTGGAAATGGAAGTTCTGATATTTTACATATTATTTTCCTATCAGATATATTAGAAACTATTGTATTATCTTCTATTCCTATTCCATTTTTAGGAACTCCCTTATTACTTAAAAATATTGGTTGAGACATCAAATTCTTTTCTTGTGATTTTATTAAAGGGTCATCATAATTTAAAATTGCAAAATCTTTTTCTGTTTGGTTTGAAAAAATTCTTAATTTTAATTTAGTATATTTATTTAGATTATAATGTCTATCCAGATGGTTCGAAGAAATGTTTAAAAGAACTCCTATATACGGTTTAAATTGCTCAATCCACTCTAATTGAAAACTGCTTATTTCAGCAATTACTCTTCCATTTTTTGAAATTTTATTCACTATATCAATTAAAGGATTTCCAATATTTCCTGCAACTAAACTTTCCTTTTTAGCAGACCTATATATATCACCAATCAGAGAAACAGCTAATGTTTTTCCATTAGTACCAGTTACCCCTATTATTGGAGCAGATATAAATTTTGAAGCTAACTCAACTTCACTCCATACATTAATACCTTTTTTATTGGCAATTTTTAACAAAGGTAAATCTGCGGGAACTCCTGGACTTACTATAATTAACTCAACCTCATCCAGTAACCAATTTTTATGATGTCCACCCACAAAATCTATTCCTAAACAGTTTAGCATTCTAACTACGCTTATTAGCTCATCCTTATCTTTTATATCGTTTGTAAGAACCTTTGCTCCAATCTTATTCAAGAATAGTGTAGTACTTATCCCACTTCTTCCTAAACCTATTATAAGAACCTTTTTACCAACTAATTCTTTTATAATATCTTTCATAACAGAGAATAAAAATTTAAATGAAATTAGTCTATAAATTTAATATAAAAGAGTAAGTATCCTATAAGAGCAAAAATCAATGATATTAACCAAAATCTAATAATAATCTTTATTTCTGGCCAACCTAATAATTCAAAATGGTGATGTATAGGAGCCATCAGAAAAACTCTTTTTTTCGTAAATTTGAAATATAAAACCTGGATTATTACTGAAACTGTTTCTATTACAAATAATCCTCCAATTATAATTAAGTAGAACTCAACCTTTAAAAGTATTGCAAGTGTTGCAATTATAGCACCCAGACTTAATGAGCCTGTATCTCCTAAAAAAATGTCTGCTGGTGCTGCATTCCACCAGAGCAGTCCAATTGATGCTGCCATTATTGCTGCTGATAAGACAGCCAAATCTAATCCATATTGATATGTATTAGTGTTCCAAAGAACATATGCTATTAATGTGAAAACTGCTAAAACAGCAGCTGTTGTTCCCGCTACTAATCCATCTAATCCATCTGTTAAATTTACAGCATTAGTTGTAGATAAAATCATTATAGGAATCAAAATATAATATCCAAATCCCAGTTCTATTGAGCGATTAATTAGCGGAATTTCCAATTTAGTATCAACATTACAAAATACTATTAAAAGGAATATGAAAATAATAGAAATAAGTAACTGAAAAAGAAGTTTATATCTTGCAGTTAATCCTAATGATCTATCCTTTTTAATTGATAGATAATCATCAGCAAGTCCAACTAATCCACACAATATAAAAACAATTAGAGCTAAAATGCCTTCAAAAGATATTGGTTCTTCTGGATGTTTTAAATAATGAGCAAAAATAGCAACTAAATAACCGATTGTTGCAGTAATTAATATAATGAACCCACCCATTGTGGGAGTTCCAGTTTTTATCATATGAGTTTGAGGACCATCAACTCTGATTTTCTGCCCTATTTTTCTTGACCTTTGAAATTTTACCCAAAAAGGTGCAGCGATTATTGATAAAATTCCAGCTATTGTAGCAGCAACAATTATATAACTCAATTAAATCTTCCTATAACTTTAAAATTTTATATTCTTTATTTTTTATTTTATTTATTTTTTGTTATTTAAATAGAAACTAATTTTATAATTATCAATTATAAATATAATAAACTTCAATTATGAACAGTTAGAAAATCTGCGATATCATCAAAAGCCATTGCTCTTGAAGCCTTAACCAAAACTATATCTTTAGGTTTTATTAAGTTTAAAATATTTTCTTTTATCTCATCATTTGAAGAGAATTGATGAACTTGATCTTTAGACATACCATTTGATAATGCAGTTTGTGAAATTATTTTTGCATTCTCTCCTCTTGTTAGTAATAAATCAACATTTTGTCTAACAATAAATTTTCCAATATTAATATGAGAAATCCCGCTAAATTTTCCCAACTCTAACATATCACCTAAAATTGCAACAGATCTTCTTTTTCTTTTCTGTTTTAAATATGAAAGTACTTTAATCGCTGCCTTCATTGATGTTGGATTGGCATTATAAGAATCATTAATTAACAAAATATTCCTCTTACCCTCCTCTATCTGCATTCTCATTTTAAATGGTTTAATAGATTCTAATCCCTTCTTAATTTGATTAAGATCCATTTCATAACTTATACCCACTGCTGCTGCAGCTAAAGAATTTAAAACATACTGATCCCCAGTTATTGGAAGACTTATATCTACTTCCCTATTCTTAAAACATAGTTTAAATCTTGGTTTAGCCATTTCATCTAATGTAATATCTTTGGCTGAAACTTGACTATCATTACTTAATCCATAATTAACTACTTCTGAATTGCTTATTGATGAGAATAATGTATACCATTTGTCATCCCGACAAAGGATAGTAACACCATCTTTTGGAATTGCTTTAATCAATTCACTTTTTGCTTTAACAATGTTTTCAACTGATCCTAAAAGTTCAATGTGCGTATTATTAATCAAAGTCATTACTCCTATTTTTGGTTTGCAAATTTTAGCTAAACGAGTAATTTGATTTAATCCCCTCATTGCTAATTCTAATATTAAAATCTGAATGTCATCATTATATGAAAGAATTGTAAGCGGTACTCCAATTTCAGTATTATAATTTTCAGGAGAACATTCCACTTTGAATTTTTGTTTTAACACTGATGTGATTATTTCCTTGGTAACAGTTTTTCCAATACTACCAGTTATTGCAACAACTTCATATCTGCTTATTTTTCTTACATATTTAGCCATCTCTTCCAATGCTTCTTGAGTATTTTCAACGAGTATAATTATCTTATTTAAATATATTTCTCTTTTGAAATTAAGCCTATTTTCATCCATTGATGTTAAAAAGCCAATAGCTCCTTTTGATAGAGCTTCATTAATAAATTGATGACCATCGCATTTTTCACCCAAAAGTGGTATAAAAAAATCTCCTTTATTTAGAGTTCTACTATCGATAGAAATACTCTTTATAATAGACTTGGGATTCCCAGAAATAATCTTTCCTTTTATTACTTTTGTTAGTTCTTTTAAACTTAATTCCATTCTGATTTCATCTCCCTTAACATTTCTCTGGAAATCTCTCTATCATCAAATTCAATAGAGTAATTTGAAAACTGTTGATAATTTTCATGTCCTTTACCTAAAATAAGAACAGTATCCCCCATATTTGCCTTTTTTAATGCAATCTCTATAGCCTTTTTACGATCTAATTCAATTAAAAAAGAATGTTTAGCTTTTGTTTTTAATATACCTTTTTTAATTTCAGATGAAATCACTTCTTCTTTTTCTGAGCGTGGATTGTCTGAAGTAATAATTACAAAATCACTTAATCTTCCTGATATCTCTCCCATTATTGGTCTTTTTGCCTTATCCCTATCTCCACCACATCCAAAAAGTGAAATTATTTTCCCTTTTGAAAGCTTCCTGACAGTCTTTATTATACTCTTTATACCAGCAGGAGTATGGGCATAGTCCACAATTACAGAAAACGGTTGACCTTCATCTATTTTTTCGAATCTTCCAGGTATATTTTTTATGAGTTCAATTCCCTTTTTAATGTCTTTGACATCTATTCTCATGCTGACAGCTGTAGAGATAGCAGCTAAAATGTTGTATACATTAAACTCACCAACTAATTCTGTATTAATCCTAAAACTACCTACAGGAGCCACTACTGAAAATTTAGTTCCATTTAACGAGAAGGCAATGTCTTTCGCATAAATATCAGCTTTCTTCTTTACAGAGTATTTTATCTGCTTACATCTTGTTAATTTTGATATCTCAAATCCCCATTTATCATCACAGTTTATAATTGCAAATTTAGCACTTATATTATTTTCACCTGTAAATAGTTTCTTCTTTGCTTCAAAATAGTTTCTTATATCACGATGATAATCCAAGTGTTCATGACTTAGATTGGTAAAAACAACTCTATAAAAGTTAAAAAAATCAACTCTGTGTAGGTCTAAAGCATGTGAAGAAACTTCCATAACACAATTTTTTACACCCTTATTTATCATCTTTCTTAAAATAATGCATAAATCAGAGGATTCTGGTGTAGTTCTTTCTCCAACAATCCTGTCTTCTCCAATCCTATATTCAATTGTTCCTATCAAACCAGTTTTGCTGCCAGATTGATTCAGAATTGATTCAATTAAAAATGTCGTTGTTGTCTTTCCATTTGTACCTGTAACTCCTATCAATTTAATATCTGATGATGGATTTTTATAAAATATATTTGTAAATTGTGCTAAAGCAACTCTTGAATTTTTCACAAGAATTTGGGGATGTTTCTTAATATCTTCCTGCCATTTTTCTACTACAAAGGCTTTTGCCCCCCTCTTTAAAGCTTCATTGATATATAGATGACCATCAGTTTTTATCCCTTTTATAGATACAAACAGGTCACCTTTTAAGACTTTTCTGGAATCATATGAAATTCCACTTATTAAGGTATTTAAATTACCACTGGTTTTAATAGTTTTTATTTCTTTTATCAGTTCTTTTAATAACATTCTTTTAAATCAATTTTAAAATTCAAAAGTAAAATTCTTGATACCAGGACCTCTTCAAAATGATATTTAAAAATATTTTATCATTTTAACCCATTTAGACTAAAAAACAAAAATAATGGCTTCAAGATTTATTTAAAATTTTAGCACAAAATTTATTGTTCGATATCGGTAGTTAAAGGGGGAATTCGAAGATATTCCAGGGTAAAACTCATTACATCCTTAAATATAGGTGCTGCAACAGTACTACCCCATACAAGTCCATTTGCAGTAGAGGGCTCATCTATCATAACAATACAAGCTAAAGCTGGATCATCCCCCGGAGCAAATCCCATAAAGGAGGTTATACTTATATCACTATGATATCCTCTTCCACCCTCTATAGGCTTTTGAGCAGTACCTGTTTTTCCACCAACTTTATAACCTTCAATTTTAGCATTCTTCCCGGTTCCCTCCTCCACAACTCTTATCAACATAGATTTTATAGCCTCAGCAGTTTCAGAAGAAATTACTCTTTTTTCAGCAATCTTTAGTTTTGGAAAATAATCTATATCTCCATTCTTTCCACAGATTCTTTTAACTATATAAGGGTTTGGTGCAACTCCGTCATTTAAAATAGTACATAAGGCTCGAAGTAGTTGAATTGGAGTTACTGATATTCCCTGACCAAAACTTATTGTAGCTTTACTTGAACCTGACCATTGAGTATAGTGATTAAATACTCCAATTTCCTCTCCGGGTAAGTCAATTCCTGTAGATTGTCCAAATCCGAACTTATAAAGATAATTATAATAAACTTCATTACTCATTTGCTGTGCTAAAATCACAGCTCCAACATTTGCAGAATTAATTAAGATATCAGCAACTGAGTAGTCTTTTGCTACATGTCTAAAAGGTTCACTTATTACTCTTCCTCCAACTTTTATCGTAGGTGGGAGATGAAAAACCATTTCTTTTGATATAGAACCGGAGTCTATAGCAGATGAAGCTGTTACAAATTTCAAAATTGAACCTGGTTCAAAATTATAAGATATTGCAAGATTTTTTAAACTATCGGAATTTGACAGATTGAACCCGTTTAAATCAAAATCGGGATAATTAGCCATAGCTAAAATCTCCCCAGTTTTTGGTTGCATTATTATTATAGTTCCTCTCTTAGCTCCAGCTTCTTGAACACCTTTTTTCAATCTGGACTCAGTGTAAAATTGAATGTTTTCATCAATTGTCAAATGTATATCATAGCCATCTTCAGGATCTGATTTTAGTGTATATGTTCCAGGAACGATCCTTCCGAGACCATCCTGTTTCGCAATTATCTTTCCATCAACTCCATGAAGCTGCTTTTCATATTCCAACTCAACTCCTGCAAGACCTTTATTATCTAATCCCACAAAACCGATTAAATGACAAGCCTGAGAATCCTTTGGATAAAATCTCTTATCTTCCCTGGCACTGTAGATCCCATCTAAATTTAATTCCATAACTCTGTTTGCTAACTCAGGGCTGATTTTACGAGTAATATATTCAAACCCACTATTGGGTCTTGAAAGTTTCTCTTTCAAACTTTCTACATCCATATTTAATATTTCACTTAGTTTGATGGCGTAGTTCAATGGATCCTTCACAAAATAAGGATTAGCGAATAATGTAACCTGATGTAAACTGAGAGCTAACTCCTTTCCATTTTTATCGTAGATCTTACCACGCTGAGCAAATAGATTATAATCTCTATCGTGTTGATTAGTTGCAGAATCAACATATTCTTGAGCATCTAAAACTTGTAGGTTAATCAAACGGTAAGATAAAATTAGAAAGAATAAGATGATGACTAGGAAAATACATATAGGTCTAAATTCATCCTTAGCCCTTCTGATTATTCCCATTTTATACCCGTTCCTTAAAGATTAAGGGAATAGAAGAGTTAGAATTGTTTTATATACATCTTCTTTAAATTCAGAATTAAAAAAGCTTTCATACCCTGAAGATCCTACTTGTGTATCTTGGTCCTCATCTAATGATTTTTGCTGTTCAACTAATTGGTATGTATCAATATTTATATAATTTATTTCATCAGGGTTAGACATACCTAAATTAATTACTGCTTCTTCATAAATTCTCTGAGGTGATTGTAATTGAGCTATTCTAAAATTTAATCTTTCCTTAATTTCACTTTGATAATTGATTTCCTCTCTTATCTCATTAATTATCAATTGATTTTGAGCAACCTGGAAATTGAGCAAAATAATTGAGAAAGATAATAACCCTATCAAAACAATTGAAGTAACAAAGAATGTTAAGGATATTATACTTCTTCCTGTCTTTACTCTCTCCTGTTTAACCAGGTAAGACTTAGTTTTCCTTTTTGACCTTTTTCTTAATAAAATTTCAGCTCTTGTACCAATCACCATATCTCCTTAAATATTTTTAAATCAAAGGGGTTGGACCTTTTCAATTGCTCTGAGTTTAGCACTTGATGCCCTTGGATTTTTCATCACCTCTTTACTTGTTGGCATCAAGGCACCCTTAGAAATTAATTTTGCCTTATCTTTCCTGCCACAAGTACAGACAGGATACCACTCAGGGCAAATGCAGCCATCGATCAGTTTTAGAAAAATATTTTTAACCAGCTTATCTTCTAATGAATGATAAGAAAGAACTACAATTCTTCCACCAACCTCAAGTAACTTGAATATATCCTCAAGTCCTTGCTTAAGAGAATTTAGCTCATCATTTACTTCTATCCTTATTGCCTGAAAGATCCTCTTTGATGGATGACCTCTTCTTTTTGCTTTACCACTAACTGCATTATTAATAATCTCTGTTAATTCTAATGTTGTTTCTATCTTCTTTTTCTTTCTGTGATCAACTATAGCCCTTGCAATTTGATATGAATATCGTTCCTCACCATACTTTTTAAATATCTCATTTAACTTTTCTTCTGAATAAGAGTTAATAACTTCATATGCAGTCAATTTTTGAGAAGAATCCATCCTCATATCTAAAGGACCTTCTCTAATGTAGCTAAATCCTCTTTCAGGATAATCAATTTGAGCCCAAGAAGTCCCTAAATCATAGAGTGCTCCCGATATAGTAGAAAGATCCAACTCCTTTGCTATGTAAAGAACATCTTTAAAATTTCCGTGTATTAATTTAAAACCTGTCTTGTATTTAGATAATTTATTTCTGGCGGCGCATAAGGCCTGTTTGTCTTTATCTATACCTATTAATATGCCTTCGGGGGCAATTGCTTTAATTATTTCTTCAGCGTGACCTGCGCCGCCTACTGTATTGTCGATTATTATTGACCCATTTTTAGGTCTTAATATGTTTATAACTTCATCCAACATCACAGGCACATGCCATGGCGTTGAATGTTGTTTATTAAAATCCAAGATCCTCTATATCTTTTGATATTTCTAAAAATTCTTTATCCGCTTTCTTAAAAAATTTATCCCAATTTTTCTTTGACCATATCTCAATTCTTCCAAAAACTCCAACACAAGCAATCTCTTTTTCAAATTCTGCATATTCCCTTAGAGCTGAACGGATTGTTACCCTTCCCTGCTGATCCATGAATTCCTCGCTTGCAGATGATGAAATCCATCGAACATATTCCTGTACTTTTTTCCTTGATATTGGTAGAGTTTTAATTTTATTTTCAAGTGATGCAAATTCATCAAATGTAAATAAAAATAGGCATTTTTCATTAATGCCTTTGGCTATAACAAAGCCATGTTCTAATTGAGGTCTAAATTTAGAAGGAATAAATAATCTGCCTTTTTTATCTAAGTTGTGAAAAAAAGTACCAAGAAACACTCTAATCCTCATTCTATTTCAGTAAATTTTATAAGTAGTGTATTCTATATTTCTATATAGAATCTAAAAATCCTCCATTTTCCTCCACAATATACCACAATGCCCCTCTGAATGTCTATAAATCTTTAAAAAATCTTTAAAAATTTTTTTAAAAATTATTTATAAGTTTCTAAAGGTTTTCTGGAGTACTATTTTGTAAATTTAAGAAATATAATTAATAAGATTCTGGGGATTATTTGTAAATATATGAGATGTAAAAGGGGTCTATAATTAAAAATGTTGAAAGCTTTAAGCATAGTTTCTCCCTTCATTTTAATTGATTCCCCTCCCTTTATGGGAAGGGGTAGGGGGAGAGTTAAAATGTCTCTGAAAGTATACAGCAAAGCTATGTTATGGAAATTTGTAATAGTTCAAAAATAATACTTAAAAAATTAAAAACATTAAAAAATTATTTTTCCTCTTCCTCTTCCTCTTCTTCATAGGGAACAACTTCAGATTCTCCTCCCATTTTCTCTACAAGTATCTCTATCTTCTTTTCAGCTTCATTCAATTTTTTTAAGCAGTGAGTGGAAAGTTTTATTCCTTTCTCAAATTTTTTTAAGGATTCCTCTAAATTCAAATCACCTTTTTCTAAAGTTGAAACAATTTCCTCAAGCTCTTTTAAGACTTCATCAAAATCTCTCTGTTCTAAATTTTCCTTATTCATATTCTTCTCCTTATTAACAGAATTTTAAAAAATTTTTATCAAAAAAGTATTTAACTTTAATTTAAATATCATACTTTCATTTTATAAATATCTTTCTCTAAAACTTTACATACTATATCCCCTTTAAAAAGAAGTATATCGACCTGCTGACCTATTTTTACATCATCTGAACTTTTTACAATTGTCTTTTCTGGAACCATATAACAAACACTATATCCTCTTGATAGTATGGCAAGTGGGCTCAGGGTATTCAGCTTTTCAGATAAATTCTTAAAAGAACTCTTTCTTTCATTAATTATGACAGATATTGCCTTTTGTAAGTCTCCATAAAGATAATTTGATTGATTTTTAAGATTTGTAGTAACCCTTGGCAAACTTGTTTTTAGTCTAGTTATATAACTATAGATTTGATTCAAAAGTTCAGATTTCTCTGGCATTACCATTTCAGCAGCTGCAGATGGAGTTGGTGCTCTTAGATCAGCAACAAAATCTGATATTGTAAAATCAGTTTCATGGCCAACTGCACTTATAATTGGAATTTCTGAAGAAAAGACTGCCCTTGACACCTCTTCTGTATTAAATGCCCATAAAGCCTCGAGAGAACCTCCACCTCGAGCTAAAATTATTACATCAACCTTCCCATATTTATTTAAATTTTCAATAGCTCTACAAATCTCAGTAGAAGCAGATTCTCCTTCTACACTGGAAGGACTGATGATTAAGTGATGATTTTCGAATCTTCTATTCAATACATTTTTTATATCATGAAGGACTGCACCACCTAAAGAAGTAATAACCCCAATTCTTGAAGGTAAAAAAGGTATTGGCTTTTTATATTTAATATCAAAGAGACCTTCAGCTTTCAGCTTCTTCTTAAGCTGCTCAAATGCAATTAGTAGAGCTCCTTTTCCTTTTGGCTCCATGTATCTAACAACTATCTGATATTCTCCTTTTCTCAAATACAGAGTTACTCCTCCTCTGGTCAGAACCTTCATACCATCCTCTGGCATAAACTTAAGATTATGATTATCACCAAAAAACATAACTGACTTAATTTTTGAATTCTCATCTTTTAAATCAAAATACATATGACCTGAGCTGTGATGATGAAAATTGCTGATCTCTCCCTCAACCCATATATCCGGATGATTTCCTTCCAACAGTTTTTTTAATTCAAAATTAAGTTCACTTACTTTATAAATTTTTCCCTCTAACCTATTAATTTCATTAAAATCTTCCAAATATTTTCCCTCCATATATAATTTTGATATTTTTACCTGAATTGAATTTCTATTTTTCTTTAAATTGATAATAAATTTTTTAAATATTTTTATAATCTTCTGAATTTTTTTTAGATAAAAAATCTATTATTGATTAAATTAAATATATCATAAATTTTAAAAAGCATATCGAAGTTATTTATAAGAAAAAGGTTTTTAGGAAGGAAAAAATCAAATTAATTAGTTCTCCTCATCATTTTTCTTTGAGGACTTTTTAGGATATTTAAAATCCTTTGGTTTATCATCAAATTTCCTGGAATCTGTGGTATAGAATCCAGAGCCTTTAAAAATTATTCCAACTGAAGAAAAAATTCTTGTAGCCTCTTCTCCACAAATCGGGCATAACACTATATCAGTCCCATTTAATTTTTTTAATAATTCAAATTCATTTCCACAAAAATCACATTGATATTGATATATTGGCACTTTTCATCACCTCACAGTTTCGAGATAATATAACTCAATTGAATTCAATTGTCAAGATTTCATTAAGTTGTAGTATTTAAGTAATAAAATTTATATTTTATTTTTTTACTTTTTTAAAATTTTTTATATTCTACTTTTTCATCTGTTCTAAATATTCTTTTAAAATTTTTGCAATTTCTGGATCATCTTCTACTTCTGGATCCAATTTAAGCAGTTCTCCTTCAAATTCTTTAATCTTTCCAACAGAGCTAAATTTTACAATCAGCTTTCCTAATTTCTTTCCCAACACCTGACTTTCAACTATCAATGCATCTGATTTTTCTTCCCTTTCTATAACAACAGGTTCCATTGTTATTTGATTTGAAGAACCTGCAACAATAATATCAACAGCATCTATAGATTTAGCTATTTTCTCATCTATCTCTCTTCCAGCTGATGATAAGACTATTATTATATTTGCTTTTAACCTTAAATCATCAATAATTTTGTTAATAGCTTCTATCGGATCTATAGTTTCATATTTTTCTATGATATCACTTTCAGAGCTTTCTTCTAATGGATATGGACTTATTCCTATTATAGCAATATTTCTACCTGATGATTCAATAATAGTATATGCATCAAAAACTAAACTTTTATCTTGCTTGGATACTAAGTTCGCACTTAAAATCGGAAACTCGGCTTTATCATTTAAATCTAATATTTCATCCATTTTATATTTAAAGTCCATTGAACCTAGTGATATGGCATCATAACCCAAGAGATTCATAAATTTAATCATTATTTCACCTTTACTATATTCAGTATCATAATGTCCTGACAAAGCACTTCCAGCATCCAAAATAATGACATTTTCTTTTTGACTTTCTATTTCTCTAATTACGGTCGCCCTCCGGGCAACTCCACCTTGTCTTGGGTTTCAACCACATGGTTGAATATTACCTCTTGTGTCATTAGTATGAAGCAATGTAATTTCTATTGGCTCGAATATTTGATCCTTTTCACCAAAACCTTCCCTTTCTTCCAAAGGTACAAATTCAATAACTTTGTTCCAATCGATTTCACCAGGTGCTTTCTCACCTTTACAGCTAAATGATGAAATTAAGCCAACTATAAAAAGTGTAAATATAGTTAAAGATACGATATTTTTGATTATCTTATTTATATTCAGTTTAATAATCCTATTCATTGGAATTCTTTATTTTATTTAAAATTTTCTTTCCTCAATAATTTTATAACAAAAATAATTCTATAATTAAAACATTATTATACTCAACTTAAAAATTTCTTGTAAACATAATTTTCTAAAAAATTTTTTATAGTTTTTAACTTAATTTAAAAAAGTACTTTTATTACAAAAATTTATTACAAAAAGCTTTAACTCTTATTTAAATTTATATATTTAACCTTTTTTACAAGAAATTAAATATTTGAATTTATCAATAAGTAAAGATGCTGAATCTTCAGAAGAGTATTTCTTTGTAATTTCTACAGAATTTTTTGAAAATTCATTATATAAATTTTTATCAGCTAATAATTTCCTGATTTTCTTTGAAAATTCAATTGGAGAGTTTCTTGTTAAGAACCCAGCTCTTTTATCAATATTTAGTTCCTCTACACACATTGACCTAACTGCTACTATGGGTAAGGCACATGTCATAGCCTCCAAAACTACTAATCCTTGCGTATCTTTTTTTGATGGGAAAAGAAACAAATCAGATTCTTTATAAAAATTGGGTATTTCATTATATGGTTGTGAATCTATAAATAAGACTTTATCGTTAACGCCAATTTCTTTAACCTTTTTCTTCATTTTTTTTCTTTCTGGACCTTCCCCAACTAACATTAAATAAGTATCAGGAAAATCTGAAATAACCATGGGAAAACTATCTAATAGTATATCTAAGTTTTTTTCTTTAGACATTCTTCCCACAAAAAGTAATATTTTACTTTCTTCGTTAATTTGATATTTTTCTCTAACAAAATCTCCTGAAGCTTTATTAAACATTTTAAAATTGATTCCAGTAGGAATAACCTCAATAGGAACTATTACACCACGGGTTCTTAATACTTCCTTTACTGTTTCTGAAGGAGTTACTACCAAATCACAATTATTAGAAAAATCTACACTTAATTTTATTGCCATTTTCTTTATAAATTTTTGAGGTAATGGAATGTAATGAGAATAATTTTCATAAAAAGAGTGGTGAGTAAAAACAAGTGGTAACTTATATTTCTTCACTAATCGTTTTACTACTTGTCCAAAAATTATTGGATGCTGTATATGTATTATGTCAAACCCTATCTTGGAAAATAATTTATCCATTTTTATGTATGTGGGTACAGGGATTCTTATGCTCTTTTGTATTATTGACGGGACAGATCCTAACCTGAAAATATATTCCTCATCTTCTTTATAATCAGGATATGAAGGAGCAAATATATAGACTTCATGTCCCAATTTTCTAAACTGTTTTGCAAATAGATCAATGGAAACTATAACTCCATTTATAAATGGCTTATATCCTTCAGTTATAATTGCAATCTTCAAAATATATCTCCCTTATTAAAACTTGATGCTGAAATTTTTGAATTACCAATTACTTACTATAAATGATATTTCCATCTAAAATAGTATAACAGACATTTGTATTTAATATATCCTTTGGTGAAATTTTAAAAATATTCTCAGATAAAACAACTAAATCAGCTAACTTTCCAACATCAATAGAACCCTTTATATCCTCATCTCCTGATGCATAAGCTCCCTCAAAAGTATAGGAATATATGGCTCTTTTTAGTGTTAACTTATGTTCTGGATACCAACTCCCATCCGGATAGCCATCTTCCTTTCTCCTTGTGATTGATACATAAAGGTCTCTGATAGGATTAATAGTTTCTACGGGACAATCTGAACCAAAAGTAAGATGAACTCTATTTTTTACCAATTCATTCCAGGCATAAGACCACTTACATCTCTTGCCCCATCCTTTTTCAGCCATTTTCATATCAGAAGCAAGATGATAAGGCTGCATCGATGCTATTAAATTTAGCTTTTTAAATCTAACAAAATCTTCCCTTCTAAGAATCTGGACATGTTCAATTCTATTTCTTAATACTGTTTCATTTTCATAATTTTTTAATACCCTTTCATAAATATCTAAAACTTCCTTATTAGCTCTATCTCCAATTGCATGCGTCGCAAAGTTTAATCCAAGTTGATTTGCACTTCTCATCATCCTTTCCACTTCTTGCTTTTCCATTACTTTTACTCCATAGTTATTTTTATCATCATCATATGGCTCGATCATATATGCAGTTCTTGAACCCAAACTCCCATCATAAAAAAGTTTAATTCCTCCAATTTTCGTCCACCTATTATCAAGTTTAGTATTTCTTTTAAAATGGTATAAATCTTCTGGCTCAATTTGTTCAAAGAAAGAGTATATTCTCAGATTCAACTCCCCTTCACTATTTAAATCAAATAGAATTTTTTGTCTATTCATACTTTCCATATTATGTACACTTGTTATTCCTACTTTATTAAAATTTTTGGATGCAGTTTTAACTGCATTATAGATATTCCCCATATTCTTTATCTTTATCTCTTTTGAAGTAGTTGATGAATTCAAAACTGGTGTTGGAAGGATATCTTCGATATTTTCCTTTTTTATCTTTTTCAAAACTAAATAAATTGCATTCTCTTTTAATATTCCAGTTGGAGTTTTGCTAATAGATTCTCTTACAATCTTCCCTCCTGAAGGATCTAAAGTATGCTCATTAATGTCAGCTTTTTTTAATGCAACTGAATTTACCCATATACTATGCCCATCCTTTTTAAATAGAACTAAAGGATTTTTGTTGCAAACTTTATCAAGGACAGCTTTTGAAGGAAGCTTGATCTCTTTCCAATCATTTTCATTCCATCCATAACCCAGAATCCATACATTTGGTTCAGTATTTTCTACTCTTGTCTTAACTTTCTCTATTACCTCTTCTTTTGATTTTGTATTACTTAAATCAATTCCAATCAAACTTTTAGCATAGCCTAAAAGATGAACATGACTATCAATAAAACCAGGAAGAACTACTTTTCCATTTAAGTCAATAGACTCATATTTGCTATTAGCCTTTGATTTAATTTCAGCATTATTACCTATAGCAATAATTTTCTCTTTTCTAATAAGTAAAGCTTCTACCTTTGGCTTTAAAAAATTCATAGTATAAATATTTCCATTAAATAAGATTAAATCTTTCTTCATTTATATCACCAAAATATATAAGTAAATTAATTACCATAAATTTTTATAACTTTAATCAAAAAATGTGAGGAAATTAATCATTTATATCTTTATAATTAATATTATACAATCTAAAACTTGAAATATTATACAAATCTAAGTATAAATTGTATTATAAAATATCAACTTTGAAATATGCTGAGGAAAAATTAAAAAAATATTTAAAGATAGGAGAAAACATTGGAATTTTATAAAGTAGCGAATTTAATTAAGCCTAAAAAGATTGTTATTGAAGAATTTAAAAAACCTGAAATAGAATCTGTTGAGGCGCTTATTAAAGTAAATTATGCTGGAATCTGTGGTACAGATATTGCAATTTATAATGGTGATTACAAAGTTCCATTACCATTGATATTAGGACATGAATTTACTGGAGAGGTTATTGAAGTTGGTGAAGATGTGAATAATAAACTTATAGGAAAAAGAATTACAGCAGAAATAAATAATACTTGCCTTTCATATCCTAAAAGTATAAAATGTCCTGCTTGTAAAAAAGGATTACTTACTCATTGTCTTGAAAGAACGGTTCTGGGAATAATAAATGCTAATGGAACATTTGCACAATTTGTAAAAGTTCCAGCAAAAAATATTCATATATTACCTGATAATATATCAGACAAAGAGGGAGTTTTCATAGAACCATTAGCAGCTGCTATTCAAACCTTTGAACTCTCAAAATTCAAAATTGGAGACAAAGTTATCGTACTTGGAGTTGGAAGATTAGGAGTTTTAATCTGCTCTGTTGCAAATTCATTGGGGGCAGATGTAATTGCAATATCCAGGTCGAAGGAAAAACTTAAAAGAGCTAAGATTTATGGTGCATTAGAAATAATAGATGCAAATGACTTAAATTTAATCTCAAAAGTAAAAGAGTTAACTAATGGTCTTGGAGCAGATATAGTGGTGGAATCAACAGGATCAGAAAATGGATTTAATCTCGCTATAAACCTTGTCAGACCAAGAGGAACAGTTGCCTTAAAATCAACTCACGGGATTTTAATTAATGATGTTGACCAAACAAAGATTGTGGTAGATGAGATAAGAATTCAGGGTTCAAGATGTGGTCCATTTTCAAAAGCTATTGAATTTTTAAACAGTAAAAAGATGGATGTAAAACCATTAATTTCAGAAATTTTTCCCCTTGATGAAACAGAAGAAGCTTTAAAACTAGCTCAACAAGAACCCAAAATTCTCATTAAATGTAACTAAATATCCAAATATTTTTAGATAAATATACTTTTAATTTCAATATAATTAATGGATCCATCTTTAATTTCTTTTTTTAAAACATTCTTAACTTCTCCCTTTGCAGAGAAGTATAGAATCTGCCACCCTGATTCAGAAATTTTCTTTAGTGTTTGAATCTGTCTTTGCAATCTATCAGGGTCAGCTTTTATGAATGGGTCATCCATTATAAAAAATCCTTTTTTACCTTTTAAGAGCTTTTCGCCAAGCGAAAGTCGAATAGAAAGGTATAATTGGTCGTAAGTACCTCCTGATAATTTCTCAGCTTCTAATACAGCTCCATCCTTACGCTTAACCTCAATTTCGCTAATCTTTTGGTTGAAGAGTACTTCCTCGTAAAGACCGTTTGTTATCTCATTAAAATACTTAGAAATAGGACTTTCTTTACCAAAAAGTTTAGAAATTTTTTCTTTTTCTTCTATTTCTATTTCTTTAAAAATTCCCATAACTTTCAAGACTGAATCTCTATTACTTTCATTTTCGTTTATAAATTTCTGCAACTTCTTGCTAACTGCCTTTAAATCTACTGATGTCTTACAATATAAATAATCTTCTTCTGATTGCAGAATATCATTTGACTTTCTTTCTATCTTCTCTAAATCCTTTTGAAAATTAGTCATCATTCCATCTAAATAGTCTAATCTATCCTCATATGACTCCTTCTCTTTTTTTAATTTTAGAACAATTTTCTCATCGTATTTTATATTCTTAGCTCTGTCTTTATACACTTCAAGCTCTTTGATTTCTTCATCCCAATAGGGAATATTATCTTCTGATATTTCACTCTTCTCTCCAAAAAGATTTATTAAAATACCCTGTTGTTTTCCTATTAATCCGCTTAATTTTTCCCTTATCTTTTTTTCTTTTTTATCCTCATCCAAACATTCATCTTCAAACTTTTGGATATTTGAACTAATATCTCCTATAGTTTCTCCACTTAAATTGAACTTCGAAATATCAAACTTAATCATTTCAAATTCCTTTGCAAGCTGAGACTTATTTCTTGCAAATTTCCACTTAAACATATATGAGATTATGGTAGAAATTAAAGATAACACCCCCAATACAATAAACAACAATAATAATGGTGGTGAGAATAATGATGATAATGAGGACAAGGATGATAATAGGAGTGTAATAATACTTCCAAGCAAAGATGTAGTGAGTATTATTTGAGAAATTTTTGCCAAAGAAGAGAAAAAATTATTTTTAGTTTTTTCCCCTGCTATTTTTTCTTTATTTGATTGATAATTAGTTATCTTTGGTCTAATTTCTTCATTTATCTTTCTCAGTTTTTCTCTAAACACTTCAAGATATCGTTCTTTTTTTTCTAATTCTTTAACTTCTGGAAAATCTTTTTTCTTAAGTTTTTTAAGAGCTTCCTTCCCTTTTTCATATTTCTCTCTTTTTTGAGCATGTTCGAATTTTTTAATCTCTTCTATTATTTGTTCCTTTTTTATTCTATTTTCTACCAATTCTTTCTCTACTTTATCAAATTCTTCTTCCTTAATTTCTTCGATTAAACTCTTAATTTCTCCAACTAGTGTTCCTGTATTTTCTATTTTTGACTTCAATTTTTCATCTCCAATGTCACGGAATTTGCCGCTTGGTGTTATTTTACCTATTCCTTCAAGAGTTTGTTTTATTTGGGAAATATCTTCTGTTCTTAAACCTGTAAGTTGATCTGTTACATTAGTATAAAACTCACTTTCCCGAGTAATAGAGAGATCACTATTTCTTATTATAAAAATATTGCGACTTTCAGATTGGGTTAAATCTGCTACTTCTGTCAAATTCCCCTTTTCTGGCAGTTTAATTTCTTTACCTTTATCATTTTCTATTATTATATAACCTTCTGGACTCTCTTCTACTCTATCTATATGTTCAAAATTTCTAATATTCCGTCCTAATAGTAACTTTATAAGAGCGTCTATTGTTAGAGTTTTTCCATCCTCATTATTACCCCAAAATAAATTGAAATTCGCCAGTTGAAAAGGATTTTTATTCTGTAAAGGGCCGTACCTTGTTATTAGAAACTCTTTTATTTTCATAACTTAGTCTCCATCATTGCTTTAATTGCTATTTCACGCATTTGCATTTTCTTTTCCTCTTCATAATTTGTGTACTTAAGTTTCTCTATGAAATTTTTAAATAAATCATCCTTAAGTATTATTCGTATATCCTTGAATTCATAGTGATCCTCAATACATTTCCCTGAAGAAATCTTTTTTATTTGTTTTACAAGTTCTTCCTCACTCATTCCAATATCTTCACTATTTACGAAACCTCTAACTGTTAGAATAGCCTTAGCATTTTTTTGAAGATTAATAAAACATTCTTTCACAATCTTTAAAAGCTCTTTATCTTTAAATGGGTCAAATTTTATATCAACTTCTTCATAATGAGGGGTATCAAGAACATATTCCTTAGGTAGTTCACCAACTTTAAAGATATTTATTTTCCTCTGCCCCGTTTCTCTTTTAGTTATCGAAATAGGCGATCCAGGATAAATGAAGTATCCTCCATTTTCTAATGTCCACATATCAAAATTCTTATGAAAATGTCCTGCAAGTATATAATCAATATTCAAATCCTTAAAATAAGAAAGTTTAACAGGCATATATCTTTCCTCACCCTCATCTCCAAAATCTTTTCTAGAAAAGAAGGCATCAAGCAATTCCCCGTGATAAAGTAAGATATTTTTCTTATCAGGACTTATGTTGTTCTTTAATAGTTGTAGTTTATTAAAAATGTCTTCTCCCTTTATAGGTTCAAAGGGCAATCCCCATATTCTTATGTCTTTAAATTCATCAAAAGGGCTGTTTAAGTCACTTAAAATTTTTACCTCTCCAAAATACATGCCACTTTTATATGAATCTTTGTCATGATTTCCAGGAATAAGGATAATTTTAAAACCAGTATTTGAGAAAATATCTCGTATTTTAGGTTTGAGGTTTTCAGCATCAATGCCTTTATCGAAGAGGTCACCACTTATTATAAAGAGCTCAATTTTTTCCTTCTTTCCAATTTCAATGAGCTCCTTAAGAGTCTTCCATCTTTCATCGTCATATTCTCTTAAATGTATATCTGCAGTATGAAGTATCTTCATCTTTAATATATTTTCCTTTTATATTTTTAAAAAAACTATTTGAAATATAAACTTGTATAAAAATTATATTCTAATTTAAACTTATTATATTCTAACAAATATAGATAATTCATTAAAATTTTTCAAAATAAAATTTATACCTTAAACTCCTAATAATATTAAAAAAAGGTTGATTTACAAAATTCTATTAATTTTATTTATATAAAAATACCCATCTATCATAAACAGACGGGTATTTAAAGAGTCAATCTATAAGCCGAGTTCTGTTCCTATCTAACTTTTAAAAATATAAAAATTAAATAAGCGGTGATCATCCATCTAGGATGATAGTTACCTATCACCTCAAGCAGCCTACCCGAGAGTAGAGCGAGCAACCCCTAATACTCTCCTATTTGGCCTTGCTCCAGGCGGGGTTTTCCAAGCCAATCAGTCACCTGATTGCTGGTGAGCTCTTAACTCGCCTTTTCACCCTTACCCTATTAGATCAATTTATAAAAGAAACTTCTCAAGCTTAAAAATTAATAAATAGTGATAGTAAGTTTTTAAAATAATCCTAAAATTACTATCTTATTCAATTATCAGAATCTATATTTAATTTAAAGATCTAATAGGGCGGTATATTTTCTGTGGCACTATCCTTGGAGTTACCTCCACTGGGTATTACCCAGCACCTTGCCCTACGGAGCCCGGACTTTCCTCAGAAGTAAAACTTCTGCGATCACCCAATTGACTCATATAAAATTATACCATTTTTAGAATATCTATTGTAGAAGTCTATATATTAGAGTTTTTATAGTTATAATATTTATGGTTTGATTTTTTATTATAGAGGTTTTTATTGAGTAAATATTGATAGTTACTGATTGATTTAAAATTTACATTAGAAAAGGGTGGATTCGATTTCATTCTCTACAAAATGAACTTCAACATCTTTATCGAGAGATGAATTAATTGCTTTATTTACAAGTTTATCAGCAGCTTTAATTACACTTCTTGGGACATTTAAAAGACTAACTTTTCTATAAGCACTAAGTAACAATCTTACCTTTTGATGAAGAATTTTTAGATTTGGACTCTTAACTTTCCATCTCTTCTTTAATTGATTTACCATTAGTTTGCTATCACATTTTATCTCTATTTCATCTGCACCAAATTCCTTCGATATTTCTAATGCTCTTAGTAAAGCAATATACTCTGCTACATTATTAGTAGTTTTTCCAATAAATTCACTAACTTCCTTTATTAGTTTTCCTTCTTTATTAAAAATTAAAATTCCTATTCCAGCTGGTCCTGGGTTTCCTTTTGAACCACCGTCAGTAAATAAAATTAACTTCTTATATTCTTTAGTCTTCTTTTCATTCATATTTCACCTTATGTTAATATTAATATTCTCTCACAAAAATTGCAATGATAAAAAATATTAGGATCTCTCATAGAATCAACTTTTATTGACGGTAGTTGCATATTACAGCAACTACATATACCATCTTCTAAAACAGCTACCACTCTTCCCCCTTTTTCCTCCCTTAAAGATTCATACTCTTTTAAAATCTCTGTATCTAAATGGCTTATTAAATTATTCCTTCTATCAGTTAATTCAGACATCTCTTCATCAATTTCTTTTTCCCTCTGAGTTAGATTTAATTCTTTAGTTGTAATTTCAGATAAATTACCATCCAACTCCTTTTCTTTTAACTGTATTACTTTAAGATTTTCATCTATTTCTTCCATTAGTTCTAATATTTTTGTTTCTTTTTCATCCATTTTTAATTTTAGAGAAATTACTTCCTTATTAATACCCTCAAGCTCTTTAAGATTTGTAATTCTACCACTATAGAGTTTTTCTTCCTCCCTTTTAATTTTCACTGTTAGAATGGATATCTCGTCATTTATCCTTTTCTGATCTAATTCTGTGGAGTGTTTTTCTTGATAAAGATTTTCAATTTCCTTTCTTAATTCTTTAATTCTTTTGTTTAATTTTTTTATTTCCTCTCTTTCAATTAGATTCTCTCTAATTGAAGTAAGTTCATCAACCCTTAAATCTGCCTTTTGCAAATCAAGTAAAATTGTGGGGCCAGATCTATTACTCATATTTAATAGTCTTTCCATTCTTAATAGTCAATAACAAATTTAAATCTTCATCCATTACAACTATGTCAGCCTTCTTTCCTTCTTCTAAGCTTCCTAAAATTTTATCAAATTTAATTGATTTTGCTGGATTTATAGTTGCCATTTTTATTGCATCCTGAATTGAAGTACCAACCATTTTTACCATATTTTTAAAAGCTTCGTTCATATTTATAACACTTCCAGCTATTGTACCATCTTTAAGTGTTGCTTTTCTATTCTTAACTAATATTTCTTTATTAAGGAAATTATATTTACCATCACCTAAACCCGCTGCTTTATTAGCATCTGTGATTAAAACTACATTTTCTACTCCTATATTATCTATAAGCATTTTTATTGTTGAGGGATGAACATGAATACCATCACAAATTATCTCTGTATATATTCCTTCTGATTGAAAAATAGCTCCAACAACTCCAGATTCATTATGATCAAAACCTCTCATAGCATTAAAACAATGATTTATATGATTGTATCCATTTTTAAAAGCCTTTACAGTTTGTTTATATGTAGCATCTGTATGACCTAAGCTTATAATTATGTCATTTTGCTTAAGTAAATTTACAATTTCTTTAGATCCTTCAAGTTCAGATGCCATAGTTACCATTTTAATTTTATTATTTGAAGCAGATATATAAGATGACATTTCATTTAAATCTGGATTTCTTATCCATTCAGAATCAATTGCGCCATGTTTTTTAGGATTTAAAAATGGACCTTCTAAGTGAATACCCAGAGGTTCTGCTATATAATTTGAAAATTCAAATATTTTAATAATATTTTTTAATTTCTTAATTGTTTCTTCAAATGTTGTAGGAACAATAGTCATAAGAAATGATGTAACTCCTGTTGATGACACCCATTGAGAGTAATTTAAAAATTTTTCAGGTAAATCCTTATTAAAAGATACACCATTTCCTCCATGACAATGAATGTCAATAAATCCAGGACAAACTATCTTACCTTTAACATCAATTATTTTAAAACCTTTGGGAATAGAAATTTCATCTAATTTTCCAACACTTTTAATAATTGAATTTTCTATTAAAATAACTCCTTCTTGAATAATTTCAAAAGGTGTTATTATCTTTCCACCACTTAAAGCTAATTTCATATCATTAAAGTTAAGTTTCTAATCTTAATTAACATACTAATAAAAAGTAATATTAAATTTATATATTAATAAATATCTGTATCTTTTCAAATTTTACAACAATGATTATTTTTTTTAAATGAATCCTTACTTAATTTTTGTGATAAATTCTTTTATTCTCTTTTAAGAATTTTAAAAAAGTCTATTTTTTTTATAGGTATTTCAGAAATTAATATAGCTAAAAATATTAACAAACCTCCAAATGCCCTATGCAGAATAAAAGTTTCACCACCCAAAGTCCATGCAAACAATGCAGCAAAAACAGGTTCCAGTGCAAATATAAGAGAAACTTTTATTGGTGATGTAAATTTTTGAGCAACTAATTGAATAATAAAAGCTGATATTGTTGGAAAAAGGGTCAAAAATAAAATTACCCAGATAACTTTTTTTGATGAGATAGAAAATGGAATTTTAAAAATTTCTCCAAAGATAAAACTTATAATACCAACAAATAGAAATTGTTGGAAACTGAGTATATAAGGATCAATATTATTTTTAACATACTTATCTGTAAATAAAAGATGGATTGCATAAGCTATTGCTGTTATAACAGTAAGTAGATCTCCTTTATTAATATCTTTTAACCCTCCAGTCAAGAACCATAATCCAGTTAGAGAGATGAACACCGCAACCAGTCTTGGAAATGAAGGTGGTTTTCGAAAAATAATAAGATGAAAAAATGGTACAAAAGCAACAAAAAGTCCAGTTATAAAGCCAGAATTTGATGCTGTAGTAATCCCAAGACCAATAGTTTGTGGTATATAAAGAAAGCAAAGAAATAAACTCAAAATAAAACCTGCTTTTAAGTTTGAAAACAAAGGTTTGCGCTGATAAATTAAGATACCTGCAAGAATTAAAGCTGCAAGAAAGAAACGATAACCCACCAATATCACCGGGTTAATATATTGCAGACTATTTCTAACAATAAAAAATGTTGAACCCCATATTGCAGCAGCATAAAACAATCCTATATCAGCTATGTAAGTCTTATATGCTTTTTCAATTTTCATATAAATTTCCCTGTTGGAACAATTACAACTTTAGCTTTTTTTACTCCTGACTATTTAACAATATGGCTCTCAATTTAGTAAGAGTTATATATTTGATATATATTTTTTCGAAAGTAAATGGAAATTTGTAAAAGAATGGTGGGCCCACCAGGATTCGAACCTGGGACCTCCGCATTATGAGTGCGCTGCTCTAACCAGCTGAGCTATGGGCCCAAAAAGCTATTTTTAAAATGATTAGTTTTTAATAATTTGTTATCTTTTTAGGTAAATTCATAACAAAATATAACAAAATTATATCAAATAAAATTCTAATATAAATATTTTAATATATCAATATATTAAAAGATATTTATAAATATCTTAACAATTTAATAGAACTATTAGAATTTACTTATACTTAAAAATTTTTTAATCTTAGCTGTATTTTACATTTATAATTAGATTGAGTAAAATAGAAAATTCCAATTATTAATAATGCTTTTAATAGATCTTTAGAAGGAGAAGATATTTTTATTACAGGAAAATGAATATGTATCATCCAATAATTAGAGAAGTCGAAGAATTATCTAAAGGTAGAAAAGATACCATTAATTGGGAACTTGTTAAAATGCTAGCTATTAGAGTTGCCAACTCAGGTGAAACTGATGAAATGCCATCTTTAGATATGCAAAAGCAATTTGAGGAATTAGTTAGAGCAAGTGAGATTTTAACTTCAAATTTCACAAATTTACAATTCTTTCAATTTGCTTCAGCAAAGGTTATTAGTAGACAGGATTGGATCGAAGCTAATATAAAAGGATTTAAAGCATTAATGGAACCATTAACTCAAAAAGTAGTAGAAGAGTACAAAAAACCGAAAGCAACTGATCCAATAAGTAAACTACTTAATAAAATTAGTCCATTTATAATCACTTTGGAAATTGGGTTAGTTTTGGGTTACATGGCTAAGAATGTTTTAGGGCAATATGATCTATGTCTTCCGTATGGTGAAAGAGGTAAAATCTATTTTGTAGCACCTAATTTACTTAAATTGGAAAAAATGCTAAAAATACCATCCAAGGATTTCAGGTTCTGGATAGCTCTTCATGAAGTTACACATGCTCTTGAATTCAACTCTAATAATTGGATTGCTGATTATTATAAAAGTCTACTAAAAGAATTCATAGAAAGTGCAACTTTAAACTTAGAATCTGCAGCTGAAAGAATCCAGAAACTGGATGTTAAAAATATTACTGAGGTAATAAACAAATTCCAGAGTGAAGATTTTCTTTTTTCTTTGGTTACTCCAGGGCAAAGAGAAATATTATATAGAATTCAAGCATTAATGACGATTCTGGAAGGATACAGTAATTTTATTATGGATAAAATTGGAAGTAGAATGATATCAAATTTTCAAGTTTTAAAGAATAGATTTGAAAATAGGAGAAAAATTATAAATCCGGCTGAAAAGATTTTCCGAAAAATCATTGGTATTGAGTTAAAACTTAAACAGTATGAGATGGGACAGAAATTTGCTAATTATATACATAAAAAAATGAATATGATTGGACTAAATTTACTTTATGAGAATGAAAAAAATATCCCAACTATTGATGAAATTAAAAATCCTGATAAATGGATAAATAGAGTATTAAATTTGAAATAATTTTATTAACTAAAATTGTGAATATTGAATTGGAATAAAGCAATTATATTAAAGTTATTATAAAAATAATAGAATTTTATTAATTCTATTAAATTTTTATACTTTAAATGAAAGATAAATGAGAAAAATAATTGATTCTTATAAATTTGGCAAAATTGTAATAGATGGAAAAACATATAATTCTGATTTGATTTTATATCCAGATAAAATCAAAACTAATTGGTGGAGAAAGTCCGGTCATCAATTAATTTATGAAGATATACAAGAAATATTAGTAGAAAAACCAGAAATATTAATTGTAGGAACAGGTGCTTTTGGACTCATGGTTGTTTTGGATGAAACAAAAAAGATTATAAAAGAGAATAATATTGAACTTATAGTTCAAAAAACTGAAAGAGCTTGTAAAACATATAATAGTATGCCAAAAGATAAAAAAGTAGTACTTGCTTTACACCTCACCTGCTAATTTATAGCAGGTTTTCTTCTGAAAAACTGAAATGTCTATTATCTCCAATTATTATGTGATCTAATACTTTAATTCCCACTATTTTACTTGATTCTACCAACCTTTTAGTTATAGCTATATCATCACTACTTGGTGTGGGATCTCCGGTAGGATGATTATGGATAAAAATTATAGATGAAGCTGCTTCACGTATTGCAGGTCTTAGAGCTTCTCTTGGATGCACTATGGACTTGGTTCGTACAGTAAGAATATTTCTCACTAACTATTTGATCAAAATTATATGTTATATAAATATCAAGTTTAACAGTTTTACCATGTCCACCAATCGAATCTATTTCAATCTTATCAACTAGCTTATCGATAATTCTTTTCCATTCCCAGTCTTCAAGTTTTTCTATCCCCTCTCCTATTTTTTCAAGAAGGTGTGATATTTTTTTAAGATTATCTTTTTTTATCTTCAATATTTCTGCTTTGTTTTCTGCTTCAAATTTTAAAGCTTGCAATGCTTTAGATTTTTCTTTGTTTTCTTTTATCTTTTCCTTGATGATTTTTTCCTGTACTGGGTCATCAATAAACATCTCTGAATATAAATCTATAAGTCTTCCCATTTCTGAGTCATTTTTTATTATCTGATATTCGATATCCGCAAGCTCACTGTCTTCTCTTTTGTTAGTATCAAGATAAAGTTCCAATATTTTAGGATTAACTAAAAATTCTTTTATATCGTTCTTTACTTTGTTTTCAATTAAATCCTTTTTTATTGAAGCACTTGTACATTTTTCCTCATATTCCCTTATTTTATTTGATTTTCCCAAATCACGATAGTAATACCTAGTTTTCCCTGATTTACTTGAGTGCCACCTACTACCAACATAAGCTCTGCCACATTTCATACATCTCATTTTACCCCGCAAGATATATAATGCAGTTACCACTCTACCATGAAAACTTTTATTTTTAGTGCTTTGGTTTCTTGCCTTTTCAAAAAGTTTTCTAGATATAATTCGTTCTTTATCAATAAAGACTGGCTCCCTATAATACTTACTTGTATATATATATTTATCCTGGCAGTACAATTCTTTTCTTACAATATGATTTACTGAGCTTCTTGTCCATTTAGCTTTATATATCTTATTGTTTATTTTTGATCGTATAATTTTGCCATAACTTTTTGACCTAGTTGGTATTCCTAGAGAATTTAACTTTTCTGCAATCTTATAACAGCTAAGACCTTTATTTGCTATCCAATCAAATATCATTCCTATAACTCTGGCTTCTTCTTCGTTTATTACCATTCTGCTTTGGTCATCACGCTTATAGCCATAAGGGATATTAAAACCTGCAGTTGGTATTTTACCTTGCTTGGCTTTTTGGTATTTCCCCCTTGCTGTCCTTTTTGCAATTACCCTTCGTTCTCTTTTACTAAATATACCGTCTATATCTGATTTAAAGTCATCATCTTCATCATTTAAATCCAGGATATCTCCATTTACAACAAGATTGATCTTATTCTCTCTGAAGATATCTTTTATATACTGTAAATCCCCAACATTTCTAGTCAACCGGTCTTGGTCAGTTACAAGGACATTTTTAAAAATGCTATCACTACAGGCTTTAAGTATTTTTTTAAATTGTGGTCTTCTTCTAATTGTCTCTCCAGATACCCCAATATCTTCAAAGAATATAGGATTCCAGTTATTCCTATTGCAAATACCAGTTAAGATATCCTTTTGTTCGGGTATGCTGTATTTGTCTTCACCGGCTTGAAGGGAGCTTGATACTCTTATATAACAGGCTGCATTTTCTTTATTCATATTAATACCTCATATTAATGATATAATAATTTGATTATATTAGTTTATTTCACTTTTTAAAAGCCCGACTTCAATTTTTTCAAAGATAATACCATAAATATAGACTAAAATATCTTTTATATCTTCTGTAGATTTATAAAACCTAAAAACATTAATATTGCTTTGCATTTTATTACTAGTCCTTTCTCAAATAAAAAAGACACCCAAAAAATGAGTGTCTTAATTAATTAATTATTTAGTTTTATTTTATTTTAAATTATCACTTTAAAATTAATTATAGAATTATAACCTAACCTCAGACTATAATTTTTCTTTCCCTTCTTTGCTAAAATATTAAGTGCTAAATATATTTTTAAAAACTCGTTAATTTTTCATTATAATACTTTTTACCCACCTTTAATTATTTATTACTTCGATTAAACTATCTTTCTTAAAAACAACTTCTTTATTTATCGGTTCTTTATAAATAACCTTTATTTCTGGTATATCTAAATTTATATCTATTTCTGGATCTTCTAAAATCTTCTGAATCTTGTTAAATGCTTCTAAGTTCTTTGAATTTTTAATAATTAGGTCTGTAATTTCTTTGTAGTCTAGCTCGGCATAAGCTTTTAATTCTATGATTTTGTTAAATTTTTCTAGGCTGGTTATTTTTAATTTTTTTAGAAGTTTTAAAAGAACATTTTTAAATATATATGCTTTAATCCCTGGTGTAATTCCTTCTTCGAATAGTATATTTTCTCTGCATCTTTTATCTCCTTTAGTGATTTCTTTTATTTCTTTTAAGGCTTTAATGTCTAAATCGAGTAAATTAAGATATGTTTTAATTTCCCCTAATTTCATACCTTGATCTTGCATTATTCCAATAAGATAAATCATTCCCGGAATATCCTTAGGATATATAGCAACCGATTCTCTAATGCCGTGCTCGTAATAATATAAATTTAATATTTTTTTAATTTGATCTATTTTTTTATAAACGGCTTGCTTAGAAATTCCTAACATTTTTGAAATCTCAGATCCATTATAAAAATTGCCCCAATAAATAAAACTCTTTTTAGTTTTTTGATTTTTTATTGTTTCTAAAATATTTTGTATATCAATACTTTGTATAATGTCATCTTCTAAAATTTTAAAAATATTGAGATTGTAAAGATTTAACGCTTTATAAACTTTAAATCTTATATTTGGCTTTAGATTAGTGCTGGGTATGTAATCTATATCGTTAATTAGTATAGTTTTTTTATCATAGCTATAACTTCGCTTTCTAAAATCCTTGATAAAGTTTCTTATATTTCGCTTTGTAAAAGCTGTCGCCTCTATCAAAAAATCTTTAGAGTTTTTATAGGGTTTTCTATCGCTGATATTAAAATCAATGATTAATCCCTTCTTTTTAGCTATTATTAGGATATCCTTATATTTATAAATTTCAGGCTCAAAATTGATTAATTCCAATCGTTTTTGATAGAGATTAAATAATACAATTTTACCCTCCTGCTTATAATCCTCGAAATCGCCAGGTTTCCCTATTTCGCTAGATAACTCGCGAGCGTATTTATTTATAGCTTGCTCGTATTTCCTATAATAGAAATCGAAATTTGTTTTTTGTTTTAAATCATTTTTAATAATCATTTTCATATTCATATTACTAATTAATTTTGACTAATAATATCAAAAAAATATTACAAGTCAATATTGATAAAATTTTTTTATTTAAAATTATTTAAAATAAAACATGGTATAGTCTTAAAGGTTATAACCTGTAATAGTAGATTAGCTTGCTACTTCACCGAAATTTGCAATTTTACAAAATGCACTAGCTCGCGTTATTTCTACATCAGCCCTGATAAAAGCTCTTATCCACACCTACAATTTTTCGAACGAGTTACCTACTTTATCAGCGACATCTACCTGTAAATCAGTTCTCATACCCACAAGCACCTTTGAAAAATCACCCAAAACTGCATTATTATATATCTGATTATAAACAACAGGTTTTAAATTTAGTTTATTCTTGAAATTCCTCCTCTAATATATATAGCGAAAATAGAAAGCTAAAAGTAAACCAACATATTAAAATTTTTTTATTTTTTTTAAAAATATGGATATTTTTCAAACTCCCTCTTTTTGTGTATGCCTTCTTTTTTGATTACTGTATTTCTTTCCTTCTGTCCGCTCCGATTCAGTTTTTTCCTCAACTATAAAAAATGTGAATTCTTTTACTATGGTGGCTTGCAAACTTTACAAGGTCTATATCCATGATTTCTTGCATCTTCAACGCTTGTGAACCGTATTATATTTTCAGGTAATATCTGCTTTACATATCTACAATTTTGATAATGATAAACATCAGATTTTTTGCTTCCTAAAAACACACCAGAAGATGGTCGCTCTTCCTCAGTAGGTGGTGGTGGCTCTTCCTCAGTTTCTTCTGTTATAGCCCAGCAACCTTCATTATTTTCTCTAGATTCTCTCTCAAGGGAAACAAATAAAGCTGAATATTTTACATCTGGAGGATAGGTAGCAGCTTGAGCCCAGCCAAACTTAACAAGATGAGCATTTACAAACAGATCTCCTACAAATACATATCGTAGTAGTCTTCCATATTTATCTGTTTCTGAAACATCTTTCTCCAATATTACAGTCTTACCTGAAACTAAAGAGGAGTTTGCTTGAGTTGCTTTATCACCAAATGGTTGATTATATTCAGGAGTATTTATACCAATATATCTTACTTTGTAAACTTTTCCATTTATATCTACCTCTATGGTGTCTCCGTCTATAACTCTTGTTACATATGCAGTTTCTTTTCTTTCTTCTGTAACTTCCTCTTCTGTTGTTTGCTCTGTTTCCTCTATAGTTGTTACTTCCTCAGTCTCTTCAGTAGTCTCTTTTTCAATTGTTTCCTCTGAAACCTTTTGTTTTGCTGAAGTAACATTAATAGTTAATGTATCACTATCTTCATACTCTCCATCAGAAACAGTTAAAGTTATTGTATATATACCAATTTCATCATATTTGACATAAACATATTTTTTATAAGCTTTTCTACCATTCCCAAAATCCCAAGTATAAGTTAAGATATCCCCATCAGGGTCACTTGATCCTTCACCATTTAAAAAAGCAGAACCTCCAACTTCTATCTCTAAATTTTCACCAGCAATTGCTTTTGGTGGATGGTTTCTTTCCTTTGTTACTTCCTCGATAGTTTCCTCAGTAACTTCCAAAGTCTCAGTAGGTGGTGGTGAGGGACAACCAGTAAATGTAAATAACAAATATACAATAATTAAAAAGGCTACAACTTTTGGAGATATTTTTTTAAGAAAAATCATTTAAAAACCCATTTTTATATGCTTTTGCCTTTGTTAAATCGCTTTTACAATAATCCAACTATTTTCTTTCCCTGTTTATCAGTTTCCAGATTATATTTCTCTCACAATTTCCTTTTTCATTTTTTAATCCACAGATATAAGCAAACATAACTAACAATAAAAGACAACATGGCTAGAACTAATCCTAATTCAGAACCTTTAAATAATAACCAATAATATTGTTTTGTATCAAGAATATACGATCACGCTATTCCAAAAGACACTATTTTTTATCTTCTTTTATTTTTTAAATATCTATTAAATAGTTCAGATTATTAAAATTTGAAATTAATTATTAAAACAAACGGAAACAAAATCAATAATGCCCTTAGCTGTTTTGTTTGGTATAGTATTCATAATCTCAGTAATTATAATATCTATATCATGAAACCTATCTTGCCACTTTTTAGTAGTTATTTCAATTAGATCTGTCATAAATGAAAAGGTCTTTAATAAACACCAAGTGATATAATTAAACAAATTCATATTTATCTCTATAAATTCCTTATTAAGCTCTGGAAGTAAAAGTATTGGTTTCTCTCTTTTTATCCAAGAAGGATAATTTATTATTAAATTCAGTTTAGATTTATGAGTTGCTGTATTCATAATATTTTCAAGACTTCTAATAGAACTTTGTGTATCGTCTGAAAGCAAATTGTTGTTCCATATTAATTCATTTTTTATCTTTATATTTACTTTTCGAATTATGTCAGCCAATTCTCTCTTCGTAACTTTTTTATTATTACTTATAATTCCTCCAAAAACTTCTGGAATAGTAATAATTTCCTTATTAATTGAAACTACCATTAATATAGATTCCCATAAACTTCTTATCAAACTAATACTTTCAGTAAAGTAACCCTTTCTATATAATGTATATGCGGCCAGTAAACGATGAAAAGTATAAACATTATTTATAATAAAAAATGAATTTATTTCACTCAATTTATCCAATTGATTTAAAATTTTGGTAAGTTCTTGCAGAGTTGAATAGTAAAAATCTATAAAATCCTCAATATAAACAAAAAAATCCCTATATAAATTAATTAGTGTGTCTGTTATAAGACCTTCATGTTTATATATATGTAACAATTTTTCACCAATAACATCTTTATCCTTATAGGTTTTATTAAGATAATCTTCCCAGAATTTATACATTTCCAAATCTAACCTCCATTTAAATAAATATTTGATAAATTCTTATTAATAATATGGTTCACTTAAATGTAATAAACATTATATCTTTTTTAATGTTAAAAAATTTCTTAAAAATGCCCCCTCCCCAAAAAACGCTTTTTAAGAACTAAATCAATATAAAAGTATTATTTATTTTTAAAATCTTTAATATTATTTTAATTTTAAAGGTCCCCCACCTCTTTTTATATAATGTGTTTCTGTTAAATCGCTTTAACACCATAACTTACTCTTTTATTCTTTCAGTAATAGTTTCCAAAACCTTCATAGTTAATTTTTGTTGTTCAATTAACTTATATATTAAATTTTAAAGTCTTCATCTTTCTTTTCTTCCCTGTCTTCTCTTTATGAAATATCTCCATTCGTAATCTTTATATCAGCCGGGGAAGGTATTATTAAAAATAAATATTTTATGTAAGATTAAAAGCTTCTATAAGAAACCTTGAAAGGCTTTCATACCATTTTCAACATCTATGCTTGCCAGACTCTTAGCTTGCCTTTGGTAATTCTAAAAATTGTTTATAATCTGGCAATTCGTCTACAATTTGCACCTGAGCATAACTATATTTAGGCCATATTTTTTGATGCAAGGTTGTTGAGAATGAGACAGTTTCTTCATCTAAATTGTTAAACTTTACCGCTCTTTTATTAAGCAAATACAACAAAACAACCCACCGATTGTGACACCGATGAGTTGTTATACAAATAACACTAAGCACTCACCTCAAGGTTAGAGCCCTCTTAAAGGTTGATTACTTTACTTCTATATAGAAGCCTAAGGTAGAAACAGGAACATTACTATAGCTTATTACGGCAGTTTTATACCCATCTCCTAATCCAGGATAATCTCTTACTCTAAAATTAGCTTTAAATTCCGCCTTGTCTTCATCGTACTCTAAATCGCTCATAGGTTTGCCAGCAACATTTAATGATACTAATTCCTCATCATAGTAGTTATCCATAATAATGGGGAATCCAGCAATTACAATCTGAAACTTAAATGGGTTATTGGCGTTAGGATTTTTGATAACCTTACCATCGTATACAGGCGGTAGCCATTTGTACTCAATCCCATTCTCCTCCAAGTTCATTGTTGAACCACTAACTGGCAAGTTAATTCTACCCAAGCCGTTAAAGTGGAATACATATGTCCCAGGGAAGATGTGTCTTGTGTTATCATTTAGCCATCTAGCCTGACCTGTAGATCCTCCGAATGAAACATTATAAGTGGATGTAATATAAACTGTTGTTGTGCTGAATTCATACAGGTTTCCAGCTGCTTGTACGGTTTGCATTTGCCACTCGCTACTTGACCCATTTACTCTAGCTTGAAGATAGAGAGTTGTGCCTACATTAAAGTATGCAGAAATTTCCCCATTTACATCAGTATTAATTCTCGGAGAGTTTGTTGGAAAATAAGAAGTGGACCCTGTTTCGCTAAACTTCTTGGCAACAACTACATTCGCCATAGGCGCTCCTTCACCAGTAGTTACTCTTACTGTTACTAAAGCCTGTCCTAGTTCTTGAGCATAAGTTTCTCCAGAAATCCCTAAAACTAATACTCCCATCACTACAAAACCTAATAGCATTAAAAATATTTTCTTCATTTTTCACCTCCTTTTCTTTTTTATTTTTTTAATTCATTTATAGAATAAAAAACCTACTTTCTTAGTCAGTTTTATTGACTTCTCTTCTCTTAAGCGTTCCAACTAAGAAAAGCTTGTAGCATTAATTTATATTCTATATTTTTAACTTTCTTCTTATAGAGTTGATAAATACACGTCTTGTAAAGATTCAGTAGATCAGAATTAATATGTAATTTTTTTATTTACAAACCTTATTATCCAGTTAATTTGGCATATAAATAAAAAAACCGACCTCTTTAGTCGGTTTCGCTACTCGCTCCACTTCCCTCTAGCGTCCAAATTTGAGGAAAGTTTCAAAGCTTCTAAATTTTTGAAAAAATATTACTTAAATATTCTTCTTATCAAACAAACTTTCTACAATTTATATACGATTTTTGTAATTGTGTAATCTTGGATTTGTGTAATTACGTAAGGAAATTGTAATACATTAATTATGAAAATGTCAAATTTTCTGAAAATAATAAAAAAATACCCAGATCCAGAGTGGGAAGATAGACAAAATAGAAGGCTAGTTAGACTTATAAAGAAGGCTAAATTTAGATATTCTGCATCAATAGAGGAAACAGACTTTAGTCTGGATAGAAATCTATCTAAAAATATGCTCCTTAAATCTTGTAAACATTCCTTTAATAGTTTGGATATTCATTCTCTAATATCTTAATAAATATATCTACTACTCTAGGTTCAAATTGTATTCCAGAATATTTTTTTAGCTCTGTTTTATCTAATTCATATTTATCCAATTTTCCACCAGTTTTATCTGGTAGACCTTCCCTGTTTTTCTTCTGTTATATCAGAAGTTTCCTTATATACCGCTAAATTTTAAAATTCTTAATTTGGATCACTGTTATTTAACGGTATATAGGATATCATTAAAATAATATTTGAAAGCCCCAGAATTGATTGTAGAGCATTTTAAAGTTATTTCTATGCTGTATTAGAGCTAAAGTTATAAAAATATGGATCTCATAAAAATAGATAATCAGGCTTTGCCAGGCTGTACTACTTCCTTTCCTATCTCTTTTTTTTCTTTGGCGCAAAGAATAAGAAATATCAAATAATTTAAAGTAAATCGCTTGGAGTATGGCCTTCTAATTATTGGTTTAAACTTATGGGATCCATAAAATATTTTTAGTGGCAGATCGCTGAAATGTTGCATTATGTTGCATTATGTTGCATTAAAAGAGTTAAAATACCACTATATTTTTATCTCCTTTTTTTATAGCGTCCAAAAAGTCTAAAATTTTTTACTCTCTTATAGTTAGATCCAAAACCAAATATAATTGGAGAAAAACTGGAGAATATTCCCTTTCATCGCAACTTCTCATTGTTTCCTGCAAAGACTTATGCGACCTCTTTTCCTTTTTTGTCCAGAATACCCCTCAAAAGTATAGACTTTTGCACCCTATTTTTCTTTTTTCCTAAAAAATATCCGCAAAAGTATAGATTTTTGAAAAGAGGGTTAAGGGTTTTAATTGGTCTTTTTCTCTTTTATATTGATTTTCCATATTTATAATGATTTTCAAAGAAATTTTAAAATTACTCCTTAATTTCGTGAAAGTTAAGGTGAGACTAGGGCGCGGTCTATAGTTCAAAGCCCCCAGATATTTGATATACCCTACCCTTTTTATTCTCCTTTTCCTGTTTTTATATTATGACAACGAATGCATAATGCCTGCATGTTGCTCTTATCCCAGAATAATCCTTTATCTTCTTTGTGAGGAATAATATGATCTATAACTTTAGCTTGTGTTATCTTCCCTTTGTTAAGACACATTACGCATAATGGATTTCTCTTTAAATACTCTTTTCTAAACTTTTGCCATTTATAATCATATCCTCGTTCTGTTGGTGTTAGTCTTTGCTTTGTAATTATCTTTCTATGGATATTGCAATAACTACTTCCTCTTTCTGATTTATTTGAGCAATAGGGATATCTACACCCTGGGCGGGGCTTGTAGGGGGACATTATATATCCGATGGTATAATAAATCCTATTTTATCTAAGCAGTGATTGATTATTACAGGACAGAGCCAAAATCTCCAACCGATAAATTTTATTATGAAGTTGGTAAGTAATCTTAATGGAATATACTTTACTTTTATTTCTGCATTAACATACCAATCCAGCTTATTACCTACAACTTTCATATTCTTTGCTTCTATCCAATCGGGAAGTTTTGCCATTAATCCTCCAATAAAAAAAGAGCCTCGATTGAGACTCTTAATATTAATTTTTATTTCTTTAGCCACTTCTAGATCATGGTAAAAATATAGCACTTTTTGTTATCATTTGTCAAGTCCTTTATTTTTTTATTCCCTCCGGTAACTTATCAAAACCTATTTTCCTAAGTATTTTATTTGTAATAAAATTAATCTCTTTATCTATACCGATTAAATCTGCCAGTTTTTGTTGAGTCATATTTCTTTTATTGCGCCAATATTTGATTGCATTTGCCATTTTGATTAATATATCGATAAATGATATTAATTTGTTATTTGTATTAATGTATACATCTGTATACATGCCTTAAAATCGATTTAAATATCTTCTTTCTTTATTATTCTTACTTTCATTATTTGCTTTCCAAACTCAGTTGCTTCACTTTTGCTATTAAATAAAATATCAATTCTATTTCCCTTTATAAGTCCGCCTGTATCTAATGCTATAAAAGCCCCCAGATTTTCTATTTCTACTATTGAATATAAAGGAATAATATCTGGATCAACTGCTATGATTGGTAAATTCTTAACTCTATTTAAATCCAAATAAATGTTGTAGGAGTATTAAAAAATAGGTTAAAACTCACGATACTTGATAACTGAGTGACTTAGTTCCAAATCTTTCCTTTCCACCATTTCAAAATGTATTACCTAGACAAATTATTTATATATATCAATTCTCTTTTTAAAGTGCTAAATTGAAGTGGTTTTATTCTATATAGAGTATCGATTTTTGCGATTTTTGGGTAAATGTGTATTAAAACATTTTAACTCTTAACAATTCTTTTCTCTTTTAAGAGAATAATAGTTTTAACAAAAAACCTTTTAAAAAGTTATTAAAAATGGGAAATTTTATAATTTTTATTCAACAAATAATGGTTAGATGAAGAAAAATTTAATTTTTCACTTATTAAATATCTGTGGTATTAAAATTCTCTTGTCGGGGTATAATCGTTGTGCTTTTAGACGTATTTCTTCAATTTTACATGCAGATTTAATCTTTTCAGCTTTAATCTCCCTTTTAGCGTCTTCCTCTGCACGAGATATTGCTTCTAGTCGAATACCACTCGTATAAATACCTCGACCTGCATAATCTTAATTAATATATTTTAATTTTTTCTTCAGTTCAATTTCGCGAGATTCTTTAAAAAGTCTAAAGTGCTCTGCTACAGTATTGACACTATGTTGTAACTCATCAAAAGATTCTTCAGACACTGGTAATATAAATTTAGATTCAAACTTCTTTGGTGGTTCTTTTAATAACTTTACTATTTTTTCAATTCCTTTTTCATAATCTTTATATAAATCAACATAAACTTTGTGATTTAAAAATTGAGGAATATCACATTCACCATATAAAATTGGAATGACTTTAGAATAACCAAGAGTGTGTTCCAGAGCGAGTGCCATTCCAACTTCAAGTGTTACCCATTCAGAATTTTTAGAACTCTCTGTTATTATTACTCCAAGATAATCGTTTTCTTTAATTGAATCTGCAATTTTTTTAACTAATTCATCCCCAGGTAACATATGAATCTCAAACAACCATACTTGTATACCTTTATTCTCAAGATCCTTTTTAAGCTTATTAGCAAAATCTTTGTCCTCTTCAGCATGACTTAAGAAAATACTTGTCATTATAATCTCCTAAATATTTGTTTACAATATGTCGTCTATCGATTTTGGTATTATTTTGTAAGTTTTTTAGTTAGGTAATACGTTATCAAGGATGCACTTAATACTTTGACAATTACCTGATAATAAAGTAAATTCTGACTATAAAAATATGCTCTTGCTACAACAATGAAATATTTTAATAGCTTTCTAATTGTAATTTTATTTAGAAACTAAAGAAAATTCCTTTTAAAAGAACAAAAGTCTCTTCTTATTATAGATGAATTTTTATTGTCAAAGAACAAAGTTAGTGCACTTTTAATGGTGAATTACCTAATTTTTTACTTTTCGACCTTTCTTTTTTGAAAATTAAGGCAGTAGTGGTGAATAATATTACTTGTCCAAGCATATGGGTAACCAAAAGGATATAATCTTACTTTATCTTGGATCCATATTCTCTCATCCTTTAATTCATATAATTCACCTAGTCTTCGAGCAATATCCCAGGCAAGAGGATAAAGCTTCCCCTTCTTCTTTATATTCTTAACAATAATAGTTACATATTTTCCCTCTCTTAAAATGTTATAAATCTGGCTGAAAATATTATATATTACATCTATAAAGGCATAGTATTCTTTTATATTTCCTATATCTTTTTCTAGGTCAGAATATTTAGTTGGTAAACCTTTAGAAGCTCGAGTTTTCTTAAACTCGCCTGTACTCCGGTTTAAGATATTCCAATAAGGCGGTGAAGTGATACAGTAATCTATTTTAGGTAAATTCATTTTAGAAATATCTCTAGCGTCTCCTGTTATTATCTTCTGCTTTGTGCGTTTCTTTGCCATTTCTGCGTACTTCTTAACTAATTCTATCCCTATCCCCTTTCTTTTGGTCCGATCGCAAGCTACTAAGGTACTACCTATCCCTAGAAAGGGGTCTAATACAATTTCTCCTGGTTTAGTAAAGAACTTAATAAATTCTGAGATCATAGTTGGAGAAAATGTTGCAGGATGGTCAGTCGAATTTCCGATAATTTCACGCTCTTCTTTAAGATCTGAAGGCAGTGCATTAAATAAAAACCAGCTCTTTTGGAACTGCAGCCATTCCTTTCCTGTTAAATTATTCAATTTATTCTTAGGATGAATTTTTTTATTGTGTTTATCTTTGCGCATATTTTTAAATTCTTGTTAAACCATTACGGAATCCTTCTTCTAATATTTTCATTAAAGAATTCCATGTTTTCTTAGCCCTCCCTCCTTCTGCACTCCCTCCGAGAGGCTGATCTTTAAGGGACAATATATCTTTTTTAAGATTACCACTAATACCTTTTAAATTGTGCAAAGTTATAAGTTTGCCTAATTTATCATTCCTTAAAATCTGCCACTCCTTCTTATTACTATCATCGAGTTTCCGAATCTCTACTTGTAAAAGTCTTGGAAGTAGAAAGTAAAAGGGATCCCTAAGAAAATATTTTGCCATAAGAAACTCTCCTAAAACTATATGTCCTCCTCTCTGGCTACTTTCCGTGAAATTTCTATAATTACCAGCTAAATATTTTATATTTATCCCAGAGGGTAATCTAATAATAGAGCGAGACCTATAATAGTTCTCTATATCTCCTTTAAATCTTTTTTGAAACACAACCTGAAAATATTTCTCCATTTCCGACTTAATTCTCGCTACTGCTTTTTGAAATCTTGCTTGATTGTTCTGGGCCATTGATTCAACTAATTCTTTAATATCGTCTAGTTCTGTTACTACTAAATAATCTGTTCCATGGATTTCAGAAACATTCAGGGCAGCCTTTGGAAGATCATATCGAAGAACATCTTTTCCTTTTCGGAGATAATATATACCAATAACTCCTGACAGGACGGCGCCTAGAGCATGGAAGAATCGTTGATACTGAGCGTTTCCACTAGAACCCCTTTCAAGAGCTAAAGTTCCTTCTACAGCTAATATAGGTTTCTGGAGCGATACCTTTTTCGAGAGAGGATCGTGCCATTTCTCTTCCCTATACCATGCCCCATCACAAGATCCATACCTTATACTGTTATAACCAAAACTAAGACCACCCTCTATCCAATGTTTCTGATCTTCTCTGCTTCCTACTGGGAATATTCGTAACTCTAAATCGTTTATGTTTCCTATTTCTGAAAACTCATTTTTAATTATTTGATCTGATTTTTCTGCCATTGATATATTTGTTTAAGATTTTGATAAGTTCCTTGAACTTAAAATTATTAATAAAGTTAACAAGATCATTAATATTTCTTGTGCTTTTTTTAGCATGTCTACCATAGATCTCATCTAGTTCTTCATTAGAAAGATTAGCAATTAAGAAGTATTTTATATAATTTCTAAGCCAGCTGAGATACTTTCTTTGTTTTTCTGGTTCTACCTCAGCTGGCACTTTTGTTTCATAAATTTTAATATATCCTTCGTTATCAAAAGTTAGAAGGCCAGCTGTTACTTCTGGTGTTTCTTTGTGCGGAATTATTTCATAAGCTTTATTAAAGATTTTTCTTTCTAAATATTTTTCTATTTGCTTTAGAGCTGTTAGGGAGGAGGTTTTTGCTTCTCCAACTATCACTTCTTTTTCTTTTTTTTCATCATTACCCTTGAAATAATATCCAAAAATTCTAATTGAAGCTAGACCTATAAAGGAAGTACCAGCAGATTCAAAATTAGCTTTGATCATTTTATTTATATCAGGCAAAAGATAAGCGGCAAAATCCGGAGTTCCACCACTATAATAAAACGGGATTTGGGTCTCCGTTAAATAACCTTGATTGTTAAAAAACTTCGTTGCCACATACTCAAGAAAAGGCTCCATTGAATATCCGCTTGTGCTTTTCTTGATTCTACAAATAATAAAATTCCTTGGATCTTTACCTTGTTTTTCTAAATAATTTAGAATTTCTTTTAGCTTTTTCTGTAAATCTGCATTAGTATCATATTCTATTGGTAAAATATGCTTTTTTCCGGTAATTAAATAGGGTCTTTTCCGAACCTGGTAGAAAGGTGTGTAGTACAAATTACCATCCCGATCAAACATTCCAGTAACAAAATTGTATGCGTTGGCCTGATTAAATATCTGCATCAAACCATTAGGCGTAAAGGGTTGAACAATGTTATCTAAGTAACCATGACCCGTAATCGCGGAATAAATATAAGCATCGAAAGAATCCATCACGACAACTTCTCCTAAAAATTCATCCCTATAGCTTTTGAAATTGAAATTGTTTTTTAATATTTTTATTACGTTTTCTTTACTTAGTTGCATATCTTTGCAGGAGATTCCTTATCTTTTTAATTGAATATTTATCGTAATCTATACTAGACTCATTATAAAATTCTACTTCAATCAATTTAGACAAAATAAGGTCATACACTAATCTGGCTTTTACTGGTTTGTGATTCCGATTTATATAGTTAACTGCTTCTTTAAGTAATTGATCTAAAGAAATATCTGTGAGATCCGTTGTCTTTACCTTTATTTTGCTTCTTCCCGGCTTTATAAAATTAATAAATAAATCAGTCTTTGGAGAATTTCTAGCCCAAAGCTGAGTAAATGATTTTGAGATAGGTTTCTGAGGTACTGCATTTATATATAGAAATCCAGCACCCTTACAAGCTCGTAGCATAGCCGACCAAACTGAAAAATCTTTATTATGAAAGCATACTGTCATATAACCATCGGGTTTTAATACTCTAAATACTTCTTTGTAAGCGCTGGTGAGGAGATTCTTATAATCATTTACACTCTTTCCCTGGGATCTATTTATGATTACTTCTTCTTCTGGAAGAAATTCCTTATCAAGCCAAGCATTCCAGACAATACTGAGTTCTGAATACTGAATGCTGTCACCATATGGGGGATCATTAAAACAGTAATCTATTGAGTCATCATCTAAAAAGTTTAAATTTGTAGCTGACTTCGTATAAATATGTAAATTTTTGAGTTGGTTTTCTTTTATCCGATTGTTAGATACTTTTTTTGCTTGAAGAATCCTTTTAAATCTATCTTCAAATCGAAACCAAACGTTTTCCTCGATCCAGTCATCAGGAACCCAATAATTGTTAACAGCCATTGGTCTTACATTTTCCGATTTCAATTTACTAACATGAAGAAGAGTGTTAGAAAATGCTAATTTTAATAATTCTTTTGACGTTTTGTCTTTTATCTTCTTGATCTCATGAAAGAGTAAAGATAAAGCAAATAGATTACGTTTAGTAAATAATTTATGAACACTTCTTATGTCTTTATAGGTAATACGATCTTTATCAAACTTAATTGGAAATCTCACCTTTGGATACCAAAATCCCACTCTTTTTCTTTCTAGTTTCTCCAGATCCTCTAATTCTGAATCCGCGAGAGGCCTTGAATCATTTTTAGTATAACCGCAGTAAATGCATCTTTCTTTAACTAAGATATTTTTAAATTTAGGGCCCCGAAGAAAATATCGACCGAGAAGAAAATGGGGACATATTTCACATTCTCTCTGTGTTTGGTAAAGCTCATTAATTTTATCTTTGCATTGTTTCTTTATTTGCTCAAAGGCCCCTAAAATTTTATTGATTTCTACTGGAGATAAGGCTGTCATTCTAGAGATAAAGGTAGCTATAGGGTTCAAATCAACTATGTAAGCTTTTCTATCTAAAACAATAGATTCAATACCCGTCACTCCGCTTCCGGCAAAAACATCAAGCACTGTATCGCCTGGCTTAGTAAAGAATTTTATATATTCAGAGACTACGTACCAGGGCTTTCTTGCCCAATATTTATGTGTTTGATACATTTTTGATACAATCCGATTTTCTGCTGGTTGTTCCACTACTTTTGAGAACTTTTTAATCTGCATGTTTTTTGTTGCTACGTTCATTTAAAAACTCCTCTAGGTTTTTTTCTTTTATTCTCCATTGACCGATCTTAGAAGCTTTCAGCTTCCCTGATTTAAGATAACGCATTATAGTGCGTTCGCTGACTCGTAAGATTTTAGCTGTCTCTTTAAGAGTTAACAATTTATCCATATTTCCAGTATACAATTATTGTCATATTTTGTCATATTTTTTATCAAATTAAAAGCTTATTTTCTATTAATAATAACGATCATGCGATAGTGAGAATGAAGGTCAGATATCATAGTATCAAATATTATTATCCAATCTTATTCCCTTTAAGATTCTTCCAACTCCAAGTAATACCGGAAGTTCCTTTTCTGTATCAATTCCTGATTTTCTGAGCAGTGCCTCAAGATCAGATTTTATAAACTCTTGGTAGTATCTGGTCTCATAAGATTTAACAATGTGATAAACCAAATATCTACTAATTCTGTTCCTGGGCAAAGCATAATCAACAATCACTACGATTCCTTTTGGTTTAGTAATTCTGACCATTTCTATAAGCACTTTCTCTCTTATAGTTAAAGGCATATCATGTAAACCAAAGGATATACAAGAGATATCAAAATAGTTGCTATCAAATGGGATATTTGTAGCATCAGTAACTTTAAACTCTAAATTTTTATATTTGTTTTTCTTTTTAGCTACTCTTATCATATCTTCAGATAAATCTATTCCAACAACATCATATCCTCTTTTAGCAAATGCAAATGCCTGTCCTCCAGCCCCAGTACAAACATCTAATATCTTCGAACCATTTTTTGCATGAGTAAAATCTACAACCTTTTCTCTTAACTTTGAAATAAATATCTCTCCAAGACCAAAAATATTTGCCCATCTACTCATAAAATTTTTTGTATATGAATAATACTCTTCATCCATTGTTTTCCTCCTAATTATTTACGACTGAAAAGAGCATTTCGCTTAACATTTCCAATATATATGAAGTTTCAGCAAAGCTGAAATTTGGGCGAACGAAGTGAGCTGTATATACTGTGTTATCTGCATGTATCGTGCCACTCAAATACCCCATATTTCTAATCCTATTCTTGAAAGCTCTATTACTCTATCAAGAATTTCCTTTTCCCCCCACCTTTCAAGTTTTGCCAAATCCCTATTTATTTGTAATCCACTATTCTTAAATCCTTTATCCATATCTCTTTTCTCTATGAACGACTTGTTGGAGTACTCGGGATTGTACCCAGTTAATGTCAAATTTCCTAATGTGTCTAAATATTTCTGATGAGTTAATTCCCAGTTATTTCCTAATTCTCCTTTCCACTTTTCACTCAGGGTCTGAGGCATAATATGTTCAATTTGTAATTCTTCAAAGTTTACAACCTCCTTGTTGTTGTGTTTCTCAATTTCCTCTAATACATATCGCAGAATTTTACTTCCAAAAAGCTTTCTTTCTTGTAGACATTGTTTGAATTCATAATCATTTGGTATTCTATTAGCACCGGTACCACTTTTTAGTTTATCATTTAAAAAATGGACTATGTTGGTTTGGTCAAGAGAGTTGTATATAGTCGGAAAATACTTGTTTAAAACATTTGTTGGGATTCCACACACTGCTCGCCTAACTATGTATGTTTCAATCATTTGTAAGCACTCAGCAAAGTCATCAATTGATAGTTTTTTATTGGCATAGTCATCATATAACTTTAACAAAAGCGGGTATGACGTAGTTACTTCCAACTTATTAAATTTTTCAAAATAACCTTTTAATTCTTGTTTACTTTCATTTTCTGGATATAGGAGAGTATAATAATACTCAGAATATTTTGAAAGTTTCTTCATTATATCAATTACATCTTCTTCATATTCTGCTTTTTTATCAGCGAACTTCTTGAATGTAGAATATATTTTGTTATAGTTTGGAATGCTACCATCCATAGCTAAGTAATGTCTAATGAAAATCTCTAAGTAGTCTTGGAGATTTTGTTGCATTGGAAACCATATTTTGTCATAAACATTCTGTTGATTATTAGGGTTCAATTTCATGAATAAATAGTTTCTTACTAAGTCTGCCTGAGTTAAAGGTGTTCCAGTTGCGTTAAGACTTTCAAAGATTAAATATGGGTCATCTTCATTTTCAAGTCTAATATCTACTACAGAAAATTTAGATAATATTGTATCCTTAAGAGAAACTAACTCACTTAAATCATTTATCGCTGATAGTTTGTCCCTGAAGAATTTGTAAGTTCCTGTAATTAAATGGTTATTATCTATTGGTGGATTAACTTCGTTAAGAATGGTAAAAAATATGTTTCTATCAGCTTGTGTTGGCACAACCTTATGTTTATCCTCAGGGTGATATTTGTTTATTAGATATAATTCGTTGATCTCATCCCTCTTTTCATACTCTGGATTGATTTCTATAATCCTATTTCTCAAAGAAGCAAGAAAAATAAATATTGTTACTAGTCTTTGTTGTCCATCTATTATTGTATATTGAGATACTCCCGATGCAGATGAAGGAACAGGCATTGTAACAAATGATCCAAAGAAGTGAGTAGGTTCTTTGTCATTTTTTATATCTTCTAAATTTTCCCATACTTTTTGTATGTTTTCCTTTTTCCAGCTATATATTCTCTGAAATAAGGGCACCATAAATTGTTTGGTTCCTTCTAAGAATATTCTAATTTGGGTATCATTTGCTTTCATTTATATTCTCCTCCTATGGTTCGATACTGCAGATAACAGTTTCGGTTTATATGACCGAGCCGAAGGCAAGGCAAGGAAACCGAAGGCTTCCGCAGAGTCATGGGTGAATGATGTTTTTTCTTCATATATCTCTGTCATCAAATTCCTCAAGTGATGTGCCTTGATGTGAACTTTTTATCTTAATAGAAAGCAGTTTATCTCCATATTTCTTGTAACAAGAAAAGCAATATTTCTTAGCATGCAAACTATGAAGAAATTTATCTTTGATGTGTTCTCGATAATATGTTTCACCGGGGGATATTTCTTTGCCACATCTATAACAAACATGGTGAGACCTTGCATTTGTTTTTTTTAAGATTTTTAGACGATTGTACTTTCCCATTGCTCATCCCCTTCTCTTAATATTATTGCGAATCCATACATTTATTTTTTCTATTGGAACATTTAGTTTATATTCGATGGGTCTCTTTGAACCAGTCCACTTAATTAATCCCTCTATTTCAAAAATCCCTAAAGTCATTCTGATTTTGTACTCTTCTGACTTTCCTTTAAAAGGTCTGTCAGGTGATAGGTTTTGTCCTTCAAGCATGGAAAAAATTAGGTCATTATTAATCAGATTTTGACTTTTGAACCCTTCAATTATCTTTTTTAAAATAGCTTCAAAATGAATCATAGGGCAATAGTGTTTATAAGGATTATCTTTTTTTGCCAAGGCAACAACGGAATGTCCCTTTATGTACCATCTGAAATATTTTGAACCAAATTTTTTTTCCGGTATATGCTTCTCTTCAATTTCTAGAACGGGGAGAGGTGGTATCTCTTCTTTTTCTTGGGGTCTGACAAGAAGATTAGAAATCTGTTGGAAAATGTTTGCTACATCTTTTATTCTAATTGTCAGGATATACTTATTTTCAGAAATCTCTTTAACTCCATTTACAAATGGGAGCTTTAATAGGCTAATAATGTACTCAATATCTTCGAGTTCTATTTCAAGTTCTTCTATTTTTTCTCTCCCTGCCAAACTATCAAAAGTAAAATACCCCAATCTATCTTGTAAAGATTGCATTTCTTCAATAATTACTCTAAATTGTTCCAATAAATTTCTTCTGGAAAGATTTTGGGTTAGCAAATCCTCAAATTGGGAGCTTTTGTCACCTTTACCAGTAAACAAATCTTTTAATTCAGCTAAAGTAAAAGGAAATTTAGAATGTGCCTCCACAATTTTTATTAAATCTTCTGTTTTTAGTAAGGAAACATCATACTCGTTTGCTCGTTCCTCTAAATTTCCTCCAGAAAAACTTGGACCTACCACAACTACAAAATCAGCTTTGTTTTTCTTTTTGTGGTCTCTTAAAGAAATCCAATCTATCTGCCGATCTATAATTTTACCTGATTTGCTTGTTTTACCATCTACATTAACTTTGAATGACTCTTGACCGATATTTGCCGTAAGTAGAACATCTGTATCTCCTTTGCCTCCTATAAGTTCACCCTCGAACCCTAGAAAGCTAAAAGCGTCTTTTATTGCCTCTTCAAAATCTGTTGGAAAATCGCTCTTAAACTGTGTTTCTTTTAAGTGCTTAACAATCAAATTTACTCCTAAAGGAATTTTTATTGTTTCGCCTTTTTCTTCATGAGTTTCTTTAATCCATTCTCTTAACCCAAACAATCCTCGTTTCACCTTAACATATAGAGATTTCTCCCCTATTTGCTTTATATCAGTATAAATCACCGCACCCATTGTTGCCTTTGGAGTCTTACCCTCAGATGTAATTAACCCTTCCTTTAATGCAATTTGAGTAATCTCTTTTGCTGAAAGCGGTCTTTCCCTTTTCCTTAGAATATGATATGCAGCTTCTTTGAAATTCATACTATCCACCTTTATATCTTAAGCATTAATATTATTTGTGTCTTCTCTGCATTCTATAAATCATTCACCCACGATTTCATATAACTCGTTTTTATACGAAGTATTTTCATAATTCCAACCTTTTCTTTCATATTATACTAAATTGAAATTCTTAAAAGAACTATATATCTATCCTTTCGATCTTTTGTTACTTTTATATGAATCATATTGCTTTTAGTATCAATAAAGTGCATCTTAATTTTAGCACTTCACTCACCCTTAATTCAGCAGAATATGCCACCTGTTGTTAATGAAACAAAATGTCAAAGATAATTTTATTTGTATATTAACTCATGACTCCCAAGATATTAATAAATAATAACATAAAGGAAGAAGGGTATAGAGAAGAACTTTAAATAAATTAAATTTTCAAAGAACAATTTTACGGAAAATATAACACAGTCCCTATCTTTTTTACTAAATATCTATAATTAGGTAATTTATTATTGTTAGAAATAAGTGTTTTAACATTAATTATCTTTGTATTATAAAATTTTTTAAAAAAATTAACTAAGTATAGTCCTGATCAATCCACCAGGGAATAACATCTTTGTTTGATTTTTTATAATCTATTTTATAAAAACACCCCCTTTGCTCTATTAAGATCATTCCCTCTGGTTTATTTATTATTTCAAAAGGACCAGCGATTAAGTGATGTCTTTCTCTTAATTTAAGATATACTAGATTATCTTTTTTAACTTCATTAAAAAATTTAAGCTTTCTGAGCATTCCAGGACTCATGCCATAAATTTTCTTATTTAAACATTCAATAAATCTATTAGAATCTGTTATTGAAAAAAGCCATGATTTTTTATTCATTTTCTATTTATTTTCTTTTTCCAGTCTTGTTTTTATGTAGTCACCTAATTCTTTACACTCTATTCTTCAAGGACTTCTCTTTATAGAAATGCTTAAATTTCTCATAAAATAGCGTTTTAAGCGTTCTAAAATAAAAATCAATAAATAAATACGTCTATTTTTAATCTTCTACATTTCTTCTTTTTCATGTGTTCACGTAGAGGCTCTTCAACGTCAACGGTAATTTCACCTGTTTTAACATTCTTTACTTTTTATTTATTTATAACTTACTTATCTAATCTTTCAGTAATAACCTCTAATGTCTTTAAAGATAGTTTTTGTTGAGGACTCGTTTCAACCATAAGTCCATGAATTTATTTCAACTGCAGATTGTAGATGAAAATATCTAAATTAATCTCCATATATAAAATCTAAAAGAGCTACTAAGTGACCCATAAGATTAGATAAATCAACAGAGTTAAAAGGCTATACTATCTCTTCAATAAAAAATTTAAAAGAGCTACTAAGTGACCCATAAGATTAGATAAATCAACATAGTCGAAAGGCTGTTCTATTTCTTCGCTTAAATTTTGAACTTCTTCGTTCTCAGGAAAGAGGGTCTTCATCTGTTTCACATAAGCAAGATACATATTTTTCGTAGTTGGATTGACAAGCAAATCCGGATATTTTTCACTTATAGTAAATACTCTCCTATTTAAATTTTTTACTTCCGATGCTAAAATCGCTTTCTTATCCATTTAAACCTCCTTTAATTATAATTTTCTGTTTATATTTAATATTAATTAGCTATGGATTTGGAATTTTTAAAAAATTCTTTTAAAATCTGCTTTATATATGCTTTTGTTTTTGTTAAATCGTTTTTACACTATAAATTACTCTTTTATTCTTTCAGCAATAGTCTCCAAAACTTTCATAGTTAATTTCTGTTGTTCAATCAATTGATCTACTAAATTTTTTAAGTATTCTTTCCTCTTTTCGTTTTATCCTCTTAATTTTTATGAAGATTTTCAGGTTAAATATTTATAATTATTATACAGTATTAGATCTATTAAACACTGATACATAGGCAAAAATAATTTATTAAAAAATGTTATATGAAAATAACATAAAAGATCAAGACTAATTATTACCAAAAAATACTAAAAACACATACAAACCTAAGAGAGTTACATTTAAAAAATAATATAAATATATTAAAGTGGGATATAGAATGTTGATTTTGAGGCTATTTTAAGCGTTTTTTATTTTGATTCTATAAAAATAAGGTTAAAAATAGACTACTTTTTAAGAATGAAGCCGGTTATAAGTACTTTCTAAACAATATATACTTATAATAATAATCAAATCCAATTTTTCGTGTAATGACAATAGTTGTACTCATCAATATATTTTAAAGGGTTAATCTCTTTTAGCAATCTTCCGTCTAATGTTTTACATTGCTTGCAAGAAATTTTCATAAAACTCCAATACTTGTATGCATTTGTACCTTTAGTCCCCAAATAAATTCCATAAGCTTTTGCAATAGTACGATCCCAAATTGGGAAAAATCTTGGAGCAAGAAGATGCAATGATTTAGCTGCTCCAACAGGACCAAGAACTTCCTCAAACTCACTAAAAATTTCAAAAATTTTATCTTTTTCTTTTTCAAGAAGTGATAATAAAGAGCGATTACGGAAGCTGGTTATTATACTCTTAGAATATTTTTCAACAAGATTATCGATTTTTTTAAAATGATCATTGTCAAAACCCCTGTATTGATAGTAAGCTCTGTTCCATGTTTGAAGAAGGACTGCTAATGCCTCTGATAATTTAACTTTTGTCTTTCCTTTAATAGATAGTTTAATAAGCTCAGTAGCGACTTTATAAAAAAGATCTCTTGGTTCATTTTTCAAAAAGATCTTATGTGCTCTTTTTAAATCTTTTATTAACAGGCATTGATCTATTGTCATTTATATCACCTATAAATAAGAGAATTTTACTAACTAATTTAATATTGTTTAAAACTATTTCAAAAATAATTAAAAATTCTGTTTCTTCTTTAACTTTTGGTGCTTTCTTAAAAGTCGCTTTTGTTGGGAGTGCTATATAGTTTTGTCTTTCTTTAGTATCTCCTCGATAGTTAGAACCTGTATTTTAGAATAGTCTTTATTCCAAGTGTCTGAATGGTAAAAACCTGCTGAAGGCATGAATCCAGACGCCCTCCGTTATCTGATGTTGACGAAGGGTACTAAGTAGACCCCTCATATTTTTAATCGGAAGTATAAGTTGAAGAGTTTCTACAAAATTATTGTTTAATATTATACTTTTTACTTTTTAATTTGTAAGGCTTAGGACCACCTTCTAAGTGATTAATGACCTTCGAACGAACTTCGTCTTTATCAAGAGCTCCGAAACACTCAATATATCCTTGTGTTGCAGTACTTTTAAGAATGATGAAATTATCCGAATCTGAGGCTACACCTACACTAGAATTATTGGTTGTTAGAATAAACTGTCTTTTTTCTTTACCTGTGCGTAATTTTGTAACGACGTCTTTATAAATTGATGAATTATCTAATGAGTCTTCAGGCTGATCTATAATAATTGGCCTGACACCTTCAGAAAGAGCAATAATTAAAAGTGCAGTACACTTTTGCCCAACTGAAAGTTCAGAAAGAGGATTGTAATTACCATCTTCTTTTCTAAATTTGATAGAAGGAATATCTTTAGGATACACACTATGAGATATAGCTAAAACATCTTCCAAAGCCTCCTTAGAATTTAATGTATCGATTAGTTTCTTTGCATTTTCTTCTGCTAAATCCGCTTTATCTGCCAATGAATCAATATCATTATTAATAACCAAATCTACGAACTCTCGAGGCATAAGATTTTGTGATACTTTCTCGATATCAGCTTCTCGGATTCTTGATCCTTTCTTTAGAACCAATAGTTCTTCTTTAAATTTGCCCCGATTAGCAGAGTGGCTTAACTCCAGTTTAAGTTTTCCTTTAGATTGGGAAGTGAGGTCATCAAATTTTTGTTTCCTGATCTCATAGTACTCATCATAAACTTTTGTGAGGGTGTCTAAAAGTGAATCACGACTTTTTTTTACTTTGTCTAGTTTTTCTGATTGATTTGTATATTTCTCGATTTCTTTCTCTATCTCTGCTTCTTTACCCTTCAGTTTTCTCCTTTCACTTTCTAGCTCCCTTTTATCACCCCCTACTTCTCTAAGCATATCTTCATATTGTTCTTGCTTTTTTTTAAATTTTGGAACCCATTTATCAAAACTTTCAGATAAATTTTCTTTATTCTTGATTATCTTTTCTTTAGCATTTTTCATGGAACTGATCATTTTATTATATGATTCATCGAAGAGACGTTTTGCTTTTTTAATTTGAGGGTCTTTAGAAAGTTCTTTACTAATACGGGGTTTAGTTATTTCATCAGAATTGGATATCATTTGATCAATTTTTTGGGTAATACCATTGTGAAAAGATAGATACTTCTCAATTGTTGTTTTTTTCCTTTCCCATTTTTCCATCTCATCAAATAATTTATTCTTAAGAGATCGACGTATACTTTTAAGTTGTTCTCTTATTGTATTAAGTTCTTTTCTATAGGATGCCACCTCTGATAATGCTTTGATAGATTTTGCTAGTTCTTTATCCCTTTTTGTTAATTCCTGGGATAATTTTTGGATAGATCTCATATATGTTGTTAAATCAATAAATGAATCAATTAACCTGAGTTGAGCCTCCTCATCTTCTGCAATCTTTATAACCTCATTTTGACTATAGGCAAGAACCGGAAACAAAGCAGTTATGTCTCCTTCATATAATTCTTTAGTGTCTAAATTAATGCATTTAATTTTGTTATTACTCCCATCATATGTCCGTATCACCTTATATTGTTCTCCACTTTCTAATTTAAAGTAAACAGTAACGTTACCAAGTGGCTCTAATCTTTTCTTTAATTTATCTTTATGATCATTCAAGATAGAGTCATCCTTTGATGTTTGATGTATAGCAAAACGCAAAAACTCTATAATAAGAGATTTGCCAACACCCTTTCCACCAACTATACTATTTAGTCCTTCGTGAAAATCAATTTTTTGATTCTTTAAAAATCCCTGAGACACTTCCATGCGAGTAATTTTTGGAAATTTTTCTATTTCAAGCTCATCCATTTGTTTTATACGAATGTCAGGATCGCAAAAACATTGCCTTAAACCTTCAAACGAAATTTCATCAAGTTTGAAATAAGTATAACGTGAGCCTATTCCCTCTAACGAATGCTTTCCACTAGTAGTACTAGAAGGATTATCAGATGCTTGATACACTGCTAATTTTATATATTCAGGCCGACTGCCATCAAGTAAATCAACGACTCTTTTTTTCCGTCTTTTCTTATTTAAGTTATGAAAATCTGTAGCCTCTACCGCAAATAAGTTGGGATTTTGCACTATTTTAATTCTTGGATTTCCTCTCATGCCTCCCATAACACCCTGCTTTGAATCGGCGTGGGCTATAATTGCCATACCTTCATGATCATAAATTTTATTAATAACTTGGTTAGGAGTCTTGTCAGTAAATGCGTCTTCTTTTCCATACTTATCTGCTTTAATTTCTAAGTCACCTAACAAATTCTCAATATCCTTAGTAGTTTTAGATTGGGCAAAAATTCCAATGACATGAATCGTCCCTATTCTTCCACCAGTAGCGGATATTTCAACTCCAGGAAAAATAACTAATTTATTCTTAGATGCCTTCCTTATTTTATCTACCCATTCTCCTGTGTTATGATCTGTAATAGCGATAGCATCCAGTCCTTTATTTAATGCTTCTTTTACTATATCCTCTGGACTTACTGATCTATCATCAAAACATTTTGATGCCGGAGTATGTATGTGTAAGTCGATTTTCCGATAGACCAAGCCTGGAATTTCTTTCATCTATCTTGAATCACCAATGATTATTTTGTATTTTGTTTTCATTTTATATCCTTTGTTGTTCTAAGATACATTCTCTTAAGTTATCTTCGATTGAAGAATTTCTCATTATATTTAAACTCAAAGTCAGGGTAACCCTTTTTTAAATACGCAATGCATTCTTTCAGTACTTCTTTAGCTTTTTTTTCACTCATCGCTTTTTTACCTAAGCTATTCATCCTTCGTGCCCAGTAATGCATTCTTAATTCTCTCTGAGGATCTGGACAGTCAGGAATATATTTTAGCTCTTCCAGAACCTTTTTTCTCATTTGTTTTAACTTTGTAGTCATATTCTCATATCCTAAATATCTATGTATCTATCTGTATACTATATTCTAATTTCAACATTTGTCAAATTTTTTCTAATTCTCCACAAATCAGTAAAAGAAGAGAAAAAGAAAGTTATCTATAATTCCAGGGTCATTGAAGAAATCGGAAAGGAGATTGAAATAGTAAAAATAGAATGAAGCTACCGCATTGCTTAGCATGGCATATATGCTTTGTGTTTTTTGTTCTTGTTAAGACACTATTTTTAGCCCTCTTTTAGTTGAAAAACCTACGAATAACGTTTTAAAAAACATCTTTTGTTAAATCGATGTAACATTATTTTTCTAACTGATTTACTCTTTCAGTAATAGCTTGTAAGGCTTTTAAAGATAGTCTTTGTTGCTCTATTAGTTGATTTAATAAGTTTTTTAAGTCTTCTTTTTCCTTTTTATCTGGTTCTCTTAGCTTTTTATGAGGATCTTTGGGCTCTATATGGGTGTAAATCTATGTAGAAGATAGGTATTTATGACCTAAAAGATATTGAAGTTCTGGAGTATTTATATCCTCTCTTTTAAGTGTATGCGTAGCAAAAGAGTGCCTTAACGCGTGAGGATGAACCCAACTGCCAAGTCCAACGGCAACGGCTTCCCTTTTTACCATATCTCTTATGTATCTGTCTTGTATTCTCTTGCCTTTAAGGGTAGTAAAAAAATGACGGGAATGCTTTGGTCTTATACTATTCCAAGCAATTAAATAAGGTTCTAATCTGGGTGAAATTGGTATATCTCTATCGCCTGTCTTTCCGCCTTTTATATGTATCCAACTTTCTTTTAAATTAATATCTGAAACTTTTAAATTTACAAGTTCCATAGCTCTCAGTCCCGCATAAGCAAGCGTCCCTATAATTGCTTTGTTTCTAACCCCTGTGGGTGTTTTTGCAGATGGCTTAGATATTAATTTTTCTATCTCTTCTTCGCTTAAAACTTTAGGGATTTTAGTCTTATTTCTTTTATTTATCATTTCTCCCCCTTTTTATTATATAAATCCTATATGGCTTTTTTTAGGTATCTCTACATAGCACTTTCGATATATTCTGTAACCATTCTCATCAACAGTTCCAAAAAGTTTTTTTATTAAAACACGTTGCCATTTAAGTAATCTAAAAGGTTTTCCAGCCCATTCTCCTTTGGTGTGTCTAAGAAGCTGTATAAAATTAATTGCTTGTTCTGCTTTTTCTCTAACATACATAAAATCTCATCTAACTATTTATTTTTGAAAGTAATTTTTCCATTTCGTCTTCTGGTGTTTCACCTGGCAAAAACAATCTTCCTCTCGATGATGGTGTTAAACCAAATTCTGACGCGAAGGATCTAATTTGTTTTAAACATTCATTAGCAATAGAAACTTCCGGGAATTTTTTTACTTGAATTGAAACTACATTGCCATATTCATCTTTTTGAGGTATTTTTATTGTCATTCCGTGTTTTTTTAAAAATTTTTCTGCTTTCTTCCACTTAGCATAACTCTGACAATATGCTTCAAAAGATACTTTATCTATTTTTGTCAATAATCCTAATCTTTCTAGTTCAGGAGCAAGTCTCTTCCATTCCTCCTTTGCTTCTGCAAGTAACCAATCCGGACATTTTAGATCTATTGGAATTGGTTTTGGTTCATTTTCATTTAAAGGTCTTTTACCTGGATTCCCTTCTAATATTTTAAGTGCTGTGGGTTTTGGTTTTGGACTTGCCATATTTTACTCCATAAAAAAAGACTCTACTTTTAAATAGAGTCTTATTGTATTTATATGATTTTTAAAAATTAATAAATTAATTTAAATATTGTCTTAAATCTTTTTTGATATAAAATTCTTTGTTATATCCTTTTAGTTTGTTGATTGCTTTTTTACCGAATTCTCCCCAATTTATTTTACTTTCTATTTTAGGATATCCGTTTAGTTTTCCTACTTTATATAAATTTACAAATTCATAAGTTAAATCTATCAAATTAAGAGATTGTCTTGGTATAATTACCGGTTCTAGACTTACCCAGGTTTCTATTCCTGACTTGTGTGCCTCTTTTAATGATTTAATCCTGTCTTGTGGTATGTCTGCTTTTGGTTCGAATTTTCTGCTATGTATTTCATTATCAAAAGTAAGAGTAACCGCATAAGTATCTTTTTTTTTATAAAGTTCAAAATCTCTTGTGGCTAATTTTCCATTTTTTGTAAGTATTTGAAAATTCTGATTGTAATTATTTAATATCTCTATTGCTTGTCTGGTAATCTTGTGATCTTCTTCTGCTTCTTGATATGGATCACTTGTAAAACACATTAGTATTGGTTTTGTATTTTTTTCTATTTTAAGTTCCAGGCTATCTAATTCTAATTTTTTTAAAATATCTTTTCTTACTGATATATTATTTTTAAATTCTTCTTTACTTAATCTACAATATCTAGGAACATAACAATAACTACATCCATTTGAACATCCGGTATATAGATTTAATGCTAATGGAGAATATTCTCTTGCTTTTCCTTTAGGTTCATAAATTACTCTCATAATTATGCCCCTGATTCTATTAAAAGTTCATAAACATCGTTTGAATCTTCTATTTGATATTCTGGTAATAACTGGCTAAGTTCTGAAGCTATTTCGTCTAATGGTCTTCCTTCTTTTCTTTTAGCCCAAAGTGGAATTCTTTCGAAGTCTGGATCGTTTACTCCTCCTAATAATCTGATTGTGTCTCTTACTCTTTTACTGTCCTTTTCTCTTTCCTGCTCCATATACTTTTTACCCAAATAATCATATAACTCTTCATCTGTGAAATTGTGGGTTCGTTGCCACATTGTTTGCCAAGACTTGTAAGCGGCTTTTGACATTTTGCTATTAGATTCTTTGAACATTGAACCTCCTTAATTATTTAAAAATCAATGTTCTACTATATATAATAATATACCTCATCAGGTAAAATGTCAAGTCTTTTTCAAAATATTTTTTATATATTTTTAATATTTATTGCCCAATAGCAAACTGTCTTTTTTTCATTAAAAAAGTAAAAAGCATTTTCAACTTTTACGTTATATCTTTTTTGAATATCTAATAGCATTGTTGAGAATATATCTATATACCATCTATTTATTGCTGGTATATTCATTCTTAGAGGGATCTTTTCTGTTCCTGAAACAAATCTGTTTACTTTGTTTGATAGTTTTTGACTTAATACCAACCCATCTGTTATAAAAAATGTGGCTGTATCACCAATCCATTTTCTTAATATTAAATAAAAAACTTTCCAGGGTGATCCGTAATCATCTAAATCGAAAACATTAAAATCATTTATATTGTTTTTTGTAATAAAAATTATATTATTTGTCTTTACACATAAATTTTCATCATGAATTATATTTTTATCTACTCCGATATATTTTAAAACATTGTCTTTATATACTCTTTCGTATATGTTGCCCCTTCCACAGAATAGGTCTAAGACTCTTGCTTCTTTTGGTAAAAATCTTCTTCTCAGTTCTACTTTATTTCTTAGATCTGAATGATCTACTTTTTTCCATGTTTTAGATTTCATAGCTTCTTTCTACTTTTATATTTCTTTCTTCTAAAAGTGTTAAAACTTTTTCTAAAATTTCTTGATTTTTACCATCTGTTCTTATTACCGCCCATATCGGCTTATCTATTGCCTGGGACATATCTAGTTCTTCTAATAATTTATCTATATCTATTATTGCGAATTTTGTTATCAGTTCTTCTATCTCTTCTTCTGTGAATCCTGTTGTTTCTATGTCAAATTCTCCGGTGTCTATTTCAATTAACAAATCTTTTAGTCTAGGATAGTCCCATTTGCCTGTTATTTTGTTTAATGCTAAGTTCAAGGCTTTCTCTTTTGCCTTTGATAGATCTACTATTACTGCTTCTACCTCTTTTTTACCTAATTCTTTTAATATCTTTAGTCTTTGGTGTCCGGATATTAGATTTCCTGTTCTTTTGTTTACTACAAATGGTTCTACTAAATCAAATTCTAAGATTGACTTTTTTATTTTTTGATATTCTTCATCTTCTGGCTTTAAATCTATTCTTGGATTGAATTTTGATGGTTTTATTGTTTTTATATCTATTTTTTCTATTTTCATTGCTTTTTACATTTCTGATAGGCTATTTTATAATATTACCTGTTTAGGATTTATATTTGAACATAAATTTTTCTTAGTTGCGAAAACTTGCGTAAGCTTACACCGCGGTTTAGAGGTTTAAAGACTGTAGCTTTTTAATACCCCTATCCCTTTTAATAAATAAATAATAAATAAATAATATACTTTACTTTCCCTTAGCAGTCTTCCTGTTATGGCATCTCTCACATAAAGATTGAAAGTTATCTTCATTCCAGAACTTCTCGTGGTCTCCTCTGTGTGGTTCTATATGATCTATAACTGTTGCAGGTTCAACTCTTCCTTCTTTAAGACATTCAAAACATAAAGGATTACTTCTTAAATATATCTTTCTTACCTTTTGCCATCTGTAATTGTATCCTCGCTCAGTTGATGTGAGACGTATATCTTCTTCTTTTGATTTATGTAATTTACAGTAACTGCTTCCCTTATCTGCTCTGTTGGGGCACAGGGGATATTTACAACCTGGGGGGGGGCTTGTATGGCATTATTACTCCTATATCTATTGGGGGATATTTAATTGCAATAAAAAAAGAGCCCTTTCGGACTCTTAATATTAATTTTTATTTCGTTTAGCCACCTCTGGCTAATTATAATAAAAATATAGCATATTTTTATTAAAATAGCAATTTTGTCAAGTATTCTTTTCTATTTTCATAAAAATTCCTTTATTTAATTATTTTCTGTTTTAAGTCTGCTCTCTATATAAAGATCTAGGTAAAAATAATTGCCTTCTTAATCTTCTAAGCATTTTACTACCATTACTGATATACACTTGAGATTTATCGAACGTTTCTCGATCTAGTTCTTTATCAGGTGGCAAATCCATGATGGAAGATACTCGATCGAAAAGTCCAATTATATCATTAAGTATTGGGAGCGCTTGGGAGGGAAATGCAGGACGTCGTTGAACTAGACGGGCATCAGTGACAATTGAATGAATATCCTGAAGCATTGAGATAATCTCGGTGCTGCTTTTTTCTAATGGATTTTTACTTTTGCGAAGAAATTTCAGGTCAATTGCTACAGATATTGGAGTATCAACCTCACCAGGATCCTTTTCCACAGAAATAATTTGTTTTTTTAAAGCGTTTTTACAGTCAGATACACTGTCTAAATCTTGATAATCAAAGTGAATAGTTCTAGTACCAGCAACATCGAAGGGAATAGACTCTCCCTCTTTGACAATCTGAACAATGGGTTTCCTAACAACATGTCGAATAGCAAGCTCATAGTACACATTTGCATTTCTTTCAGTAAGGTCAGCAATTACAAGATCATCATCAATCAAGTGTTGGATGATTTGTGAGGTAATAATTCCAGGTTCTGATATCTCATCTGCACGTGTAGATTCATACCCACATTCTTCAGCTATCGGTTTTATTATATGTTCTAATACTTTATCTGAACGATTTCTTGTTTCGCTACCCTTTTCACCAATTGGTGAGATAACAAAGCATTTCTTCTTATTTTTAGCTTTTCTCTTATTCATCATTATACCTCCTTATGATGTGTTTCACCTAACTCTTTTTTATACAAAATATTTTCGTCTAAATATGCTTTTCTTGCATATTATATATAAAATCTTTACCATTTAAATATATCTTTTGTTAAACCGTTTTTACACTATAAATTACTCTTTTATTCTTTCAGTAATAGCCTCCAAAACTTTCATGGCTAATTTTTGTTGTTCAATCAGTTTTCACTTTTTATTCCATAAATAAAAGCAAATATAACTAACAACAAAAGACAACACAGCTAGAACTAATCCTAATTCAGAACCTTTATATAAGAACCAATAGAGCTCATATAAACCTATTATTATTGAGATAATAAGACAAATTAAAATGCCATTTTTCATTATTCCACTCCTTTTAAACTTTCTCTATAAACCTCGTCTCGTGTTCTTTAGCATCTTCTCATTCATTATTGGTCTCTCAGAGCCTCCTTTAATAAATCTCTGTAGCTTATGATATACCCGAAAGAATGTTGCTCATCATTATCAAGACGCCCCAAGTCATAAGATAGTTCACGCTTAATTCCATCATCTACCCAGACCCAAACATGATCACACTGATAAAAAGTTTCATTGTCCAAATCTAAATTGCCAGCTACTATACTAACATCATAACCCAAGCTGGTAAAATAGAGATACATGTGGAGAGCACTGTCATCGCAGTCAAATTTCCGAGAAAGCTCAGGCAAAGTTAGCATATCTTCTCCAAGCTCAAATGTAGCTTCTTCAAGTTTATATTTAGCTGATGTAAGGCTAATTTTAGCTTCCGCAAGATTATAGCTAGTTTTTTTAAGCTTAATCTTGGTTTCTGAAAGCTTCTCAGTAAGCTCTACATTCTTGTTCGTTAGTTTTACATTTTCAGATTTTAACTGCTCTATTGTGGTAAGAAGTCCTATGCCAGCAACCAAGATAACAATGGCAGTAATGGAAGTGATTAAGGTAATGACTGCTTTGCTCAACCCCTTTTTATTGGGTAAATTATTTTCCCTTTTAAAATTCATTTAAAATATCCTTTTTAATATGCTTCTATTAAATCGTTTTTACAATCATTCAGCTCTATTCTTTCCCCTATTTTTCGGTTTATATATTATATTTCTCTAAAATGTGAATTCTTTTACTATGGTGGCTTGCAAACTTTACAAGGTCTATATCCATGATTTCTTGCATCTTCAACGCTTGAGAACCATATTATATTTTCAGATTTTATTTTTTTTACATATCCACATTTTGGATAATGATAAACATCAGATTTTTTACTTCCTACAAACTTACCAGGTTTCTCTCCATCAGTTTCTTCTGCCCAACAACCCCTGTTATTTTCTCTTGCCTCTCTCTCAAGAGAAACAAATAAATCTGAGTATTTTACATCTGGAGGATAAGTAGAAGCTTGAGCCCAGCCAAACTTAACAAGATAAGAATTTATAAACAGATCTCCTACAAATACATATCGGAGTAGTCTTCCATATTTATCTGTTTCCGAAACATCTTTCTCCAATATTACAGTCTTACCTGAAACTAAATAAGAGTTTGCTTGAGTTGCTTTATCACCACAGGGTTGATTATATTCAGGAGTATTTATACCAATATATCTTACTTTGTAAGCCTTTCCATTGAGTTCTACTTCTATGGTGTCTCCGTCTATAACTCTTTTTACATATGCTGTTTCTTCTGTAACTACCTCTTCGGTTGTTGTTACTTCTGTTTCTTCTGTTGTAACTTCAGGAGCTATTGCACAGGAACTTACAGATAAATTCATTGAAAGAAATAGGGTTATAATTATTAGTATGTTAAATATCTTTTTCACTTTTTTTACTTCTTAGACTTTTACTCTTTTATAAATGTCTAATCTCAGTTCCTATTTATTGGTTACAAACAGAGTTTAAAAGCCCCCATGTTTGAGGTCCTACAATGCCATCAACAGTAATATTACAATATTGTTGGAAATATTTTACAGCGTGGTTTGTTTTTGGTCCAAATGCACCATCTAATACTAAATCATTTGTGGTTCTATATAATGCATAGTTTAACTTTTTCTGTAATTCAACTACCCAATAACCTCTACTACCCATTCTAAGAATGGGTTTTGAATAATCATAAGAATAAATTACATCTTCACAAGGAGATGTAGGTGGTGGAGGTGGTGGTGGTGGAGGTGGAGGTGGAGGAAGATATCCTCGACACATAACCATTCCGCTATAAAAACAGGAAGAACCACGCCATCCATCATTACATATAACTCTTCCATTTGATTGTGGTCCACATTCACAACATACTCCACCATGCCAAGAACAACATCCTCGTTCAGCTTCTGCATTATCAACAGGAAATACAGTAAAGAAGAGTAACACAAGGATTGATAAAAATATCAATAACTTTTTTTTCATAAGTTGCCTAACCTCTTTTTTTATATTTTTTATAATTATATAATTAATAATGTTTAAAAGTTTGATACCCCTCTAATTTTTTATTATAAAATATAATAGTTTTTAATTCACTATCTTTTAAATAGTCTTTTAATCTAGTTTGTCTTTCTTTTAACTTTTTATCTTTTCAATCAACTTAAGTGTTTCCTTACTAAGTGGTTCTGTACGCATGATTTTGCGTATTTCATTAAGTATTTTTATGTGTGCATTTACTATTAATTCTGAATTTTCTTCTTTATTAAAAGGAAGATCGAATATTCTTTCGATTTCTTTGTCGAAGTTAATAACTAATGAACTTATTTCTCTTGGTAATAATATTGCCCATTTCGAATATTCAAAATGTATATTTGTAATCTTACCCGTAATCTGTGAGTATAGAACTTTCCCCTTTTTCGTTTTTGAACCACCAGCGCTTAAACACCTAATTCCTTCCCTAGTAGCCTCAATAATTGCATTAGCTAATTCTACATATCCTTCAAGTTGTTTAGAGTAAAGCGCCTCCCTATAAGGAGAAGTTCTGGCCTTATAATTAAAATAAATAGTCATACCGGCTATAATAAAACTACCCATTAAAGATATTATTTGTATCCAATCCATCTTTTTAACCTCCCCCAATTATTTTTTATCTTTTAAATAGTCTTTTAATCCAGCTTGTTTTTTGATATGTAAGTTGCTCTTCTAAAATTTTTAATCTATTTTTTAGTTCTTCATTTATTTGTTTTAGAATTTCTACTTATTTTTCATACTGTTTATGTGTTTTTTCTTCAATATAACAAATAATTTTTTAACTCAATCCAGTTCATCTATTTACTTCTTTTTTTATAATATCATTCCTTCATTCCATTTGGCAACTTATCTAATCCTATTTTTCTTAATATTTTATATGTAAGAGATCTAATTTCATAATCTATTTCTCTTTTGAAATCAAAAAGTTTTAAATTAATTGGTTCTCTTGGTCCAAATCTTATTTTTTTAATTAATGCTATATATCCCTGTTTCTGTGGGCTTTCCATTATTTCTATTAGCAGATAGTAGCTTTCTATCAATTCTTTTAAAATATATTTATCTTTAATATTTATTTTTGTTTTGCTCAAAAGTTTACTCCATAAAAAAAGGAACTTAAGAAGTAATTTTTTTACTTCCTAAATTCCTCTTTATGCAAAAGCAAGAATTTATATTATATATTAAGTTTTATTTAGATAAATTAGCTAATCTCGAAAGTTTTACTACGTCCTTTTAAAAATAAAGACCATTTATTTACTTGACATTCTAGAATGTCAATTTTTTGCCCCTATTTCTTTAGTGTTCTGAAGGTTTTTTGCTCCCCAGTTCAAAAATTATTATAATTCTTGAAAATAAAGAATATATGGCTATGATGAATGAAAGATTGCGGGAGATTAAAAGGTTCTATAAAGAGTTAAAATTATGTCCCATTAGTAGTACTAGTAATTAGTTAGAACTTTGCTGTTGCTTTTTTATTTCCTCTATTTCCTCTTCTGTAAAAAGATTTTGTGGTTTAATTGATTGCCAAATATATGGCCTAACACCCTTTTGTTTTATTCCTCCAAGATACTTCCTTAACAATGGTCTAATATTCTTTTCTTCTTCATTAAACAATGTAGCCACTTGCTTTCTGAAATCATCATCATATTTGATTTTTTGTATCAAAGGCATAATCATATATCCATAGAACCTCCCAAAATCGTGCCATAATATATCACCATAATGATTAGTTAACATAACCAATAAAAAGTTAACCTGAAGTTGAAAATCTTTTATTTTGCCATCGAGTTTTGGTGCTAACTCAGTTAGCCAGGGATAACTTTCTAAAACTTCTCTTATATGATCGTTTACTTTTATTGAGTCTCCTCCTAATGCATCACAATAATGAATGTATTTGTATAGAATCAGGGGCTGAGGAGGTCTATTTATATCATACGCGAAGTTTGTTTTTAAAAATACACCAAATTGCTTAAGATTATTTCTCGCAAGGCAGATAACTCCGATTGAATAAATAATCTCTGCAAGTATTATCTCTGGTACTGCTATTAAAGGTACTAAACCAGAACGGTCTTTTGTTAGATTTAATATTTCTGCAGCATATTGTGCGTAAATTTTCATTTGCTTCTCATTCCCAAATATGGCTACAATGTTTCCTAAAAGTATAAATTGTAAACTCGCAACCTCCAGCTTAGTTACTGAATTAGGTATTTCTGATATATTTGATCCATTCTCAATGAAAATTTTCTCCCATTCCTCTTTTAAATTTTTAAGTAGTCTTGCACAAAATTGTTCAAAGATTATCTCTTGAGTTGTAGATTGTGATATCTGATTTCCGCTTATAACTAGTAAAGACAGCTCCTTTATTAGTTTCTCTATCTTTTTATCTTGAAGTTGTATATCTGGAGGGGAAAAAGCTACTGTAGAAAGTTGAGGGTATCTAGGCACTTCAAGTATTTGAGGACTCCTCCATATTTTTTGTTTAAATGTAGGGATGTATATAACTCCTTCAAAATAGCTCTTTAATGTCGGAGTTTGTGTATGTCTATATTTCTTTTTTGCTCTTGAAATAACCTGTTCTGTGACTGGAGTAAATATATCAGTTACAGGAAATTTATTTGCTTGCCTATCTTTTTGAAGCTCTTTTAATAGAAAGAAGGAGAAAAGACCATTTTTATTTTCTTCATCCTCGATTGCCTCTTCATTGTCTTTACTTGCTGTAAAAATCACATTTCCTTTACCTAGTACAGTATTAGTAAATGTTTTGACTTCTTTAAAGGCTTTTTTTCTTGGGTTGGGATAACATTTAGAATTAATAGAACCACTGAAACAAGAATCTATAAAAATAAAACTAGCCTTGCAATGCAATTTTTCAAAGATATCTTTTATATAAGAAATTGATATACAGGAATTAGTAATATCTGGCGTTGCATCAAAAGGAAGAAGATAGTGAATGAGATATTTAACATCTCTACTTTCTGCTTCTGTACCATGCCCTGAGAAGAAAAAGAAAAAGACATCTTCATCTTCTAATTCTTTAAGAAGCTCTGACCCTATAGCTGTTCTTATTTGAGCTAACGTCGCCTCAGAATCGGTTAATAACTTTTTATATCCTATATTACTGATGTTTTTCTCAAATAGATTAAAAAACTCTATTGCGTCCTTTGATGCATACCTGAGATTATTTACGAAAGGATTTTGATGTTGAGAAATACCGATTGCGACAATGTGGTGTTTCATATTTGTTCTCATTCTAGCTCCACATTATCACTTTTTTGCTTAAAAAACAAGCTGATTTGAAATAAAAATTGCCCACCGATGGGCTTTTTAGTTAAAAGGCAGAATTAATGAGATTCTCATTCTGCTAAAATTTAATTCTCGAATTGTTTTTTTAAAAATCATTTTAACGAATGCAAGCTTGAATGACATTTTGAGCAAAGGGTTATAAGATTATTAGGGGTATTATCCCACCACCACTCTTTGTGATGTACTTCCAAGTTTTTATGTGAGCCACATTTTAAGCAGGTATAATTATCCCTTCGAAGAATTTCTTCACGTATTTTCTTCCATTTTGTGCTATAATGCCCTCCTCGGGGTCTCTTAGTTCCAAGTAGCTTATCAATGTTTCTTTGATTTACTCCAGCACGATAAAGTATAACATAGGCGTAGTCAAGGTAGTCCCCGTCAGCTATCCGAGCACCCGTTATAATTTCTTTCTCCCAATCGCCAAAACGCTGGTCAAAATGAATTGTCTGGAGAAAAAGGTTGAAAAATAACTTTTCAGAACGAGACGCAATATCCCGTTTTGTCCCAATCTCAGCTACCCATGAACGCAATTTTTCGGTGTCCTGAATAGAAACGATATAAGCATCGCCGCCCTTCGTCCCTATTATATTGCATCGTAGTTTATTTAATGACGTTTGCATTGTATCCAAGTATACTGGTTTATCCTAAATTTTTGATTTCTTTTCGTCAATACTTTTCACAATAATTAGAAATTAAAATTACCCACCGATGGGCTTTTTTCTAAAAATTAAAAGTTGATATTTACTTGACATTCTGGAATGTCAATTTTTATCTCTTTTTTTCTTTGGTTCTCTAAAGGTTTTTGGTTCTTTACTATCAGTTAGTTTATCTAATCTTCTCTTGTATTCTCTTGCTATCTTTTTTCTATCCTTGAAAAATTTTACTCCTATTTTAGCTTCTTCGATAGTTTCTTTAAATTCTTTCTCGGTAATACCACTACCAAGTCCTCCTCTGGCTTGAGGAGGTATCTGTCAAGGATATAGCACATCTGGAGTACATATTACAATTACTCCTCCTCTACCTTATTTTTAATAAAGCAAGTTTATAAGAAATTTTTTAAATAATTAGAATTGCTAATTTCAAGAATATTAAAAGCTAATGTATAAAAATTTTTTCTCTATGCAGTTGAGAGATTCTTATCATTCTTCTAGAGTAGAGGTAAGGGAGATTTTTATTTTCCTACATTTTCTATAATGCAGATAACACATAAGAAGACTTAAAAGGAGTTTGAAACAGCCATCAAATTGGTCCCCTGTATTAATATCGATAGGGATAGCCCCTCATTTTTGGCTATATTTGATATAGCCCACTATCTTTCTATCCCTGTCCCTTGTTTCAATAATTATCTACCCAATATTTTGTCTATTTCTTTTTTAGTTTTTCACATTGATCACACCACGGCTTTAATCTTATAGAGCCTGAAACTAAACAATCCCCATTATTATTTTCTTTAAAACAGCAATTAGCTTTTTCCTGTCTTGATAATTTAAGTTCATTTTCTGTTTTAAAAATTTCAGGTAGCTGATAATTATTTTTTATTGCAGCAATCAAATAGGCTGGTTTTGATCTAATTTTATAACCTTTTTTAATTCTTTGATTTACATAATCAATATAAGATTCTATTTTCTTATGATCATGAGTTCTTATTAAAGATTCGGATACATCTTTTTTGACTTCTAACTTTATGAGTTTATCAATTAATTCTTTTCTTTTTTTTGAATTTAAAACTACATTTTTTTGTTGTTGTGTTTCTTTATTTTGTATAACTTTCTTTTGTTCTATTAAAGTTTTTTTACTAGGGCTAGTATAAAAAGTATACAAGGGTTCGAACAGGTCATTTTTAAATTTCAGGCTGTAATTAGTCGCTTCTAAGCCTTTGTTTTCACTTGCTCTTTTTACTTTAATAATAATGCCTTTATCAACTAATTTGTTAATAGCATTTATTATTTGCATTTTTGATAATCCTGTTCCTTTATCTAGAACCGTGCTATCTTTTTTTATAATTCCATTAGCAATTTGATTTAGTGAAATATTGTCACTTCTCTTTCCAAAACCGAAGGTTCTCCTTGTTATATACATAAGAACTTTTAACTCTGATCCTATTAGCTCTGACATTAATTCATCTAGAAAAATATTAGGCACCTGGGTATAATTTGGGGATTCTATTCCCTGAAATTTATAGCCGTTTCTGTTGTTATTGTTATTTTTGTTTGCCATTTTTATCCCTTACTTTTCATTCTAAAATTATGGATTAATGCTCTAATGTCTCTAATGGAATTTATAAACTGATTTACATTTACGCTTTCTCTATTGCTATAAAATCTTACAATTAGATCATCTGTTTCATTTGTCTTGGGGAAGCTAAAATAAATATATTTTTTATTTATATCTTCTTTAGCTTCTATCAGTTCATATCCTTTAGCTCTTAGAAAACACGCCAGGTAAAAATCCCTTGTCTTAAATACTTCATTGCCATTCATACTAATTCTTATCCTTTCATTATTTTGGACAATAAAAAAACACCCCTAAAATAATTAGAAGTGTTTTATAAGCAAAATTATTAATTTTTAAATTGTTTATTTCATATCACACTTATTTTTTTTCTGAATTCAAGTTTCTCACTATACGCACTATGGAAGAATTTAAAGAACCTTCTGAAATTTTGAATTTGTTTATTATTCTATTTTTACCATCAAGAAGTAAGCATAAAAAGTTTTCCTTCTTTATATTTTTCATTTTAGGATAAAAAATTTTTGCAACATCTTCACTACATTTAAATCTTTTAAGAGAACTGTTTGATTGTGAAATGAGTCTTTTTCCTAACTCAAATGCTGCTTTCAATCTTGAAGCCTTGGAACTACCTATACCGGGGAGTTCTATCAATTCATTTATATATGCTTCATCTATACCAGAGATCCCATTAAATTTTTTAAGTAAGTTCCTTCCAAGATCAACTGCATTCTCTTTACTTCTTCTATTTCCAGAATTAATTAAAATAGCAATAAGCTGAGCGTCTGATAGATTATCTTCACCATATTTAAAGAGTCTCTCTCTAGGTCTTTCATCCTCTGGCCAATCTTTTATTGATTTCATCTTTTTATATACCTAATTAAAATAATAAAATGATATTTTTATATATCAAAATGATATTTGTATTAATACTAAAATAATGTGTAAATATACAAATGTGCTATTATTATATATCATTTTAATTATTTTGTCGAGATTATTTTAAAATATATACTTAAGTATTTTTTTACACTAAATCCTTAAAATTTTTTATAAATTCATATAGTTCAAAATACGATATAATTCTTTATACATTTCATATAATTGTGAATTTATATTTTTAACTCCATAGCCGAGAAGTCCCCTTGCGATAGCTGGGGGTAGTTCACAAGAATATCTCAAATTAGAAAGGTAATTTAAAATCATAGACCTCAAATAATTAAAAAGGTTAAAAAATATTAAAAGGGGGAATGTAAAATTGAATGAAATATTGCAAAGACTAAGTCCAATTTCCAGTGAAAAAGCAATAAAGATCTTAATAATAATTATTGGAGCTATTTTATTTACTTTATTGGCTAGACTTATTATCAATCAGTTCACCAAGTCGAGGTTTTATAAGGATTTATTTAAAAAAACTGCACCCAAAAGAAGACTAAAAACATTTACAATGATCACAAAAAATTCTTTGACAACTTTAGTAGTATTAACTTCACTTTTTTTGATTTTTGATATTCTTTTAGAGCCTAAAGAACTTACAACTATATTGGCAAGTGCTGGAATAATAGGAGTGATTCTTGGTTTTGGAGCTCAAAGTGTAATTAAGGATGTTATTAATGGAATTTTTATATTGTTTGAAAATCAATATGTTATTGGTGATTCTGTAAAAATTGGTGATATTGCGGGAACAATTGAAGATATAACCCTTAGAGTTACATCAATTAGAGACATAGAAGGACACCTTCACTTTATCCCAAATGGTGAAGTTAAAACAGTTAGCAATCGTAGCAGACAGTGGTCCCGTGTAATTCTTGATGTTGGAGTACCTTATAATGAAGATCTTAAGAAAGCTTTTAAGCTTTTAAATGAAATTGGTAAAGAAATCTCAGAGGATGAAAATTATAAAAATTACATAATTACACCTATTAGAGTGCTGGGGATTACAGAATTTGGAGAATCATCTGTAATTATAAGAGTCTGGGGAAAGGTAAAACCTGGAAAAAATTTCCCAATTAATAGAGAGTTTAGAAAAAGACTTATTGAAAAAGCAGGTCAGCTTAAATTAAAAATACCTTATCCCAAAAAAGCCATAATTTTAAAACAAGAATGATATATGATTTGATATTTATTATTTAAAATATTCTTTTGGAACTACAACTACTCCACCTTCACTAACAGTGAATTTTTTTTTATCATCCTCTAAGTTGTATCCTATACTTGTATCAGTAGGTATTTTGTTATTTTTATCTATTATTGCTTTTTTAATCTTACACCCTTTTCCTACATCAACTCCTTCATAAATAATGGAATGTGAAATATCAGAATAATCATTTACTATAACATCATTAGATATTATAGAATTGAAAACTTTTCCACCTTTAATTAAGCATCCATCAGCAAGTAGAGATGAAATTGCTAAACCTTTTTCTTTATTCTCGATCCCGATTATTTTTGTTGGAGGGCATTGAGTTTGCAATGTAAATATAGGCCACTCTTTTTCATAGAGATTTATTTTGGGATTAATTCCAACTAAATCCATATTAGCTTCAAAGTATGTATCAATTGTACCTACATCTCTCCAATACCTCGGTTCACCAGTTTCTCTATCTTGAAAGACAAAGGCATAAACATTTGTATTTTTTACCATACTTGGAATTATGTCTTTTCCAAAATCATGAGTTGAATCTACCTTTTTTGCATCTTCTATTAACTTCTTCTTTAAAAAATCAGTATTAAAAATATATACTCCCATGGATATAAGACTGGACTCAGGTTTCCCTGGAATTGGTTTGGGCTCTTTTGGCTTTTCCTCAAATCCTATAACCTTTTTATCCTCATCAATTTGTATTACTCCAAACTGTGATGTATCCTCCCTCTCCATTTCTAAAGTTGCTATTGTTAGATCAGCTCTCTTTATCTTATGAAATATAACCATATCCTGATAATCCATCTTATAGATATGATCTCCTGAAAGGATAATTACTCTTTCAGGTTCTTCTTTATCTATAAAATATATACTTTGATATATAGCATCTGCAGTGCCAAGGTACCACTCCTCCCTACCTATCTTTTGAGCAGGAATAACATTTATATATTCACCAAGTTCACTTTTGAAGAAATTCCAACCCAGTTTTATATGCATATATAATGAAAAAGATTTATACTGTGTTAGTATATTTATTTTTCTCAAATTCGAATTTAAACAATTACTAAGTGTGAAATCAATAATTCTATACTTACCACCAAAAGGGACTGATGGTTTTGCTCTATCTTTGGTAAGAGGGTAAAGCCTTTCTCCCTTACCACCTGCCATTATAAACGCTAAAGTTTTTTTCATTAATATTCACCTCTGATTAACTTTTTAAAAATTTGATAATTTGTTCTATGGGTTTTGTGTTAATTATATTTTCAGGTTCTAACCAACCCCTTCTCGCCACTGATACACCTAAAGCCATATAATCCAATTGATTAGTTATATGACTATCAGTATTTATAGATATCATTACCCCATATTCTTTTGCTTTCCTACAATTTATATCATTTAAGTCTAATCTTTCGGGGAAAGCATTAATTTCTAATGCAATTTTATTTATTTTAGCAACTTTTAATATTTCATCAAGATCAACCTCATATGCATCTCTTACTCCTAACAATCTTCCTGTAGGATGCGCTAGTATATTGACATGTGGATTCTGGATAGCTTTTATTATCCTTTTAGTCATTTCATATCTTGACCTTCTAAATCGAGTATGTATCGCTGCTACTACTATATCTAATTTTTTCAGTAACTCATCTGGATAATCTAATGAACCATCAACTTTTATATCAACTTCACTACCTGCTAAAATAGTAAAATTCTTATATTTCTCATTTAGTTCTTTTATCTTTTCTATTTGCTCTACTAATTTTTCCTCTGATAAACCACCAGCAATCCTTAAACTTTTTGAATGGTCACATATAGCAAGATATTTATATCCTCTTTCTTTTGCAGCTTTTGCTATCTCTTCAATGCTATTTCCACCATCACTCCAAACTGTATGCACATGAAGATCACCTTTTATTTGCGATAGATTAACTAAATCTGGTAAGTTGTTATTTCTTGCAGCCTCAATTTCCCCTCTGTCTTCTCTAAGTTCAGGAACTATAAAAGGCAGGTCAAGAACTTGATATATATCATCTTCATTCTCACCTGCTATCTTTTTATTTACCTTTTCATCAAAAACTCCATATTCATTTATCTTAAGACCATTTTTCATGGCTATCTCTCTAATACGAATATTATGTGTCTTAGAACCTGTAAAATATGCTAAAGCTGAACCATAGCTTTCAGGTTCAACAACTCGAAGGTCAACATGAATATCATCATAAGTTACAATAGAGCTTTTGGTCTCACCACTAACTAATACTCTCTCAACTTGTGGTAAATTTATAAAAGTATTCATTACCTTTTTTGAATTAGATGATATTGTTAAAATATCTATATCTCCTATAGTTTCTTTTCTTCTTCTTATACTACCTGCTGTATTTATCCTTTTAACCTCAGGAAGTTTACTTAATTGATCTAAAATTTCATTTGCAAGTGGTAAAGCAACACCTAAAGTCATCCGCCCTAATCCTCTCTTTAGCATCTCAATTCCTTTCAGGATATTTTGCTCGGTTTTTTCCTTTATTCCTTCTAACTCTGCTAACCGATGCTCTTTTGCCATCTTCTCCAGATGTTCTATATCTCTAATATTTAGCTCATCATAAAATCTTTTAGCCAGCCTGGGTCCAATACCAGATATTGAAAGTAACTTTACTAAACTTGGTGGAATATCATTCTTTAATTTTTCATAAAATTGAAGACGACCTGTATCCAAGATCTCATATATTTTCTCTTTCATTCCTTCTCCGATTCCAGGAATTTGTTCTAATCTACCCTCATCAGCAAATTTTTCAAGCTCATTTGTTAAGGTCCTGATATTCCGAGCAGCTTTTCTATATGCCCGTATTCTAAAAGGGTTCTCTCCTTTTATCTCCAGCATATCTGCTAAATCTTCAAAAATCTTTGCTATTTTGTTACTTATCATATTATTTTTATAATAAGAGTTTTATTTGTAACAACCCTTTATGGCTGCATTTCATATAAAACAGAAATTAATCTCCTGTTGTGAAGTTATTTACTAATGAAGATATACTTAAATCATCTTTCCCATATATTTGATGATAAATAACATAGTCTCTTAAAACCTTTTTAACATATTCTCTTGTCTGCTCGTATGGGATATTTTCAATAAAGAAATCTGCTTCTTTTTCATCATACTTATTAGCCCATTTTCCAACTGCTCCTTGTCCAGCATTATAACCTGCTGTAGCTAACATCTCTACTCCATCGAAATAATCAAGTAGAAACCTTAAATACCAGGATCCCATTCTGATATTGGTTTCCTCATCCCACATTTTTCCAACATCGAAATTTCGAGAATTGATTTTTTCAGCGATCCATTTACCAGTTGGAGGAATTATCTGCATTAAACCTCGAGCGTCAGATACTGATAGAGCAAAAGGATTAAAATGACTTTCTTCTCTTATTACTGAATAAATTAAAAATGGATTGACATTTTCAATATTTGCCCACTTCTCAACAGTATTATGATATCCCCTTGGATAAAAAGTTTTCCAGATACTCTTAACCTCTCCTTTAGGTTCATCGCTTAGCAGCTCATTTAAATAATTGACTGCAATCTTTATTGTTCCATGGTAATTACCAGTCCTAAAAAACAGATTGCTAATCTCCAGCATTAGTATTTTATTGTTATATTGTTCCTTTTCAACTATTGTTAACTCATTTATTGCATCATCATAAAAGCCAAGTATAAAAAGTTCTCTACCCTTCTTATAATGCTCAGATACTATTTCTTTTTCTATTGATTTTTTTAATTCCTCAAAATTTGAATTTCGCACTGAACCTTCAATCCAATCTGGGTCAATTTCCTCCAATCTTGAAATTGCAATTATTTTATAAAAATCATAAGAATTATTATCTAAAAGATCTTTGTAAGCTTGTATTGCTGAATCATTCTCACCTAATTTCTCCAGAACTTTAGATTTCCAGTATAATGATTTTGAGTAAAGAGACGAGTCGCGACCAATTTTTACTAATCTATCAAATTTTTTAAGTGCTTCAGAAAATTCCCCTTTCTTGTAAAAAATCCATCCAGTATTCCACAATGTCCTCTTTGCAAATACTGAATATGGATATTCTGTGATAATTCTTTCATAAGTATTCATTGCTTTTTCAGTCTGATTTTTGTTTTCCCATATCTTTGCAATATTTTCTAAACTTTCAGGCGCAAGATCACTGTATGGATATTTTTCAACAAGTAATGAATAGCACTCTATGGCATATTGAGTATTTCCTAAATAGGTATTGCTTTTAGCTAACCAGAACAATACATTTTTTTTCAAAGCAGATGAAATATCACTATTAAGTAATTCAGATAAAATAGAGGCAGCTTCTTCATATTTCCTTAGTCTATAATTACAGATAGCAATATCCAATTTCACCTTTGATACAAATTCAGCTTCCTGTTGAAGATTAGCTCTTTCTTTCAACTTTAAAAGATCTGATAAAGCAGAATCAAAAAGATATGCTTTCATTAACTTCTTGGCTCTTTGATGTAATGATGCTAAGGTAGCAGGTTTTATTTCAATATCATGAATTTCAGATATTTGTATAAATCTTGCCTTAGCTTTACCTGCTTGTTCTGATAGTGGCCAGTCCAACCAGATTTGATAGTAATTTTTTACTGCATCCTCCCATTTTTCTTGTTCCTCTAAACAACTTGAAAGTTGAAACATAACCTCAGGAATTAACTCAGATTCAGAATAATTCTTTAAAAAATCTCTCAGGGTCTCTTCTACTTTGTAAAGCTCATTTAATTGATAAAGACAGTTCACCTTTTCAAGTTCAACTTTTTCATTCCAATATCCCTCAGTGTATTTATCTCTATATTGTTCATAATACTTAATTGCTGATGAATAATCCCCCATTTTCTGATTACTTTGAGCAAGATAATATAATGCATAATCATCTAATATATAAGAGCTATCTACAATTCGTGAAAAACAACTATCAGCTCTTAAATAGTTCCCTGAATTAAAATGATTTTGACCTGAAATGTAAAGTTTTTTATAAATTAAATTTTTATCAACATCAATTGGAGAAAGTAATAAATTATTATAAGGATTAGATTTTAAATAGTTTTGTTGAGAGGATTTCCTTTTTGAATTATCTGCATAAGCTTTATCCATAAAAAGTATATTTTTAAAGAAAATACTATTGTATTTTGAAAAACTATTATTGTTGTTTAAAAAAATATTGTTGTCAGATATAAAATATGGAAAAAACGTAGAATTTAAAAGGAGAATAGATATAAATAAAATAAATAAAAATCTGATTGACTTTGATATTTTTTTATAAAAATTTCTAATAATTAATAACATCATGTGAAATTCTATTAAATTAATTAATTAGATTTTTGGTATAGCTAAATCTTCTGGACCAATTTCTGAGAGTTCTAAATCAGGTTGATTCTCCTCTACTATTTCTTTTATTATCTGAGCATATTTAACCTTTTCTCTTGCCATATTTGCCAAAAGTTCTTCAGATACCCATGGTCTATATAAAGCATTGCTTGAAACACCTGGTTCAATCTTGAAATAACAGGGAGAAGCTACTCTTGCTAACTCTGGTGTTTCCCACATTCTATTGAAACCACCCATAGACTCAAAGAGAATAACATGAAGATCCATTGGAATATCTACAGCTTTTCTGATAGAAGCAAGCATAGGAAGTGATAAATCTCCAACTGGATTAAATGTATTTGCTCCTAAATTCTCCAAGACTTTTGCTCCACCTGCATTAGCATGACCAGCATAAATAGAAACCTTAAATACCACATCGGATGGGATATCTCCGTTTTTCTTCATTTTATCAAGGATGTATAAAACTCCTTCATCCCATACTAAGAAACCTCTAAACCCTATTTCAATACATCTGAAAATATCAGCAATAAAAAAATTCAAATTATCTGAACCCCTTATCCTTAAACCTGAAAGTGCTCCTTCTGGTGTTGCTATTTGTTTTCCTAAATCCCATAATGGTCTTGGTCCTGGTGTAATAATGACCTCCATTTTAGCATCAGAAGCCATTTTCGCAAATGATTTTAATTCTTTCTTGTCTAATAAAGTTGAACCCATTACTGTTGAAATAAGTCTATGAACAGGTATGTTTCTCTTAATTGCTTCATCAATTAATGCTTCTAATGTAGAAGGTCTTTCAACACCTGATATTTCTATGCGATAATGCGCTCCATCTGGAAAGGTTCTGTCAGAGTTAGGAATTTCATAAATATCTCTTCCAGGAATACCTGTTTTTTCTATTGCCTTTTTAACTTTTTCCATCAATCCTCCTTCTTTTATTACTTTTAATAGTTTTTTTCATATTCAATTATTTTCTCTTTTACTTAACAGGTCTAAAAATACCTTCTTTTCTTCCTCAGAAATTTTAAATGAATGTTCAGTTGTTGGAAAATTGACTTCTTTTACATCTTTTATATAGTTTTTAAAAGAATTTTCTATTTCTACTGATAGATTTGCATACTTTTTAACATGTTTTGGTGTAAAAGCTTCAAATAAACCAACAAGGTCATGAAATATCAATAATTGGCCATCACAGTCTGGTCCACTTCCTATACTCACAGTAGGAATAGTTAATCTCTCGGATATAACCTTACTTATTACTGAGGGAACTAATTCTAAAAGTATAAAGAATGATCCTGCATTTTCCAATGCAATTGCATCATCTAAAAGGTCTACTGCTGCCTGAGCAGTTTTACCTTGAACTTTAAATCCTCCTAACATTGCCATACTTTGTGGAGTAAGACCAATATGTCCCATAACAGGAATTCCAACTTTTACCAAAGCCTCTACTGTTTTTGCCATATGCTTACCACCCTCTAATTTAATTGCATCAGTTCCTGCTTCACTCATAAATCTTCCTGCATTTCTCATCGCATCGTCAATTGAAATCTGATAAGTCATATAAGGCATATCGCCAACAACTAAAGGTCTTTTACATCCTCTTGTTACTGCTTTTGAAAATATTATCATCTCATTCATTGTAACTGGAAGAGTACTCTCATATCCAAGCATTGTCATACCCAAACTATCACCTATCAAAACAACATCCATACCAGCTCTATCAGCTAAAACAGCTGTATGATAATCATAAGCTGTTACCATAGCAATTTTTTCACCTTTTCTTTTCATTTCCAAGAGATTATTTATAGTTACTTTTTTTTCTCTCATACAAAACCTCCTATAAATTTAACAAGAAAATTTTAAGATAATTATATTACAAACATTAACTTTAATTAAAAATAAAAGGTAGTGTCAATTTAATTTAATTCTAAATTTTATAACCAAACCTTATACTTCTCCAATCAATTGAAGAATTTTATTGTTAATAATTCTAATTTTAACTGAATTAATATTATTATCAGTAATAATATTTTTTTTAAATAGGTGTTATACAATTTTGATATAAAATAGATATTGAAAATAAAAAATTGAAATTCCTAAATGTTAAGACTTTATTTTGAGGTGAATTTTAGTGAAAGAAGCTATGCTTTATGAAAAAGTTGGTAATAAAAAAGTACAGTGTAATTTATGTGCGCACCGATGCAAAATAAATGAAGGGAAAAAAGGAATATGTCTTGTCAGGGAAAATAGAGATGGAATTTTATACACACTTGTATATGGTAGAACAATATCTCAAGCTATTGACCCAATTGAAAAGAAACCGTTATTTAACTTTTATCCAGGTACTACTGCTTATTCTATTGCAACTGTTGGTTGTAATTTTAAATGCCAATTTTGCCAAAACTGGGAAATATCTCAGATGGTGAGAGATAAACATCTTGTAATGGGTAATGAGGCTTCCCCAGAATTAATTGTTGAGAATGCAAAAAGATATGGAAGTAAAAGTATTGCATATACATATACTGAACCTACTATATTCTTTGAATATGCATACGATACAGCTAAATTAGCTCATGAAGCAGATATTAAAAATATGTTTGTTACAAATGGTTATATGACTGAGGAAGCATTAAAAGAGATTAATTCTTACTTAGATGCAGCTAATGTGGATCTAAAATCATTCAGCGATGATTTTTACAGAAAGTTATGTGGTGCCCGATTACAACCAGTTTTAGATACTCTAAAATTAATGAAAAAATTGGGAATTTGGGTTGAAGTAACAACACTTATAATCCCCTCACTCAATGATTCACCTGATGAGTTAGGAAAAATAGCAAAATTTATAGTTAATGAATTAGGTGAAGAAACTCCCTGGCATATAAGCAGATTTTATCCTTCATATAATTTAAAAGACAAACCACCAACACCCATTGATACCATTCACAAGGCAAGAGAGATTGGTTTAAATGAAGGTCTTAAATATGTATATGAGGGAAATGTTCCAGATAGCAAAGGAGAAAGCACATACTGTCCAAACTGTAAGAATTTAGTAATTAAAAGATGGGGATATCAGATAACAAAAAGGGATATAAAAGATGGAATATGCCAGCACTGTGGTTTCAAAATTGATGGGGTAGGATTATGAAGAGAATAAAAAAGATTGCTTATAGTTTTTGCTCATTTGCTTCTCAATTTGTTTCTAATACATTTGGAACTTATGTAAATTATTTTTATATAGATTTAATGAAACTGAGCCCACGACTCTTCCGTAATGGATGGATTTTATATAGTATATGGAATGCAATTAATGACCCGCTATTTGGACATTTTTCTGATAAAACAAGAACTAAGTGGGGCAGAAGAATTCCTTATATTGCATTTAGCATAATTCCATTAGCAATCTGTTTTGCACTTATCTGGTCCCCACCTTTTAGAGTAGAGCGTGGTCAGACAACTCAACTTTTCATTTATTATTTAATTTTAGTCTTTCTCTTCGACACATTTTATACTCTAATATTTTTAAACACATCAGCACTTTTTCCTGAAATGTTTACTAATTTAAAAGAAAGAACTGAGGTTGCTGGATACAGGAATTATCTACTATTTATTGGATTAATAGCAGGATCAGCCCTCTCCCCTCTTGTCTATACAAGAATTGGTTGGAGTGGTATGGGAATTCTATATGGAACAATTTTTATCATTGTTATGAGTATATCTTTATGGGGAAGCAAAGAGAAAAAAGAATTTGGTGTAGAAAAAGCACTTCCTTTCACTCAAGCATTAAAATGTTCCCTTAAAAATCGTTCTTTTATAACCTATGTTTTAGCTAGTTTTTTAGTTCAACTTAGTTTTACAATACTCATAGCTTGCTTACCCTTCTACACAAAATATGTCTTAAAAGGTACAGAACAAGACAATACAAAAATGTTATTACCTATATTCTTAGTTGCTTTTGCCACAATACTTATATGGAAAAAAATAACTGATAAATTCGGAGCTAAAAAAGCATTCAGGATAGCAATAATAATTTTTTCTATAGCAATAATTCCTCTATTTTTTATAAACAATATAAAAACTGGAATGATTGTCTCTGCATTTCTTGGTATAGGTTTAGCTGGTTTAAATTTTCTTTTTGATGTCTTACTTTCAGACGTTATTGATGAGGATGAACTTAAAACTGGTGTTAGAAGAGAGGGAATATATTTTGGAATGCAAGGATTTATAGTAAGAATATCACTTTCAATTCAAGCAATAATGATTTCATCCGTTCTCACTTCAACTGGATATAATGCAGAACTTAAAGTGCAACCCTCATCAGTAGAATTAGGAATTCGTTCCCTAATATCTATCATTCCTATTATTTCTCTGGCTTTAGCTTTCATCTCAATATCATTCTATCCACTATATGGAAAGAAGCTTACAGAAATTAAAGCCAGTTTAGAGAAGCTTCATAAAATAAAAATGGAAAAACTTGAGTAGTTATTTCTAAATATAAAGATTTTTAGAAGGACAAAGCTTGTTGAAATCACAATTTAAACAATCAGGCTTTTTTGATTTACATATGTAACGACCATGTAGAATTAAGGAATTTGAAAAGAATATCCACTCATCCTTTGGAATAATCTTCATTAATTCAAACTCTATTTTATCTGCTTTTTCTTCTGAAGTAAGTCCTAAACGTCTTGAAACTCTATTTACATGTGTATCAACAGCAATTGATGGTATATTGAAATAGTTCCCCAAGACAACACTTGCAGTCTTTCTACCCACCCCAGGAAGGGAAACTAAATCTTCCATATTATCAGGGACTTTACCATCAAAATCTTTTAATAGTTTTTTACAACATGCAATAATGTTTTTTGCTTTATTTCTAAAAAATCCTGTTGATTTTATATCTTCTTCTAAATCTATTGGATTTACATAAGCATATTCATAAGGTGAAGGATATTTTTTAACAAGATTTTCCATCACCTTATTTACCTGCTTATCTGTACATTGAGCAGAAAGTATTGTGGCAATCAAAAGCTCAAATGCATTACTACATTTTAGAGCTGTCTTAGCTTCTGGGTAATTTTTGTGCAATATCTTTAAAATTTCACTTACTCTCTCTTTATCACTTTTAGATTTCATATTTTCAAGATTCCTTTAATTATTTCTTAGGTATAGTGTTTTCAAATTTTAAATCTTAATTAAAAATAGTTTTTTTATCAGATTTTATTAATTATAAAACATTTAAATTATAATAGTAATTAAAAAATTATAAGACAGGAAACTAAGAATGGATGAAAAAGAATCAAAAAGAGCAATAAGGATATTTGGTCTGGCTTCATTTTTAAATGATATGGGCTCAGATATGATATATCCTATATGGCCATTGTTTGTAACAAATGTTCTAAAAGCAAATATGTCAACCTTAGGGTTCATTGATGGTTTGGGTGAAGCTATTGTTTCATTATCCCAGATAGTCTCTGGTTACATTTCTGACAGGATAAGAAAAAGAAAGATTTTTATCTGGCCAGGATACTTAATGAGTTCTATCTCCAGAGTCGGATATGCCATATCATCAATATGGCAACATCTCATACCATTTAAAATTTTAGATAGAGCAGGTAAGATAAGAGGTGCACCTAGAGATGCTGAAATAGCTGATCTTTCTACCGATGAGAATCGTGGAAAAAATTTTGGTTTTTTAAGAACAATGGATAATTTAGGAGCAGTGTGTGGAACACTATTATGCCTCCTTCTTTTTAATAAACTTGGATATAAAAACCTTTTCCTAATTGCTGCCATACCCTCTTTTATTGGAGCAATTATCATCTTAATGTTTATAAAAGAAAGACGAGCAGGCATAACAAAGGTATTTAGATCATTAACTCTAAAAGATTTTAATAGGAATCTTATATTATTTCTAATTCTTAGTACAATTTTTGCTTTAGGTGCTTTCAGCTATTCATTTTTATTAATATTTGCAAAAGAACTTGGATTCCAAATTAAATTTATTCCTGTACTTTATTTAATATTTTCAGTTGTAGCAACTTTAACTTCTCTTCCATTCGGTAGATTGTCTGATAAATTAGGAAGGAAACCAATTCTTATTCTCTCCTACATTTTCTGGATTTTATTATGTATTTGTTTTGCTTTTATAAAAAGCTATTGGATAATCTTTTTGGTGTTTGTTTTATATGGTTTACATAAAGGTTCTTTAGAGCCAGTACAAAGGACTTTTGTATCTGAACTCTCTCCTGAGGAGTATCGCGCAAGTATTTTAGGAACTTATCAAATGGTAATTGGACTTTCTGCTCTACCAGCATCTTTTATTGCTGGAATATTGTGGGATAAGATTGGTATGTCAACCCCATTTATCTTCTCACTTATTTTAACTGTCTTAGCTATATTCATGTTATTTTTCGTAAAAGAAAAGGTACAATCTTTATAAACTATAATCTTTTGAATATATCAACTAAAATTCTTTGAAGATCTTTCTTTACTACTTCAAAATCTGGCACACTTTTTAGCTGTTTTCTAAGAGAACTCTCAAAATGTTTAGTTAACCCTATTACTTTTGATGATTGAAAAAACTCTGACCAATCGATAACTTCAACACTTTTATGTTTACACTTTTTAAAAAAAATGCTTACTATTTTTTTCTTATCAACCCATACATCTTTCTGGGTTAAGATAAACCAAACATCATAGAAATCACGTGGCTGAGTTCTCTGAAGAAGTGTTCTTAATTTTTCTGCTAAAATTTCCTCAAGTTGATAAGCGAAAATTTTACCTTTGCAATTGTCAGAATAGGGATGGATTATTGGTAATTTCTTCGGTAGTAATATTATTTTTTCAAAAAGAGTAAAATCAAGCTTAATCCTTTGGGGAACTGTTCTTTGACCCCGGGGACCAACAAAGGAAACTCTTCCATCAAAAGCCTCTTCTCCCCTTACCTCTCTTGTTTTCTTTAACTTCACCAGGGAAAATTCAATACCAGAATCTAAATAAGACTGATCACAAACAGAGTTTAGATTCTTCTTTAATACTGCTTCTTCTATGGGTTTTTTAAGTGTGAAGTCAAGATCGACAGAGAACCGAGTTTTAAGAAAGTATATTTTATGAATAGCAGTTCCACCTTTAAATACAAGAATTTTTTTTAGAATCTCATTTTTAAACAGTCCTGCTAAAAACCAACTAAGAGCATAATCACGCTCAATATAAGCAAGATCTACTCCATATTTATCTGCATATACTTTTAATTCTCCTAAAGAAATCATTTAATACCTTCTAAATGAAGTTAATTCATTTTCAGCAATATTTATTTTTAAATTCCATTTAGAATTATGTTTTCCTTTTCTTCCAGCAGCTGGAAATAGAAGCGAGTAGCCTTTTGAGACATTCTTTTTCCACTTATCAATATATTTTTCCTGAACTGGTAGATTTAACACCTCTACAAGATAACCGAGTCTCTTAAATATTGTTTTATTCCTCATTTGCATAGCATAGACTGTAATCTTTTCTAAATCTATTCCTTCTTCAAAAGCATTAGATAAACCCTTTGCAACTTCAACTATTCCTCCACAATACTCTGGATGGTCAAAGCAGTCAATAATTGTTTTTTCTCTATCAGTAATATTTACCTTTTTTCCACCAATCCAGACCTTATTAATACCAAAAAATTTATGCTTTTTTAGAGTAATAAATTTATAAGGAACACCAAATATTTCAATTTTAGACTTAAATTTCCTTTTAGTAGTAGCAACAAAAATAGTTCTTGTGATTTGTTCCGTATAGCCATAATAGCTTAAAGCTGTCCAATAAGAGATAACATATGGATAAATCAAATTGGAAGCTACAATAAAAGCCTCCTCTGACCAATAACCCTCAAGCCCTGCTTCTAAAGGGACAATCAAATATTTCCCTTTTTCAATTTGTTTAAGCCAACCCTTTCTGGCAAGATTATGAATAAATTTTCGAGAATAAGGTTCTTTTAGTTTTAAAAATTCAACTGCTTCTTTAAAAGTAAATATATTTTTACCTTTAGAACTTAAAAAAGATAGCAGTTGAAATTCCTTCTTACTCAAATTTTTTATATTTTGTGTCATGATTGTTACCTCATTTAGTAACTATTATAACATAAATTATAATTTTTTTATTTAATTTTATTTTACAATTTCAATAAAATCAAGCAAAAAAGAAATTTATTTGGAAAAATTGGAGAGTGTCAAATTATTTTTATAAAAAATCTATTAAATGAATTTTAAGCTACCCCTACTCCTCCCATATAGAAGGGTATAAAGCAGAAATAACCCCAACTCTTCACTTGCCTTTTAATCTAAATAATATCTTAATTATTTCTTCACAATTTCTAAACATTTTTTTGTTATTCTAAAGTTGGTTAATTTGATTAACATTTCTTAATAAAAATGAAGAAAAAGGGAGGCATTTATGTCTACAAAACGAAAAATTCTTATAGGATTACTTATTTTATTTGCTATTGTTATTATGGTTGGTGGTGGATATGTTCTTTACTATGCTGGATATCGAGTAGGATCTTTAAGTACAGCTAATTTTGGAGAACGTATTCATGATATCTTTCCCTTCCATCGCGGTTTCCCTGCTTCAAGAATGTTAAAAAGACCTTATGGTCATTTTGGAAGAGGAAATATATATGGAGTTGTTAGTTTCTTTCCTTTCAAGATTATATTGGGAATTGTAGCTATTATAGGAATTACCACTCTTATTGTTGGTGCTGTTATTTATCATAAAAAGATGTTGAAATTGTTTCATATGAAATTGGGAGAACATCCTGTAGATAAAACACCACAATCAACAAACTTAAAAAACAATAAGTAATAATTAAGCTGATAATAATATAACATTAAATAATTAGGTAAAAGAGGTGGGAACATATCAAAATATTTGTTAGTTTCCACCTCTTTTTGCATATTGATAGCAAAATAAAATATTCACAAAAGTACTGCAAATTTGTATTGTTTTACTTAAAAGAAGAAGTGAAATAATAAATATTTTACAGTGGAAGTGAAATTTTAAAAGTAGTGCCTTTACCGAGTGTACTTTTAACTGCTATTGTTCCACCGTGTGCTTCTACAATTGATTTTGCAATTGCAAGTCCCAAGCCTGTTTCACCTTCTTTTTGTTTACGAGATTTATCACCTCTGTAGAAGCGTTCAAAAATGTGTGGCAAATCCTTTGGATTAATACCAACTCCATTATCGTGGATTTTTAGGTGAATTGTATTATTTTTTCCTTTAACTGATACAGGGTAATATTTAGCTGATAATATTATCTGTCCTCCCTTTTGTGTATAACGCAATGCATTATTTACCAAATTTCCTAATACCTGTGTCATCCTATCTGGATCTATTTCTATCTTTGGCAAATCCTCTGATGCTTTTACTTCTAAAATAATATCTTGCTTTTTGGTTTGTGTCATATATGCTGATGCAGTTCGTTTTAACAACTTATATGGTGAAACATATCTACGATTCAATGACAATTCTCCAGCATCAGCGAGAGATAATGTTCGCAAATCATCAATTAAGTAGCCAAGATGTTGAGCCTCTCTATGTATAACATCATATACTTCTGATTTGCCTTCTAACTTGCCATCACTCAATGCTTCAGTATAACCTAAAATTACACTCAATGGTGTTCGCAAATCATGGGCAATGTTAGTTGTCATCTGGTGACGCAATTTGTTTGATTGTTCCAAATCAGAACTCATTTTATTAAATGAAGAAGCCAATTCCCCTAACTCATCCTTTGTTCGAACTGGTACCTGGTGCCCTAATTCTCCTTTTGCAATGATTTTTGTTGCAGCAGTAAGTTCACGAACTGGACGAGAAATGTTACGTGCTAACAAAACACCTAATAATACTGCAGTTAATGCAGCAATCAATGCACTAAAAACAATTACTCCATTTATGCGCTTTAAGAAATTCATCTCTGGTAATTCCAATATGGGGTGGCTACTATTTTCAATTAAATCAAATAACAACCAACCAACTGTTTTTCCATCTATCTCTATTGGTACCCCATTTTTAATATCACTTTGAGTAATCTGCTCTCCTACCTTGTAGTACTGACCACTATATACAACTACTCTACTTGCATCAATAAGTGTTACTGGTACCCAAATGCGTCCCCAATGTCTCCAATGTCCTGTTTTATCACGTACTAAAATTACACTTATACCTTCCCAACTGTTACTTCCCTTATAGTATTCAGTTAATGTACTAATTAGATCAATTTTATAACGGTTTAAAACAAATTTACCAAATTCAGGTCGCATCCGTTGACCAATGAATAAAGCAACAATCATAACTACAGTTAGACTAATAATGAGAAAGGCTAGTATAAGTTTAATTGATAAAGAACGCATCTTAATCACCTAATTCCCTTAGTTATTTGAGTAGTAAAACGATAACCAACTCCATAAACAGTCTCTATATAACTTGGATCGCTGGGGTTTGGCTCAATTTTAGCACGCAAATTCCGTATATGAACATCGATGTTGCGTTCATATCCTTCAAAAGCACTACCCTGTATATAGTTAAGCAACTCAAGGCGTGAAAAAACCTGACCTGGTTTTGACATTAAGGTAGCTAACAGGTCAAATTCAGAAGGTGTTAAGTCAACATGCTTCTCTCCTATTGTTACAATATGACTTTTATGATTCAGTGTTATATCTGCTGCACGTAATATTTCTTGTTTAAATGGTTTTTTACCTGTACGACGCAATACAGCACGAATTCTTGCTGTAAGTTCACGCATACTAAATGGTTTTGTAATATAATCATCTGCACCCATTTCAAGTCCTAAAATTTTATCACTTTCTTCCAATTTAGCAGTTAAGATGATAATAGGAATATCTGATTCCTTACTGTAAACTCGAATAAATTCATATCCGCTCATTTCTGGCATCATTAGATCTAAAATTACAAGATCTGGTTTTTCATTGCGTGCTATAAATAGAGCTTCCTGTCCACTTGTAGCTGTTACTATACGGAAGCCCTCTTTTGTTAAATAATCTTCTAACAATGTTCGTAATTCTTCTTTATCATCCACTACCAAAATTGTATTAATCATTGAAATCTCTTTTTTTATTACTTCGATGTAGTAACATATCAAATTTATAATATAGTATCACTATTTACACTGTCAACGACTGAATTAAGACTCAAAAAACGGATCATTTTATATCTTTTTATCTTTTATTGCTTAAAGGAAATTTGTAAATTATAAATGTAAGATAATTGCTAATTTTTATAATTAATAGTTCATGGATTTAGTTATTTGGGAAATATACCGCCAAGAAACACCGTACTAATTGAAGATGTTGTTATCACAACAATGATATTTAATATTAATACATAAACTACTAAAACTATTAATATGGATTTCCAGACCTTCATTTTGCAGGCAATAGCAATACCTATAATTAAAAGAATTAGACCCCAGAGGATAAATATATCCACTCTTGAGAGAATCATATAAAGAAGATTCGACTTATAAGCAAAAACATTTCCAGATGCTACCAAACCACTTAAACCGGTGTGCATTATCATTTTTCCTGTAAATAAAGTATAAAACAGATTTACAAGTGTAGAAATTAATATAGGAACTGAGGATATTACAACTATTGTAAGAATCTTACTGTATTCTGTTTTGTTCCTAAATATATAAACAAGTCCCCAATATACAAGTGCTATAAAAAGCCAGCTTATAATTTGTACTAAAGGAGATGTTAACATTGAAATAAATTGCATTGCATTTCCAGAAGAACCAATATTAGAAAATTGCCCTAATTGACGTAATAGCTGTCCCCCTGGAGCTTTTGCTTTTCCTAGAGAAGCTGCTCTTTTTTTTACAACTTGTGAATCCTGTGTATCATCAGAAAATTTTATTGCTCTGGGTGTAGCTGTAAAAGAGTAAATTACTATAGTTAGCAAGATGAGCAGTGCAGTAAACCAGTATATTTTAAATCCCCATTTTTTCTTTATTATTCTAAATGCTTTAAAAGGATTAAGAATTGAAAATATAAAAACTTTTAGCGCTTCCATTATTTCCCCCCCCTGCGACTCTTTCTTGTATTTTATACTTATTATTTTAATTATTCATGTCTTAATGCATCAATAGGATCAAGTCTTGCAGCTCTTCTTGCTGGATAAACCCCTGCAATAATTCCAAGCAAAATAGCAAATATAATGGCTCCAAAAAACAGCCAAAATGGAACTTCAAAAAGATTTAAACCAGAGAAAGTAGTAAGTCCTTCTGATGTAGATGTTTGTATAAAATAAGACGCTATAGCACTAAGTCCTTTGCCAAATATATATCCTGTAATTACACCAAACACTCCACCCATAAAACCAATGACTCCTGCTTCATAAAGGAAAATTTTATTAATATCACTATTTGATGCTCCAATGGCTTTCATTATCCCTATTTCTCTAAATCTTTCATAAATAGACATAACCAATGTATTAACTATTCCAATTGCAGCAACAAAAAGTGCAACTGCTCCTAAGGATCCCAGTACTCCTGTTAATATAGTAAATATTGTAGATATAGTTCCTAAAATCTGTTCCATGGACATGACATTAAATCCCATTTCATTTATCTTTTCAACTATACTATCCACTTTTTCCACAGATTCTGAAAATACCTGTATTGCTGTATACTCTCCTTCCCTTAGAGCAAAGGATTTACCTTTTGATGCTTTTAGTAGACGCTCTGCAAGTTCAATGGGAACAAATATAGATAGATCATAATCCGGATAAGATTGCTCAAGAATTCCAACCACTATAACTGGAAATTTAGTAATTGAAGTTCCTCCTTCGCTACTATATTGTTCAACTATAATCCTGCCTTTTTGTCCAAGAAGTTCTATTTCATCAACACTCTTTTCCGTATTTATATCATAGAAAGTTTTATTTATATCACTCCCTACTATTATGTATCTTAGATCTGTCTCTTTAAACTTTTCTCCAAACTCAATATCAAGCTGTTTTAACATATCATCATTTGCACCAACTGTGCTTGCCTGTGAAATATAATTGCCAATCTGTAGTTTTGTATTTGTTAAAGACATTATGGGACATATACCTTCAACACCTTCAATTTCGCTTATTTCTTTGATAACCTTATCATCTAAGGGTACTTCTTCAGCTTCCGTAGGTTTTGTTCCATGGATTGGACCCATTGCCCTAGCTAATTTTTGTGGATATACCTGTATGCTTTTTACTAATCCCACACTCTCAAATTGACTGGTAATGCTTTTTTGAAAACCAATTCCAATACCAACCAAAGTTACAATTGCTGCAGTTCCTACAATTACACCTATAACCGTTAGAGCAGTTCTAAGCTTCATTCTCTTTAAATTTTTTATAACTATTCTAATTAAGTCTGAAAATTTCATACTTTTACTTCCTCTATTTTTTCTATTTTTCCATCACTTAGATATACTCTTCTGTCAGAATAATATGATATATAAATATCATGTGTTACAACTATTAATGTTCTTCCCATCTCCTCATTGATAGTTTTTAATACATCCATTATCCCTTT
>JBARXA010000015.1:0-32051 GCA_049647085.1 Candidatus Humimicrobiia bacterium | reverse complement strand
AATATGGTATACATAAACTTGTTAAGAAACTTAAAAGGGTATCATCAAGAATTCTGCGAGGAGAGTTCAAACATCTAACAACAAAACTCCCCACACTCTGGACACACTCATATTTTGTTTCAACAGTAGGTGCTGCACCATTGAAAGTGATTAAACAGTACATAGAAAGCCAGAAAAGAAGTCAGAGAAAATGATAATATCAAAGTCTTTTAAATATCAACTCAGGTTAACCAGTGAACAAGAACAGCTTTGTAATCAGACAATAGGTTCATGCAGATATATATACAATAAAGGATTAGCATTAAAGAAAGAACTTTGGGAAAAAAAGAAAGAAAAACTATCCCGATTTGATTTAGATAAACTCCTAAGAAAATGGAAAAAGGAAAATAAATAGTTATCACTACTACCTTCTCAATCTCTCCAGCAGGTTAATAAAGACTTAGATCAAGCATTTAAAAACTTCTTTAAGGGGGGAGGTTATCCTAAATTTAAAAAGAAAGGAATAAACGATAGTTTTAGAATCCCACAGCATATAACTTTAATGAGACAAATATCTAAAAAGGTGGGTCAGGTAAAACTTCCTAAACTTAAAATAGTGCGTTTCACAAAGACAAGAGAAATAGAAGGAGAAATAAAGAATGTAACTATATCTAAGAAATGCAGTAACTACTTTATTTCCTTTAACTGCAAGCTTGATATAGCTGAGCCAAAAGAAAAAAAACAATCAGAGATAGGTATAGACAGAGGAATAAAAATATTTGCCCAATGTTCAGATAAAACAGCCATTTATTCAGTGTCACCATTAAAGAAAAATCTTGTTAAATTAGCCAGACTTCAGAGAAGATTAGCAAAGAAAAAGAAATTTTCTTCTAACTGGAGAAAGACTAAGACAAAAATAAATAAACTCTACTATCATATATCAAATGTACGTAAAGATTTTCTACACAAAACTTCCACACAATTAGCCAAAAGCCACAGCTTAATTGTCATGGAAGACTTGAAGGTAAAGAATATGACTAAATCTATAAAAGGCACTATAGAGAATCCAGGAAATAATGTGAAAGCTAAATCTGGATTAAATAGGGCTATTCTTGACCAAAGGTGGTCTACATTTAAAGATTTCCTTTCATACAAGATGTATTGGTATGGAGGAGATTTAATCTTTATCAATCCAAAAAATACCAGCATCACATGTAGCATATGTTCTCATATTGCTAAAGAAAACAGAAAGTCACTAACAAAGTTTGAATGTGTAAAATGTTATCACACAGAAAATGCAGATTTAAATGCAAGTAAAAACATATTAGCCGAAGGACATTCGGTGATAGCCTGTGGAGTAGAAGCATTGGTTTCTACAGTGAAGCAGGAACTCCAAACACGAAAACCAATAACGGTATAAGTTGGAGAATCCCCTTGCTTTAGCTATGGGGAGTTGTCAAATTATAAAATTGAGTATCATTAGATTATTTTATTGCTTTTATCCCCATAACTAGGTAAATATTTCTTAATCAGATAGGAAAAGACAAAATCTCCAATTAAAATTAAATTACAATTATGTTTAAAAAGATTTATAATTTATTTCATGAAGTTATAATTAAATAATTTTTTTAATCTTTATTACTCTTTCTAAAATAAAATTCTAAATACCTGGAAGGATTATGAATAAAAAAATCTATAAAGAAGATGACGAATTGAAGAAGAAAGCATTAAAACTGCATGAAGAAAATAAGGGAAAATTATCTTTAGAACCAAAAGTTCTTATAGAAAATTATCATCACTTGAGTTTGGCATATAGTCCTGGAGTAGCAGAACCTTCAAAAATTATTGCTAAATATCCTGAAAAAGTCGATTTGTATACTTTTAGAGGAAACTCAGTTGCAGTTATATCAGATGGTTCAGCAGTTTTAGGATTGGGAAATATAGGACCAAAAGCTGCACTACCAGTTATGGAAGGGAAAGCAATACTTTTTAAAAGATTTGCGGGGATAGATGCATTTCCAATTTGCTTGGACACTCAAGACCCCGATGAAATAATAAAAACCATTAAACTCCTTGAACCAACTTTTGGTGGAATAAACTTAGAGGATATTTCTGCTCCAAGATGCTTCTATATTGAGGAAACCATTAAAAAAGAATTGGATATTCCAATATTCCATGATGATCAACATGGGACTGCTGTGGTTGTAGGAGCAGCATTTCTAAATACATGCAAACTCCTTAAAAAAGAGATTGAAAAATTAAAAATTACAATTATTGGAGCAGGCGCTGCGGGAATTGCTGTTGGAAATTTTCTGTTAGATTTAGGAGTTGAAACTTTGATAATTTGTGATTCTAAAGGGATTATTTATTCAGGAAGAAAGGAAGGGATGAATCCATATAAAGAAAGGTTGGCTAAAAAAGGAAATAAAAAGAGAGTGAAAGGAACCTTAAAAGACGCCATCAAGGATTCAGATTTTTTAATTGGATTATCTGTTGGAAATATTGTTACAAAAGATATGATTAAGTCTATGGCACCTGAACCAGTTGTTTTTGCATTAGCAAATCCTATCCCTGAGATTCATCCAAAATTAGCCTTAGAAGCAGGTGCTTCAATTGTAGGAACTGGAAGATCTGATTTTCCAAATCAAATAAATAATGTACTTTGCTTCCCGGGAATTTTTAGAGGAACATTAGATGTAGGCGCTACAGAAATAAATTTTAATATGAAGAAAGCTGCCACTAATGCTATTTGCAATATAATTCCCGAAAAAGAATTGAGGTTAGATTATATAATTCCAAAAGTTTTTAATCCAGATGTTGCTCCTGCTGTTGCTTATTATACTGCAAAAGCTGCTATAAAAAGTGGTGTATCTAAAAAACCTTTAGACCCTGAGGAAATAAAAAGAAGAACATATAAATTAACAAAAAAATATTGGAAAACATAAGATATTATTCTTACTATAATAAAAAATAACTCTGATTACTTCTAATTTAAAGATTTATATTTTTAAGATTGTGAAAAGGAAAGTTAAGATATGAGAAAAATTAGTGCAGATGAAATAAAAGATAAGGTGGCAATGCTTTGTAAAAAAGCAAACTACAAACTACCTGATGATGTTAAAAGTGCAATCAAAGAAGCATACAATAAAGAAAAATCATCATTAGGAAAAGAAGTTTTATCCCAAATCATAAAAAATTATGAAATTGCTGAAAATTCAAAGGTACCAATTTGTCAGGATACAGGTATTGCAGTTTTTTTCATTAAAATAGGCGAAGATGTAAAAATTGTAGATGGTGATATATATGATGCCATTAATGAGGGTGTTAGAAAGGGATACTTGGAAGGATATCTTAGACTTTCTATGGTTAAGGATCCTCTATATGAAAGAGAAAATACTTTAGATAATACTCCAGCAATTATACATTTAGAGATAGTTAAAGGAGAAAATTTAGAAATTACTCTAATGCCTAAAGGTGCTGGTTCAGAAAATATGTCAAAGATGACTATCCTAACTCCTTCTGCTAGCGAAGAAGATATAGAAAATTTTGTTGTAAAAACCGTTAAAGAAGGTGGAGCTAATGCATGTCCTCCTGTAATAGTTGGAGTGGGAATTGGAGGAAATTTGGAAAGCTGCACACTCTTATCAAAGAAAGCTCTCTTAAGAGATGTAGGAAAACAAAATCCAGATTTAAAATATGCTCAATTAGAGAGAAGAATTTTAAAAAAGATTAACAAATTAGGAATTGGACCTTCAGGATTTGGAGGTATTTATACTGCATTAGCAGTTCATATAGAAACAGCTCCATGTCATATTTCTAATTTACCAATATGTGTAAATCTCAATTGTCACGCAGCTCGTAGAGCTTCATTAATTATCTAATATGTAAAAAAGGTTGAATATGTCAAGAACTTTTAGGTTAAAAACTCCCTTTAGTGAAAGGGATTTAGAGAAACTTAATATAGGAGATAAAATCCTTTTATCTGGACTTATATTTACTGCAAGAGATGCAGCTCATAAATTGCTAAAAAAACAGATTGATGAAGGAAAAAAAACACCATTTAATCTTAAAGGCTCAGTAATATTTTATGCTGGACCTACACCTTCAAAACCTGGGAATCCTATTGGCTCTATAGGTCCTACTACATCATATAGGATGGACAGTTATGCTCCATTTTTTTACTCGTTAGGAGTAAAGGCTACTATAGGAAAAGGTAGTCGTTCAAAAGAAGTTGTTTTGGCTCAAAAGAAATATAAAGCAGTTTATCTTGCAGCTGTTGGTGGAGTAGCCGCATTACTTGCAAAGCATGTAAAAAAAGCGAAAGTTATAGCATATCCAGAATTAGGTACAGAAGCCATTAGGAAATTGTGGGTTGAAGATTTTCCTTGCATTGTAGCAAATGATATATACGGAAATGATATTTATAAAAAAAGATGAAAGACTTATTATTTTGCTTCCCACTCAGCTTTCTTTATTATAAAAGGCATTATGAAAGTAAGCCATAATCCCATAATAAAATATCTTATATATGTGAAAAAATCTGCGACAGGTAATATTTTTTTCAATCCAACTCTAATTATCAATGCAACAGATAAAGCTATGATTATTTTTATAACCTGAATGTAAAGTTTTGCTTTAGGGTTGAATCTTATATATCTTTTTTCAAAAGTTGCTCCCAAGATAATGCCTGATAAAACCCCCAAAATTTGTCCAGTTGAATAGGTTGGATAAATAAAAAAAGAAATTAAAGGAATGATAATAATTAAAATTGGAATTAGATAATCATAATGAAAATACCCCTTATTATGAAAATACTTTTTATTATAATTTGATAAAAACTCCCAAACTTGATATTTTTCTATTAGAAATAATAAAATTATTAGTATTAAAAAACCAATTATCCATCCACCAAAAACATCTATTGGAAAATGTACTCCTAAATATATTCTACTTAATGAAACCAAAGAGATTATTATTAATAGCATAATTTTCAACCATTTCTTTTTAACTTCTGACAATAAGTAACCCCAAAAGACAACAGCCCCTTGAGCATGATTGCTTGGAAATGCATAGCTATCCTCCTCTATTAAAACTCTAACTTTTTCTGGTGATGGTCTTAATGTATAAAAAAAATCTTTTAAATAAGTATTAGAAATGGATGAAACAAGATAAAAAGTTATTAAATTTAAACCAATAACCTTATTAAAACAAAGATAAATAATTGGAATAAAAATTAGATAGAATATCTCATCTCCTAACATAGTTATATATTTAAAAAAAATATCAAAAAAAGAATTTGAAAATGATTGGACAAGTTTTATAAATTCATATCCTGAAAAATATTCCACTTTATTCTCCCTAAAAGTCTTTATTATTTATTAATTTCAAAATTTAAAATCACAAAAAAAGATTAACTCTCCTTTTTAGCTTTTATTTCTTATTTTGTATCTTTTAAATCTATTTTAATTAATTTATTTCTTTTTCTTTTACCTTTAATAATTTTAATTGATGATTTGGAAATATTGTAATATTTAGATAACAATTTTATAACAGCCTGATTTGCTTTACCTTTTTCAGCAGAAGCTTTTACCCTAATTTTAACTTTACTATCTTCCTTAGCTAATTCATTTTTATCAGAATCTGGAATTACTTTTACCTCAATAACTACCAACTTATACCTCTACTATATATCCTTAATAAATAGTTTTTTGCTTAAATCTATAGACTCTTTATAATTTTTTATTAAATTTCACTCAAATATAAAATTATTATATAAAAAATACTTAATATTAAGTTTTGTCTTTGTTGGTTAATTATTAATTTTGAGTCAATACCAATTTTTCCGTAGAATTCAAGAAATTAGCTTAATTTTAATTTATTCCCTATTATTTTGTATAATAAATAAATTACCATATTTTTTATTTTTTTATAAATAAATTTATTATATGATAAATAAAATAATTTCATAAAATTTAATTGCACTTTATTTAATAACTTCATCAAAAAAGAGAGGTAAGAATGGATTTTTCATTAACAAAAGAGCAAGTAGAGCTAAAAGAAGAATATAAAATTTTTGCTCAAAAAGAAATTGCACCTATAGCATTCGATGTTGATGAGAAGGCGCAATTTTCATTTGATAGCTTAAAAAAATTGGCTGAGATTGGTTTTTTAGGACTTGTTTATCCTAAAGAATATGGGGGGCAGGGTAAAACTCTCCTTGAAGCAATAATTGCAGTTGAAGAGTTAGCAAAAGAATGTCCTTCCACAACACTGTCGTGTGGAGTAAGCTCAACCCTTTTTGCATATCATATATTTAATTTTGGAACTAATGCTCAAAAAGAAAAATATATTCCAAAAGTAATAAAAGGTGAAATTATCGGAGCATGGGCGTTAACAGAACCTGAAGCAGGTAGTGATGCAGCTTCAATTACTACAACAGCTGTAAAGAAAAACGGTAATTATATAGTAAATGGAACCAAGATATTTATCAGTAATGCTCCAATTGCTAATGTAGTAATAGTCATGGCAAAAACAGATCCAGAAAAAGGAGCAAGAGGGATCAGTGCCATAATTGTTGAAAAAGATGCCCCTGGTTTTAATAAGGGAATTACATTAGATAAAATGGGTTTTAGAGGACTTCAGGTTGGAGAACTAATATTTGAAAATTGCACAGTATCTGAAGAAAATCTACTTGGAAAAGAAGGATTGGGTTTTTTACAAGCTATGAAAGTACTTGAGCAAGGTAGAGTCGCTGTTGCTGGTGTTGGTGTAGCTATTGCACAGGCATGTTTAGAAGAGTCTGTTACAAGATCCAATAAGAGAATACAATTTGGAAAACCAATTTCAAATTTTCAGCTTATTCAACAAAAATTAGCAGACATGAAAGCAAGAATAGATGCTTCAAGACTTTTAACATATAAGGCAGCATGCCTTATCAGTAATAAAAAACCTTGTGCAGTTGAATCATCAGTAGCAAAACTCTTTTCTACAGAGACTGCAAACTTCTGTGCAAATGAAGCTGTTCAGATTTTTGGTGGATATGGATATATTAAAAAGTATAAGGACAGATATAAAATAGAGAGAATGTATCGTGATGCAAAATTACTTGAGATTGTAGAGGGCACAAGTGAGGTTCAGAGAATGATCATCTCACGCCATTTAACCAGATAAAGCAAAGTAGAGTCAGGTCTTGACTTGAGAAATATTAGTAAACAAAATTTAAGAAATTTAAAACAAATTAAAATGGAGGCTAAAGGTGGAAGTATTGCAGGAAGGTAAAGGGGAACTTATTGGTTGGTATGACCCTGATGAAAATAGAAAATGGGTCTTAGAAAATAAAAGTAGAGATTTAAAAGATAAAAGAACAACAGTAAAGAAAGCGGTCGAAAAATATATAAAAGATAGTTCATTCATTGCCTTTGGAGGATTCGGACATATTAGAGTCTCTATGGCAGTAATATATGAGATAATCAGGCAGAAAAAGAGAAACTTAATATTTGCAGGTAAGACTGCAGTTCATGATTCTGATTTATTAATAGCTTCTGGTTGTGTAAATAAAATTGAGGTTGCTTACGCTTTTGCTCATGAATTAAGAGGTTTATCTCCTGCTTCCAGAAGATTAGTAGAGGAAGGAAAGTGTGAAGTTATAGCAGAAATTAGTAATGCAGGATATCAATGGAGATTTTTAGCAGCTATGATGGGAGTTCCTTTCATTCCAACTAGAAATCTTTTAGGTACAGATACATTAAAACAAAGTTCAGCAAAGGTAGTAAAAGATCCATTCTCTAAAAAACCAATCTGTCTTGTTCCAGCATGTTATCCTGATGTAGTAGTAATGCATGTTCCAAGATGTGACATGTATGGAAATGCTCAAATTGATGGAATAATCATAGAGGATTTTGAACTCTCAAGAGCAGGAAGAAGAGTAATAATGACAACAGAAAAGATAATTGATAACGATGAGATAAGAGAAAAGCCCTGGCTGACAGTTATACCATTCTTTTTGGTAGATGCAGTAATAGAAGTACCCTATGGATCCCACCCATGTAATATGCCATATAAGTACTACTTTGATGAAGAACATATAGGAGAATGGCTTGAAATGTCAAGAACACCAGAAGGAGTTAATAAATATTTTGAGAAATATGTTTATTCAGTTGAAAAATTCGAAGATTACTTAGAACTAATAGGTGGTCAGAAAAAATTAAAATATTTAGAAGATGTTGAACATCTAAAGGCTAAACTAAAAGCTCCCTGGCTTGAGAGGAAAAGAAAAAAATAATCAGAGATGTCGTATTTTATCAAGATAAATATATAAATTTAGAGATAATTAAATTAATTAAAAGATAATTAACTTAATTTAAAGCTAATTTATTTTAAAAGGGGTTAAATAGTATGACTGAAAAAGAAATTAATTACACTCAAACAGAACTCTTAGCAACCGTAGCTGGAAGGCTACTGGAAGATAAAAAATCAGTTTTTGTTGGAACAGGACTACCAATGATTGCTACAATGTTTGCTCAAAGAACACATGCACCTAAACTACTTATATTTTTTGAGGCTGGTTCAATGGGTCCACAAGTTCCTGTTCTCCCAATTTCAGTTGGTGATTCCAGAACATTCTATAAAGCAATAGCTGCATCAAGTATGCATGATAGTATGTCACTAACCCAGGCAGGGTATATGGATTATGGATTTTTAGGAGCTGCACAAATTGATATATATGGAAATATAAACACTACTGTAATCGGTTCTTATGAGAACTTTAAAGTCAGGTTACCTGGAAGTGGTGGCGCTAATGATGTAGGTTCACTTTGTCAAAAAACTATAATTATAATGAGGCAGGATAAGCTTAGATTTGTTGAAAAAGTTGATTTTATTACTACCCCAGGTTATTTATCTGGTAAGGGAGCTAGAGAAGAAGCAGGTTTACCAGAGGGTGGTGGTCCTTATAGGATTATAACTCAATTGGGAGTTTATGGATTTGATGATGAAACAAAAAAAATGAAACTTTTGTTCTTACATCCAGGTGTTAATTTGGAGAAAGTAAAAGAAAATAGTAGTTTTGATATTATTATGCCTGATAAGATAAAATTTACAACTCCCCCAACTGAAAAAGAAAGAAAAATACTTCATGAGATAGACCCGACAGGAATGGCTATTGGAAAATAAAGAAACGGACAATACTTTAATTACCCTTTATTTTTATTTATCTACGGGTTTATTTTCATCATGAAGTTTTTTTATCATATTTTGCTGCATCTTTTCTATCTTATTACTCTTTATCATATTATTTTCAATTGCTTTCTTTATAGCTGGCTTAGCTTCATCTGGAACTTTTTCCTTAACTTTTTCTAAAACCTTTTTTTGTTCATTAAAATTTTCTAAAATCATATCAAAAACTTCCTGGGTTTTTATATCAATTTCAAAATCTTTCATATAATTAATCACTGAATCTATTTCAGTCTCTAAAACATTTAATGTTTTAGTAATTTCTCCTATTCTTCCTTTTTCAGCCATTTTTTCAATTTCACCCAATCTTCTCTTAGCAAATATTATATGTAAATTTACTTTTTTATTATTTGGTGTGAAAAATATTATGACTTTTTCAGATGCTGTTTTTACAGGATATAAAAAGTCACCTGGCAATGTATTAGCTGATAATATTGATGTAAAACCACTTATAAACAGGAATAATATTACAAAAATTGATATTTTTGCTAATGTAGACATAGCCCACAATCCTGACAATTGTGCTGCAAATCTTGGTATTATACCTTTCTTTGGTAAAACCTGAGATTGTTTTGCTTTTACAATATTTATAAATCGAATTTTTACTTCATCCTCAAAAATTGCTGGGGGGTTTATTTTCTCAAATTCCTTAACCTTTATAAAAGATTCCAAAAGTGGTCTTAATTCTTCTTTAAATTTTGGATACCTTTTTAGACACTGTTCTAGTGACAGATTATTCTCTGAAATTAGTTTTATGCAATTGTCTATTATTTTCTCAATCTTCTTTGTCATCTAACTCACTTTTTTACTTAAATAAGAACTAAGATTTCTTAATGCTCTATATTGAAGAGCTTTCACCGCCCCTAAAGATTTTTTCATAATCTTTGAGACTTCCTTATTTTTTAATCCTGAAATAAATTTAAAAATTATTACTTGTCTTTGTTCCACATTTAATCTATTTATTGCATTTATTAAATCTTGTTTGTCAAGTTCTTTCTCAAATATTAATTGCACATCTATATTTGAAATTTGTAAGTCTTTATCAATTCCAGAAAGATATTTTTTCTCTACTGCTTTGTGCCTATAATAATTTTTTAAAATATTGCCTGCTATTGTAAATAACCATGAAGAAAAGGGCACTTTTTTAAATTTAAATTCATCAATTGATTTCAAGACTTTATAAAAAACATTCTCAGTTAAATCCTCAGCAATATTATAGTCTCCCACCCTAAAAAGTATATATCTATATATTTTTCTTATATACAGCTCATATAATTCACTGAATGCTTCTGGATCATACTTTTTTGCTCTCTCAACAAGCCTTCTTATTTTTCTTTCAGAAACCAATAATTCCTCTCTAACTAATAAAACACTAATAAATTTGAAAAGATACGTTAATTTTTTAAAAATTTATTATTTCCAAAAATTATAAATTAATTAAGTTTAATTCTAATAATTTTTAAATTAATTAGGTTTGATTTTTTACAATTATAAAAATTTTAGAATTATGTAGTATATATTATTCAGATATATCATCGGAAATGAAAAAAAATATTATCATATTTACATATTAAATAGTATATTTTAGTAGAATATATCATCAAAAAGTCCTTAAAATATTTTTATGAAAGATATGGGTCTTTTAGAATCTAATCTATTTAAACCATATTTTTTTGCCAATTCTAATGCATAATTATATTCATTACTTGTAATTCTTTTATTTAATGGTGGTTTTTTAAATGCTTTATGATGAGGATTGTACTGATCCATAATATTTAGGTATGTATTTTTTGAGATTTTCTTTGAAATAAATTCCAAAACTTTTTCCGTTCCCGCAAGATTTCTCGGTAGAACTAAATGCCTTATAAGTAGCCCTCTTTGAGCTATTCCATTACTATCTAAAATTAAATCTCCAACTTGTCTATGCATTTCCAAAACAACATCTTGATTAATTTTTGGATAATTACTTACCTTAGAAAGTTTAGCAGCAGTTGTTCTATCACCATATTTCATATCAGGCATATAGATATCAAATACTTTATCAATTATTTTTAGTGTTTCTGCAGAATCATAACCACCTGTGTTATAAACAAGAGGGATATTTAGCCCTTTTTCAACTGCTATTTCCAAAGCAGATAATATCTGTGGCACGACATGGGTTGGTGTTACTATATTTATATTGTGACAACCCTGATTTTGTAAAGATAGCATCATTTTTGCTAAATCCTCATTACTTATCTCAGTTCCCTCTCCTAATTGGCTTATAGAATAATTTTGGCAATATATACACCTCATACAGCACCACGTTATAAAAATAGTTCCAGAACCTCTTTTTCCAACAAGAGGTGATTCTTCTCCAAAGTGGGGTCCGTAACTTGAAACAACTACTCTTTTTCCAGTATTACAGAGCCCTTTCTCATCAATTAGCCTGTTAACTTTACAATTTCGTGGACATAGAACACACGACTTTATCAAAGCCCATGCTTTATTTATTCTTTCTTTAAGTTCTCCTTTTTTATATAAATCTATATATGAAGGAATCAAATTAACTCATCCTTTTACTTATATCCTTATTATCAAAAGTAAAAAAGAATAGGTATTTTTTAAACTAATCAAAAACACTTTTATTTATATTTTATCTTATTATTAAAAAAGGTTTAAAAGTATTTTTTACTAATATTTTTAAAATTTGCGTATCTTTTTTACAATTAACGTGTTTTACTATATGAAAATTAATTATATGAAAATTTTTAACTTTACAGCTGAGAAGTTCATCTGTGAAAGTTAAGGGTAGTTCACAAGAATTATTGTGGTTACATAAAAAAAATAATATAAAAGAGGGGGGTAATAAAAGCTATTTTTCAACCTTCGCATTTTATTTCCCCTCCTTTATTTTTTATTAAAATATATGAAAAATGGAGGTATAAAAAAATGATTAAAAAGATTGGAATTCTAATTCTTGTAGTGATAATAAGTATGTGTACTGTTATTCCTATAGCTCTAGCTGATAATAATGATGATCAAGATGATGGTGATGTTATAACAGTTGAGGATGAAGGGAAAAATATATTTAAAATGATCTGGGATAAGATAACCTCAACTCTTTCCTTTAGTGAAAATGGCGAAGAAACAACCATTGATGTTGAAGAAGAACACCCGAGTGGAAAAGCAAATCATGGAGCCATAGTATCTATAATTGCCAAGATAACTAATAAATTAGAATCAGTTGTAGGTAAGACTCACGGAATGATTATGAGAGCCATTGCTAAGACTAATTGGGGCAAAAAAATTGAAGAAAAAGATTCTTTAGATGATGGTGGAGATATTAAAGAAAATGGAGAAGAACCTACAGATATCCCTCCTAAAAAATCCATAGCAGTTTTAGAGAAAGTTTTTGACAAAATTATACTTAATTTTTTTGATATGCAAAATGAAGTCTTAAAAAAAGTTAAAGATAAAGTTCCTGAAAAAGCTAAGTTAGCTATAGAAAGAGCAATTGAAAATAATGAAAGAAAGATGGAAAGAATGGAAAAGATTATTAAAGCGCGTGTACTGGAAAGGGTTAAAAATAGAAATCCAAATAATGAGTAAAAAATAATCAATAAATAAAAGAAAGCAAACTCCAAAAGATTATTTTTCTTTAATGGTCTTTTGGAGTTTCAATTTTTTTAGCCATTTTAAAAAATTTTTGGATATCATTCCAAACTTGTCTTTTAGCTTCTAAATCATAAAATGATTTAACAAGATCATTTGTAACCAAAACTTTAATTTCAAGCCAAAGAGTATATATATTTCCAGGATAAAATTCAATCTCCTCATCATCTTCCATTCTAATAAGATTAAATGTTCTTGTAGCTAATTCACCCATTGATAATATTAGCTTTGGTTGGCATGTTAAAATTTCCAATTTTAGAAATTTTGAACAATTTTTGAAACACCTTTCTCTTATTTCTTCACTTACAAAGCATTTGACTACATCAGTACCATAAAGATTTGAGTAATCATAATTAAGTTTCTCACATGACTTTTTTATAGCATTCCCACTTTTCCCAAAAAATGCTATATTGCTATCCCCTTCCCTTTTAGTAAAAGTAGATTTTACTATGAACAAATCTGCCATTGGATGACCACTACCAAATACTTTAATCTTGGAATTCTCGGGAAAACATAAATTACAACCTTTTATGTCACTACGGATTTCATTCATTTCATATTCAGCTTTATCATAATAAAGCTTATATAACTCTTTAAAATCGTTTGAAACAGATTTTTCCATTTTTTAAAACTTAAGTTTTATATATAGCTTTGCGACATGGTTTCGAAGACATTTAGTCGAGAAACTAAGTCCAAAGCTTCTCTTATTTCTTATTTTTTAAAATTTATTATAATATTGCTTCTAAAAATCTCTTTGTTCTCGAATTTTGGGGGTTTTTAAACATCTCCTCAGGAGTATTTTCCTCCATAATAATCCCATCATCCATAAATATCATTCTATCTCCAGCTTCTCTTGCAAATCTCATCTCATGAGTTACGACAACCATTGTCATTCCACTAAGTGCTAATGATTTCATTACATCTAAAACTCCCTTAATAAGTTCTGGATCAAGTGCTGATGTAACCTCATCAAATAGCATTATATCTGGATTCATTGCGAGTGCACGAGCTATAGCAACTCTCTGTTTCTGTCCTCCTGATAATTGAGCTGGAAAGGAATTGATTTTATCTGAAAGTCCAACCTTATTTAACATTTCTTTAGCTGAATGTTCCGCATCTTTTTTACTCATCTTTAAAACTTTCTGTGGAGCTAAACTGACATTACCTAAAGCAGTTAAATGTGGAAATAGATTAAAAAGTTGAAATACTATACCTATTTTCTGTCTAACTTTATTTACATCAATTCCTGGTTTTGTTATTTCAACTCCTTCAATGAAAATTTTTCCAAAAGTTGCTTCCTCAAGTAGATTTAAACATCTTAAGAAAGTACTCTTACCAGAACCACTGGGTCCTATTAATACTAAGACCTCACTCTTTCTTAATTTTAAATTTATACCTTTTAAGACATGGAGATCTCCAAATTTTTTATGAAGGTTTACTACCTTAATCAATTATCTTATACCTCCTCTCTAAATAATGTACCAATTGAGACAAGGGTAATGTAATTAGCAAGTATATAAAAGCAGCAGCAGTATAAGTTGAGGGATTTACTTTCCATGTAGCTATTTCTTTTGCTGCCCTAAGTAATTCAACAACAGCTATTACAGATAAAAGAGATGAATCCTTAAGAAGAATAATGAAGTCATTTGTTAGGGGTGGAGTGACTCTCCTGAGAGCTTGTGGTAAAACAATATACCGCATTGTTTGAAAGAAGTTCATTCCTAACGAACGAGATGCTTCTATTTGACCCCTCTCAATGGACTCGATACCTGCTCTAAAAATTTCAGCAATATAGGCAGCACTATTTAAGGATAGAGCTAATAAACCAGCAAAAAATCCGGATAAATTAATCCCTATATATGGTAGTGCATAATAAGCAAACATAATTTGCATAAGTAATGGTGTCCCCCTAAAAAATTCAATATAAGCTATGCTTGGGTATTTAAAAACCTTTATTTTGGATATTTTCATAATTGCTAAAATAAGTCCAAATATTACTCCAAAAAATTCAGCTATAACTGAAAACTTAATAGTTAATACTGCTCCTTTTAAAAGAAAGGGCAATGCATCTTTCATAACAGAATAGTTAAAATAATATCTTATTAGTTTTTGTAAATTCTCCATCTTTACTCCAAAATTATTTTCTTTTTCGGATTACATATTTCATATGTATTCTGTGCTGTTATTTCTTACACATCTCTATTTGTTTTGCTAAACACTCTTATCTGTGTTCTTTGTAATTCTATGATGTTTTTTAATAATTTTTAAAACAATAATACTTATCGTATAAATGATGCATTGGTTAAAAATCATATAATAAATAAATGATATGATAAATAGCTCATTTTAAGATTTTAACATAAATAATATTTTATAAAAAAATTGCGCAAGTTTTAGTATAAAGAACTAACTTGCGCAATTCACACAAGATTATATTAAAAATCAACTCTATATTTTACTTATTCTCACCAAACCATTTGCTGTATATTTGATCATATGTTCCATCTTCTGTCATATCTTTCAGTACTTTATTTACAGCTTTAAGAAGTTCAGGTGTATCCGGAGCGAATACAATACCATATTTTTCGTTAGTTATTATTTTCTCTACAATCACTAATTCTGGGTTATCTTTGACAATATAAGCTGATGTTGGAATATCATTTATTATAGCATCAATTCTACCAGCCTTTAAATCCTCAAATACCATTAAGATATCATCATAAGTTTTTATTTCAGCTACACCTATTTCCTCATCAATTTCTTTGGCTGTGAGCTCTCCTGTTGTTCCTATCTGAACACCTAAAATTTTATCTTTTAAGTCTGCTTTAGCTTTAATTCCACTATCCTCTTTGGTGGCAATTGATTGATCTGAATCAAGATAAGGATCTGAGAAATCCATTTCCTTATCTCTATCTTCTGTAATTGTAACTGCAGATATTACGACATCAAATTTATGTGCAATTAGTGCTGGGAAAATTCCATCCCATGCTGTATTTATAATTTCTGCTTCAAATCCTAATCTATTTGCTACTTCTTTTGCTAAATCAATATCAAATCCAACAAATTCACCAGCTTCAACATTTTCCAACGGTGGATATGCTGCATCAGTACCAACAGTTAAATATCCTTCTTTAATAGTTGTAAATTCAATCTCTTCCTCTATTGGAGCTTCAGTTTGTTCCTCAGTAGCTGTAGGTTCTTCAGTAACTGGTGTTGGAGGACATCCTATAAGTGTAAGTGATAGAGATGCAACAATTGAAAAAGCTATAACTGTTAAAATAAGTTTTTTAAGCAAATTCATTTAAACCTCCTTATCAATTTTTTATAACAAATTAAATGTTTTATAAAATCACCTCCTATTTATTTTTTAATTGCTTCTTCTTCAATAAGATGTGCAACTTCTATTTTCTTATATTTCTTTATGAGAATTTTGAAATAATTATAAAGTATTAAGTCAGAATATTAGCATTTTCACAACCTAAAGTCAATATAATGTGAACTACTCCTACCTGAAGGAGGGAGTCTTAGGCAACTAATTTAATGATAAAATTAGTATATAATAAAATTCAATTTATAATAAGATTTATTTAAAATAAAAAAATCATGAAATTTTAGGGAGTTTCTTTGTTAAATTTAGCAATATTTTTAATTTCATACATAATAGGTTCAATTCCCTTTTCCTATATTATTGCTAAACTTTTTAAAGGAAAAGATATCAGAAAATTGGGTACTAAAAATGTTGGAGCAATGAATGTTATATCAGTTGCTGGTTTAGTACCAGGGTTGATTGCTCTATTCCTTGATATTTTAAAAGGAGCTTTGACTGTATATTTAACTGAAAAAATTACTGGAAATTTAGCTGTATCCCTATTTGCTGGTCTTTTTACAGTAATAGGGCATAATTGGTCAATATTTTTAAAATTTAAAGGTGGTAAAGGAATTGCTACAGCAATAGGTGTTTTATTATTAACATCCCCGCTTTCAGTTTTGATTCTTTATTTAATTATTATCCCGATTATTATACTTATAACTAATGATTCTTTCATGTCAGCTTCTATAGGATTTCTAATCTTTCCCTTGATTTTATGGTTTTTAGAAAAAAACATCTGGTTGGTAATATTCGGTATATTAATCGCTGTTGTGATAATAATAAGACATTTAGAAGAACTTAAAACATATTTTAGTGGAAGAAGAGAACTAAATTCGATAGTTGAAAAGATTAGAAATTATATATTAAGAAAGAATAGTCAAAAACAAAATACTCATCTATAAAATAAATTTGTAAAATTCTGATAAGTCAAGCTCTTCTAATTTCTCTTTGGTGGGAACTCCATTTTCATCCCAACCTCTTATTTTATAATAATCATCTAAGAGCTTATCAAGGTTTATGATTTTTCCAAACATATCATTATCATCTTTCCTGTAAGTCAATACTCTTAAAGGAAGATTGTCATCTTTTCTAGTTATACCTAAAGAACAGTTAAAAATTCTTTTAAGATTATATATTCTCTCTCCCACTTTCAAGAACTCATTAAAATCCAGATTCCAATCTGTTATCAGATTTAACCATTCTAATATTTTTTTAGGAGAAGCTTCGTAGAAAATTAAGAATTTACATATCTTTAATGAGTCAAGTATTGCCATATAATTCTGCATTTTTACTACCATCTCTGCTTTCCCCACAGTAGAGTATTTATCTAGTACATCATTTAAACCCAGGTCTGGAATTGTAAAAGATCTTTCTATAACATGAGATAAGGCTTGAAGATGACATCCCCCTCTATTTCCCGTAGCGTAACCTAAGGCAAGGCTTGAGAATGTTCTTGGGTCATGTGCTGGAAGCTCTAATCCTTTGCAGTGTATAGCAAATTCTTTACTATTATTTCCTAATTTTTCAGAAGCAATTCTGACACCTTCTGCTAATAAATCCCCTATTTTTTCCCTGAAGGCTATCATTTTAATTAATTTTAAAACTATATTTGCATCTCCCCATTCGATTTCAATATTGGATTCTAAATTATTGAAATATCCTTTCTCGTAAGCTTCCATGGCAAAAGCTATCACTGAACCTGTAGATATTGTATCTAAGCCCAATCTATTGCACATTTCATTTGCTTTCATAACTGCAAACATATCATCAATATAACAATTTGCACCCAACATTGAAATAGTTTCATATTCCGGTATAGATCCGATAATTTTTCCATAGGGACTTTCGGTCTCAGCAACTCCACCACACCCAATTGGACATTTTGCACAGTAAAAATTACCTTTTTTTGCAATTTCAACCATATTCTTTCCATTTAAGCTTTCTCCACCCTCTAACCACCTTCCACTTATCCAGTTTTTCACTGGAACATCCCCTATCTCCATATTTCTTTTAAAACTCCCAGCTGTCCCATATTTCCTAAAACGACTAGAAGCTTTCACTATATCAGGAACTACCTTTCTAATAGATTCAATAAGCTTATTTGGATAAGCTATCGGAATTTTTATTTCAGTCTTCCCATCTTTTTTTCTGCTCTTTTTAATTAAGGTTACAATAGCCTTAAGATTTTTTGAACCCATGACTGCTCCCATTCCACATCTACCAAGTGCTCTTCCATGTTTTCCATCAGTCATAATAGAAGCAAATCTAACTAAGTTCTCCCCTGCTTGTCCAATAACCATTGCAGATATTTTATTTTCCACTTTTCCAACTTCAATATTTCCTACTTCTTTATTTAGAATCTCATATGTTTCATAGGTATCTTTCCCCCAGAGATGTGAAGCATTTTTTATCTGAACATTATCTTCAGAAATTATTATGTATACTGGAATTTTAGAGGAACCATAAACAACAATCCCATCCACTTTATTTCTTTTTAAAATATCTCCAAATGTACCACCAACATCAGCTTCACCCCAGATCCCAGTTAAAGGAGACCTAAATGCAACACTGTGTCTTCCAGATGATGGAACTTTTGTTCCAGTGAAAGGTCCTGTGGTAAAAATAATAGGAGTTTTTGGATTAAAAGGTTCAGAATTTATATCAAATTCAGCTAAATATAAATAAGCAGCTAATCCTGCACCCCCAAAATATTGTCTTGCCACATGTTCTTTTATTTTCCTTTTCTCCACATTCCCTGTTGAAAGATTTATATAAATTAAGTTATTAGCATACCCATAGAGCATATTACCCTCACTCTTCCCCTAAACAACTAAAATTATTTTTTATATTAAACATATTAAACATTTTTCTAAATATCATATATATTTATCAGTTTAACCTATAAGGCTAACACTTTTCAATATGATTTATTAATCATCCACCCCCACTCTATCCCTCCCCCATCAAGGGGGAGGAAAATTTCATTAGAATACACACTACATATTAATTAAAACTCTCAATCAAATTTTTCTTATTTTAAAAACTTATATTTAGAAATTTTCATTTATAATAGTATAATATTGAGCGGGTATAGTATAGGGGTAATACGCAAGCTTCCCAAGCTTGAATCGGGGGTTCAAGTCCCCTTACCCGCTCCAATTTATAAATTATTATTTCTTTATAATTTACAATCATAGCTTAGAAGAGGAATACATTGATATATTTGATATAAAATTTCTTGAGTTTAAAAATTCAATAGTAGTTTTAAATTAAATTTATCTATTCTAACTTAATTAATTTTAGTATACAATGTGTCTAATGATAGGGGTTTAGTCCCCAATTTATCCAACGACTAAAGCTGTTGGGTTTCTTGCTTATTTTATTCTGAAATTAAATTAAAACAATTAGAAGTCAAACCAATAGATAATATATAATAAAATAATAACAATTATTATGAATCATAAATAATATTAATAATTAAAAAGGAGGAGCTTAAAAAATGACAAACGCAGAAGAAAGAGGTTATAGTTCAGGATTAGCGGTTGGATTAGGATTATCCTTAGGTTTACTTATTGGATTAGCCATAGGTTTGCTATATGCCCCAAAACCTGGGAAGGAAATGCGAGAGGAACTCAAGACAAAAGGCTCAGAATATTTTGAAAAAAGCAAAGAAGGTTGGGAAGTTGCTTTGGAGAAAGCAAAAGAGGGAATAGAAATTGGAAAAGCTAAAATTGAAGAATTGGCAGGGAAAATAAAGGAATCAACAACTAAAATTGAAGAACAAGTAGAAGAGTAGAATCACAAAGTGAACCACTCTACAAAAGTTTTTATATTTCTACTACTTATTGGGTATTGCTACTTTTTTACCAACAACTATCAAAAACATAATAGAAAAAATATAGAAATATTATATTTTACTACTCCTCAACTGAAATATCTTCAACCTCTACCCTTTCTTCAACTTTTATCTCTGGTCTTTCCCTTCTTATTTTAGGTCCTGAAACAGGGATAAAATTCACATTTGTATTATACAGCTTTACTCCCAATCTATTTGCTGAACTCTTTACAACTTCAACTATTTCCCTCGTTTTTTCAGTTAAATCCAAACCTTGTTCAACTCCCAAATCAAGATTTGTTATTATTCCAGATCTTTTTGGTAATATACCAACTCTTACAGACTGAATATTTGAAACATTCATAACATCATTATGAATCTGCTTTCCTATTGAACTCAATGACATTGTGGCTTTTCCCTCTTTTACATTAACCATCTTCACTGCTTTAGGTTTTTTCCCAATAAACTCTAAAATTAGTAAAGCAAAACATACAAAAAAGAAAATTAACCAGAAAAATAATAGAACCCATCGATTCATTGAATTGTAATAATCTGCAAATCTATTTAACATATCTCCAATATCAATTAATGGTAAGAATGTATTAAGCATTGCAACTAAGCTTAAAATTAACAAGAAAAGAATTAGAATAACAATCAAAATCCTGTTAAGAATATTCATATTGCCTCCTTCTTTGCTTAAATATAAAAGACTATGTAAAATTAATAAATCAAAATTTATAATTCTATTTTTATTTTTTAATATTTTAGCTGTTATTATATAGTAAGATTTTTAAAAATGAAAGCTATCATAAATTGAATATATATATTATTATATATTCAATTAAATTAACAAATAATTATAACTTAATTCCCTGTATAAACCATTAGTTATCAAGGTATTTATTTTGAGAACAAAATTTATTATAAACCCAGATTCAAGTAGGGGAAAAGTAAAAAAGAAAATTGAGCAGATTAAAAAGTATATTAAAGAATTAAATATTGATTCATCAATAGATTTCACACAGAAATCTAAACATGCAAAAGAATTAGCCAAAAGAGCTGTTACAGAAAACTTTGAAATAGTTGTTGCTGTAGGAGGAGATGGGACTATTCATGAAGTAATAAATGGTATTTATGGAACTAATAGTTCATTAGGCATTATTCCTATTGGAGCAGGAAATGATTTATCAACCTGTTTAGGAATTCCTCAAAAAGATATAAAAAAGGCAATTGAAATAATTAATATTGGAAAAACAAAAAAAATAGACCTTGGTAAAATAAATGGTGAGTACTTTGCAGGAGTTGCAGGAACTGGATTTGATACCATGGTTGTGGATTTTGCATTTAAACACAGAAATTTATTAAAATTATTAGGTTCACTTTTTTATATTTATGGTGTTTATAATGTTCTCATTAGATTTAAACCCATATTTTTTAAATTAATTACAAAAGACAATATTATAGAGAAAAAAGCTATGACAATAGCAGTAGGCAACTCATGGATGTATGGTGGTGGAATGAAGGTTGTTCCGGATGCGAAACTTGATGATGGTTTGTTTGATGTATGCATTGTTGAGGAAATATCTAAATTGGAATTCTTAAAAGTATTTCCAAGAGTATTTTCAGGAACTCATGTAACTCACCCTGCAGTAAAAATATTTAGAACTGACTTTTTAAGGATTGAATCTAACAAGAAAATAAGTGTGCAAGCTGATGGAGAAATTATAAAAAGTCTTCCAGTAAATTTTGAACTTATTCCAAAAGCACTAAGTGTAATAGTCCCATATTAAATCCTGTTATGAATTAGAATTTCAAATTCATATTATTTTATTTTTTTATTATAAATGAAATATTTCAACAATAATTCGCTTCTAGTTGATTCACAATTGAAACTTCATAATATATGAAACTTCATAAAATTAATTTCGTCTAAATTCTAAAAATATAAAAATTTTTCATTAAATAATGTAGGGCAACTCTTTAGGGTTGCATTATTAAGCAAAGCTAAAGCTTTACTCTACTAATATTTTGTATAAAATCTAATTATTAAAATTATAATAATATCTTATTTAAAAATAGAAATTCTATAATATATCAAACTAATAAATATAAAATTATCAAGGAGAATAAAATGAGAGTAGGAATATTAACTGACAGCACAAGCGATATACCCAGAGAAATATGTGAGAAATATGATATTGAAGTAATCCCTCTAAAAGTTATGTTTGATAAAGAAACATATAGAGATAATGTTGACATTATACCTGAGGAATTTTATAAGAAATTGAAAGTTTCAAAAAAGATTCCCACGACAACTCAGCCTACGCCTTATGAATTCGTACAGGTTTATAAAAAGATGGCAGAAAAATATGATTCTATAATATCTATCCATATATCAGAAAAAATGTCTGGAACATTAGCTTCAGCTTTTAGTGCTAAATCATCTCTTCCAGATCTGGATATTACTATTATAGATTCAAAAGTCACTTCTATCCAACTTGGTTATGTAGTTATGGAAGCAGCAAAAGCTGCAAAAGAAGGTAAAAATAAAGAGGAAATAATTGATATGGTAAATAATATTGTTGAAAAAATTAGAATACTTTTTTTACCCAAGACTCTTGAATATCTAAGAAAGGGTGGAAGAATTGGGACAGCTAAATCACTTCTGGCAGTAGCATTAAAAATACAACCTATTCTTACAGTCAAAGAAGGAGAAGTAGCTCCATACAAAAATGCAAGACATTGGAACCGGGCAAAACAGGAATTAATTAATATTTATAAAAATGTTTTTAATGTTAAAGAAGGTGGGGCTGTAATTATAGGTCACTCAGATAATATTGAGGATGCTAAAGATATTGAAACAAAAGCAAAAGATGCATTTAAACCAAAAGAGATTTATACATGGCTTATTGGATGTGCCATTGGTACTCATTTAGGACCAGGTGCAGTTGCTCTCTGTTATCTTGAACCCTGATACAAATCTCAAAAATGATCATAAATTTAATAAATTATTGGAAATTGTTTAATATTTTTTAAAAATATGCTATAAAGACCTATACAAAAATCACTTAAGAATTAGGAGATTTGTGAATAAAGAAAATTTAAATAAGATAGCTATTATAATCCCAGCATATAATGAGGAGAAATATATAGAAGAAACTGTTAAAAGATGTTTAGAAGTATTACCTGATGTAGTAGTTATTGATGATGGTTCTAAGGACCTGACATATTCTATAGCTAAAAAAGCAGGTGCTTCAGTTCTAAGACATAAAGTTAATAAAGGAAAAGGAGTGGCACTTAGGACAGGTTTTGATTATGCTTTAGAAAATGGTTTTTCAGGAATAATTACAATTGATGCAGATCATCAACATGATATTGATGAAATACAAAAATTCATAAATTTCCTATCATTAGGTAAAGAAGATGTAGACATCATCCTGGGAAATAGGATGAAAAATCCAGAAAATATGCCCTGGATAAGATATATAGCAAATAAATTCACATCATGGTTAATCTCAATAAGAGCGGGTATAAAAATACCTGATGTTCAAGCAGGTTTGAAGCTGAACCAGAGTTACTTCTTAGAGCTTCTCTAAAGGGTTATAAAACAGTATCTATTCCAATATCCACTATATATTATAAAAATGCTATAAGTTATGTTCACCCTATTAAAGATGCATTTATGTTTTTAAAAATGTTTGTTCAGAGTTTTTTATGGAAAACTAACTCACAAGACATAGATGAACAGTCGTAATCAAAATAATCTATTCAACCTCGCATAGATGCTTTTTTATAAAATCCCTTATTTCTGAAACTGGAACTCTCACACACCCTGATGAGAAATGAGCAGCTTTTAACTTTCCTTCATTTATCCAGTTATAAACTGTTTGCCTTGTTATTGATAATAATCTAGAAATTTCAGCAGGACTTATAAATAATTTTCCTTCAAATGGGTCTTTTTCTTTCATTTTCTTTTCCATATTTTTATATATAATTTAAAGAATTTCAAAAATTAGTTTTTATTTAAGAAATAATAAAAATTTTAATTATTAAATATATTTTACGATATTATTTCATTTTTTCAAAATATTAAAAATATTTTATCGAAATATTTTAGGAATTAAGTTCTTTTATAGAAATTTAAATTTTATTCTTTTTAAAAGATTTATTGATTTTAAATATCGGTAGGAATGGCTAATGAAGGATATTCACTGAGCTTTTCTAAAATTCTATTTTTAATATTTTTAAGAGATTCTTTTGTTTTTCCCTCAAATCTTAATACTATTGCTGGTTGTGTATTGGATGCTCTAACTAATCCCCAACCATCGGTAAATAAAATCCTCACTCCATCAACATCTATAGTTTTGTAATTTTTTTTAAAATAATCTTTAATATTATCTACAATTTTAAACTTCCTCTCATCAGTACAATCAACTCTTATTTCTGGAGTTGAAAAATATTTAGGAATATCAGAAAGCATTTCTGAAATTGTCTTATCAGATTCTGATAATAACTCAACAAGTCTGCATGAAGCAAAGATAGCATCATCATAACCATAATAATTATCAGCAAAGAATATATGTCCACTCATTTCTCCAGCAAGTACAGCTTTTTCTTCAATCATTTTATTTTTTATTAATGAGTGACCTGTTTTCCACATTATAGGTTCTCCACCAGCTTTTTCTATTTCATCAACAAGTGCTTGGGAGCACTTTACCTCAAATATAATCTTTTCTCTTCCCTTTTTAAGTATATCTCTTGAGAATAGAATTAATAAATGGTCACCCCAGATAATGCTCCCCTTATCATCTATTACTCCAATTCTATCTGCATCTCCATCATATGCTATACCAAGATCAGCTTTTTCTTCTTTTACCTTTTTCACTAAATCCTGTACAAATTCAACAACTGTTGGATCAGGATGATGATGTGGATATGTTCCATCCAGCTCACAATATAACTCTATAACTTCACACCCAATTTCCTTTAGTAACTTCGGAGCAATTAATCCTGCAGTACCACTACCCGCATCTATTACTAACTTTAATTTCTTTTTTAAATCTATTCTATCCTTTATATAATTAATATAATCATCTTTAATATTCTGGTGGTATAGAGTTCCTTTTCCCTCTATAAATCTATCTTCCTTGATAATTTTTCCTAACTCCTTAATCTGATCTCCATATATAGTTGTTTTTCCTACCGCTAATTTAAATCCATTAAAATTAGGAGGATTATGACTGCCAGTAACTACTATACCCCCATCTACATCTAAATTAAAAAGTGAAAAATACATAACCGGTGTTGGAACTAATCCAATATCAATAACATCACATCCAGTTGATAATATTCCACCAATTAAAGCACTTTTAAATTTTGGAGAACTAAGTCTGTTATCTCTCCCCACACTAACCTTATTTCCACCCTTGGATATCATATATGTCCCAAAACTTTTACCCAGCATCTTAACAACTTCAGCTGTTAAGTCTTTACCTACAATTCCTCTTATATCATACTCTCTAAATATCTGTGGATTAATTCTCAATTATCCCTCCTGATTAAATCGTATATTTAAATAAAATAATTTATATGAATTATTTAAACTATTTTTTAAAAATATTTCATAACATCATTTACTTTGTTCCAACCACCCAAGCTAATGATATCCTGTTTAGTAAATCCTTCATCAGTTAATGGTTTAATAATGTCTTTAGTTATATTAGGTACATAGAATTTTAGGAATTTTAGTTTATCATCTTTTAGTTTACTATCTGTTTTTATTGTTGTTTTACCTAATAAAGCTGGAAGTAGTATCGTCTCCCCTTTTTTGATATCTAATGTTTTAGTATTTAAATTAATATCAGATTCATTACCATAAAAAATTTCCCCATTCCCCTCTATAAAGGAGAGTATGTAAAATTTTGAACCATCACAATCAAGTTTATATTCATCAAATATCTCACAAAGTTCAACAGCAAATTTTTCGCAGACTACAAGGTAGTTGATAACATTTCTATCAATATTTATTGACAAAGGTTGTACCTTGTAATTTCTCACCAAAGAAAAATCAATAACATCTAATGCTTTATCAATATGAAGTTCTCTTGATTTACCATGTCTATCCACTCTATCCCAATCGAAAATTCGATATGTTGCATCTGAATTTTGTTGTATTTCAGCTAACAAAACCCCACCCATTATGGTATGTATTGTTCCGGGAGGTACAAAGATTAAATCTCCTTTGTAAATATTTATATAATCTAAGTAATCCCCAATTTTTTTACTTTCAATTACTTTTTTAAAACCCCTTTTGCTCATATGCTCTTTTAAACCACAAACAAGTTGAGCTCCGGGTTTAGCCCAAACAACATACCAGGCTTCAGTTTTCCCTGTTTCATCTATTTCATTGAGATAAGCGTATTCATCATCTGGATGAACCTGAATAGACAGTTTTTTTGATGCATCAATATACTTAAAAAGTAGAGGAAATCTATTACTTCTACTTAACTTCACATCTTTCCCAACTAACTCTTTTTCAAAATTCTTAATTAAACTTTTTAAATTATCATCTCTATATTTCCCATTTCTTACAACACTAATATCTTCTCTATGATCTACCAATTCCCACGATTCACCAATAGATTTATCTTTAGGTAGTTTTTTTCCTAAAAAAGATTCTAATCTTCTTCCTCCCCATATTTTTTCTTTGAATATCTCATTGAATTTTAATGGATAGATTTCTTTATTTGACATATATTTAAATCTTAAATTTTTTATTCTTCTACCATTTTAGATACTGTCTCTCCTGCTTGAATTATTGCATCCTCAGGTGTTATATTTCCTGATATAGCTAAATTTATATTTTTTTCAAGCTCGTTATATAAAGTTTCATATATAACATAACCATCCGGAATAGGTTTACCATTTTCACATAACTCATTAAAGACTTGATATAGATTATCCATTTTAAGTAAACTTGTTTGATAACTGGATTTAGTCACAGGAAGTTTTTCATTATAGTAACACCACTTAGAATAAAATTCTACTTTCATTAAATAATCAATAAGAGTGGCAGCAGCTTCTTTTTTTTCAGAATCATTTGTAAATAGACAAATTGATGGACCCTCTAATGTAGAATATTTAGTCCCATATCTACCTGGTATTAAAGAAAAACCAGTTTTATCATAAATATCCGGATTCTCAGTTTTTAATTTAAAAGGAATTGATGAATCAACAACAATCATTGCATATTTTCCTTGAATATATTCTGAAAGTAATAAATTGTTTCCCTCTTCTGGTGCTCTTTTTGAAATAATATTTTCATTTAAAATTGAAATTGTAAAATTTAAAATATCAATAATTTTTTCCCTATTTTGTTCCAAATGGAAAATGGGAAAACCCTCTTTATTAATTAAACTCCCGCCTAATGAAAAATAGTTTGGAAATATAAAATCAGAAGTAATTTTATCCATACTTTTTGAGGGAAGTCCCAAAGCCCATGTATCAATTACACCATCTTCATTATTATCTTTTGTTAAAAGCTTACCTTTGTCTATTAGATCAGACCAATTAGTTGGTGGGTTATCTGGATCTAAATCCACTTCTTCAAACAGATCTTTTCTGTATAAAAGCAATTTTGCATCTGCATTCAACATTAATCCCAATAATTTTCCATCTATTGTTCTACCATCTAAAGCAAAGGGAAATATATCATTTTTAAGATTATCAGAAATCAAATCATCCATTGGCTTTGCAATTTTATCTTCCACAACTATACTAAAATCGTAAGTTAAACCTAAATCAGGAAGGTTATCCCTGGCAATCTGGAAAGTTTTTGTAATCTTTGAATCTAAATCTTTTTCAGGAATTATTTTTACTATTAAATTTATGTTGGAATTTTCATCTTTAAACTCTTTCAGTTTTTCATACAAAGTCTTATTCTCAATTCTTTCATTGTCACCTAAATATTCACTGCTTATCCATAGCTCCAAATCAATAGGTTCTTCTATCTTTTTAGGCTCTACTTCCTCAGTAATCTCTTCTGTTTCCTTTGTAGGTTCTTTGGTGACCTCAGTTTCTTTAAAGAATTTACAACTAACATATAAGTTAAAAATGGATAGGATAAAAAAAATAACAAATAACTTGATTAGAATTTCAAAATAATATCTATAGACTTTTTTCACAGCAAATTTCCTTTTTACATAATCATTTTAAATTTAATAAAAATAATAAAATTTGAGACTTTTTTTCATAACAAGGTTCCTCGTATAATATATTTGTTTTTAAGATAATCACTCAATAATCATTACTACATAATCCAAATTATCTCATAATTCAAATTACTACATAATCCAATTATATATTATTCTTAAATCATCATTAATTTACATTACCTGATGACATTTTATCAAAAAAATAAAAATATTTCTTATTTAATGAATTAAAATAAAAGGATTATGAGGATATTTAGATAAATAGATATAAAAAATAAAAAGATTTAAGTCATATGAATAAAAATAGAAAAATTTATAAGTGTAAAAAATGTGGAAATATTGATTATTTCTATGGACATGTAAGTGAAAGTGGAAAAGTTCACATTTCACAATATGAAGATGAACAATTAAGTTGGGCTTACATGTTATCAGATGATAATGCTTATTCAGAAGTTACTCCTGAAGTATGTTCAGTGTGTCAATCAAGTGAGATTGAAAAAATAAGTTTTAGTAATATTAATTTAGATCTTAATAATATTAAAATAAAAGGTCATAAAGTATAAAGTCCATCACCTCCTGATCTACCTCCTTTCTATAAATGGGCTTTAAGAAGCCCATTTTTATTTATACCTTTCCATTTAATGTCCAGGTGAAGATCCTTTTCCAATCCTTTTTTCTCCGTATAAATTTATATCAGCAACATTAATTAAATCTTTGACTTTTGTAGCATCCTTAGGATATGTAGCTATTCCTAAACTGATAGTAATTTTACCTTTTTTTTCTTTCTTATTAATCTTAAATGAGTACTTTTTAACTGATTTTCTCAATCTCTCAGCTACTAATACTGCTCCATCATATTCAGTCTCTGGTAGAATAATAACAAACTCTTCTCCACCATAACGAGCTATTATGTCCGTACTGCGACATTTCTTTATCATTAACCCTGCTAACTCTTGAAGGAGCTGATCACCAACCAGATGTCCATAAGCATCGTTATATTTCTTAAAATCATCAATATCAAAGATAATTATTGAAAAAGAGTGATCAAGTTCTTGGCTTCTTTCTATCTCTTTTTGCAAAGCAGTATAAAAGTATCGGGTGTTATATAGTTTTGTTAAACCATCAGTAATAGCTAAATGTTCAGATTTCTTGTAAAGACTTGCATTTTCTATAGCAATTGCTATTAGTTCTGATAGGGTGGTAAGAGTTGTTAAATCACTCTTATCAAAGTCATTTAATTCAACACTCTCTACATCTAATACTCCAATCACTTTATCTTTTATCTTAATGGGAACAGCAAGCTCTGATCTTACATCTGGAAGTTCCTCTATAAACAGATATCTGGGTTCCTTGCTTACATCACCAACTAAAAGTGGTTTTCCTGTCTTTGCTACCCATCCTGTTATCCCTTCTTCAGAAATTTTTACTCGCCTTCTGATAGGAAATTTAATAGAAGGACCACTAGAAGCTTTGACAACAAGCTCCTTTGATTCTTCATCAACTAAAAGAATGGTAGTATAATAGTATCCAAAAGTATAATATATGGAATTAACTATTTGTTTAAATAATTCATCCATATCAAGAACTGATACTATATTTTTACTAACTTCCTGTATTGCTTCTAACTGTTTAGATTTCTTCTTTTCTGATTCAAGTATTCTAGCTTTTTCAATTATCATTGAAATCTGACCAGCTATTGTAGAGGCAAGAATTAGATTTTCTTTAGAAAATGCATCAAGTTTTGTATCCTCTATATCCAGAACACCGATAACTTTATCCTTTACCTTTAGAGGGACACACATCTCTGATTTTACATCAGGATTAGCTTGATTATATCTTTTATCTTTACTCACATCTGGAACAATAACTGGTTCTCCTGTCTTTGCTACATAACCTGTTATACCTCTTCCTACTTTAATTTTTAACTTCTCTATTTCTTCAACATCATATCCATGAGTTGCTATAACCTTCAAATCTTTTGTTCTCTCATCGATCAGATAGATATTGAAGCTTTCAAAGTTCAAATTTCTTTTTAATGGCTCAATAAGTCTATCAATTAATTTATCAAATTCCATTGTTGATGTTCCAGAGGTTATGACCTCATTAAGGAGTGAGAATTCATCTAATTTTTTACATGTTTCCTCATATAACCTTGCATTCTCAATAGCCATAGCTACTTGACCAGCTATAGTGGATAGAAATTGTTTGTGACTATCATCAAAGACATTGGGTTCATAAGCTTGGATAGACATAACACCAATAATCTCATCTTTAAATAATATAGGGACTCCCAACCAGGACCTGGTAACTTCACCTATTACTTTAGCCTTAACTGGTAAACTATCTGTTTCCTTCTCAAAGTCTCTAATAAGGAGAGGTTTTTTCGAGCGAACTATCCATCCAGTCAGCCAATCCTTTTGAGAAAGCTTATGGGTTAATTTATCTAAAAATTTACCCTTATCAACAATTATCTCAAAACAGACTTCGTCTTTAACTTCATCATATAGAGCAATATAAAATGTAGATATTTTAAATAGATTGCTAATCTGCTTATAGATCTGTTTTAGTACATCAGATAAACTTAATGAGGATGTTATAGCTGAGCTAATCTTGTATAGGCTCACTAATTCTTTAACTCTTAATTCAGTATTGTTATACATTAATCCTCAATTTATTTCAGAAATTATTTATATTGAAATCTAAAATATATTATTTACAATATCAATCTTTACTATACTACAATTATATATAAATTTTGTGCCTTTTCAATAGATTCCTTATTTTTTATAACGAAAAAATTAAATTTTTTTATAAATGACAGACTTCGATAAAGTACCCAGGTATTCAGCATTTATTAAGCCTCCATAGAAGATAAAGCTATATTAAACTTTTTTAATCAAATCCTTTTTCCTTAATTTAAATTTATAAAATAAAGAACTTTTTCTTATAGAGGCTAAAGAGTTAGTAGTGTAAATAGAGATTGAATAAAAAAGCCATTTAACAGTTAAGCTAAATGGCCGGTAGGAAGCTATTAATCATCTTTCAAATAAAAAAGCCATTTAGTTTAGAGGCTAAATGGCAATAATAAAAAGAAATAGCCGGTTGCACTACTGACTCCTCACATCCTAAGTGCCCAAATTTATTGGATGTGTTTCATAGCCTCTATTTCTGATAAGTTATTTTATTAATTTATAAAAGAACAATTTAAGTTATGAATTATTATAACATATTTTTTGAAATTGTCAATAAATTTATAGAGATAAAGAGCGATAAAATCCTATTTAAGAAAAAAAAATGCCTTCTTTTGCTAAACTAATTAGTAAAGGAGGATATGACAGAGAGAAAAGCTATCTCTTAGTTAATACAATATAGAACCTTCGAATTTTAGTGAAATTAAGAAATTTCTATTCAGTTAAAATAAAGTCATTTCTAACAAATTATTACAATTTTTAAAAAAATTCTTGCTTTTTTTATAAAAATATGATATATATAAAAACTAAATATAAGAAAAAAAATTAAGGAAGCGTTGAAGTGAGATTACATCTGGGTACTTATGTCTCACAGAGCTTATGGTACAACCGGCCTTAAAAAATCTAAAAGATTTTGAGCCGGTTTTTGTTTTTTAAGAAGATAAAATAAAAATTAAAAACTATAAAAATTATAACTTTTAAGTAAAATTTTTTATAAACCGTACATATAAAACTAAATATAAGAAAAAAAATTAAGGAAGCGTTGAAGTGAGATTACATCTGGGTACTTATGTCTCACA
>JBARXA010000014.1:0-22406 GCA_049647085.1 Candidatus Humimicrobiia bacterium | reverse complement strand
AATATGGTATACATAAACTTGTTAAGAAACTTAAAAGGGTATCATCAAGAATTCTGCGAGGAGAGTTCAAACATCTAACAACAAAACTCCCCACACTCTGGACACACTCATATTTTGTTTCAACAGTGGGTGCTGCACCACTGAAAGTGATTAAACAGTACATAGAAAGCCAGAAAAGAAGTCAGAGAAAATGATAATATCAAAGTCTTTTAAATATCAACTCAGGTTAACACCTCAGCAAAAATCTTTATGTAATCAGACAATAATAACCTTAACTCATTATCCTCAATTGCTAAAAACTAAAAAGTCTAAAATATAAACTTATTTAGTAGAGAATGGGAAAATCAAAGTTTGGCAATAACATGAAAAAAATAGGAGAAATTTTACCCTCGATACTCAATAGGATGGGAATTATTAAAGGTATTGAACAGGGGAAAGCAGTAGTTTTCTGGGAAAATATTGTTGGGGATAATATTGCTCGACATGCAAAGCCATTCAAAGTAAAAAAAGGAATTCTATATGTTGAAGTAACAAGTTCAGTATGGGCACACGAACTTCAGATGATGGAGCCAGAGATAAGAGATAGGATAAATAAATATTTAGAAAAGAATGTTATTAATAAAATAAGATTTTATCCTGCAAGATCAACCAGACTATTTAAAAGGATTTATACCAAAGAGACAAAAATAGCCACAAGAGTAAATAAACTATCAGAAAAGAAAGACAAGACTCCAAAAACTATAAAATTATCAGAGAAGACATGCAGGGTTTCAAAAACAAGGAAATTATCAGAAAGTCAAAAGAAAGAGATTGATAAAATTAGTTCACAGATACCGGACGAGGATTTAAGGGAACACTTTGAAAAAGCTATGGAGAGTCAAGAAAAAAGGGAAAATACTGACAAATAAAGAATTGATCGTCTAAGATCCCTTCCTTCAGGTAGGAGTAGTTCATAAATTCTATTATTAAATATTTATAAGGCTAAATATGTGATTTTATGATATAATTTACTTAATGTTTTTCATAATTTTTTTAAAAGAAATAAATAAAGAGAGGGAAAATTACCCTCTTATTTATTTTTTAAATTCACTTTTTAAAGTCATATAACAAATATTAATTAATGCAGCAAAATACACAGAAATTTTAGAAAGAATAAAGACACAAAAAATGTTTCTATTTGGCATTTCCTTTTTTAAAACCCCTAACCAAGGAAGTGCCAATATTCTGATAATCAAAATTTAAATAAAGATCAACTTAATTTTTTATTAAGATGCCTTTTAAAGGGAGACAATCAAATTGGTTAAAAAAACTTATGATGTTGAAGATATAAAGGTTCTAAAAGATCTTGAAGCTATAAGAAAAAGACCAAGTATGTATATCGGTTCAACAGGTCACAGAGGGCTTCATCACTTAATTTATGAGGTCGTGGATAATAGCATTGATGAAGCAATGGCGGGAGCATGTTCAAAAATAATGATGGCAGTACACAAGGATAATTCAGTAACAGTGATAGATGATGGAAGAGGAATACCTGTAAAGAAAATGAAAAAATTTAAAAAACCAGCAGTAGAGGTTATTTTAACCACACTACATTCTGGGGGTAAATTTAGTGAAGATGTATATAAAGTTTCAGGAGGACTACATGGTGTAGGTCTTTCAGTAGTAAATGCATTGTCCAGTAAATTAATAGCAGAGATTAGAAGAGATGGTCATGTATTTAGACAAGAATACAGTAGGGGAAAGCCAATAACAAAATTAACTAAATATGGTAGTTCTAAAAAACATGGAACAATGATCAGATTTTGGCCTGACCCTGAAATTTTTGATGATATAAATTACAAATCTGAAACTATATTAAAATACCTAAAAGAAATGGCTTATCTGAATAGGGGATTAGGAATTGTCTATCAGGATGAGAGACATAAGCCACCAATAGTTGAAGAGTATAAATATAAAGGTGGAATTGTTGATTTTGTAAAAGATCTGGTTTCAAAGAAAGATTCACTACATAAAGGAGTAATGTATTTCAAAAGTAGTGTGAATACAAATCAGGTGGAAGTAGCCATGAAATATACAACTGGTTATAGTGAGAATTTATACTCTTTTGCTAACAATATTCATACTCATGAAGGCGGAACACATGAAAGCGGATTTAAGAAAGCCTTAACCAGGGTGATAAATGATTATGCACGAAATAAAGGAATCCTAAAGGATAAAGATGAAAATTTAACAGGGGAAGACATAAGAGAAGGTCTTGTAGCAATTTTAAGTGTGAAGTTAAGAGAACCTCAATTTGAAGGCCAAACAAAAACGAAACTGGGAAATAGTGAAATGATTGGTATAGTTGAATCGATAGTTAATACAAAATTAAGTGAATATTTAGAGGAACACCCCACTCATTCGAAAGCTATTTTAAACAAAACAATCAATGCAGCAAGAGCAAGAGATGCTGCAAAAAAAGCCCGTGAACTTACTCGCAAAAGAGGACTACTACAAAGCAGCTCTCTTCCTGGAAAATTAGCTGATTGTAGTATAAGTGACCCATCATTGGGCGAGATTTTTTTAGTAGAGGGTGATTCAGCTGGAGGAAGCTGTAAACAAGCCCGGGATAGACAGTTTCAAGCAATACTACCACTAAGAGGTAAGATATTAAATGTGGAAAAATCGAGGGAATTAAGGGTATTAAGTAGTAATGAAATTCAGGCAATAATTACTGCATTAGGGACTGGAATTAAAGATGAGTTTAACATAAAAAATGCCAGGTATCACAAAGCAATTATCCTATGTGATGGCGATGTGGATGGTTCACATATAAGAACTTTATTACTCACATTCTTTTATAGATATATGAGGGAATTAATTGAGGCAGGATATGTTTATATAGCTCAACCCCCATTATATCTAGTAAAAAAGGGGAAGAAGAGTTACTATGTATATTCTGATGAGGAACTACAGCAATTATTGAGCAGGATAGAAAAGAAAGGAATTACCATGCAGAGGTATAAGGGTTTAGGTGAGATGAATCCCGAACAACTATGGGAAACTACCATGGATCCAGGGAAAAGAGTAATTCTTAGAGTTGGGATAGAAGATACAATATCAGCTGAAGAAACATTCTCAACTTTAATGGGAAGTCAGGTGGAACCTCGCAAAGAGTTTATTCAAAAAAGAGCAAAAGATGTAAGATTCTTAGACATTTAAACTATTAAAAATATGTTAAAAAAGGAGAGATATTATTGGTAAAGCAAATAGTTGGTAAAGTAAAGCCTGTTGATATAGAAGAAGAAATGAAGAAATCATATCTTGATTATTCAATGAGTGTGATTGTAGGTAGAGCCCTTCCCGATGTTAGAGATGGATTAAAACCTGTTCATCGAAGAATTCTTTATGCGATGTATGATATGGGTATAACAAATGATAAACCTCATAAAAAAAGCGCAAGAATCACAGGTGAAACTTTGGGGAAATATCATCCACATGGCGATACCGCGGTCTATGATGCTTTGGTCAGGATGGCTCAAGATTTTTCTTTAAGATATTTACTGATTGATGGGCATGGTAATTTCGGTTCAGTTGACGGTGATAATCCAGCTGCTATGAGATATACTGAGGCAAGATTATCATCTCTTAGTATGGAGATGATAAGAGATATTAACAAAGATACCGTTGAATTTGTTGACAATTTTGATGGTAGCTTGAAGGAGCCAGAGGTACTACCCTGCAAATTTCCAAACCTTCTCATAAATGGCTCATCAGGTATTGCTGTAGGTATGGCTACAAATATGCCACCACATAATTTAAAAGAGGCTGTAGACGGAATTATTGCATACATAGATGATCCAAAAATATCTTTAAAAAATCTAATGAAGAAAATTAGGGGCCCTGATTTTCCAACAGGTGGGTTGATTTTAGGAATGGGGGGTATAAAGGAAGCATATGAAACGGGAAAAGGTAAAATAACTGTGAGGGCAAAGACTCACCTTGAAACCATGAAGAGTAAGAAAAAAAGGATTGTTATAACTGAGCTCCCATATCAAGTCAACAAAGCAAATCTAATTAGAAAAATAGCAGAATTAGTGAGAGAGAAAAAAATTGAAGGAATATATGATTTAAGAGATGAATCTGATAGAACTGGGATGAGGGTAGTTATTGAGCTAAAAAAGGACTCTCAACCTTATGTAATTCTAAATAATCTATATAAACATACTCAACTTCAAGATACTTTCGGAATAATAAATATTGCACTGGTAGATGGTGTTCCCAAGCTTATAACAATACATGAACTAATCGATAACTATATAAAACATCAATTCAATGTTGTAACAAGATTAACAAAATATGAACTAAAAAAAGCTAAAAACAGAGCGCATATATTAGATGGTATACTCATAGCTTTGGCTAATCTGGATAAAGTAATTAAACTTATAAAGACGAGTAAGACGGTTTCTCAAGCAAGACAGAGATTAATAAAAAACTTCAAGCTAACAACAATTCAGGCACAAGCAATTTTGGATATGAAACTTCAGAGATTAACGGGACTTGAGAGAGACAAAGTTCTAAAGGAGCACAAACAGTTGTTAGAAAAGATTAAATACTGTGAAAAGGTTCTTAGTGATAAGAAACTGGTATATCAAATCATTAAAAAAGACCTGAGAGATATTGTTAAAAGATTTGGTGATGAGAGAAGAACCATCATAGCTCCGACAGAAGAAGAAATAGATATTGAAGACTTAATTGCTGAGGAAGACATGATAGTGACAATAACTCATTCTGGATATATAAAGAGAATACCAATTACTACTTATAGAAAACAGAGGAGAGGTGGAATAGGAGTTATGGGAATGAATCTAAAAGAGGATGACTTTGTTGAACACCTCTTTATAAGCTCTACCCACCAATTTATGCTGTTTTTTACAAATAGGGGCAAGGTTTATAAGATTAAGACTTATGGACTTCCAACTGGAGGTAGAACTTCAAAAGGAAAGTCTATCAGGAATTTTTTTAACTTTAGTTATAATGAGAGAATTGAGATGGTTATCACCACTGATAATTTTAAATTCAAAGAATTCATTATGATGGTCACTAAAAATGGTTTAATAAAAAAGACGGAACTTTCTCAATACAAAAATGCAAGTAGAGGCGGTCTAATTGCAATAAATCTAAAAAAGAAAGACGAAATAGTTGGTGTTTTAAAAATAAAGCCAAAAGAGGAAGTAATTATAATATCAGCAAATGGGAAAGGAATTAGATTTGGAGAAAATCAGATACGAGCAACATCAAGAAACACCATGGGTGTAAGAGCAATGAGACTTAATAAGGGTGATAGAATACTTGGTATGGGAATCGCCATTGATGATACAGACCTATTATTGATTACTAAAAATGGCTATGGAAAGAGAACAGCCATCTCTGAATATAAAGTACAGAGAAGAGGCGGAAAGGGAGTTATTGCAATTAAAACTGATTCAAAAACCGGGAATCTTATTGGGTGCAAGGTGGTTAGAAAAAACAATGAACTGGTCTTAATATCAAATGACGGAACTCTCATAAGAGTGTCTGTCGATAGTATAAGAAAAGTTGGCAGGCAAGCAAGAGGGGTCAAAGTGATGAAATTAAGAGAAGGGGATAAAGTAAGTTCTTTAGCAAAGGTAGCAGGTGGTTAAATTTAGAATAAAATTTCAACCTTTTAATATTTTATCATTGAATTGGTCACCTAAGACTCCTTCCTTCAGGTTGGGATAGTTCACATTTTTGGATATCTTTAATCAACTTAGATTTTTTGGGAGAGATAAATTTGAGGGAATTTGAATTACTAGATCATACTGCTGATATAGGAATAAAAGCTTATGGTGAAACATTAGAAAAGTTATTTGGAAATGCTGCATCAGGGATGTTCTCCATTATAACAGATTTAGATAAAGTTAAATCATCCAGAAATTTTTATATCCAAGTCAAAGGAGAGGATGAAGAAAATCTACTAATTAAATGGCTGAATGAACTTTTATACCTTTTTGACACAGAATACTGTCTATTCAATAGATTTGATATAAAAATAAATGAAGTTTCTGATTATAATTCATACAAAGAAAAATCTTATGAACTAAAAAACAATAAAGAGTGTAAAGAAATAAAAAATAATTGTTATTGCGAGGAGTTTAATAGATTATTGTCATTGCGAGCCACCAGAGGTGGCGTGGCAATCTCTCTCGGAACAGGCTGCGCAATCTCTAATGAATCAGATAAAAAAATAAATAAATTTAATAACTCTTCAAAACACAAAGAGAATGGTGAAAATAAAAAACTATTGTTAAAAGCAGTAGCATTGGGTGAAAAGGTAGACCTAAAAAAACACCCTATAAAGATAAGCATAAAGGGTGCTACATATCACAAATTAGAAATTAAAAAAAATAAAAAATTCACAGCTTCAATATTCTTTGATGTCTAACACAGGCACAAGAATAGAACTCTTATTATAAAAAATAAGAATAATAAAAATTTGAATTATTTTTCCTTATTCAAAATATCTTCGATAATATTCTCCAAATTTCATAAAATATTTATTAGAATCATTATGAAGACCAATTATAATATTTCCTCTTCCTTGGTGGGAAAGTAAGAGTAAGGGGAAAAACTATAAGAATTTTATTTTAATTTGTTTTTTTAATAATTTATAAAGTGATGGAGAATCTGTTATGAAAAAACAATATTCATTCGAGAAATCAGTGATATTTTTCCTTATTATTACCATAGTATCAACTTTTGTCTTCGTGAACATTTCATGTGATATCTTTATTGAGAAGGTTGTGGAGAAAAAAGAGATAGAGAATACGGGATTTGAAGAAATAATTGATCTTCCTGAACCAAAAATAAAGGGTGAAATGAGTTTAGAGGAAGCAATTAAGGATAGAAGGTCTATTAGAAGTTTTGACGAAAAAGATCTTAACCTAGAACAGATTTCACAACTTCTATGGGCAGCACAGGGAATAACTGATGAAAGAGGTCACAGAGCTCCTCCTTCTGCGGGCGCCCTTTATCCTCTTGAGCTCTATATTGTTAAGAAAGATAGTGCATATCATTACATACCAGAGGGACACAAGTTGGAGATGATATTAAAAGGGGACTTAAGGAAAAAGTTAAAAGATGCTTGTTTGGGGCAACAATGGATTGAGGAAGCACCAATTAATATAGTGATTACAGGAATATATGAAAGAACCACAGTAAAGTATGGGGAAAGAGGAATTAGATATGTTCATTTAGAAGCAGGACATGCATGCCAAAATATTTTGCTCCAGTCGATATCCTTAGGATTAGGAGCTGTACCTGTTGGTGGTTTTCATGATAGGGAAGTTCAAGAAATATTAAACTTAGAAGAAAATAATATCCCATTTTTTGTAATTCCAATAGGCTATAAGGAGTAACAAATAATATAAATTTAAAAAAATGTTAAAATTAATAAAAAGGATATTAAATGGAAAACATATATATTTCAAATACAACATCTGATATTGGTGAGATATTTATAGCATCATCAAGTAAGGGACTTATAAAAGTAAGTTTGGATTGTAGTAAAAAAGATTTTATAAAATCTTTGGAAAATCAATGCAGCTCAAATTCATATAAATCAGGAATTGTATTTAATTATAATAAGAACAGCTCAAAGATTTACTTAAGTAATTATAAAAATAAAAAAATATTAAATCAAATAAAGAGTTATTTGATAGGAGATTTAAAGAAATTTAATATTAATATTGATATAAAAGTAACTGATTTTCAAAAAAAGGTTCTTAACGTAGTTAAAAGAATTGAGTATGGTAAAGTTAAATCTTATGGTCAGATAGCAAAAGAGATAGGAAAACCAGGAGCAAGTCGAGCTGTTGGAAATGCAATTGCAAAAAACCATATTCCAATAGTCATTCCATGCCATAGAGTTGTAAAAAGTGATGGAACAATTGGAGGCTTTGGAGGCAAAGAAAAACGAGTAGGCATTAAAAGAAGATTACTGGAAATAGAAGGTCTGGAATTAAAATAAAATTTATATACTTTTGTCACATTTTGATGGTATATTAAAGGTGTGAATGTATTTTTAGAATTCTATTAAAAAGCAGGTGATAAGAATGATAAAACTTAGATATGAAGTAAATAAAATTTCCGATTACAAATGGGAAATTCCCAAGGGACAGAAAGAGGGAATGAAAGTTCCTTGCATAATCTTTGCCAATGAAGACCTTCTTATAAAGGCTGATCAGGATAATGCATTAGAACAGGTTGTAAACGTAGCTACACTTCCTGGTGTTGTGAAAGCATCATTTGCCATGCCGGATCTTCATTGGGGATACGGTTTTCCAATTGGTGGCGTTGCTGCTATGGACATGGAAACCGGTGTTATTTCACCTGGTGGTGTAGGTTTTGATATCTCATGCGGGGTAAGGATGCTTAAAACCAATTTAACAAAGGATGATATAATGCCTGTGATGGAAAAGCTCATATATGAATTGAATAGAAATGTACCCAAAGGAGTAGGAGTTGGGGGGAAATTAAGATTAAGCAAAGATGAGCTTACAAGATTAGTAACCCAGGGTGTAGATTGGGCTATTAAAAAAGGTTATGGTTGGAGTGAGGACAAACTTTATGTAGAAGACAGGGGAAGGATGCCAGATGCAAATCCCAACAAAGTTAGCTTCAAAGCTTTAAAGAGAGGACAAAGTCAGGTAGGAACATTAGGTGCGGGAAATCATTATTTAGAGATTCAGGTTGTAGATCAAATCTACGATAAAAAAATAGCAGATGTATTTGGTTTAGAAAGAGGCCAGATAGCAGTTATGATACATTGTGGCTCAAGAGGATTCGGTCACCAGGTATGCTCTGATTATATTGAGGTTATGAGAAGAGTAGTTGCAAGAGAGAGGTATAAATTGCCAGATAGACAATTAGGTTGTGCTCCCATAAATAGCAAGGAAGGAAGAGATTATTATCAAGCAATGTCATGTGCAGCTAATTATGCTGTAACCAATAGACATGTTATAGGTCATTGGGTGAGAGAGTGTTTTGAGCGTATTTTTAATAAGAGTGCTGAAAAATTGGGTATGAATCTAATCTATGATGTTTCTCACAATATAGCAAAATTTGAGAAGCATAAATTTGATGATAAAGAAAAGATGTTATGTGTGCACAGGAAGGGAGCTACTCGAGCATTTGGACCAGGATACCCCGATCTTCCAGAAAAGTATAAATCTTATGGACAGCCAGTTATAATTGGTGGAACTATGGGAACTGCCTCCTATCTACTCATTGGGACTGAAAAGAGCATGAAGGAAAGTTTTGGCTCAACATGCCATGGTGCCGGAAGAGTGATGAGTAGAGGAAAAGCGAAAAGATTATTTAGAGGAGATGCTCTAAAAAGAGAGCTTGAATCTGGAGGGATAAAAATTATATCTGATCACATGTCAGGTTTAGCAGAAGAGGCTCCAAAAGCATACAAGGATGTAGATGAAATAGTTGATGTAACTCATAATGTTGGAATATCAACCAAGGTAGTAAGACTTAAACCACTCGGTGTTCTAAAAGGCTAATTATCTTTGTAATGTAACCTTTATTATAATATTATTATTAAATAAATTTGAATTTTGTTTTATAATAGATATAAGTTTTTATTTATTTATTTCTATATATTTTAAAGATTTTTAAAAAGGAGGGGAAGTTGAATCAAGAAGAGATTAAAAAAGAGGAAGAGAAGATTCAGGAAGTAAAGAAGGAAGAAGAAAAAATTGAAGAGAAAGCAGCTATGGAGTATAAAAAAGCCGATGTAGTTAAAAGAATTGTTGCCTATTTGATTGATGCAATTTTAGCAGCAATTGTAAGTTTAATACCGGTTGTTGGTGGATTAGTTGCAGGTGCTTATATGCTTTTACGAGATGGGTTTGACTTTATGCAAAATAGAAGTCTTGGAAAGATGGCTGTTAATTTAAAACCTATTGTAGTAGAAACGGGTGCTAATTGTGATCTTCAAACATCTGCGAAGAGAAATTGGCCTTTTGCAATAGGACATTTTTTAGTAGCAATACCTGTAGTTGGGTGGATATTTGCAGTACTACTTTGTATCCCTCTGTTAATTTATGTGATTATTGAAGCAGTACTTGTATTTACTGATGAAAAGGGATTAAGGTTTGGGGATAAGTTAGCAGGAACACAAGTAATAGAATTATAGTAATCAATAATAATTTTGAGTTTATCTTTATTATAAAATAGGGAGAGTAATTAAATTTATTAAATGCTCCCCCCTTTTTACTTAAAATATTTTTAATAGAGGAGACAAATGACTTCTTAAAAAAGCAAGGGTTAGAAGAAGAGAAATCGATAATACTAATGATATAAATATTTTTCTGGATAAGGATATTATTTTTCTATTAATTACAAGTTTAGGAAGCACAGACTGAATGAAAAGATAGATAATTAAGGAAAAAAATAAAATCTCTGAGATTATTAAAAAAGTTGCTAATAAGAAAAAGAGCTTTATAAACTTTATGAATAAATAATTTATTGTAATAAAATCAACAATTGGAAGAATTAGCGAAAATATAAAAAAATAAGTTGAATTTGTATTTTCTTTTACCTTAGAATTTAGGTTGCTAATTCTAAAAAAGGCTATTGAAGATATTAAACCAAAAAAACTTCCTACTAGTATTCCAGTAAAAAGTCTTACCTGATTTGTTAAAGATAATAAATTAAAAATTTCTATTAAAACTTCAATTCCCATCAATATTATAGAAATTATTACTACTATGATGTAGTGTCTTAATATAAGATCCCTATGTTTTCTATTCACTATCAGATAGAATATGAATGAGATTAAAAAACTGAAATAAAAGCCAGTACATCGAGCACATAAGGGAAGGGCTAAATTTTTATAAACAAGACAGCGTTCTGAAACCTGATGGCAGACTGCTGAGCCTAAATAGTTTAATAATTTATGAAATAAATACATAAAAAATTGGAAATAACTATACTTTTCTTAAAACCCACTTATTTAATTTATAAAATGTTGTTTTTACTATTATTGGATATGTGTACTATAAATGATTAAATTTTACAATATAAGGGTGATATTTAATTATTTATATCTAAATAATATTCTCTTAAAGGATAGTATAATTTCTTATAACTGTTTCTTAGAAATAAAATTTAAACTCATCCCATGTATTGTATGAGATATGAAACTAATATTGGTATTCTTTAAGATAATAAGTTAGACTATCAAAAATTGATCTCCCAACTGTTAAAAGAAATAAGCTGAAAATACCCAACAATGTTGCTATTATTCCTAAAACTATTCCAGTTATAGCAAATCCCTTTCCCTTTATTGATGACTCACCCCTATTTATAGCATTGTTTTCCAAAACCCCAACGATTAACGCAGCTGGACCTAAAAGAATATTAAGCCAGAAACAACAACCAATTGTTACTGCTGCTATTCCCAGAACCAAAGCAGCAATTGCCCTTCCACTTGCTCGCTCAGGTGGATAAATTGAAGTATCTATAGAAGCTTCACTAATTTCTGGTTTAGGCTGTTCTTTCAGTTTCTTTTCAGTTTCTAATTCCATTTCTTGTGAAAATTCTTTTTCTTGCAAAAATTACCTCCTTGTTTGAGAAATTTTTTAAAATTCTAATTAGATATTCCATTATTATATGAATATTTATAAGAAAAATTCAAATTAAAATATTAAATTTCAAAATAAGAATTTAATACTGTGTAATTGCGAGGGGCAAAGTCTGAAGCAATCTCATTAATCAAACGAGACTTTAAGATTATTTCATATAGAAAATAAAAATCTACATTTTATATATAGAAATTTTAAACATCGATTTTCCAATTGCCATTATTATTTTATTATTTCTTATATATTATTAGCTTCATATCTTTACAAATTTTTAAAAAGATAAGATAATAACATTAAAGATGGGCTTATAGCTCAGTAGGTTAGAGCGCATCCCTGATAAGGATGAGGTCCCTGGTTCGACCCCAGGTAAGCCCACCATATTATTTTATTCTGTGGGGGTGTAGCTCAGTCCGGAAGAGCGCCTGCTTTGCACGCAGGAGGTCACCGGTTCGAATCCGGTCATCTCCACCATGTTTTTAACTCCATAGCCAAGAAGTCCCCTTGCGATAGCTGGGGGTAGTTCACATATTAAATATACTAAAGTTTCTGAAGTTATTTTTAAAAATAAATTATTGCTCTATATTACGAAATATACAGTACTTTAATTTTTTTTTAAAAAACAATTAATGTAGGATAGGACTTTAAATCTGCATTTAGATATAATATATAAAGAGATAATCACCACTTAACAAAAAAATTTATTATTAAAGTATTAATTCTAAAATAAACCCATTTTATAAAAGTATAATGTGGGGACATAGCTCAGTTGGTTAGAGTGCCTGGATCACAACCAGGAGGTCTACGGTTCAAATCCGTATGTCCCCACCACTAACCTACTTTTGTTTTAAATTTTAGGGATAAATTAGAAAGAAACTCAACGGCTTTAGTTGTTGGAAGTGTCACGTAAAATATTAGATTATATATATAGTTATGGGGGTGTAGCTCAGACTGGAAGAGCGCCTGGATCGCACCCAGGAGGTCATGGGTTCAAATCCCATCATCTCCACCAATTTTTATTATAAGAACATTTTTATTTTTTTAGATTTTGTGATAGAGACTCATCCTATAAAAGTTAACTAATTTCACAATTGATATTTGAATGTAATATTAGTTATAATAATTTAGTTTAAAATTAATAACAAACATTAAAACTACTGAAAACTATTAAAATTAATTAATAAATTGAAAATTTAGTTTTTATATAAGATCTATAAGAATTGGAGAAGTGATGAATATAGTAAATTATGGAAAAACTTTTATGCTAATGGCTATCTTGACCATTATTTTTGTTCTTATTGGTAGTGCAGTTGGAGGAAAAAATGGTGCTATATATGGCCTTATTTTAGCTGGATTAATGAACTTAGGTTCATATTTTTTCTCAGATAAGATTGTTTTAGCAATGCAAAGGGCTAAAGTAATTTCAAAGAATGAAGCCCCACAGTTATATGCAATAGTAAACAAATTAAGACAGAGAGCTGGACTACCAATGCCAAAAATTGCGATTGTTCCTACAAAAGCTCCTAATGCATTTGCTACAGGAAGGAATCCACAACATGCAGTAGTTGCGGTTACTCAAGGGATAACACAGATTTTAAGCAGGGATGAACTTGAGGGAGTCTTAGGTCATGAACTTGGTCATGTAAAAAATAGAGATATTTTAACAATGACAATAGCAGCAACAATGGCAGGTGCAATAAGTATAATTAGTAGATTTGGGATGTATGGTTCCTTTTCTGATAGAGATGAAAGAGGATCTTCTGGTGGAAATATTTTGTTAGCATTGGTTGGTCCATTAGCAGCAATGTTAATCCAGATGGCGATTTCAAGATCACGGGAATATGAAGCAGATAAAGCTGGGGCGGAGATTTCAGGAAAGCCCGAAGCTTTAGCATCAGCTTTAAATAAATTACAACAAGCAGCTAAGACGATGCGTATGAGAGTAAATCCATCAACTGCACATCTTTTTATAGTGAATCCACTAAGTGGTGGTGGTCTGATGTCATTGTTTTCGACTCACCCACCAGCAGCTGAGAGAATAAAAAGGTTATTGGAAATAGCACGTAATATGGGAAGAATTCAATAAATTAATTAAAAATATTTAATTCTAATTATTAACTGAATGAAATTCCTCTTTGAGAGGGTGATTATGGATTACGGTGAAATTATAAGAAGAGCCTGGAATATAACCAAAAAATATAAATACTTATGGGTTTTTGGTTTTATATTAGCTTTGTTTGGAGGTGGAGGGGGATATAGTAGTAATAATTTAAGTAATTCATTTCAGTATACATATAAAAGAAGTGAAATAGCACTACCAGTAGAATTGCAACAGTTTTTATTTAAGCTACAGAATTTCGCAATGAAAAATATAGGTCTGATAATTTTATTTGCAATATTTATGATAATTTTAGCAATAGCTGGTTTCATTCTTTATATAATTGCTGATGGTGGATTAATCGGGAGTGTAAAAAACATAGAAGCAGGAGAGAAAAATAGCTTAAAGGATGGTTTTAAAACTGGTTCCAACTACTTCTGGAGGATGTTAGGAAAAAATCTATTAACAGGATTAATAGGAGTATTTATTGCCTTAATCTTTTTACTTATTTTTTCAACAATTTATTTTTTAACCCCTATTTCTCAAAATAAACAGTATTTGCCTGAAAATGTTGGTATTATTTTATTTTTTATAATACTGTTTTTTATATTGATGATTCCATTTATGATTTTTCTTGGAATATTAAATGATTACTCCTCAAGATTTATAGTTATAAAAAACAATGGAATTATTGAGTCAATTAAGAACTCATTTAGATTAATTTTTAGAAATTTCAAACACACAGCAATAATAGCTTTGGTACTATTTACAACAAGAATAATAATAGGGATAATTTCATTTATTATATTTATAATTATTGGCATCCCAGCTGCATTAATTTGTTTTTTACTCTATAAATCTGGTGCGATTGCCTTTATGATATTTGTTGCTATTCTGGCAATGCTTTTTTTGATATTAATATCTACTTTCATAAACGGAATCAGGCAAACTTTCTCGTCATCGGTCTGGACATTAACCTTTCTACAATTAAATAAACCAGAAATACACAAGTAGAAACAAATTAGAAAAGAATGTTATTAATAAGAAAATTAAATAAAGTAAGTGGAACATCATTTAAAATAACAATTTATTTTTTACCTCTGAATTGGTTACCCAGGCCCCTTCCTTCAAAAATATGTAGTTTAGGTTGGGCCACTTCCTATATAAATTATAATAACTGTGCCTGGTGGAGCACCAGTTCCTCCTTGAGGGTCTTGATTTAGCACAAGATTTTTAGTAGCTAAACTTGATGAAACCCAATGTTTTTCAACAACAAATCCAACTTCCTCGAGAGTTGATATTGCATCTTCAAAATTTTCTCTTATAACCTTAGGTATGAAAATCATTTCACTCCCAGAACTTAATGTTATTGTAACAAGACTGTTTTTAAAAACCTGCGTATTTACAAATGGTTCCTGAGAAACAACAGTTCCCACCTCAGCAGTTTCAGATATTTCATATATTCGTACCACAGATAGTTGCTTATTTTCCAGTATATCTCGAGCAGTTTGATAATCCATTCCTATAACAGAGGGAACTACAATTTTCTCAACTCCCAAACTTATAACCAAATTCACAGGTGTGTTGAAACCAACTATCTCTCCAGGTTCTGGAGATTGACTTATTATCTTACCTTTGGGAACTTCACTGTATTTTTCATCTTTTATCCCAACTTTTAAATTGGATTCTTCTAATGCTTTTTTAGCTTCTTCTAACCTCAAACCAACGATATTTGGAACTTCAGTAACTCGTGGACCCAGACTTATTACCAAATAAACAGTCTCTCCCTCCATAATTTTTGATCCTGCTTCAGGATTCTGATTTACTACACAGCCTTTTTCAACAGAATCATTATGAACTTGTCTGGAAATAGCCATTTTTAGTTCAAGCTTTTCTAACTCCTCTTTTGCTTTTGATAATTCAGCCTGTTCAAGCTGAGGGACGACAACTTTAGGTATAGGTTTTTGCACCACTTTTAAAAGAAGAGGATATAGAGTAATTGAAATGACTGCTATAAGAAATATGATAAGCGAGGTATATAAAAATCTGACCCATTTAATATTTTTTATAGTTTCAAAACCCTTCGTAAAAACCGCCTTAGTTTCAGGATGTAATTTAGCCTTTACAGCTTCATGTAATTCAGAGATAGGAAGACCTTTTAAACATCTTATTAAATCTTCTTTTAATTGAGTAGCGGAGTTATACCTATCTTCAGGATTTTTTAATAAGCATTTCATTATTACAGTTTCTAAATTTTTAGAAAGATTTTTTATTATATTTGAGGGCAGAGTAGGTTTTTCCCTGATGTGTCTAAGTGCTACACTTAAACTGTCATCTCCCCTAAATGGTGGATCACCCGTAAGCATTTCATACATAACAACACCCAGGGAGTATATATCAGACCTTTTGCTAATTTTTATTCCCCTTGCTTGTTCCGGTGAGATATATTGAGCTGTACCTAATATGGAACCAGTTTGAGTGATACTGGGGGTACTGTCCTTAACAATTCCAAAATCTGTGATTTTTATGTCTTTTTCTTCAGTAACTAAGATATTTGATGGTTTTATATCTCGATGAATAATACCCTGTGTATGAATAACTTCCAATGCTTCACAGATCTTTATAGAGATATCTACAACTTCACTTGGTGGAAGTATGCCTTTTTTATTTATTATTTGACTCAGGTTCTCTCCTAAAAGATATTCCATCGCTATATAATATATTTCTTCCTCCTTTCCCCAATCATATACGGTAGCTATATATGGATGTGATAAATTAGCCATGGATTTTGCTTCGCGTTTAAAACGCTCAACAAAATGTGAATCAGATGCAAACTGAGGAAACATTATTTTCAAAGCAACATTTCGGGAAAGTTTTTTATCTCTGGCAAGATAAATATTTGCCATTCCCCCAGAATCAATCTTTTTTAAAATCTCATATCTATTTGCAAAAATTTTACCTTTAAACATTTCAACTCATATTATACCAAGTTAAATATGAAGACTCTACATTTTAGTAGATGTAGTGGAATATATTATTCTTTACATTTTATTTTAGTAATTATTTTTAACATTTTGTTTTATTAACAAAATAAATTATAAAATCAATTTTTACAAGAACTAAAAGATGCTATAATAATTTCTAAATGGGTGAGTGGTGAAATTGGTAAACACGCTAGGTTCAGGGTCTAGTGCTTTAAAAGGCTTGTGGGTTCAAATCCCTCCTCACCCACCAGGTTATGAGGTAATAAAATGGCAAGAAGAGTTAGAAGAAGATCATCAATTTTAAACTTAGTAATAGTAATTGCTATAATAGTACTTCTATCAATATATCTTATAGGCTCTTTTGACTGCAAAAATCTATTCAAAAGAAGAGAATCTCCAATTGAAAATTATATAAAAAAAGCATCGGAGTTAATTAACCTGTCTAATCAGATTTCAAAAAACTTCATAACTACAAGAGAGAAGATTCAATCTTTAGATAGAGTTGAAATGATAACTGAATTACAAAAATATACTGATAGTAGCAGAGAAATAGCAAACAAGTGCTCAGATTTAAAAGTTCCCGAAGAGATAGAGAGAGCACACGGAGTTTTACAATTTGTATTTGATATGAGAGCCGCTGCATTAGATGACTATAAACCTGCTCTACTTAATGCTCTGGAGGACATAGATGTTGAAATAGCGAGCATACAACTTTCAAGGGCTTTGGAGGATCTACATATAAGTGATAGAGTTTATGAATATTATAAAAAGGCAGTAGGAATCGTTTTAAAGGAGAAGAAACTAGATCAGTTAGAAATACCAGAATCATATTTCTTACAGAAAAAGGAAATATACACTTTAGATAAGATTTCAGATTATATAAATGCTGCAAAAGGAGTAGCAACTCTTCAACCAATTCACGGAGTAGCAGTTCTACCAGAAACAGTTGAGTTTGATCCTAAAAAGAAGGAAGAACAGGGGGAATATATTGTCTTGCTATATAGTGAGGAAATATCAGTAACAATATCAATTCAAAATCAAGGAAACCAAGTAGAAAAAGACATTCCAATTAAAGTAACACTAAAGTCTGAAATAGAACCTGAACCAGTTACAGTTGAAACAACTATACCAGAGATAAAACCAGAAGAGGTGCTCCCTGTAACCTTACCCGGGATAAAGTCATTTCCTGGAAGCAAGTGCCTACTAAAAATATTGGTTGGTCCTGTTGCATTTGAACAATTTCTTGGTAATAATGAAGTTGAGTTTAAAATAATGGTTGAAAGATAAAAATCAATTCAAATAAAGTGAAAGCTCAGTATAAACCCCATGTCGTTGCGAGGGACAAAGTCCCGAAGCAATCTTAATATTGTACATTTTATTCTAATAGAGATTTCGCAGTTTACCCCTTCTCCTTTCCTTCCCGTTCGTTACACTCGCTGAGGGTCGAGGACAGGCTCTGGTGGAGATTGCCACGCCACCGGAGTTTATCCTGAGCATAGCGAGGGAGCTGCTCGCAATGACAACCAGGACCTTGCTCGCAATAACAAAAATATATTTATTGAAAATAATCTTAATTAAATAATATAATAAGACACTACTTTAGGAGAAATATATGCAGGATTTAAAAACATTAATATACGTAATAAGCATTGTTATTGGTTTACTAATTATATGGTTAATATTTAATGAGATAAGGTTTAATAAGTTAAGAAAAAAATTGGAACTTTTTATTCCTGAGAAATCCAAAGGAAGTGTTACAGATATTCTTTGGGAATATGTTAAGAAATCTGAAAAGTTAGGGGAAAAAGTAAATACTCTTGAAAAAAAGCAGATAGAAACAGAAAGAAAAATGCTTGAAGCACTCAAATTCGTAGAGATAGTTCATTATAATGCCTTTTCAGATATTGGTGGGGAAACCAGTTTTAGCTTAAGCCTGCTCAATGGAAATGGGGATGGAGTAGTCGTAAGCTCACTTAAAAGTAGGACAGATGCGAGGGTTTATGTAAAACCCATTTTAAATGGAAAATCAAGAATAAAGCTTTCAAATGAAGAAGAGATGGCGATAAAAAAGGCTCTTCAAAAATCTAAATAAGAGGTAAATCTTTAAAATTAGACATATCAGCTTTAGACATGAAGAGATCCTGGTTGTCATTGCGAGGGACAGAGTCCCGAAGCAATCTCATTAGGACAAGTATTTCGACTGAAAATGTCTTCGAAAGCATACCACAAAGCCATAAATATAGTTAGAACAAAATAAAAATTATATATTAGAAAGTTATAAAAATATGTTAGATATTAAACTAATTAGACAGGATCCAGACCGAGTTAAACAAGAAGTAAGAAATAGAAATATTGATATTGATATTGATAAACTACTTGATCTGGATATTCAAAGAAGAGAACTTCTGGTCGAGGTAGAGGAACTCAGGGCGGAGAAAAACAGGGTTTCAAAATTAATCCCAGCATTGAGAGTTGAAGACAGAGAAGAGGTATTAGAAGAGATGCGTGAAGTATCTAAAAACTTGAATGACCTTGAGCCTCGACTTAAGGGTGTAGAGAAAAAACTCCACACGTTGATGATTAAGCTGCCAAACTTGTCTCACGAGAGTGTCCCCATAGGAAAAGATGAGACTGGAAATGTTGTAGAAAAGAAGTGGGGTAAAAAACCAGATTTTAAATTTGAGGTAAGTGACCATGAGAAACTTGGATTGGTTCTTGATATTATAGATAAAGAAAGAGGAACAAAAGTATCTGGTTCACGTTTCACATTTTTAAAAAATGAAGGAGTTCTTCTTGAATTTGCTTTAATTAATTATGTACTTGAAAAACTATCTAAGGAAGATTTCATTCCTGTAGTACCTCCTATTTTAGTAAAACAAGAAGCAATGTTTGGAACGGGTTTTTTCCCAGCAGAGGAATGGGAATATTACGAAACTAAAAACGACAATCTATATCTTATTGGAACTTCTGAAGTTCCAATGTGTGCTTATCATGCCCATGAGATTTTAGAAAAGGATAAGATTCCATTAAAGTATGCTGCATTTTCAACATGTTTTAGAAGAGAATCAGGAACATACGGAAAGGACACACGAGGAATGTTCAGAGTTCACCAATTTGACAAGATTGAGATGTTTATATTCTCTGGTCAAGAAAGATCATGGGAAGACTATAATTATCTTCTCTCGATAGCTGAAAAAATATTGCAGGAACTGGAACTACACTATCAAGTTGTAAATATGTGCACAGGTGATATTGGTGCACCTAACGCTAAAAAATATGATATTGAAGTATGGTATCCTTGGGAAAAGAGATACAGAGAACTTGTGTCTTGTAGTCATGATACAGACTTCCAGGCAAGAAGACTTGGAATTAAATATAAAGATGAAGATGGAAAACTTAAATTAGTTCATACTATGAACTCAACAGCATGTGCGATAGGGAGAACAATCACTGCAATTTTAGAAAATTATCAACAGAAAGATGGGTCTGTATTAATCCCCGATATACTCAAGCCTTACATGAGGGGAATTGAAAAAATCTCCCCAAAAAAGTAAAGAAATTGTCATCCTGAGCGAAGCGAAGGATCTTCTCCAATATGTAAAAAAATAACTAAAATTTTTATTTTTCCCAACAAATTTAAACCTCTATAATTAAATTTATATATACATTTTTTAATCTGTGTTAAAATTTATTTGAAAACTATGTTAATTTGGAGGGGTGTCTGAGTGGCTGAAAGAGATGGTCTTGAAAACCATTAAGGACCTAACGGTCCTTCGGGGGTTCGAATCCCTCCCCCTCCGCCACTTTTATGTAAAATCAAATTTTTAATTTTTTAATTATAAATTTTTTAGTTATAATATTAATATAATATTAAAAATATTTAAGACTTGTTTAATGAGTTAATAATAATTTTATACTTTTATATAAATATACATTTGTGGGAGGAGTCGCGTAGAGGCTGAGCGCAGATACCTGCTAAGTATCTAAGGGGTTGATAGCTCCTTCGTGGGTTCGAATCCCACCTCCTCCGCCATTTTTTAACCATTCCTATCAAGAATGGTTTTTTTATTATTTTTTTAGATAGAATTTAATATTTTATTAGATATAATTAGCCTACACCCTCCCCCTACCCCCTCCCATCAAGGGAGGGGAATCAAGTATAGAGAAGGGAGAAACTGTGCCCAAATCTTTAAATATCTTTATTTATAATTTATTTAATTATAGAAAATAATTAATAACTAAAATCAAAGGAACTAATTGATTTTAAATATGGAATGAAATAATATTTATACAAAAGAAATATTTTGAGTTTGATAACATTTAAATATTCTTTCCAAGAACAGCTGGTCAATTAGTTTCAAATTTGAAGAGAGATATTTTAAGCTAGATAAAATTGAAATAATTTCTTTAACTTATCTAACATATATAAAATGGCATAATACTTAAATAGGACGAATATTTTAGTGTGCGCCTGTAGCTCAATTGGATAGAGCAGCGGACTACGAATCCGGAGGTTGGAGGTTCAAATCCTCTCAGGCGCGCCATTTTTTTATAAATTCATGCATGAATCAAAGATTCCTAAGTATTAATTTTTTTATTTTTATAAACAAAATTTGTGATTATGAAATAAGATAGATTCTACATAGATTTAAAAAATAAAAATTTCACTTTTTCACTTCATTTGATATTATTATTTTGGAGAGATGGCTGAGGGGATTAAAGCAGCGGTCTCGAAAACCGTTAAGGGTTAATAGCCCTTCGTGGGTTCGAATCCCACTCTCTCCGCCAGTTGGAAAATGCTTTGGTTGGCTCGAACTTCATTTTTGGCCAAAAGCAGGCTTCCCTCATTTTTTAATTTGATTGATTTCATAAAATTTGTTAGTATATTTATGAAGGGTTAAATAAGCACCCATACTAATACTAGCATACTTAGGAAACTATGAAAAGTCAAAACAATAATGAAGCAATTTGGAATAAGATAAAACAGCTTAGAAATAAGCAGGGATTGACACAAGACGAATTAGCGAGAAAATCAGATCTTCCCTATACAACGCTTACCAAGATTGAAACAAATGTCATCACTAAACCCACCATCCAAACGGTTATGAAGATTACTAAAGGTTTGGAATTAGCCTTGATGAATTAATGAAATAAATTATGCAAAAGAAAAAAACTCAATCAGAACAGTTATTTCCTGTTGAAAGGGAATATGCTCGTTGCGTTACCGCCTTAAACCACACCGGCATTCTCACGCTTCTTCCGAAATCAGAAAGCATTGGGGTGATTGGAATAGATGGAAGAGAATATCCTGTACCAATCCAAGAACAGGTTGTAGAACTAGTTGCTCATAATAGAGAGCTTGTAGGCAGAAAAGTTCCACAAGGGTTTGATCGTTTAGAATTAACACCCATGGCAATGCCAACACCCCTTCTTATTGACCGAATGAAAGCAGCTATTCTTAAACACGCAGCAGAAGGTAAAATTTATCAAACCAGACGTTCTCCTTCTGATCCTTTAATACCTGTTCGTGTCGATACCGAAAAAACTGTCTGGATATGGGATACCTTAAGACAGGCACTAGATACAGACGAGCTTGTATATTTTCCTCAAGAATATTCAAGCAATCATCGGGGACAGACCAAATTAGAAGTAGTCAATAATGGACGTATTTGT
>JBARXA010000013.1:0-126201 GCA_049647085.1 Candidatus Humimicrobiia bacterium | reverse complement strand
AAAAAAAATAAGGAAGCGTTGAAGTGAGATTACATCTGGGTACTTATATCTCACAGAGCTTATAGTACAACCGGCCTTAAAATTATCTAATAATTTTTAGCCGGTTTTTGTTTTTTATAAAAAAAGTTTTTTTAAATAAATTAATTTATAAATTAAAACAGGAGGTAATTTTATAGAATAAAATAAAATAAATATAATAAATTTTTAAGACAGGAGATATGAAATAAATGAATAACAAAAGCAAATTTAAAAAGAGTCTCAAGTATGGGGCAATAATGACAGTTGTAGGTTTGGTAATGATGTTAATACCCCTAGATTCAGTATTTGCAACAGGAACACCGACACCTGATGAAGAAGGAACAGGCTGGGTTAAATTTGAAAATAATAACGATGTAACATGGACGGCAGAATCGGGTTGTATAATTACTGGAGTAGAAATTCATGCTGGTTGGAGTACTAACACTAGTGGAATAATTGGAAATGGTAATTATGGTCATATAGCTAGATATGAGTTAAAAGATGGGTCTCCTACTGGTAATCCTATAATATATGATTTCCCAAATGGATTATATGTTCCAGATTCAACATCAATTCCTGAAAATGAGAATCCAACTAATTATACTGATTGGGCATATTATGGTGATTATAAAGTAAGTGGGGTTGGTACACAAACTGCTAGAGTTTATTGGGACTTAGCCTCTGGGAGTGAGGAATCAATTGTCCATCAAATAAGTTGGATTAAATTTTATTATACTTGTGACCAATCTCCTGTAGGCCAGATTACAGTACACAAATCAATAGATGCATTAGTTGATGGCAGCACTGTATTTTATTTTGAGCTTTATCAAGGCACCACTCTATTGGAAACTAAGTCTATTACAGGGGCTGGTTCTGCAACTTTTGATGCCAAGCTTGCAGCTGGTACCTATACTGTAAAAGAAACTAATACCGGATTTGTTACCTCTGTTTCCTTGGATGGAACCAATTTTACAGCTGGTAGCTCTATAAATGCTGATATAACGGGAGCAGTGGGTAGTGAGAATACTGTTGAGGTGTGGTTTAAAAATATAGAAGAACCTGAATGTCCAACTTGTAGCATTGAAGAAGTAAAACCTGTCTGTGAGAATGATGGCGTTGTGTTTTCATTAGATGCTACGATATATCCTGGGGGTTATTCTAACTATGATCTTTTATGGTCAGATGGAGTCGTTGAAGGAACATTCAGTAATCCAACAGATGCAGATACAACCTGGACTCCACCAGCTGACTTTACTGGAACAGCTACTTTAACATTAACTGTAACAGCTGGAGATTGTGAAGAAAAAATCTGTACAGTAGAAGTAACTGTCTATCCAAAACCAATATGTCTTATTGCATCTGTAGACCCTATATGTGCAGGAGAATCTGTACAATTATATGCCGCAGTAAATGGTGGAACTCCTGGCTATACATATTCTTGGGATGATGATACAGTAGCTGGAGGAACATTTAATCCTTTAAATAGTGTAGAGGATCCAACCTGGACTCCACCATCTGGATTTACAGGAATAGCTACACTTACTCTAACAGTAACGGATTCCAATGAATGTACTACCACTTGCTCTGTGAAAGTAACTGTTGATCCTTGTGAAAAAAAATGTAAATGTTCATTAGTTGTACTTAAAAGAGACGGAGCTGGAAACGCAATAGATGGTGCTGTATTTGAAGTAGATGGAGTTAGAAAGACCATAAAAGGTGGAGAAGCAAGGTGGGATAACTTGGAGTGTAATACAACATATGAAGTTAAAGAAATATCACCAGAGAAGATAACGAGAAGAGTAACACTTGGTGATTGTGGAGAGAGAAGCACTATGAGGGTGGTTAATGAAGGAGAAGGAGAAGAATATCTAGTTGTAGCCGGAATTATGGAGGTATTACCCTTTACAGGACCTGCCATTCCTTACTCACCATTTATTGGTATCTCTACGGTATTAGCTGGAACTTTTCTTTACATCCTATCTAAACCAAAGAAAAAAAGATAGATTGTGGAGATAAATTGTTAAGGGAAGGGGGCTTTTAATCAAGCCCCCTTTAGAGTCTTTGAGGAGGTTTTTTTAACAATGATAAAGTACCCAGGTATTCAGCGTTATTAGGCCTCCTCAAAAATTTATCTATGATAATAAAAAATTTATTCATAATTTTTAAAAGTCTTATCCGGTAAAGACAATAGTAACAATTCTTTTATTATTTTGATCTATTACTCCTATTCCAATTTTATTATAAGCTCCTCTTAACATGTTAATTCTATGAGATTCGCTTTTCATCCATGCATCAACAAAGTTTCCTGCAGATCCTTTTGAGGGAGGAGAACTCATGCCTAAATTTTCTCCCGCAGCACTATAACTAATCCCATTAGCTTTTAGGAAATTGAAGATATTTGTACCATCTGGGGTGTAATGACTAAAATATCCTCTATCTATCATGTCTTTACTTCTTGAACGAGCTATATTTGTTAAAACTCCGTCTATATTGAGTGGGTTTAAACCATGATTACTTCTTGTGTTATTCAATAGTATTAACACCTGATTCTCAACACTTGAAAGACTTATGGGTGGCTGTATTTGTTGCTCCTGTTGTGCTTGTTGCTCCTGTTGTGCTTGTTGCTCCTGTTTTTCAGCTGCATTTTTTATTTCCAGTTCTAATTGAATTTGTTTTTCTTTTTCTAACTGCTGTTTCTTCTTTAACTCTATTTCAAATATTTTAAGTGTTTTTTGTTCAAATAGTAACTGTTGAACTTCTTGTTGGTCCTGTTTTTTATCACTTGTATTGGTCTCTATTTCTTTAGCATATTCTTTAAGTATTTCATATCCATCATAAAATACAATTCTGTCATTATTTAAAATTCCATTATTGATTGGAATTCTACTACTTTGTTCTTTAATTAATCCCTGTATTATAGTATCTATATTCTGATCATATGTATCATATGTTGTTTTAGTATCAGCATACAATTTAGCAGGACTATTAAAATTGTTGGAGTAATATATTAATTGAAATAAAGATACAATAATCGAAAGGATTAAGAATAGTCTTGTGTAAAAGACAATATTGAAATTAAAGACTCTTTTGAAAACTGCTAATCTGCAATAGCAATATAGATTCTTTAAATATGACAGACTTCGATAAAGTACCCAGGTATTCAGCATTTATTAAGCCTCCATAAAAGATAAAGCTTTATTAAACTTTTTTAATCAAATCCTTTTCCTTAATTTAAGTTTATAAAACAAAGAACTTTTTCTTATAGAGGCTAAAGAGTTAGTAGTGTAAATAGAGATTGAATAAAAAAGCCATTTAACAGTTAAGCTAAATGGCCAGTAGAAAGCTATTAATCATCTTTCAAATAAAAAAGCCATTTAGTTTAGAGACTAAATGGCAGTAATAAAAAGAAATAGCCGGTTGCACTACTGGCTCTTCACATCCTAAGTGCCCAAATTTATTGGATGCGATTCATAGCCTCTATTTCTGATAAGTTATTTTGTTGATTTATAAAAGAACAACTCAAAATCAACTACTATTTTAACATATTTTTTGAAATTGTCAAGTATTTTTATAAAAATGTAGTACCAAATTAGAAATGTCCGGGTTTTTATAAAAATCTTTGAAATTTATTATAGATTTAATATATTTTATGAAAGATTAAGGATCTTTTCTTTTAGATTATTTCAATTTTTCATACTTATCTAAAAATTTAGTTTCGTAATCAGCTGGATCATATCCTTCCAAATATGCAAAGACGATAAGTCTTTGTGCTGCGCTATATTTGGGATGACAGCTTGTCAGAATCAAGCTTGGATATAAGGTAGATTCTAATATATACACATCTGTAGGTTCTACAATTTTTAATTCACTTAGTACATATGTAAATTCACCATAATTAGTTTCAATTATTATCTTATCTCCAGGAAAAAGCTCATCTAATTTATTAAATGGAGCTCCGTATGTAGTACGGTGTCCAGAAATCGCACATGTTCCTACTCTACCAGGTATGGCTGTTCCAACTATATGACCTGGTCCATTTTTTAAAATTGGTTTCTCAGTACCCTCGTATATTATCCCTTTCAAATCAATTGCCGGTATCTCTATTGTTCCAAAAGCTTCGCCTAACTCTGGAGGCTCAATAACTTCTAATTCAGTTGTTTCCTCCTCAGGTTTCTCTTCTTCAGTCTCCTCCTTAGGTGTTTCTACAACACTTACTTGTATTAGTTTTTCCTGTTCTTCCCATGAGGAGAGAAGCTCTTCCTGTCTTCTTCTTGAAACATAATTTGTATATGAAGGATATGCAATTAGAAGAATACCAATTATTACTAAAATTATTGCTGAAATTCTAAATATAATATTTTTTAAAGATCTCATATGAGTTTATTAATAAATAAATTAATTCTTTTATTCTACTTTTTATTCAGGCTATATTATGCAGAATATTCATATAAATTTCAACTAAAATAATTACTAAGATTTTTTAATAATATGTTGTTTATGAGAATAGATAGAAGCTAAAAATTAGTGTAAAATATTCTAAAACCCAACTCTTTTTTATAGCAAAGTTAACAAAGAGTTATATTTTAGCCAAAACCTCGAAAAGAGCAGACCCTACCAATAGAATAGCTATTATTACTACTATTATTATTATCAAAATCAAAGTTATGGAAATGTTTCTTATAGTAATTGGGTGTTTCCAGTCCTTCTCTCTTCCCTGTGCTATATTCCTATTTATAGTATAAATTCGAGGATTCAGTAAGGAGATACTTCTTAAGAAGGGTTTTTTATATTTGGAAGTTTTATTTGAAAATTTAGTCATTAGAAAGGCTCCCAATGAGACAGCCAGAATCCTGTAAAGTGTTTCCACAATCATCAGGATAACAATGTTTAAATTTATAGGATTTCCATGTCTTATTGGACCTGTAAATAAAATAAATGACATAACCATACCAATTAAAAAAGATATAATTTTTCCCCAGGAAAGCAAGCCTACTACAAAAATAGCAAGAGTTGATAATCCATTACCAATAATTATAGTAACGAATGCGCTATTTATTGATGGTTGTTTTTCCCAGTGTTTTATCCCAACTAGTTCTTGTAAATATCCATAATATCTGACTGTTTCTGCTAAAAATTGAGGAAAAATTAAAAAAATAAGCCACCCTAATGATGCACCAAATACAGACCACAAAAAATTTTTAATAAACAATTTTAGAAATGATCCATTTGATATTTTATGCTTCACAATTAATTTGTCTATACCCTCTTATTTAGAATCTCTATAATATAAATATAAATTTTTTAATTTAGACTCCCTTTATCTCCCTGAGTTTCTTTACACTATATCCATATATTCCATTTACAATCATTAACAGTCCACATCCAAATAGAATCCATGATGGCGCAACCCTCTCACCTAACCATCCCGATAAAAGAAGAGATAAAGGAACCATTATGCTAGCTAACAACATTTGTATACTAAAAATCCTTCCCCTAATTGAATCTGGAACTGAATTTTGTATAACAGAAATAGCATAAACTTTAGGAGCAGCAAATGAAAATCCAAACATGGCTACTAATATAAGGGAATTAAATATATTTTTTGATAAAGCAAATATAGAGAAAAATAATCCAGCAATTAGAATGCCTAATGTTATAGATTTTCCTGCAGGAACTCTCTTACCCAAGCGTCCTAAAAGAAAGGCACCTATTAGCATCCCGACTGATAATGATGCCATAATAAAACCAAGTCCGCGAGGACCTGCTTTTAAAATTTCCTCTGATAGTTTAGGGGTAAGAACATTAAATGGTCCTAAAGCAAAATTCATTATAGCCATCATTATTAAAAGAGTTAATATGATCGAATTTGTCTTTATAACCTTAAGTCCCTCCCAAACTCTTGCCAAAATATCTTTAACCCCTTCTAATCTAATATCTCTTTGGATAGCAATGAACCGAATAGTAAATATCATTAAAGCAGAAAAAAGATAAGTAAAAGAGTCAATAAAAAAAATATTAACTGATCCTATAATAGAAATTAGTATACCAGCTAATGCTGACCCAAAAATGTTAGTCAACTGGAAAGATACTTCACTTATTGAATTAGCAGTAACTAACTCCTCTGGTCTTACCAAATTAGGAATTATTGACCTATTAGCTGACTCATGAAAAATATTTAAAAATGAAATAAGAAAAACTATTACACATATATTCCAAATCTGAAGTAAACCACTATAATAAAGAATTGGAATTAGAAGCACTAATATAGCTCTGATAATATCACAAATTATCATAGTAATTTTCCTGTTCCACATATCAACAAACACACCAGCAAATAGACCAAAGAATATATGTGGGAGAAAGGTGCAAGTCACAACTATTCCAATACTTAATGTGGATTTTGTTAATTGATTAACCAACCATAGAAGTGCTATGAAGTGAAAGTCATTTCCCAAAACTGAGATTAGATTTCCTAACCACAAAGCAAAAAAATCATGATTTCTTAGAACTTGAACATATCCTACTTTCTCTTTTTTTTCCGCAATGATATTATCTTCTTCCATGTTTCTCCTTTAAAATTCTCCAACATATCTCTGTTAATATTAACATTTTTTATAATTTCTTCTCCTGCTGTTATTTCCTCTGGCTTATAGACCTCAATCATATTATATTCTTTCTCTAAAATCTTACAGAATATGTTAACAATCTTAGGATCAAAGTGGGTTCCAGCTTCTTTTCTTAGTTCTTGTGCTGCTTCTTCCATGGTGAAAGTCCTTTTATATTCTCTTGTTGTAACCATTGCATCAAAGGAGTCTACTACACATAAAATTCTTGCAAAAAGAGGTATCTTATCTTTTTCCAACTTCCCAGGATAACCCGAACCATCATATTTCTCGTGATGATATAAGATAGCTAAGCCTACTGATTTTGGAATTGCCATATCACTTATAATTTCAAATCCTATAGTTGGGTGTTCTTTTATTTGATCCCACTCATCCAATCTAAGTTTTTTTGGTTTCTTAAGTATACTTAAATCAGTCCGAATCTTTCCGATATCATGAAGGTAGGCTGCATTTTTTAACAACTCAATTTCAAACTCACTTAGTCTTAGCTTTCTCGCAACTTTCTCTGCATATTCAGCAACTCTCATAGAATGTCCGGCTGTATATTTATCCTTAGCCTCTATCACTCTTACTAAATTAATTACATTTTGTAAAAAAGCCTGTTTTTCCCTGATTCGAAGATAATATACATATTGAGTTAATATAAGAGGAATTATAGTGAGAAGTAATGTTATAGAACCATATATTTGATGAAGATAAGCGACTAAAACTGCTAAAGCAGTTAGTATAAGGTGAAATGGAATTAACCAGAGATAACTATATATCCATAAGCTGAAAAAATTGATTTTTTCAGAGACTCCAATAACTCCAGCAGTAAGTAATGTGTTTGTTATAAAAAATACCATAGATGAAAGTAGTATAGTCAATAAATGATTAGAATCTATTCTAATTGCTCCAATTTGTCTGGTTGGATTTATTGATTTATATATTATGCCTGATAATCCAATAGATATTAAAAGTTGACCTATATTAAACATGAATTTATACCAGGGGGTTTTTTCTAGCCATTCCCTGATATTAAATAAAGTAGTTAACATTACCCAGGAAGCAGTTGTTGGACCATATATAAGAAGACAGGTTAGTGATAGTCCACTCAATATAGAAACCTTACCACCTTTAATAAGGGGTGCTTCAAAAAAAATAGATAATACAATAAGAAATCCAAAATACAGGATACCTGATATACTGAAATTTCTATAATTTAAAGTTATATAGATTAGCAGAAATAGTCCAGTAATAAATGTAGATATAACATAATAAATAGTTATCTTTGAAATCTTTTCTGGCATCTTTCACCTATATAAACAAAAACAGACTGAAAATAACTCATAAATTATATCATATGATTATTTTAGTCTGCTTTTATTTTACTTATATATTTATAAAATATTATAAACTACTTTTATACATAGCTTCTTACATTATTGTCGTAGTCTGCGAACAATTAATTATTACTTAATATAAATCAAAATGTATTTTAGTACATGAAATAAATCCTATATTCAAAGATTGATTAATTCTTTGAATAGATTCTCATCATTTATTACAATTCAGATACAATTACCACCTTACACATGAGCAAAGCCCAGTGATTGAGCCTATAAGTAGAAGTACTCTATATAGCTTTTTCATTTATTTTCACCTCCTCAAATAAATAGAAGAATTAACTTTAAAAAAAAATTACCTGGGTGTGTACCCAGGTAATCTATTTGATTTTTATTATCTCTTACTAAAAATAAAAACCGACCAAAAATCTTTTAAATAATTTTAAGGCCGGTTGTATTATAAGCTCCGTGAGATATAAATACCCACATTAAATCTCACTTCAACGCTTCCTTAAGTCTTTTTATTAAATTCAGTTTTAATTTATAACATATTTTTATTAAAAATGCAAGAGTTTTTCAAAAAAAATTTCTAATATTTAATTTTTAGCATACTTGCTCTTATCACTTCGGTTTTTCCATAACGAGCATTTAAATCATCTATCGCTTCTGCTAATTTCAATTCCTTATTATCCCCTTCAAATAGAGACAATTCTTTAACCCGATAGCCTTTCAAATTACTAACCCCCACCCCAATGAGTCTTATCTTCCTTCCTGCTGGTATGTTCTTTTTAAGAAGTTTCAAGGCATCTCTATAGATTTCTGTTCCTAAACAGGTCGCATTTTTTAAGGTAATGCTTCTTGTTATCACTTTGAAATCTGAAAATTTAATCTTGAGGTTTACAGTTAATGCCCTATACCCTTCCCTGCGCAAATTCTCGGCTACTCTTTCTGATAACTTTAATAAAGCGACTTTCAGTTTATCTAAATTATAGGTATCTTTTACAAAGGTGGTTTCTCTGCTTATCGACTTTGGTGGAGAAAAAGGTATTACTCTGTCATCATCAATACCATTAGCTAAATTATGTATGAGCTTTCCTGATTTTCCAAAAGCAGCAGTAAGAATCTCAACCGGTATCCTCGCCAGTTCACCAATGGTTTCTATTCCCATTCTTTTTAGCTTATCCTGTGTAACTCTTCCCACACCCCATAACATAGTTACTGGTAGTTTCTCTAATTTTCCTTTGACATTCTCTTCTGTCAAAACAACCAATCCATCCGGTTTTTTCAACTTAGATGCTAATTTGGCTAAGAATTTATTGTGAGAGATACCAACCGAACATGTAAGTCGAGTTTTTTCAAATACTCTATTTTTTATCCGTTTCGCAATCTCAACTGGTGAACCAAATAGGTTTCTGGCTCCAGTAACATCTAAAAATGCCTCATCACAACCGACAATTTCAACCAGTGGTGTGAAATCACAGAAAATATCTCTTATCTGACGTGAAACTTTTAGGTACTTTTCCATATCCACAGATAAATACACTCCGTGTGGACAGAGCTGCTTAGCTTTATAAAGTGGCATTCCAGCATAAAGTCCATATACTCTTGCCTCGTATGATGCAGAGGATATCACTCCTCTAAATAATGGTCCTCCTACAATCACTGCCTTTTTCTTGTATTCTGGATGATCTCTTTGTTCAACCTGAGCAAAGAATGCATCCATATCTACATGTATTATATCTCTCCTTCTCCTCAATCCAACCTCCCCTTTTCGCTTAATACAGAATTAGAGCATAAAATTGATTATTACTAATTTTTTGAACAAGTCTTACTCAATTAAAATCTTAACTGATTAGAAAGAAATCCCAATATTAACATTTCTATATTTGTTATTAATCTATTTATTTCAAAAACTTTGTTGATGTTAATATTTCTATCTATACAAACATATGTTCGTTACTCAATAAAATCCTACCACACATTTGTTTGCTTTGTCAAGAAAAAAATGTTTTTAAGATATGTTAATTTGCTTATTTCCTCTCCTATCCCCTTTCTAATAAAGAAGGCGGCTATAAGAAGAAGTACTAAGTATATACATAACAACTTGTATCTCTATCAAAAAAATGCTGTTAAATAATGCTATAATAGTTTTTGATGATATAATAAATAGGATTTTTAGATAATTTTTTAATTTTTTAGTAAAAACTGTGGAAGAAAAAATTATTTCAGATACAAAATTTGATAGAAATTTTACTCTATTTGTTATAAAGACAGTTATCATATTTTTGGTTTGTTTTTTAGGTGTTAATTGGTTTTTAAGACTTGCAGCTAATTTTTTAAACATCACTAAAATCCCAGCTTTTTGTCCAATTACAAAACATGAGCTATTCATAAGCATTAGTACTATTATTTCAATAATAATTTTGTTTGGATTTTTATTAAGAGATCCAGAAGCATACGGTTTTATTTTTAAAGAAGTATCTTTAATTAACAGATGGCTCGTAATTCTTGGAATACCAATTGTTTTTATTATTTGTGTAATATTTCTTTTTATATTTAAAAATCCCTGGCGTTACAGTTTTTATAATTACACTCTTCTTATACCGATATTAGAAGAATTTTTCTTTAGAGGATATATCTATAGCAATTTAAGAAAGCTGTTCCCTCAAACATTAATAAGATTTAAGGAAAGAGATATTTTATCCTGGGCAGTTCTTATATCTGCAGTTCTTTTTGGAATATATAAATTAATTTACTTTAACTCTATACCTGGAGATAGTTCTACAACAAAATTTATTATAGCAACTTTACATGGTCTTATTTTTTCAATGGCGAGAGAGGCAAGTAGTAGCTGCTGGGTTAGTTCATTTTATAACATTCTTTTCAGTACATTTAATCCTTGGACAAGAACAGATATTCCAATCTAATCAATAAGAAATAAGATTTGATTTAATTTTATTTTAAATTTAATTTTTCACATGATATTTTCCTGGAATAAGATTATTGAAGAAATTTTAGTTAAAAAGGGTAAGGTTTTTCTTTTAGGTGAATCAGATAGTGGAAAAACCACATTTATAAAAACATTAGTAACAAAGGCTATACAAAAAGGTATTTTGGTAGGTTGGGTTGATGCTGACATTGGTCAATCTACCATAGGACCTCCAACATGTATTGGACTATCACTTTTTTCCCCTAAATCACCTGAATTTAAAGTTTCATCACTTTATTTTGTAGGTAATACGTCTCCTCATGGAAGATTTGTACCATTGATTATGGGAACAAAAGAATTAGTTGATATGGCATCTAAAGAAACGGATTTAGTTGTAATTGATACAACTGGTGCAGTAACAGGTGAATTTGGACAGACCTTAAAATATCAAAAGATTTTAGCCTGCAAGCCAAATTATGTGTTAGCTTTTCAAAAAGAAAAAGAATTAGAGAAAATTACTGACGTAATAAAAAAGTTTAATTTCTTAAAAATATATTTTATGGAAATTCCAGAAAATATAAGGGTCAGAACAAGAGAAGAAAGAGCTAAAAATCGACAGGAAAAATTCAAAATATATTTTAAAAACTCAAAACTACATACATTAATAAAAAAGGATTATGCATTTTATCCCTCATTAGATTTATTATCATCTAAATATCCTGATAATTTAATTGTTGGATTAAAAAATTCAAGTGGAGAATTTTTAGCTCTTGCAATATTTATAAAACAGTATAATGAGAAAATTGAAATTTTAACTCCTCTCGTAAATATAGAAAATATAGCTGTTTTAGAATTTGGAAATATAAGAATTAATCAGGATGGTGAACAGTTAGAATATATTCCTTTAAATAATAAAATTTCTAATAATAAAGAAAGTTAAAAAACTATAGTGTCAAATTAATTGTGTTTAACAAAGAATAACTCATTATAATATTGTAGAAATCAAGTTATTTTCAAATACCAAGTTTTATAGAAAATATAACAAAATCTCAAATTTTATAATATAACCTGTTATCCAGTTAAGCTAAAAAGTAAGTATTTTGAAATATTATAGATCTAATAGAAAATGCAAAATCTGTAAATCTACTGATAATTTAGTATCTGAAACACTCAGTGTTTGTGTAAACTGCATTAGAAAAGAACCCAAAAAAACAGAGAAATATATTATTGAAGCACACAAAAAAAGTAGAAGTGAGTTTGATTTACCACCATATCCTCCAAGAGCTAAAGATGGAGTAAAATGCAAAATCTGTGTTAATGAATGTCAGATTCCAGTTAGAAAAAAGGGATTTTGTGGATTGAGAACAAATGAAAATGGGAGATTAATAAATCTTGTTGGAAAAGGTGCTGTTGTCCAGTGGTATTATGATAATCTTCCTACAAACTGTGTAGCTGACTGGGTTTGTCCTGGTTGTTCTGATTCAGGTTATCCAAAATACTCTTTTTCTAAGGGTCCTGAGTATGGATATAAAAATTTAGCAGTTTTCTTTGGAGCATGTTCCTTTGATTGTTTATTTTGCCAAAACTGGCATTTTAGATATATGGCTGAAAAGCCTATTAATATAAGAACTGCAAAACAATTAGCAGATATGGTTGATATAAGAACATCTTGCATATGCTATTTTGGTGGTGACCCTACCCCTCAAATGGCTTATGCGATTAGAGCATCAAAGCTTACCCTGGAAAAAAATAAAAACAGAATCCTTAGAATATGCTGGGAAACTAACGGTTCTATGAGAAGAACATTTCTTAAAAAAGCAGTTGAACTCTCTTTAGAATCAGGAGGTTGTATAAAATTTGATTTAAAAACTTGCAATGAAAATCTAAACAAGGCATTAACTGGAGTTACAAATAAAAGAACTTTAGAAAATTTTGAGTATGTCGCTTCATTTATAAAAGAAAGACCAGATCCTCCTCTTCTTATTGCAAGTACACTGCTTATTCCAGGTTATATTGATGAGAAAGAAGTTAATGATATTGCAAATTTTATTTCAAACCTAAATCCCGAAATTCCATATGCATTATTAGGATTTTATCCACATTTTTATATGCATGATTTGCCTGTAACGATAAAGGAACATGCATTCAAATGTAAAGAGATAGCTGAAAAGGCTGGATTAAAAAATGTGAAGATAGGAAATCTTCACCTATTAGCATAAAAAACCAAAACTATATATTAAAATATATAAAAAAATTTATTTATTTATTTTACCAAATATTTTTTATCTTTTTAAATGTCTCTTAAATATTTCAAACTTCGTGTTCAAAATACATTCCTTTTGCTTGAAAACCAATTTTTTCCAACAAATATTCTATTTTTTTTAGAATAACTCTTTTTTATGACTCATTTTGATACTTCCAATTATAAGTAATATTTAAATAAAATCGAAAAAATTAGTAAAAATAATTGACAATATAAAATAATATGCTATAATATAAGATAATAACAGAATTTAAATAGTTTTATTTGTATATATCTAATTTTAAAAATAAATACAAATATGAATATTGATATGCATTTAATCTCAAAAGTAAATACAAATATAAAGAATAATTAAAATATTTTATATTAATTTCATTAGATTTGTGAGGTGTAATAAAAAAGATTTCATTTTTAAAAAATTTTAATAGGAGAAAAATAAAAAAATGATAAATATAAAAAAATAAATAGAAGAGTAATAAATATTTAATTTTTAAAAATTTTAAACAAAGTTACAAATCAAATTTTAAAGAAATGAAATAAAAAAGAAAGGAAATAAAAAATGTATAGGTGTAAGAAATGCGGAAACACCGATTATTTTGATGGCCATGTTAGCGAGAGTGGAAAAGCTCACATTTCACAATATGAAGATGGAGAATTAGGTTGGGCTTATCTCCTATCAGATGAGAATGCATGGTCAGAAGTTAGTCCTGAGAAATGTTCAACATGTCAATCAAATGAAATTGAAAATATAGATTTTGATAATGTCAGCATGAATCTTAATAATGTCAGCATGGATCTTGATAATTTTAGCTTAAGAGGTCATAAAATTTAGTAATCCATCACCTCCCAATCCACCTCCTTTCAAAAAATGGGCTTTATAAAGATCTATGCTTTATAAAAGCCCATTTTTATTTAGACTTTTCTATTTATATTAATTATTTAGTCCATTAAAATTTAGAGTAGCAAAATTTTATTGATAGAAGGTGCTAAAATTTTGTTGATAGAAAGTGTTAAAATTTTATTAATTATGAATTATTTAATAGTTGTATTTACAAAAATCTATTAATCCTTCATCTTAAATGGGGGTAAATTTTTATTAAATTGTAAACACCAAGCTTAGATAGTACAATATATTTTTATTGGTAGATATAATGATAACTATCATTTCCTTTTTCAAAGTGTCTAAAAACCTTTTATAAAGTTTCTAAAAGCTATTTTTAAGATGATAAAAATAACTAATAATAAAAGTAACTTAAAACATAAAAATAAGATTATTCCTATTGTCACCTATATATTCATTATTTTCTTGAGTATTACACTGTTCAATGGTTGCACTATTTATGATACCTTCTTAGCAGTATATAGAGAAATCGATGAGGAAAGTACCTTAGAGATTGAAAGGAAAGAAAATGAGAAAATAACTAATGCAGAATTAGATGAAGAAATGAAAATTAGAAAAGAAGAGGTTTTTATTACATCTCTAAATGGTGAAAAAATCTATACTCATTTTCATATTCCTATTAAAGCTAACATTAATAACAAACTTCCAGCACTTATATTAGTTCAAGATACATTTGAAGGTAGTCAGGAATTTGATAATCCTAATTTAATCTTCAATGCTAACAATTTAGCAAAAAATGATTTAATAGTTTTGCATTTTGATCCTGAGGGAACAGGAAAAAGTTCTGGAGAAACTGATTTAGGTGGTTTAAAATCGCATGATGATTTAATTGCTGTAATAAATTTTATTAAACAACAACCTGAGGTAGATGAGAGTGAAATAAGCATTTTAACTTTTGGAACTGGTATTACTACTGCTACAGGAGCATTAGCAAGATATCCAAAAATATTTATAAAATATCTAATTGATATTGAGGGTTCTGTGGATAGATACGACCCAAATAATCCATTAGCACTTGAATATCTTCCAGAAGATGAAAATTTTTGGAAAGAGAGAGAAGCAATCAATTTCATTGATGCTATAAGCTGTAATTATATAAGATTTCAAGCTGATAACAATCAAGCTGAAAATGAAGGGTATTTTTCCTACTTGATAAGATATATGAATAAAGCTACAGAAGGATATCCAATTCATACTCAATTAAATTTTGCCCCATCTGATACTCTATTTATAGAAATTATAGAAATCCAACCTGAAGAGGGGTCTGAAGATATTTTAAATCACCTTTTGAAAGGTGAAATCAATAATTATTATCCTAAAATCTTAAATAGGGTAATAGAAATTCTAAAAGAAGGAGTTATAACGGAATAAATCCTTAAATTTCCCCCCCTCCCACCAAGGGAGAAGATAAAAAAAGAATAAATAAAAATAAATGCAATGATATTTATACTAATGTTTTTTCATAAACTTCTTTAATTTATTCATAGCTTTCTTTATCAGGTCATCAGGTTGAGTAACTGATATTCGAATATAGCCTTCACCATATCTTCCAAAAGCTGTTCCTGGAGTTACAAAGACCCCTGCTTTATCTAAAAGTTTCATAGTAAATGAATCGGAATTAAATCCTTCCGGCACCTTTGCCCACACATATAATGTTGCTTTAGGTTTTTTAGCTTCAATTTTGCATTCTTTTAAGGTATTTATTACCATATCTATTCTATTTTCATATATTTTGCAAACATTTTTAGTGAATTCATCTGAACCCTCAAGAGCCACGACTGCTGCTTTTTGAATCGCTCCTGGAATTCCTGAATCTATATTTGTTTTTAACGTATATAACGAATTAATAATATCACTATTTCCTACAACAAACCCTATTCTCCAACCAGCCATACTAAAGCTTTTTGAGAGTGAATGAAATTCGATGCTCACCTTTTTCTCTTTATCTATTTCTAAGATACTAATTGGTTTATACTCACCATATGAAATTTCTGAATATGCATTATCGTGACAGATAATTAGGTCATAATGTTTTGCAAATTCTACTGCTTTTTTAAAGAAATCTTCATTAGCAATTGCTGATGTTGGATTATTTGGATAGCATATAGTCATCATTTTTGCTTTTTTTGCTGCCTCCGGTTGAATTTCATCGAAATCAACTAAAAAGTTATTTTTTTCTAGTAATGGTAAATCATAAACACTTCCACCAGCAAGGATAACACCTGTTCTATGTGTTGGATAGCAAGGATTTGCTACAAGTGCCATATCTCCTGGATCAATTAGTGCCCAACTTATATGTGCAAGTCCTTCCTTTGAACCTATTAGTGGGAGTATCTCTTTCTCAGAATCCAGAGTAATTCCAAAGCGATTTTTAAACCAATTAGCTATTGCTTCTCTTAATTCTTTTATTCCTTTATAGGGAGGATATTTATGATTTATTGGATTCTGCGCTTCTTCTATTAACGATTGAATAATATAATCTGGAGTAGGAATGTCTGGATCCCCTATTCCTAAATTTATAACCTCTTCCCCTCTATCTTTCTTTCTTTTTAAAATCTCATTAAACTCAGCAAAATGATATTTTGGTAAATTTTTAATTCTTTTAGCTTTCATGATATTAAAGATTCTCCTTCCTTTAAATTGTTTTTTACAAAGAGTATATTATCCTTTTTATAAAAGATTTTTTTGTATTAAAAATTCACATTCTTTTTAGATTTCTTTTGTTCTTATTTAGAATTTTTTATATGTGTAATTATTTCTTATAAATTGATATAAATCTTTCAATTGATCTATCGTATGTTCTTTCAACATCATCTGGAAAAAAACATGCTGGAAGTTCCCTCATTCTCCAGTGATATCTTATACATTCACAACATTTTCCTTTTCTACTACAAGGCTCATAAGTACAGTTACAATTTGCTAAGTTTTCTTCAATTTGACATTCAACCATTAAATATCAATTATCTCCTTTCTATTTCACATATTTAATTTGACTATTAAATTATTTTAAAAAATAAAATTACTTATAGCCAATTATATCCAAAATGCTTTTTGCAAATTGAATTAGTTGTTTTCTAAAAAAAATACCGGTAATTAAGAAAGTAAGACTAAATATTATTGACCAACCTATAATTTCCCAAAAAGTTAATTTCTTTAAACTCATCTTTAAAAGTATTAATAATTATCAATAACTATAAAATGAAAGTTAGTTTTTAAAATTTTACTTTTTTATAAATAATTATCTATCTTTTATTTTGTTTATAGCCCAACCTGCATATTTTCTTATTATTTCGTCTTCATCTTTATAAGCTTTTGAGAGTAAATCTATTGAATTTAAGTCAACTATATTCCCTGAAGCAATTATTGCATTTCTTCTTAATATATTTCTTCCCACCCAGATAATTGTGCTATTTCCAAACCATTTTTTAAAATCTTTTTCACTCATATTTATTATTCTAAAAAGTTCTACACTCTCTCCATCTGGAAATATTGGTAAAAAATCATTTCTTTCTATGAATTCAACTTCTTTATTATAAGGACAAACATTCTGACAGATATCACACCCATAAATGTTTCTCCCCATTTTTTCTAACAAATTTATAGGGATCTCACCTCTCTTCTGTGTAAGATGAGATATGCATTTTCTTATGTCTATAACATATGGTGATATAATAGCTTGGGTTGGACAAGATCTAATACATAAATCACAATCACCACAATCCTCAAAACCAGACTCATCTAGTTCTAACTCAAGGTTTGTTATCATCTCACCTAAAAAAATCCAGGAACCGAATCTTTTTGTTATTATACAGCAGTTCTTTCCGTACCACCCAACTCCAGCTCTTTCTGCTACTGCTCTATCAACCATTGGTCCTGTATCTACTAATATTTTATATTTAAAATTCTTTAAGGATATTTTCTTAATAAAATCAGCTAAAATTTCTAATTTATCTCTTAAAATTTCATGGTAATCAATTCCCAGGGCAAATTTTGAGATAATACCGGTATTTTTCTTGCTACCAGTTTCTTTCTCATTAGAACATATGTTATATGAATTCCCCACTCCTTTATTTTTTCGCTTTTCTGAAAGTGTATCATTTGAATTTTCTTTTCGTCTATTTTCTATTTCTTCAACATGCACATTGTAGGATAATGCAATAGATATTATACTTTTTGCATCTGGTAAAATGTTTCGGGGATTACAGCGGATTTTTACCTTTTCAATACTATAATCAAAATCCTCATAGAATCCTTTTTTAACTCTACCAATAAAAATTTTTTGAACATTATTAAAAGGTTCTGCTGATGCGATTCCTATAACATCAATTCCAATTCTTTTACTAAAATCTTTTATCTTACTTTTTAAATTCATAATTCAAAGAATGTTGTTACAATAATAAAATGTTAAATTTTTATTCCTTATTTAAAATTATTATAAAAAATATTTAGTTAATGAGATTGCTTCGTCGCTTACACTCCTCGCAATGACAACTGGAATCTACCTCCTCGCAATGATAACCGGAGTCCAGCTCCTCGCAATGACAAACAAATAAGTTCATCCCTCGCAATGACATAGTATAAAGTTCACCTTATTATTGTAGTTACCTTTTCTATAGAATTTTTATGTGTAGGACCTCTCTTTTGTACAGGATAACCAATTGGTACCATAGCAACTGGTCTTAAGTATGATGTCAAATTTAACACTTTTGCTGCCTTCTCCTCATTAAAAGCCCCAACCCAACATCCAGCTAATTCCATAGCTTCTGCTGCAATCAATAGATTTTCCGTAGCTGCTGCAGCATCTTGAATGCAATATAGACTTCTTCCCCTTTTACCATAACCCAAAGATGACCTTATTGGATTTACACATACTACAAATACAACTGGTGCCTTTGCAATAAATCCTTGTCCATACGCTGCATTAGCAAGTTTATTCTTAATTTTCTGATTTAATATAGCAAAAAAATGCCATGGTTGAATATTTCCTGCCGATGGTGCTCTCCGCATAGCTTCAAGCAAATTTTCCAGCATCCATTCCTCAATAGGCTTATCTAAAAAATTTCTACAACTACTTCTGTTATATATAACTTCCAAAAGTTCGATAGCCATTTCCTCACCTCCAATTTTTTAATAAAATATTGGAATTAACTCAAATAAATAATGAATTGAAATTAGATATTTTTTAACCATTTAGATAATTTAGTATCTCATTGATTTCAGATATAACAAAATCTGCATGTTCCCTTTTTTCATCTTTTTGTTCTTGACTTAGCCAGAATGTTTTCATTCCCATATTTTTAGCACCTACTATATCATAAGGATAGTAATCTCCAACAAAAAATGCCTCTTCAGGTTTTATATTTAACCTATTTAATGCAATATTAAAAATTTCAGCAAATGGCTTTCTTTCCCCAACAGCTGCTGAAACAATAACATCGCTAAAATATTTCTTTATTTCAAACTTATCCAAAACCCAAAAAATGAAAGGAGAATAATGGGCATTTGAAATAATACCTAAAATATAACCATCTTTAACTAATTTATTTAGAGTTTCTTTAACACCATTCCCAAGTCTTATTGTTGGAAGACATTCTCTATATAGTTGCTCAATTGCATTATTTATAACTTCTTTTTTTAATTTTATTCCTAAATTTGTTAATACAGAATCTACAGTATTAAAAGCCGTTATCTCCTTCCCTGTCTCTCTTGCCTTTTCTCTCAATTCCAAATAAAAATTCCTCGCCATAACGAATTCTTCTTTACTTAATTTGATAATCCCTTTTTCTTTGAGAATATCTAAACTGTCCTCTATAAGTGTTTCTATCTCAATATCAAACCATCTTTCGCTATGAACTAATGTTAAACCAAAATCAAATATAATTGCTTTCATCATTTCCTTTCCATATAAATTAAAAATTACTTTTAATAATTAGTTTTGTCAATTCTTCCCCTGCCTAAAGAAAGAATCCTTATGTATATGAGAAAATATAAATTAATGATATTTTAAAAATAGAATATTTTATAAATTTAATTAATAAAAAGATAATACTAAATATATACTATATGAAAATTATTTTTCAGAAATGATTTTTTTTGATAAAATTTAGAAATATTTAGAAATTTGGAAATACTTCAAAATTCTAACATTAATACAAAAAAATTTTTTATTAGAAGATGAAGGGAGGGAAAGGTAAATAAAAAGTTGATAGATTCTTATAAATGTTTTTTTAAAAATCTATCACTTTTATATACTGATATAAAATGGAATTAAAAGTTATAAAAATTGAAAAACCTGATGAAATGAATTTCATTTTAGGACAATCACACTTCATAAAAACTGTTGAAGATATATATGAAGTAATGATTGGATCAATGCCAAACATTAAATTTGGAATAGGATTTTGTGAATCATCTGGTCCATGCCTTGTAAGATATGAGGGAAATGATGAAAAATTAATCGAACTTGCTAAGAAAAATGCACTAAATATAGGAGCAGGACATGCTTTCATAATATTTATGGAAAATGCTTATCCTATAAATGTTCTAAATTCAATTAAAAGTGTTCCAGAAGTGTGCAGAATATTCTGTGCTACAGCTAATCAAACTGAAATAGTAATTGGTGAAACTGAAAAAGGTAGAGCAATACTTGGAGTCATTGATGGTGCTAAATCAAAGGGAATAGAATCTGAAGAAGATATAAAATTCAGGAAAGAATTGCTTCGTAAAATTGGATATAAACTATAAAAAGATGAATGACATGGAAATAATTGAAGTAAAAAGTAAGAGAGATATTAAGGATTTCGTTGATTTTCAATTTTATATATATAGGAATGATCCTTACTGGGTCCCTCCCCTAAAATTTGAAAGAATTCAATTTTTTAATCCTAAAAAAAATCCCTTCTATGAACATTCAGAGATAGCACTTTTTATTGCAAAAAAAGATGGTAAAAGTGCAGGAACAATAGCAGCCATAATAAATCACAATCATAACAAATTCTATAATGATAAGGTTGGATTCTTTGGATGCTTTGAAGTTATTAAAGATTATGAAGTAGCAAGATTGTTGCTTAATAAGGTTAAAAATTGGTTAGAAGAAAAGAATATGGATACTATGAGAGGTCCTATGAACTTCTCTACAAATGAAGAATGTGGTTTACTTATTGATGGTTTTGATTCACCACCTGTCTGTATGATAACTTATAATCCAGAATATTACATAGATTTCATAGAAAGATACGGTTTTAATAAGGCTATGGACTTATATGCTTATTGGATCTCTTTAGAAGAGCTCAGAAAAAAAGCTAAAAAACTTCCAGAAAAACTTATAAGAGTTGTAAATAAAATCAAGAAGAGAAGAAATCTCGTTATTAGAAATGTTGATATGAAAAAATTTGATGAAGAAGTAGAGAGATTTAAGAAAATTTATAATTCCGCATGGGAAAAGAATTGGGGATTTGTTCCAATGACAGATACTGAAATGGAACATTTTGCAAATGGATTGAAAAAATTCCTTGATCCAGAACTCGTTTTTATTGCAGAAATAGACAACTCTCCTGTTGGTTTCTCACTTACAATTCCTGATATAAATCAACCTCTTTTAAAGATTAATGGAAAACTTCTGCCATTTAGCTGGATAAAATTCCTTTGGTATAAGAGGAAAATAGAAATATGTAGAGTTCTTGCGATGGGTGTACTTGAAAAATATAGAAAGCTTGGAATAAGTGCTATTATGCATTATGAAACATCAAAAAAACTATTATCAAAAGGTTATAAAGGTGCAGAGATGTCCTGGATACTTGAAAATAATGTAATGACAAACCGTGAGATTCAGGCAATGGGAGGAGAAATATATAAAACCTACCGTATTTATGACTATAAAATAGACTAAGTTAGATCATCCCTTATTAATTCGAAAAATAATTGTAATTTTAAAAATAGGTAAGATTTTTAAGATAGGGGATAACGGATTATCATACCCTCTAAATTTATCTATATACCATATTTAGCAATCTCTCATCCTCAAATTCATTGAAAAACGGTGTCTCCTTCTTACGCTCCAACATTAATGAAAAAAGGCCAAAATTCTACATGAAGGGATAATGAAACAGCTTATTTCTATCTTCCTTATTTTCATTCTGTTTTCTATATACATACCTAATACCAACAAAATAGAGTTTTTTTACTTTCAAATCAACAAATTTTTAATAGAGAATATAAGTATTATTAAGACTTTTTATAACAGATAAGGTAAGCAGGTAAAAAAAATATGAACTTTCCAAATCGATATAATACAACAAACGACCTTTGGCATAATAAAATATTTATGTCAAGGGTCGTTTGCGAAATTCAGAACTTTTTACTTATTTGTAGTAACCAAATCCTGCCGGTGTTTCGAATTTGTTCTCTACACCAGTTTCACCAGCACATGGATCGTTGTAAATCTGTAATATTCTTGCGTATGCACCCCATATTACAGAACCAATTTTTGCTCCATCATTTGTGTACCAATATAATACACCATCTTCTGGATCTATTTCTTTGTACGCAGTCTCTGGATTCACATAAACCATCTTCACAAAGTAATTCCAATAGCATGTTTCTCCATCTTCACCTTCATAGCTTCCAAACTGGTGATTTGTCAACCATGCTCCATCACATGTTGAACTAGTTGGATTTTCTGGGTTACAAGAATATCCTCTGTCTAAAAATCCGTCTCCATTGCAGTCTTTGTTACTCAACCATTCATCACTCCACTTCATTATCAACCAAGTTTTACTAGGTGCTTGATCTATAGTGTCTTTAGTCCATGGTACATCTGGTCTACCATTATTCCAATACCAGCCATTAAACATATGTGCTTGGTAGTTGTATCCCCATTTATCAAAACCTAAAGGAATTATGTCTGTGCTGTTGCTGTAAGTTAATACTTGATCCTGAATTGTAGTACATTTATCTTTAGCAGCAACCACTGGCGTTACAGCCAACACCAAAACAAAAGCAATAATAAAAATTGCCCATTTTTTCATTTTTCTCACCTCCTATCTTATTAAATTATTTAATTAGATCCTTTTACTTAATTTAAATTTATAAAACAAAGAACTTTTTCTTATAGAGGCTAAAGAGTTAGTAGTATCAATAGAAATTGATTATTAAATAAAAAAACCATTTAGCATAGAGGCTAAATGGCGATAATATAAAAAGAAATAACCGGTTGCACTACTGGCTCTTCACATCCTAAGTGCCCAAATTACTGGATGTGATTCATAGCCTCTATTTCTGATAATTTAATCATATTGTTTTTTAAAAGAACAATTTTAAATTAAAATCATTATAATATATTTTTTTTAATTGTTAAAATATATTTTTTAAAATATTGTAATTTATATCAATTTTATTCATATATTAAATAGAATTTATATCTAAATTCAATGATTTTTAATTATAACTTTTAATATAATTAATATAGTTTCTTATTCTAAATATTTTCTTATAATGTTAAAATACTTTACCACTTAAAAATGCTGATATTTTACGAGTGTACGTTCTTTTAAAGGTGGCTTTTTATTTAAAATAAGTCTCTTTAATTATCCCCTCCAAATAAAAGTGGCTACTCAACATATTTTAAGCAGCTATCTGTTTAATAAATTTTATATATTCTTTATTATCTGCATATAAAGATAATAATTTCATCCCCTCCACCCCTACTCATAACATATGATATGATAGTTAATATTAGTATATATTATAAAATCTTCTATTTTGCAAATGAATTTAATTTTTACATTTACTTATATTAAATGCAAAATAAAAAAATTATATGAATTTGTACATTTTTTAATTTAATTTAATCTAATATTTAAAGTATAATTTATTATAAATTTTAATATTTTATAGTAATCTTAAAATTTCTAATTAAAAAGAAAGGAGGGAGATTAATGGTGAAACCTACTCATCAAGATGCAATTATAATGTTAAGGCTTTATCAGTTAAGTGCAATAGCTGGATTAAGTGAAGCAATTAATTGGATGTGGAGTGATGATTTTATAACTGATTATGCAGAATTTATAAAAAAATATCCACGTGGTAGTGAGGGTTATGAAAAAGCTACAAGAATCTGTGGATATTATGAAACAATTGGTACTTTATATAAAAACGGTCTGTTTAATGAAGAATTACTGTTTGATTGGTTAGCAGTATATTTAGTGTGGGAAAGAATTAAGGACTTTGCTATTGGATTAAGAGAGGAAGCAGGAGAGCCCCGTATTTTTGAAAATTTTGAAGCTATGGCAAAAGCACAGAAAGCAAGGTAAAGTAACATATAACTAAATTTTCAAGAAATAGTGAAAATAGAGCATAATCTGAACTATTTAAAAGTTATGTTTACAAAAAATTATTAATACATACTCTTAAAAAATAAATTCTTACAAAGCTGAAAATACAAAGCTTGGATAGTACAAATTATTAACAAAGAGTTTATTATTGTAATGGGTGTTCTCAAAAAATATAGAAGACTTGGAATAAATGAACTTATACACTATGAGACATCAAAAAAGGCACTGTCAAAAGGCTATAAGGTGCAGAGATGTCCTGAATACTTGAAAATAATGTAATGACAAATCGTGAAATTCAGGCAATGGGAGGAGAAATTTATAAAACATACCGTATTTATGACTATAAATTATATTAATATATTGGTTTTATTTAAACTACACCTTATAGTTATGAATGAAATACATTTTTATCTTTTTGTTATTTTTTTAACTCATTTGACTCATTATTGACTCTTTTTTGACTCATAAAACACATAATGTAAATCTCTCTTACCCTCTCCTACTAATTTTAGTATCTCTTTTTGAACAAGTTTGGAAAGGTCTCTAGTAGCAGTTTGACGGCTTATATTAAATAACGAGTCAATCCCAATTTTTCTGTAAAATTCAAAGAGTCACCAACTCCTTCTCTCTTTTTACTTCATTTCCATTTAATAAATCAGATATTAAATTCAATTAGAAAATGCAATTTCTATTTATTCTGCAGCTCCACCGATCATTAAACCAGCAATTGTTAAAATAAAAAGTGATAGAGGAATAATAAAGGTTATTATGAAGGTAATAATTCCAAGCTTGTATATTTTTCTATTACCTTTTTTTCTTTTTAAAATTATGCTTAGAATTATTAAAGGAATCCCAAGAGGTATAGCAAAAATTGGATAATTAAAACCAAACAATATTTTTTCCCAAAGCTCCGCATTCCTAAACGCTCTACTATTAAATCCTTTTATAAATAAAATTATAAAAGCTAATAAACAAATAATTGAAAGTATAATTATCGCTATCTCAATTTTGTTATATTTATTATTCATTATATTCCTCCTTCATAATTTAAGTTAAATTCTAAGTCTATTTCTTGTTCTTGTCCTTCATATATAATATAACCATTTTTTATTTCCCCATCTACTTCTTTTCTATTTAATAAATTTAGTATTAAGTCAAATGTATGTTTACCACTTGAGTTGAAAAAAAGAAATTTGCTTTTTAAATTGAAATAATGGGAAAATAGAGGACTACTTGAATTTATATAAACATTATCAGCATATTTATATACTTGACTATCTATTCCAAAATTTTCAACAACCAAATCATTTTTACTTGCTATATTAATTATTTCTACATCTGGTTTATATAATGATAAATCTTCATTTCTATCTCCGTGTATGTCAGGTTGAGATAATTTTTTAGAAGCATCACTTTCTGGCATTAGATTAGAAGAAGTTGGAAGGTCAGGATCTATTTCTGGAAAAGGAAGTGAACTTTTGTCAGGAAGAAGAAATCCTATTAGTTTTCCAAACCATGGGTCTCTTGATGCTTTAGCCAAAAAGCTATTTGCTCCTTTTATTGGAGAATTTATAGTTATTACCTGATCTATCTTATCCATATACGATTTATTATTTTTATCTGTTACAAATTCCATTATAAGTCTTCCACCCTGACTATAACCAATTAAATCAACCTCTTTATTATCTGGTATTTTGTTTAGATATTTTATCGTAGAATTTTTAAAATCAATGTAGCTTCCCTGTGAATCATATCCATTATGATAAGTACCGGGCCCATTACAGCTAAAATAAGCCATTTTTGACCAACTATATCCATTATTTTCCAAGAAATTCGTAAGATCAGAATTTAATACATCATAAGTTTCACTGCAGTAACCTGGAACTACTATCTTGTAATCTTTATCTTTATTATTGTTGGATTTATTATTGATTGTACCTTTCAAACTCACTTCAGATTTATCTTTACCAAAATCTGTATAAATAGTTAAATCTATTGGATTACTAGTTTCATATTTATCATCAATTAAATTATTATCATCATCTGGGTCATTCCAATCAACAATTCCATCATTGTCATCATCCCAATATATAAGTTTAAAAATATAATCCCAAAAGTTCAGGTTTTTAGAAGTTATATTCTTAAAATTAGAACTTGCAAGATTTATATTTTCAATATTTGAATTTTCATTTAATTTAAAGATATCTTCAGCTTTTTCACCATAAATATTATTTGACTTTATTCCTACATTATTATTTTCATCAAGTTCTGTATAAGTTAGTGATATGAATTTTGTTAAATCATTAAAATCCATGTTTAGTATCTTCTCAGGGTCAACATAATGATCATTTACTATTACTCCAAAGTGTAGATGTATTTCTTCACTTGATGGATCATCTTCAGCTCCAATAGTTCCTATTATTTGACCTCGTTTGACTTCCTGACCTACACTGACATGATAATCTTGTAAATTTAAATATGTTGTCTTAACATCTAAAAGATGAACTATAGAAATAGTTTTTCCACCAGTTGGTGTATATCCAACATAAAAGACTTTTGCTGGAGCAGATGCAACTACTTTATCCCCTTTTTCTCCAGAAATATCAATTCCACAATGTCTATGAGCCTCACCAGTATCTTTATCAGTATATTCTTCATTAAAATGAATTAAAATCTCCCCTTTTAATGGATAAATAAGAGGTTTCCTTTCATTTGCAGAAATCTGATAAGATTTCAAAGAGGGTATAAATAGTATTGAAAAAATAATAAGAAGAATGTAAAAAATAAAAATTAATATCTTATATAAATAACACTCAATGTTTCCTTTAACAATTATATTCTTCTTAATTATCACTTTAGTATGGGGTTATAAATTAATAAATTTAAAATCCAAATATTTTTTTATATTTTTAAATATAGTTATTTATGCAAATGTACAATTAAATATATTATAGCATAAAAACACAATTATTTAAATATGCTAAAGAAAAAATTATTTAAGTTAGCTAATAAATAAACTTAAATTGTGATAAGAGAATATTTCAGGTTATGTGGGGTAACCCTTCAGATGGGAATGGTAGGTATATAAAAAGAGAAGTTTTAAAGAATATTTATAAAATTTTTTTAAAATAATATAGAAATGTATCTAAAAGATTTTTAAAATGTGGTTTTGGGAGTATTTTGTGGGTTTTTTGTTTTGATTTTATAAAAATAGAGTAAAAATAGAATAGTAGAGATATAAATAACATAGCATATATATACTATGTTATTTATATAATGTAAGTGTTGTCATTCTCTCTTTAATCTTTCAATTTCTTTCCTTATTTCTTCAATAACATTGTAGTTATGTATAATTTTCTTTTTTCCTTCCTTTACAGAAATGATATAAAATACTTTACCACCAAATTTAGCAGTAAACTTTTCATGAGTTTTTTCCTGGAATTCTAATTCATTAATTATTTGTGTAATATAGGGATATCCTGCTGGTTTAATTTGAAGTCCAATATATTTATTATTTATTTTAATAAAGAAATCTACATTATATCCTCTATCCCATTCATCCGGTGCAGGTTCCACTTTAACCCCTAATGCTTGCTGCAACTGACCATATATAGTTTGTATCTCAGACTGATACCCATCATAAGTCCGATTGATTACTAGGTTAATAATAAAATTAATACAATCCTTTTCTTCTATGCTCTCAATCTCTGCCTGACATACTTCTGTTATTTTTACATATAATCTTCTCCCCAGTTCTTCTAAATGGTTTATGGGATAAACATTTTTATAATAATACTTCTTCCAATCCCTAAGGGATTTAGGAGAGCATTTTCTTATCAATTCTGAAACTGGTCCAACTTTGTTTTTCTTTGTCAAACCCCATCTCATATTTGCCTGATTTAGTATCCATTCTTTTGGCATTATTTTTCCCCCACATATGATAAAAATCTTGATTTGAATTTATAATTAAATGTAGTATCTACATAAGTACAGTCATTCTTTATTAAATGAGCATTTATAAAAGTCTTATTCTGTAAATATAAATAGCAAAGTAAGTTGTTCTTTTCATCATATTTTATACTGTCAAATTTCAGAAATACTTTTTGGCCTCTTGTTTTTTCTTTTAAAAACTGTAATGCTTCTCTATTTTTCTCAGGTTTTTCTTTCACTCCTAATAATCTAATTCTTAAGCCATTATTCAAGATTAATATCTCGGGACTAATTATTTGCTTTACAATGTGGTATTTTTCTTTTTTATAATACGAATTATCTATTTTTGACCCAAATCTCAATTTTTTAGGATCAACTTTTTTATCAAACTTTATTGGGTCTTTGAAAATATAAGGAAGTTTCTTAATCTCCTCTTCATATTTTAGTTTTAATTCCCCCTGCTTTATTATTTTAAATATTGCATCTTTAAACAAAGTGTTTTGTTTTATTCCAAGTTTTTCTTTTATAATTGGAATAAAATCATCATTTATTTCATAACCAATAGAATTTCTATTAGTATTTTTAGCAGCTAAAGAGGTTGTACCACTTCCTAAGAAAGGGTCAAGAACAGTGTCACCAACAAAACTAAACATCTTAATAAGACGTCTTGGTAGTTCTTTAGGAAACATAGCTAGATGTTTATCCTGTTTTTCACCTGGAAAATTCCAATGTCCAGTAAAATATTGATTCCATTCATCTTTAGTCAATTTTGATTGTTTTTTAATATCCTTATTAACTCTTGGAGACTTCCCATATTTTTTAAAAATTAAAATAAATTCATAATCGAGTTTAAGAATCCCATTTCTTGGATATGGAAAAGAACCCATTACTGTTGCTCCCCCAGTTGTATGGCAAGTAGTTACTTTTTGCCAAATAATAGCACCCATGTAATCAAAACCTACAGTTTCACAAAATTTAATTATTTCTGTTCTTATTGGGATAACCTTATATCTTCCATAATATACAGAACGGGCAAACTGATCACCTATATTAACACATAAACGGCATCCTTTATGTAAAACCCTATGACATTCATTCCAGACCAAATTGAGATTGTTGATGTACTCCTCATAACTATCATTAAAACCTATCTGTCTTATATTTCCATAATCCTTTAGTTGCCAATAAGGTGGTGAGGTAATAACAAGATGGACTGATTCATCAGATACTTCTTTCATATACCTAGAATCTCCAATGATTATTTTATGTAAGGTTTTCATATCATCCCTTATATATATTTTGTAAAAGGTAAAACTGATATTCTATTATCATAGTATATACAAAATTTACAAGTTATATAAAATAATAGTATCAAATAATATTTTATACCCTCTTTTGAGACTGTGTTATATTTTCTGTAAAATTGCTCTTCGAAATCTTTAATAATTAAGCTCTTCTTCATCTTTTATTTCAAGTACTAAAATGGACATATTTTTTGATTTGAAATCAGTTTTTTCAGGTTCTAAATTTATTTTTTCAGTACTTACAGTTACTTTTTCAACATCTTTTTTTTCAGTTGATAATTTAACTAAATCTTCTATAATCCTCTCGTCTTTTTTTCTTTTTTCTAGAATCTTACTATCTTTTTTATTTTCATCTAAAAATTCTTTAGCTATAGCTTCTTTAGACTTTTTCCTTTTTAATCCTCTTTCTTTAAAAGGACTAAAAAATCCCGAGACTTTTGTTTTCAAATCAGATTTTTTAACTTCTTTTTTCTTATCTTTATCTACTTTTTCTGAAATTAACTGATTATCCAATTTACTTTTTAAAATATTACTTAAGGACTTTTTATCATCATCCTTTACACCTTTATTACTTTCTAAGTATTTTTTAATAATTTCTTCATTAATCTTTTTTCTATCAAGGCTTTTCTTTTTTAAGGAACTAATAGCTTCTGATAAATTTAACTTTATGTTGAATTTTTTAATTTCTGGTATATATACTTCTGTTTTCTCTATTATTTCAAGTATCTCATCTTTATTAAATGGCCAAACTATATCTTTATCTTTTCCTATCCGTATAACACCAACCCCACTATTGCTAAAAATATTAAAAAGTCTTTTACTATCTTTACAATCTGCATCAAGAAGAACAGCTTTTATGCTACTTTCCAGTAACTCCTTTACATTAGCATTTTCATTTATCTTTATTAGAATGGGGATATCTTTAAAAATATCTTCAAAGAAATCTTTGATTTTCTTATTATCTGTTCTTAGTAAGATAAAACCCCTATACATCAAATTTCATTCCTTATATTTTTAATTAAAAATCAAATGTTTCACTATCAGCAGCAGAATTTTTAAATATTTCATCAACAGGACCAGGTGATTTACCCAAATTTATGCCAAAAAAGCCATTTACAGGAATAGGAGCTGTAATTTCTCCTATATTTCCTTCTTCAGTTGTAAACTTTATATACAAAAAGCTTTCTTCAGTACCTGCATGTTCAAATTCAATATGTTCTTCTATGACACCAGATGAACCACCAGGGTCATCATTATATATTTCATAAAAATCCTCACCCATATCCCGATATCTAATAACCGTCATATTAGATTCTATATTTACAATTGGTTTTGAAGTATTTTATGATATAGTTTAATTCACCCATTTAGGTTTTAAGTCAGTACCTTTTGGCAAAAACATAGGAAAACTATTTATCTATATTAACAAATTTATATATAGCTCTATTTGTTTAAAATCTTCTACAAATTTTATTATCTTATAGTATTAAAATCTCATTATTATGGCATCTATATATACATATGATACAAATATCTTAGTCATTAATTTCTATTTTTACGATTGTCAATATCAAAATCACTATATTCAAGAAATATCTAAATTTATAAAAGAGAATTTAGTTATTAATAAATACATTCACCAAATCACTAATTTTTACTAAGTTATTAGTAATAAAATATAAAATTTTAGCTGTTTTTATTCGACAAATATGGTTAGACGAAGAAAGAACCATATTATTGGTTTTTAAAATCCTTAATAAGTTTCAATATATTTAGAATAATTTTTACAATTTAATGCTGTTCTTAAAGTAAGTTACTTTATTTAAATTTAATTTTTTGTTAGATTTCTTATAATATTTAATAAATTTATTTTTATAATTAAAAATCCCATGTTGTAATGAATAATATTGAATTAATAAGTATTTTTTAATAAAGATATTTAAGCTAACTATAACTTTAAAAACACTTGATGAAGGAGGTATCTATGAATATATTTATGAAAGGAAGTATTACAATTTATCCATATTTGTTTATTTTAGAAAATTATACTAAAGATCTTGAAATTTTATTAGAAAAAAAGATAAAAGAATTTAAAGAAATGGCTGATAAAGAAATAGAAAATTTAAAAAATTTAACATTTGAAGAGAAAAATCATTACATAGATTCCCTAATTGATGAGTATCATATGCTTAAAAAAGCTTATACTAATTTTTTAAGAACATCTGTGTTTATTGCCTGTTTTTCATTACTTGAACATGAACTTATTTTTCTATGTGAACAAGTACAAAAGAAAAAGAATCCTAAAACTAAATTTAAAAACTTTAAAAAAAGAGGGGGAATAATTTATAGAACTAAAGATTACATAGAGAAAGAGGCTAAAATTAGTTTATCTAATCAGAAACTTTTATGGGATGACCTCAATAACTATAGACTTATAAGAAACATTCTTGTTCATAATCAGGGAAGGTTTGATAATAGTAAGAGAGTAAAAAAGGTAGAAGAATTCGTAAATAACAAAAATTGGTTAGAATTGGACAAACTTAACCGCATTCAATTTAAAAAAGGTTTTTTAAAGGAGGTTAAAAAAACTATAGAGGATTTTTCTAAAGAACTTTCAAAGGCATTAAAATAATATAGTCATTTCTTATAACATTTAGAATATAGTTTGATTTATTTTTATACTTAAGCATGATATAAATGAAGGCAGGAATATGTCTGTTGAAAACAATTATAAAGATAGTGAGTAAAATATTAAGGGTTATAAAAAACAGTTATTAAATTTTCATTATTTCTATAAATTGAAAAAATAGAAACTAATCTATCCATTCAGTTCGGATTTTCCAATCCTTATTTGGTAAAATATCAAGTCTTGAAACAACTAATGTATTATTTGGATTATCCATTCCTATTGAAACTTGATAATTTCTAGACCATCCTGGTCTTTCTTTTTCAGATGGGATTTGAAGAACAACTCTATTTATAAAAGATTCTGCAATTTCTTGAACAAGGGGTAGCTTATACCAAACTTTTATGTACTTTTCATGATGCCAATCTGAATACTCGCCATGAACCAATTCACCTCTAATAGACCATATACTTTCATTGCCTTCAAAGTAGTCCTTTATAATTTTATGATCTTCTCCAAAAACTTCTTCAAAAGCTCTTTTTAGATGGTGTTTTATTGAACCAATGCAATCAAAATATGATTCTTTTATCATTTTCTCTAAGTCAGTTTTGTAAAATTTTTTGTAATATTTTTCAAAAGATTTCGAAATACGTTGCTTTCTTGACTTTTTATCTTCTATTTTAAACCCAAAAAAATTACTTGACATTAATTCACCCTTAACCAACTTTATTGCTAAACCCTCAATAGCAACGTGATAACAAAGAAAAGCATTTAAAGGATTTTGAGTTAATAAACCTAGTCGATACCAATTCATTGCTGTGTCGATAATCAGGTCTTTTTCTTTTTGAGTTGTTTGGATTATTTTATTTAAATAAATAATATCTCTTGAATTAGGAATAGCAGCACCTTTTAAGTGACCGATAATATTATATTTTACATTCCATTTGACTTGACTATTAAATGTAAAAGATAGTCCCTCCATAGCACGTTGAATATTGTTCAAACCTTCTATTATTGTCTCAAGGGAACCATCTGATAGTTCTAACCAGCCATCATAAATAAATTCGTTACTAAAGTAACGATTTTTTTCATCTCGTTCTACAATCTCCAAATTAATTTCACCTGGTAGAATTGTATGCCGTTCGGGTAATTTAATAGCCATCTTTACAACAAACTCAATAACTCTATGTCCTGTACAAAACATATAGAATAAGACTCCTTGAGCGCGTTCGTCTTTAGTTATTTCTATTGCCTCTTTCTGCAAACGATCCGCATTACCAGGATAAACAATTGGTTTCCATTCTCCAGAATTGTTATACCTACCAGGAAGTCCAACTTCATACAAACGTTTATCTCCTATTCTCCATTCATCACACATTTCATCACGATTGCCAACCATAAAGCCAACTCCTTCTTCATCAAGAATTATATTGATAATTGAAGTACCCCTATCCCCTCTTAAGAATTCTGCATTGGAACCATTTGAAAAATAAATTTTGAATCCTTCTAAACCTTTCTTTTTATCAACCAACAACTCTAACACATTGAATCTTGGAAGCTTAAAAAGCTTTTTTTGTCCAATAAAGCTTTTAATTTCAGAATTGTATTTGCTAAAAAACTGCAAAATAAAATCATATTGTTCATCTTCAATATTGTTTAAATCAATTGGAAATATCACTTTAAGGTACTCAGCTAAATATTGACTTATAAGTTTACATGTTTCTGTGCAGTAATTATTATCCTTAGAATCGTAAAAAACATAAGGATTGTACCTATAACCATCTGCAATGCGTGATAAATTTACAAGTAAGCTCCAAAATATACTTGAAGAGTTAATAGATTTTTTATCAACTTTTCTGTTTAATACATCATCTCTGAATTTAAAAAGGGGATCCTTTTCATAAGATTCAATACTACTGACCCGAAAAAGTGCAAAAATATATTCTACAAAATTTTTAGCTCTAGCTTCATTAAATAAATTTTCTATGATTTGTTTATTATTCATTTTTTTCCTCCAAAAAACAAATGATATTTTTCTTTATATTCTTTTAATCATTATTATAAATAATAATATACCAACTTGGTTTTAACATATATTTTCATTATAAAGTCAGATAGTTATATTAGTATCCTTGTATAATAATTCCCTTCTTTGGTAATCTCTTTTTATTCTTATATAATTTAGTTTAAATTATTAAATTTTTATAAATACTTTCTAAATCTTTAAAATTTTAATAAATTTATAATATAGATTAATTCTAAATATTTCATCTAATAGAAAATCTTTTTAAAAAACAATTTAGTGCTAATGATTTTAATTAAAATCTATATTAAATAAAATGAGCAATTCAAAAATTAAAGCAAAATATTTATCCTTATCGGAAGAAGAGAATGCGCTTGATTACTTAGAACAAGCATATAACTTTATAAAACAAACTGAGAATGATAATTTCTCTTGGAAATGGGTAATTATTGCATTACACGGTGCTTTGTATGGATTTGCAATTTGTGCCCTTAAAGGTACTAATCCTGATAGAGTAACTTATACTACAAAAAGTGGTAAAAAGCTCATTAGCTTTAATGAAGCCTTAAAGCGCTGTCAAAAGCCAAAATATATGAATATGCTTGTCACAAGCAAGTGCCTTCAGTTAACAGATGCACAAAAAGAGTCCATTCATTATCTCAAGGATACTTTTAGAAATAACTTTGAACATTTTGTACCAAAATCGTGGTACATTGAGCTTCATGGAATGCCAAAGATTGTTATAGATGTTTTGGATGTTATTCGTTTCATAGCTTTAGATACTGGTAATTATATTGATCTTACTGAAAAGCAGAGAAAAAGAGTTGAATCTATAGTATTTCAAAGTAAAGAAATATTAAAAATGAGCACTCTTTATAAGGAATCAGAATTATCACGGAAGAAGTCGAGTATAAAATAAAATTTATGCGTACAATTTTAAAAAGTAAAAGTTTTTTGTTCTAAATAAACTACAAACCCTAAACATATATGGAAAGATAGTTATTTAGAGATATTAAATTAAAAACTCAACTTTTAATATGACTCATAATGAGTCAATACCAATTTTTCTGTAAAATTTAAACTTTATAATTAGAAAGGCAACTATTATTATTTTTTATAATGTTAAAAGTGTTTTTAATTATAATCTACAAATTTCACTTTTATCTATAAAAAGATTAATTACAAAATATCTTCTCAGAGTTTTCCAATATGTTTTTGAACTTATTCAGTTACACATTTACTTTTTTATGTGAGGTATCAGCTATAAAGATCTCTCAGACTTTTTATAATTAAATATTATTCCCTATCTTGTTCAGATAAAACCTTTAATGCCTCTTTTTTATAAGTCTGTTCTTGGAGAATTAAATCAAAAATATCCATAGCCATTTCCTTGTACTTATCATTGATTATTTTGTTATATGCTTCAATTAAAATTTGTATTGGCTCCCCTTCAAGAGCATTATATCGGATATCAGGTTTTTCAAAATTTTTATAATTTTGCATTAGATCAATACATTTTCCTGGTTCATAGCTAACAACCTTTAATAAGAACCTAAAAAAGTGTTCACAGTGCTTTTTAATTACTCTTGATTTAGAATATTTTAAGATCAGGTCATATATTTTATTAAAATCTTCTACCTTGAAATTGTTAAAACACCAATCATATTTCTGGCTCATTTCATCAGAATCTTCATTTATGAATTGCATATATATTTTTCGGGATCTGTCTGCTATTTGGGGATCTGAATGAGTTAAATGCCTTGAAGCAAACTGAATGGTACCTAGCTTTATTTCTTCGTTTGTTTTAAAACTTTTTTTTAATAATTCCTCACTTCCAGTATAATTTCTAATATAAGCAAGCATTAAAATTTCTCCTATATATTCACCTGTACTACGGAGGCCAGGCTTCTCTTTTAAGTTAATCACTCTTTTTAAATAAGGAATAAAATCCTTGAAATTATTTTCTGTTATCAGATACTCAAGACATTTCAATCCATATTTTATTACTTGAGAGTGTCTATCACTGGATGCCTTTTTAAAAAGCATATAAACCTTATCTCTATTCCATTTTATCATTCCCTCTATAAACTTTATTAAGCAACATCTTACTGCTATAGATTTATCATCGGCTATTTTGTTTAAAGTTTCAAATATCTTATCTGGGTACTGGGTTTTGTAACCATGGATAGCTAATCTGGTAGTTGCTGCACCACGAACTGTATTTATTCCATATGTAAAAGGGTCACCGCCATAATAAGGAATCCCACTATCAGCATTTTTTTTCCATAACTCTTCTTTTGGATTAGGATCATTTAATGCATAATCTTTTAAAATTTCTATTAAATTTAAATCAAGATTATCTTCATTATCAATATAATCAATAGCCCAGATAATACGCCTTCTAAATTCTGTATCTTCATATCTCCAGTATGTTTTAACTAAATTTTTTACTTTTTTAATATCATATTTTGCCTTTACCAAGCCATCTAGTCCAGCTGCAAGGTAAGTTATAGAAATATCTTTTCTTTTACCAAGATCAAATATAAAATTATAAAAATTATTAGGATATTTTGAAACCTGCTCAGTAAATGCACGAGAATGTTCTATTATTCCTCCTTTTAGAATATCCTTTTTTGGCATTCCCCAATCTGTTGACTCATCATACTTTTTAAAAGAAGAGAGCCATTGTTCAAATGTCATTTTTTCATAAGCAACTGTTGGTAAAGGAGGACCCACCCATTCAATTTTAGAAACTAGAGGAGGCTCTTCTTTATATTTACCAAATTTATGTTCTAATTCCAGAAGTTTCTTTTTCATAGCAGGATAGTCCGACAATTCTTCAGCTGAAATTGCATTTAGAAGAATATATTTTGAATATCCTATACTGCTTGGATGTCCTTTTTCTCTATGCTTTTCCCACTCAGGGGAGACTGATAAAATAAGTTCATTAGTTTTCTCTTTTTGTTCTTTAGAAAAATACGGATATATATTTTTAAGAAAAGTTCTTAATTCATATTTACCAGCCATATTTTCAAGGACACCATCTCTAGTAATAAAGCCAAATCCCTCATTGACATACAACTCTGGTTTTGCGTTATACCCTTGTAATACCATTTTTAACAAAGTAATTGAACAACTTTTATCAAATCCTTTAACTAATTTTAGAAACTGAGTCTTATTATTTACTGCTACTGTTTTTAATTTTTCTAAGACTAATGAAAGAAATTGCCAATGAAGATATAAATCAGATTCAAATTGCTCATATCCATAAAATGCTCCATCTAGATAAGAGCCATTTTTACTTCCCCATTTTGTTTTATCCACAAGTTCATGGATTATGCGCAATGCTTTAGAAAGAACTACATCAGAATTCCAATTTAGTAATTTTTTAAAAACTTCAATATCATGATAATCAAGAAACTGTCTTTTATCAAAATCATCAGTGGATTTAATAATATCAACTTTTTCATTTAAATCATTAAAAAATACTTCAACCACAACTTCAGGATTATACTTTAGAATTCTTTCCAAAAAATGGCTAAAATAGAAGCGGTCCCATCTTTTAATAGTTGATAAATTAGATTTATACAGTTGAATTGCTTTTACATCTTCCCAGTGGTCAAGCCCATTAAGAATATAAGCGATATATTCATCTTTCTTATCAATGTTTGGGAATTGCCCTAAGAAATCAATTACAGTTTTTGTATAAGGGTTTATAAGACTCCTCAATTTCCAAATGACAAGATTTATAAGTTTTTCATCGCCTGATTGTAGAAATGTCTGCAAGTATCCATTTGAAATCAGATACTTCAACCATTCTTCAGATTGGACGCCATCAATAAAATGTTTTTTAAAATTGCCATCTCTTTCTAATATTTTTTTTACTATTTGCCATTCTTCATCTTCTGGATTTTGCAAAAAAGACAGTTGATTTATAATCAAAAGACGAATATGAAATCTAACTTGGGGATTTGTTAAAAATTCTTTTAATTCTTTTAAATATGTGGGGAAGTTACTATCTCTAAGATAGGCCAAAACCTGTTTTACTTGGGATCTGACAAATAAACCCTGATGTTGGTTAAGAATTTTCTCTATTAATGATGAATTGTGTGCTAAAAATGTTCTGGCATAACAGTAATCAAAGAAAGATGAATGCAAAAATTGAAGTTTGTGATTCTGTTTATATAATATTGATTGGCTTAATAAGTAGTCTCTTCCTTTACTATTCCTATCTAATAAAGCAAATGGTACAGTTAATGTTTTTGCACTGTCCATCTCTTCTACGATGGCATCTATTGCATTAAGAACTTCGTTTTGAAGGTTGTCATCTATTTTAATAATCTTTTGGTTCCAAAGTTCATTGTATAAGTCCTGTAAGGTATTTAACAAAGTAGTATTAATGTTTAGTTTATAAATCTTGCAGAAAACCTCAAGGTGTAAAGGAATTCTAAGTAGATTAAATAAAGTATTGGAGATTTGTTGTCTTTGTATACTCAATTCTGACAACACTTTACTTACTTGCTGGTCATTAAGTTCTTTTAGGTGTATAGTATATTTATCTTCAAAGGATATTAGTAGGGAGTCATATTTTAAATCATAAGTTCTACAAGAAAGAATAATCCTTAATTCTTTAATGAGAGAAAGCTGAGATATTAAATTAAAATATGCATTTATAGTTTTCCTATCTTTAGCCATTGTAATAGAAAGGGCATCGAGCTGGTCAAATATTACTACTCCTCTTCCATATCTCTCTATAATAGCTGCCATTGTTTCCTTAATTCCATCTGAAAGACCTATTTCATTAGATAAAATCGTTATGGAATCATAGGCAAACAAATCAGATTTTATTCCTAAAACAGGTATTTGTTCTTCTTGAAGTCTTATCAATAAATCTCTTAAAATAACTGTTTTACCACAGCCCGCTTCTCCTGTTAGTACTGCAATTGAGGAATCTTTTTCTTTTAATGGTGTTTTAATCCAATTAACTAAAGTGGTAACTTCATCTCTCTCAATATGTATACTCTTGTTAAGGGTATATGGAACAGAAGCTAAAGAGGCTGATGCAGTATGCACCTTTTCTAATAATTCTTCTACTTTTAAATGAGGTTTGAGATGGATATTATTTTTTTCCAAATACTCTATAATATCCTTTCTGGTAATAGTTTTGCTCTGTTTCCCAGCTTCCATGGCTAATTGATGTAAACAATTAGGTGCAGAATCTAAATTTGTTATATGACCGTGAAGTATATACACAATAGATTTCTTTATCTCTTCTGTATCAATAATGTGCTTAAATTCTACTTGGTTTGCAAACTTCAGCATTTCATCATCTGAAAAACCTAATTCATTTTTTAATTTATCCCATTCTTCTATGTATTTATTTTCTTTGAGATTTATTTCTAATTCTTGTCTTGATGTGCAAGAAGCTCCACGACGTAAAATTTCAGCAAAAATTGGGCAGGGGCTTTGAGTTACGAAATATAAAGAGGCAGTATGAGTTTTAATGAACTGTTCTTTAAGTTGGTGTAATACTTTTTGATGTTTTAATTTATTTATAGTCCAATTTCTAATACCAGGGGCTCGAAATTTGAGATTGTAAAATTCTTGCTTGGAATCAGAATAAATATAAATGTCATCAATTGTTGTAATTTCTGTTTCTTGAGTTTCGGAGTTTTTATAGGTGCTAGCTTGGGGTTTTATATTTAAACCCTCATCAAAAAATGAATCCACAAACTTTAAAGCAACAAACCATGCCTCAAAATCGATTCCAGTAATTGTTGATTGTCCTCCTAATTTTGGCATTATTTCCTCAAAACCTAATTTATATCATTTTGTAACATATCTATTAACCTTAACCATTATATAATATTCACTTTTCTCCTCATATTTATGTTTAGCCTCATTTTTATCACAAACCTCTGCCACCAGTTGTGAAAAATATTATCTTTGTAGTCCCGGTCTATTGCCCTTTAGTCTATGAGCTATCTTTAATCCTTTACTTTGCCGGCAACTCGTGCAAACTCTGCGGTTGGTGCAAGTTGAAAATCAATGATTTTCAGTATAACTTGAGCGAGTAAAGCGATCAATTTTGCCTAACACGTTTTTATATGAAATAGCCTGCCCAGCCGAAGCCTTGGATTGTATAGACGTCCTCTTGCTTACTCGCTTATATTTTCTTTAAAATCTATCTTAATAATTGTCGGATCATTATCTCTAACAATCCTTATAACTGCAACATCCCATAAATCAATATCACCGTCAATTTTCAATCTTCTTTTCATTCTTGAGCCAAATACCCAAAAACCATTCTCGTCTAACATTTTTATTAGTTTTTTAAGTTCAAATTCAATTTCAATTACCTTTCCTAAATCACATTCTTCTATAATATCTCCCCAATCTTGAAGAACGCTACTGAAATAACCTATTAGATCGACTTCCTCTTTATTTTCTAATTCAGTATTTGAAAAATCATAAAAATGGGCTTCACATATAATTAAAAGAAGTTTTTTTCCAGTTAAAACTCGAAATATGTATTCATCAATTTTTTCTTTTCCTACCTCATTTGAACCCCCTATTTTTATTGCACCATTTTTCAAATTACATTTAACCCAATTTTCATGCTTTTCTTTTATTTCATTCAATTTTTCAACAATATACTTAAAAGGAAAATCATCTATTAACTTATGATGATTTTTACACATTAATATCAAATTATCGTAATTATCATAATTAATATCAATTTTGATATTCCCTCTTGGGCCATCTGGTCGTCTACTTACAATGTGACATTCATCACCAACTATAGAAGTATCATCACTGCTTACTTTTAATTCCTTTACTAATTCAATTTTACAGATTGAACATCTACTTGCAGATCTTCCCCATAAAATTTTTCTTGTCTTATCTGAAATTGCCATATTTAATCCCTTTCATTTTTTCTTTCTAGGCTTGCCAAGAAGGGAGGCTTCGATCGGCTATTTCGTATATCATTGAAGCATATACGACGTTGCGACCGAAGGGCAAGGGCGTTAGCCCGTAGGGTATATGCTTGGTTATCTGCATGTATAGTGACATTTAAATATTCCATATTTTCAACGCTTTTTTTGAAAGCTTTTCTGCCCGCTCTTTAATTTCTTCTTCAGTCCATTTACTAAGCTTTGCAAGATCTCTATTTAGTCTCAGCCCACTATCTTGAAATCCTTTCTCCATATCCCTTTTTTCAATAAAAGACTTATTAGAATATTCCGGATTGTATCCGGTTAGTGTCAAATTTCCAAGATTGTCTAAATATTTTTGGTGGATTAATTCCCAATTAGTTCCCAAAATTCCTTTCCAGCTATCGCTTAATGTTTGCGGCATAATATGTTCAATTTGTAATTCCTCAAAGTTCACAACTTCCTTATTCTCATATTTCTCAATTTCTTCCAAGAGATATCGTAGAATTTTATTGCCATAAAGACTCCTTTCTCTTAAACACTGTTCAAATTCATTATCAGCAGGCATTTTCCGGACCCCTCCCTCAGTTTTTAATTTGTTTTTTAAGGATATAACTATGTCCGTTTTATCTAAGGATTTGAAGATAGTCGGAAAATACCTGTTTAAAGCTTGTGTAGGGATCCCACATACTGCTCGTCTAACTATGTATGTTTCAATTGATTTTAAGCACTCCGATAAGTCATCACTTGATAATTTTTTATTCACATAATCATCGTATAACCTTAACAAAAGGGGATACGAGATGGTAATCTCTAACTTATTAAATTTCTCCAAATAATTTCCTATTTTATCCTCCTTTTCATTTTCTGGGTATAGAAATCTATGGTAGTAGTCAGAGAATTTCAAAAGTTCTCTCATTTTATTAATTACATCTTCCTCATCTTTTGCACTTTCATCAGCGATTTCTTTGAAGGTTACATAAATTTTGTTGAAATTCGGGATATTCCCATCCATTGCCAAATAATGTCTAATAAAACGCTCTAAGTAATCTTTTAGCTTTTGTTGCATTGGAAGCCATATTTTTTCGTAAACTTCTTGTTGTTTGCTATGTCCAATTCTCATAAACAAATAGTTTCTTATTAAATCCGCCTGAGTGAGAGGGGTACCTGTTGCATTAAGGCTCTCAAAGATCAAATATGGATCATCTCCACTTTCGAGACGGATGTCCACGACAGAGAATTTTAACAATATTGTATCTTTAAGGTTAATTAGTTCGTCTAATTCATCTATAGCTGAAGTTTTATCTCTAAAGAATTTATAAGTCTCTGTAATCAAATGTTCCCCGTCTGTTTTTAATTTAAAATCATCAAGAATCTCAAAAAACATGTGTCTATCAGCTTGTGTAGGCACAACCTTATACTTATCTTCTGGATGATACTTATTTATCAAGTACAATTCATTGATTTCGTCTTTCTTTTCATAATCTGGTCGTATTTCTATTATCTTATTTCTTAATGCAGCAAGGAAAATAAATATTGTTACAAGTCTTTGTTGACCATCTATGATTACATATTTAGATACTCCTGAGGCTGATGAGGGAACAGGCATAGTAACTATTGAACCAAAGAAATGAGTAATTTCATGGTCACTTTTTGTATCCTCTACATCTTCCCATAATCGTTGTATATTCTCATTTTTCCAACTATATGTCCTCTGAAACAAAGGTACCATAAACTGCTTACTACCTTCTAAGAATATCCTAATTGTAGTGTCATTTGCTTTCATTTATATTCCTCCTGTTATGGCACGATATTTGCAGATAAATTAAAATAACCTAAATAGTTCTTTTATGCCCCCAAAATGGCATATTTTGCGAAGTATTTTGTTTTTGTGCAAACACTTTGGACATATAATCACATTTCTCTTTTCAGTAAAAAATAAAGTCCTATTAAAAATTTTTATTTTCTACCAAAATAAGTTTTTAAATCATTAATACACTCATCACATAAAGGTTTTCCAATTTTTATTCTATCATTTGTCATTTCAATCCATCCAGGTATATCTATTTTTTGTCTCATAACACATTTGTTAGTGCAATGTAAACCTATATTGTTTTCAACATTTGTTTTTCTATTATTATATGGGATTCCTAAAACATGACCAATTTTATGCATAGCCTCTGTCTTAATAACCTCATATTTCTGATCAGGTTCTAAATAATTAAACCTGTAAGTTGAAATAATTGCACAAGTCCCTTCCCCACTTGCACCAATTACAAAGTTTGTATTTTTTAAATAAATATCTGACTTTAAAATGATAACATAGTAATGTTTATACCCACCTAGAGCTATTTCTTCACAGCATAAATCATATATTGCATCTGCATTAAGTTGCATCAAATTTCTACTTTTTATTTTTCCCTGTTGTAAATACCAATCTACAGTTCTGTATTCTTTCAATGAGCCCTTTGGACTAATGTAATTTGTTCCTTGCAATTCGACATAATCCAATATCCTAATTTTTTTCTCAACTCCCGCTATTTTAAAAACAGTTTCTATACCATCTATGACTGCTTTCTTATCTATAAGATCTACTCCATTTTGAATCATTAAATATATTGGTTTGATTTTTTCAGCTAAGGGTATCATCCAACATTCGGTCATTCCAACATTTACCTCCCGTATACATCTTTTATATTCTTCCTCTGTTAATTCAAACTCTTCATCTCTTTTCTTCCCTTTTATATTTTTGCCATGACCTTCACACTTGTACTTCCCATTGGGAAAAATTAATCTATCACATACCAATTTTACTCCCCCAGTTAAATGTTATAAAACGTAAAAATAACTACATATTTAATTTTTTATCTTCTATTCTAATATATAAAATTAGTGATTTATGATAAAAAGTTAAGATTATTTTTAAATTAGTTTTTTATTTAATCTGTGCAACTTATTTTTAATATATTCATACTTTCCAAAGTCCTGCTTCCATTTATATCTACTTCTTTTCCTATATATTTTAAAAGCTTTTTGCTCATGAATTTCAAAATCTTTTATTGAACAATTATTAACTTTGCAGAAATGGTCAATTAAGTCCTCTTTCTTTAATCTCAGCTTTTTTAATAATTCTCTGCCATTAGAAGTATGACACCAAAATCCAATATGTTTAATTCTATGACATGTACTACATAAATGATGAATTGATTTTAATTTTTGAATGTGTTCTTTATCATCATATTCCCAAAATTCATGAGCTTCTAAGCGAGAGTCTTCTTTACCACAAATCCAACAACTTTTCCCTTCTTCTTCAATAATTCTCTTCTTTATTTTTCGCCATTCATTTATTTTCTTATTCTTTCTACAAAAATCTTGAATAGATGAATACCAAACTTTAGCTGGAATAAGTTCAATTTCCAATTTAAATTTCTTAGCTTTTGGTGTTTTAATATTAAAATACCTCCCTATTTTAAACAAAACAATCATACAAAAATATTAAATTAGATAATACATTATCAAAAATGCACTTAGTACTTTGACAATTCCCTGATGATATAGTAAATTTTGGCCATGAAAATTTGTCCTCGCTGTAGTAATAAAAATTTTTGACAATATCCTAATGTACAGGAGCACTGTTCTTACTGTTGATTAACAAGAAAATTTAAGAAAAGCCCCTTATTGGAAAGGGATTAATCTACTACTTCGTAAGTTACTAAATCAGAGAATTTAAGTTGTAAAAGAAAAATTTTGGGGCAATTTAGTTTAGGTATTACCCTAAGAAATAATCTTACAATATAATCTTAAATAGTTACTACTCTTTCTATAAACTATAAGAAATAAAATCACTCACTTATAACATAAGCCTTTATTTTGGAAAACAGATGATTTTTAAGGGCTATATTTTATTAATAATTTCTCTTATTCTTCTCTTAGAATGTATTACATATTCTTCTTTAATATCATATCCTACATAATTACGATTTGTTTTTATTGCTGCAATAGCTGTTTGCCCGCTACCAATAAATGGGTCCAGAACCACATCACCTTTATATGTGTACAGTTTAATTAACCTATAAGGTAGTTCTATAGGAAATGGTGCAGGATGTCCAACTTTTTTAGCACTTTCAGATGGGAATTTCCAAACACTTTTTGTAAATTCCAAAAATTCCTCTTTAGGGATGGTACTTTTCTTATTCTTTGTGTTTTTTCTTTTAAAAGTACTTTTTGAGAAGACTAAAATGTATTCATGAGTATCTCGTAGGGTAGGATTAGAGGCAGAGAGCCAACTTCCCCAAGCTGTTGATGATCCAGAACTTGCTTCTTTATCCCATATTATTTCCCCTCTCATTAAGTAACCTAAATCCAACATATCCTTTATTATATAAGCGTGGAGAGGAATGTAAGGTTTCCTTCCTAAGTTTGCAATATTTATACAAGCTCTACCACCAGGAACAAGTACTCTATAAACTTCCTTCCAGATCTTTTTTAAAAAATCTAGATACTTAGAAAGTGTTAAATCTTTGTCATATTCTTTCCCTACATTATAAGGAGGGGAAGTAACCATTAAATGAATGCTATAGTCAGGTAATTCCTCCATTTTCTCAGAAGATTTACATAAAATTTTATTTAAAAACTTAGAGGATATAGAATTCTCTAAGTATTTTATCTTTCTTTCATTAGGTAACCCTTTATATAATTTGCTTGAATAAAACAAGGTAGAATCATGACTCATTCTTCCTGGAGACCCAAAAGAACTTGTTTTAGTTCTCCTATTTGCAGTATGTCTCTTCATTCTAATCTTCCCTCCAATAATCTACCCACTTCTTGTATGGATTGTAATCTATTTTTGTTTTTTGCCATGTTATTTCAATGAGTTTGGGCATCTCATCTTCAACTAAACTCGATAACGACTCTTTAGTTATTTCCACACCTCTGGGGTTCGTCCCTGGTTTGGGAAGTTTTATATATCCTTCTCTACCTATTCTATCAAAAAGTTGTTTTTGTGCTTCTAGTGGAATGTAATAAAATCCTCCAATGCCATTCCAGTTGATTCGTACTAGCAAAATATCACAATGTGGATAATATGTTTCTCGGAATTCCCTTGCCTTTTGAGCATCAACCGTCCATATAATTTTAACTCCACCAAATCCTTTTCCAGTTATTGTTTTAATAGATATAGGTTCACTAAATAATCTTGCATCAACTTCTGGTTCTGTAATTGGAATTTCAGTCTCGACATTAGCCTCTCCAAATTTATATATAAGCAAAGCAATAATTATTCTTTCACGAAGAGAACCAACTTCCATTCCAATTTTTCCTGCTCTCGAACTTTCCGATTCCGCAAGCTGAAATAAATAAGGCAATCGCTTCTGGATTTTCCTTACCAGCCTTTCATCTTCAAATATCTCTATTAGTTTATTTGACATCTATATCCTCCTTCAAATGCGAAATGGCGTATGATGTTTTTAGGCGACGTTACTTTTTATACTTTCTTAAATAATTGTCAATCTCTTTAACAACGTTACCAACATGATATCTGTCTAATGGTATCCATTCGTAATCTCCAAATATGGCAGGAATATCCACAACTTCATTTTCTTTAATAAAGATAACATCTTTTTGGGCTCCCGCTGCAAAAGTAGCTTCATCTTTGACCCATTTTGATGTTTTGTATTTACCTTTAGTAATTCTCTCTCTTTTTGTTAAAATAGCAACCACCAAATCTGACCTCTTTATTTTTTCTTTTACTTTTTTTGAAATTGACATAGTTTGATAAGGTCGCCCTGTAAGAACTTCTTTAACTCTGTGTCTAAGAGAACTAATAATATAATTGTTTATTAAATCGTCACATAGTAAAAAAGAATGTGCAACATACACCGTTATAGGAATAAGTTTTTTAGGATCTACGTCAAGTTCTAATTCTAACGCTTTAACGAAAAGCCGCCACTCGAAATATGACTCTTCTAATTTATCTATGTCCTTAACTGTAATTTCTTTCCCAAGTTGTAGATCATAAACAATAAGGTCTAATTTTTCAGACAACAAGAAGCTCAATCTAATAAGATGGTTTATTGTCCACTCACTACTTGAAGCCCAAGTCCTTAATTCAATCGAATCAACCTTCTTGGTTTTGATAAGTGGCTCATCCGTCTCATAATAATCATGTTTTATTTCTATGTAACTTTGATCTGTATTATACATAAATACATATGTGTCTTTTTTATGTGACCTTGCTATCCAATGCTGTTTCCAAAGAATACCTTCGAGTTTCTTCTTTGAAATCTTACTCTTATCCTTTTTGAACAATACAATGTCATAACTCATAAACAAAACTCCTTAGTAATGTCGCCTAACTAGTTTTTATACGAAGTATTTTCATAATTTCATCCTTATCTTTCATATTATATTAAATTGAAATTCTTAAAAGAACTATATATCTATCCTTTCGACCTTTTGTTACTTTTATATGAATCATGTTGCTCTTAGTATCAATAAAGTGCATCTTAATTTTAGCACTTCACTCACCCTTAATTCAGCAGAATATGCCACCTGTTGTTAATGAAAAAAAATGTCAAAGGTAATTTTACTTGTATATTAACTCATGACTCCTAAGATATTAATAAATGATAGCATAAAGGAAGAAGGGTATAGAGAATAGCTTTAAATAAATTAAATTTTCAAAGAACAATTTACAGAAAATATAACACAGTCCCTTTTTAATTTCTACTATTCATACTTTATATCATTTTTTATGACTATTATAGTTACCTTAACCTAAAGTTAGCATGGTTTTTTAAATATCGCAAGTCTTATTAATATAATTGATGATGGATGATTTAAAAAGTAATGAAGAATGAAGAATTTCCTAAGAAACTTAGGACATGAAAGTCTTTTAGTAAGAACAGGGTGTGCTTTCATGCTCTTCTTTCTCCTCACAGCTATTACATATGCTTTTGGTTTTTTTCTTGCCGGAAGGCATTATGAAGGAGTTTCCTTTACTCTCTCTTATAGTATTTGAAGAAAAAGAATCCTTCCTTTCCTCCTTAATTAAGATATTAATTTACAATCTTTTTATGCTGAGCATAATAATTGGATTGAATCATTACATAGTTCGATATCTCACTTTTGGTTATTTTCCACTATACGCTAGTACCATTATGATGGAATTATTTGCTGGAACAAACTCTTTTAGTGGAGTTATCCCAACCTACACCTTGGAAGGATGGCTTTTATTCCTACAAATTGGATTCCTGGATTTTTCTGCTTACATTTTTGCATGTATTGCCACGATAAATTTAGCCATGTTTCACACTGTAAGATAGCGTAGTGAAAATTTCAATAAAATACAAGGATTTAAAGAGGTTAGATTGTCGAAATATGAAATCTTATTTCTATTGATAAGTTTTATTTTCTTAATCATAGCAGCATTTAATGAGTATAGGTATATTAGAAGATTAAGAAATCAGCCATATCGCTTGGCAGAGTTTATATGGTTTTAGTACTTCGCACATTCACCAAAATCTTGCTTTGCAGGACTTCAGATATGCTTGGAATGTTAGGTATTATAGTTAATTTTGTTTTTTCTTGTTTTATGAATTTTTAAAAAATAAGGGTTTTTCAAGTTAATGTTAAATTTGATAATTATTTGTATAATTTTTGAGATATTATTCTAAAAAATTTAGTATAAATAAGGGCCAAAAATCTGAATAATTTATTAATATATATTTTACATGACATGTGGTAATCTATTTTTATAAATAATATTTATCCTTTAAAGACAATTAAATAAAATAGAGGTTTTGAGGCGAACAAAATGGAAATAAAAAAAATTCTAGAGTTGTCAGCACTTATTCTTGGTATAGTAAATGGTTTGATACTTCTAAGAAATTATCTTAGAGATAAACCAAAATTAACTGTTTATCCAATACATCCTGAAGTATACCAATGGTGGTTTAAATTACCCGATGGTGAATATAATGGAGTGCCAACCAGGAAATATGGATTCTTATCATACATACAAGTTTCTAATAGAGGTTTACGGAAAGTGTCAATAGATTCATGGAAACTCTATCTTAGGACTGTTGGAAATAAACAATTTGAATTAAAGCCAATTAGTATTCCTGAACCAAAAATTGATTTGGGTAAATCAGGTAACATAAAGGTTTTACCTGTTATGGGTCAACGAGGACTTTTATTTAATGATGTAACAATGATAGAATCTGGTGCTAGTATTTCTGGAATGATATATTATTTTGCTGAGTTTTATGGTGATGAAGTATGGAACCCCATAATTAAGAAAGGGGAAATAACTGGAAAATTAGAAATAAAAGATGTCTTTAATAAAAAAGTGTATTGTAAAATTGTTTTTTCTGAGAAACCCTTAGAAGAAGTTAAATCTATGATAGAAGGTATAGAAAAGATTGCATAGGAACCATATCTAATAAAGAAACTTGTTTAAACAAGAACTTATTATATTGTTATTTTCCTCTATATTTAAAAAACTTTTATGGTGAAATTCTCTCCCATTATTTTTAAATGAAAAACAATACATTCTCATTTCAACAAAGCCTCACTTGCAATTATTTCTGTATATTTTTTTTTCTACTTCCTTAAGTATTCTCGCATGTACTTTATCTAAAATATTTTCCAGCTAATTAAAATTTTCTTCCTTTTTTAATTTTTTTCTTTCTCTAGTAATTTTTTATATTAAACAATACTTGATAGTTTTTTATTTGTCATTTTACCTAGCGGAATCTGACCAAAGATGTTGGTGATAACCAATTTGGTAGAAAGGAGTAAGCCATATAGCCCATGTTATATGAATCATTAGGGCAAGGAGCGACGAAGAGGCGACACAGCGTTCTACCCGTTGATCTATGTAAAAAAATAATTAAAATAATTCATCTAAATTTTTCCATTCTGAATAATTTGTATCCCAGTTATATTCCATATTATTGTTAATCTTCCAGATTTCAGAAACATTAGCAACAATTCCTCCATCTATGTTTTTATCACCTTTGTTTATCCATTCTTGTAACCCTTCCGCTTTATATTTTGTATCATTTGATTTTGTAGTTAATCCTTGCTTTGAATCTAATATCAAAATTTTGCCACTATTTAATTTTATGATCCAATCAGGGAAAAATAGTTTTTCTTTTTCATCATCTTTTTCAAGATATTTAACAGAGAAATTTTCACTTCCTGAACTTCTATTCTTATACCACCATTCAATTTCTTTTTTTGATTCTAGATATTTTATAAAATTTTCCTCATTTTCTTTTCCACTATAACTCTTTAGATTATAGAATGGGTGCATTGCACACTTACTTATTTTAAAATCATCTAATTTTGATATTTTTTCATATTCATCCGTAAAAAATAACTGCTCTCTTGGAATTTCCAAAGTTATTGATTTTTCTTTTCTAAGTTCCTTTTCTTTTACTTCCTTCTGTCTAATTGGTTTGTGTTCCTCTAAAGCTTTAGAAATAACAATCCTTAATACGCTATCTTCTTTTAATAAATCTTTAACAATGATCCTGTAATAATCATACCTTTCTGGTGTAATTCTTTTTTGAAACCAAACATTAAGTGCTTTCTTTAAGCTACTCCAAGACCTTTCTGGAGCGAATTTTTTATTTTCTTCTTCTTGATGATCAACAATATTAAAGCATAATAAATTATATGTTCTCTCAAGATCATTTCTAGAAATATCTTTTTCAATATCTTCACCTTTATTTTTTATTTCTTCAATAAAATCATCGTAATTCTCAATTTCAGCATCAACTATAAGTTTGTTGGGAATAATTGGTTTTTCTGTTTCTATTCCTTTATCCTTTATTTTAGGAATATTATCCCAAACAGGTCCTTCTTTTGTTCCAAAAAATTCATCTGCTACTTTCTCAAAAGTAAATTGGAATATCCCCAAATCATTATAATCAGCTCTGCTTAAATGAGTAGATTTCAAGATAATTTGCTCAACATCATCTTTCCTCTTACTTTGGAAAATAAAGGGTTTATTTTTTCCTTGTTTGCTATCTGGTAATAGTATCTGGTTTCTCTCATAATTAGTATAAAGATAACCAATGTTAAGGTCTGGTATCTCATAGTACTTAGCTTCAGGCATTCTTAAGATTCTTCCAACTGTCTGAGTGTGAAATGTGGGGTTTTTAATCTCTCTAAACATTACTAAAACACTCGCTCTTGGACAATCCCATCCTGTTGCTGCGGCTTGTTTGAAAATTAAAAAATCAACATCTGAATTGTTTTTTTCAACTTCTTCTAGATTTTCTTTTTTCTCAGAAAGCCATACGGCAATTTCGTGATCTTTTATTCCTTTATTTCTTAAAAATTCTTTTACGATTTCTTCTTTTGATTTATCTAATGTTTCTTTTCTTGCTATATCATCATTAGGTAGTTGTATAAGTACTAAAGGATTGATATATTCAATATCTAGTTTTTCATAGTGTTTCTTTAATTCTAATCTTTTGTTATAGGCTAATTTTAGTAATAGAATGTCTTGGTCTATTTCTTTTTTAGAAAATTTATCCAGGTCTTCTTTTGTTTGAGTGATAATTTTTTCTTTAATTAATTCAGCTTCAACTACTTCTTCTCTTTCAACCTCAACAGAACCAGCTCTATGATGCTCAACATCAGAATAGGATGGGTCGTCTTTTGGTGTTGCTGTAACTTTAATAATGATTCTCGGATCAATTAATTCAATAACTTCAGAAGCTAATTCCGTGTCTGTTTGTGTGTGGGATTCATCCACAATTAAAACTAAATCTCTGCCTTCTTTTTGAGTTCTTATAATAAATTCGTCAAAAATTCCTTTATCAAATTCCGTTTTTTCTGTTTCTCTTCTTAGTTTTCGTCCTTCTTTAGTTGAAGCTTTAACTTTTTGCCAGTTAATAAAAAAGACATTGTTCTTTTCTAATTTCTTCCTGTTTAAATCACTTAGGTCTAAAAGACTTATTTCTCCTGCACCATCATAATAATCGTAAAGTTTCTTTTTACTCTGTACATAAGAATCTCCGCTAAAACTAACCCATAGGAAAGCTTTGTCAGCATCAAACTGCGGGTCTCCCGTTAGATCTTTTAGAAATTGTGCCATCATAACTGTTTTACCGCTCCCTGTTGGAGATTTGAAAATAAGATTTAATTTTCTGTTTCTTGTTTTCCAAAGTTCTAAAAACTGCTTTCTTAACTTTGCTAATGCTCTTTCCTGAAATGGTTTTAGTATTATATTCATTTTTATAAGCTATTTATCTCCTTATAAACCTCTATTATTGGTTGAGGTATGTCTTTAATTTCAATATTGTCATAACCGTATTCTTGAGCTTTTAATTCATTCTTTCCCCAACTGAATAAATAAACAATTGCTCTGGTATTTTTATTTTTTTCAAATAATTTCTCTAACTTGCTTTGATCTTCCCTAAAATATACTGATACAGTTTTATTTTTATTTTTGAAAATCTGCCACCATTCATTTTTTTCAACCTCTTCAAAAGCGTCCTCTCTAATAGCAATCATTTCTCCTGCTTTGTAAGTTAATTCAATTTTCTTCTCGTCAGATATTTTATAGATATTTCCAGCATCAACGAAATTTGTTTTAAAGTATTTGAGATTTGATTTTATTCCTTTATTTCCATTATAACCTTTTATTACTTTACTTAATCTAGGATAGCATACTTCTGTACAAATACCATTTTCATCATTTGTACACAAAATAAATTTTCTTTGCCCACTATCTTCTTTATTTAAATCTATAACAGCATGTCCTGTTGTTCCAGACCCAGCAAAATAATCAAGTATAATGGAATCTTTTTTCGAAGACATTTCTAATATCCACTTTATTAGATTTAGCGGTTTAGGATTGTCAAATACTTTCTTTCCAAACAACTCTTTTAATTCATTATTTGCTTCTGTTTGAGAAATACCCATAATAATTGAGGAAGGTGTTATTGGTCTTGGTTCATTTATAAATTTTTTTAATCTAGGAATAATCTTTCCACTTCCCCAGTATATTCTTTTATCTTTATCTAATTCTAAAAATTCTTCATAAGACATGTGCCATTGTCTTTTTATTATTCTTCCTTTAGAGGTTTTAATACTATAGTAATTCTTGCCGAGAGGATTTGATTTAGTCTCTGATTTACATATTTCACAACTCACCCAATCCCCTCTTGGGTCATTGTCTAAGTTCCCATAATTATTCTTTACTTTTTTTATTCTTAGTGGTTTATTAAATTTTAGTTTATTTTTATTTTTATAACAAACTAAAATATATTCATGATCCAATCTGAACCTGTGAGTTATTTTCATTTTTCCTTGCCCTGCTGCACCTTCTTCAGGTATTTTATACCATATCATTATCTCTACGTTATTCTCCCCAAAAAACTTATTACATAAAAGTTTCAATTGGGATAATTCAATATCATTAATTGAAATAAAAATTATTCCTATATCTTCATTAAGTAAGTCTTTTGCTAACTGCAATCTTTTATCCATAAAATTTAACCACTTACTGTGTCTATAAGTATCGTTCTCATCCACATATCTATCATTATATTTCCATTCATTAGCCTTTCCAGTATTATACGGTGGATCAATATAGATTACATCAATTTTTCCTTTGTGCGTGTAATTAAGAACTTGTAAAGCATGGTAATTATCTCCTTCAATTAAAATATTGAATGGTTTATTTTCATCTGTAAGAATTTCCTTATCTTTAATATCTTTAAGAATAGGAATTTTCTCTTTACATTCTAAAACAACTTTTTCAGGTTCTTTTTCTTCTTCCCAGACAATGCCATACTTTTTTCTTCTTGATTTAAGCTCTTCGTTTTCTTCCCTGAGTTTTTTGATTTCCGTGAGAAGTTTTTTTATTTTTTCTTCTGAATTGTTATGGATTTTTTTTTCATTCATTATTAGCTATCTTAAAGTTTCTTATAAATTATTTAAATAGTTAGAATAATAGAAAATTTTAATTAGTTTACACATCAATAATTTTTAAATATTTACTTCTTTATTATATTAATTATATAACATTATTTTTAAGTTTCTTTTCTATAATTTTTACCATTAATTCTTTAAATTCCATTTTTTCTTGTCCTCTGTCCACTCTTTTGTAAATTCTTCTGCAAAATTGAATGTTTTTAAATAATAATAAATAAAATCTATAACATATCCAAATTCACTAACTTTTTTTAAAATATATCCTTAAAAGCTAAATTTGATTTTAAAAATGTAGATGTCTTTGAAACAAAATCATTAAGGTTTAGAGATAGTTTATTTATTTCAAATATGTTGTTGTATTTTAAAAATATTAGCCTTAAAATAATTAAAATTTGTAACATAGAAATCATATAAATCCAAATCTTCTTCCAAGACTTCTTTAATAACATCTACGATGTAATATGATCTTGTTTCATCAATTCCTTTTACAACAAATAAAACCCCTGGCTTTACATGTCTTGGAAAATATCTCATGTATACTCCTGATTCAAAAAACTGCTTGTATCTTTTAATCTTATTTTTAAAAGAAGTACCCATTTTAGTTCCCAAATTGTTCTCTATTATGAAATGAAAGTTAGTCTATGAACCAACCATTTTAGAATATATTGAAAACTCTATTATTAAATCAGGCTTTATCCTTCTTACTACACCTTCCCCATCAAATCCAGCATACTTTGGTCTTGGCTCTACTTCCCAATTGACTAATTTAAAATTAATGGATTCATTATCAACTTTAATTATTTTAAGAAGCATTTAATTTGATATAAAAGTATGGTGTAAGCTACCATAATAGTTTTTATCATTTATGTTTATTAATTTTTTGTAGTTATTATTTATTTTGTCTTTTACTTTTTACCTTTTGTATCTATTACCTTATTAATATCTATTAAAGATAAATATTACCTAATGAGATAGTATATTTTCCTTCTCTGTTCTCTGAATTGACCAATTGCTAAATAAACATAACAATCTTCTATATATTATTATTTCTTTCTTTATAATGTATTCGTAAATGACAATTAGCACATAAGATTTTACATTTTCTTACTTCTTCATCAAATCTCTTTAAAAATGTTTCAGAGCAAGTTCTTTCTCTTACTAAATCGTCCATAACATATTTTTTATCATTAGGATTAATATGATGAAATGCTAATACTATTGGATCATCTTCTCCACAAATTTCACATACTTTTTGAGATTTATAATCATGTATATACTTCCTTTTCCTATTACGTAATTTATTTCTTTTTTCTTTTAGTTTCTTTCTATTTTTCAGATTATAATTTCTAACATATTCTTTATATCTTTCTGGATTTTTTTGATACTTAATTTTTCTAATTTCAATAATACATAATTTACAATAACATCTAACACCAAGTTTTCTACCATTATCTTCATAAAACTCACTTAGAGGTTTCTCAATTTTACATTTTGGGCATATTTTTGTTACTACTTTTTGACCATATGCCTTAACTTTTTTCCTATTTCTTTTTTTGTTTCTATCACTATAAGATTTAACATATTTATGAAAACACTTTTTACATTGACCTCTAACACCATATTTACCACCTTCTTGATTGTTAAATTCACTTAAAGGTTTTTCTTTCTTACACTTTGTACATATTTTTGTTATCATTCTAATCAATTCCTTGAAACTATTTATATTCAATATATACAATTTATAATGATAGATATTTTAATTCTAGATTTCATTTTCTTTCTATACTAATTTTAATTGTATTTTTTTGAAACACTCTTCTATACATTAAGTATATTTGTTAGACTTTAATAATAGTTTTTCTATTTCATATTCACTACATATTTTAGTTTTCATCCTTATTACACCACTTCTTTAGATATCTTCATTTCCTTTAAGAAGTTCCTTTTAAACTCAAATGGAGCAACAATGTAAATATATAACTAATAAAGAAAGATTCTAAAGAATAAATAAAAAAAAAGAAATAAAAAACTATGAGACACATTAATAATTCTCATTCTCTAATTTATTCTTTCATAATAAATATCATTATTAAACTCTCTTGTTTCTCTCCCTATTTTTAATATATTTTTAAAATTTTTTCCCTTCTATTTCCTCTTTTTTCTTGTCCATTCTTCTTTGAATATAATCATCTAAACTATCTGAAGGAATTCTCCATGGACTTCTAATTCCATTTCTTAGTTGGAATCCTTTTAATTTGCCTGATTTTAACAGTTTCCAGACATTATCAACTGTAAGTTGAAGTATTTTCGCAACCTGTTCTGCTGTATAAAGAATTGGAGCTCCTAAAACATCCTTCTCTGAACCAATTCTTTCAAAGAATCCGTCAATGTCTTCTTTTTTTAATCTTATGAATTTTCCTACCCTAATTGATGGCAATCTTTTTAAGTGAATAAGTCTCATTATTTCTTTCTCACTTATTCCTAAAATCCCACTCGCTTCTTCTATAGTATAAAGAATTGCTGGTTTTTCTAATCCCTCTGTTCTTGCTTCAAAATCATCTTCAATTTCTCTTAATACTTCCTCATTTAATTCATTAGTTTTATCTTTAAATTTCTTATTTCTCATTTTTAATCTCCTTTTATGTTTGACCCAAATTGTAATCCAATATTTTTTCTGCGATCTCCTTTAAAGCACTCCCAAAAATTGTATTGTCATCAAATGATAAATTCCCTTTTTCCATTCTTCTTAATAATCCAGGATCATCTTCAATTACTCCAGCTATGGGAAGATCTAAATATTCAGATATATCTCTTGATGTTACTGAACTTTTTTTAGAATATTTATTTATCAATAAAAATATCTTCTGCTTGGGATCCAATAAATGATAAATCTCTTTCAGTCTTGCTGCTGCTCCAAGTTCAAGTGTAACCATTAAAATAACAGAACTCGATAAATTTAACATCTCCAATGTTATATCATCATAATTATCAGGTAGATCAGCAATTATTATTCCATATCTACGCTTTGCTATCTCAATCAGGTTCATAAGAGTCGTTGCATCAAATTGATCGCTTTGTCTTAATGTTGGAGGAGTTTGTATAACATCAAAATTATGCTTTTTTACACTGATAATAGTATCATTAAATGCTTTTCTGGGAGAATCCTGATTTGATATGAATTTGCTCAGGTGAGGCAGCTTAGGAAGTTGTAAATATAGAGAAATATCACTTGGACCTTCTGCAAAGTTTAAATCAATCAATAGAACCCCTAATTTATTTAAAAGTTTAGCTAAGTGAATAGCTGTTGAGGTTCTTCCCACTCCTCCCTGTGCTGAGTAAATGGAAATTACATTTTGAACCAAAATCTTATATCCAGTTTCTTTATAATTTAGATTTTTCTTACCCATATTAAATAAATCCTTTTTTAAATCTCTATTAGAAAATCTGTCTTTAAAATTAAACTCTCTTTTTAAAAATTTTTTATCAATATGACTTCTTTTCTCTTGACCCCAAAATTTACTATTATAATCATATTGTGAAATAACAGGCTTTTTTAGTTTTATTTCTTCAATAGAATGTCTGTCTTCTAACTGTTCCTTATAATCGTCTTTTAAAAAAGGTGATTCACTAAATAAAAGATTTTTTAAGGATTCTTCTGTTAAAGGATGATTTAAGATACCATGACATTTCCATTTTTTATATTCACTATGATCAGGATTTTTAGATAAGATAAACAAATTTGCTTTAGATTTTCTTCTAATCCATTTAGTCAATTTATATGAACCTTCTAATTCCTCATTTAACAAGACATAATCAGGATTATATTTCTTTACCAAAGGTTTGGTTGCTTTAATATTTGCTATTGGAAATATGTCAAAATCTTTATTTGATAGTTTCCTTGCCAGATTCTGAATATTAAAATCGCTATCAACTATTACAATTTTTTTCATATTTTATTCTTGTTCTTTATATAATGAAATGCAATAATACAAGTAATTTTAATTTTAAAATGTATTAATATAAGTAATTATGACTTATTATTAGTTATTATATTATGTAATAATATATATGTCAACAAATTTCTAACAATTTATAATATAAAATTACTTACAAATTCAAATTACCTGAACTAATTATTATTTTAAAATATAAAAAACAATTTTTTTTAATTCTTTTTCATCTTTCTAAATCACCATTCAGCTGTTCCACATATTCTTTTATATCCCATTAATTTACTTATGTTAAATTAAGGTATTAAAATGATTTTGGGGCTATTTTATTGAATTTTATTCATTTAAAGAAGTTATTTTCTTATCATTTATTTGACAAATTCCAAATTAAATAATATCTAGTATTATTTCTTTGTCACAAATAAATGTAATATTCATTTTATTAAAAACATCTTTTCTACCTATTATGTTAATATCAAAGAATCTTTCTTTAGAAAAAGCTGCTTCTATTTTAAATATTTCATCTCTTACTTTCAGATTTATTTTGTGTTTATATACAACCATACCATTTCCTATACCACCAAGATCATCTTTAATTCCTTTTTCAATATCTAAACCTATTTTTTCTCCCAACTCTCTTGTAAATAGAGATATACTTGCTCCACTATCTAATAGGGCATATATATCCCATCTTTTTCTACCATAACCTACAGAAACTGGTATCATAGGAAATGTTTTTCCATCTCTTAATTTATAAGGAAATCTATATTTAACCATACATTCTCCTTCCTTAATATTAAATAAAATAAGGGGTTTTATTTACCCCTTATAATAATCTACAATTTAGTTATTAAAATTATTTTTATTCTATACAATAAGATTTTCATAACCTCTTTTTGGTATTATTTCATACGTTACTTTCCCTTTTTTATTTCTAACCTTCTTCTCCACTTCGTCTATTGTTTTACCAGAGGCTATTATCTTGCCTTCATACCATGCAATCCATTTACCTCTAAATTTTTTTACATTATAAATTTTCTTTTTATTATTCATTCTTCCTCCTCATATAATATTCTAATATTTTTTAATTATTTTTGAAATACAGTAAATATGGTTTCACTTTTAGTTTTTTCCCATTTATCTATTTCTTTTTTAACTGCTTTAATTATCAAATCCTTCATGCTTTTATTTTCAAGAGTTGATATTATTTTTATCTTTTTATGTAAATTATCAGATAAATATATTGTCATTTTCTTCATTTTACATCACCAAATATAATATTAAAGTAAAAATGTATAAATGTCAAGCTGTTAAATGCTAATTAATAAGGTTGTTTATCATTCTTTCTATTTTAATTCATTTTTCACTGTTCAATTAAATAAAAAGAGGTGGATTAATTCCACCTCTTTTACCATTTTATTTTTTGATTTACATTTTATAGCTTTTTAGTTTGTTATTTGTGGGTTTACCCAAACTGCCCAGTCCTGTGTAGAAGTACCGGCTGCTGCTACTTGAAGGAAAATCTGTCCAGTTTTTCCAACAATTGAGCTAAGATCAATATTAAAATTATTTAATCCTACGTCATTTGTAGCATGAGTACCAGAATAGCTTGTAATGTAATACCATGTTGAGCCATCATAAAATCTCACACGAAAATATACACCATCTGTTGCTGTTGCACCTTTTATAAAACCTACTTTAGCTGTAAATTTCGCCCCATCTGGTATCGTAATTGTATTAGAAAGATTGGGATATGCTCCCGATATCCAACCATCGTTAACCCACTGAGGATGTGTTTCAAGAACTTTAGAATATGTATTGCCATCTTCTAATTTTATATTAGTTCTATAGCAGGCAAATCCTCGATTATCGCTTAAACCTACATCCCATAAAGGACCTCCAGCACCACTCACCCAATAAGCACCAGGTGCTTTTTCTAATAAATCATAAAGAAAATGTACATCTACATCTGCAGATTTGCTATCCTCTCCCCCTTTTCCATCTGATACAGTAACTGAAATAGTATAATTTCCATATGTTGAAGGGGTAGTCCAATTTATATTTTGAGCATGAATATTATCAATTGTACCACCAGTAACAGACCAGTTATATGTTAAACTATCTCCATCTGGATCTGATGCACTCACACCCACTCCATATGTTCTATTAATATATTTCGTTCCCATTATAGTTATTTCAGAGATTACTGGATCTTGATTTTCTACTTCACAACCCCATGATAGTGTTATTGAGTCTGTAGCTGTACCTTCTGAGTTTGTTGCAGTAGCTTCTAATACAAAAGTATCTGATGGGCTGTTAAGATTTACCTGTGCTTTATTAGGTCCCCATGCTCCCAAGCTATCATCTTTATTAAATTCTATTGTTGGAGTAGGATTACCTGTAACATTTGCTTTTACTCTATAAAAACATACATTATCAGCAGATGAATATTCAGGACCTATATATATTTCTAAATCAATTGTTGGGGTTGACAATGCTCCAGTTGTTTCTTCTGTGGTTTCCTGGGTTGTTTCTTCAGTTACCTCTTCAGTTGTTCCAGTTTCCTCTGTTAGTTCTTCAGTTGTATCTTCTGGAGTTTCTTCTGTTGTTGTTACTTCTTCAGTCAGTTTTTCTGCTACAGGTTTATAAAACAGTATATCTTTTAGGGGAGTTGTAAATATTAGTAGAAAGAGAGCAAGTATAATTACTATAATTACAAAGATAGATATCGCTACTATAAATGCAGTTTTAGATTTACGTTTAGGTTTATCTTTATTTTCATTCATTTTAATAACCTCCCTCTTTTTAAATATATATTTTTAAAAATGAATGGTTAATGAATTCTTTTATTAATTATCTATAATTCTACTCTGCTTAGTTGATTTAGGACATAGTTTCTAATATCCTGTTGGCGTGGTAGCTCTCTTATAATTTTTTTAGATTCTGTTAATGGAAATAACAGATTTTCCAATTCCCCACTACAATCGCATCTTCTCTTGATTCTTCTTCCGGTTTCTTTTTTTGGGAGGATAATATCTTTATTACAGGATTTGCACCTGAAAACATTTTTAGCACCAGATGAAACTCCTCTTTTTGCAAAAGGTTTTCCATCTATTTCTACAATATCTAAAGCAAAATCTATTACTGGTGCATTACTTATTGAAGTTCCTACTCCAAATCCGTCTACAACATCTTTTAATTTTCTTATATTTTCCTCATCTATTCCACCACTTACCAGTAACTTTATATTTTTATATCCTCTGATATCAAGTTCCCATCTTGTCTCTTTTATAAGACCTTTAAAATCGCCTCTGCGAGTTGATGGAGTGTCTAATCTCATTCCAAATAGTTTATCTCCCATTGCTTCCGCAACTCTTATTGCCTCAAATTTTTCATCCAGGAATGTATCAATTAGTGCAACTCTCATAACATTTTTATCAATAACATCATCAAAAGCTTTTGTTGCTTCTATGGTGTCACCAAATAAAAGTATAAGAGCATGAGGAATTGTTCCTTTAGGTTTCTCCTCAATTAATTCAGCGCTTTTTATAACAGAAACTCCATCACAGCCTCCTATATAAGCATTTCTCTCAATCATTGGAGCAATAATTGGATGCATCCTTCTTGCACCAAAACTTAGAATAATTCTGTCTCCAGCAATCCTTTTGCACCTTGCAGCTTTTGTTGCTATTCCTGATGCCTGACATAAAAATCCTAAAATTGATGTTTCATATACTCCAAATTTGCTATACATTCCTTCAATATTCATTACTGGTTGCCAGGGTTTAAACATTGTACCCTCAGCCATTGCTTCTACCTTTACATCTACTTCTTTTAAAAGTTGAGCACATTCCTCAATCCCAGCTAAAATTGCCCACTCATATCCTTTTGGAAGGCTTTTAGCTTTTATTTCTGCTATAACATGCTTATCAAGTTTTTTAGCTCTTAATATATCTTTTGTTCTCTTAAAATAAATATCTGTTAAACTTCCATCCAATATATCTTTTTCATCTGCAATATGAAATCTCATTGGTCTCCTTTTCTATTTCTTTTTATATTAAATAATCTCTGCTCTTAATATATTTTTCATCTGTCTTAATGCAAATTGATGATCCTCTTCATTTACTGCAGCAACACAATCTTTTAAAACTTTAACTTTATATCCTCTAAAAATAGCATCAGAAACTGTATACATAACACATATATTGGTCACTGTGCCAGTAACTATAAGCTCTTTTATGCCTAATTTTTTTAAAAGAGCTTCTAATCCAGTATTATAAAAACCTGAATAGGTAGTTTTTTCAATTAAATAATCTCCTTCTTTTGGAGAAAGTTCCTCAACAACCTGAGCACCTTTAGTTCCTTTTATTGCATGTGGAGGCCATATCTCAAATTCTTTATCATCCTCTGCATGACTATCACAAATATATATAATTGGAATTTTCTTTTTTCTTGCTTTTTCAATTCTCTTTTTTAAAGTAGGGATAATCTTCCTTGTAGCTGGAACCTCTAAAACTGCTCCTTCCAATACAAAATCATTTAACATATCAATGATTAAAAAAGCAACCTTACCTGTATTCATTTCTCATCACCTGTAAAACTTAAAAAATCAAATTATTTAAATAAATTATATTAAAAGTTTTTATTTAAAATAGCATATTAATGATATAGCAACTTTATTTTTTAATCAAAATAAATATATCGTTATATCTAAAAGGTTATCATTTATTGATTTTTAGTTTAAAATTTTAAATATCAGAATAATAAATTTAAGAAAACCTATATGATATAATTTTCAATCATATAAATATTATGAATAAATTTAATAAAAATGGAGGTGGAATGGATTTTAATTTGTCACCTGAACAAAAAGCTATGCAAAAAATGTGTAGAGAATTCGCTGAAAATGAAATAGCTCCAAGAGCTCAAGAGATGGATAGAACTGGAGAATTTCCATATGACATAATAAAAAAGATGGGAGATCTTGGACTTATGGGATTACCCATTCCAAAACAATATGGAGGAGCGGAAGCTGATTATCTAACATATGCTATTGCTATAGAGGAGATATCAAGAGCAGATGCTTCTGTCGGAATCACTATGTCTGCGCACATTTCACTACCCTGTAATGCATTGCTCTATTTTGGATCTGACGAGCAAAAACAGAAGTGGCTTATACCACTTGCTCAAGGAGAAATGTTGGGAGCATTTGGATTAACTGAGCCATCAGCAGGATCAGATGCGGGTGCGACTCAAACTACTGTAGAATTAAAAGATGATCAGTGGGTAATAAATGGTGCAAAATGTTTCATAACAAATGCTGGAACAGATATAAGCGGCCTTGTAATTATAACTGCAATTACTGGAAGAAGAGAAGATGGTAAGCCTGAGATAAGTAACTTTATAGTTCCCAGGGGAACTAAAGGATATAGTCAGGGTCCAAAGTATGACAAAATGGGATGGAGAGCAGCAGATACAAGAGAGTTAATATTTTCAGATTGCAAAATTCCCAAAGAAAATCTCTTAGGTGAACAAGGAGCTGGATTTAAGCAGTTTCTGCAGGTTTTAGATGCAGCAAGGATTTCAATGGCTGCATTATCAGTTGGAGTAGCTCAGGCTTGCTTGGATGCATCATTAAAATATGCTAAGGAGAGAGTTCAATTTGGTAGACCGATATCTAAATTCCAAGCTATCAGCTTTAAATTAGCAGACATGGCAACTAAAATAGAACTCGCAAGGCTTATGTATTATAAAGCAGCATGGCTTAGAGATAATAAAAAGCCTTATGCAAAAGAGGCAGCAATGGCTAAACTCTATGCTTCCGAAATATCAGTGCAATGTGCTAATGAAGCTGTTCAAATCCATGGTGGATATGGTTTTATGGATGATTTTGATGTATCCAGATATTATCGAGATGTAAAAGTAAACACCATCGGTGAAGGAACATCTGAAGTTCAAAGAATTGTAATTGCACGTCAATTAGGCTGCTAAAAAAATCAATATTAAATATCCTGTAAAAATCTTTAAAATAAATTATAAAAATTTAAAAATGAATTTTACAATTCAAGTATAAAAGGAGGAAATTTGGAAGAAATAGTTATATTGGATGGGATAAGAACTCCCTTTGGAAGATTTGGAGGAAAACTAAAGGATATATCTGCTGTGGATTTGGGTTCTAGGGTGATTAAAGAACTTATCAGTAGAAACAACATTGAAGGAGAACAGATTGATGAAGTAATTATGGGTATGGTTATACCTGCAGGAACAGGTCAAATCCCGGCACGCCAGGCTGCACTAAAAGCGGGACTTCCTTCCCAAACACCTTGCTTAACTATTAATAAAGTTTGCTCATCAAGCTTGAAGGCTGTTTCTTTAGCCTCACAGATAATTAAAGCTGAGGATGCTGAATTTATTATTTCAGGAGGAATGGAAAATATGAGTCAGGTTCCCTATTTAGCACCAGATGCTAGGTGGGGTTACAAGCTCTGGGATGGAAAACTTGTAGATGCAGTAGTTAAGGATGGTCTTTGGTGTCCATTTGGGGATGTTCATATGGGTACTCATACAGACAATGTTGCGAAAGAATATGATATAAATAGAGAAGAGCAAGATAAGTGGGCATTTAGAAGTCATATGTTATGGGCAGAAGCTCAAGATGCTGGTAGATTAAAAGATGAAATATTACCAATTGAGATTCCACAAAGAAGGGGTCCTTCGGTAATTTTTGATTTTGATGAACATCCACGAAGGGATACTACCATAGAAAAATTAACAAAGTTAAAACCAGTATTTGGTAAAGATGGAACTATAACAGCAGGTAATGCTCCTGGAATAAATGATGGTGCAGTAGCAATGATAGTTAGTTCAAGTAAAAAAGTAAAGGAATTAGGTATCAAACCTATAGCAAAAATTATAGATTATACTCAAGTAGCGACAGATCCAAAATATTTCGCCATAACACCAGCACTTGCAATAAAAAAATTGTTAGCTAAAAATGACTTAGATTTAAAAGATATTGATCTTATAGAGATTAATGAGGCATTTGCTGCAGTATCGTTGGTTTGTATAAAGATTTTAGGGATAAATCCAGATATTTTAAATGTTAATGGAGGAGCAGTTGCTATTGGTCATCCAATTGGTGCCAGCGGAGGCAGAATATTGATGACTTTAATTTACGAATTGAGAAGAAGAGGATTAAAAAGAGGTATTGCAGCAATTTGTGCGGGAACTGCTCAATCAGATGCTATGTTAGTTGAAGTATGAATAATAAATTGTAAATATTCAGCGAATACCATCATTGTAAACAATTTTTAATATGTCATTGCGAGGGACAAAGTCCCGGAGAAATCTCAATATTATGCATTTTATCCTGATAAATTTTTAAAAAAGAGGTGTAACAATGATAAAGAAGATAATGGTAATTGGTGCTGGCCAGATGGGTTCAGGGATAGCACAAGTCTGTGCACAATCTGATCTTGGTGTTTTAATATATGATATTGATGAGAAATTCACAAAAGGGGCATTTAAAAAAATAGATGCTTTCTTATCTAAAGGAGTTGTAAAAGGCAAATTAACTGAAGAAGAGAAAAATAAAGCACTTAGCAAAATTATGACCACCTTAAATTTGTCTGATGCAAGTGATGTAGATTTTGTTATTGAAGCAGCTCCTGAGAATATTGATTTGAAAAAGAAAATATTTTCAAAATTAGACGAAATTTGTCCCCAAGAAACCATTTTATCCACAAACACTTCATCATTATCGATAACTGATATTGCATCTGCAACTAAAAGACCAGAAAAGGTTATTGGAATGCATTTTTTTAATCCAGTTCCACTTATGAAATTAATAGAAATAATCTACGGACTGGAGACTTCCAAGGAAACATTTAATAAAACTGAAGAACTTGCTATTAAATTGGGAAAGACTCCAGTTAAAGTTAAGGATTTTCCTGGGTTCGTTTCTAATCGTTTATTAATGCCAATGATAAACGAAGCGGTATATGTTTTTATGGAGGGTATTTCATCAGCTGAGGATATAGATACAGTAATGAAATTAGGAATGAATCATCCAATGGGTCCATTAGAACTTGCAGACTTGATTGGACTCGATACTTGTTTACATGTTATGGAAACATTATATGAAGGTTTTAAAGATTCAAAATATCGTCCATGTCCATTGTTAAAAAATATGGTAAGTTCTGGTAGACTTGGTCGAAAAACTGGTAAAGGCTTTTATGAATATTAAAGGATAAAGAAAGGAGCGCAACTCTTATCACCTAATTTTTAAAAGGGTGAATAAACATTATTTTAAATATGAAGAAAGATAAATTAAAAGAGGGCTTAATACAAGTATATACAGGAAATGGTAAGGGTAAGACAACAGCTGCACTGGGACTAGCATTAAGAGCAATTGGTCATGATTTGAAAGTAATTATTGTTCAGTTCATGAAAGGAAGTAAAGACTATGGTGAAATTAAAGCTTTAAATAAATACCTTCCTCAGATAAAGATTGAACAGTTTGGCTTAACAACATTTGTAAATAAAAATAATCCATCTAAAGAAGATATAGAACTTGCACAAAAAGGACTTAAAAGAGCAAGAAGAGCGATGCTCAGTCAATTATATGATTTAGTTATACTTGATGAGATAAATGTAGCTATGGATTTTAACCTAATTTCAGTGGAGGATGTATTACAACTAATTGAAGATAAGCCACCAAAAGTGGAACTTGTTCTAACAGGTAGATATGTACCGGAGGAGATAATAGAAAAAGCTGATTTGGTATCAGAAGTCAAAGAAATAAAACATTGGTTTACAGAAGGAGTTGATACCAGAAAAGGAATTGAATATTAAAGAATTACAAACCTTTTCTTGTCATTCTGAGCAGCCATTTGGCTGCGAAGAATCTCATTAAATATATTAAAGAATCTAATAGGATTTAAACTTTCAAAATACTGATTAGAGATTGCGCAGCCTGTTCCGAGTGCAACGAGGAAGCTTGTCCCTCGCAATGACAAAATAATATTAAGCTTTTAAAAATAATATTAAGTTTTCAAAGAATTGAATAATGGAAATAGAAGATAGAGATAAAATAGACATTTTAATAAAAAAATTACTTACAGGAGATAAGTTAGCTGCTGCTAAGCTAATATCAATGATCGAGGATAAACCAGATGAAGCTGTAAAAGCAATGCAGATTATTTATCAACATACTGGTAGATCACATGTTATTGGAGTAACAGGAGCGCCTGGTGTTGGTAAGAGCAGCTTAATAAACTATCTTATAAAGAAATTTAGAGACGAAAATCTTAGTGTTGGTATTATTGCAGTAGATGCAACCAGTCCTTTTACAGGTGGTGCTGTTTTGGGAGATAGAATAAGAATGCAAGAACATAGTACTGACCCAGAAGTTTTTATTAGAAGTATGGGAAGTAGAGGTCATCTTGGTGGAATAGCACTTTCGACTCAAAAATCAGCCAGGGTGCTTGATGCTATGGGTAAAGATGTTATTTTGGTAGAATCTGTAGGAGTAGGACAGGTTGATATAGCAATTGCTAATGTGGTTGACACAGTATTGTTAATACTAACACCGCTAATGGGTGATGCTATCCAAACAATAAAAGCAGGAGTAATGGAAATTCCAGATATATATGTACTAAATAAATCAGATTTACCTGGAATAAATATAGTAGAAAATGAAATCAAATCAATGCTTAAATTAAATACCAGTGAAAAAGATTGGGAACCCCCAGTAGTTAAGACCCAATCACTAACTGGAGAAGGTTTTAATATACTTTTAAATAAAATTAAGGAACATTGGAAATTTCTAAACAAAAACAATAGATTAAAATCAAAAAGATTAAAACAAGCAGAGATAGAGGTTCTAGAAACCTTATCAGAGCAGATAAAGAGTAAAACTTGGAAAGAAATAAAAGAGATTAAGAATTTTAAAGAAATCATAAAGAAGGTTTCAGAAAGAGAAATAGACCCTCAACATGCTGTTTATATATTAATGAAGAAAATAAGATAAAAAAATTCTCAATTAAATTGGTGGTGAATAAACATATGGAAGAAAAAATTAAAAAAAGTATTAAGAGTAAATGGGAAAATAAATATTTAAAAAATAAAGAAAGAGATACAGAATTTACAACTATTTCAGGAAAAGAAATAAAGCCTTTATACACTCCAGATGATATAACAGAGTTAGATTATAAGAGAGATTTAGGTTATCCAGGTAAATATCCATTTACTCGAGGAGTTTATAACTCTATGTATAGAGGAAGAATTTGGACAATGCGACTGTTCTCTGGATTTGGTACTGCTAAACAGACTAATGAAAGATATAAATTTTTACTTGAAAGAGGACAAACCGGACTTTCAGTAGCCTTTGATATGTCAACTATAATGGGTTATGACTCGGATAGTCCAAGAGCATTAGGAGAGGTTGGAAAATGCGGAGTGGCAATTGATTCACTTGAAGATATGGAGATACTATTTAATGGAATACCACTGGATAAAATAACTACATCTATGACAATTAATGCTCCTGCAATAATTCTTCTCTCTTATTATTTAGTTTTAGGTGAAAAGCAAGGTCATAGCTTTAAGCAGTTAGGTGGCACTATCCAAAATGATATATTAAAAGAATATATTGCTCAGAAATCCTGGATTTTTCCACCAAAACCATCGATGAGAATAATCACTGATATCTTTAAGTTCTGCTCAGAAGAGGTACCAAAGTGGAACACTATTAGTATAAGTGGATATCATATTAGAGAAGCTGGTTCTACTGCTGTTCAGGAATTAGCTTTTACACTTGCTAATGGAATGGCTTATGTTAAGGCAGGAATCGAAGTTGGGCTTGATGTTGATGATTTTGCTCCAAGACTTTCTTTCTTCTTTAACTCTCACCTTGATTTCTTTGAAGAAATTGCAAAGTTCAGAGCAGCAAGAAGAATATGGGCTAAAGTAATGAAAGAAAAATATGGTGCAAAAAAACCTGAGTCATTGAGAATGAGATTTCATACTCAAACTGCCGGATGTTCCCTAACAGCACAACAGCCTGAAAACAATATTGTAAGAACAGCATATGAAGCATTAGCAGCAGTTTTAGGTGGAACTCAATCACTTCATACAAATTCAATGGATGAAGTTTTAGCCCTTCCTTCAGAAAAAGCTGCAAAAATAGCACTTAGAACTCAGCAAATCATTGCTTACGAAACTGGTGTAATTAATACAATTGACCCATTAGCTGGATCTTACTTTATAGAGAAATTAACAGATGAGATGGAGGAGGAAGCATTTAGATACTTTGAGGAAATAGAGAAATTTGGTGGAGTAATTCCAGCAATAGATGCTGGATTTTTCCAGAGAGAGATAGCAGATGCAGCATATGAATATCAGAAGAAAATTGAGAAAGAAAAGAAAATTATAGTAGGAGTAAACAGATTTAAAGAGCAGGAAGAGTTAGAAATAGAGTTATTAAAAATTGACCCAGAAGTGGAAAAAGAGCAGATTAGAAGATTAGCGAGACTTAAAAGTGAGAGAAATAATGACTTAGTCAAGAAGGATTTAAATAAGCTAAAAGAAGCCGCAAGAGGAACCAAAAATCTTGTCCCAATAGTTTTACAGGCAGCGAGAGATTATGTAACTGAAGGAGAAATCATCTCAGCACTTAAAGAAGTATTCGGAGAATATAAGGAAACTCCAATTTTCTAACTATAAATTGTTGTACCTTTAAATAATTACTTAAATTATAAAAATTTATATATTAAATAGAAAATCTAACTTTGTATTATATATATGGAGGAATTTATGGCTGAGAAAAAGATAAGAGTTCTTATAGCAAAGCCTGGGCTTGATGGTCATGATAGAGGAGCAAAGGTTGTAGCAAGAGCATTAAGAGATGCGGGTATGGAAGTAATTTATAGTGGACTTCATCAAACTCCTGAACAAATTGTAGAAACTGCTATTCAAGAAGATGTCGATGCGATTGGTTTATCAATCCTATCAGGAGCACATATGACCCTCTTCCCCAGAGTAATAGAACTACTAAAAGAGAATAGAGTAGAAGACAAAATGGTTTTTGGTGGTGGAATTATTCCTGATGAAGATATAACTAAATTAAAAGAAATGGGGGTTGCAGAATTATTCACACCTGGAACAGATACTGATACAATCGTAAAATTTTTAAAAAAGAAATTTAAATGATCACATTATTATAAAAAGATAGCTAAATCATTAATAAAAAAACATGGTTATAAAAAGATAAATACTTATATAGAATATTTAAACTATAAGTTAGATAAAGGATTTAAACTAAAAGATTCAATACAATCTTTTTTAGTTGATTCAATTGTTAACTCTTATATACTTCCTGAAAATTTTAAACAAAGTGAAGAGTCAGAAATTAAAAGCATAAATAGAGCAAAAAAGTGTTATAAATCAATAAAAGGGGATTGCATAGCATCAAAAACATTATATCTGTATCCCTTTTGTCCTTATTGTGAAAAGATTTTGCAAAATATTGACAAAAGAAAAATATAATTCTGTCATAATTGCAGGAAATAAAAGTAACTTATAAATAATATTTGATAAAAGAGTTAGTTTCTAAATTATAAAGTAAATTTAAAAGATTATAATTAAAATTGAGTTTAGCTTATTAAAGAACCTTAAAAGATTTTCAATTATAATTTTATATTTTTTATAAAAGAATATTTGATATTGAATTAAATTAATTAAAAAGGAAAATGTAAAAATATTGCAGTTACCTCTTTTATTTGTAGTGAAAGAATTTTACATAATATAAGAAAGTAATTAATATGGAAAAGTATCAAGAATTAGCAAACTCAATTATAACAGGTGATGATGTTAAAAGTAAGGAGATCACCCAAAAATTAGTAAATAAGGGTATTACCCCTACAGAGATTTTAAATGACGGATTAATACCAGGCATGGATACTATAGGCAAAAAATTTAAAGAAAATGAGATTTTCATACCTGAAGTTCTAATAGCTGCAAGAGCAATGCATGCAGCTATGGATGTAATAAAACCATTACTAGCAGAATCTAATGCACCAAGTAGAGGAACCGTAGTTATAGGAACAGTTCAGGGTGACCTTCACGACATTGGAAAAAATCTTGTAGCTATGATGCTCGAAGGAAAAGGATTTATAGTCATAGATATAGGTATAGATACCTCTGCAGAAAAGTTTATAGAAGAAGTAAAGAAGAATAATGCAAATATTGTAGGGTTGTCTGCTCTACTTACTACCACAATGACATAAATGAAAGAAATAATTGAAATGTTTAGAGCTGATGATAAAGTCAAAAATGTTAAGATAGTGATTGGTGGTGCACCTATAACTCAAGAATATGCTGATAAGATTGGCGCTGATGGGTATGCTCCGGATGCAGCAGGTGCAAAAGATTTAGCCGTAGATCTATTAAAATAGTTTGCCAATATTCAATCATTCTGTCTCAAACTAAGAACAATCTAAATCTGGTTTTATCTTTCTTATTTCCCCAAATTTAAATGGAGTACTTATATACTCAGTAGTTTAAAAAACTAATTAAAGATGTGTAGTACAACAAGTTAGATACTGTGTACTGACTACATGGAGCAACTCTAATTTTCCAGTGATATATAAGCAAGTTTTTGGTCATTAATATTAAGAGAGATAATCACCTGTTTTTTTATCTTTTCTTTTGCAGTCTCAAATATTTTATGACAGGTCCGGTTTGCATTAACCAATATAATCTGGTTAAAGTTGTGTCCAAAGGGATTAGTTAGCAAATTACTGCTAACTCACAAGATAAGAATTAATAATAACTCATATATACAGTAGCTGTTTTTAATTATTAATCATATTAAACTAGTTTTTTTATATTTTTTTGGAACTATGCTTTTATTAATACATCTAAAATGGGGTAAATCTTACTCTTAGTTTAATGCTTAGTTTTTATATATTTAATGGAGATAGTTATAATATTTGATATCTTTTATAAATAATAGGGTGTATCTCTTCTGGGTAATAACCACATATATTTTAAGAAAAATTTAGGTATACTTGGTGGTGGTTGGGGTCATGAAGATTGGCTCCCTGGGTTAAATTCACTTCAAACTATCCCAATAATATTGCCAAGTACAATTCATTCTTGTAAGAAGAAAAACTTATAATTTTTTACAACCTAGTCTTGTTAATCAGACTTCAGTCCTCCAAGCTCCAGTTTTTATAATCCAATCCCGTTTTCCTAAGCATTATTTCTCTTACACCTATTTTTAAAAAATAAAATTTATTTTTTATGATAACAATTAAAGAAAATTTTACTTCTCGACTCAGCTTTGAAAAGAATAGAAATTTATTAATATATTATTAGAGCTATGTAAAAAATAGTAAAAGATAATACTGTATGTGTGAATTTGAGAAAATTAAATTTATAAAGCTGGGGAGGAGAAAGACAATTATTACAGAAGCATTAAAAAGACAAGGTAGGGTTATTTAAAAAGTTTAATATTGATTTACTGGATAGGTCTATTTGTAAAATATGTAGAATATACTTAAATTCAAGTGAATTGTAAAAAAAGTTTGAAAAATATTGTTTTTTTTGTTTAAATGTTGTATATTACAAATGATAACGATTGTGCAAACCTTATCATAAAAGGATAATAATGGTTAGGCATTTTAAATTTAAGTATCATTGTTTAGATGATCTTAATAATGATATAAAAAAGATGAATTTAAGTATTCCTATTTCAGAAAATATTGAAATCCTAAAAAAAAGCATAATGATTGGGAGTAAAAAAATTTATAACCGACTAGCAATTCAACCGATGGAAGGTTGCGATGGTACCTTGGATGGTAGACCTGGAAAATTAACATTTAGAAGGTATAAGCGGTTTGCACAAAGCGGAGTTGGACTTATATGGTTTGAAGCAACAGCAGTGCTTAATGAAGGTAGAGCTAATCCAAGACAACTATTGATTTCAGAAATAAACTTTGATGATATTAGAAGGCTTTTAGAAAGTACATTGTATGAAGCAAAATCACAATTTAATTTAGACTATAAACCTTATACAGTTTTGCAATTAACCCATTCTGGACGATACAGTAGACCAAATTTACATATAAAACCAATGATTGCTGTTAATAATCTTTACCTTAATAATAGCAAATTGCGACAAGAGCATCATGTTGCTACAGATGAGGAGCTAATGGATTTAGAAGATAAGTTTGTTGAAGCAGCAGTAATGGCTGAAGAAATAGGATTTGATGCTGTTGATATTAAGAGTTGTCATCGATATTTGATTTCTGAGCTTCTATCAGCACACACACGAGAAGGAAAGTATGGTGGGAATTTTAAAAATAGGACCAGATTTTTACTAAATATCATTGATAAAATAAGAAGGAAATTATCTGACAAAATAGAGATAACTGTAAGACTTAATGCATATGATGCTATTCCTTATCCGCATGGGTGGGGAGTAAATAAAGAAGATTTTAGAAAATATGATTTAACGGAGCCAATAAGGCTTATTAAAATTATGCGTGACAAAGGTGTTAAATTGGTGAATATTAGTATTGGAAATCCTTACCATAATCCTCATATCGGCAGACCGTATGATATTGGACCTTATTATACTCCCCATGAACATCCATTAATTGGGGTGGAACGTATTTTGAGTATTACAAAAGAAATTCAGGAGAATACACCTGGTGTGGCAATAGTAGCTACAGGGTTTAGTTGGTTGAGAGAATACGGTGCAAATGTTGCAGCGGGCGGCATTAAGGATAAGTGGTTTAGTATAGCAGGTTTTGGAAGACAAGCTTTTGCATATCCTCATTTTGCAAAAGACATAATTGAAAAAGGTAAAATGCAGCGTAGCAAATGTTGTATTACATGTAGCAAGTGCACAGAAATAATGAGGGATGGAGGAATGACGGGTTGTGTTATAAGAGATTCTAAAGTTTATAATCCCATTTATAAAAAAGTAAGAAAGAGTAAAGCTTTTCTTATTGGCACACATGTATCTTAACACTTATAAAAATAATGAATTGTAATAATAAATTTTAATAAATGAAATGTTTATGGTCACAATTAAAGAAGTAGCTAAAAGAGCTGGTGTTTCAACTAGTACAGTATCAAGAACACTTAGTGGAAATATTTTTGTAAATAAGGATACTAAGAAAAAAGTAATTAAAGCTGTTAATGAGTTAGGCTATAGTCCTAATGTATTGGCAAAGGGATTAAAGGAAGGGAAAACAAATACAATTGGACTAATTATACCAAATATAAAAAACCCAATTTTTCCGGCAATAGTCAAGGGAGTTGAAGAAACGGCAAGAAAAAACGGATTTATCATAATATTGTGTAATACTGATGAAAACATTGATAATGAAAAAGAAATCATTAATACGCTGGAAAAGAGATGGGTTGATGGTTTTATATTTGCTACAGCTTCATCAGATCTTAACCATATTTGCAAAATAAAGGAAGATAAATTTCCTCTAGTTCTATTAGTCAGAAGTGGAGAAGATAAGTTTGATTCAGTAGTTACAAACAACTTTGAAGCATCCTATAAAGCAGTGAGGTATTTGATTCAAAGGGGCCATAAAAAAATTGCAATAATAAATGGAGATATAAACTTAAGTTTATATAGGGAACGATATGAAGGATATAAAAAAGCTCTATTGGATTCAGGATTAGAAATTCCGAGTGAGATGTCTTTTTGTTGCTCATTTGAGAACAAAGAATGTTATATAAAAACTACTGATTTACTAAAAAGCAATATTATACCAGATGCTATTTTTGCCACAAATGACTTGAGGGCAATTGAAGCAATTAGAGCTATAAAGGATCTTGGGTTAAAAGTTCCAGAAGATATTTCGGTGTTAGGATTTGATAACATCCAAATAAGTTCATTTATAGATCCAACACTAACTACTGTTTCTCAGCCGTTTTATAAGATGGGTGAGGTTGCCGTTAAAAAACTTATTAAAATAATCAGCTATAAAAGGAATAGAAAACCAAAAAAAGATGTAATAAAGTCTGAACTTGTAATTAGAAATTCAACTCGTTAGAAAATAATATGCGAAATTATACTAATTTGGTGAAAGGATGTTGATAAAATGAAAAGTAGAGTAATGGTGCTAGAAAAATTTAATAAACCTTTAGTTTTAAAAGAAATTGAAATACCAAAACTTGATAAAGGGCAAGTTTTGGTAAAGCTAGAGGCTTCGGGGGTATGTGGTTCAGATGTTCATATGTGGAAAGGTGAAGACCCGAGAATAATTTTACCTATAATACTTGGTCATGAAGGTGGTGGAAAAGTTGTTGAAATGAAGGGCAAAAAATTTACTGCATACAGTCATGAACTTAATATAGGAGATACTATATTGTGGAATCGTGGGATTACTTGTGGTAGGTGTTATGCCTGTACTATTCTCAAGGAACCATCATTATGTCAATATAGAAAAACATACGGTATAAATATTTCTAATTCCCCGAAATTACATTTAGATGGTTGTTATTCTGAATATATTATATTAGATAGGAAAACTGATATTTTTAAAGTTAATAATAGCATTGATACGGCAATTTTAGTTTCAGCTTCATGCTCTGGAGCTACAATGGCACACGGATATGATATGTTTGATAAAAGTTTAATTGGTGAAACGATAATTGTACAAGGTGCGGGTCCGTTAGGAGTCTATGCTGTAGCTTTTGCTAAGAATTTGGGGGCATCCAATATTATTGTAATAGAAAGGTCTAAGCCAAGATTAGATTTATGTAAGGAGTTTGGTGCAACTCAATTATTAAATATAGATAAACTCTCTAAAAGCGAAAGAAAAGATAGAATTATGGATATTACAAATGGCCGAGGTGCTGCTTTAGTAGTAGAAGCAGCAGGTGTTAAGGGAGTAGCAGAAGAAGGAATAAAATTAGTTAGGAAAGGTGGCACATATCTATCAGTTGGGTATGCGCAACCAACAGGTAAAGAAGAAATTGATTTTTATGCTGATATAGTTAGTAGGAATTTACGAATTCAAGGGGTTTGGGTAAGTGATACAAGGCATACAATGCAAGCTATAAACTTGGTGATGAACAATATTGGAAAATTTGAAAAACTTATAACTCATAGATTCAGCTTAGAGAACGCAAATAAGGCTATTTCTGTTATGAATAAGAAGGAAGCTTTAAAAGCTGTTTTAACTTTTAAAAACAATAATACAAATCTCACTTCCAGTAATTAAAATACCAAAGGTGAGATTTTACATATAAAATATTATAACATTAGAAAAGGAGGTATTAGTTATGAAAATTAAGTGAGATCTGTCTGAGTATGACATTGACAGTACAATTTTTATATCATGCTTCAAACAAATCTCAAGGATAATTTTATTGGAAACTGACTTGTAAATAAATAAAAAAAGAATAGGAGGAAAATGAAATGAAGAAATCGCTAGTATGGATGTTAGTATTAGTAGTTAGCATATCAATGGTATTAACTTTATCAATTTCAGCCTGTAAAGAAGGTGTTGAAGAACCAGCAGAAGAAGCTGAAGAAGAAGTAACCAAAGAAGCAGCACCAGCAGAAGAAGTGTCAGAAGAAGTAGAGCCAATAGTATTCGGAGGAGCATTGCCTCTGACAGGATGGGGAAGTGATGCGGCAAGATATAATGAAATGGGTTATAAACTTTGGGCAAAAATAATAAATGAAGAAGGAGGTCTTTTGGGCAGGCCAGTTGAATTGCTGATTTATGATGATCAATCAGATCCAACAATTACAGCACAACTTTACGAAAAACTAATAACCCAGGATAAAGTAGATGTCTTGCTTACAACTTGGAGTGACGATATGACCATGCCTGCAACAACAGTAGCTGAGAAATATAAAAAGCCAATAGTGACTGGGGGTGCAACTCTAAACGAAATCTGGGGGAGAGGATATAAATATACATGTGGACTTCTCCCATCAAGTTATGACTATACTAAAGTTGTTATACAATTGTTTAAAGACTTAACTGAAACAGGAGCAATTATATATGCTGATTTAGTCTACACTACTGGATTTGGAGAAGGTATAGAAATGAATTTTAATGAATTGGGAATAGAAATACTTATCAACGAAGCTTATGCGGCTGATACTCAAAACTTTGCACCTATATTAACTAAGGTTAAACAGAGTAACCCAGATTTTCTTGCATGTGGTACTGGATTTGAGGATGCTATTCAGATTATGAAGCAATCAAAAGAAGTTGATTTTAATCCAAAAGCGTATTATTTAACCTTAGCCCCAGGTGAACCAGAATTTGTCAATGTGCTGGGAGAAGATGCTGAATATGTTATGGGTACTACTGAATGGGAGCCTACAATGACTGATTTACCTGGTTTTGATGAATTCGTAAGTAGGTATATGGATGAGTATGGGGAAGAGCCTGTTGAAGATTCAGCTACTGCATATGGAGTATGTCAAGTACTTCAATATGCTATAGAAGAGGTTGGAGAATTAGATGATGATAAAATAAATGATATGCTTCACACGATGGAGATTGTCACTGTATTTGGTACTTATAATGTAGATGAAATTACTGGAATGCAAAAGGGCAAAGAATTATTTGCATTTCAAATTCAAAATGGAAAGAGGGAAATTGTTTATCCTGAGGAATCTGCTTCCTCAACTTTAATATTCCCTACACCAAGCTGGTCGGAAAGATAATCCATTAATTTGATTTATATGGAAATAAAGTTGCTCTGCTTCTCTTAAATTGTTTTAATAATAAAGAAATTTATTAATCGAGAAGCAGAGCAATTAATATCTAAAATTATATTATTTATAAGAGGTGAAAATTTATGGGTATAGAAAAGGAGCCATATTATTTAGAGAAGGGAAAGACTGCACTAATAGTAGTTGATATGCAGAATGATTTTGTCAGAGAGGGCGCTGCGTTGGAGCTCCCAGATACTAGAGAAAAGATAGACGCTGTAAATAAGTTAATTAATGAATCTAGAGAATTAAATATTCCTGTAATTTTTACGAAATTTATTTCTGGTCCAAAAGAAACTTTAATATGGACTTGGTCACCAAGTATAAAGCCCCCCACAAAATGCTGTTGGAAAAATCATAAAAGATTTTACCCAGATATAAATGAAGAAAGAGAAGTAACAGAAATTATAGATGAGATTAAAATTTTAAGTAATGACTATATAATAGAAAAATATTCATATGGTGCTTTTTATAATACTGAGCTTGAAGATGTGTTACGTTCGTTATCAGTAGATTATATTATTATATGTGGCGCAGCTATGCCAGTATGTATAAATGATACAGTATCTGGTGCATTTGAAAGACAATTCAAAGTAGTAGTAGCAGACGATGCGACTGCTTCTTTTGATGAAGAATTTAGGAATTTCTCCTTAAAATTATTTAAAAAGAAATACGGGAGAGTGACTAGTGTTGTTAAAATAATTGATGAACTTAGAAGCAAATAAATCATATATGAAATTTTTTTAGGAAGTGAGAGTTTAAGAGAGAAAAGTATGTATCAATTTACTGGTGAAATTTCAATTTTAATATCATTAATAATTAGCGGGCTTACTATGGGTTTCATATATATTATTATTGCTGAAGGATTGAATTTAATATGGGGTGTCATGGGGATAGTTAATTTAGCCCATGGGGAATTTATAATGCTTGGAATGTATATTACATACTTTGTATCGATATACTTAAATATTAACCCATTATTATCAATTTTTATATCATTTATAGCCTTGTTTATTTTCGGGATTATACTTAATGAATCTTTAATAAAAAGAGTTATTGGGGCTACACCATTAATGTCTATGCTTTTAACTTTTGGAATATCTATCTTCTTAATCAATATGGGAGTAATTTTTTTTGGTGGAGATTCTAAGATTGTTGATTTTGTTTCTGGAAGTATTATTTTTAAACAAATAGTAATATCTAAACCACGAACTATAACTGCGGCGATATCTATTGTTATCTCATTATTGATGTATTGGTTTCTACAGAGGACAGAGACTGGTATGGCTATAAGAGCAGTTTCTATTGATAAAGATACTGCTATGCATTGTGGGATAAATATAAGAAAGATAAATGCTATTACTTTTGGAATAGGAGCTGCTTTGGCTGGAGTTGCTGGATCTTTGATAAGCTTTATTTATTCTTTTACTCCAATGGTTGGCCAGACTTTTATGTTAAAAGCATTTGCTATTGTAGTATTAGGAGGGATGGGCCACTTTATTGGCATTATAATTGCTGGTCTTATTCTTGGAGTGTTTGAAGCACTTGGGGCTTATTATATTAATGTACATTTATCTGAAGCCATTGCTTTTATTTTAATCATTTTAACTCTACTGATTAGACCCACAGGAATAATGGGGATAGGGAATGATTAGGGATATTTTTATAAATTTTAAACAATTATTGTGGAAAAAATGGCTAATAATAATATCTTCATTAGTGATTATTGCTGTATTCCCACTTTTTATCTCACCATATTTTATATCTTTTATTATGTCTATTGCAATGTATGTAATATTATGTGCTAGCTGGAATGTTATATCAGGATATGCAGGGTATATTTCATTTGGCCATGTAGTTTTTTGGGGTACAGGAGCTTATTTAACTACTATTTTTATAAATAAATTAGGTGTTTGCTGGCCTATAGCACTTATTAGTGCAGGAATAGGTGCTGCGCTAATTGCAACATTGATAAGCTTTCCATTACTCAGGCTTTCCGGGACTTTTTTTGCAATCTCTATGTTGGCTTTTACTGAAGCTATGGGAATAGCTGTAGCTCATTTTGGAAATCTCACCGGTGGCGGAGGGGGTACATATATTATTCCATTAATTTCACTTAATACGGCATATTTCTTGATGGTAGGCCTGGCTTCTTTTTTATTACTTTTAATGCTTGGACTACAAAATACAAAATTTATTTATTCTCTCAAAGCCATTCGTGGTAATGAAATAGCGGCAGATACATTAGGAATCAACACGGTTGTCAGAAAAAGACAAGCTTTTGTATTTTCGGCTTTTCCAGCTGCATTAGCAGGAAGTATTTATGTCTTGAATGTATGTTTTATCAGTCCTCATACGGCATTTAATATTACTATAACGCTTCGAGTAATAATGATGACTGTACTAGGAGGGATTGGAACTGTATTAGGTCCATTAATAGGGCCTATTGTTTTTAATGGAATAGCTGAACTTCTATGGGCGCGGTTCCCATTTATTCACAAGGCAATTTTAGGTGTGATGGTAATTATTATTGTTTTAGTTATACCTAATGGAGTAGTACCCTTATTAAATAAGTTATTTAAAAAAAAGTTCAATACATTAAAGGTAAAGAAACAAAAACAAAAGTAGGTAAAAGATATAAAAGAATAGATGAGGGTGAAATTTTAAAATATTATGAAAGATAAAAAAGTTCTTGAAGTGCGGAAAATATCAAAGCATTTTGGCGGAATATTTGCTAATAAAGATATAAGTTTTGACATATATGAAGGTGAAATCATATCTTTGATAGGCCCTAATGGTGCAGGTAAAACAACATTATTTAATTTAATAAATGGTATAGAAATAAAGGGACAATCAAGATTCCCAGACGAAGGATATATTAAATTTCTTGGTAAGGATATAACTAAGGAAAGATCTTGTAATATATGTAGGATGGGGATAGGAAGAGCTTTTCAAATTGTTCAGTTATTAGAAGAACTCAGCGCTCTTGAGAATGTTATTATTGGTGCTTTTGTAAATATTGAAAGTATATATAAAGCTAAAGAAGAAGCGTTAGTTATACTAGATTTTATTGGCTTGTATAATAAAAGAAATTATATGGTTGGGGAATTAACAATTGCAGATAAAAAATTATTAGAGATGGCAAGAGCTCTAGCTACAAATCCTAAACTATTAATGTTGGATGAGGTTATGGCAGGCTTAACTCCAGTAGAATTTAATGAAATTGCTAAAAAAATTAAAGAGATTAATAAAACAGGAGTCACTATTATGCTTATTGAACATATAATGCAAGCGGTAATGGCTGTTTCAGATAGGATTATTGTTCTAGATAAAGGGGCAAAGATAGCAGACGGACCTCCAGAAGAAATAGTTAAAAATAAAAAAGTTATAAAAGCTTATTTAGGAAGCGATGAGAATGTTAGAGGTTAATAATATTAGAGTTTGTTATAACGAAACACCTGCAATTCATGATATTAGTATAAAAGTAGAAAAGGATGAAATAATAGCTGTAGTGGGTTCAAATGGTGGTGGAAAAACAACTCTTCTCAGGACTATCTCCGGAGGATTACATCCGGTATCAGGAAAAATTATTTTTATGGATAGAGATATTAGTAATGATCTTCCAGATAAAATAATGAGAATGGGGATAGTGCATATTCCAGAAGGAAGGAAGTTATTTGGCAGTATGACAGTTCTTGACAATTTATTATTAGGTGCGTTTACAATAAAAAATAAGACAATAATAGAAGAAAGATTATCTTGGGTATGTAAAGCATTCCCAATACTAAAGGAGAGAATGAAACAAAGAAGTGGATTACTTAGCGGTGGTGAGCAACAGATGCTAGCTATAGCAAGAGGATTAATGTCTTTACCTAGACTTTTAATGCTTGATGAACCATCTCTTGGGATAATGCCTATATATGTAAATAAGATACTTAAAATAGTTAAAAAATTAAGAGATGAAGAAGCAATGTCTATACTAATAGTTGAACAAGAGATAAAGAAGGCTTTAAAAATAGCAGATAGAGCTTATGTTATTCAGAATGGACATATAATTTTGGAGGGCAAAGGTGAAGAGCTTCTAAATTCTTTACTTATTAAAGAATCATATCTTGGTATTTAGAATGTAGTAGTTTTAAAAGTTGTAAATAATTTTTTGAGACTAATTGAATAATATTTATAGATAATATCACATTAAGTTTGTATTTAAATTGCAAGAATATATTAATAGGAAAAGATGTTATTAAGGAGGAATTAATAATTGAAAGCAAGGGCAGCTTTTTTAGTTGAACTTAATAAACCTATGCAAATTCAAGAGATAGAATTAAAACCATTGTTAGAGGGAGAGTTAATAGTAAGAATAGAAGCAGCTGGTATTTGTGGTTCTGATACTCATATGTTTAAAGGAAATGATCCTAGGCTGAAATTGCCTATAGTTCTTGGGCATGAAGGAGTAGGAATTGTAGAAGAAATAAAATCAGAAAAAAAGGATATCTTTAATAAGAAACTTAAAAAGGGCGATATGGTTATTTGGGACAGAGGGATGACTTGTAATAATTGTTATTATTGTCTAATAAAAAAAGAGCCATGGCTTTGTCCAAACCGAGAAGTTTATGGAATAACAAGGAATGGTTGTTACAGTGAATATCTAACTTTAGATAAAAGGACTAAAATAATTAAGATTGAAAAAGATATTGATCCCTCTATTTTAGTACCTTCATCTTGCTCGGGTGCTACAAGCGCTCACGCTGTTGAACTCTGTGATATAAAATTAGATAGCACAGTGGTTATTATAGGTGCAGGTCAGCTCGGAGTATATTGCAGTAAGTTTATTAGTCAAAAGGGTGCTAAGAACATTATTGTATTGGATACTATTAATAATAGACTAGATTTAATTAAAGAATTTGGGGCTAATAAAACATTTAATGTAAATAGAGTTAAATTTTACGAAAGAAAATCTTATATATATAAAATTACAGAGGATAGTGGAGCAGATATTGTAATTGATTGTTCAGGAAATCAAAGCGCTATAAGAGATGGTATAAAATTAACTGCACCAGGTGGCAGTTTTTTAATTCCGGGAGTAGCCATACCTTTAGGAGGCATGCCTATTGAATTATATGAGGATATTTCAAAGAAAAATTTAAGAATGCAAGGAGTATGGGTTAGCAGCACAAACAATTTCAGTGAAGCAGTAAATTTAACATTAAGAAATAAAAATTTATTTAAGAAGATTATTTCATACAAAATAAAACTTAATGATATAAATGAAGCATTCTCTGACTTTGATAAAAATATGAATATAGCGAAGGGAGTCGTTGTATCATGATAAGTAATAGGAAAGTTGATGTATTAATTATTGGAGGAGGAGCAGCTGGAGTTAGAGCAGCAATTGAAGCAAAAAAAACTTGTACTAGCAATAAGGTTGCTCTGGTAACCGAAGGGTTATTGGGAAAAAGCGGGGTCACTGCAAATGCTTGCTCAGATAGGATGACATTTCATGCTACTCTTCCTTATACCTTACCAACTGGTAAGGATAATTGGAAATATCATGCTCAAGATATTTATAAAATTGGAGGATTTGTTTCTGATAAAGAATTAGCTGATATTTTAGCTAAGAATTCTGGAGAAGCTCTAACTTACTTAGAGAGTTTAGGTGTTCCATGGGTAAAAAAGGATGGAAAGATTAATCAATTCTTAACGGATGGATCAAAATATCCCAGGGGATGTTATACGGGACCTGATACTGCTCAGCAAATATTAATTGCATTAATTAGGGAGTTAAAACGATTAAATATAGAAGTTATAGAGAATTATACTGCAGTTAAACTCCTAGCTTCATTCAAAAAGGAAAGGGTAATTGGTTGCTTGGGATTTAAACAGGGAAAGAAAGAAGAAAGCCCATTAGTATTTTTTGCAAACACTATAGTTTTAGCTACTGGTGGTGCAGGTGATATATATGAAAAGAGTTTATTTCCTTCCGGAATGACAGGAGATGGTTATAGTATCGCATATAATTGTGGAGCTGAAATAGTTAATATAGAGTTTATTCAAATTGGATTATCTTCTGTAAAGACAGGTCTTGCCTGCTCTGGCAGCCTTATGCGTGCTATTCCAAGGATTGTTAATGAAAAAGATGAAGAATTTATATCAAATTCTTTTAATTTAATATTTAAAAAAGGTTCGAGTTGGCCTCTTTGTAGTGAGGACGATAGCTCAAAAATTGATATAGCGATCTATAGGGAAATTCAGAAAGGGAGTAAGGTTTATTTAGATTACAGCAGAGACCCAAGGGGTTTTGATTTTAATAATCTTAATTCTGGATTGAAAGAACAATATTTTACTGAGTCCAGCAGGAATATAGGGATAGATACTCCACTGAATAGATTAAGAGAAATAAATCTGGAGTCAATAATCTGGTTGAAAGAAAATGGAATAAATTTGGAAGAAGATGATAAAATAGAAATATTTCCTTTTATTCAACATTTTCAAGGGGGTGTTAAAATAAATAATGAGGGTGGAACTACAGTGAAAGAGCTTTTCGCCTGTGGAGAAGTAGCTGGAGGTCAACATGGCGCCAATAGACCCGGTGGTAATGCGCTTTTAGATACACAGGTCTTTGGAAAGATAGCAGGTAAAAGTGCTTCTATAGAGGCAAAAAAAAATAGGGGTCTGAAAGTAGATGAAGAAAAAATTTTAGAAAGAATACAAAATGAAATTGATGAAATAAGTATAAATAAACAGGGAGCACAGGCTTCAGATGTGAAAAGACAAGTTCAGGATATTCTTTTTGAATGTGTAAATGTCATAAGAACTGAAGATGGTTTAAGTAAGGGACTAGAAGGCATAAATATAGTGAAGGAAAAAGGTGTTCGCTTGGATAATAATGGAATTATTTATTATTTTAAAACATTGGGTGCTTTAGTTGTGGCGGAAATGCTAATTAGAGCAGCAAGATTAAGAAGTGAATCTAGAGGGCCGCATGTTACTTTTATTAATGGCAGATTAGCTCCGAGGGATGAATTAAAATGGAGAAAATATATTATTATAAGGAAAATTAATAATGAGATGAAAATAACTGTTAGAAAACCAGGTTAGAGATAAAAAAATAATAAAGGATATAATTAAAGATTTTATTTAACTAAGGAGGATATATGGCAAGATTTTCCAGACTAAAAACACTGACAACAATGATAGAAATAGGTGTAATTCCTGTTTTTTATAACCCTGATGTAGAAACTTCTAAAAACGTAGTAAAAGCCTGTGCAAATGGTGGGGCATTATGTATAGAGATGACAAATAGAGGAGATGGGGCAATAGATGTATTTAGAGAGTTGGAAAAATACTTAATAGAAAACAGACAAGAAGTAATACTTGGTGCTGGTTCAATAATTGATGCCCCAACTGCAGCAGCCTACATCTCCCATGGAGCTAATTTTATAGTAGGTCCTCTTCTTGATGAGGAAACAGCAATACTATGCAACAAGAGAAAAATTCCCTATAGCCCTGGGTGTGGAAGTGTTACAGAGATACACAAAGCTCACAGCCTTGGTGTAGAAATATGTAAGGTATTTCCAGCAGGTCAGGTTGGTGGTCCTCCCTTTGTTAGGTCAGTAAAAGGACCATGCCCCTGGACTTCCATTATGCCAACGGGAGGAGTTAGCCCTACAAAAGAATCCTTAACCGATTGGTTTTCTGCTGGTGTTACTTGTGTGGGTATAGGCTCAAAACTAATTACTAAAGAAATTATAAAAAATAAGGACTACAGAAAGTTAACTTCTGAAGTTAGAAGAGTGATTAATTTAATTAAAGAAATAAGAATTGGTAATTAATTTAATTATATAATTTTAATCTATAGGTTAGAAAAGATGAATATAAAGAAAGGCAGCTAAATGGCAGCAGGCAATAAGTTAGTTATAAAATCCAAATCCCAATGCAGGTGGGATGCAGTATCTCTTGGAGAGATTATGATAAGGCTTGATCCAGGTGATGCGAGGATAAAGACAACCAGAAACTTTAGAGTCTGGGAAGGTGGAGGAGAATACAATGTAACTAGAGGTCTATCTAAATGTTTTGGATTTGATACTGCAGTAGTAACAGGGATCGTTGAAAATGATATAGGCTATCTTCTACTTGATCTAATAAATCAAGGAGGAGTAGATACATCTTATATAAAATGGTTCCCATTTGATGGAATAGGAAGAGATGTAAGAGTGGGACTTAACTTTACAGAAAAAGGATTTGGATTAAGAGGAGCACTTGGAATATCAGATAGAGCAAATTCTGCTGCATCAAAGCTGAAAGTTAGAGATATTAATTGGAATAGGATATTTGCTAAAGATGGAGTCAGGTGGTTCCACACTGGTGGTATATTTGCAGCATTATCTTATACAACACCAGAAGTAGTCATAGAAGCAGCTAAAGTAGCTAAAAAAAACTGTACTATTGTAAGTTATGATCTAAACTACCGGCCTTCTCTATGGAAAACTATAGGAGGATCTGAAAAAGCTATCCAGGTTAATAGAGAGATAGCAAAATATGTGGATGTAATGATTGGAAATGAAGAAGACTTTACAAAAGCTTTAGGATTTGAAGTAAAAGGTTTAGATAAAAACTTAAGTAAGCTTGATCCAGAGAATTTTAAAAAGATGATAAACTCTTGCCTCAGGCATTACCCAAACTTCAAAGGAGTAGCAACAACACTTAGAGGAGTAAAAACTGCAACTGTAAATGACTGGAGCGCGGTACTTTATTATAATGGCAGCTTCTACCAGGCAGCTAAAAGAGAAAATTTAGAAATATATGATAGAGTAGGTGGAGGAGATAGTTTCGCCTCTGGAGTGATATATGGATTTTTGACTGGCAAAGAGCCTCAGGATATAGTTGAATATGGAGCTGCTCATGGCGCACTTGCTATGACCACACCAGGTGATACAACCATGGCCTCACTTGCTGAAGTAGAAAGAATTGTTAAGGGTGGTAGTGCCAGGGTTGAAAGGTAGGATAGTATAACAGTTATTTTATCTAACTATATCTATCGTACCTATTATCTTATAAATTAATTTATGTTCTAAAATTATTTTTTTATTTATTATTTTTTTGTTATTAATTAATTTAAGAAGCAAATCTGTGCCAATTTTACCAGACTTGGCTTTTGGAATACGTACTGTGGTTAGAAGAGGGTCAATAACTTTGGCTACTTCAATATCATCAAAACCTATAATTTTTGTCTTTTCCAGTAGATTCTGATTGTAATCTTTTAAAAAGCTTATTATATCTATAGCTATATTATCACTAGCAGCAAATACTGAATCTATTTCATTATTTTCACAAAGAATGGATTTGGCTAATTTATAACCGCTTTCCATACTGAAATTGCCATGTCTTATTATATTATTATTTAATTTTATTCCGTATTGTTTTAATGCATTTTTAAACCCTCGAAAGCGTTCCATTGCCATAAAGGATTCTTTATGTCCATTAATAAATGACATATGCCTTTTATTATTTTTAATGAGGTATTCTGTCAATTCAAATACTGCTTTTCTATTGTCTATAATCACAGATGGTATATTAAGATCTTTAACAAGTTTTCCTATTAAAACTACAGGAATTTTATTATTGGTTAGCTTTTTTAGATTGTCCCCATTATTACTTCCACCAATTATTATAGAACCAGCTATCTTGTTTTCTAAAAATTTTTCTATTATTTTTTTTCTCTTTCGAAGCTACGATTTGAGTTAGCGATATAAGCTAAATAGTTATTTTCAGAAAGAACATTTTCAATCTTTGTAATTATTTGAGGAAAGTAGGGGTCAAGAAGATCTGCAGCTAAAACTCCAATGATATGACTCTTTTTTGCAGCCAAATTATGAGCAAGAATATTACGTATATATCCTGTTTCTTTTAATATCTTTTCTACTTTTTTTCTTGTTTTTTCATTTACAAGTAGACTTTTACATAATAGTCTTGATACTGTTGATATAGAGACATTTGCCATTTTTGCTATTTCACTTATTTTTATTGACATTTTATTTATACTTTTTGATCATACCCAGTTATTAAAAATAAATTTTACAATAAATTTATTGCAATAAAAATTAATATTAATATTTGTACTTGCTTGTCAACTTTATATATTGCAAGCGCTTCTAAAAATCTATCAGAATATTTAACATCTGGAGGTATAGTCATCACATTAGCATAACCATCTCTTACCAATACTGCATTTATCATATTATATGTGTCAGTCCATACATATCTTAACAATCTTCCATACTTGTCGGTTTCACTTACATCCTTCGCTAAATATACATATTTTTTATCAACTAATTGCTTGTTGTATTCTTTAGCTTCATAGCCATAATATTCGCTAGGACTATCGGGACTATGATCAATTTCTGGCGTGTTAATTCCTATGTATCTAACATCATATTCTTTATTATCAATAACAACTCTTATGGTATCTCCATCATAAACATAATGAACTAATGCCTCAAAATCTCTTGGTAATGCAGATATATCTTCATCTATAAATATATTGCTATCTAAAATTCTTTTGGCTTCTAAAATATCTTTTACTGCTTCAGCACTTGTATTTTTAAAATTAGTAAATATCTTATCAATAAAAGATATATCGCCAATGCTATTACTAAAAATATATCCACAAAATATAATAAAAAATGTAATAATAAAAACTAATAATGATAATTTAATTATAATTGGTACTTTTCTTTTTCTTTTCATTTCTAACCTACTTTAAAAATCAACATATCTACTATAATCAGACCAATTTTCATCCATTTTTCGTGGATGTGAAATTGCATGAGCATTATAGGTTATTCTCGAAAATCTAGTATCTCCTTTATTATCTAGCTCAGAACCAGCTTTAATCCATAATCTAAAACAATCTGACCTAAAATAATTATGTGTAGTAACATAGAAATCAAAATCTTCCTGTTGATATTCAAATACATTATTTATGCAATCAAGTATATACATCACTCTGGCTTCATCTGAATCAGGTGCTACAAACAATACTCCCGGTCTTACATATTTAGGAAAATATCTCGTATATGCTCCTAATTCATAAAACTCTTTATATCTTTTTAATTTATTTTTAAAAGTTCTTGTTTTGGTTTATCAGGAAATGATTCTGAATATGACTTAAATATTTATGAAAAAATAATATTTAATAATAAAATTAAAAAATATTTAAACCCTAAAAAAACAATAATATGCAACGATACAAGGATTGGTCTTGCTTCTGGAAGCAACAGCAAAAATAGCATAATGATTATTTGTGGGACTGGTTCCAATTGTTATGGTATAAATGAAAAAGGAGAAGAAGCAAAAGCAAGTGGTTGGGACTATATATTAGGTGATGAGGGAAGTGGATATAACATAGGTATTAAAGCATTGAGGACCATTATGAGAGAATATGATGGAAGAGGGGAAAGTACTATTTTATCTAAAACCATATTAGAAGATTTAAATATTAAAGATATATCAGAATTGATAAAGTGGACTTATAGTGAACCCTTTCCAAAAGAAAAGATTGCTGCAGTAGCTGAAACAGTATGTAAGACAGCAAAGATGGGAAATAGGATAAGTATAAAAATATTGGAAGCTGAAGCTAATGAAGCTGTAATTTCGGTGGAAGCTGTAGCAAATAAACTTAATTTACGAAATAAGGAATTTGATCTTGTTCTTGTTGGAAGTGTTTTTAAATGTGAGAAATATTTCAAAGCCATTTTAATAAAAAAATTAAAAGAAAAATTTGAAAAAATCGATTTTAAACCCCTCACAAAGAAACCAGTCAGAGGAGCAATAAGACTTACAATAGAAAATTTGTAAACGATTAGATTATAGAAAAAACGTATCTAAAGTTACTATTAAATAAAACTTTCAATTCCAATACATATTTTTAATTTTTTTAAAAATATAATATTAAAAATAGATATATTAATTCTCTATATTTTATTTCTGTTACGCTTATAAAGAATCTAGTAAAAAATAAAATTTTTAAAAAGATATAAGTCATAGAAGGAAATGGTGTAGTAAAGGATATATAAACTAAAAATTAATTAAGTTTACATAATATAAATTATCGGAACTTATTATAATACCTAATAAATAATTGTATTTTTATTGTTTTTAATGATTTTAAAAATTATTTATCCAATAAAAATCTCATCATATAAAAACTTCCATAGATTCATTTATTAAAAATAAAGTTAGATTAAAGCCAATATACAGTATGTTTATAGAGTACTAAAGATACTTGAGTAGTTAAGAGGTTAAATCTCAAGAAAACTATTGAATAAAGTATTCAAATTACTTGATCATTATTCTTAGAAAAGCAAAGGTTTTATTGGTCCTGGATTGTTATCCCACACCACATACCAATCTTTTTTGCAATGAGGGCAAGTTACTTTAAGTGTATATTTACCTGGTTCTTTTTGATAATAAAATGGTACTATATCCCCATTTAATGGCCATTCTTTTGTTTTATGTGTCTTATAACAATGTTGGCAAATAAGCTTATCTGCAAATTGTGATATATGCATAACATTTTCCTTTCATTTAGATGGTGGTTGAAATCTGACTTTAATTGATGCAGGTTGCTTATATGTCAAAGCTACTTTCGTGGGAAATTTCCAAGGTACTATATACCAAGGTAATAGCCAAATTATTTCATAAACACCAGGATTTCTACCTAAACCTAAGAATCCTTTTGACATTGATTTTGTACAAATAACTTCTGGGATTGAAGCTCCTTTAGGTAACTTACTTATAGCTTCATCAATTGCCTCCTCTTCCGAGAATGCTTCAATTTGTAATTTTTCCCCATGTATACTATCTTTTTTAGAAATTCTTTCATCACCATATTTTGCCAAATATGGCGACTTTATTTCTGCTATAACAGGAAGCTTCTTTTTAGCAATTTTTAAAGCCTCCTGTTCAGAGTAAGCCTGTACAAATTCATCTATAAAATGTATTGCTCCCGTTTTACCCTCCTGAGTAACTTTCTCTTGGATTATTTCTGCATCTTTTGGTAGCAACCTCTTAGCGTTCTCCAGTGCATTCTCCTTCGAAAATCCTTCTCCTTCTTTTGTCTGAGGTGTGCCATCTTGCATTACATCTATGGCAATAACTTTTGCATCTGGTGGAACTATTTTATTTACTTTTTTCTTTGCCTCTTCGACTGTTGGAGCTTCAATTATAAGTGTTTCTTCTGGAATGTAGGGTTTTCCTGCAACAAGGGTAATAGGCGGTTTCATTTCAGCGATCTCATCAAGCGAAACATCAAATCCTGCAGCATCAAGGAATTTTTTTGTATAATTAGGACCAGTTCCTTTATAACCGACAGTAAATCCACCAAGAATATATCTTGATCCATCTTTAAAAAGTACACGTATGTCATGATTTGCTACAATGTTTATTTCAACAGGTTTTCCATGTATTCGCATTAATTCCATAGCTTTTTGAAGTGATAAGTCAGGATATTGTGTGAAATAACTCCTTTCAGATTCTACAAAACCTGTTCCACTGCAAACAGAGCAGGTTCTATATTTAACCTCTCTAGTTGTTAATGACATACTAGCAAATACTCTCCCACTACCTTTACAGTTAATACAGTTAACTTTAGCCATATTTCTTACTCCTTTTTACAAATTTTTTAATAAATATTTTAACTTATATGATAAATAAAATTATAAATTATTATTGTATTGATTTATTATTTCTTTATAAAACCTCTTACTCTATCAAAAAGTATTTCATCATCTTTAATTTTAAGACCTTTTGTATTTAATTCAACATCCATAAAAGCCTTAACAAATCCCCTTATAATCATATTCTTTGGTATTATATCCCCTCCTAAATCTCAGCTTCGTCTTTGCTTCCTATCGGTTCTTTTTTCTCATCTTTTCTTTTACTAAATTCACCTTTTAAATGAATCCCAAGTTCTGGTGGTACCATCGTTTTTAACCAAGTTTCTGCACACTTCTTAGTTTTTTTTACACCTTTGTCAATTTCCTCTTCTTCCCAGACTATTTTTATATTAAGAGAGGAATTTTTACATGATGGACACTGTAACATTTCAATATTTAAATGAGGAAGTTCATTAGTAGATAAACATTAATATTCTCAAATTTTTGTGGGAGACCAGATTCTAATGTCTGAATAAGTGGCTCTGCCAAGTTAATAGAAAAATTTCCTTTAAATGATTGTTTATACCATTGCTTGCAATCTTCACAGAATGGTGTTGCTTTTACCATCGTATAAGAAATAAAGATGCTTGTTGTTATAAATATCAGTGCATCCAAAACAATCCACAAGAATGGAGTACTTTTAAAAAATGTTTCACGTATTAATGAGGTAGTATGTATCATTCCGGATGTTTTAATAGCAATAATAGCAAAGATTGCATATCCTATTGATGCATTAAGGAAGCCTATTATACCAGTAATTCTTGAATTAGCGCATTTACTTTTTTCTGCTAATAGATATGTTATAAATCCAATTACAAAGCCAATAAGGGCAGGATATAAGCCGATCATTGCAAAAATTATTATTAAAGCAACGAATTTACCCGCTGCACCTGCATATGCAAATATCTTTGCAATCATTCTAGTTAGCCCTGGAATTACTAAACCAATATAATGTCCTATAGCACCAATCACAGCTCCTATTAATAGCCCAAACACCAACATTAAAACTATAGAACTTATGGGGCAAATACCACTAGCTTTATATTTTCGCTCTCGTATTGTTTCAGATACTGAAGGTAAAACAGGTTTTGACATTGCTATCCTCCTTTTTTTCTTATTAAAATCAAGGTTAATTATTTTTAAGTTTCTTTAGTTTTGATCATCTCCAAAGCTTTTTTGGCAGCTTTCTGAACACTTTCATCTTTATCCTTTAAAGCTTGAGTGAGTGGCTCTACTGTTCTTTTATCTTCTATCTTTCCAAGAGCTTCTATCTTTCTAAGAGCTTCTGCTGCACTACTTCGAACAAAGTTATCTGCGTCCTTAAGAGTCTGAATTAATATCTCCACGGCTTGCTTGTCGTCTATCTTTCCAAGAGCTTCTATCTTTCTAAGAGCTTCTGCTGCATTACTTCGAACAAAGCTATCTGGGTCCTTAAGAGCCTGAATTAATGGCTCCAAAGCTCGCTTATCTCCTATATCTCCAAGAGCATATGCTGCATTACTTCGAACAGTATGATCTTTATGTCCTAAAGCTTTTATAAGTCCTTCAACATCTTTTCTTTTTTTCATTTTTTTTATATTTGGTTTTCTATCAAATATTCCCATCTTTCTACCCTCCTAAGACTTATAAAAAATATATTGTTTGTAGGATTGTTCTGTTATAATCAAGCTTTATACATCATGTATCTTTTAAAATTACTATTAAATTAGAAGTCAAGGTTAAATTACTTGTCTTTGGGTGACCACGTTGGTGCCCAATCATTCGCTGGATTGTCTGTTAGATTTATATGATTTGAGCCATCTGCATTCATAACATATATTTCTAAATTTTCATCGCGTTTTGAAGTAAAAGCAATCTTAGTTCCATCTGGTGACCATGCTGGGTCATAATCGTGTGTTATATCTTTTGTCAGTCTTGTCTGTTCTGAGCCATCTGCATCCATAACATAGATTTCATTGATTCCACCACGAAATGAAGCAAAAGCAATCTTTTTTCCATCTGGCGACCATGCTGGGTCATAATCACCTGCTGGATTGTTTGTTAGTCTTGTCTGTTCTGAGCCATCTGCATTCATAACATAGATTTCATAGTTTCCATCACGACGCGAGCGAAAGGCAATCTTTTCTCCATCTGGCGACCATGCTGGGTTACTATCGTCTGCTGGATTGTTTGTTAGTCTTGTCTGTTCTGAACCATCTGTATTCATTGTATAGATTTCGTAGTTTCCATCACGAAATGAGACAAAGGCAATCTTTTCTCCATCTGGCGACCATGCTGATTCCCAATAACCTGCTGGATTGTTTGTTAGTCTTGTCTGTTCTGAGCCATCTGCATTCATAATATATATTTCGGAGTTACCATCGCGATCTGAGACAAAGGCAATCTTTTCTCCATCTGGTGAATATGTTTGGAATGAATCATTTGCTGGATTATTTGTTAGATTCATCTGTCCTGAGCCATCTGCATTTATAACATAGATTTCATCATTTCCATCGCGTTTTGAGGTAAAAGCAATCTGTCCAGTTAGCTGAGTTTCTTCATCTTCAGTAGTTTTCTCAGGAGTAGTTTCTTCAGCTTCTTCTACTGGTGCTGTTAGAAGGCAATCAGTAAGTATAAACAACAATGATGTAACAATTGAAAGTGTAATAATTACTAAAAAAATCTTTTTAAGAAAATTCACTTAAAAACCCCCCTTTTAATTTTATTACCATAAATATTATTTTTCTATAAAATAAACTCCCAATAAAAATAGTTTCTTAAAATGTCTGAATAATTATATTTTGTAGTTACTTTATAACATAAGTATTATTAATAAATACTAATCCATTTAATCCAGATACTTTAGAATTTTATTTAACTCTTTTCTTTTTTTATCTACAAAATTCTTATCATCTATTTCATTCAAATTTAAATTTACATTTAAAGCTGCTCCTTCTATCCCAACCTTAAGTAGTGAAATAGCTATTTTAAAGTCTGATTTAACAGGGGAATAAACCTTTTCTGATAAATTCTTAGAAATTTTTAAAATTTTATGACATAGTCCTGCTGTTTGAAGAGTAACTTCAGCAGCATTCTTATAAGCTTCCTGTATATCCTCTTTTGTTTTACTAATATCAATTTCTCTTTTACTATCATCAATTTTTATTTTCCTTAATTTTTTCAATTTTCTTAAAACATTTTCATAAGCCCTAGCATCATCATCAACCAATAACAATAACTTATTCATTACCATTTTAGCTTCATCTGCTGACTTTTTTAATTTTTTAATTAGAACTTTTTGAGTTTTTTCTTCTTCATAAAAATTCTTAGATTCCTGAACCCTATTTCTTCTTTCTCTTTTTTGAACTTTATCTTCTCCTTCTCCTTTTTGGGCTTTATTTTCTCCTTCCCTTTTTATAATATTTAATACTTCCTTTCTTTCCTTTTCTAAAGTCTTCAATATTTTTTTTCTTGAAATTGCATATACCATGGATAAAAGAGCTGCTCCCATAGCCCCAGAGGCAGCTGAAGCGCTACCCCCACCTGGAGTGGGGGAATCAGAAGCTAACTTATTTAGAAAATCTTTCATCTCAAAACATCCTCAAATTTATTTTTCAAATACTATATTGCCATTCTTAATAACTTTTTCTACTAAATTTAATCCTAAGTAATAGGGTATCTGTTTATAATTATCAACATCCCATATAACCATATCTGATTTTTTACCTACTTCTATACTTCCAACATCATTTTGTAAACCAAGAGCACCAGCAGCGTTTATAGTTGTAGCAGTAATAACCTCTTCTGCACTCATCCCCATATAGATACATGCCAAAGTCATTATTATTGGCAATGATTTTATTGCACATGTACCAGGATTATAATTTGTTGCTAAAGTTATTGGAACATCATCATTAATCATCTTCCTTGCAGGAGCATAATTAGTCTTTCCCATAAAAAAGACTGATCCTGGAAGAAGTTCTGCTATGACATTTTTCTGTTTCATCATACTAATTCCTTCATCTGAAATGTATTCGAGATGAGATGCAGAATTAGCACCCATCTTTGCTGCTAATTCAGCTCCACCATTATAACCTAACTGATCAGCATGTATTTTTAGTTTATATCCTAATTTCTTAGCTGCATTTAAAATCTTTTCTGATTGATTTAAATTAAAAACATCTTCTCCACAAAAGGCATCACAAAATTTTGCTAAATTCTTCTCTTTTACTACTGGTAACATTTCCTCAATTATCAAGTTGACATAACTTTCCTCTTTATTTTTGTATTCTTCAGGAAAAGCGTGAGCACCTAAAAATGTAGATACTATTTCAATAGGATGTTCCTCATTTAGTTTTTTTATAACTTCTAAAATCTTTATTTCGTCCTTGATTGATAATCCATATCCACTTTTAATCTCTACAGTAGTTGTTCCAAATGAAAGCATGTCATTTAAAACCTCAATACCATTTTTAATTAAATTTTCAAAACTTGCTTTCCTCACTTTATCTACTGTACTTAGAATTCCACTTCCACCTTTTAAAATATTTAAATAATTTTTACCTTCAATACGAAGATAAAACTCATCTTCCCTACTCCCAGAAAATACCAAATGTGTATGACAATCAATTAGACCAGGAATTACAACTTTGTGATTGGCATCTATCTTTTTTGAATCCTTTAAAAGATTAATTTCTTCTATTACCTTATCTTCTCTTCCTACAGAGATTATTTTTCCATTCTTTGATGCAACAGCAGCATTCTCAACAATAGCTAAATTGGACATCTCTTCTCCCCTTTTTGGAGTATCTCCAGCCAAAGTTAAAAGCTGTCCAATATTTCTTATTAGAAGATCACACTCTTTTTTCAAATTACCTCTCACCTTTCAATCTTTAAAGGTTTTATATTCTAATATTCTATCTGATTTAAAATCTGGTAATTTTATATAATGAGATATTATCTGAGAAATTGCATCAATTGGAATTAATCCTATTAATTCACTTTCTACTACTCTAACTCCCTTTTCCTTAGCAAGTTCCACTATTTTATCAAAGACTTTATAGACTGGTGTTACTTTATAATTAGTAATATTCATAGAAACTTGAGTTAAATCTTTATCCTTTAATTTTAGACCTAAAGCTTTAACATAAGGGAAACCACCGTCTTTTTCCCTGATAGCTCTTGCAATCATTTTTGCAATGCTGCCATCTTTTGTATTAAGATTCACATTAAAAGCAATAAGTGGTGCTCTTGCACCTATAACTGTTGCACCACCTGTAAGATGAGGTTTTTCTGGACCAAAATCTGGTTTCCACTCTGAATTCTTCATCTTTTCATTTAATCCCTCAAATTCACCTCTTCTAATATCAGCTAAATTTCTCCTATGAGGTGCAGATGCTGCTTCTTCATACAGGTAAACTGGAAGATTCAAATTTTCTCCCAACCTTCTCCCAAGTCCTATTGCTAACAATACACATTCATTCATGGTAACATCTTTAATGGGAACAAACGGTATAACATCAATAGCTCCTATTCTTGGATGTTCTCCCTTATGTTTATTTAAGTCTATCAATTCTAATGATTTAGCAGCTAATTTATAAGCTGCTTTTAATACTTTTTCAGGAGAACCAACAAATGTAAAAACTGACCTATTATGGTCAATATCTGATGAGTAATCAAGAAGTTTAATCCCTTTCACACTTATTATCTCGTCTCTTAAAGCTTCAATTATATTTTTTCTTCTACCTTCGCTTACATTAGGAACACATTCAACTAATTTACTCATAACTCCTCCTTAAAAAAGAAATGGCATATGATTACAATAAAAAATCATATACCATTGTTGTTATTTTCTCAAAAAAACATAAAGTGGTTTAAAACCCAAAGATTTAGTTTACTCTTTGTAGATTCCCATTTCCTGATATTTTTTAGTTCTTCTTAATTTAAGCTCTTTGGAATCTATCTGCTCAAGTTCACCAAAAGTTTTTAAAATCGATTTTTTTATCAATTTTGCAACTTTATCTAAATTCTTATGTGCACCCCCTCTTGGTTCAGGAATAATCTCATCAATAATATTTAGCTTTTTTAAATCCTTTGAGGTTAATTTTAAAGCAGCTGCTGCAAGGCGGCTGCTATTAGAATCCTGCCATAAAATAGCAGCACATCCTTCAGGAGATATTACTGAATATATTGATTTTTGAAGCATCATTACATAATCAGCAAGCCCAAGTGCTAATGCTCCTCCACTTCCACCCTCACCTATTACAATTGCTATAATTGGAATTTTAAGCTCACTCATTAAAAGTACGTTGTGAGCTATAGCACTTGCTTGTCCTCTTTCTTCTGCTCCAACATCTGGATATGCACCTGGAGTATCAATAAATGTTATTATTGGCATCATGAATTTTTCAGCCATTTTCATCAATCTCTGTGATTTTCTATATCCCTCTGGACTTGCCATACCAAAATTATAATGCAGTCTTTCTTCTGTAGTTTTTCCCTTTTGATGACCTATTATAACTACTGACTTCCCCTCAATTAAACCTAACCCTCCAACTATTGATGGGTCCTCTCTGAATAATCTATCTCCTTTTAGCTCTATAAATTCATCACATATCTTTTCAATATAGTCTTTTGTTTGTGGACGACCTTCATATCTGGCAGTTTCTACTATTTGCCATGCCCTTTTTTGACTTCTACCCTTTCGTGTAAATAGGGCAATTTTACTTGAAATCTTTTTGATGATATCACTTAAGTGAACTCCACGTAGTAATGGTATTTTTTTTATTTTTGCCAATTTAGAAAATTGTGACGCTGCTTCTTTTTTATATGGCTTTGGAACTTTTTTTAAATCCTCTATATTCATTTAGTAACCTTTTAATATTGTTATTTCTCTTTAACTTTGTTATGTTTTTAACAATTTTGCTATATCTATCTTTATATTTTTATTATTTTATTGCTTTATAAAATTTTATTTTATTTGACAGATTCAGATATTCTTAGATTTGTCTTTGTTTTATCAAATATTTTTAATAATAAGGCTAATTTTTCTTTTAGTTTAGTACGGGATACAACCATATCAACTTGACCATTTTTTAAATTAGATTCAGCAAGACCAAAATCATCCGGTAAATCTTTTCCTATAGTTTGTTTAATAACTCTGGGTCCGGCAAAACAGATTAAAGCTCCAGGTTCAGCTATTATAACATCTGCTAATGTTGCAAAACTTATAGAAACTCCACCAGTTGTAGGGTTTGTTAAAACTGAGATATGTGGAATCCTCTTTTCCTGTAATTTTTGTACTGCACATACTGTTTTAGCTACTTGCATTAATGAAAGTATTCCTTCCTGCATACGTGCTCCCCCTGAAGCACAAAAAATTATAAGAGGAATTTTTTCTTTAATTGCCAAATCTATGCTTCTTTTTACCTTTTCACCTACAGCACTTCCCATACTCCCGCCCATAAATCTAAAATCCATGATTGCTAATACAACATCAAAGCCTCCTATTTTTGCTTTTCCAGTTATTATTGCTTCATTTAATCCGGTCTTTATTTTTGATTCAAATAATCTTTCCTTGTAAGATTTCAAATCAAAGAATTTTAATGGATCACTTGAAGTAATTTCGGGGTATATTTCAGAGAAAGATTTATTGTCTGCAACTTGATTTACCCTGGTTATTGCATCTACTGGATAATGGTATTCACACTCAGGACAAACATTATAGTTTTTTTTCAAAGCTTCTTTACTTATTGAAACTTTACAAGATGTACAAGTTATTTCTTCTTCCCTACTCTTTAACTTATCTATTTTTTTTAGTCTATCTATATATGAAATTTTAACTGTTACCTTAGATTTCTTATCCTTCATCATCTAACACCAATTTTATATAAATACTTTATATTAAATTATTATCACTATATTTTTCTTAATGTTATGGCAACATTATGTCCACCGAATCCCATAGAGTTTGAAAAAGCAACTTTTACATCATGTTTCCTGGCAAAATGTGGAACATAATCTAAATCACATTCTGGATCCGGGTTGTCAAGATTTATTGTGGGTGGAACTATTTTATTCTTTATAGCTAATGCACAAGCCGCTATCTCAACTGCACCCGCTGCTCCAAGGCAATGACCTGTCATGGATTTAGTAGAGCTTACCATAACCTTTTTGCTGTTTTCCTTCAATGCTAATTTTATTGCTTTAGTTTCTGCTACATCATTTATTTTTGTTGATGTACCATGAGCATTTATATAATCAACTTCATTAATATTTATTCCAGCATCCAGTAGTGAAAATTCTATTGCCTTTGCAACACTTTTACCACTCATATCCATGGCAGCGACATGATATGCATCACCAGTCATTCCATATCCAATTACTTCAGCATAGATATTTGCTTTCCTTTCAACAGCGTGCTCGAGATCTTCCAGTATTAAAACACCCGCACCCTCCCCCATCACAAACCCATCTCTATCTTTGTCAAAAGGTCTACACGCTTTTTTAGGTTCATCATTTCTTGTAGAGAGAGCACGCATATTACTGAAACCTGCAACTGCCATTGGAGTAATTGCAGCCTCTGAACCTCCTGCTAACATAATTTTTGCTTTTTTTCTTCTGATTATCTCAAATGCATCTCCTATGGAATTAGCTGAGGCAGAGCAGGCTGTTGTTGCTGAAATAATAGGTCCCCTAATTTTAAAATGTAATGATATTTGAGACGATGCCATATTAATAATTAGCATAGGAATAAAAAATGGACTTACTCTATCTGGACCCATTTCAATTAATCTTTTATGTTGTTGCTCCCACGTTTCAGCTCCACCTATGCCACTTGCTATTGACGCCCCAATATCAAAATTATCCTTATCTTTATCAATCACTAAATTTGCATCATCACAAGCCATTTTTGCTGCTGAAACTGCAAACTGAGTGAATCTATCCATTCTACGAATCTGCTTTTTATTTAACCAATTTTCTGGATTAAAATCATTTACTTCTGCAGCAATCTGAGTGGTAAAATTACTGGGATCAAAATGTGTTATTTTATCAACACCTGATTTCCCACTTATTAATGATTTCCAAAAACTATCTTTACCTATTCCTACCGAAGATATAATTCCAATTCCAGTGATTACTACCCTTCTCTTGTTATCTATTTCATAGTCTATATTTTTCATATTCCCATCCCCCCATCTACTAATAAAACATGACCAGTTATGTATCTGGCTAAATCTGATACTAAAAATAGAACAGAGTTAGCTACATCTTTTGTTTCCCCTAAATAACCAAGTGGTGTAGCTTTTAAGATTTTTTCTCTGACTGTTTCAGAAAGTCTATCAGTCAATTCAGTTTTTATATATCCTGGAGCAATAGCATTTACTCTTACACCTCTTGGAGCCAATTCCCTGGCAAGAGATTTAGTAAGTCCAATTAAACCTGCTTTTGCAGATGAATAATTTACCTGACCAGGATTTCCTCTAACTCCTGCAACAGAAGAGATATTTACTATAGCACCACTTCTTTTTCTAATCATTATTCTGCTAACATATTTGCTGCATAGAAATGCTCCCTTAAGGCACACATTTAACACATCTTCCCAATCACTAATACTCATTCTTACAATTAATGAATCCTTGGTAATTCCTGCATTATTTACCAAAATATCTATAGTTTTAAACTCCAAGACTATTTTGTTTATCATTTCTATAACTTGATCCTCAGCATGCACATCAGCTCTTATTGCTATTGCTTTACTGCCAAGAGAATTTAACTTATTAACCAACTCTTTAGCTTGTTCTTCGCTTTTACTATAATTTACTACTACATTCGAACCAGCTTTTGCTAAGGTTAATGCAATTTCCCTACCTATTCCTCTAGATGCTCCAGTAACTAAGGCGACCTTATTTGTTAAATCTATAAATTTTTCCATAAAATTCTCCTAAATTTTTCAATAATATAAAATATTATTTCAGTTCTTCTATGGTTCTTTCCAAAGTTTTTATATCCTCCACATTTAATGTTTTCACTTCAGGATTTATTCTATATATTAATCTTGAAAGTATATTTTTTGGTCCGACTTCTATAAAGCAAATAATACCATCCTCTATCATTTTTTTAACACAATTTAACCATAAAACAGGAGAAGTTATCTGTTTTGTCAAAATTTCTTTTACTTTCTCTTTTTTTATATATTCAACATTAACTGCTGATAAAAAGGGAATTTCTAAATCACCTATGTTAATATTTCCTAACTCTTCCTTCATTTTCTTTCCAACATCAGAAATTAGTGGTGTATGAGAAGCAACTGTCACAGAAAGTGGAATAACTTTTTTAGCACCCTCATTATAAAATAACTTTGTAACTTTTTCTAAATCATCCTTAGTTCCACTAATTACTACTTGCTTTGGTGAATTAAAATTTGCTGGATAAAATCTCCCACTAAATTTCTTACAAATCTTTTCAACTTCTTCAGGAGAAAGTCCGATAATAGCTGCCATTGCACCTGAAGATTTTTGATTTGCTTCCCACATAAATTGACCTCTTTTTTTAACTATTTTTATAGCATCAGAAAAAGAAAAAGCTCCCGCGATAGTTAATGCGCTATATTCTCCCAAGCTATGACCACAAACAACCTCGGGATGAATACCCTCATTCATTATCAATTGAGCAGTTATATAACTAATCAGTAATATGGCCGGTTGTGTGATATTGGTCTGGGAAAGAGTTTCTATTGGTCCATTAAAACATATATCTTTTATATCAAGCCCTATTATCTCATTAACAATATCAAAATATTTTTTAATTTCAGGAAAATTTTGATAAAAATCTTTTCCCATACCAACTTTTTGGGAACCCTGTCCAGGAAAAATAAAGGCAACCTTTTCTTTCATAATTATCTTGAAAAACTATCTTACAAACTTATACTTTTTCTTTTTCAGATAAAAAGAATATAATTTCTGCAGTGCATACCAATTCATTATCAACATATGCTTTTCCTCTCCCTTTACCAAAATTAGCCTTTAAGGTCACTATCTCCACATCTAATCTTAATTCATCGCCTGGTTTAACTATTTTTTTAAATCTCACCTTGTCAATTCCACCAAATAAGGCAATCTTATTCTTATTTTCCGGGAGAGACATAACACCCACAGCTCCAGCTTGTGCCATTGATTCAACTATCAATACCCCCGGCATTATTGGGTTTCCAGGGAAATGCCCTTTAAAATAATATTCATCTTCTCTTACTTTTTTTATAGCAATGATTCTTTTCCCAGGTATGATTTCTATTACTTTATCAATCAAGAGAAACGGTTTTCTATGAGGTATTATATTCTCTATATCAGCTTTTTCTAAAATTTTTCCCTCCTTAATAAAAAGGAATTACATTGACTATATTTACACAATTTATTTTTACTTATATTAAAAAAAATCAGACTAAGATTTTTATCTGAAGCCGATGTAAATTAATAGAAAATATACTAAATTTAAAAATTTAGACGCCATTGTATTCTCTGTTGTTGCAACGAAAAAAGCTAATAAGGTTTTTAATGATTATTAATTTCTTTTTTGAAACTTTATAAAATATCCATTCGTCATAAAGTTTCAAATTTAAATCATAATAAAATTAAGTAACACAGAGCAACCCTTTGGAGTTGAATTATTAAGCAAAGCTAAAGCCTTGCCCTACATTTATATTACATCAAATTCTTTTTATTAGATTTTTTGAATTATTGTTTTTAATAGTAATTATTTTTATTTATTTCTTAATGTACAAGAACATGTTTTTATGAACATATCTTTTAAATAGTTCATTTATTATGTATTTAGGAAGAGCTCAATTTATTATGTATTTAGGAAGGAATGATAGAATTTAAATGAAGAGAAGAGTAGTAATAACAGGAATGGGGGCTATAACTCCTTATGGAATGGATTTAAAACAAATCTGGAATAATCTAATTAATGGAATTTCTGCAATAGATTATATAACATCTTTTGATACCAAAAACCTTAAAGTTAAAATTGCTGGTGAGGTAAAAGATTTTGATCCAAATAATTTCATGGAAAAAAAAGATGTCAGAAGAACTGCCAGATTTGCTCAGATGGGTTTGGCAGCAGCTAAATTAGCCATCAAGGATGCTTATTTAGAAAAAAATCTAAGTGATGAAGATAGAGATGATGTTGGAGTAGTTGTTGGAAGTGCTGTAGGTGGAATCGATTCAACAGAGGATGCATTTAAAACGATGTATAAAAAGGGTCCTCATTGGATTAGCCCCTTCTTTTCTTCAAGTCATTTACTTAATATGGCATCATTTCATGTAGCAAGGAATTTTAAATTTAGAGGTCCAAATGTTACACCTGTAACTGCATGTTCTACAGGAACACAAGCTGTGGGAATGGCAGCTTTAATGATCGCTAATAGAGAAGCAGATGTAATAATTGCTGGGGGTGCAGAATCTGTGATAAATGAATTTGGAATTGCAGGATTTGCTGCATCTGGAGCTTTTTCATCCCGAAATAATGATCCAAGGGGAGCAAGCCGTCCTTTTGATAAAGATAGAGATGGTTTTGTTGTAAGTGAAGGTGCGGGTATATTGGTTCTCGAGAATTATGAAAGAGCTATTAATCGTGGTGCAAAAATATACAGTGAGATTATAGGATTTGGAAACAGTTCAGATGCACTTCATATCACTTCACCAGATCCTGAAGGCATAGGGGCAGCTAAAGCAGTTAAAATTGCTTTAAAAATGGCGAAAATCTTACCAGATGAGGTTGATTACATAAATGCTCATGGAACAGCAACTAGAAAAAATGATCCAATGGAAACAAATGCCATAAAACTGGTATTTAAAGATTATGCTTATAAAGTAGGGATAAGCTCAACTAAATCTATGCTTGGACATTCATTTGCTGCAACAGGGGCACAGGAAATTATAATAAGTTCATTAGCTATAAGAGATAATATTATTCCACCTACAATAAATCTTAATAATCCGGATCCAGAATGCGATTTAGACTATACACCTAATATTGCAAGAAAAAGAAATATAGATGTTGTAGTATCTAATTCATTTGGTTTTGGCGGACAAAATGCAGCTATCATATTAAAAAAAATTGAAGAATAAAAAATATTAATTATCATTAAAGAATTTGAAAGATTTTGATATTCATAGTTTTAAGGCGATTTTAAAAACTAAATATTTGGGTAAAGAATTTATATATTTTAACAGTATAGATTCTACAAATGATGAAGCTTTTAGAGTTGCTGAAGAAAAGCCTTTAAATGGAACTGTTGTATTAGCAGAAGTTCAAACCTTAGGTAGAGGTAGAGGTGAAAAAACATGGTTATCACCATATGGTGGTCTTTGGTTTTCAATAATTTTAAAACCAAAAATTAGTCCATTAATAATATCTATAATAACTCTTTTAAGTGGTCTTGCTGTTGCTGAAACAATTAAAGAATCATTAAATTTGGATGCAAAGATGAAATGGCCAAATGATGTTTTAATTGATAACTTGAAGGTTGCTGGAATTCTATGTGAATCAGAAATATTTAAAAATAAAATAAAAAAATTAGTAATAGGAATTGGTGTAAATTTAAATATTGATAAAGAAGACATTGAAGGTTTAGACATAGAAGCTACATCCTGTAAAATAGAGTCGGGAAATGAAGTTAACAGAGAGAAATTCTTAGCACATTTTTTACAAAAATTTGAGAATTACTACATTAAAATGATATTTCCCTCAGAACTGGAATCTATAGTAAATAAGATAAGAAAAATAATTATCCCTATTGGTTACTATGTTGAGATAAAAGTAGAAGATAAGAAATTATCTGGATATGCTTTTGATATAGATGATAGTGGATCACTTTTAGTAAGAATAGATAATCAAATAAAAGCTTTTACATCATCTAATATAGAATATATAAGAATAAAAAAATAAAATGGTTACAAATCAAGTAAGAATAACAGATACAACTTTAGGAGATGCTAATCAATCTCTTTGGAATGGTAGGTTAAGATTAGAAGATGTGCTTCCAATCTTCGCAAAAATGGATAGGGCTGGGTTTTATAGCATTGATTGTTGGGGAGCAGAAATTTTTGAATCTTTACTTCAAAATTTAAAAGAAGATCCATGGGATAGATTAAAAATATTAAAAAGCCACTTTAAAGAGACTCCAATCAGTGCACTTATTCGAGGAAGAAGTCTTGTTGGTTATAAAAATTATGATGATGAATTAATTAAAAAATTTATAGAACTTTCAGCTAAAAATGGTGTGGCTATATTTAGAGTATATGATGCTTTGAATGATATCAGGAATTTAAAATTAATAGTTGAGGTTGCAAAAAGTTGTGGATGTCTGGTTCAAGGAACATTGGTATATACTGAAAGCCCTGTTCATAAAATGATGGACTCTATAAAAATTTCAAAAGAGTTAGTAGAGATGGGTGCAGACTCAATATGTATAATGGACGAAAATTATTTCCTTACACCTGATAAAACCTACAAAATTATTTCTGCTTTAAAACAGGAGATTGTAGTACCCATTAATCTACACTGCCATTTCATTAATGGAATTGGATTATTAAATTATTTAAAAGCAATAGAGGCAAATGTTGATATAATTGATGCTGCATTTACACCAGTCTCTTTTGGAAACTCCCAGCCCTCTATTGAAAGTATATACTTTGCACTTAAAGACACGGATAGACAACCATCACTAAATCTGGAATTAATTGAAGAGATATCAAAAGAAATAGAAAGAATCAGAAAATTAAGAGACTTTAAGAAAGGAACTACATCAGTTATTCATAATAAAAGTGTGCAGTTAAACATCCCTGATCATATAATATCAGACCTTATATCTCAGCTTAAAGATAAAGGAGAGATGGAGAATCTATTTAATGTTCTCGAAGAAATTCAAAGTGTAAGAGAAGAGATTGGATATCCCCCACTTATCACACCAGTAGGTGAAATAGTTGGAACACAAGCTATAATAAATGTCATTACTGATGAAAGATGGGAAATAATTCCTGATGAAATGAAAAATTATCTTATTGGAGATTATGGTAAAATTCCTGGTGAAGTCATACCGAATATTCTAATAAGACTTGAGAAAGAGAAAAAATCGCTTAAATTTGATCGTATTAAATCTGAACAAATAGATATCTTGAAAAGTTCTTATGAGAAGGGCAAGGAAGCTCTTGCAGGTCTTGCAAAAAGCGAGGAGGATATAATAAATTATTGCATATTTCCATCACAAACCTTAAACCTTCTTTCATATAGAGAAAAACTACCTAAAAAATTATTTAAAGAAGAAGAAATCAAGAAAGTCCCAGTTGGTATAGATTCAAAGAAGGTAAAAGATCTAATAAAAATAATAGAGCAGGTAGACTTAGAAGAAATAACTATTGAGGAAGATGGTATGAGAATATCAATAAGAAAAACACAAAAGGAAGAAATCCCACCAGAAACTTTAAGACCGAAAGAAAAGGCTAGGAAGATAGAAAAAGAAGTAGAAGAAGAGATACATTTAATAAAATCCCCAGTTGTTGGTACCTTTTTCCAAGCATCTTCTCCAAATGAACCACCATTTGTAATTAAGGGACAAAGAATTGAGAAAGGACAAACTTTGTGTATTATCGAGGCGATGAAAATGATGAATAAGATCGAATCGGATGTTGATGGAATAATTAAGGAAATTTTTATTGAAGATGGTCAATATGTTGAATATGACCAAGAACTTTTTAAAATCCAAAAAATATAAAATTTAATAAAAATGTTTAAAAAGATATTGATTGCAAATAGAGGTGAAATAGCTCTTAGAATAATTAGAGCTTGTCATGAATTAAATATTGAAGCTATTGCTGTCTATTCAAGTGTAGATTCAGAGTCAATCCATGTTAGAGAAGCAGATAGAAGCATATGTATTGGACCTGCTCCAAGTAGTGAGAGTTATCTTAATATAAAAAACATAATAGGAGCAGCTGATATGGCCGACTGTGATGCCATACACCCTGGATATGGCTTCTTATCTGAAAATGCTGATTTTGCACAGGCATGTATTGAAAATGATTTAATCTTTATAGGTCCAAAGCCATCTATTCTAAGAAAAGCTGGGAACAAGGTTGAATTAAAAGAAATCATAAAAAAAGCAAGAATTCCTGTAATCCGGGGGACAAAGCGTCCAGTTAAAAATTTAAGAGAAGCATTAAGAAAAGCAAGATGGATAAGATACCCAATAATCATTAAAGCTTCAGCTGGAGGTGGTGGAAAAGGAATGAAAATTGTCAGAAATAAAAGGGAGCTGATTTCATCACTCCAAATTGCAAAGACAGAAGCAAAATCTTACTTTAACAATGATGCTATTTTTTTAGAAAAATATGTAGAAAAACCAAGACATGTTGAAATTCAGCTTCTTGCTGATAAAAAGGGTCACATTATTTTTTTAGGTGAAAGAGATTGTACAATCCAGAGAAGACATCAAAAAATGATTGAGGAATCTCCATCACCAGCAATTGATAGAAGAAAAAGAAAACAGTTGATTGAATTAGCCATGAAGGTGGCTAAAGTAATAAAATATGAGAATTTAGGGACAGTTGAATTTTTAATGGGTAAAAAGGGAAATTTTTATTTTATGGAAATAAATCCGAGAATTCAAGTAGAACACGCAGTTACTGAGATGGTTACTGGAATTGATCTAATTAAACAGCAAATTCTAATATCAAGCGGAGAAGATATTTCCATCAAACAGGGAGATATAAAGTTCAATGGACATGCTATAGAGTTTAGAATAAATTCAGAAGATCCAGACAATAATTTTATGCCAAGTCCTGGACTTATTTCTTTCTACCTTCCACCTGGTGGTCCTGGTATAAGAGTAGATAGCTGTTTATATTCAGGATATAAAGTTTTACCTCATTATGACAGTTTAGTTGCAAAACTAATTGTATGGGGAAAAGACAGAGAAGAAGCAATTAATCGTTCGAAAAGAGCTTTGAAAGAATTCATCATAGAAGGAATACCTACTACAATTTCATTTTATCAAAAAATTCTATCAAATCCTAATTTTTTAAGTGGTGAAATACATACTGATTTTGTTAATGAAATACTTAAAGAAAAATATAATTAGAATTTATTTCAACATAGGGATTTTTATGTCTTTTTCTTTAGATGTTTTTATTGCTAACTTATAACCTGCATCAGCGTGTCTTGCTACACCTATTCCTGGGTCATTAGTAAGTACTCTTTCAAGCCTTTTTTCAGCATCTTTAGTTCCATCTGCAACAATGACCTGACCTGCATGTATTGAGTATCCAATTCCCACTCCCCCACCATGATGAACAGCAACCCATGATGCTCCACTAACTGCATTTAAAAGTGCATTCAGTATTGGCCAATCTGCAATTGCATCGCTTCCATCCTTCATACCCTCTGTCTCCCTATTTGGTGATGCAACAGAACCTGAATCCAGGTGGTCTCTTCCAATAACAATTGGGGCTTTAATTTCACCACTTGCAACTAGATCATTAAAAATTCTTCCCATCTTTGCTCTCTCTCCATATCCAAGCCAGCAGATTCTTGATGGAAGACCCTGAAATTTAATATGTTTTTGAGCTATTTTTATCCATCTAACTAAAGCTTCATCCTCAGGGAATGTCTCTAAAATAGCCTTATCTGTTCTATAAATATCCTCTGGATCACCTGATAATGCCACCCATCTAAATGGTCCCTTCCCTTCACAAAATAGAGGTCTAATATATGCATTTACAAAACCTGGAAAATTAAAAGCATTCTCTACTCCAGCCAATTTTGCTTGTCCCCTTATGTTATTTCCATAGTCAAAAACAATTGCACCCTGTTTTTGCATTTCAAGCATAGCTTTAACATGTCTTGAAACAGACTCATAAGCCATCTTTTTATATTCTTCAGGCTTATTTTTCCTGAGCTCTAAAGCTTCTTTAAAACCTATACCTGCTGGGATATATCCATTTAACATATCATGGGCTGATGTTTGGTCGGTAACTACATCCGGTATTATTCCTCTTTTAACCAATTCTGGGTAAGTATCTGCTGCATTTGCTACAAGTCCAATCGAGCGTGGGGTTTTCTTTTTAACCGCGTCTTCTACTAATTTTAATGCTTCATCAAAATTTTCTGTCATAATCTCACAATAACCCGTATTAAGTCTTCTCTCTATCCTTTCTTTATCTACCTCAACATCAAGACAAACTCCTTCATTCATTGTTATAGCAAGTGGTTGAGCACCACTCATTCCTCCCATTCCTGCTGTTAGTACAAATTTCCCTTTTAAACTCCCACTAAAATATTTCTTTGCAACTTCAGCTAAAGTCTGATAAGTTCCTTGAAGAATTCCCTGAGTACCAATATAAATCCAGCTACCTGCTGTCATCTGACCATACATAATGAGCCCTTTTTCTTCAAGTTCCCAGAACTTCTCCCAATTAGCCCATGCTGGAACTAAAAGTGAGTTAGCTAAAAGTACTCTTGGTGCATATGGATATGTTTTAAAAACTCCAACCGGTTTTCCTGATTGAATAAGTAATGTTTCATCATTTTCTAAATTTTTTAAAGCTTCAACAATTGCATAATAACATTCCCAATTTCTTGCAGCTTTTCCTGTTCCCCCATAAACTATTAATTCATCAGGTTTTTCCGCTACATCTGGATCCAAATTATTCATTAACATCCTCATAGCTGCTTCCTGAGCCCAACCTTTACAGGTTAATTTTGTACCTCTTGGTGCTCTTACTACCTTTGGCTTATTTTTTATATTCAAAATAATCACTCCTATTTATCTTTACAAATTAAATTAATTTTCCAATTGAATTTTCAACTGATTTTAATAATTTGCCAGTTTTAATTAATTCAATTGCTTTCTCAATATCAGGAGCCATAACTCTATCAGTCTCTAATTTAGAAACCTTTTCTCTCAATAGACTGTGTGCTAATTTTGTTCCCTGCCCCATTTTTGATGGGTCATGAAAATCTATTGCCTGACAAGCACATAGGAGTTCAATTCCTATAATTTTTTCAACATTTCTTAATATTTCTTTTGCTTTTCTGGCTGCTATCGTACCCATACTTACAAAATCTTCCTGCCCTGCTGAAGTAGGAATAGAATCAACGCTTGCTGGATGAGATAATACCTTATTTTCAGAGACAAGTGATGCAGCTAAATATTGCGTTAGCATAAATCCAGAATTTAGTCCCCTTTCCTTTATTAAACAAGGAGGTAATGTTTTATCTCTACAATTCACTAAATTATCAATTCTTCTCTCAGCAATATTTCCTAACTGCGAAATTGCTATCGAAAGTAAATCCATAACAACTGCTATAGGCTGACCATGGAAATTTCCACCGGAAAGAATCTCTCCCCTATCTAAAAATATTAAAGGATTATCAGTAGCAGAATTTATCTCAACTTCTAATACCTGTTTAATATGATTTAAAGAATTTCGAACTGCTCCATGAACCTGAGGAATACACCTAAAGCTGTATGGATCCTGTACTCTAATCCTATTAGAACCTTTACATACAAGTTCACTTCCAAAAAGTATCTTTCTTATATTTTTAGCAGAATCAATTTGACCCTGATGAGGTCTTGCCTTTTGGATATCTTCATCAAACTGCTCTATATTTCCTCGTATTGCTTCCATGCTTAGAGATGCTGTAATCTCTGCGCTTTTAACAAGATTACATGCATCAAACAATGTTAAAACACTAAGTGCAGTCATCGCCTGAGTACCATTAATGAGAGCAATTCCTTCTTTGCTTTCTAAAATCAAGGGTTTTATTTGTGCTTTTTCCATCACTTCCTGACCTGATAATGTATCACCATTATATTCTGCTTTTCCCAAACCTATCATAACTAAAGCCATGTGAGCTAATGGTATTAAATCTCCGCTTGCTCCAACAGAACCTTGACTCGGGATAATGGCATGAATTCCTTTATTTAACATTTCAATTAATGTATTGATTATTTGAGGTCTTACTCCTGATAATCCCTTTGCAAGTGAATTAGCTCTAAATAGCATCATTGCTCTGACAACATCTTTGTTGAAAGGTTTTCCTACTCCACATGCATGACTCATTATCAGGTTTTTTTGCAACTTCTTAGACTTGTCCTTTGAAATAACAACATTCGAGAATTCGCCAAAACCTGTTGTCACACCATATATTACTTTATTTTCATTTATTGCATCTTCTACAATTTTTCTTGATTTTAAAACTTTCTCTTCAACATCTTTCGATAAATAAGCTCTTGCTCCTTTTCTTGCAACATCTATAATATTCTCAATTGTAAGATTTTCACCATTTATAAAAATATCTTTCAATTTGAAACCTCACTTCATTAAATTTTGCAGTTAAATTTAGAAATTGAATCAGACAAAAAATGAGTTTTTATCATTTAAGCTTAATCTATTAAATTATATACCACTTCAAAATTTGCAAAAAGTATAATTACCATTATAATTTATAAAGAGATATAAATAAAAAATTTCATTAATAGAAAGGAGGACAGCTCTTTTCCTCCATCTTTGGGAAGAGGGTTACGAGCTGTTTTAATATGAATAACGAAAAAGTCAGAGTTAGATTTGCCCCATCTCCTACTGGATATCTTCATGTAGGCCATGCAAGAACTGCAGTATATAATTGGTTACTTGCAAAAAAGCATGGTGGTAAATTTATACTCAGAATAGAGGATACAGATGTAAAAAGACTTTTTCCAGGAGCAATTGAAGGTATATTAGAATCAATGTCTTGGTTAGGAATCAATTGGGATGAAGGTCCAGTTGTTGGTGGTGATTATGGTCCTTACCAGCAAAGTAAAAGGATGGACCTTTATAGAAATGCTGCATACAAACTTTTAGAAGAAGGAAAAGCTTATAGATGTTTTTGTGAACCAAAAGAGCTTGAAGAAAGAAGAAGAATTGCTCTAAAAGAGAAAAGACCACCAATGTATGATGAGAGATGTAGAAAATTTTCAGAAACAGAGATAGATAACCTTCTAAAAATAAAAAAACCATTCGCAATAAGACTTGCAATACCTGAAACAGGTATAACAGAAGTGTACGATTTGATACATAATAAAATAACATTTAAAAATGAATTTATTGAGGACCTTGTTCTACTTCGAAGTAGTGGTGATCCTACATATAACCACTGTGTGGTTGTAGATGATAATGCAATGAAAATTTCACTTGTAATAAGAGGTGATGATCATTTACCAAACACTCCTAAACAGGTTAATTTATACAAAGCACTTGGATATCCAATTCCACAATTTGCTCATCTTCCTATGATTTTGGGTTCAGATGGTTCTAAGTTAAGCAAAAGACACGGTGCAACCGCTATTAACGAATATAAGGAAGTAGGATATTTACCTCAGGTAATGTTAAACTTTTTATCCCTTTTAGGTTGGTCTTATGATGATAAAACCACTATATTTTCAAAGGATGATTTAATTGAGAAATTTTCGATTGAAAATGTTTCTAAAAACCCAGCAATATTTGATATCAAAAAACTGGATTGGATGAATGGCTATTATATAAGAAATTTAACAGTTAAAAAATTATCGGAATTTATTACACCATTCTTACAAAAATCAGATTTGCTTCCAAAAAAAATCTCCAAAGAAGGCCAAGATAAAATAGAAGAGATTGTTCCAATAATTCAGGAGCGAATTAAACACTTATCTGATGTCGCTCCTTTAACAGATTTCTTATTTAAGGAGAAAATAAAAATTGAGGAAAAAGCACTAAAAGATGCTAAAAAAACTGAAAATAAAGAAAAAATTATTAACTTAACAATCTCAAAGTTAGCTTCTTTGAAAGAATTTTCAAAGGAAAGAATTGAAAAAGTACTCAGAGAAATACTGGATGAGCTTTCAGTTAAAGCAGGAAAAGCATTTATGTTGATAAGGATAGCTATTTCAGGAAAGAAGGTGAGTCCTCCTTTATTTGAATCAATATATATCCTTGGAAAAGATAAAACAATTCAAAGACTTACTGAATTTAAAAAATACTTATTATAAAATTTGATATTATATATTTAGTCGAATTAGTTTTTTGGGGAGTCGTCTAGTGGTAGGACAGTGGGCTCTGAATCCACCAGCAGAGGTTCGAATCCTCTCTCCCCAGCCAAACAGAACGGTTTTTAGCATTTTTGAGATTTGTGAAGACATCAAAGGGTTTTCTATGCTCAAATTCTAATGTTTTGCCTTTTAATTTCAAGTTCGAAAGTACAAAATTTATTAGTTGTCTTTTTTGTTCTACTTTCGAAAATTCAAATAATTCATAGGCTCTAGAGGCTAATTCCATGAGGTTTACAAGCGTAAAAGAGAACTCTTCATCTGCTTCTATATGTTGTTTTTGTCTTTCATTTAATTCATATTGCCTTTGCTTTAATTGATAGGCTTTTTTATCATACTCATCTTGAGTAATACTCTCATTAAGTCGCATATCAAGTAATCTATCTAGCTTTTTTTGAATTTGATTATATTCTTTGCGTAATAGTTTTTCTTCGTCTTTTTGAAATTCCCTTTTGGAATCATTTGTCTTAACTAGATACTCTCTAACATCTTCTAATATTCTTTTTGGGATTTGGATATTTTCAAAAATATCTTTTATTTGCTCCAGGATAACTTCTTCTCTAACTCTTATCGAATTGCAATTACCTTTATACTTCGAACATGATAAGTAGATATATTTATTCTTCTTTTTATCTGAGCTAATTGTGCATCCACAATAAGCACATTTAATGAGACCTCTAAATATGAATGGTTTTGCAGAATACTTAAATGGTTTTTTAGAATAGTTTTTAATTACTTCTTGACATTTATCAAATAAATATTTAGTTATAATTGGCTTATATTTATGATGATATAGCTTATTCTTTATTCTCATATAACCATAGTAAAAAGGATTATTTATCATTTTATAAACACAACTTTTATGTAATGGCTTATTGCTTTTTGTGTTACTTCTTAGTCCGTATTTTTTTAATTTAGATGTAATCTCTTTTATTGAGCAAATGCCAGTAGAATATTCTTCAAAAGCTTTTCTTATTAGAAATGCTCTTTCCTTATCTAAAATAATTTTATTTTTGCCAGTTATCTCATCTTTTACATTTAAATAACCTATTGGAGCTTTGCTTGTCCATTCACCATTTCTAATTTTCTGCTCAATGCTTCTTTTAACATCATCAGATAATCTATTTAAATATTGCTTTGCCAAAAATACTTTTGCTTCCCACATAAAAAGCTGGTCTCCTGTTGATTCAGCATTAATATAAAATCTACCTTGAACAAAGTGTATTTCAAGTCCTTCGTTTATTCTCATATCATCTAAATCAACTGCATCCCTGAAATTTCTTGTTACTCTATCCACATTTTGAGTTAGAAGAACTCTGACATCCTTATTTTCCTTTAAATATTTCATTACCTCTTCAAATCTTTTTCTTATCTTTCTTCCAGCAGTTTCAGAAAATGAAAATTCTTTTATAACTTCAAAACCTTTTTTTTGTGCATATTCTATAAGTCCTCTAACTTGGGCAGGTAAAGAATGACCTAATTCTTCTTGTTCTTTTGTTGATACTCTAGCAAGTATTACTGCTTTCATTCTTACTCCTTCTGTCTTTTAACCATTTAGTTATAACCTGATAGCCTTAAATATAATAATTACAAACTTCTTTTCCTATATTATTGAAGAATTGTTTTTCATTAATATATATGATCCTTTATTAATTAGCCAAAAATATTTCTTAGGTATTGCTCTAATATTTCCATATTTACTTTTTAGATTTTTTCTAATTGATAATATTTTAACTTTAATGGTGTAAAACTTCTAATAAGTTTACCTATTTTGGTAATAGAGTTATATCTACTATCCATAGGTAAATTTAGTAGTTTTATTTCTTTCATAAGACTATACCAAGATCTGTCGTTTTTAGAGCTACTATTAATCAAATTTCTAAAATTTCTAGCTCCTGCATTTTGCATAACAATAATTGAGGAAAGTAATTTCAGAGCTTTTGAGTTTTTTATATTAGGATTATGTTTAATTATCATTTCAAGTAAATTAAATGGCTCTCTGGTATCTATAGATAAAAAGCGAGTATTTTTTATAATTTCATCCCAGAAATAAGTTAATATGCACTTAGATATATCCTGGTTAAAAAGGTTTACAAAAGTGGGTTCTAGGGCTATATTTAGGCCTTTAAAGAGCCTTTTAATTTTATTTCTATCATTTAGTCTAACCTCTATTCTTAAAACTTCAAAAGGCCTCTTTTTATTTAAATTATCTAATAGGTTTAGTTGAATAATATTATCTTTTTCTAGGGATCTCTTCTCACTTACCTTTGCCTGCTCTAAGTCCTTTATTTTATTATATATAACAATTTCATATGAGTTAGAATGATAATAAATAATCTGGCCTCCATTTCTAAAAGAAGTTTTATTTAAATCCAGCCTTTTGGTTAAATTAATTTTTGCAAGGTCATTTATTATCATTGAACAACTTGAATAATCAGTCAGAGCTATATTTTTTGAAAAATGAATTGCTGATACATTGGCATTTATAAGGTCATTTTCTTTTATCAGTATCTCCATATCCTTTAATCTTTCTTTTAATTTCTTTATAACCAGTTCAAAATCATTTTCTTGGACCTCATCAAAATTGTTTGAAAATATAAGCTTTGGTATTGAAAATTCAATTCTTAAAGGTGTTACATAACCACCTTTTCTTACCATTTTGGTAACAGTTAGCCTGGGTTTATATATTCCACTTAAAAAATCCTTTTTGGTTGGGTTCTGTTTACATGAAAAATTGTTCCTTGCACCTAAACTATAGTAGGGTCTTTTAAAAAATCCTCTTGCAGAAGGACTAAATTTATCGTAATTTGTAATAATATATTTACTTTTTGGAATTGTTAGTACTATTGTGTCTATCATCTTTCTTTAGTTCCTTGTTAATTTCAATAAGAAGCTCGAAAAACCCAAATAAATTATTTTCAATTTCAAATATTTCTTCCTTCTTTAATTCTTTTTTGTATAATTTTTGATATATATTGTGATCCATATCTTTAACTCATAAAATAAAGATAGACTCTTTTCTTTAGTTTCTGGTCCATCAATTTCTTATAGAAATCAAAATCTTCAGGAGCTTCTTTTATTTCTATTTTTCTTTTTATATGTTTTTTTAAATAATGAGTATTGAAAATGCTGTTGAGAATATTCAACAAATTCTGGTTAATAATCTCTATTAAAAGATATTTGTCTTCAATATTCATTCTTATTTTTCGCATTATTTGTCCTAATAAAAAAGGAATTTAAGAAGTTGTTTTCACCTCCTTAAATTCCTCTTTATGCAAAAGCAAGAATTTATACTAGATATTAAATTTTTTAATTTAAATTATCATTTTAAAATTAATTATAGAATTATAACCTATCCTCAAACTATAGTTTTTTTTCCTGTTTGCCAAAATATTAAGTGCTAAATATACTTTTAAAAACTTGTTAATTTTTTAATAATCTTTTTTTCCCACCTTTAATTATTTATTACTTTAATTAAACCATCTTTCTTTAGAACAACTTCTTTATTTACTGGCTCTTTATAAATAACTTTTATTTCTGGTATTTCTAAATTTATTTCTATTTCGGGATTGTCTAAACTTTCCTCTAGCTCATTTATATCCTTAGAATTTTCAATTTTTAGGTCTGTAAAGTCTAACTCACTATAAGCTCGTTCTTTTATTACTCTTTTCAAGATATCTAATCTTGTAATTAATTTTTTATAATCGAATAGCTTTAGAGGGTAGTTTTTTAAAAGATATTTCTTTTGTGCTGGAGTGATACCAATTTTAATTTCGAGAATATTCTCATTAAAATTTTCATCTTCTTCCTGTATTCCACTAATCTCTTTAATACTTCCTTCGCTTAATTTTAATAAATTGAGCCAATATTTCATTTCGTTCAGTTTGATTTTATAGCCACACTCTTTTAAGGATCTGATCACATATAAAATTTTAGGGGTGTCCTCTTTCCAGTATGAAACCGATCCTGTTACACCAGCAAATCTCTCCATTATTCCAGATTCAAATAGACCAATTTTGCAATAGTAACTTAGCATTCTGTTTGTTACTTTTATTCCATAATTATTTTTAGTAAATTCAATTAGTTCTTTTTTTCTGATGTATCCTTTTTTCTTCATTATTGAATTAACCTCTCTATAAATTTCTAAAGAATTATCTATGTTTTTAATATCATAAATTGACGTTTTCCCTATTTTACCTTTCAAAAAATATATTTTTTTTTCTCTATCGTAATATTCTTTAGGTAATTTTTTAGTACATAAAATTTTACCATTATTATCACAAATGTATTTTTCAAAGTTACCATAGCAGGTTCCATTTTTCCAGTTAGTACATGTTCCACAAACTCCTTTTTTCGTACAGCTATAGGATTTTTGATATTTTATATTTCTTAATAAATTCATCTTTTTCTATTTTAGGTTATAGTTTTTTTGGGACTATTATACAAATATTAAAAGTTTGTCACATAGTATAACAAAAATATTTTATCTTGTCAAGACTTTTAGAAAATTTTTTTTAGCTTCAAAACTACAACATTTTTAATGTTTAAAGAGGTATTAGCTTTTTACCTAATATCCTTTGTTTATATATATTAGAATTTTTATAATACATTTACTCATTTTTCCTCACACCTTATCCAGCCTGCTCTCGTATTTTTTGAAAATGAATTCTATCTTCACCTTAAGGTGTTTTTCTATCTCTTAGGTATTAAAGGAAAATGGTTATTTTTGGCAATGTCCCAATAGATAGAGTATTGTAAAATCGCTTGTATAAACAGGTATTATATTAATTTTAATAGTATTTGGAGTATTAAAAATAGGTAAGATCTTTCAAATAAAGGGGTAATGAAACAGTTTAGTTCCAAATCTCTCTTTTCCATAATTTTAAAAATATATATTACTTCGATATCAGAACGCGTTTAAGGGGCTATTTTATGGGAATTTGGGCATTTTAAGAAGCTATTTTTTTTTATCATTTTTATTTGCAAAATATAAATTAATATATTAAACTTTATATTGTAAGTTATAACATATATCATGTTATGGGTAGGGTAGAGGGTCATGAAGTTATTATATTTAATTATAGATAACTTTAAATATATAATATCTATTTATAGTTAGCTGCTTAATATATTTTTAAGCGGCTATTTTTATTTGGAGTTGATTTTATAGGGAATTATTTAAAATAAAAAAGCCACCTTGAAAAGGCCGAGTACTCGCAAAATACAGGCATTTCTAGGTGGCAAGATATTATAAAGTCATATTTTAACATACTTAGAATAAAAAGAAAATATTTAAAATAAAAAATATTTTTATTATTAAAAACTATAACTAAAACTAATTAAGGTAAATTTGAAATTAAATATAGGAAATAAATTTAAGGAAGCATTGAAGTGAGATTGCATTCTGGGTACCTATATCTCACAGAGCTTATGGTACAACCGGCCTTAAAACATCTAAAAGATTTTTGGCCGGTTTTTGTTTTTTAAGAATAGACAATAAAAATTAAAAAAAATTAATAATTTAATAATTCTAATAATTAATAGAAAGGAGGTTAATGTCTACATATTTAACAAATCTAAATCAAAAAAAATTAAAAGTTAAAAAAATCAAGAAATAAAAAGATAGGAGGTGAAAAAAAATGAATAAAAAATTACTCTTTAGCATAATTCTAGTGATGCTACTTTTAACACCAACAACAGCAATAGCCCATACAGAGGAAGAACCATTTGTCACGGACTTAATGGCGGGGCAGCATATCGATGTTGGAGATGTAAGCGTCTGGAACGATGGCGAAAACCTCTACGTTGAATACGAGACAACTGATGGCTGGGAAATAACTGAAACTCATTTATATGTGGGAAAGACCGACCCTATTAATCTGACAAGCGCTCCAGGACAGTTTCCGTACAGCGATGGCAATCCTTATACAATACCTCTGTCAGAGATTGACTCTTACCATCTAGAGGTAAATAACAAAGGAAAGACCACTGGAAAGTGGGTCGCTGATGAAGATCCCGGAGTTGAACCATGCAACAGCATTTACATCGCAGCTCACGCCGTAGTTCAGAAGGTTATAGAAGAGGCACCGTACTACGCATCAGCTGTTATCAATTATAATCAAGGATTAAAGAAGGATAGTAATCCTGTTAGTGAAGGGCGTTCCACTCCAGAGCAGGGATTAGTGTTTGAAACTGGTAGAGATGAGCACAATTTCTTCAGCTTGGGATTTGGCGGTTGGATTAGTGTGGAGTTTGATTGTCCAATTAGAAATGGAGATGGTAATGATGTAAAAGTTATTGAAGACACATGGGGTTCATATCCTCTTGAAACGGCTGATGTTTATGCCAGCCAGGATGGTACTACTTGGACCTATTTAGGTGAAGCTGATAACACAAACCAGGCCGGAATTCATACTATTAGTGAATTTGATTTGGGTGACTTAGAATGGGCTAAGTACATCAAGATAGTGGATACAACTGATCCAGCTCTCCACGGTAGCACAGCTGACGGCTATGATCTAAACGCAGTTGAAGCTCTACAAGATTGTGTTCAAGAAGAAACTGCCTGGGCTGATGAAGACGCAATTCCTTTTGGCACCAACTGGGCTATGTACTTCGTTTACCATATACAGGCTTTATGTGAAGAAGGCGTGCTCTGGCAAATTGGTGATGAAGAAGAAACACAGATGCACAATCCATGTGATGAGTTCAACTATCCTACAATCGTAACTGGTGTCCAGGATTTCTATGTACCCACAACACCAACTAATGAATTTCCATGGATTAGCAGATACGATAAAAGCTATGCTCCTATAATCAACATTCATTTCAACGCTGATATGCAATATGGAGGTGTACTCTCATTATCTTGGAGTCCGGGAGCTTCTGGTACTGAAAAGATGGCAGTAACATTAGATGGAACACCACTAGGTACAATGATAACACGCAGTGGAGTATTAAATTCAGCATGGTGGTATGGTTACGAGAGATACATCGATTTGTTCGATGTTCCCCCAATTACTGCTGGAGATCACATATTAACCATAACATTTAGCAGTGGTGATGGATCTGTATGGGACTTTATCAGGTTAGAGACTATCTGTCCATGAAACAATAACAAACAGCATTATTGGCTACGAAGGACTTTCCTGGTGGTAACTCTAAAGCTGTAACGAGCGGGATACTCAGCTTGATAGAATGCAAGAAAGGGTATCTTCGGATACCCTTTCTTGTTTTATAGGAATGTGCCCTAATTAATTTTTGGGGGCAACCAAAGCCACTATCTTGAAATACTTTTTCGCAGTCATAAAATAGAAGTGATAGAGGAAGGTAAGAAAGATTCAGGGATGTAATCTTAAAATAATCATCTCTTAAGCAGGATTAGATTCAAACTTTACTACTCTTTATGCTATTGCAGGATTGGGCATTTTAAGAATTCTCTTGTCAGTTAAAAGAAAAAGAAAATAAAAGGTAATATTAAAACTAATAGCTGGGATAAGCCTTAAATATAAAAAGCATAATATCTTAAGGTTTATCCCCTTTTAATTTTAAAATTGAAAATTAATATCATGATAAGATACCCCAATCCTAGCCCATCTGAGATTTTTGGGTTGAGAGTGTTTACTTCATTCCACAGTTCCACAATACTATTTAGGACTTACTGTTAAATCGCTTTTACACTTCTCTTTTCTCTTTAAGAAATCTTTAAATATTAAATATATGTAGAACAGACTTTTAAGTTGAGCAAAGACTTTTAAGTAGATATCTATATAAAACATAGGTGTTTATTCCTATCAATGCTCATAGGACATCATATATTTATCACTACCCTTATGTTGTATAAAATAAAATTAAAAGTGTTGCCGAAATTTGCCCGTTTTTCGGCAGTCTCTTTTGCTTTTCGATATAATTCATCGAACATACTTTTAAAAGCCTAAATTTCCGCTAATTATTATTTATCTTGTGACCAAACCTCGTCAGAATCTGACAAGGTTAAATCTGTACGTTCACCCTTTTTAGCACTTCCATATTTTATTCTCATTATATTACGCCACCAGTAACAATTCTTTCTCTGGCACGAATCGGGATTCCACGCATCCCCATATCAATCGAATCTAAAATATCATTTCTATAATCATCACTAGGAAAATTAATAAATTCTTGAATCAATTCATGTTGGCTTTCTAAAATTCTAATTCTACCTATTTCATAATCTACTGCTCTACTCTCTATTCTAAATGGTTTTGATCTTGTGCTAGTCACCCCAAAAACAGGAAGACCTTGTAAATATAATTGTTGCCTTAAAGCTTTCTGGTAAAAATTATCTTCTACTAATATTTTTATTGGATGATATATTTCATTATGTAGAACTATTTGCTTTACCTGCTCAGGAAATGATAAAACATTATAATAAGTTTTAATAACATAAACTATATTTTTATATTTTTAAAATTTAAGAAACACCACTCAATAAAAAACTTAAACAGATTCCAAATATTTCTATTGAGCTACTGTCATTTATCTGGAAAAGATAACTTTTTTCTCTACCTTCTTTATAAACCTCAATACCATTTTCATAAAGTTGATAAGATAAAATTTTATTTAAAGGAATACTTAAGGGTTTATTACCTCCAAAAGGCGTTAAAAATAATCTTTTATTTGTTATTAATAATGCTCCTATTGAAGTCTCTTTCCATATATCTTCTTTGATAATATGCCCTCTGTGACCACCTACTCTATAGCTAACTCCTTTCATTATTCTAATTGAGACACCTCTTGAACCACCACTATAACCATGACTAACTGTTTTTAGTTCTTTTAGGACTGCATTATCAGTATGGTGAATTTTCTCACCTTTTTTCAAGATTACATTAAAACCGTTGGCTTGTAATTTTGTTTCAGGTAATTCATTTTTTTCTTTGATATTGTAAATGAAAATATAAGGTCTTATTTTTTCATTAAAACCAATATCCTCTTTGGCTAAATTAAAACTATCTGCAAATTTATCTAAAGCATTAAATTCTTTTTCACTTAATTCTTTGTCTTCAATAAACTGTCTATAAACATAATCAAAAGTATCTAAAATTTCTTCTTTGCTATAACCTTTTAAAACTTCGATTTGCTCTTTTGTAATATCATCATTTTTTGTTATTTCATTTCCTATATTAACCCTTTTTTCATATTTAATTCTTTTTTGCTCTTTTATTTCTTCTTCTATTGCTTTCTTGCAATCCTTACATAATAATTTAGAACCCATTCCCTCAAAAAAAGAAAGTTTTTTGTTGCATCTTTTACAAACTTTTGCCATTTTTTTTATTCCTTTCTTGTTTATTAGCTATTTGTTTTAGGTTTAAATTAGCATATCCTAATATCTTATTGCGTAGTTTAAATCAACTTCTACCATAATATCTTTAAATATTGTATAACCATCTTTATCAATAAAATCACCAGTATAGAATTTAAAATTACCCGTTGATGGATTAGACCAGTCATAATGTAATTCTCCAATAATTGTAGCACCCTGTATAATCTCTGAAGACATATTCGAATCAGCATATACGCATTTATTTTGAATTTTATCTGAACCAATTATTTTCGAATCATAAACATTTACCCAAAATAATTTATCGCTATTATTGGTTAATGAAATTTTTAATACAATATACTTATCATTTAAACTAAATAAAGCTCTATTAATAGCTATGTTAACATCATTTTTCTCAGCATCTAAATTCTCAAATAAATATAGCATTTCAGATATTAAATAATTTTTTCTTGTATAATCAACTATTTTCCAAGTACCCTTAATTTTTTCTAATAAAACTTTACCTTCAGTAATTAAATCATATTCTGAGTTATCATTTGCAACTAGGTGTTCAGTAAAAGACATAAAGCCTTCTGCTTTATTATTTCCTATTTTATCAACTCTCGGTTCCTGTTTGTCTATACTTCTTTTTTTAGAATAAGAACTTTTTTTATATTCTTCTTCTTTCAAATTAACTAAATCTAATGCATATTTTGCAACGTACTCTTTTTGTTTAAAAAAGTTTTGTGTCTCTACTGCTTCGATATATTTATTAATAGTTTCCTTAATTAATTCTTCATCGTTATTTGTTTTATCATCAATATTTTCTTCGGTCTCCAAAGATTGTTCGGTCACTGTATCTTTGGACTGTAGCTCTAAAATTATCTTGTCTTTTTCTGATAATTCCTCTTGTAGCTTAACAATATTTTTTTCAAGTTCTTCAATTCTTATATTATTTGTACAACCAATTAGGGCTATAATTAAAATAGTAATTACAAGTAAAATAAATAAAGGTTTTAAAATCTTTCTCATTTGCTTATTCTCCTTTTTTATTTTTTGCCTCCTCTTAAGTTTTCTATCCCTTTTTATTCAGGTTAATTATTTCTAAATCTCAATAATTTTTCTTTGATTTCTCTTTTTTCTCTTTTATTCGGATTTTCCATAAAATTTTAAAATTACTCCTTAATTTCGCGAAAATTAACGCGAGACTAGGGCGCGGTCTACAGAGTTTAAAGCCGTAGATATTTAATACCCCTTATTCCCTCCCTTTCAGATATTAATATTTTTAAAACAAATCTCTAAAAGGAATACCATATTTGAATTCTGTATTTTTAGCATACGTTCCAGCAAATCCATTTAAGGATGAAACCTTCCCATCTTCAACATACCAGTAAGCCATATCTTCAAAATTCACTACATAGCCAGCCTCATACTTCACTGCTTTCCAGCTTCCTACAATATCAACGGTTAAATTATCTTTTACAGTCTCTATTGCTTTTTCTTCTATTGATGTTTCACTACAAGCTAAATTAAGTGCTAATACAAGAATAAAGATTATAAATAGAATTTTTTTACATATCTTAAATATTGTCATTTTTCACCTCTTTTTTTATTAACATATCACTCAACGCTTTAACAATCTTTGCTAAAAAGCCATTTATATTTTTTCTGTTTTTTAAGATGGCTTAACTCTATGTTCAACTTAGTTTTTTTATTTTCATACTTCAGTTTTATTTCCTTTTCTCCTTCTTCTTTAAAACCGGTGGTAAGCCTACCCATACTTTGCAGTTTTTCAGGCAATCCTTTTTTTTCTTTTGTATATAACTGTTCCAGTTCTTTAATTTCTATCTCTTTTAATTCTATATTTTTACCAACTTCAAAACCTCTAAGTTTTCTATTCTCTAAATAAAAATAGATTGTCCAACCAAAAAAAATAACATTAAAAATTATGGATATTATAAATGATACGTTCCACATATTTTCCTCCTTCCTCTTTTCATTTTTTGCTCCATAAATAAAAGCAAATATAACTAACAACAAAAGATAACACAGCTAGAACTAACCCTAATTCAGAACCTTTAAATAAGAACCAATAAAGCTCGTATAAACCGATTATTATTGATATAACAAGACAAATTAAAATGCCCTTTTTTATTTTTTCTTTTTCATTTTTGAATTAAAACAAGTCATTCCTATTATTCAAAAAACCGGTAATTGTATTATTATAAGTAAAGTAATTATTTAATAGCCAATTAGCTCTTTCAACAACTGAGCCTCATCACTATTGGGATGATTTTTTATAATCCAAAAAAATAACTCACCTGCTTTCTCATCTTCACCTTTTTCAAAATAAGCCATCCCTAAAGAAAATTTTGCAGGTATAGAATTTTGGTCGATTTTAACAGCTTTTGATAAATGAATTATAGATTCATTAATATTGCCAATAGTTAGATAAGCAGAACCTAATGCTAATTGAAAATCATGATAATCTGGGTCTATCTCTACAGCCTTTTTCAAATCTATTAATGCTAAATCATATTTCTCTAGGATTAAATATAATGAACCTCTATCAAAATATGTATGTGCATATCCAGGGTTTACCCTAATAGCTTTATTGTAATATTCCATCGCTGAATCTATATCCCCAGCTGTAAATCTTAAATTTCCCATTAAGTCAAGTATTGATGCATCATTTGGCCATTTTAATAATTGTTTTTTCAATAGATCTTTAGCAGACTTAAGATCATTGACAGAAAGGTATTTAAAGAACTGTTCGCGGATTTCCTGAAAGTCAGTATCTATTGTAGTTACTTCTTTTTTTTCACAGGATAATGTAAGGAGTAAAAGTAATATGATTAAAATATTAAAATATTTCAATTTCTTCATCTCCCACTGAGAAATTTTTACATAGTTTTTGCCAAGCTTTTTCCATTAAAATATGTTTATGTAATCTAATACCTGTATATAGCCAAAAGATAGTATTAATAACTAATAGAGTTATAAGCACTAAAATTATTGTTTTTGGTCATTATTAATCCTTTTTCCCCATATTTTAGTTATCTTTTAAATAGTCTTCTAATCCAACTAGTTTTTTGATAAGTTAATTGCTCTTTTAATAGTTTTATTCTATTTTTATTTTTTCTTTTAAGGGGGGTTTTCTTTTTTTACTTTTTACCAAACATCAGTATAACCAATTTAAAAAT
>JBARXA010000012.1:0-17319 GCA_049647085.1 Candidatus Humimicrobiia bacterium | reverse complement strand
TATCTATGATTATTTCTTTTAATCTTCTCTCTACATCATCAACTAAAACTTTACGTCTATATTTTGGACACCATAGAATATTATATTTACAGGAATAAACAACATTTTTGCTTGATTTTACTTTCATATTGGAAATTATACACTATTTGATTATATAATACAAGGACTGACTGAAGAATGAAACTTCAGCCAGATACCTTATATCCTGATATATAAATATAGGGACTTTACGGCATTTTTTGGTAAATTTGTTTTTCCCTGGGTATTCGTTCCAATAAACATGTTTAAGCCAGGCTTTAACTCTAACTTCAATAATCTGTAGTTACGAAAGTTAGAAAGCTCTAAACGTTTTAAGTACAATTATTCTCCTCTATTTTTAATAAGCAAGACTAAGGCCTTGCCTAACACTATATCACTCATTCTTAAAATTATATGAACTAAATATTCTTTTAAGATATCTTACAAGATAATAAGGATATTATTTTTAAATTTTTATTTGTAATTGTATAATAGATAAAAATGGAGAGAAAAGTGAATTATTATTTAATGCAAAACCGGACATTTCTATTTTGGCTTGACATTTGCCTTGATACAGCTTGACATTATAAAATATATTCTATTATAATAATTGATTAATATTAAAAATCTTTATAAAAGGGGGTGCTATTAGAAAAATATATAATATAATAGAAGTAGTAATGGTGGCGATTTTTTCTTTTGTAAAAACCACTCAAAAGGAGGAAAAATGAGTTTTAAAAAATTTTTATCTACAAGTATAATAATAACCACTCTAATTGCAGTTAGCCTTGGACTAACTGGTTGTCCTTCAGCTCCAGTAGTTGAAGAAACTACTCCAGAAGAAACTACTCCTACTGAGGAACCTACTGAAGAAGTTGGAGGACCTCTTATTATTGGTACAACTGATTCTGTATCAGATTTAGACCCAGCAGAGACATACGATTTCCATACTTGGGAGATATTTCACAACACCGCTGATACTCTACTAACCTATATTGCTGGAACAACTGAACTTCAACCTGGATTAGCAGAAGACATGCCTGAAGTTAGCGAAGACGGGCTTGAATATACATTCAAGTTAAGAGAGGGGTTAAAATTTACTGATGGAACTCCATTAAATGCTGAAGCTGTAAAATGGTCGATTAATAGAGTTGGAGTGATAGCTGGAGATCCTAACTGGTTGGTAACTTCTTTTGTAGAAAGTGTTGAAGTTATTGATGAGCTGACTGTTAAATTTAAATTACTAAATCCTGTTCCCTATTTTCCACTTCTTGTAGCAACTACACCTTATACTCCTATAAGTCCAAAGGCTTATCCAGAAAGTGAAATCGACTCAGATAACACATCTGCTGGTATTGGACCCTACAAAATTACTAAGTGGGAAAGAGATGTAGAAATGGTATTGGAAGCAAATCCGGATTATTATGGAACCCCTCCTGCTTACAAAAATGTTGTTGTTAAATATTTTGCAGATTCAACTACAATGAGGTTGGCACTGGAGAATAAGGAGATAGATATAGCATGGAAAACCTTAGAACCTGTTGATTATGAAGATTTAGGAAAGAATCCAGATTTAGCGGTTATTGAGGGTCCTGGTGCCTATATTCGTTATATTTGCCTTAATACAACAACTGATCCATATACTGATGTAAAAATTAGAGAAGCTGTAGCAGCTGCTATCGATAGAAGTAAGATATCTGATGTTGTATTTATGGGTACACATGGTCCTCTGTATAGTATGGTTCCTATGGGAATGTGGAGCCACATTGATGCTTTTAAAGATGAATATGGAGAAAGAGATTTAGAAAAAGCAATAAGTTTGTTAGAAGACGCTGGATATAGTGTAGATAATCCACTTGAAACTGATCTCTGGTTTACACCTGACCATTATGGTCCAACTGAAGATGATATAGCAGCAATATTTAAGGATTCTCTAGAGGAAACAGGAATATTCAAGGTTACTCTGCAAAGCGCTGAGTGGGCAACTTACCTAGATTATATGACAGAGGGTACAATGCCTTTCTTCCTACTTGGTTGGTATCCTGATTATCTGGATCCAGACAATTACACCTGGTCCTGGGGTCACACAGATGCTTCTGATGATATGGGAATTTTTTATAGTAACCCAGAAATGGATGAGCTTCTAGAAAAAGGTCAAGTTACTACACCACTCAGAGGAGATGAGAGAAAGACTATTTATGAAGATTCCCAGAAACTATGGGCTAAGGAATGTCCGACAATACCATTTACTCAGGGACAGCTGCTTGTTGTGACACAAAAGAATGTATCTGGTATAAAACTTGATCCTACTATGTTCCTTCATTACTTCTTGCTTACCAAATAAAAGAAATTAAAGAAGGTATATAGCTTGGATTTAAAGGGAGGGATTTTGGCTGTTTAATAATAACGGCCAAAATCCTTCTAATTTGTATTTCCTTTTATAATTTGATATATCTCTAGATATCCCTTAAAATATTTCAAATTTAGTAATAAAACCTTATTAAAAATTAATCTTAATTTTCATAATTAACCTATACATTCTATATAATTATAATAAGAATATTTAAATTTAATTAAGAGTATTTATATTTGAAATTTTTAGTAACGTCTTTAAAATATTTTTAACTATTAAAAAGTAATATGAAATCCCTAAGAGCTTATATCATTACAAGGATATTTCTAGTTATACCAATGATTTTTATTTTAGTAACATTGGTATTTTTAATAGTAAGAATTATGCCCGGTGATCCTGTACGTGCTATGTTAAGACCAGGTGCACCCCAGGAATATGTTGATGATATAAAACATAGCTTGGGACTTGATAAGCCTCTTTATATACAATACTTTGAATATCTATACAATCTTCTAAGAGGTGATTTAGGTAAATCTTTGGCTCCTGTTCGTGGAAGACCCATAGCAAAGGATTTAATAGAAAAATTCCCAGCAACACTTGAGCTTAGCATTGTTTCAATGACAATGAGTATTCTTATCGGTATATTTACTGGAGCATACTCAGCTCATAAAAGAAGAAGTTTTGCTGACTATGGATTTAGACTCTACGGAATAATAATTTACACCATCCCAGTTTTTTGGCTTGGCTTGATGTTGCAGTTATTTTTTGGAGTATATTTAAGATGGCTCCCCGTTTATGGAAGAATTGGAACAGGTTTAACTCCTGAAAAAATAACGGGACTTTTTATATTAGATAGTATATTAACTGGCAATATGGTAAGTTTAGTAAGTGCAGTAAAGCATCTCATACTACCTTCTTTAACATTGGGGTTATATATTTCCGGAGTCTTTACCAGGTTAACAAGAACAAATATGTTGGATGTTTTAAGTCAAGATTTTATAACAGCAGCAAGAGCAAGAGGTCTATCTGAAAGAGTCGTTGTTTATAAACATGCTTTAAAAAATGCCCTTATTCCCATTATAACAATGATGGGTTTACAATTCGCTCTCTTATTGGCTGGAGCAGTTTTAACAGAGACTACCTTTTCATGGCCCGGCTTGGGAAGATTCCTGGTTGATAGGATTTTATACCGGGATTTTCCATCAATCCAGGGTAGTGTAGTTTTTATCGCAATTTTAGTAGCGGGTGTTAGCTTACTTGTTGATATTGTTTATTCTTATTTAGACCCAAGAATCAGATATTAACGAAATTTAAATGAAAAATAAAATATTTCTTCTTAGTTAAGTATGTTGAGACAAGAATATAATTTATTGCAAGGAAATTAAATGGAAAAAGAAGATAAATTTTTTTCGCACAGATTATTCAGTTGGTTTATAAAAAGCGCAAAATGGTATGGTTCAGAATTCTATATAACTGTTATTGGTTGCATTATTATATTGGTTATAATAATTATTACAATATTTGCTCCCTTAATCTCACCTAATGATCCAATTAAATTTGTAGGTAAGCCCTTTTTACCACCTAATTCTAATTTTTTTATGGGAACCGATAATTTGGGTAGAGATGTCTTTAGTAGGGTAATATATGGAGCGAGGATAGTTCTCTCAATAGCATTTTTATCCTCAATCTTTTCGGCACTGATAGGAGTACCACTTGGACTTCTCTCTGGTTTTATTAGTGGAAAAATTGATAGGATAATTTCTCTTATTATGGATAGCTTATATTCATTTCCGGGACTTATATTAGCAATTGCTATGGCGGCACTATTGGGTCCCGGAGTTATTAATATTTCTACTGCTATAGCATTTGTTTATATACCTACCTATTTCAGGATGTCTAGGGGGCATACTCTTTCAATTAAAGAAGAGTTGTATGTAGAAGCTGCTAAAAGTTTAGGCGCAAAACCATCAACAATTTTAATAAATTATATTTTCCCAAATGTAATACAATCTATAGTTGTTGTTTTTTCACTTAATATAGCAGATGCAATTTTAACCGCGGCTGGTCTTAGCTTCTTAGGTCTTGGAATTTCACCTCCAACTCCTGATTGGGGTATGGACTTAAGTCAGGGAAAAGCATTTTTACCAAGTGGTAGTTGGTGGATAATAACATTTCCAGGAATAATGATATCTCTTACCACTTTAGGTTTTAGTATGATAGGTGAAGGATTAAATGAGATATTAAATCCAAGAATTACTGAAAGATAAAATTTATACTTAATGAAGCATTAAATAATTATTAAAAAAATAATCTTTTAATATATACATCCTAAAATGAATGAAAAAAATAAGACTATATTAAAAATAAAAGATTTAGAGGTTTTGTATCCTACCAGGATGGGTTTAGTTAAGGCTGTTGATAATGTAGGGCTTGAACTTAAAAGGGGAGAAACCCTGGGTTTAGTTGGGGAGTCTGGTTGCGGAAAATCTACTCTTGGCTTTTCTATACTGGGACTTATACCCCCACCAGGTAAAATTGTTGGAGGAGAAATCCTGTTTAATGGCGAGGATTTAGTTAAGAAGACAGAAAAAGCGATGACAAAGATTAGAGGAAAGAGAATATCCATGATTTTTCAGGATCCAATGACAAGTTTAAATCCTTTGATGAGAATTGGCGACCATATAGTTGAAACTATTTTAACTCATGAAAAGGAATTAAATAAAAAAGAGGCTAAAAAGAGGACTGAGAATTTAGTAGACAGACTTGGAATCTCAAAAACAAGATTAAATGATTATCCTCACCAATTTTCTGGTGGTATGAGACAAAGAGTAATGATGAGTTTAGCATTAGCACTTAATTCTGATTTGATTATTGCTGATGAACCTACTACATCATTAGATGTTATTGTAGAAGCCCAAATTCTGGATTTATTAAAAGAACTCAGAAAAACATATGAGTTAACAATAATATTAATTACTCATAATATGGGTGTTGTTTCTGAGCTTGTAGACAGGATTGCTATCATGTATGCAGGTAAGATTGTTGAGATTGCAGATTGTTTTCCTCTTTTCGGAAATCCACTTCACCCTTATACAGTTGGACTTTTAAAATCCATACCTAATATAAGTTTAGAGAAACAAAAATTACAGATAATGCCGGGTTCACCTCCAGACTTAATTAATCCTCCAAGTGGGTGTAGATTTCATCCAAGGTGTGTAAATACTATGAAAAAGTGTTTAATGTACGAACCGCCACTAAAGGAAGTAAAAGAAAATCATCTTGTAAGATGTTGGCTATATTGATTATAAATTTTAATACAAATTAATAAAAATAATTATGACTAACAATTTAGTTGAAGTAAAAAATTTAAAAAAATATTATCAAGTTCAGAAAGGTTTTGTAGAAACTCTCCTTGCTAGAAAAATAGACTTTATTAAAGCAGTAGATAAAATTAGTTTTAATATAAGAAAAGGAGAAGTTTTTGGGCTTGCTGGTGAAAGTGGGAGTGGAAAAACGACAACGGGAAGACTTGTATTAGGATTAACTGAACCCACAGAAGGAAAAATATTTTTTGATAATATTGATATCTCTTCATTGAGTCCTTCTGAAATGAGAAATTTCAGAAAAAAAATGCAGATAATTTTTCAGGATCCATATGCCTCTTTAAATCCAAGGATGAAAATCGGAGATTCAATAGGTCATTCTCTTCTCATCCATAAAATCTGTAATGCAGCTGAGAAAAGGGAACTGGTTTTAGATATTATGACAAAAGTAGGATTAACACCATCTAAAATTCTTTGTGAAAAATATCCTCATCAATTAAGTGGGGGACAAAGACAAAGAACAGTTATCGCTAGGGCTTTAATATTACAACCAGAATTAATAGTAGCGGATGAACCAATTGCGATGGCTGATGTTTCAGTAAGGGCAACACTACTTAAGCTAATGATGGATTTAAAGAATGAATTTAACTTAACATATCTTTTTATAACACATGATTTAGCAACAACAAAATATATTTGCGACAGGATAGCAATTATGTATCTTGGTAAGATATTTGAGATGGGAACAATTTATGATGTTTATTCTAATCCAAAACATCCATACACAATTGCATTACTCTCTGCTGTTCCTGTTCCTGATCCTAAAGCAAGAAGGAAACACTTAATTCCTCGAGGTGAGATTCCAAGTCCTATTAATCCACCACCAGGGTGTAGATTTCATCCAAGATGTCCAAAAGTCATGGATATCTGTAGCAAAGAGGAGCCGGAACTTATTGATTTTGGGAATAATCATCTCGTTGCCTGTCATTTAAAATACCATTAATTTTGAAAGCCATATTACATAAATTTATCAATTTTAATTTAGTAATAATACTTAAAGTTTTGTTTTAGTAACAACAAATAAATGAAAATCAGTTTGACTTTTCAATGCATAAAATATATTAAAGTCTATGTGATAGAATTACAAAGATGAAATAATTCTCTTAAAAAAGTTATTATAAATGCAAGTTATGCTTTTCGTTTTAATAATTGGCATATTAGTTTTCCTAATAATTAAGAAGGTGAGCCTTCAATTTGTATTCATCCTGGGTTCATTTCTCTTTATTATATTCTTTGAAAAAAATTTTTCACTTTTTTTTAATTTAATTTTATCTACATTAAAAAATAGTAAGACATGGCAGTTAATTGGTGCTGTCTTATTGATGTTATTATTTAATGACATCCTCAGAAAAACAGAAAGGTTACAACTTCTTATAGATTCTATTAAAGAATTGGTAAAATCTATTAAACTTATTGTAGCTTTCATACCAGCACTTGTGGGTTTTCTTCCAATGCTGGGCGGTGCAATGATATCTGCTCCATTAGTACGTGAAGTTCTTAATGATTACAATGTAACCAATGAGAAAAAAACATTAATAAATTATTGGTATAGACATATATGGGAGTATATTTTACCTCTTTACCCAGGAATAATTCTGGCAAGTGGACTTCTAAATATTGATCTTTCAAAACTAATATTGCATCAGGCTCCAATAACCTTGCTTGCAATGGCTACAGGAGTTTTATTTTTATTTGATTTAAAAGACAAAAACCCAAAAAAAATCTCTAAATATTCAAAGCATATTTCCAAAAAGCCAAAGAATTTTGATTACAAGCTAAAAAAGAAAATTCTTTCTAAAAAACTTAAAAATCATTATAATAAGTTAAAAAAAGAAACAATTTTTAATCTATTAACTGGATTATTACCAATATTAGCAGTTATTGTTGGAGTTACTATTTTCAAAATTAATATCATAATAGTTTTAGCGATTGTCATTACTGCTTTATTGATTTTGTTTAAAGATTATATTCCAGAAATTCACAGAGACTTTGATTATAAGAAATATTTATCTATGCTTGTATTGGTTTTTGGATTAATGCTCTTTAAAGATTCATTTATTGAAAGTGGAGCTGTTAATATTCTCCCTGAATACCTAATCTCAAATAATGTTCCAAATATAATCATTATTGCTTTAATTCCATTAGTTGCAGGATTAATGACTGGAATTACTCATGCAGCAGTAGGAATCTCTTTTCCAGTTATTATGCCATTTTTGTTTCCTGAAACTGGAATTAATATGGGAAGTGTTGTACTTGCTTTTATGGCAGGATTTGCTGGAGTATTATTGTCGCCTGTTCATGTCTGTTTGGCTATCACCAAGGATTATTTCAACGCTGATTCAAAAAAGCTATATAAATTGCTTGTTCCAGCAGTTTTAATAATGCTTGCAGGAGCATTTGCACTATATTTCCTATATCAATAATTATTTGAGATTGCTTCGGGACTTTGTCCCTCGCAATGACAACCAGGGCCTGGCTCACAATGACAATCCTTTAAATCTATTATTTTTAACATTTGTTATTGTAACAACAAGATAAGTTGAGCAGTAGGAAAGATGAAGATTAGGAAAATGAAAAAAGAGGATTATGGGGAACTTATCCAGCTCTGGGAGAGAGCTAGATTAGACTATAAGCAATGTGGAAGAGATTCCAGAGAACATATATTGAAAGAATTAAGGGCTAATCCAGACCTTTTTCTTGTTGCAGAACAGGATGAAAAGATAATAGGGTCAGTTTTAGCAACATATGATGGAAGAAAGGGTTGGTTAAATAGAGTTGCAGTAGATCCTGAGTTTCAAGGAAAGGGTTTGGCAAAAAAATTGTGTCTTGAGACAGAAAATGTTCTTCGTAAAAAAGGATGTATGATTTTTGCCATGCAAATTCATGATAGTAACAAAAGATCTAAAGAAATGGCTAAAGGTTTGGGTTACGAGGAAAGAAAAGATATTATATATTTTCGCAAAAAGGACAATGACGATTTTTAACTCCAGGATATAATTAATTTAACATAGAATAAAAACCTTTTAAAAAACTAATGATAAGTTCCTATTTGTCGAAATGTAGAAGAATAAAAGATATTAACTCAAATGATCTTGGGATCTTTGTTTTATCAATGTCAACCTTAGCTCTTCAAGCTCTTTTCATAAGGTTGTTTTCGATATCACTATGGTATCATTTCGCTTTCATGATAGTAAGTATTGCATTGCTTGGTTTTGGAGCAAGTGGTACTTATCTTTCTATGTTCCTAAAAAATAATACTAATAATGAAGACCAGGAAAATGAAAAAAGAGGACTATTAAAGAATAAATACTATCTTTCACGTTTTTCATTTCTATTTTCTTTAACCACAATTTTGAGTTATTTAATATTTAATCTTGTCCCTTTTGACCCTTACAGGATAGCTTTTGATAAAATACAGTTTCTATATCTTTTTATTTGGTACTTAGGATTAACTGCTCCATTTTTCTTCTCAGGAGTATGTTTAGGAATCTTACTATCTCAAAAATCAGAAAAGGTGCATATAGTTTACTTTTATAATCTTGTTGGCTCATCAATTGGCAGTTTCTTTGTAGTTCTAACAATCCCAATTTTTGGAGGAGAGAAACTTGTATTACTTATAGCTTGTTTTGGAATTATTGCATCTTTTTTATTCTTGCCAAAATACCAAACTGATTTTTCTAATTATAAAAATTTATTTACTAAATTAAGTAGTATTTTTACTAAATTTAAAAATAGATTTATATTAGTTAATATTTTTTCACTTATTCTAATTATTACACTAATAATCTTTACCCCAAAATTTTTTAAAATAAGAATGGCTCCACAAAAAACTTTGAGTCAACTTCTAAATTTTCCTGATTCTAAAATACTTCTCACCGAGTGGAATGCTTTCTCAAAGGTTGATGTTATAGAAAGTGATAAGATACATAGTGCACCAGGCTTAAGTTTAAAATTTCCAGATCCCCCACCAAAACAAATAGGAATTACTACAGACGGAGATGATCTCTCTCCAATAACTTTTTGTGATAATACAAAAAATACAACAGATTTCCTCTATTATCTCCCCTCATATATTGCTTACATTCTTAAACCTAATTCAAATGTTGTTTTAATGAATCCTGGTGGTGGTTTAGATATTTTGAGTGCCCTTCAAAATAATTGTAAAAAAATAACCATTGTTGAGAAAAATCCTATATTAATTAATCTTCTTAAAGAGGAGTATAGGGATTTTAATGGGAATGTCTTAAATTCTTCTAAAGTTAAGGTTATAAACGAGAATGATCGCAATTTTATCGCATCCTCAAAGAAAAAATATGATTTGATTTTTTTATGCTTGGATGATAGCTACAAAGTTGTCACAGCTGGTACATATAGTCTCGGTGAAAATTATGAATATACTGTTGAAGCAATAAAACAATATTATAACCACTTAGAAATAAATGGAATTTTATGTATTTCAAGATGGCTTCAACTTCCCCCTAGTGAAAGTCTAAAAATATTCTCTACAATTTTAAGCAGTCTTGATGAACTTAATATCAAGGATCCTCAAGATTATGTTTGTGCTATTAGAAGTTTTTCCACATCTTTTATTATGGTTAAAAATGGAAAATTTTCAAATGAAGAGAAACAAGGTGTTAAAGATTTCTGTGATGAGAGGGGTTTTGATTTAATATATTACAGTAACATAATGCCTGATGAAACAAATAAGAACATAAAGATTAATAAACCATATTATTATGAATGCTTTTCAAAGATTATTGGCATAGACAAGGAAGATTTCATTAATGAATATGAATTTGACGTTAGTCCAACAACTGATAATAAACCTTTTTTCTTTCATTTTTTTAAGCCAAGCCATATACCTAAAATATTAGCTTCTTATGGAAAGACCTGGCAACCCTTTGGTGGAGGTGGTTATTTAATTCTATTCGCACTTCTGTTAATTTCTGTACTACTATCTATAATGCTAATTATTATTCCCCTAATAATTAGGAGTAAAAGGTTTAACTTAAAGGTATATAAATGGCAGATATTTGTCTACTTCTTTGCAATAGGTGTCGGTTATCTATTTATTGAGATTCCACTTATGCAGAAATTTATTTTATATCTGGGTCATCCAATTTATTCCGTTTCTACAGTTCTGTTCTCAATTCTATTTTTCTCGGGTCTTGGCAGTTTAATTTTAGGTAAAAATACACAATATTTTTCAATAAAAATTTGTGCTTTACTTATTTTAATTTTAATTCTACTAATGCTTTCACCTGTGTTGCTAAAAAATTTGATGGCATACCCTTTTTATATTCGTTTTATTTCATGCATTTTAATATTAGCACCTATAGGTTTTTTAATGGGAGTTCCTTTTCCAATGGGTATAAGATTAACAAGTAAAGTTTCCTCTGATTTGATACCGTGGGCTTGGTCTGTAAATGGATTTTCTTCTGTGGTAAGTTCGATTCTTGCAACAATCTTTACAATTTTCTGGGGATTTAATACTGTTTTAATTATGGCTTTTTTCGCATACTTATTGGCTCTGATATCTTTTATAATTTTGAAGCTCTATTTGAAATAAACAGTTTTGCAAATTAGATATTTTACAATCATAAAAAATTAATATTTTAATAAAATTTTAAAATAATATATAACCTACAACTATTAATCTTTTAATCTAATTTAAATATATAATTTTGATGATTATTATATCAGGGGGTAAACATGAATACTGAGGAACTTATGCAAATTGCTTTAGAGATGTCAGCTTTTGAGGAGATACCAGCTGATTCTCAAATATTTGTGAGAGGAGATGATATAAAAAGAATTCTTTTTGGAGTAGATGTTGATGCTGCTGGATTAATGCTTGCAAAGCAACTTAATTTTGATGCTGTTATAGCTCATCACCCACCAGGCAGCGAAGCTCAAATTTATGGTATGCCAGAAGTTATGCTTCGTCATATTGAGCAGATGAAGAGTGTTGGAATTTCAGAAAAGAATGCAAAAAAGGCTTTAGAGGTTAGACTGGGAAAAGTATCAAGAAACCGCAATGTTATAAATTATGAAAGGGTTACAAGTGTTGCAAGAATATTAGAGATACCCTTCTTGAATATTCACACACCTATTGATGTCATAACATTAAATAAATTTGTTAACCATATTAATTTGTTTCTATCAACAAATAAGAATGCTAAGGTCTCTGATTTAATTAAATCTCTTAATGAAATAGATGAGATTTCAAAAGGGCTAACAAAGCCAGCGCTCAGAATAGGGGTTGAAAATAGTCCTGTTGGTAAATTTTTTGTTGCAATGTCAGCTGGAACAAATGGTGGTGCAGTAGTTGCTAAAGCTTACTTTAAGGCAGGTATTGATACATTAATTTATATGCATCTTGGCGAGGAAGATTACAAAAAGCTTAAAAAGGATAGGGTTAAGAAAAATCTAGTTATAACAGGTCATATGCCCAGTGATTCAATTGGAATAAATATCTATTTAAATGAGCTTGAAAAAAGAGGTATTTTTGTGCAGAGATTTAGCGGTGTCATTGCATAGTAGAAATTGCGTTTGTGATGATTTAATAGAAGTTCAATATCAATTTATAATCAGTAAATCATCAATAAATGTTTTATACACAATGTTAGTTTATATTTTAATTTAATTTATTTCAATTTAAAGGATGGTGAAATTATGGAGGAGCAACTTAAAAGATTATATCGTTCAAGGAAAGATAAAATTATAGATGGGGTATGTGGTGGACTGGGAGAGTATTTCAGTATTGATCCTTTGCTGTTTAGAATAGTTTTTGTTGCGTTAGCATTTTTGGGTGGACTACTGGCTGGTATTAAATATTAGAAATCTTAATCTCGTTTAATACAAGCTTTATCATTTCCGGAATTTTTTCTTTTAATTCCTTTGATAATTGCATTCCCATTTCTATGGTTTTTGGCTGTATAGCGAAAATGATGGTATTTAATTTCTTTCCTAAGATTTTTGCCATTTCTACTACTTCTAATATCCCTATCTGGTGAAATGATGAAATATGTTTCTGTGAAGCCTCTTTAATCTGCTCGGGCTTAATTTTAAATATTGTACCTGGTTTTGCATTAGCATTTACAACATCTACTACAATTAGTTTTTCCAAATCTTCGATATATCCTAATAAGTTTGGACCCAGAACTCCACCGTCCAATACATCAACACTCTGGGGAAGTTCTAACTTTTCAAGCTCCTTAACGAAATGTATGCCAAAACCTTCATCTCTTAAAAGAAGATTTCCTACTCCCATTATCATTATTTTTTTTTCTTTACCTTTACCTTTTCCTTTTCTTTTTTCCATATATTTTCAGTTAAAAACAAAGATAGTTTTTTCAGTGCTTCCCTGTTAGGGGGACAAAAGCAACTCCAATTATATTATTAAATTCTAATTCACCATTTACTTTCTTAATCTGCCATAGATTCTGGTATGCTCCTGGAGGTCCAACCGGTATTATTATTACTCCACCCTCTTTTAGTTGTTCAATCAGTGGATTGGGTATATGATCTGGTGCACATGTAACAATTATGCCATCAAATGTAGAATTCTCTTCCCATCCAAAATATCCATCTGCACAAAGTACTTGAACATTATCATAGCCCAATTTACTTAATCTATTTCTTGCATTACTGCAGAGCTCCTCAATTATCTCAACTGTGTATACTTCATCAACAATTTCAGCTAATATTGCTGCTTGATATCCAGAGCCAGTTCCTATCTCAAGCACCTTCTCACCACCTTTTAATTCCAGAAGTTGAGTCATCAATGCCACAATATATGGTTGTGATATGGTTTGTCCATGGCTTATTGGAAGTGGGTGGTCTTCATATGCTTTTTCATAGTATCTTTCTAATACAAATTTGTGCCTGAGAACCTTTCCCATCACCTCTAAAACTCTTTCATCAACAATATCTCTCCCTTTAAGGTGGTGGGTTACCATATAGTTTCTCTTTTTAACCATGAGCTCCTCAATATTATTTTCTTCTTCATAGAAGGTTTCTTCTTTGGTGCCTTCTTCCTCCGTAACTTCTATTTTAGTCTCAATTTTTTCTACAGTTTCTGTTTCATCCTCTACCTTTTTAATAGGTAGCTTCTTAAAATATGTGCATCCGCTAAATATAGCTGCAATAAGAATTATTGAGATAATGGAGGTAGTTATATCTTTAATAAATGGCTTCATCTTTAATGATAGAAATTGATAATAATCTTCCCGGTTTATTAAATTCAGACATTTTTTTACCCTATTTATATTAAATCTATGCGATAAATTATTTTAGCAAATTTATAAATATTAAATATCCTTATTATATTAATTACTCATGTCTCAATGCATCTATTGGGTCAAGTCTTGCAGCTCTTCTTGCTGGATAAACCCCTGCAATAATTCCAATTACAATGGCAAACAAGATAGTTCCAAAAAATAGCCATAATGGAACTTCAAATAGATTCATTCCAGCAAAAGGTGAATATCCCTCTGACGAAGCAGTATTTATGAAATATGATGCCACTGCATTGAGTACTTTACCTAAAATAAATCCAGTAATTACACCTAAAACTCCACCCATAAAACCAATGGCTCCTGCTTCATAAAGGAAAATTTTACTAATATCTTTATTGGAAGCTCCAATGGCTTTCATTATCCCTATTTCTCTAAATCTTTCATAAATGGACATAACAAGTGTATTAACTATTCCAATTGCAGCCACAAAAAGTGCAATCGCTCCTAAGACACCTAATACAGCTCTTAATATTAAAAATATTGTAGATATAACTCCTAACATTTGTTTTGCAGACATGGCAGTAAATCCCATCTCATTTAGCCTTTCAGTAATCCTGTCAACCTTTTCCACAGATTCTGCAAATACCATTAATTGTGTATACTCCCCTTCTTTTGCAGCAAATAATGCCCCGCCTGTCATCTTTTCAAGTCTCTTTGCAAGTTCAAATGGTATATATATACGCAAATCATCATCAGGACCTAATTCCTTTAGAATTCCAACTATCTTTACTGGAAATTTAGTAACTGAAGTTACACCACCCTCACTATATTTTTCAGCTATTAGTTTTCCTTTTTCCCCTAAGAGTTCTATCTCAGAAACACTTTTTCCAGTATTAACATTATAAAAAGTTTTATCTACCTTGTTTCCTACATTTATCGCTCTTAGATCTTTTTCCTTTAGTATCTCCCCTGACTTCATATTATACCAATCTTGTTTCATCATGTCGTCATTTACGCTCATAAGGCTTGCCTGTGAAATATAATTACCAATCTGTAATTTCGCGTTTGTTAATAATAATACAGGACTTATACCTTCAACACCTTCGATTTTTTTAATCTTCTTGATAGCTTTATCATCCAAAACCATTTCTTTCTCTTGTTTACCCTCTGTAGTTGGACTCATTGCAAACGCCCTACCCATGCTTTCTGGAAATACAACTATTGTTTTTACCATTCCCATTTCTTCAAATTGACCTGTTATACTTTTTTGAAAACCTGTTCCAATACCAACCAATGTAACTATAGCTGCAGTTCCTACAATAACACCTATAACCGTTAGAGCAGTTCTAAGCTTCATTCTCTTTAAATTCTTTATAACTATTCTAATTAAGTCTGAAAATTTCATACTTTTACTTCCTCTATTTTTTCTATTTTTCCATCACTTAGATAAACTCTTCTGTCAGAATAATATGATATATAAATATCATGTGTTACTACTATTAATGTTCTTCCCATCTCCTCATTGATAGTTTTTAATACATCCATTATCCCTTTCCCTGTCTTTGAATCTAAGTTTCCAGTTGGTTCATCTGCAAGAATTATCTCGGGTTCATTTATAATTGCTCTTGCTATAGATACCCTTTGTTGTTCTCCACCTGATAGCTCTGTTGGATTGTGTTTTAATCTATCATGTAAGCCTAATTTTTCAAGAATTTCTTCAGACCTTTTCAACCTTTCTGCCCTTGAAATACCACTAAATATCATTGGGTATTCAACATTCTCAATAGCTGTTAATGTGGGAATGAGATTAAATGATTGAAAGACAAATCCAACCATTTTTTTTCTGTAATTTGCCATTTCATTATCAGAATAGGTTGAGATATCAATTCCCTCTACTATAACTTTTCCAATTGTTGGTTTTAAAAGTCCACCCACTACATTTAACAGGGTTGATTTTCCAGAACCAGATGTTCCGATAATTGATAAAAACTCTCCTCTTTTTATCTTTAAACTTACATTGTCTAAGGCATTTATCACACTGCTGCCCATCTTGAATTCTTCAGATACATTTTCAAGTTCAACAATGTAGTTACTTTCTTTTTTTGGATTATTCTTAGAGATTACTTTATTAATGATCATAACTTTTTTCTTCATAAAAGCTTTTAAACTTCTTTATTTATTCAGCTTTTTGAATTAGTACCTTATCACCTTCTTTTAGACCTGAGACTATCTCTGTGTTTATATCATCAGTATAACCAGTTTCAATCTCTACTTCCTTTCTTTCTTCTCCAATTACTATGGTAACGAATTTTTTATTGTCTTTTTCTGTTATCACATTGTTTGGTAAAATTAAAACATTCTTCTTCCCCTCAATCTCTATATCTACAGTTGCACTCATTAATGTTCTGATTTCAAGTCCTTTATCGTCTTCAATATTAAACTTAATCTCATATGTTACAGCACCTGTTGATTCATCGCCTATCTGTGATATATAGTATATATTTCCAATTAGTTCTTCGTCGGGATATGTATCAAGCACTATTAGAGCTTTCTGCCCTTCTTTTAATTTTCCAATGTCTATTTCATCAATATCTGCTTCTATATGAATCTTTGATAAGTCTGTAATTGTAATCTTGTTTGCAGCTGTTTGTGCCACTATCTCTTGACCTTCTTTTATATCCAGGCAGGTTATAATTCCCTCTATAGGAGATGTTAAGATTAAATCATCTAATCTTCTTTCTGCTTCTGATACAGCTCTTTCAAGATTTTCTATCTCTACTTTTGAATTTATCTTTAAAGTATTTAGATTATTGACTGCATTCCAGTATGCATAGTGAGCCTGTTCTAATGTCATTTCATCCAATTGTTTATTCACAGAATCTTGATATTTATCTGCAGTTCTTTCTTCACCAGTTGAACCTGCAGGTGGTTTCTGCTGATCATATAGCTGACTTTTCTTCTGTTTTAGTATCCAGGTATTATGACTTTCTTTATCAGCCTGATCTACCGCATCTTGGGCTATTTTTATTTCCTGAGCAACCTTTTGTTTTGCATTTTCTAAGTCTTTTTCATAGTTCTCTAAAGCAGTTTTTAAATCCTCATTTTTAAGAGTAGCTATAATATCTCCCTTTTTTACAACATCACCTTCATTTATATTAACAGATTCAACAGTTCCATTAGTTTTAAAACTAACTTCCATTTCATTTTTAGGAACAACTTCTCCTATTATTGATATTGTTTCTCCTAAATCTCCTACTTCTACTGTTGCAGCTTCCTCTTCACTGACTTTTGTTCCAAAAAGTGTTGCACATCCTATATTTGTTAC
>JBARXA010000011.1:0-21562 GCA_049647085.1 Candidatus Humimicrobiia bacterium | reverse complement strand
GCATTAGGAGATTGGATGACTGAAGACTTTGTACCATTTAACGCAACCCTTCCTCTTGCGGTTCCTTCTACCCCAAAAGGTAGATTGATTTTAGAAAAAGATAATCCTTCAGGATTGCCAGAGTATGTGGACGAATTAACAATCCCGGTTTATTTCAAAGAGGCACCAGAAATTTCACAAGAGTTTATGACTATAAAAATATTTTTAAGTGACTCCCATTTCGTAGGAGAACCATATTTTGATTGTTCCCGTACTATAACTGTTGAAAGGCAGGTTCCTAAAACTTTGGAGGTTGTCAAGACAGCCATTGAAGCTCTTTTACGAGGAGCAACACAGGAAGAAATTAATCAAGGATTTGTTTCAAATATAAATTCAGGAGTGAGAATTCAAAGCTTAACCATTGAGAATGGTGTAGCCAAAGTTGATTTTGATAAACAGTTAGAGTTTCAGGTCGGCGGATCCTGTCGAGTGGCGGCAATCTGGGCTCAAATAACAGAAACTTTAAAGCAATTTCCAACAGTAGACAGCATTATAATTTCAATTAATGGACGAACAGAGGATATTTTACAACCATAGTTAATATGGTCAGGGGTAAGATTTTAGCCTTTCAAATTCCCTTTCTTTGACTGGTGTATAAGATTTGGCAGAATGATGGAGAAAGTCTGTAAGCGATTAACACATGGAGCCAATTTTTTTTAACACAACTTCCTACTTACAACCATTAAGGTTAATTGCAAATGATTTTAAATAATTATACATATTTGTTAAAATTTAAACTGCTCAAGTTATAAAGAAATTTTGTATGAATTTCTTTAATGTAAAAATTTTTTTTAAATCAAAATATTTCGTATAAAAACGAGTTATGTGCAATCGCCACCATAAAATAATATAAAAAAGGAATAATGATGTTTTTAAATGAATTGATTGAAAATAACTTACCATTTAATAGAAAGGAAAGATTTTTTACAGGAACCGTATTTCCACTTATTTTTTGCCAAAATAATTTTCAATATTTGAGTAGATTTATTCAAGAGATTGACCCTTCTCTCAAAGTAAATATTAAATGTACGATGAAAAATATTAACATTCAATTTTTCACGGAATATAATTTATTTGAATCAGGTATTGGCTCAAAAAAATTTAATTATGAAGAAATTCATAAATTTCGAGATACTCCTGATATCTTGTTTCTTATTGATGATTATCATAAAAAACATTTATTTGCTTTAGAGGCAAAAATGTATGATACACCAAGTTGTGATAGTTTACAAAAGCAATTGAATAATCAGCAAATTGTTTTGGAATATTTAAAAGTAAAACTTAATATTGAAAAATTATATCATTATGCTTTATTACCAAAAAAATTGGTAGAGAGTTATACAACAGTAAAATTTAAATATATTACTTGGGAAAAAATACTAGAATTATTCAAAGATGTTTCTGAATATAATTATTTTATAGACATATTAAAATTCGCTGTCGATAATTATTCAGACCTTGTTTCAAAGTATACTATAAATCAATTTGGAAAAAACTCTGAGGGAAGAAGAAAGGGAATAGAAATATATAAAAAATTTAGAGAATTAAAAATTATGAGAGTAGGACGAAGTGGTGGATTAAACGGCGATTCATTTTCTGAAGATATCAATTCTGGTAGTTGGCAAGATTTTGAATACGAGGTTTCAACAAAAACTGACTTACCTAATAGAAATTGGTTTTCTATTAAATGCTTTATTGAAAGAATTAATGAGACTAATGGCGGCGACTGTACATAATCACAGAATGTTAAGCGAAATTCAAACAATAGAAGGAGATTAAAAAAATGCCAGATAGGGATGTAAAGACAATCCTGGATTTGATATATTACCAATATGCAAAAATCATCGCCAGAAGAGCTTTTGACATATCTGATGGTAAAGAAGCAAAAAGACAGCACTACGGGTTTATAAAAGAAACATTCCGAGAGTTAAAAAGTGGTGCTAAATCTTGGTCAGAGATCACTCGAGAAGATTGGCAATTCGTCGAGTCAGAAAAGAAATGTATATATTGTGGAGCAAGAAGTAACCTTCATAAAGAACATATAGTGCCAAGGTCTTTAGAAATTAAAACTGAATGTAGAACATGTGACAGAATTCAAAGTATCCATAACCAAGTATGGGCATGCCAAGGGTGTAATTCTTCCAAAGGAACGAAGGGGCTCTACGATTTTTTCAGGGTAATGTACCCTAATGAAAAGAAATTTTACGATCTTATTCCACCATTATTGGAGAAGAAGTATCTAAAGACCATTTACAACTGCCATGAATGCGCTGAAACACTTAATAAAGGGGATATAGATGGTGACAGTGAGATATCTGTGCTTGATATCGACTTCATACTTCATTGAACTTTGCCTAATAGCAGATAAAAGGGGAATTAAAGATTTACAAAAATTGCTATTTTACAACTTTTTTTATTCATAAAATTTAATATGAAATTGTGAAATTATCGAATCTGATGTAATCTAATATGTGATGCAAGATGGATATAGTTGCGACGGAAGATTTTTCAAGTCTTGTGACAGATTCATTTAATGAAAATCATGAAGGAATAATTGAAATGAGTATGATAGTTGCACCCCTCTGTGATTGCTTCCCAACCTTGCTCTTCGTGTCAAATAACAACGATAAAAAACAAAATTTCATTTTTTTAATATGGGCAAGTAGGGTAGGTTTTTTCATTTTTCCAGAATAGGATAGATTTTTATCTTTCCTGTTTTTTCTCTTGGGTAGATAAAATGAAAAAATACTTTAAAGGAGTCTGAAATAACTATCAGAATAACTCCTTCGGTAGCTCAATTGGCAGAGCGTACGGCTGTTAACCGTTAGGTTGCAGGTTCGAGTCTTGCCCGGGGAGACATTTCTTTAGAAATAGCTCCACGAGTTAGTCGCTTACAAACTTTCTCCATCATTCTGCCAAATCTTATCCATCAATTAAAGAAAAGGAACTTAAAAAGCTAAAATCTTACCCCCGACTATATATATTTTTATTGTTAATTTTATTTAATTTTATTATCTATTTGTTTTGTTGGGTTCGTTCGCTCGCTATTGATTGCTTACGTTCGTTATTGCTGAATTACGCTCGCTCCCCCTCACCCAACTTTATATTCAGAAATGAGGGTTTAAGTATTTAAAAAATTGAAAAAAAGCCCAAAATAAATTAAGCTAATAAAAATGATTTAGAAAAATTTTTAAAAGAGAATTCAAATGTCAGGAGAAATCATAAATTCTATTAACTGGAAGAAAATATATGAGAGATTAAATCCAATTTTAACAAAATAAAATATGAACATTTATGAATTAGCATTTACAAGTTATGTTTACAGTAGTTTAGAAGATTTTGATAAAGCATATAAAAAATTCATAGACTTCACAAATAATAATGTTGATATAAATTTGCAATCACATAGACAAGCTTTAATAAAATGGCTGAATTGTTGGGGTTGCAGAAATTTTTATAAAAAATACCATGATTTGGCTTCAAAAGAATTGCGTGATTGGTATATGCAATATTATTCTTATTTACCACAAAAAAATTTAAATATATGGGAGCTTACTGCTGATAATTTAGACTTAATTGAAAAATCTTACAATTCTCTTATAAAAAAAATTGCATCTTATGCTCAAAGAAAGAATGGTAGTACTACACGTAAGCGATTTGGGCCTACACCATCGTCAAAGATATTATTCGCACTTAGACCAGAATCTCTAATTCCTTGGGATGGTGCGATGAGGAAAGAATTTAAGCAAAAATACAGAATCTCTACTTATAAACAATTTTTAATTAAAGTTATAGATGAGATAAAGGAATTAAAAATATCTTGCCTTAAAAATGGTTTTAGATTTGAAGATGTTCCAGTTAAGCTGAATAAGAGTTATGCTACAATTCCAAAATTGATAGATGAATACCACTGGATTACAATTACAAAGAACTGTAAACCTCCTAATAATGAAATACTGGAAATATGGTTAAAATGGAATTCCTAAAAATTAAGGAAATAATATTTAATAAATTAAAGCTAAAATTAGAAAGTAATAATGGTTTGGCAATTTTTGCTAAAGAAAGAGCTAAATTTGAAGGATAGCTTAAAGTTGAATTAATTGAGAAATAAAATTAAAAAATATGGGAAGCAAGAAAATACTATGGACCAAAAAGTTTTATATGAACCTATTAAAAATTGGCTAAAATCTAAAAGCTTTGAAGCATTAATTACTGGAGGCAAATCTGAAGTAGTAATACCCATTAGAGATTTAGTCCCAATGGCTTATAAAATTCCAGACCTTATCGGAGTTAATGATTCTGAGCAAGTAATTATTGTTGAGGCAGAGCAGAACAAAAAAAATTTCTTCGATGTTCTAGGCAGGTGCATGTTATGGAAATGTATAGCAACATTTGTTTATCTGGCCTTGCCTGAAAAAGAATGCCAGAAAGCCAAGATTTTAGAGAAATTTGGTATAGGTTTATTAAGTATAGATAAAAATACAAATAAGGTTAAAGAGTTGATAGCTATGTTGCCTCAAAAAACAACTGATATGTTTAAAGTTAACGAATTACATCCACTTGATAACGAAAAAGAGAGACAGCTAGCTATACAAATAAAAAATATAATAGAAGATAGTAATTAACTATTTAAGCTTTATTTAACCTTTACCTAAAAAGCAATTTTAGACAAAGCATTTAAGGGGGAAATAGAAAATTTATGCTAAAATTAAGAAAGCAAATCCCTGTAAATTTAATTTTTATAAATTTTATAAATAGTGTGAAAAAATATGAATAAAATAATTTATGCAATAAAGATCGCTGATTTATCTTTTAGTGGATTGAAAGTTCTTCATGTCAAAATCGGACAAACTTCAAATATTAAGCGTACCTTAGCGCAATACAGTCGAGGTAATCCGGGGGTTGAAATATTAGATCTATGGAAACCAAACCCTTTAAAGACCGTGTCCGAAAGCGAAAAAGGAATACACCAGATTGCTAAGAAATATGCATACGAACGGGAAGGAGAGAAATTTATTTTTCTACAGGAAAGCTATAAAGAATTTGCGGAAAATGTAAATCTACTTTTGAGCAATGTGCCAGAGAGTGAAGTGGTAAGGAAAACATACACAAGGGCTAAAGAAGGTGTCGACTATACTGGGAAGAAGCCAGAATCAATAAAATTTCAAGATAAACCGTATGAGGTAAATTCATGGAGAGAAGTACTAGGCAAAGTTGCAGAAAAAATTTATGAAGACCGAAAAGATTTTACTCCGGCTCTTAAGATTAAAGGCAGAAAAAGAGTTTATTTTTCAAAGAACGCCGGAGATCTTAGGGATCCGCAAAAAGTGAAGGGAACACCTTATTTTTTTGAAAGTAATATTAATGCAAATCTAACGATGAGAATCGTTAACCGGCTTCTAGAAATCTTCGGATATAATAAGTCGGATTTAGAGACAATCTACAGATAACTAGGTACACCATGAGCGTTAGTTCTAGAAATCATTGGTGAGTCATCCTGTAGTCTAGGTAGATCAATTTTAGATAAAGCATTTAAGGGAAAATTAGTAAAATGAAAAACAAATTGATAAATTAATTTGTAAACTCTACGACCTCACACCCGAGGAGATTAAAGTTATTGAAATGGGCTATTTTAATGTGATATCTACAGATTCTATAAAAGATTGGATGCTTAATAGCTCTAAAGATTTGAAGAACTTAATTTTTGCTGACAAATTTGTAAATTTAAAAATTAATCAACTAAGGTTAATTAAGAAGAACAATTATTTATCAATAGCACAAACATTTTTTAAAAGAGGGATAACTTACCTTTTATTTCCAGTTATGGTTGTGTTTATATATATTATATATAATTAGCAGAATTAAAATAACATATAAAGGATGTTTTATGGAATCCTCTAATCTTTTATGCTATAGCCTTTTAAGTGGGTTAATAGGTGCAATAATTGGTGGATTTCTATCTTACTTAGGTTCAATTAAAGCAGCTGAAAAGACAGTTAAAGCCTTATATCAGCAAGAGGCAAAGAAAAAGAAAGAAGAGGAACAAGAACTAAGAAGAAGCGTTGCAAAGAGATTATTGGCTGAAGTTAAAGAAAACCTATCTTTATCAGATGAAGTGCAAATTTCTCATGCAAAGATAAGATTCATAACAGAAATTTGGTCAGTAGTTAAAGGTAATATTTATTTTCTTAAAGAAGAGTTGCAAGAGAATTTACAAAAGGCATATTCCGAAATACATCGTTATAACGTTTTGGCAGACTATGACCAGGAAAAGGTCCCGTTAACAATGGGTTCTTTAGATAGTGCGATAGTAGAAAGAGCCCAGAAAGTTAAAAAAGCTTTATTGCTATGTAAAGAAAAACTAGAGGAATTTAGTAAAGAAGATTGATAATTAAATTTAAGATAATAATTCATTTTTCCTTGTATAAGTAATTTAATATTTATTGAATATATAGATTAGAACATTATAATTTAATTTTAATATTTTTTAATATGATAGTAAGATGTTTTTTTTCGCTTATCTAGTGGGTTTTTTTATTTTAACTTGTAACCCTAAATTAAAAAAATAATAACTCACATTTTTAATCAAATCTGACTTACCTTTAAATCTTATATATTATTGCAAACATTCTATTGTCTTCTTTACTTTAGAGGTATAATTAAAAAGAAAGGAGAAAATGATGAATACATTAAATAAAAGTCAAGAAAAATTAAGTAATTCTTCTTTTTTATTAAAAGCAATCTTTTGGGCATTAGTAGTAGTCTTTGTTTTTATAGTAGGTTATATTATGATTCCAATCTTTAGTAGATATATGAGTTTCTATTTTATAATTGTATCTGGAATTATTTTCTTTTTATTAGGTATAGCTTTGATATTTTTATCTGTAAGAGAAAAAATAGATAGATTGTTAAAAAAGTTTTTAATTTTAACAGGAGCTTCTGCTATAGGAATTCCTATTGGTATTATTTTGCATAATCTTTTCTATGCTCTTTTTATTTTATTATTTGGAGCAGACTTTTGGGAAAGAACTGGTTTAGGGGATGAGCCTTTTTTCTTTATATTAGCATTAATTGTGTGTCCAATAGCATTTTTAGTTGGTGTAATGGGCAGTATAGTAAGGTTTCTTAAGACAAGAAAGTGAAAAATCTGTAATATTTAGTATATTTTTATTTAAACAAATTAAGATAAAAAGTTGTGTTAATTTAGTCTTTTATATAATTAGTGTTTAACTTCTATCTACCAAAGAGACCTTCCATTAATATAGGTAATGATCTTATAACAACTGGACCTAAGATTACAGCTATCAACGCTGGAAACAAACAAAAAATAAGAGGAAAAACTAATTTAACTGGAGCTTTTATTCCAGCCTCTTCAGCTCGTTGACGCCTCCTTATCCTCATTTCAGATGCCTGAATTCTTAAAACCTTTCCAATTGAAATACCAAAAGTATTAGCATGTATCACAGCCATGATAAAAGCATTCAGATCTAATACATCTGTTCTGTCCCTTAAATTATTTAAAGCTTCACTGCTGGAAAATCCAATCTGCAATTCATGTAACATTCTGGCAAATTCTTCACTTAAGGCTCCTGTAATACTGCTTGTTACCTTTGCTACAGCATTATCAAAACCCATACCTGCTTCAACACTAATTGTGAGTAAGTCAAGGGCATTAGGTAGAGCTCTTCTAATCTCTCTCTTTCTTTTAGCTATTCTGTTATTCAAAAATACATCTGGTAATAAGAAAGACAGAGGTACAAATGCTATTAATGCAATCTTTATTATTGATGGTATTACAAAAAAGATAGCCACTAATATAGATATAAGCAAAAATACAACAGGGAAAAGAAATTTTATAGCAAGATAAATATCTGCACTTATTATCTCCTGTAATCCAGAAAGCATTAACCTTTGTTTATTAGAATCTACAATTCCTTTTGGACTAATTCTTTTAACAATATAACCTATTTTTGTAAAGAAGGGTATAATTGATCTTTCATAGAAAGAAGGAATGACAATTTCATTTCTATTAGCCATTGGACCATAATATTCCAATTTTCTCATAGTGCTCTTTGATCCTTTTTTCAAAACAACAGGTAACCCAAAGGATAGTATTAATAGAAAAATAGAACCAAAAACTGCACCTAAAATTACAAAGAAAAGAATATTTATTAACACTTATTTTTCACCAACATTCTATTTTAATATTTCATAATTAAAATTTTATTTATAAACAACTCTATTTCTAATAATCAACACGTACAATCTTAATAATCCAAACAGATCCAATCACCATTAATGTAAATGCAATAGCAATTATAATAAGACCGAGTTTTGTAGTTACGAGTAAACTTACATACTCCCTGTTAAGAATCGAAAGAATCATGCCCACTACTATTGGCAAGGCTATCAGAATATAAGCAGATATTCTTCCTTCTGCTGTAAGAGCTTTAATTTGATTCATTACTCTATCTCTTTCTCTAATGGTACTGGCAATAATATCCATTACTTCGGCTAAATTACCACCAACTTCCCTTTGAACACTTATTGCCATTACTGTCCAATCAAGGTGTTCGCTATTTATTCGCTTTGCCATATTATCCAGAGCATCTTTTTCGGGTGACCCCATTCTAATCTCACTTAATACCCTCTTAAATTCATCAGATATAGGTGGTTTGGTTTCATCTTGAACCATACCCAAAGCTTGATTAAAGCTGTAACCAGCTTTTAAAGACCCACCAATTAATTGTAGTGTATCAGGTAACTGTTCATGAAATTTTTTAATCCTTTGTGATGCTTTAAATTTTATGAATATAAATGGGCTTATAGCACCTAACAATATAGCTACAACAGTGAGAGGAAAGTTATTAGTAAAAGTGTAAATTACCAAACTTGATATTAGCAGGACTATAATATGTATGGAGATAAATTCAGAACCCCGGATTTTCATACCTGCTCTTTCCAATCTTAGTGTAAATAATTCCACAAAACCTCTTTTTGCAGCAATTCTGGATATAAGAGATGCGAAACGATTGAAACCACCTTTCTTATACTCATCCTCTTCTTCTACGCTCTTTCTTACTGGTTTATATCCGTAAAATTCAGTTCTTCTCTTAAGTAACTGACTCGGTGGAATTATTAGCAAAATAATCACATATAAAAAAAGTGTTACTCCTATAAAAATTGAAGCATAAATAATTAATTCCATCCACCATCTGTCAAAAATTGTTAGAAAAAATGGTCTTTTTGGAATTTTTATTATTTTTGTTGGAGTTGGGGCATAAAAAGGATTTTCATAAGTAGTCTTTACTGAACTAGTTAATTCAGACTCTTCCACAATAATATTTATTTTGATTGTTTCAGTATTTGGCCAAAGACTCGTATAAGAAATTTTATACTGGTTTCTTATTTTCCATGAAATTTGTCGGTAAAGTTCTTTTAGCTCCCCTGAATTTGCTGCAATTAACAATTCACCACCAGAGCTTTCAGAAATATTCTCAATATCAGTTGGGTTAAAATCATAGGACATTAAAGCAACTGAAAATATGGTTACCTGCTCATCTATAGCCTTATTAATAACATCTTTTGTGGTTAGCTTACTGACTGTATCTGTGCCATCTGAAAGTACTATGGCATATCTATACTTTATATCCTCCTTAATATTAAACTGATCTAATGCAAGAAAGATACCATCATATAGGGAAGTTTCACCTTCAGCAGTTATCTCAGAAATGAATTCTTTTAGCTTTTGCCTATTAGAAGTAAAATTAGAATAGATAGTAACCTCATCAGCAAATCCTACTACTGCAAACTCATCAATCGACCTCATCTCATTCATAAAAACTAATGCAGCATCTATAGCATCTTCTATAGGTTCACCTTTCATACTACCACTGGTATCAAGGACAATAACTACTCCTATAGGCTCTTTAATTCTTGCTATTCTTTTAATAGAAGTATCTATCACTTCATCATTATTCTCTAAAACTTGAAAATTTTCTTTACTTAAATCCAAAGATCCAAGACTTGAGCCCTCTTTAAAATTAAGAAAAATATCTACTTCAGGATAATCAGTAATATCAGTTTTTTTAATAACTATATCCGAACTTTCCTGAGCCAAAAGTGAAACTGGCCATAAAATTGATAACATTAAAATTACTGAAAAAACTATTAAAAAATATCTGTAGCTTTTTTTAATCATATTAATAAACTTAATAAACTTAATAAATAATTTAAAAATGTCATTAATAATAAAAAAATTACCTTAGATAATTTAATTTATTAAAATATTAAATTTCTTTTTCAAACAATTCGCTTGGAATATCTACTCCGATATCATGAAGTCTATCTAAAAATCTCGGTCGTAGACCAGTTGATTTAATTCTTCCTTTAAATTTTCCAGTGCTATCAATACCCATGGAGAAATCAAAAACAAAAAGATCCTGTAAGGTAATTATTTCTCCTTCCATACCCTGGACTTCAACTATTTTAACAAATCTTCTAGTGCCATCCTTAAGTCTGTTTAAATGGACAATTAGATCTATTGCAGATGCAATTTGCTGTCTTATCGCCCTTATAGGAAGTTCGAGTCCAGACATCAGAACCATAGTCTCCAATCTGGAAAGTACATCTCTGGGAGTGTTTGCATGAACGGTGGAAATGCTACCATCATGGCCGGTATTCATAGCCTGTAGCATATCTAAAGCTTCTCCTCCTCGTACCTCACCAACTATTATACGATCCGGTCGCATACGAAGAGCATTCCTTACAAGATCTCTAATATTAACTTCTCCTTTACCCTCAATATTAGGTGGTCTTGATTCTAATCGAATGACATGTTTCTGGCGTAATTGCAATTCAACTGCATCCTCTATTGTGACTATTCTTTCATCATATGGAACAAAAGGAGAAAGAACATTCAAGGTAGTAGTTTTTCCAGTTCCAGTTCCACCAGAGCAAATAATGTTTAATCTTCCTATTACACATGCCTTTAAAAAATCTGCTACTTTCTGAGTACAGGTTCCCATCCCTACAAAATCTTCCATGGAGAATGGATCAGCAGCAAACTTTCTTATGGTCAATACTGGGCCTTTAATAACTAAAGGATGAATTATTACATTTACTCTAGAACCATCAGGAAGTCTTGCATCTACATATGGTACCGACTCGTCAACTCTTCTTCCCACCTTACTAACAATTTTATCAATAATTCTCATCAAGTGAGCTTCATCAAGGAAAGCCTTAGTAGTTGAAAATATCTTTCCAAATTTTTCAACATATATGTTATAAGGATTATTAACCATAATTTCTGAAATCTCATTATCCTTCAAAAATTCTTCTATAGGTCCATATCCAATCACATCATCAATAAGGTCATCAGTTATTTTCTTTTTTTCTAAAATATTAAGAGGAATTTCATAATCATTCAGAATATTATTTATCTCTTTCTGTACCCTTAATTTTAACTCTACATCACTTATTTTCTTTTTAAAAAGGACGTCCGATAGTTTTTCAATCAGTTTAATGTGAATATTTCGCTTGATATCATCAACTTGTTTTGCTCTTGTGGAAATGGACTTTTTCTCCTCTGCATTTAAATCATCCTCAAATTCTTGAATTCTTTTCAATCTCTCCTGTAATCTCATTTTAAATCACTTTTTCGCTTTCAATTATAAAAAATTAATATAATTTTTTTTTACTTTTTTTGTTCAGTTGCCAACAAAAGCTTGGCTAATTTACGAATACTTTTACTTACTTTAGACCTTGGTGCTTTCATAACCACGGGGATACCTTTATTTATACTTATAGGAACTAACTTATCAGAGGGAATTGTAATATCTACTCGTTGTTTGATCGTACTTTCTATTTCATCTATAGTGATACCAACTTTAGCATCAGCTCTATTAAGAATTACAAATATTTTTTCATCTGGAAACTTTAATTGTTTAAGCATCTGCAATGAAATCTTTAAATTTTTAATATTGGGAATATCCTTGCTGGCTACAATACACAAAAAATCTGTCTTTTCCAGAAGCAACAGTACATTATCTGAGAAGCCTGAAGGTGTATCAATTATTAAATAATCACTTATATCTGAAAAAATATCTAATATTTTCATTGTAGCTGCTGTGCTAATCACTTCTTCCTGAGAGGGATCAATTGGTGCAGGTAGAACTTTCACCCCAGATTCATGTGTGGTTAAAAAACTATTTAGCATTTCAGAATCTAATTGATCAATAACAGATATAATATCGTATGTGGTATGTTTGGGATATAAATTAAGCATTAAAGCTACATCGCCAAACTGATAATCAAGATCAAAAAGCATTACTCTTTTTTTATCAAGGTTAGCTAAATCAACTGCGAGGTTTATTGCAATAAATGATTTCCCTGAACCCCCCTTGGTACTAAAAATTGCTATCTTTTTATGTATTTTTTTTCTCTGTTCTTCTTCTTTAATTTGTATTGAAGGCTTTTCCATTGATTTCAAAAACATATTTTCTGTTCTTTTAATGGAATCTCTTAATTCATCATATATAAAAGGAAATTCTATTACATCATGGATATTGAGCTTAATTGCTTTTTTTAATATATCAGTTGAAATTTTATCTACTGAAAGAATTACTTTAACAAAACGAAGACCATCAAAATTTGCAATTAAAATTTTTTCTATATCCTCTAACTTATATGATGGGCCTAACAAAACAATATTTGAACTTTTTTCCTGAAGTATTAATTCAAAAAGATCAAGATTTCCACTAACTTCAGCAATTTCTAACTCGGGGATATTTCTTAATAATGTAACAATTTTTCTAATGTTTTGCTCTTCCTTTTCAAGGATAACAAGTGAGATTTTATTATTAAAATTCTTATTCATAAACCTCATGCCTATGTATATATTATTTTCTATATTAATATAATTTTGGATTTATAATATTTTTTACTGATTACTCAAAAATATTGTCAAATGTTCTCCCAAATGTTTCTTCTCTTTCAATCTCTTTGGTAGGAAGTAAAGCTAACCATACACTACCCATTTCTTCAGTAAAAACTAATTTCTCCGAATCCTCTGGAGTTACTGCCAGAGTTACAGTTGTTATTTCAGATTTCCTGGCTCTCTCTTCAGTTTGAGCACCCAGGATTTCTTCTGGTTGTTCAGTAGTTTGAGTTATTTCAACCCAGGTTCCTAAATATAAAACCTCAACATTCCATAGCAAAGTCTTTGTAATCTCTTGTCGAATTTCTTCAAGAGCTTCTTCAGCTTCTGGATAAACTGTTATAGGTTGTTCCTCGGTTGGTTTAAATGTTGCAATAACATTAACTCTATCTCCAACATTAATTAAATTAGATACACCTATTACCTCATTAACAGGAATGGAAATAGCTACCATATCATCGGGGATCATAAAAGCTAATCCAATGTCTTCTGGTTTAATAAGCTTTGTTGCAGTAATTTGCTCTCCTTTATTTATTGGCACAGCGGCAATATATCCTTTATAATCTTCAAGAGAAGTAAGAACCCCTTCTGCTAAATATTTTCTTGGGATTGCCTCAGTTATAACACTACCATCAGCAATTATAGTTTCAACCTGAGTTTCCCCCGGGATATTTTGAGCTGCTATTAGAACCTCAATTTTTTCAACTTCCTCTTCCACTGAAGCCCTTATATTACTTATGTACCCTATTACTGTAACAACAGCGATTACAGCTAAAATAACCGCTATAATTAGTATAACAATTCGCATTCTCATTTTTTTTGCCTAACTTTTAAAATTTATATAATCTATATATTTTATATTTACAATAGTGTTTATAAAAAAAGCAATATTTATTAATAAGTCCTATTACCTTATAAGTCTTACTATTCTATAATTTTTACTAACCTATAAGTATTACTATTCTATAAGTCTTATTACTTTAATTCCTTCAGATTGAACAGGAATAATGCCACCTTCAGATATAATTAAAGCTTCGTTAAGAAACGTGCCTGTGATTGCAATGCCATTACCGAATTCAGCGTCTCCGGTCATATCCTCAATACGAGTAATAATAAAAGGAGAAAAAGCCAGTATTTCAATTTCTTTATGTCCATAAACTTCGTCTAAAGGAGGGATTATTGGTATAATAATAAATTGACTATCAGGAGTATCGAGTTTATAGCCATCTACTGTAGTTTCAACAAGCTCATCGAATAAATCCATTACAAAATTATTATAATCATATACTCTTGTTTTTGTCCCTTGTCCTGTAGGACCAGTCATATTTCCTGTCTCTGTATATACAAAATCCCCAACTACTAAGGGTGTGTCGGCTCCATGAATTACATCATGTCTATATTCCTTAGCTCCAGTACCATCGATTCCTAAAGGTTGAAAGTTACCACCAGGACCTCCGCCAACTGGTCCAGAACCATATTTTAATACATATTCCACACCAGGTTCGTATTCTTCCTCTGGAATTCCCCAGGGTACTACACCTACATACTCTTGTGGTGAAGCTACTATAGCTGTTGCTGAAGCTGCAACCTGTGTCTCACTCATTCCTATAACTCTTGCAAAATAAAGCTCAGCATTAGGATTTATTGCATTCACAGTAATTTTATCATTTGTAGCCCAATAATCACCAACTTCTACATCACTGGAATTAATACTTACTCCACATCTTGAAGCATATTCAATAGCTTTTTCTATAGCTGCATTTACACTCTCTGGCAGTTCCTGAACCCCAGCCAGAGCTGCAGCATCAGCAACTGTTTGAAGATGTCTTCTTTCTTCATACAGAGAACCTACATCTATAGTTAGAGCTGTTACCATCATTAGTGCTACAATGCTTAAAGCAACTATTACTGTAACTACACCATTTTCACTTTTAAATCTTTTGATCTTCATAATTCTCATTTTTTATTATTTAAAAAATTTACAATATTAATAGATATTATTAATAATTTTTACAAAAAAGTTTAATATTCATAATTCTCAAGACGCATAACCGCTTTACTTGTAAGTGGTATACTCCAACTTCCCACAAGTGGTATTTCTACAGTAATATTATAAGTAATCTCAACTTCTACAGGATCTCCAATTTTTATTCCCTCAGGAGTTCTAATATCAATATCAGCTTCAGTAAGAGGAATCGGGTATGCTCTATCAATTATGATTTGTTTAAGAGGAGAAAGATTACTAATATCAAGATCTACAGCAGCTCGCCTTGCTCCCTCTCTTGCTGCGTGAGTAATAGTAATATAATTATTATATGCTATACCAAATTGAAATATTCCAAATACCAGCATTATCAATATTGGCAGAATAAGAGCAAATTCTACCGCACTGGCGCCTTTTTCATTTTTTATGATTCTGATTCTTTTTATTTCCATTGTCTTTTAATTTCATTAAGAAATTAATTTATAATTTTAATTAGAAAATATTTAATTGAATTTAAAATCTTATAGTCACATGTTAATTCTATTAGTTAAAATTGACATGCAATAATTTAAATAGTAATGTAATCTTCAGTTATAATTAAAGTTTGGCTAAGAAACCTGCCTATAAAATTGCTATGCCATTACAGGCAGGTTTCTTTTTGACTTCCATAATTGATAAGAACATTATTAAGGACTAAGTCTCAATTCCAAGAGCAGTTGTTATAGCTTCGAATACAGCATTTAGCTGTCCACCAAGAGCCATAACAGTAGCAATTATAGCTACTGCAATAAGTGCAACCATAAGAGCATATTCTATGGCAGTTGCTCCTCTCTCTCTTTTTATAGAGGTCAAAAACCATCTAATTAAATTAATCATTCTTCACCTCCTTTTATATGGATTTATTTATTTTTTCTTAATATTAATGTCATTAATAAATTTTCATCTACCTTTTTCATTAATTCTTTAAACTCTGGGTTAGAAAGAATTTATTCAGACAATAAATTTTATAATTTTACTTAGAGAATTCACCATACGACCATTCAAATAAGTTAAGATTTATTTCTCATTGACCTCCAGAATAGATAAGAGCCTTATTAACCACCACCCATAATGCTAGCAAACTGGTCTTTTACATAAGTGAAGAAAGTATTTAGCTGTCCACCAAGAGCTGTAACAGCAACAATTATAGCTAGAGCAATAAGTGCGACCATAAGAGCATATTCTATGGCAGTTGCTCCTCTCTCTCTTTTTATAGAGGTCATAAAACATTTGACTAAAGAGATCATTTTTCACCCTCTTTAACATGAATTTATTAAATTTTTCTTTTATATTAGCGTTATTTCTTATATTTAATTTTATATTTGCGGTTTTAAAAAATTTTTACTAAAAAGCAATGATTTTTATAAATTTTGATTTTTAATATCTTATATTAAAATACAAAAACCGGCCAACATCTCTCAATTAGTTTTAAGGCCGGTTGTACTATAAGCTCTGTGAGATGTAAGTACCCAGATTAAATCCCACTTCAGCGCTTCCTTAAATTTACTTATTAAATTATGTTTTAATATATAACATATTTTTATCGAAAAAGCAAGTTTTTTTAAAAATTTTTCAACGCAAAGTAAAAATATCCTGTTTTCTCATTCCTAAATCCTTTCTAAGTACGAGTTATGGTGAAGGGTTGGGGCATATCTTCTCCAAAGAATTTAAATTTATAAAAGGTTAAGAATCTAAAAATATAACTTTGCTCTTGCTAAAGTAAACAAAAATAATTAGAATTGTGAAAGATAATTATAAACGATATTTGCAATCTTTTTTATTAATAAAGAAATTAAGATTTTACAATGAATAAATTATCTTCTCTAATAAAAATTAAAATACTTATCTTACTTTTTGTAATAATATTTACTGGATGCGTTAGAAAAGAAGATAGTGATACCTTTATTCAGATCAAAGGTTCAGATACAGAGGTTAATATCGTCCAGAGATTAGCAGAGGAATTTATGAAGGAGCATCAAGTTTATATTGCAGTTACAGGCGGAGGGTCTGGGACAGGAATTGCTTCTTTAATTAATAAGCAAACGGATATAGCAAATTCCTCTCGAGCTATGAAAGATGAGGAAATAAATTTAGCAAAAGATAATGATGTTAATCCAATAGCTATTATTGTTGCTTTGGATGGATTAGCTTTAATTGTTCATGAAAGTCTTCCCGTGGAGTCTTTAACACTTGATGAAGTTGGAAAGATTTATAGAGGAGAAATTAATAATTGGGAAGAGGTTGGAGGTTCTGATCTTGAAATTTCAATGTATGGTAGACAAAGTAATTCTGGTACTTATATATATTTCAGGGACAATGTGTTAAAAGGAGATTATTCTCCTAAAGTTAGAAGGATGAATGGAACATCTCAAATTTTAGAAGCAGTCAGAAGAGATAAAGCTGGAATTGGGTATGTAGGGATTGGTTATATTATTGATGATCAGGGAGATGTTAAATCAGGAATAAATTCTTTAAAGATTGCAAAGGATGAGAATTCACCTGCTATCTCACCTTTAGAACCAGAGAATGTCACATCTGGGCTTTACTCTATTGTTAGACCACTATATCAATATACAGATGGTAAACCTAGGGGAAATATATTGGATTTCATACTTTATGAATTAAGTGATAGAGGACAGGAGATAGTTGTAATGGAGGGTTACTATCCTGTATCCTATGCGTATATGGAAATGAATGAAAAGTTGGGGATAAAAGGAAATGAATTTGAAAAAAATTAAAGAGAAAGCTATATATGTTTTCTTTTTTTTAACAGGAATATTAGCAGTTATTATCCTATTAGGTATATTTTTAATGCTTCTTGTAAATGGATTGCAGGCATTTAAAGATGTGAAACTTCTTGATTTTTTCTTTGGAACTGTTTGGAATCCTTCTGCTTATGGAGAATCTTCTTATGGTATTTTATCTATGGTTGTAAGCACTTTTATGGTTACTTTAGGTGCTATGATGATTGCAGTGCCACTTGGTATTGGTACTGCAGCTTATATTGCTGAAAATGCAAATCAAAGGGTAGGAGATGTCTTAAGATCAATTATTGGAATTTTAGCAGGGATTCCATCTGTGGTTATTGGTTTTATTGGAATTGTATTAGTTGGACCTTTCATTTCTAAGGTATTTAATTTATCATCAGGATTAAATGCATTAAATGGTTCTATACTTTTAGCTGTTATGTCACTACCAACAATAATCAGTATTTCAGAGGGAGCAATTCGGAAAATTCCAAAGGATTTTAAAATAGCATCTTATGCTTTAGGAGCAAACAGATGGACAACTTTAATTAGAGTTACTATCCCAGCTGCTTTTTCAGGAATTATAGTATCTATTATGCTGGGAATAGGTAGAGCAATTGGAGAAACAATGACAGTTTTAATGGCTACTGGGAATGCACCTGCAATGCCACATAGCTTTTTTGATTCCGTAAGCACTATGACAGCTACCATAGCTATTGAGATGGGAGAGGTTCCTTATGGAACAACTCATTATTATGCACTATTTGCAGTAGGTGCAGTTCTTTTTATTGTAAGTCTTGGTGTGAATTTAATTGCAGAATTAGTAACTGCTAAATATCAAGGTAGGAGAACATGAAATTTTATATATACAAAGATATATTTAATTTTTTAAGATTGTAAAAGAATTATAAGGGATAGGGTATGAAATTCAATAGAATTAAAGAGATAATAGGCTTTGGATTGCTTATACTTTCTGCTGTTTTAGTTGTTTTAATTTTAGGTATTATTATCTTTGATATTGCTATAAAGGGATTCGGAGCAATCAGCTGGGGATTTTTAATAGATTTTCCTAAAGAAGGAATGACTAAAGGAGGGATATTTCCAGCAATTATGGGAACAATATTTGTGACGCTTATAACCACACTTTTTTCAATCCCGTTAGGTGTTTCTGCAGCTATATATTTAAGTGAATATGCAATAGAAGGGAGACTTACTCGTATTGTTAGAGCTGCAATTAGAAATTTAGCGGGGATTCCTTCAATTATTTATGGCTTATTTGGTGTAGCAATATTTGTACAAGGTTTAAATTTTGGTACATCAGTATTGTCCTCGGGACTCACTTTGGGACTTTTAACATTGCCCTGGATAATTGCTACTTCAGAAGAAGCTTTAAAGACAGTACCCCAATCATACAGGGAGGGAGCTTTGGCTTTAGGTGCAACAAAATGGCAAGCTATTCGTTCAAATGTTCTTCCTTATGCTTTTCCAGGTATATTAACAAGCAGTATTTTAGGACTTTCACGAGCTGCAGGGGAGACTGCTCCAATTCTTTTTACTGGTGTTGCCTTCTTTCTTCCAAGGTTACCTTATTCAGTTTTTGACCAGTTCATGGCTCTCCCTTACCATATATATATATTATCTACACAGCATCATGCTATTGATCAAGTAAAACCATTAGCATATGGCACAACTTTGGTATTAATTTTATTAGTCTTTATGTTGAACTTAACTGCAATTATTTTAAGATATAGATTTAGAAAGAAATTTTATATTTAGGTAATAGGAGGTTTTTAATTATATGGATAAGATTATAATGAAGGAACTGAGTTTATTCTATGGAGAGAAAAAGATTATTGATAACATAAGCTTAGATATACCTGAAAAAAAAATTACTGCAATTATTGGTCCATCAGGTTGTGGAAAAACAAGTTTACTTAGATGTGTCAATAGATTAAATGATCTTATCCCTGACTCAAGAATTAAAGGTCAAATACTTTTTAATGGAAAAGATATATATGCAGATGATGTTGATGTGGTAGAGATTAGGCGAAAAATAGGAATGATTTTTCAGAAGCCAAATCCTTTCCCTAAATCTATATTTGATAATGTTGCATTTGGTCTTAAAATAAATGGTATCAAAGATAAAAGTAAGATTTCTAAAATAGTGGAAGAAAGTTTAAAAGACAGTGGTCTCTGGGGAGAAATCAAATTTCAACTTAAAACTTCTGCTTTGGAACTTTCTGGAGGACAGCAGCAAAGACTATGTATTGCCAGAACTTTAGCCATAGAACCTGAAGTTATTTTAATGGATGAGCCCTGTTCTGCATTGGATCCTACAAGTATGTTAAGAATAGAAGAATTAATGAAGGAATTAAAAGAACAATATACTATTATATTAGTTACTCATAATATGCAACAAGCGTCAAGAGTTTCAGATTTTACTGGATTTCTCTATTTAGGTAAAATCATCGAGTTTGGAAATACAAATCAAATTTTTACAAGACCCAAGGAGAAACTTACAGAAGATTATATTAGTGGTCGCTTTGCTTAAATTAAGGAGGTAATGAATATGGTGAGAGAAGTTTTTCAGGAAAAACTAAAAGAGCTTGAAAAAGAGGTTATTGAGATGGGGAAGATGGTAATTACTGCTATAAATCGCTCAATTGAAGCATTAAAGTCTCGTGATCTGGACGAAGCTAAAAATATAATAAACGATGATCTTCTCATAAATAAGAGAAGATGGGATATTGAAGAAGAATGCATTAGCCTTATATCAACTCAACAACCTGTAGCTACTGATTTAAGAGCTTTAATTACCATTTTAAATATTATTACAGAGTTAGAACGTATGGGTGATCATGCTGAGGGAATTGCCAGAGTTGTTATTATGTATGGAGATAAACCATTGATTAAACCTCTAATAGACATTCCAAGAATGGCTGAGAAAGTTACTGGTATGATAAAAAGGAGTCTTGATGCATTGGTAAATAGAGATGAAACAACAGCGAGAAAAATTTGTGATGAGGATGATGAAATAGACAATCTTCACGAACAGGTTTATCGTGAGCTTTTAACCTTCATGCTTGAAGATCCAAAAAAAATTACTGGTTCTACATATCTGACATGGGTATCTCGCCATTTGGAAAGAATTGCTGATCGTGTAACTAATATCTGTGAGCGAATAATTTATCTTGTAACAGGTAAAATGGAAGAAATCGAAGTCTCAAAATATTAGGGTAAGGTCTTGCAATATAATATCCCTTGTTCTTTAAACCAATTAATTGCATCTTCTATTGACTTTCTGATAGAGCGAGGAGAGTAACCCAACTCTTCACTTGCTTTTTAATCTAAATAATATCTTAATTATTTCTTCACAATTTCTAAACATTTTTTTGCTATTCTAAAGTTTGTCAATTTAGTTGACCTTTTTAATACAGATGAAGAAAAAAGGAGGCATTTATGTCTACAAAACGTAAAATTCTTATAGGATTACTTGTTTTACATAGAGAGTCTAACTCATTAACAACACATATAAAATATTAAAATTATTAAATATATAAGGAGAAGAAATGATCACAAAAACGGATATCAGAACATTGAGTAAATTAAATATTAAAAATAATAAATTAAGTAAGAAAACTAAATCAAAAGTACTTACAATACTTATCATAGCCCTTATTGTGAGTACTGTAACAAATATAGGATGTGCAACACTTTTTGGAACAAAAGTCAGTGAAGAGGAAGCTGCAACAGTAGAAGTAGGAGATTTAGGAGAAACAATATCAATAATAGGAGAAGTTGTTCCTAAAAATGAAA
>JBARXA010000010.1:0-222229 GCA_049647085.1 Candidatus Humimicrobiia bacterium | reverse complement strand
ACTACTCCAGTGTAGTAGCGGATTGTACCATCACCACTCCATCTTATCTTGAATACTCCATCAGATGTTTTGAATATAAAGTATCCTAGATCTTTACCTGGGGTGTAATGAGTTGATGGTGGTGGTGGCTCACCTCCTCCATATTTATTCAGATAGTTGACTATTCCCTCATATATTCCCTGAGCTATTTTGTTTCTGAAAGAATCAGTTTTAAGTAATGCTTCTTTATCAGGATTTGAAAGAAATTCACCTTCTTGTAATGCTGCTGGCATATTAGTGTGATTTAACACATAAAATCCACCATCTTTTGTCCCTCTATTTTTTGAACCTGTATTTGCTACCACTCTTTGTTGTATAGCATCTGCTAAATAATAACCATAGGGAGCACCACTTGAGCTATAATATGTTTCTGTTCCATGAGGTGTAGGAAGTATGAAAGCGTTATTGTGAATGGATACAAATATCGTAGCTTTGTTATTATTTGCAATAGCAACTCTTTGATCCAATGATAGATAAGTATCAGAGGTTCTGGTCATAACTACTGAATAACCTTTAGCTTGTAGTTTATTTTTAACTTTATAGGCTATATCCAGATTTACAACCTTCTCCATCAGACCAGTTGGTCCTACTGCTCCTGGATCTCTTCCACCATGTCCAGGATCTAAACAAATTAAATATCCAGGATTTGCTAATAGTGAATCAGAAAGAAATGGAGTAAGAGTAAAAGATAAAATAGTTGCAGTAATAATAAATATGTTAAAAGCTTTTTTCACCATCTACCTTTCTATTTCTAATAAAAACTATTTTTAATATGCCTATTATCTTATCATGTTTATATCTCTATAAAGAGGAGTACTTATATCAAAATCACCAAAAGTTTTAACATTCTTCCCATCAATTAATATTTGAACAGCATCAACCTCATCTATTTCAGTAAGTGTATTAACTATTGTATAGATTATGAATCTCTGAAGTGTACTCCCTCCAGCAACTCCTTCCAAAATATCAGTAGAAAAATCCACATATGCAATATTATTTTTTATTTCAGCATTAAGTAGTTTTGTACCTTCAGGTATTAATGCATATAAATTTGCAGAATTAGGACCCTTTAAAAGTTCATTTACTGCATTCTTAACTGGATCATCATTTGATATTGTTCTATACTCACCCTTCATATATTCAGCCTGATCATCAGAGAAATATATTAGAATTGTAATTTCTGCTGGTTTTTCTTGAGTCTCTTCAGTGGTTGTTTCCTCTGTGGTCTCATCTGTAGTTTCAGTTGTCTCCTCTGTGGTCTCTGTAGGTTCCTCGGTAGTCTCCTGAGTTGGTTCTTCAGTTGTTTCCTGTGTTGTTGGTTGTTCCTGCTCCGAAGTTTCCTCCTTCATAGTCTCTTCAACAGTTATTGACTCTTTACCAAAGGGAATGATTGAAGATAAAATAAGCCAGGCAAAGACAATTGCAATTATTATTAATAGGATTAAAATAAATTTTCCTAAAAAACCTTTACTTTGCTTTTTTCTTCTTGGAGATTTCCCCAAGTTAATCACCTTCTATTATGTTTATTTCTTTAAATATACTGCATAATTTTCAATAAAAATTACTTTTTAAGCTAAATTAATTTATCCCTCTAATAAATATTGGTATTTATTATTCAACAGGTACTTTTATTTATAAACATGATTATTTTTACTAAAAAATAACAAAGCTAAGGCTAATAGCGCAGGATATACTGAAGATTTAATGATGCAAAAATAAGCCCCCGAGGCTATATTTTCGATATTTAATTAAATTATTATAAACTATAAATCTTTATTTGTCTTTTATTATTCTCCAATAAATATAAATTTCCTTTTAAAAAACATAAGCTAAGAGTAAATTGATATTATGAAAAAGCTCCTACATTGTGTTGGCATTATGAATATATGTATTTATAATATGTATTGGAGGTGCATATGAGAACTACACTTAATATAAATAATGACCTAATTAAGGAATCAATGAAATTATCTGGTATATCAAATAAGACTAAGATTATTGAAATAGCTCTTGTAGATTTTGTTAGGAAATTTAAGCGAGGGAGAATTAAAGAGTCATGCGGAAAATTAAAGCTGAAGGTAGATATCATAAAATTAAGGGAAAAGGAATTAGAATGATGAGTCTTGTGTACCTACTAACTATATGAGTTTACAGTTTAGAACTTTCTTGCCATTGCCAACCCAATGAGATTTTTTCCACTTTGAATTGATTTTTTACATTATCTCTTAAAGTCTCAAGCTGTCTTATCTTTTTATTGTTCTTTATATATAGAAGTAAACCTTCCTCGAATATACCCCAGATAAAGGGATTGATTTCTTTAAGCATTGTTTTTATCTGTTCATAGCCATATCCAAAAGGTTCAATTAATCCAGAATTATCCAATCTACGTAATTCCAAATTATTTTCCAAGAAACCAACTCTATTTTTATAAATTACTAAAATATCTATATCACTGTAAGGTAGAAACTCTCCCTTGGCTAAAGATCCAAAAAGAATGACTACTAATATTCTCTCGTTTTTTTGAAGCTTTTTTAAAAATTTTTCTATCGCTTTAAAATGAGTAGAGCTATTCAATTTCTCTTGCAATAAATCCAATGATATTTTCTGCAAATTTAATAGCCTCCTTTGCTGTTTTTTCCTCAAAATAATCCATAGGTGCTCCTCTGTCAAATCCATTTGGATATCTTGTCAGAATATAATAACGATCCAATACTTTTGCTTTTTCTAATAAATCTTCTGGAATATCTTGGACTCTGGATAAAAGAAAAAATATTGAATATCCTATTTCTGCCATTCCTCTCCTTTCTAAAAAAGCCTTAGCTGCAAGTTCTGCAGCTTGTTGAGAAGAAAAACAGGCATCTTCATAAAATTTACCTTTAAGGTCCCACTTGGCAGATTCAAGTTTACGTTTAGCTTGTCTTAACCAATCTTTATATCTTCGCATCATCTCTCCACTTTAAAAATATACTAATTTTTACCTTTTACTTTTATAATTTACCTTATCTGTGCTTATATTAGAAAAAAAATATACATCAGAATTATAACAAGTGACACATCCAACGACTAAAGCTTCGGGTTTCTTTCTAATTTATTCCTAAAAAACTCAAGACTTTTTGATGATTAGTAAATATTATGAAATTATTTTGCATTTCTCCTCCGCTCATAAATATGAGTATATACTTATTATAGTAAGTAAATTATGGTTTATCAATAAAAATTTATTAATTATAGTATCAATATTAAAAGTTACTATAAAAAATGCTGAAAATTGATTTATTTTCAATATATCCTCTACTCGACAATCTACTTAATAATTGTAATTTAATAAACATCATTGCCACAAAAAATGATAAACTAATAATGGTCGCAAATAATATATTTGCGACTTTTTAATGTCAAAAAATCTTCCTTGAAAAGTTACGAATAATTTCGTATAATTTACTAAATTTACTAAAATTTAAGCATTCTAAAATACAAGGTGATTTTATATATATTTCTATTATATAAAAGAAGATGTTATTATACATAAAGTATTTGTATAAAAAAGAATTAAGCAATATTTTAAATTAAAAAAAGGAGGTTTTTTGAGATGAGAAGGAACAAACTATGGCTCTTGTTAGTAGCATTGGGAGTAATTTTATCTATGGCAGCTTGTGCGCCAAAAGCCGAGACAGTGGAGGAAGCCACAATACCCGAGACTACTACAACTGAAGCGCCAGAAGAGGAGGCTACTACAACTGAGGCACCACCAGAGGAGATGTTCACTGGATCCTCTGAAGCTCTGAAAGGCCTTAAGAGCTATCGCTATGTCAGTCTCTTCAAGTTCGAGGGTGAGGAGACTGCTGAGATAACCCGTGGCTCTATTGAGATCAAAGGTGAGTATGTAGATCCTGACAAAATGCACGTAACCTGGACTGATTTGAGTAGCAAAGAGGGGTTTGAGACAATTCGCATCGGTGATAAGGCTTGGTTTAAACAGAATGGTGAATGGATGGAGATGCCAGCTGAGTATGCCGAGAGCCTGATGCAAATGGTTCTCATTTTTGGCCCACTACACAGCTGGGATACTCTCTACACAGGCTTACCTAGCACATCTAACCTGGTTGGCAGAGAAGTGGTGAATGGCATTCCTTGTCTTCACTACACTTCAAGCCATAAAGGATGGGGAGTGCTTTTTGGTGGGGGCATAGCTGAGGCAAAAGGTGACATCTGGATCGCAGAGGAAGGTTTTCCAGTCAAGTATATTTTTGAAGCTTCCGGTACTGACACCGAGGGCAATCAGGGTTCCATTGAATGGTCAATGGAACTTAGGGATGTCAACCAGCCTATTTCTATTGAACCACCAATGTAAGATCACTATTTGTCCTGAAAGGGCTTCAATTCACCTTAAGTAGAGGTCTTTAAGGGGTCATATAACTCCTGAATTTTTTTGTATAATAAAAAATAAGATTCTACTAAATAAAGATAGTAAAAATGCAAGAGAAAAGATTAAAACGAGGATTAAGAGGAGATATAGAACTTCTTTTTAGTAATAGGGGAACTTTAAAAGGTAAACCCAATCTGTTGCAAGCTATAAGAATTTTGCTTGTAAAGCCTGGAGTTCAGGCTATAGTTTTTTATAGATTTTATAGATGGTTATATCTTAAGAAATTAAGATTTATTGCTGAGATTCTTTGCAGAATAAACTATTTTTTAACTGGAGCAGATATTGATCCTGGTGCGGAAATTGGAGGGGGATGTAGAATCTGGCATTCATCTGGAGTTGTAATTGGAAGAGGAGTAAAGATTGGAAAAAATGTCTCTATACTTCATAATGTAACATTTGGTGGCATTGGTCATTCAACATTTCATCTTGGTGAACCTGGATATCCTGAAATTGGAGATAATGTTATTTTATATACTGGAGTTACTATTTTGGGACCAGTTAAAATCGGAGAAAATTCTGTTATTGGAGCTCACTCTTTGGTTTTAGATTCAATCCCACCTAATTGCCTTGCTGCAGGGACACCCGCCAAAATAGTAAAGAAATAATTATTATTGGGCAGGTATGACTTCTACTTCTTTATTTAATGTAGGAACACCACCCCTTGAATATGAATAACCAGAAAACCAGCAAATCCCTTCATGAACCATATCATATTGAAGAATAAATTTTCCTACTTTGTGAGGAGGTGATACACCTACATCTAATATTGCTTCTACATCTGGTTTAATATCCCAGTGAATTGGACTTCTTCTTTCTGTTTCAACTGTTTCTCCCGTTTCTGCATCGATCCAGTGATAACTCATAGAAACATAATTAATACTATCTGTTTCTTGACATGGCCATGTAAAATAGCCAGTATTTTTTATTTTCATTTTTACTTCATAATTTTTACCAACTTTCATTATAGATGGTGTATTTCCCATATCATCATATTGCGCTGAGTATTTCATCGCAGGTTTTCCCTCTTTTATATTTTTCATCATAACTTCTACTTCTTCTGTTATAGGAACCTGATATGAAATATCATCTATCGTCTTTGGTTCAGTGGGTATAACAACTGCCTGAAAATTTTCTGGTTTAAATGTTAATGCTTCTTTCGAATATTTTGTAAGTCCAGAGAAATCAAGGTTTGAATCAGTATTATCAGCTAATATCTCTGCTAATTTTCCAGCTTTAAGAAAAGTCATTATATTGAAATGTTGAATTGCCATTTGTTTTAGGAAATTTTGTTGTCTTTGAATTCTTGTAATATCTCCACCAGTAGTTTTTCTACACCTTACATAGGATAATGCTTTTTCTCCATCCATATGATGTTCTCCAACTGAAAAATCTGCTCCTGATAAATCATCATGCAATGGTTCGTTAACATAAATATCCACTCCACCTAATTCATCAACAATTTTTACAAATCCCTGCAAATCTAAAACCACATAATTGTGAATATTAATATCTAAAAAATTTTCTACTGTTTTTTTAAATAGTTCTATGCTTCCATGAGAAAAAGCAGCATTTATTTTTTGCTTACCAAAGCCTGGAATTTCCACATATGTATCTCTTGGTATTGATATTAGAAAACCATTTTTTGCTTCTGGGTTTATATTAAATACCATAATTGCATCAGCTAATGCTTCCCTTTCCCTTTCCTTCTCCCCATTCCCTGTATCAACTCCAACTAAAAGAAGATAAACAGGTTCAGTTGGAAGCACAGTTTCAGTTGTTACTTCTGATGGTTTCCCTTCAGTCCAAGCTTCTGTAACCCCATAAATTATCCTATAAATGTATATACCCACTCCTGATAATAAGACAATCAAAATTATTATCAGAGATATAATTGAAGTTCTTAATATCTTCTTTCTATTTATACCTTTGTTTTTGGCTTTATTTTTAGCTTTCATTTTTCGTTATTATTTGTTAATAAAATTTGAATTCATTATTTTAAATTGAAAATACTTTTTCAAATTCACATTTTATAATTTTTAAAGATAGACTTGTTTAATTAAGCTTATATTCTAATTCATTCTCATTAAAAAATAAAAAATATTACTTAATATTGTTTAATTTTACTCTTGAGACTTTTGCTCCCAATTTCGTTAATTTATCTTCTAAATTTTCATATCCCCTATCTATATGATAAATATCATATATTTCAGTTGTTCCTTCAGCAGCAAGACCTGCTGTAACTAAAGCTGCACCTGCTCTTAAATCTGGAGCTGTAACAGGTACTCCTGTTAATTTATCTACTCCCCTAATAACTGCATGATGACCGTCTGTCCTTATATCAGCTCCCATTCTATTTAATTCACTAATATAGGTAAATCTATTCTCAAATATGTTTTCGGTTATAATACTAACGCCAAAAGACAAGGATAGAAGTACAGTAGCCAGTGGTTGCAAGTCTGTTGGGAATCCTGGAAATGGTAGAGTGGAAATATCGGTAGGTTCTGGTTTTTTATCCATAGAAACTAAAATACCGTTTTCCTTCTCTAAAATATTTACTCCACATTCCCTAAATTTATTTATAGCCATCCTTATCATCTCGGGTTTTGCTCCTTCAATAAATATTTCTCCTTTAGTGACAGCTGCCATTACTAAGAATGTACCAGCTTCAATGGGATCAGTTATTATTCTATATCTTATTCCATTTAGTTCTTTCACTCCCTCTATTGTCAATCTATCAGTTCCTATTCCTTGAATATCTGCTCCCATAGCTACAAGAAAATTAGCCAAATCCACAAGTTCTGGTTCCCTTGCTGCATTCTCAATAACTGTCTTACCTTTCGCAAGTACTGACGCCATAAGTATATTTTCAGTCGTTCCCCTACTGGGAAAATCCATAGAAATATAATTACCCATAAGACCATTTGGTGTAGTTGCTTCTATACAACCAGATTCTTGACTTATCTTAACTCCTAATTTTGAAAGACCCTTTAAGTGAAGGTCTATGGGTCGAGTACCAATGTTACATCCACCAGGTAGAGCAACTCTTGCTTTTCCCATCTTTGCTATTAATGGACCCAATATAGTAATTGAAGCTCTCATCTTTCTTATCAATTCATATGGAGTGTTGTAATTACTTATTGATGATGGATCTATTTTAACTATATTCTTATCAATAAATTCTGCTTTTACTCCTAATGTTTTTAAAACTTCCATCATTACCTCTACATCTTTTATTCGCGGAATATCCTCTATAACTGATGGGCTATTACCTAAAATTGTTGCTGCCATTATCTTAAGAGCTGAATTTTTTGCACCACTTAATCTTACTCTTCCTTTTAATTTTTTGTTCCCTTCTATTACATATTTTTCCATAACTCTTACTATTAATATTTATAATTTAATTAACTCTACTTTTGCTTCTCTTAATAAATCTTCTGCTAATTTATCTTCATATTTTTCAAAATAATAAACCTTCTTTATACCTGAATTAATTATCATTTTTGCACATATAGAACATGGTTGATTAGTTGTATAAATAACAGCATCTTCTATTTTTATTCCATGTAAGGCAGCTTGTATTATCGCATTTTGCTCTGCATGAAGACCTCTACATATCTCATGTCTTTCACCTACGGGTACATTTAACTTTTCTCTTAAACAACCTACTACTTCACAATGGGTAATTCCTTTTGGAGCTCCGTTGTAACCAGTACTTAGTACTCTACGGTCCTTAACTATTATAGCACCAACTTCTCTTCTCAAGCATGTTGACCTGCTTGAGACTAATTTTGCTATACTCATAAAATATTCATTCCATGGAGGTCTTTTATTTTTCATATTTTTATTTTACTTCTTTTTCTGATTCAATATTGTAAAGTCTATCACCTGCATCACCCAAACCAGGTATTATATAACCATATTTATTTAAGTGAGAATCTATTACGCATGTGATAATCTCGACATCTGGATGATGTTTGTTTAATTTTTTTATACCTTCCGGAGCTGAAACGATACTTAAAAGTTTTATTTTCTTAGCACCATTTTTTTTGAGATAATCAATAGCCATAACCATTGAACCTCCAGTTGCAAACATAGGATCGATGATAAAGATAATATCTTCCTTCCTTAACTTTGGTGATTTCATATAATAACTTACTGGCTGTAGTGTCTTCTCATTCCGATAAATACCTAAATGCCCGACTCTTGCTCCAGGTATTAACTTCAAAGCTCCATTTAACATACCCAATCCCGCTCTTATGATGGGTATAATAACTAAATTTGAAGCTTTGATTTTCTCAACCTCAGTATCAATAAGCGGGGTTTTTACATTATACTTAATTGTAGGGATATCTTTGGTAGCTTCATATATTAAAATAATCGCTAATTCTTCTACAATTTCTCTAAATTCCTTTGACTTTGTGTCCTCATTTCTAAGTACCCCTAACTTATGTTTTACAAGTGGGTGATCAATGATTATAGATTCCAATTTATCTCCTCCCTTCCAAATTTCCTTAAAATTTCTAAAATAAATTTTTTTTTAATTTTCTTTTTCTAATTTTGAGATTTTTTTAATCCTTCTTTTATGCCTACCTCCTACAAACTTGGCATTAAGCCAACTTTCTACTACTTCTATTGCCTCTTCAGGTTCTAAGACTACACTACCCAATGTTATTATATTTGCATTATTGTGCTCTTTGCTTAACTTAGCTGTATCAATGTCATGAACATTTGCTGCCCTTATACCCTTAATCTTATTTGCAGAAATACACATTCCAATTCCAGTGTTACATATCAATATTCCTATCTTTACTTCATTAGAAGCGATCATCCTGGCAGCTTTTTCTGCAAAATCAGGATAATCAACCCTATCTTCTGAATATGTGCCAACATCGATTACTTTATATTTTTTCTTTTTTAGATGATTTATTATTGCCTCTTTAAGAGTATATCCACCATGATCACTACCAATTACTATTTTCTTCATCTCACCTCAATCAATTTTGAACAATTTTTAAGATATTACTTTGATTTTCCTTTCTTATTAAAAAATAAGTATACACTATGGGTTTTCTTTTTAAAACATTGAGGAAATAATTTTTGGCCAGGGTATTACTCCCTCTCTAATTAATTTAGGAAATTTTTCTCTTACATCAATGACAGTTGAGCCTTTCTTTAGCAATGAAGGACCAGAACAAATGATTAACTTTATTTTTCTTCCAATTTGTTTATCTACTATTTGAGCATTAATTGGATCAGCTCCTTCACTTAAGTTAGCACTTGTACCCGTTATTGCACCCGCTTTACTTGTAAGAAAATTTACAATTTTGTTAGCTGGAACTCTAATGCCAACACCATCTCTTCCCCCACAGATAATTGCTGGAACTAATTGGGTAGGTTTAAATATCATGGTCAGAGGACCTGGCCAAAACATTTTTGCAAGATTTTTAGCATAGGGTAGTATTTCCCTGGCATACAAATCTAAGGAGGGTAAGGAATGAATAAGAATTGGAATTGGATTTTTTATATCTCTTTTTTTGATTTTATAAACCTCTTTTACTGCTTTCTCGTCACCTAATAATGCAGCTAAGCCATACAATGTATCAGTGGGAATAGCAATAACTTCTCCATCCTTTAAGAACCTAAAAGCATCTTTAAGTTGACCAGCCAAAGGTTTTTTTTCATCAATTTTTAAAATTTCTGCCATTTCTTTACAAATTGTTATTTTATTTTTAATGTGGATTTTTTATCTGATTTTTTAAGGACAATTACTCTATCTATTTCTGATAAATCTTTAATTATTTCTATTATTTTATATCTTTTGTTTTTTTCATGTTTTTGTTTTTTTAAGAAAAATTGAGATTGATTATATCCAATTTCTAAAAGAAGATATCCATTTTTCTTCAAAAAATTCAGAGATTTTGAAATTATTTCTCTGTAGTAAAAAAGTCCATCTTCGCCACCAAGTAAAGCATTTTCAGGTTCATATTCTCTAATTTCAGGTTGAAGTTCTTTGAACTTTGAAATTGGGACATATGGAGGATTACTAATAATTAAATCAAATGAAAGTTTTAGATTTGAAGGTAATGGTTCAAATAAATTACCTTTTAAAAAATTTATTCTATCTGAAAGATTTAGATTAACTGCATTACTCTTTGCAATCTCTAATGCTTTTTCATTAATATCTGTAGCATATACGAAACAATTAGAAATTTTATTCACAATTGCAAGTCCTATAGCACCACACCCCGTCCCTATATCTAAAACTAAAAGCTTTTTCTCATTTGATGATGTTAAATAATTATTTTTTCTAATATTTTTATTCAAGTTTATATTTTTTCTTGCTTTAGTATTTATACCTACCTTTATATTTTCATTTGCTTTAATATCTTCATTAATACTCATATTTTTTAGAATTGAAATTGCTTTTTGGGCTAGAATCTCTGTTTCAGGTCGAGGTATAAAAACTCCTTCCTTAATAAAAAGTTTAAAATCCAAGAAACTTACTTCTTGAGTTAAATATTGAATTGGAATATTATTTGATCTTGCAACTACAAGACTCCAGAATTTTTCAAATTCATCTTTTGAGATAAAGTCATCAAGTTTAAGATAAAGTTTAGTCTTTGGAATTGATAATACATGTGAAATTAAAATTTCTGAAGCGATTCTTGGGGATTCAATGTTTTTTTCTTTTAAAAATTTTATTGCTTTTTTAATAGCACTTTGAATGGAAATTGTTTCTTTTAACATATAATTGTTTCTTATTAGAGATTGCTTCGGGACTTCGTCCCTCGCAATGACATACGAGAAATAACTTCCCTTGCAATGACAATTAAAATTATATTTATAAATTTCTAAGTTTATCTCCTCTTTCTTTCATAGAAAGTGCATTTATAAATCCATCTAATTCCCCTGATAAAACCTGTTCCAATTTATGAAGTGTTAATCCTATTCTATGATCTGTTACTCTATTTTGTGGAAAATTATATGTTCTTATTTTCTCACTTCTTTCTCCCATTCCAATTTGACCTTTACGTTTAGTGGCCATCTCTTTTTGCTGTTCCCTTACTTTTTTATCTAACAATTTAGCTCTAAGTATTTTAAATGCTCTTTGTTTGTTCTGAAATTGAGACCTTTCATCCTGACATGAAACCACAATCTTTGTTGGAATATGAGCTATCCTTACTGCAGAGTCAGTAACATTTACATGTTGTCCTCCTGGACCAGAAGAACGAAAAGTTTGAATAGAAATATCCTCAGGTTTAATCTCTACATCTACTTCCCCGGCAACTGGTAAAACTGCAACTGTTGTAGTAGATGTATGAATTCTTCCACTTGATTCTGTTACAGGAATTCTCTGGACTCTATGGACCCCAGATTCATACTTAAATTTGTTATAAGCTCCTTTTCCACTAACTTCAAAAACAATTTCCTTAAAACCACCCAAATCTGAGACATTTGATGAAAGTACTTTAACATTAAAATTATTCTTCTCACTATATTTTGAGTACATTTTGAAAAGATCGGATGCAAAAAGAGCTGCCTCATCACCACCAGTTCCAGCTCTTATTTCAACTATGATATCCTTTTGTGCATACATATCTTTTGGTAATAAAAGTTCCTCAATTTTTGTTTCCAAATTTGACTTCTCTTTCTCAAGACTTAATAGCTCTTCAGTTATTAAATCCCTTAATTCCTTCTCTTTTTCTGTCTGCAACATCTCTTCTGTTTCTTCTATTTCTGATTTAATTTTTCTATATTTTTGCGCTTCTTTAATTGTATCCTCTAACTGAGAAATCTCCTGGCTATACTTTTTTATTTTAATTGGATCTCTTATTACATCAGGTCGTTTAAGCTTTTTTAATATATTATTATATCTATCTTCTATATTTTTTAACTTATCTAATAAATTTTTCATTTTTTATCTCATAAAAAACCTAAGTACCAGGTCTTGACTTGAGACACATAAAAACCTAAGTGTTAGGTCTTAACTTTAGACACACTGTAATATAAATATTTATTAAAAATATTTTCTTAATTATTATACTCTTAACCTAAGGAAGTATTGAAAAATCACGGTCTTTATTAAGTAGTTTTCCCTTATTAAGCACTTCTTCTTTTTCTGTGACCTTATTTAAAGCTATAATAGCAACTTCTAACTGTTCTTTTGAAGGAATTCTTGTGGTAAGTCTTTGAAGTAGTAATCCTGGAAAGGAAACAATTTTTAGAATTAAGCTTTCTGGAAATTTTCCAGCAAGTCTAATGAATTCATATGAAATCCCCATAATAAGAGGAACTAAGATAATTCTATAGATTATTCTTTGAATTAGAGATTGTCTACCTAAAAGAGAAAATATTATTATGCTGATTACCACGACTATCATTAAGAAAGCTGTACCACATCTCATATGAAGAGTGCTATATTTATTAACTTTTGAAGCTGTAAGCTCTTCCCCCGCCTCATACGCATGTATAACTTTGTGCTCAGCTCCATGATACTCATATAGTGTTTTTATGTCCTTTAAAAAAGAGGTAAAAATTATATAACAAATTAAAATAGTTAGTCTAATTAATCCTTCAATCAGGTTATATAGAAAGATATTTGGTATAGATTGATAAATGAATTTACCTAAGAATGTGGGAAGTGCAAAAAAGAGTCCAAATGTTAAAGCTACTGCTAAAATTATAGAAATTGTCATTTGGAGCCATGAAATCTCAACCTCTTTTGCACCTGTTTTATCAACTGAATACATAAGTGCTTTAAATCCAAGTATAAGATTTTCAATATAAGTTATGACTCCTCTTATCAACGGTAGTTTAGCCATAGGATATTTTTTTATTATTGATTTTACAGGAAATAATTCAACATCTATTTCTTTACTTTGATTTCTAAGAGCAATTGAATAGAGGTTTTCACTTCTCATCATTACTCCGTTTACTACTGATTGACCACCTACTCTCAGTTTTTCAGTTTTCACTCTTTATCAGCTTCCTCCATAACTTCAGACCAATAATCAACTCCCTGTTTAAATAATGTTTTAGTCTGTTTAGTCAAATCCATAACTTCATGGCACTTACGACATCTCGCTTCATAAAGCTCTTCAGCTCCAATCTTTACCACAGGGTCATTAATTGATGCGGGTTTTCCATCAATAAGTCGTTGGGTACGAGTCGCTGGATTACCGCACTTCACACAAATTGCTTGAAGTTTATCAACATATTCTGCAATTGAAAAGAGATATGGCATTGGTCCAAAAGGTTTTCCACGAAAATCCTGATCTAATCCAGAAACTATAACCCTAACTCCTCTATCTGCTAAACGTTGACAAACTTCGATTAAATCAATATCAAAAAATTGTGCTTCATCAATAGCTACAACTTGCACATCAGCTGGACAAGTAAGAATGATATCTAAAGCTTGTTTCACAATTTCAGCATCAACTCTCGCACCAGAATGTGATTTTATATGCTTTTTTGAATACCTTGTATCAATTTTAGGTTTATATACCCTAACTTTTAATTTTGCTATCTCTGCTCTTCTTACTCTTCTAATGAGTTCTTCGCTTTTTCCAGAAAACATTGCTCCACTTATAACTTCTATCCAACCTGATTTTTCACCATGACTAAGATAAATATTTTTCAAGTATCTCATCCTCCTTTGGAGGGTTTTTGCACATCATCTCACCTTCTGGACATCTTCCCCTAAAACAGGATGGTCCTGCATGTTCAAAGATAGTCGGTGCAACTTTTTTAACTTTATTTAGCATTCTATATGCCATCTCTCTAATCTCCCACTGTGCTCTCTCACAACATCTAAGTGTAAAAAGGTGCAAGAGTTCTCTTGCATTCATTGTAATTATAATCTGAGTGGGGAAAGCATTTGAGAGAACATATCTAGCATCCTCTGAAGATATCTTATTTTTAAGAAAATATTTGTATAAATTAAAACTCTGTTGTTGAAACTCTTCAAATTTTTGAGAAAGGTCTTTTTTATCTTTAATTGATTGTGGTATTATATACTCTAAATTTCTCTTATATTCAACATATCTTTGACTTTGTTGACTATATGATGCAAGCCTATGTCTTACCAATTGATGAGAACACGCTCTTGATATTCCATCTACTATAAATGTAAAAGATGCATGTTCTATGGCACTATGATGTCCTGCCTTAATTAAAAATCTAATCAGTTTTTTAACCTCTTCATCACTCATATTCTCATAAATCTCTTTTGCATTACGAGGTGAATAGCAAACTCTTGCTGCTATTGCTACTGTCTTTTCAGGTTCTGGAGTGTATTTTATTAATTCGATATACATTCAATCTACCTCGCTATTTTAATCTTCTACCTTTTTTAATTCTCCTTTCAAACCTTTTGACTCTACCTCCTGTATCAACCAACTTTTGCTTCCCAGTATAAAAGGGATGACATTTCGAACATATTCCAACTGTTATCTTACTTTTTGTAGAACGAGTATTAAAACTATTCCCACATGAACATGTTACTATGCAATCAATATATTCTGGATGAATTCCTTTTTTCATTATATATATCTCCTTGAAATCTTTTTTATTAATATTTATATTTGTTTCTTTATATTCTAAAAGCTGTTTGGAATGACAAAAAAAATATTTTAAAATTAATAAATAATATCAAAATTTATTTAATTTTACTACTTTTTCCCAGCAGCAGAATTTTTAACAGCTAATAAAAACTCTGCATTACTTTTCGTTTCGCGGGTTTTCCCAATTATAAGTTCTATTGCTTCAGTTGGATTTAATGAATGAAGAACTCTTCTTAGTTTCCAAACTAATTCTGCTTCCTCCTTATTCATAATGAGCTCTTCCTTCCTTGTACCTGTTTTTTCTATATTAATTGCTGGAAATATTCTTTTATTTGCTAATTTTCTATCTAATTTAATCTCTAAATTTCCTGTTCCCTTAAACTCCTCGAAAATAACATCGTCCATCTTGCTTCCCGTCTCAACCAAAGCAGTTGCAATTATAGTCAAACTACCACCATTTTCAATATTTCTTGCAGCACCAAAAAATCTCTTTGGTGGATATAGTGCAGTTGCATCAACGCCTCCGGATAATACTCTTCCAGAAGCTGGTGTCATTAAATTATATGCTCTTGCTAATCTGGTTACACTATCTAAGAGAACAACTACATCTTTACCTTGTTCAACAAGTCTTTTTGCTCTTTCAAGAACCATTTCTGAAACTCTAAGATGATTTTCGGAAGGCTGATCAAAGGTTGAACTTATTACCTCTCCATGAACTGACCTTTCCATATCCGTAACCTCTTCAGGACGTTCATCAACAAGGAGAACCATCAGTATAACTTCAGGATTATTGGTAGTGATACTATTTGCAATATCCTTTAAAATTGTAGTCTTACCAGCTTTTGGAGGAGATACTATAAGTCCTCTTTGTCCTTTACCTATGGGAGCAAGTAAATCTATTACCCTTGCAGAAATTCTATTTGGAGTGGTTTCAAGATATAGTCTATCTGTGGGATATATAGGAGTTAATTGATCAAAATATTTTCTATTCCGTGCCTTTTCAGGATCATCACCATTCACCAATTTTATTTTTAAAATTGCCTGATATTTCTCCGTATCTTTAGGAGATCTAACTTTGCCAGCTACTTCATCACCCTGTTTAAGATGAAATCTGCGAATTTGTGATTGAGACACATAAATATCATTCGCACTTGGTAAAAATCCATCAGTTCTTAGAAACCCAAATCCATCACCTAATATATCCAGTATTCCAGATTTAAAATAAAGACCATCACTTTCAGCCTGTGCTTTTAATATTTCTACGATTAATTTATTTTTAGTTAATTTCTTAAAATTTTTTATTCCCATTTCTGAAGCTAAATCCTGTAAGTCAGTAAGTAACATTGCATCAAGATTTGGCTTTTCTAAAATTTTTTCCAAAAAATACCTCCTGTAAAAATTTTTTTATTGAAATTTATAATTTATAAATAGATGTGTTATCAATTGTTTATTTCTCAATTTCTAAAAGGTTTTTCCCATTTTTTAAAAAATATTAAAAATTCCATTATATCTTGAAATTTTGAGGATTTTGAAGATATGGTGGATAACACCTACTTACAAATTTACCTTTCGAAAGATGGTTTAAAAGATTAAATATTTAGAAAATAAACCATCAATATTGGACTTATGTTATTTTAACTATAAATAATAAAAAAATCAATATTTTTCAAATATTATATAATAACTTAATAGAAATGACCCTTTTTTAACTTAATAGAAATGTACAATTTTTAAAATTCTTAGCTCGCTTTATTAAAGATAATTCAGTCCGTCTATTCTTATTGTTATTTAATCAAATCATATAAATCATCTATTTTATAATTGGTTCTTCAAACTGAAATTGAGAATTGAAGTAAATATCAGATAGAATCATTTTTTTTAAATCACTTATTATATTGAAAAGGAATGTGTCAAAAAATGTTGGTCTTTTGAAGTCTATTATTGTGGGTTTTCCCTTTATTTGACCAAGCTCGACAGCTTTATTTATAGCATCCTGATAATTTCCTAATTCATCTATCAATTTTAAATTAAAAGATTCAGAACCCACAAATACAAAACCAGTGGCAAGCTCCTCTACATTTTTTTCTGTCATATCCCTTCCTTTGGCAACATCTCTAATGAACTGTTGATAAACAACCTCTAATTCTTTATCAATTAATCTTTTCTCTTCATCAGTTAACCCCCGTGCAGGACTTCCCAAATCCTTATATTTACCCTTAGTAAAAGTTTCTGTTTTTATTCCCAATTTCTCATATAAACCTTGATAGTTTGGGAATTGCATTATAACACCTATACTACCAACAGATGATGCTTCATTTGCAACTATCCAATCAGTTGCACTTGCTATATAATATGCTCCAGATGCACAAATATCACCTACTGATGAAATAATAGGTTTTTTTATTCTCATAATCTCTCTATATATTTCCTGAGATGCAGCTGCAGTTCCACCTGGACTATTTATTCTAAATATTATTGCTTTTATATTCTGATCTTCTTCTGCCCTATGTAATTGATGAATTATTTTTTCTGGTTCAGTTCCTTCACCATAAAGTAATGAACTGCTCTGAGAATCAGAAATCACTCCTTCTATCCTGATTAGAGCGATACTTTCTCCTGTTGGCATATATCCTACACTACCTCCTATTAATGAATAGACTAAAAAAATACCCCAGAATATCACAAGTAGAACAAAAAAGACTGACAAGATAACCCATAACCATACTTTCTTCTTTTTCTTTTTTTCTTCCAATTTCGCACTCTCCTTATTTCATTATTTAAAATTTTCATATTTATGTTTTTTTCTAATTAGATTGCGTAGCCTATTCCGAGCAAGGTCCTGGTTGTCATTGCGAGCCACTGAAGGTGGCGTGGCAATCTCAAATAAGATATATTTGTTAAATTTAATTAAAATGAGATTGCTTCGTCGCTAATGCTCCTCGCAATGACAACCTGAATCTTGTCTCTCGCAATGACACGTTATTAAAATTTATATTTAATGAGATTCACATGGATTCTGGAGCACTTACTCCTAAAATTTTCAAAGCATTTTTTATTACCTGCTTCGTTGCCAGTATTAGAGATATCCTTGAATTTGTTACACTGCTGTCTTCTACTATTACTCTACAATTCGTATAGAATAAATGAAATATTTTTGCCAAATTTTCTAAATAGTTAGTAATTAAGTGGGTAGCACGATTTTGACATGCTTTTTTAATAACAAATGGATAAAATATTAATTCTTTAGAAAGAGCAATTTCATCCGGTTGAGAAATAAAATCAAAGTTTATTTTATCAAATGACGGTATCTCAATATCTTTTTCTTTTGCTTTCTTTAAAATACTTTCAATTCTCGCATGCACATATTGAATGTAATAAACAGGATTTTCCATGCTTTTTTCTTTAGCTAAGTCTAAATCAAAATCAAGAGGTGTGTCTAAAGATTTCATAACAAAGAAATACCTTATCACATCTATGCTTAATTGCTCAAGTAATTTTCTTAAAGAAAAGAAGATGCCTTTTCTTTTTGACATTCTGACTGGTTTTTTTCCTTGAGTTAGATTCACAAACTGACCTATTATTATCTCAATTTTATCTGGGTCTGTTTCTAATACTTTTGCTGCTGCTTTAAGTCTCATTACATCTCCATGATGATCAGATCCCAAAATATAAATATTCTTATCATAATCTCTATTCAGCTTATTTTTTAGATATGCAATATCAGCACCAAAATATGTTGACTCCCCATTTCTTTTTATGACCACTCTATCTTTATCATCACCATATTGAGAAGATATAAACCATTTTGCCCCATTTTTTATATATATAAATTCATTCTTTTCTAAGAAATCAACTACTTGTTTAAAAAGACCACTTTTATAAAGTTCACTTTCTTTAAACCAGATATCAAATTTAACTCCCATCATTTCCAATGTTTCCTTTATTCTACCCATCATTATTTCAGTTGATTGTATGCAAATATCCTTAATTATTTTATCTGCTTGATATGAAAAATAATCCTTACCTTTTTTTTCTATTAAAGTTTCTGCAATATCATAAATATACTTACCGGGATATCCTCCTTCTGGAAATTCTGAAGGTAAGTTTAATATTTCTCTACATCGCGCTAATACAGATTTTCCTAATAGTTCAACCTGAGTTCCAACATCATTTATATAATATTCCTTAATCACTTTATAGCCATTTGCTTCAAATATATTTACTAAGCAATCACCTAATGCTGCCCATCTCCCATTACCTACATGAAGTGGACCTGTTGGATTTGCACTAACAAATTCAAGATTTATCCTTTTTCCTTTACCAGTTTGGTTTGTTCCATATCTTGATTTTAATTTTAAAATTTTGGTTAATTCAGAATTTATGAATTTATTTGAAAGCTTAAAATTTATAAAGCCAGGATGAGAAGGTATAGTCTCAGTTATTTCACCACCTGGAAAATATAATCTTTCAGATAACTGATGTGCTAAGTCAATAGGAGATTTATTAATTCTTTTTGAAAAAACAAATGCAGCATTTGTTGCTAAATCACCATATTTTTTCTCCCTCGATCTTTCAACTATCACCTCTTTATAGAACTCTTTTATATCAATCTCAACAGGTAACATCTCTTTTACTTCATCATATAAAACTTTTTTTATTTTATTAAAAATATTTATCAAATATTACCTCTCTAAACTTCTTAAACCATTTTTATAATTATTAATTTAGAATGGAGCCGACGACTGGGATTGAACCAGTGACCTGCTCGTTACGAGTGAGCTGCTCTGCCACTGAGCTACGTCGGCCTCCTATTGTATATTGCATAAAATTTTTTACTATAAACATTATTTGAAGTTATTTAATTTATTTTTTAATGAGATTGCTTCGTCGCTTAGACTCCTCGCAATGACATATTAAAAATTAGTATTCTATTTGATCCAGAGGAAAAGACAATTTCCTTTCATTTTCAAATTCAACCACAACTGATTTCAAGGATATATCATAACCAACAACTATACCCACTCCCTGCGGAGTATTTACTTCAGTTCCTCTAACTGGGCATTTTTTAATAAATTCTTCATAAATGGGGTATTCATACTTTATACAACACATAAGTCTTCCACAGGGTCCAGATATTTTAAAAGGCGAGAGTGGAAGACCCTGATCTTTTGCCATTTTAATAGTAACAGGCTTAAAAGTTTTTAGAAATAGAGCACAACATAATCTTCTTCCACAAGGTCCGTATCCACCAAACATTTTCGCTTCATCTCTAACCCCAATTTGCTTCATTTCTATTCTGCTTTTAAAAATTAAAGCAAGTTCTTTAACTAATTCCCTAAAATCTACCCTCTCTTGAGATGTATAATAGAATGTAAGTTTTGACCCATCAAAAGCAACTTCCACTTCTGTGAGCTTCATCTTAAGCTCATATTTATCTATTAATTCTAAGCATTTATTGAATGCTTCTTCTTCTCTTAATTTATTTCTTTCATAGCATGATTTATCATATTCAGTTACTCTTCTCAAAACAGGTTTAAGGGGGGTAGCCAGTTCATCATCCTTTATGTCCATTATTTCAGACTCTACGATTCCAAATTCCATTCCCTTTGATGTCTCAACAATTACTTTATTTCCCAAACTAAGATCTAAATTTTCAGGATTAAAATAATATACTTTTCCTCCTTTTTTAAAAACGATACCAACTACTTTTACCAAAGTTATCCTCCTAATTTCAAAAAAAGTGTTTCCATTGCAAGTGGTAAATTTATATTTATATCCATTAAATTCCTAATATATTGTATTTCACCCAAGATATTAATCAACTTTTTTATCTCAATTTTTTCCTTTATTTCAATTAAGTTTTTATAGTAGTCCATATTTGTTATCAACTTATTATTTAATTCATACTTTAATAATAATAGATCGCGATACCATGCGGAAATTATATCCATCACCCAATTTACTTTAATTAAAGTTTTCCTTTTTAAGACTCTCATCTTTTCCTTATCTATTTCACCTCTTACTTTGGAAAAATGTTTTGGTGATAATGCAAAATTTTTCCAGATATTTAACTTTTCTGTCATTTGTTTATCAATTTCATCAGTTGACATTGTTTCCATTATATTCATTACTTTAGATGCAAATTCTATCTTTTGAGTATCATCGGAATCATAAATTTTAGTTAAAATATCTAAAATTTGATCTCTTATTTCTAAACTTTTACCATCACTTACTATTTCCTTAGCTCTATAGAAATTGTAATTATTTAATCTTGAAAGAAATTTTGCAATTTGTGGCTCTATCTCAAGTTTGTCTACTAACTGCCTTTCAACTTCATCCCTTGATATTGAAGTAAAATGCATTGCCTGACAACGGGAGTTAATTGTTGAAAGAATTCGATTTGGTCTTGAAGTTATAAGAATAAAAACTGTATTTAACTGAGGTTCTTCTAAGGTTTTAAGTAGTGCATTTGATGCTTCTTCTGTCATTAAATCTGCTTCATCTATAATTACCCCTCTAACTTTTCCACTATAAGATTTTAGGGAAAGTTTATTTCTAAGTTCTCTTATATCATTTACTAATATATAATTTCCTTTTGGTTCAACTATTAATAAATCTGAAAAATTTTTATTCATTATCTGTTTACAGCTATCACAGATACCACATCCCTTTTTAGGACAATTTAATACTGCTATAAAAGAAAGAGCGGCGAGCTTCTTTCCAGATCCTATAGGTCCATAAAAGATGTACGCATGTGAAAATGATCTTCTTATCACAATCTCTTTTAAATAATTTAATGCTTTTTCTTGACCAACAATTTGATCAAAAAGTGTAAATTCTTTCTCACTTTTCATTTTTAATAAATTTATCAATTTCTTTTCTAATATCCTCGTGGATAAGAAGTTCATTTCTTTTTGAGTCTATTACTCTATATCTTTCAGGAAACATCTTTGCTAATTTACAGTAACCTTCTCTAACCTTTCTCTGAAAAATTTCACCATTTTTTTCTATTTTATCTCTAATATTTCTTGATCTATCAACCCTTTTTAGTCCCACTTCTTCGGGGATATCAAGAAAAAATGTTATATCAGGAAGGAGTTCTCTTGTAGCCCATTCATTAATTGCTATTACCCAATCTAAACCCATTTCTCGAGCTATCCCTTGATATGTATATGAAGAATCGACATATCTATTGCTAATTACAATTTTCCCTTCCTTTAATGCAGGTTTTATAACATTTAAAACCATCTGAGCTCTACTTGCTGCAAATAATAATACCTCAGCTCTTGAGTCAACTTTCTCGATCTCCGGGCTAAGAAGTATCTCTCTAATCTTTTCACCAACTGAAGTTCCTCCAGGTTCTCTAGTTATAAGAACTGAGTAGCCTTTTTTTTCTAAATACTTTGCTAACATCGTAGCCTGAGTATCTTTTCCTGATCCATCTATTCCTTCTAATGTGATAAATAGTCCTCTCATATTTTCTTCTTATTATTCTAAAACTTCTGGATTAACGATATTTGGAGGTCTCATGCCTTTTAATCCAGCTAATAAATTTTCAGCAGCCATTACTGCCATTTTAGTTCTTGTCTCAATAGATGCACTTGAAATATGTGGAGTGAGTACCACATTCTCTAAATCAGCTAAACCAGGAGAAAGTTCTGGTTCATTTTCAAAAACATCCAATGCCGCTCCTGCTATTTCCTTATCCCTCAATGCATTTACTAACGCTTCTTCATCAATTACGGGACCCCTGGAATTATTTATCAGATATGCTGTTTTTTTCATCATTAAAAGTTCTTTTTCACCTATTAAGTGGCGCGTCGAAGGGAGCAAAGGGACATGAATTGAGACAAAATCTGACTCTTTCAGGAGCTCTTCTAAACTAACATATTCAATCCCAAGTTCTTTCTCAACTTTCTCATCTGCTCTAAAAGCATCAAAATATAAAACTCTCATATCAAACCCTTTAGCTCTCCTTACTACTGATTTTCCTATTCTTCCTAAACCAACTATTCCTAAAGTCTTTCTATATATATCTCCACCCAAAAACATCATTGGTCCCCAACCTTTATACATACCCTCTTTTGTAAATTTATCAGCCTCAACAACTCTTCTTGCAATAGCAAAAATTAGAGCCCATGCCATATCAGCAGTTGTATCTGTCAAAACTCCAGGAGTATTTGTTACTGGAATTTTTCTTTTAGTTGCTGCGCTAACATCTATATTGTTATAACCAACAGCATAATTTGCAATTATTCTTAAATTACTTCCACTATCAATAACCTCTTCATCTATTTCATCCGTTAGAAGACAGAGCAGACCATCTTTGTCACTTACACCACTGACTAATTCTTTTTTAGTTAATAATCTATCATGAGGATTTATCTCCATATCACATTCTGCTTTAATCATTTCAAGAGCCTTCTCCGGTAATTTTCTGGTAACAAAAACCTTTGGCTTCATACAAACTCCTTTCTAATTAATGCTTTGTGATGTATTTCTGAAGTTAAATTCAATTTTAAGACATTATCTCTTTAAGGGCAGATATCAGATAGTAAACATTTCGTTTAGAACATGAATAGCCCATCAACCCTACCCTTAGCAACTTTCCTGCTAATTTACCAAAACCTCCACCAATTTCTATATTATATTCATTAAGTAATTTAGTTCTTATTACCTTTTCGTTGAATCCCTCGGGAATTTCAACTGATGTTAGCATTGGAAGTCTATAACCTTCCTGAGCAAATAGCTTAAATCCCATCTCTGTTAAATGAGTCTTAAGAAGTTGACTTATTTCTTCATGTCTTTTAAATCTTTCCTCAAGCCCTTCTTCATAAATTATTCTCAATGCTTCCCTTAGAGCATAGATCATAACAATTGGAAGTGTATGGTGATATTTTCTTTCTTTGCCCCAATGTCTCATCAATTCAATCGCATCGAGATATAGAGTTTGTATTTTAGTTTTTCTATTCTTTATTACATCTATTGCTTTCTGATTAAAAGTAATGGGAGCCATTGCTGGTGGAGCACTTAAACATTTTTGGGTTCCACTATAACATATATCTATATTCCAACCATCCACATCAACATCCATTCCTCCCAATGTTGGTACAGCATCTACTACAAATAGAGTTGGAGTTTGACTACAAAATTTCCCTACTTCCTTTAGCGGAGTAAAAACACCAGTTGAGGTCTCTCCATGTGTCATCGATAAAACCTTTACATCAGGATTTTCCCTTAATGTTTTTTCTACTTCTTCAATATCTATTGGTTTACCCCACTCTGCATCAATTCTTATTACTTCCCCTCCACACCTCTCAATCATCTCTACGTTTCTTTCTGAAAAGAAACCATTTAAACAAACTATTGCCTTATCACCCTCTTCAATTACATTTGTAAATGCAGTCTCTCCTCCTGCTGTTCCCGTCCCCGACATAGGTAGAGTTACCTCGTTCTTTGTCTTAAATAAATATTTTAATAACTCTATAGTCTCATCAAGTATGGAATAAATTTCTGGATCTAAATGACTTATCAAAGGAGATGTCATTGCCTTCATTACTCGAGGGTCATAATTACTTGGACCTGGTCCCAATAATATTCTATTTGATGTTATTAATTCTCCAATCTTCTTTAGTTCCATATTTTTTGCCTCCTTGTTAAAATTATTTTTTTAAATATTATTTATTTTAAATTACTTTTTTTAAAATCTAAACTCTGCACTAAAAAGTATAATTATCTATATTGTAGTTATCTACATATATGTAGTTATTTACATACATACTTCCCTCCCTTTGTGGGAGGGGATTTTAGGGGAGGGGAAAATATTTAAATTATCAAATTTACACCCTCTCCCTTACCCTCTCCCATCAAGGGAGAGGAAGGTGATTATAAAAATTATATACCAAAAAAATTCTATTTATTTGTGGAACATGATCTGTTTATACACAAAATTTTTGATGTTTTATCTTCTGATATGATCTCAATCTGAGGAAATCCACACACATCACATAACTTTTCATTAGGTTTTATCTCCCCAGATTGTGGTATTGAAAATGTTGTCTTACATTTTGGATAATTTGAACAACCTAAGAATATTTTTTTAGACTTTCTAGCTGTTCTTAATACCAGGTCATTTTTACAATTTGGACATTTTCCAAAAGTTTCCAGTTCCTTTTTTGTTTTGCCTTTTAATTTCTGTTCTGGATATTTTTTACTACTCTTATCTTTTTTTGATAGGCAATCTGGATTTAGACATAGGTTCCAGGGCTTTCTTCCTTTTACTACTATCTTAATTACAGCTGTATTGCAATACTTACAAATCTCACCTGTAGGAAATATTCTACCTTTCTGGGGAATTGGATAAGCTTTAGAACAATCTGGATAATTTGAACAACCAACGAACCTTTTTTTTGTCTTCCTACTTTTTATTATTATTAAATCTTTGCCACACTTTGGACACTCCGCGATCCTCTTATCCTCATAAACACCTGTTCTTATCTTTTCACCAATCTCATTTTTTGAATCAGATAGTTGTATTAATATATCATTTAATAATTGTTTTGATTTTTTTACGACCTTTTCCTTACTTTCTTTACCAGAAGCAATTCTATCCATATCATTTTCCAGGTCAGAGGTCATCTCTGACGAGGATATTTTTTTAGCATGATTTTTTAAAACATCAGCAACCACTATTCCAGTTTTTGTGGTAATTATTGGATTGTTATAAATATAACCTCTATTATAGAGATTTTGAATTATGGTATGTCTCGTTGATTTTGTACCCAAATTTAATTTTTCCATTTTATTTATTAATCCACTTTGGGTATATCTTGCTGGTGGTTTAGTCTCTTTATCTAAAATTTCAGAATTCAAAACATTCAGTTTATCTCCTTCTTTCAATGGTGGTAGATAACTCTCTTTTGTTTTTATATATGGGTAAAATTTCATCCATCCTTCATCTACAATTTGTAGTCCATTTGCTAAAAATATCTCTTTTGAAATCTCAATTTTTACATTAACACTTAAAATAATGGCTTTCTTTGCAAGAGTCAACATAAATCTTCGAGATACAAGCTCAAATATTCTCATCTGATCGGAACTTATAACCTTCTTATCAGGTACACGAGTTGGATAAATAGGTGGATGGTCAGAAGAAATCTTACTGCCTTTGGTTGGTATAAGCTTTTTTTTAATTAGTAATTCTTCAGCTAAATCAGAAATCTTTTCAAATTTCTTAAGTCTTTGCAAAACTTTCCTCAAATTTAGAGAGGATGGATATACAGTATTATCAACCCTTGGATAACTTATATAACCACCCATATATAAGCTCTCAGCTATATTCATAGCCTTAGCTGGAGAAAAACCAACCTTAGCTGCTTCTTGAAGAAATGAGGTCGTATTAAAAGGAGATGGTGGTTTTTTATCTCTCTTCACCTGATTAACTGATTTAACTATGCTCCTTTCCGATAGTTTATTAAGTATTTTCTCTGCTTCTTCTCTGTTATTGAACTTCCTCTTTTTGTGATAAGCAAAGAAGTTTTGCTTATCTTTTGAAATTTCACACCTGATCTGCCAATAAGGGGTGGGTTTAAATTCAGTAATTTTTTTCTCCCTTTCTGCTAAAATGGTAAGTGTTGGACTCTGTACTCTTCCCGCTGATAAGTAATTTTCCCAAAGCCTTTTTGAGGCAAGTGATATAAAACGAGTTAAGATAGCTCCCCAGTACAAATCAATTTCCTGCCTTGTCTCTCCAGCCATTGCCAGAGAAAAATGTGGTTCTTCTAAATTAGAGAATGCTTCATTTATATCATCTGAAGTTAATGTTGAAAATCTCGCCCTTTTTATTTTAACTTCTGGATTTACTTTTTTTATTAGAGAAATAACATCAAATCCGATTAACTCACCCTCTCTATCAAAATCAGTTGCAATAATCACTTCACTGGCCTTTTTAGCTTTTTCTTTAATAAGTTTAATCAAAGATTTAGATTTTGGAACCTTCCTGGTTTCAGCATTAATCAAATTAAAAGGCTCAACCTTCTGCCAGTTCTCATATTCGGGAGGAAATTCTAATGTTAGAATGTGCCCTCTCAATCCCATTACTAAAACATTCTCATCATCCCACTTAAAGCTATAATAGATATTTTTATAGTAACTTTCTCTCTTAGCCTTTTTTCTTGAGAGTATTTCTGAGATTCTTTTTGCTGATTGATTTTTCTCACAAACTATTAGTTTCATATAATTTAAATTCCCCCTCTCCCTTACCCTCTCCCGCCAGGGGAGAGGCTAAACAGTCAAGAGACTATGCCCAAAGCTTTCAAAGGTTACTTAATTTAATTTATGGCTAAAGCTTTCAAAGGGTCTCTATTTTTAAGGGGCATTTTTCTGTTTTGTTGCACATTCATAAGCTTCCCCCCTCAACACCTCAATACCATGATCTAATAGTGGAATAATTACTTCCAATGACTCTTCAACAGCTTTTGGACTTCCTGGTAGATTAATTATTAAAGTACCACCCCTAATACCACTATATCCTCGGGAAAGCATTGAATGAGGTGTAATTTTATAACCTTCCGATCTTATTATTTCAGATACTCCGGGAACTTCTTTTTCTACTATTTCTTTTGTAGCTTCTGGAGTTATATCTCTTGGTGAAAACCCGGTTCCGCCAGTAGTAAAAATTAGGTCAACTTTCTTTTTATCACAAAAATCAGTAAGAGTATCTTTTATCATCCCCTTATCATCAGGAACAATCTTATAATCAATTAACTTATAACCAAGCTTTTCTATCTCGGTTTTTATAACATTCGCACTGATATCTTCTCTTTCACCTCTATATCCTTTATCACTTACAGTCAAAATAGAAAATCTAATCATTTTCAATCTTCCCCCTCTCCCTTTCCCTCTCCCACCAGGGGAGAGGATAAATAGTCAAGAAACTATACCGTAAGCTTTCGTAAGTGGCTTCTCAGCTTTAAGTTAAGTTATTTAAAAATTTAGAAATTTTCAATACTAATAGGAATTGGTGTAGTAAGAATTGCTTTTAACATTCTAACCTCTACATCTTCCCCTCTTTCAATAAAATTTTTCTCAGCTGGAATAGTTAATAATCCATTTGCTTTTGCCATAGATCTTAATATACCAGAACCCTGGTCACCTGTTGTTTTTACCCAGAACTCATCTCTTTCCTTATAAACAATTACTCTTAGATAATGAACTCGACCTTTTTTATTTTTAACTGGGTGTGCCATCTTTGCCTTTATAATCTGTCGAGGTTGGAACTTTTTATTCATCATTTTAAAAATAGAGGGTCTTATATAATTTTCAAAACAAACCATCACAGAAACAGGATTCCCTGGAAGACCAAAAATTGGTTTTTTTTCAAAAACCCAGAACGCCATAGGTAAACCTGGTCTTTGAGTTATTTTCCAGAACTTTAGTTCAGCACCAATCTCTGTAACAATATTTCTAACAAGGTCATGTTCACCCATAGAAACTCCTCCAGATGTAATTATCAAATCTGCTTTCTCCAGAGCATCTATAATTTTTTCTTTTATTTCTTCTGTATTATCCTTAACTATTCCATATTCTAAAGGTATAGCTCCCACTTCTTTTACCTGAGCTGATAATGAATAAGTATTTGAACTTCTTATCTTTCCTGGTGATAAAGGAGTTTTGATATCTACTAATTCATCTCCAGTACATAGAATTGCAATAGTTGGTTTTGAAAAAACCTTTATTTTCTCCATACCTAAAGAAGCTAATACCCCAATGTCTGCTGGATATATTAAAGCATTTCTTTCTAAAACTTTATCACCTCTCCTTATATCCTCACCAGCTCTTCTTGTATTCATATTTGCAGGATAATGAGTATATATAATAACTCTATCTTCTAATTTTTTACAAAATTCAACTGGAATAACTGTATCAGCCCCTAAAGGAATGGGGGCACCTGTCATTATTCCAACTGCTGTTTGTTCTTTTAGCTTAACTTTAGGAGTAGTTCCAGCCATTAGTGCCTCTCCTCTAAGTAATAAAGTTGCTGGATTTTTTGGAGATGCACCTACAGTATCTTTTGACCTAACAGCAAATCCATCCATTGCTGAATTATCAAATGGTGGTATATTTTCTTCAGAAGAAACATCCTCAGCAACAACCAAACCTAAACTATCTGATATAGGAACATCCTTAGGTTTTAAAATAGAAATATTTTCTAAGATAATCTGCAAAGCTTTTTCAGGTGTAATCACTTTTCCTCCTCTATTCTTATATATATTTTTTTCTTTTTATCCACTCCCTTCAAGGATAATATCATTCCCTTTACCGTATTTACCATAAAATCTTGAACAAAACCTTTTAAAGGAATCCTTTTTTCTCCAATTAATAAATTTATCTTTGTCTTCTTCCTTTTCATTAAAAACCTATCTTCGATAAAATCTGTAACTTTTCTTATATCTACTGTTTCAAAAACTGGTCTTGATGATTTCATATGAAAATCACAAATAACAGCCATTACTTCCTTTGGAGAACATATTGGTTCTTTAGATACTTCACTTCTCATAACTTCTATTTTTGGAAATGCCTGTTTCTTATATCCCTCAGTTAGAATTAGATCCACATTCTCTAAATATTTAAATGCCAATAATCCTAAATCGATTTCATTATTTGATACATCTTTTACCATAGAAATTTTTTTAGGAGAAGAAATAATAATGGTTTCAGCACCAGCTTTTTTTATCTTATATGAGTCTTTTCCTGGTATATCTATCTCATGATCATGAATATCATGCTTTATAACACCAACACTATAACCTCTACCCCTTAATTCAGGTATCAATTTCTCTAATAGACTTGTTTTTCCAGATTTTGATTTTCCTACTATGGAGACTATCGGAGCTGTCAATTCTTCCTCCTTTCATACTATAAAAACAATTTCTATTTCTAATTTTACCTTATTTTAAATCTCTATAAACTCTTGCTAAGTTAGATATATGTATATCCCTTATCCAAAATGAATCATCTGGATCAGGATCTTTTTCAATTCCACACTTATCTATGGGGATTCTATAAATTTCCCTCTTTGATAGTTTAGTTTCAATAGATTCTTTTACAATTTCATTAATTTTTTTAAGATATTTAATCTTTGAATTCAATTCTTTTTCTATGTTTTCCTCTTGAATTGGCATGCCATGTCCCTGTATAATCAATTTTGGTTTAAGAGCAATTATATCCACTAATGTTTTTATGAGTTTCTCCCTATTACCGTAATAGAAATACGGAACTGGAATAACAGTATCACCAGCAAATAGAATTTCTTTATTTTTCCAATAGACACAAATTGAATCTGGAGAATGACCTGGTGTTGAGATTAACTCAAACTCATCATCTTCAAAAAATAAATTTGCTTTCTTATTAAAAGTAATATTTGGTAAATTAATTTCTGTGCCCTCAATTTCAGGCTCAACCTTTACAAATTCCTCTAAAATCTCTTTACCATGTCTTTTCATCATATCCCTGCATAAATCAAGAGCTATAATTCTTGCATCATTAAATATTGCATTTCCGCATGTATGATCTAAGTGATAATGAGTATTAATTATATCTTTTATACCTTTAGGTTCTCTAAGTTTTACTAGTCTTCTAACTCTTTTCATATCATCAGGAAAAAGCATAGTGTCAATAATTAATACCCCTTCCCTTGTTAAAAATGCACTTGAGTTGATATTATGATATCTTGAACTTGAATATATATATAAGTTATCAGTTATTTTTATCTCATTTACACTCATTTTTTATGTTTCCAATTTCCTTACCCATCAAGGCGGAGATTTTAGCGCATTATTTTTATAGAGTAAATTTTAGACCTATTTTGTTAATAACACACTAATATATTACTCTAAATAGTTTAACACACTTTATACTTTAAAAAATAAGTTTGGTGCTTGTTTTATCCCATTTGGTAAGCTTGGTAGTATTTATTAGATTATTCTTAGGTTATTCAAAAATTCTTTTAAATTAACCAATACTGTCTATTTTTTTCTATTGTTCCTCTTAATCATGGCATAGATTATAAATATCGCTGCAGTAAATAACATCAATCCAAAAATAAAAGCTAACATCAATTTGCTTTGATAGGTTTCTTTTAGAAAAAGAGAGGCTAAGCCAAAAGTTCCACAAATAATATAAAGTATTATAACTGCTTGAGGTTGTGATAATCCGATATCCACAAGCAGGTGGTGAAAATGTTCTCTATCTGCATTTATCGGGAGCTTCCCTTTAAAAGACCTTCTCACTATAGCCCACATTAAATCTAAAATGGGAAAACCCAAAACAATGACAGCAGTTGGTATTTTTGCTGCTTTAAGCAGTGATATAACTGCAAGCATGTAACCTAAAAACATGCTTCCCGTATCACCTAAAAATATTCTTGCTGGATAAAAGTTATATGGTAGAAATCCAAAAATTGCACCTGCAAAAATCAATGCTAAAATGGCTGTTTGAGGTTTTGTTAAAATAATTGACTCTGCAGCAATTCCAAAAAGAACCAACGCAGCAATTCCAGATACTCCACTGGCTAAACCATCTAATCCATCAAGAAAATTTATTGCATTCTCTAAAATCATAACCCATAAAATGGTAAAAATTATTGCAAAGATTGGAATAATAAGAGATTTTCCAAAAAGAGCAAAAGAAAGATTTATTTTATTTAAATAAATAGGTTCTGCACCAAATGGATTAGTGATAACACTGGGATAAAATCCAAATATAATTAAAATAATTGCTGATGCTAATTGCCAAAAAAGTTTTTTCAGCGGTGAAAGTTCACGTATATCATCTATAATACCTGCTGTAAGTATAACTAAACTACCCAAAATTATCCCTATAAGACTTTTATTAATCCCTATTGCAAAAAAAGAGGTGATAAAAAAGGAAAGGAATATGGCAAGTCCACCCATAGTTGGAGTTATATCCTTATGAATGTCCCTCTCTCTTCTTTCCCTTTGAACATCAACATAAGCACCCACTTTTAGAGCTAATCTTCTTACCCATGGAGTGAAAATTACTGTAAGAACTATCGCTACTAAAAATAATAAAAATTCTAAGAATTCAAATTGCATTTTACTATAACCATGTACATTGATTTTTAAATTAATTATAAGTTTTTATGTAATTTAAAATTTTAGATAATATTCTTATTTTACTATTTATATTTAAATAATATTTGCTAGTATCCTCTTTTTCCTGGATAATATCAATAATTTATTTTTATTCCCAGTTAATTTTGCAATAAAAAATATTAATCTAAGTCCAAAAACCATAAACTTGTTCTTCTTTATCCAGTGGTCAGATTCCTCCCCGATTATTCTGTTTAAAATTGTTTCCTCTTTACCTGTATAGACTATCTTAAAACCAATTTTGTTCAAAAGTATTGTTATATTCTTTTTAGAAAAGTAGTATAAATGATGTATATCATAGACTACATTTACCGGGGCCTTCCATCTTCCAAAACTAAGTTTGTAACTTAAATTAGTTGTCTTTTTTATTAGAGAATTTTGATCAGGAGTTAATATTAGAACAATCCCTTCAGGCTTAAGAATCCTACACACTTCTTTTAGTAGCTCCTTTGGCTCTCTTACATGCTCTATTAAATCCCATAATGTCACAACATCAAAACTATTTTCCTTAAAAGAAAAATCCTTTAAAAAACCATATCTTATATCCAACTTAAAATTCTTTCTGGCATAATTTACAAAATCTTTTGATATATCAATTCCAAGTGTCTCCCATCCTCTATCTTTTGCCATATTTAAAAAAACACCTGATGAACAACCTACATCTAAAATCTTTCCCTTATTAGGATGTAATTTTTCAATCAAATTTAAACCTTTTAAAAAGAGTTTAGCTTCGGGACTTCCTTTAAAATTTATTGTTATATTCCTAAAATAAGCAGATTTGGGATAGAGTGGATCATTATAATGTCTTTGAATAAAATTTTTAGAAGGAATGGGATAGATTGAAATCATACTGCAATTTGAACATTTTATAACCCTATAGGGTTTCTTTGATATCTTCTCAAGATTAAAAACTTCTTTAAGCCTGTTACCATCACATATAATGCATTTATAATTATTTATTTCCAACTCACTTGTCATAATAAATATATAAAAAATTCCTTTAATTTAAAAAACTAATTTATTACAAATAATATTTATCTTATATAGCTTTGTGGTATAGTTTCGAAGACATTTTTATTTTCTTTTTATAAATTTCTCATAATTTTTTATTATAAAAAACACCAAAACTCTAAATCCTAATGCTATTGCTAAAAGTGGAATTAAAATAACTCTCCAACTATATCCATAATTCTTTAAAAAATATCTAAAAACACTTTTTTGTTGCTGATAAAAAAGCTCAACACCAGTTCCCTTCGTACTTCCACCTACGTAATGAACAACTGTTGCCCTGGGAAAATATCTTACCTCCCATCCAGCATTCCACATTCTTTTACAGAGGTCGAGATCTTCAACATACATGTAGTATCTCTCATCAAATAAACCAACTTCATCTAAAGCTCTTTTTCTTAAACCCATACATGCTCCACTCACCCAATCTATTTTCACTTCTTTATTATGATCAAAATCCATCATCTTATATCTTCTTGTATATGGATTTCTTGGCCAAAATATACCTACTAAAACATGCATTGCAGCTTCTTTAAAAGATGGGAACCTTCTACATGAGAGATGTGCATTACCAGATGGGTCAATTATTTTCGGTCCCACTACACCTACTTCAGTATTGTTTTTTAAATATTCAATAATTCTATCTATGCTTCCTTCAAAGACCACCGTATCACTATTTAAAAGTATTAAAAAATCTGAATTTGTTAATTTTATTGATTGATTTGCTGCTGCTGTATAACCTATGTTCTTAGAATTTACAATAAGTTTTACATCTGGATAATTATTTCTTACCATCTGAACACTACCATCGTCTGAATTATTATCAACAACTATTACTTCAAAGTCATATTTAGAGCCAAACCTATATATTGAGCTCAAACATTTATCTAAAAAATCTTTTGTATTGTAATTAACTATTGCAATTGTAGTTTTCATCATTTTTTAATGTTGTCTAAATTAGAACTAATAAAGAAATTTTTGGCGGAGGTGGATAGGAATCGAACCTACCTGGGAAGCACTTACTCCCCACAACGGTTTTGAAGACCGAGCTGCCCACCAGAACAGTTACACCTCCTTCAGTCATTCTTTTTAAGGATTCTGTAATCTTCTACTCTTTTTGTTAAACCTTCTTTGTCAAAATATTCCAATAATGCTTCTGAATATTTTCTTGAAGTCTTTAAAACATCCCTAAATTTAGCTAATGTAATTTTTCTATTTTTATTAATTGTTTCTATTAATTTATCCTTTGCTTTTTCAAATGATTCTGTTGCGAAAAAAAGTCCATCTTTTAATTTAATCACCTTTTTTTCTCTTTTTAAAATATTTAGAATCTGGTTAACTTCTTCAATACTTAGATTGATATTTTTAGATAACTCTTTCACATCTGGTGGTGAAAACTTTCCACTTACTATACTATTTTTTACTAATAAATAATTCTGTTTTTCCTTTCCACTTAGCTCATAGGATATAAGAGGGGACAATATTTTTGAGCCTTCTTTAATTATAATTTTATCTTGCTGAAATTTTTGTAACAATGTCTCATACTTTGTTTTTGAAATTGAGAAAAATATTTTTTTTCTTAAAATTTCAGTATCAATTCCAATTTTTAAGATATTTTCTAAGTGATATTCTTCCAAATAGGAAAACATTTCCTGTCTAAGTCTTTGAAAATCAGTTAATAAAAGATATTGTGGTTTATCAGATATTGATACACCAGTTGACATATTAATAACTTTATTTAAATGCAATAACTTTTTTATCACATCTTCTACTTCCTCAACCGAAATTTCTGACTTTTTTGATATTTCGCCTGTAGTTAATGGTTCTGGATAATTTTCCTTAAGCCACAAAGATATTATTTCATCTTTATTTCCACCATAAAGTATATTAAGTTTATCTATAATTTTTTCTCTCTTTATTCTTTTTTTAGATGGATGTGAGAGAAGTATTAACCCACCCCCCATTGTTCTTAGTAGAGATGAATTTCTTATTATAAATTTATCATGATTTTTAACAACTAATGGGTAGTCCAATTTGAATCTCACATAACCTGTTTCTCCAGGTTTTATCTCTCTTATACCAAACAAAGAGGCTTTGGCTATAATCTCTCTCGTTCCATGATGTAATCTCACTTTTCTTCCTGACTTAAGGCTACTCTTTTGATTTGATAAAATTCCAATATGAGTATCTAATAAAGAAGTTGGGGTTAAATATCCAGGTTTTAAAACAACATCTCCTCTACTCAACTGATTCTTTTTAACTCCTATTAAATTTAATGCAACTCTTTGTCCAGCAAGTGCTTCTTTTACGTCTTCATTAAAGACCTGAACATTTCTGATTCTACATCTTATTTTATTAGGAAGTATCTCTATTTCATCACCAGATTTTACTTTTCCTGACCATAATGTACCAGTAATTACGGTACCTATTCCAGAAAGAGTAAAGACACGATCTATTGGAAGTCTAATTGGCAAATTAATATCTTTTTTAAATTTTAATGAGGTTAGTCTCTCTAACTCTTTAACTACTTCCTCTATTCCTTCTCTGGTCTTTGAAGATGTTCTAACTATTGTTGCGTCTCTATAAGGACTATTTTTTAAAAGTTCTTTAATTTCACTTTCAACTATATCTACTGTCTCTTCATCTACTAAATCCATTTTTGTAATCACTACCAATAGCTTATTAATATCTAAAAGTCTTAATATATCAAAGTGTTCAATAGTCTGTGGCATTATTCCATCATCAGCAGCAACTACTAAAAGCCCTATGTCAATTCCAGATGCACCTGCTATCATGTTTTTTACAAATTTCTCATGTCCAGGAACATCTATTACTCCAACAATTTTACCTGAAGAAAAAACCAGGGGAGCGAAACCAATATCTATTGACATTCCTCTCTGTTTTTCTTCTATTAGTCTATCTGTATCTACGCCTGTTATTTGCTTTATAAGCTCAGTTTTTCCATGGTCTATATGACCTGCTGTCCCTATTATGACTGAAGGATAGGAATTTTTATTCACTAAGAATTGCCTCCTTTACCGAATTTACTACTATTTCATCCTCACCAGGTAGAAGAGTTCTTGGATCAATAATTAGCATATCTTTATCTATCCTGACGATTATAGGTACAGATAAACTCCTAAGCTTCAAAGCTAATTTATCAGATGAAATTGTATTTGGTGATAATGTAACAACTCTTGTTTCTAAATCTAATAATGGCAGTGCACCACCACCAACCTTAGAATAATCTTTTTTAATATCAATGTCACATTTATTACCCAACTCTTCTTTTAATCTTCCTTCTATGCTCCTTGACATACGAGCAACTTTTCCAATAGGACAAGTTATCATCTTTATCACTGGTATCTGGCTTCTAGCCATTTTGGGATTAAGGTATAATCTTAGTGTAGTTTCAAGTGCAACAAGTATCATCTTATCCACTCTTAAGACTCTTGCTAAAGGATTTGTTCTCATTTTTTCAACAAGTTCAGATTTTCCTAAAATTATTCCCGCCTGTGGACCTCCTAATAATTTGTCCCCAGAAAATGTAATGACGTCAGCTCCAGCTTCTACGCTACTTTTCACAGTTGGCTCATCTTCAAAACCTTCAACTCCAAGTTCTAATAAGACACCGCTTCCCAAATCATCCATAATGGGAATATTATACTGATGTCCCAATTTAACTAAATCAGATAAGCTTACTTGCTCAGCAAATCCTACAATCCTGTAATTGGAAGTATGAACTCTCAAGATAGTAGCTGTTTCATCAGTGATTGCTTTTTGATAGTCCGATAATCTTGTTTTGTTGGTGGTACCAACTTCTCTAATTATAGCTCCACTCGAACTTATAACATCTGGAATTCTAAAAGAACCTCCTATCTCTACTAACTGACCCCTTGAAATTATTACCTCATTATCCTTAGCTATACTGTTTAATGCTAAAAGAACAGCAGCAGCATTGTTATTTACAACCATTGCATCCTCAGCATTGGTTAGTGTTGTAAGAAGAGCTTTTACATGCATCTGCCTGTCGCCTCTTTCACCTTTAATAAGATCATACTCAAGGTTTGAATATCCTTCTGATATTTTGCTTAATGAATTAAGTGCTTGCTCAGAAAGTGGAGCTCTTCCTAAATTTGTATGAATAATAACTCCTGTAGCGTTTATCACTTTCCTCAAGCTTGGAGTCATAATTTTTTCTACAAGTTTAGAAATTATTGGTATAAGATTCTCTGAATCAATGGTTATAGATTCAAGTTCTTCTTCTTTCGCTTCAGATATGGATTGCCTTAATTCTTCAAGAACGGTTCTTATTGCTTCTACTACAATATTTCTGGGAAACTTTTCTAAAAGCTTTTTAGTATCAGGAATTGATAATATGTTATCAACCTTGGGTATCCTGCTTAAATATTCTTGTCTATCCATAAATTTCACCCTCACTCTTTCTATAAAATACCTATTTTATTTTTTTCTGAAATCATATATACCACCTATTATTGGGAATTTAGCACCACATTGATTACAGATTAGTTCATCTTCTTTTTCATCTATAATATCACTTTTACAATAAATACATTTCCACGGAATTTTTTCAATAGCAGAAGAGATCTTTTCAGTTTTTTCATCCCTCTTTTGAGATAACACAAAAATTGACGGTCCAGTTTTTATTAAGCCAAGAGGTAATTGAACTATATTATCTATCTTCGAGAGAATTTCTGGATTTATTATATTTTTTATAAAATTTAATCTAAAATTGGATACACTTAAAATTTTAAGAATTTTAAACTCAGCTAATTTTAACTTATCACTGATAAATTTAGGATGAAAATTGTATATATTTTTTCCAATCATTGAAGGCTCATAAAAAAATGGATTTTCTGTTCCCTTTCTAATTAAGAATTTCCCCATTCTTTTGAGATTTCTCTTATTTGCATATTCTAAAATAAAAAAGCTCTGAGGTGTTAAAATCCTGCTTATTTCATCGAAAAAGTTCTGAGGTTGAGTAAGATGATGTATCAATCTTATAGAAATAGCAAAATCAAACGTGAAATTTTTAAAAGGCATATCGTAGGCATCCGATGCCACGAAAAAAATCTTAGACTTCGATCTCTTGGATAGTTCTTTTTTTGCTACTGAAAGATTTTTGAGAGAATAATCCAATAAAACTGTCTGAGGAAATAAATTAATGTAAGTACTTGAGAGTCTACCATACCCTCCACCAATATCAATAAATCTTTTCCCTTTCTTAGAAACAAGTTTTTTTAAAGCATAAATTTCAGAAAGGTGCTCATAGCTTCTTTTTTTACCACTCCAAAATTCTCTGTAATCATAATCCTCATAATCAACTATTTCTCCTAACAAACTCTCCACCTTCTAAAAAAAGTTTTAAATTCTTTAAAAATAATATATTAACTGTAGAAGTGAATATATATAACATCACCATCTTTTACTAAATAATCCCTACCTTCAACTCTATAAGTTCCCATCTCCTTTATCTTAGATATTGAACCTGCATCCGATAAATCCTCCCAGTTTGTAACTTCAGCTTTTATAAAACCTTTTTCCATATCGGAGTGTATTTTTCCCGCAGCTTTTACTACAGGTGTGTTTCTTTTTATGGTCCAGGCATGAACCTCATTTTCGTTCCCGGTAAAAAATGTAATAATATCTAAAAGCTTGTAACTTGCTCTTATAAATTCATTTAGTCCCTCATAAGGAATTTTCATATCCTTTGCAAATTCTTGAGCATTTTCATCTGGTAGTTCCGATAATTCCTGTAAAATTTTTGCAGATATTATCATAACTTCAGCTTTATCTAACTTAGCAATATCTTCAACTTCTTTGACAAGTTCTTTGCTCTCATTAGTCTTGTAATAATCTTCCTCAACATTTGCAACATAAATAACTGGTTTTTGTGTTAGGAGGTTTAATCCTTTTATTATTCTTAACTCCTGTTCCTTTAACCTAATAGCTCTTACTGAATCACCTTTTTGTAAAGAATCTCTTACCTTTGTTAAAACTTCTAATCTCTTAAGTTCTTCCTTTTTTCCAGATTTACCTGCTATTTTAGTTTTTTCTAAGCTTTTCTCAATAGTAGAAAGATCAGCCAAAATCAATTCTAAATCAACTATTTCAATATCCCTTTTTGGAGAAAGAACTGTATTAATGTGAGCTACATTTATATCTTCAAAGCAACGTACAACATGAACAATTGCATCAGTATCTCGTATTTGTGCTAAAAACTTGTTGCCCAGACCTTCCCCATGACTGGCTCCTTTGACCAATCCAGCAACATCTAAAAAATTTATTGAAGTTGGCACTACTCTCTTTGGATTAAATACACTTTTAAGTGCTTTTAATCTTTTATCAGGTATTTCTACATCACCTAAATTTGGTTTAACCGTAGTAAATGGATACTTATCAATCTTTGCATTTTGTTTAGTTAAAGCATTAAAAAAAGTGGACTTACCTACATTAGGAAGTCCAACTATCCCTATCTTCATCTACCTTTCCTTTTCTTTAATCTCCTCTTTTAAATACCCTCTAAATCTTCTATTAAATTCTCTTCTTATCAACTTTATTTTTCTTCCGCATCCTTGACACTCGAGCCCAATATCCATTCCAACTCTAAAAACTTGCCATCTATTTTCTCCACATGGATGTTTCTTTTTTAATTTTACTAAATCACCTATTTTAACAGTCGCTGTTTTTACCAATTATTTTTATCCTTAAATATATAACTTTTATTTTATATCTTCCAGATATTCCTTTATATTTTCAGCATACTGATCTGTTATTTCTGAAAATTGAGCTATTTTCTCATTTAACCAATCTGATGATTTCTGGATATATTGTTTTCCTATTTCTGATAATATCTTTCTTGTTTCCTCTCCTGTTCTTGGAGCGATTAAAACTCCTACACAAAATCCAATAGCAAATGAAGTAATTAACTCAAACTTTTTATCTTTCTTATTTTTCATCTTGTCTCGCTAATAAATGAATATAAATTAAAATATTATTAAATAATCTTTTTAAATAATTTTAACATATCACTTTATTTATTTTTTGCTATTACCCTAAACTCAATGCTAAGAGGACTGAAGGGTAAGCACATTTAATGATACTCTATATTTGATCTCTAATTAACTTAATAAGAGAACAGAAGAGAAGGATTTAATATTTTATATAATCTAATTTCTATTAATCGCTTTGTAGCATAGTTTCTAAGCTATTTTAGATTTCTTTTTTGCTTTTTCTTCTTTTCGATACGTACCTGACAATAAGAAATCCTATAACCACTAAAAATACTATTGGTGAGATTACCATTATAAAAAGGACCAAACCATTAATTACTTTAATAATTGCTCTAACACCTTCTCTAAGAGTATCCAGAAATTCCCACCTAATTGGATATGGCTGAGGTTTTACATGTGGTTCACTAACGGAAATAGTTATGGTTGAGAAACTTATCTGTTCATCCAACCATCTTAATCTTCCCTTTATAATCTCAATCTGTTCTTGAACACTTGAAAGTTCTCTATGAACGGCAATGCTATCCTCTATCGTTCCTGATTTATCCATCATTTGTAAAAGAACCTTTTCTTGAGCCTGGAAATGTTTGAGTCTACTATTTAAATCCACATATTCCTGGGTTACTTCATCAGCATATGTATTAAAATTCTTCACATTGCCAAGTTTTTTTATCTGATCAATAACTGAATTAAAATTCTCTGAAGGTACCTTTATTATAATTGTCCCTATTGCAGGTTCATCTCCATATGCTCTACTACTTGTATTAGATACAAAACCACCTGCTGCTCTTGCAATATCACCTATCTGTTCAAATTTTTCACTAAATTTACCCTTCTCAACTTCTAACTCTATATTTCCATGATAAATAATCATTCTTTCCAATGTTGTAACTTGAGGATTAAAAACAATTTCACCTCCAGCCGCTACTTCAGTTTCAATATATTCAGCTCTATCAGATTTTTCAGCTTCTTCTAAAAGTATCTTTTCCTCTAACGCGTAAGGTGTTTCTTTTGCAATTTCATTGGTTTTTAAACTTTTGAATGTTGAAGTAACCATGGCACAACCTACAATATTCATAGTTATAATCAGAACAAGAATCATTGAAAATAAAGTTAATGTAGGAATTTTAAGAATTCTTGTTTTTTTAATGAAACTTTGTTTTGAGTTTTTTCCCATTTTTTCCTCCTTCTTATAAATAATTTTACTTTTTAAAAACAGTTTCAAAACTTTATTTTTTGAATTTCACTGTTTTTTATCTATTAGACTGATAAAAATTGAAAATTGTTCACAAAAGTATTTACTTTTTAAATGAGATTGCTTCGGGACTTTGTCCCTCGCAATGACACGGTGTCAAAATTTATCTTTTTATTCTTTTTTCATGTATTCATCTATAGCTTTTGCAGCTTCTTTTCCAGCACCCATTGCTAAAATAACTGTGGCAGCTCCTGTAACTATATCACCACCAGCAAAAACTCCATCTATACTTGTCATAGGAACATCTTCCTTTACTACTATTGTTCCCCATTTTGTAGTCTTTAAATCAGGAGTAGATTGGGGAATTAATGGATTTGGTCTTGTTCCAATTGCCACTATGAATAAATCTATATTAAATACAAACTCAGACCCTTGTATAGGAATAGGTCTTCTTCTACCCGACTCATCGGGTTCACCTAATTTCATCTTTATACATTTGAGAGCTTTTACCCAACCATTTTCTCCAATTACTTCAATTGGATTTGAAAGTATCATGAATTTTACACCCTCTTCTTTAGCTCTTTCAATCTCTTCTATCCTTGCAGGCATCTCCTTTTCACTTCTTCTATAAACAAGGTATACCTCATCTGCTCCCAATCTTAGTGCAGTTCTTGCTGAATCCATTGCTACATTCCCACCTCCAACTACTGCAACCTTCTTTCCCCTCTTTATTGGAGTATCGCACTCTGGAAAAAGATATGCCTTCATCAAATTTGACCTTGTAAGAAACTCATTAGCTGAATAAACTCCATTATAATTCTCACCTGGAATCCCTAAGAACATTGGAAGACCAGCACCAGTTCCTAAAAATATTGCATCATATTTTCCTTTCAGTTCATCAATTGTATATAGTTTACCAATCAATGAATTCACTCTTAAATCGACCCCGAGACTCTTAATATAATCAACCTCTCTTTGTACTATTTTCTTCGGGAGTCTAAACTCAGGAATACCATAAACCAGAACCCCACCTGACTTATGAAGTGACTCAAATAGAGTAGTCTGGTGTCCCATTTTAACAAGATCAGATGCACATGTAAGCCCTGCGGGACCAGAACCCACAACTGCAACTTTTTTACCTGTTGATGGAGGTATCTCAGGAACCTCAACTGTTCCATGTTCAGCTTCCCAATCAGCAGCAAATCTTTCAAGTCCCCCAATTGCTACTGGTTCAAATTCTTTCTTTCTTCCCAAAACACACATCTTTTCACACTGGTCTTCCTGAGGACAAACTCTTCCACATACAGCTGGAAGGCTGTTTTTTTCTTTTATCTTCTTTGCAGCTTTATCAAACTTGCCATCTTCTATTAATTTTATAAATGCTGGAATATCAACATCTACAGGACATCCCTCAATGCATTTAGGTTTTTTGCATTGAAGACATCTTTTAGCTTCTTCAATTGCTTGCTCTTCACTGTAACCAAAGGGGACTTCATTGAAATTTTTAATTCTTACTTCTATTTCCTGCTGTGGTATTTCAACTTTTAATTTTCTTTTACTGAGTTTCCTCTTTTTCCTTTCCTCTTTCTTCATTTCTCTTTTCTCTTTCACTCTTATTGTCCTCCTATCTTTTTCTTAAATTCATCTAAAGATAGTTTTTCACTATTAAGATACATCTGTTGACGAGAGAGTAGTAAATCCCAATTTACTTTATGCCCATCAAATTCTGGTCCATGAACACATGTAAATTTAGTTTTATTATCAACTTCAACTCTACAAGCACCACACATACCTGTTCCATCTACCATGATAGGATTTAAACTAACAATAGTTTTAATTTTATATGATTCTGTAGTTTTGCAGACAAATTTCATCATTATAGCAGGCCCAATAGCCCAGATTGCATTTATGGGATTATCCTCGTCAAGCAATTTTTTTAATATATCGGTAACAAATCCGTGATGTCCATAGGAACCATCATCGGTTGAAATATGAAGTTCATTACATATTCCTCTCAACTTATCCTCAAAAATTATAAGATTTTTTGTTCTTGCACCTATAATTCCTATAACATAATTTCCAGCATCTTTAAGTGCCTTGCAAATTGTAATGATAGTAGCAATTCCCAATCCACCACCAACACAAATGACTCTACCGTAATTATCAATCTCGGTTGGATTTCCTAAAGGACCAACAACATCTAATATCTCGTCCTCAGCTTTTAATGTGCTTAAAAGATGGGTTGTTTTTCCCACTCTTAATGCAACCAAAGTGATAGTTCCTTTCTTAGCATCAAAATCAGCAAGAGTAAGTGGTATTCTTTCTCCAGTCTCATTAATTCTTATTATTACAAATTGACCCGCTTTTGCTTTTTTAGCAATTTCTGGAGCATGAATTTCAAAGAGGTCGCTATCTTCTGCAAGTACTTCTCTTCTTACAATCTTATACATGTATCCCTCTCTTTCTATTTTAAAGATTTAAAAAATTTTACCAATTTTTTTTGGGTTATTTTGGTATCCAGCTTCTTCTTTATTTGATTAAGATTCTTCACAAACTCCTTATCAACTTTAAAAGGGATTTTTTGACCCAGATCTGCTAAGCGAATTTTTTCACTAAAATTTATAGTTCCTAAAATTTCAAAATCAGATAATCTCTCTTTTAATAACTTTTCTTCATCTTTTGTTCTAACCTTATTGAGTATTATATAAATATTTTTTAAACCAATTTCACCCGCAAGTTTTTTCATAGTAAAAGCGGTTTGTATACTCCTTTGTCCAGGTTCTACTACTATTATTAAAGAATCCACTGCACTTGCAGTAGCCCTACCTAAATGTTCTACCCCCGCTACCATATCCATTATCACAACTTCATCTCTTCTTAAAATAAGATGGGAGATAAGTCTTTTGAGTAAAACATTTTCAGGACAAACACATCCTGACCCACCCTTCTTTACTGTTCCCATGATGAGTAGTTTAATTCCATTTATCCTGTAACAGTATTTATCAGGGATATCATCAACTTTTGGATTCATCTTAAAGAAAGTACCATAAGTTCCAGGCTTTGCTCCAGTTCTCTCCTCTATGAGTTCTATCATTTCAGATATGGGAGTTATTTGAGAAGACTGGGCATAACTTATTCCTAAAACAGATGCAAGATTTGTATTAGGATCAGCATCCACAACCAATACCTTTTTCTTATCTAATTCATAAATAAAAGCGAGTGTTCCTGCAATAGTTGTTTTTCCGACACCACCTTTACCACTTATAGCTATTTTAAATCCCTTCATTCAACCCCCTTATTTTTTACAAATTGAATTTCGAATTTCTTTATAAAGTCCTTACGCACTGGATAAAAAATATCCAGCATTATAAAGGGCTCATTGCCAATACAAACATCACTATGTGGGACATTTATCTCCTTTGAAAACTCTTATAATTATTAGAAATTTTTTGATAGACTACTGTGACACCTCCAACGACTAAAACCGTTGAGTTTCTTTCTAATTTATTCCTAAAATCATATCAAAAAATTATAACACAACTATATCCTTACTTTTGTTAAAATATTATTAAACAAAAATGATAATAGGTTATTATTAAAATAATAAAAAGAAGCTTTCCATGTTAGGAGGTACGTTGTGAGTATATCAATAGGAACATCTGGTTATAGCTACGAGGATTGGAAGGGAAATTATTATCCATCTGATATAAATAAATCTGATATGTTGAAATTCTATTCTAAAAATTTTAAAACAACTGAAATAAATTTCACATACTATAGAATGCCAAATCCATACATAATCAACAGGATAGCTCAAAAAGTACCTGATGATTTTATTTTTTCAGTTAAAGCAAATAGCATAATGACACATGAAAGAGAAGCTAAGTCTAAGGATTATGATGATTTTATAAAAGGTATATCACCATTAATTGAAAGAGAGCAGTTAGCTTCTGTTTTAGCTCAATTTCCCTGGACCTTTAAATTCAATTCTAAGAATTTAGATTATTTGAAATATTTAAAGGAAAATATCATAGACCTTCCATTGGTTATAGAATTCAGAAACATTTCATGGATAAATGATGAAACCTTTGAATTCCTTGAACAGAATGAATTAGGATTTTGTTGTGTTGATCAACCAAAACTAAGAGGTTTAATTCCACCTGTTACTAAAATAACCTCTGATATTGCTTATGTCAGGTTTCATGGAAGAAATTCTCAAAAATGGTGGCATCATAAGAAGGCATATGAGAGATATGATTACGAATACAAGCAGGATGAATTATTGGAATGGGTTCCCAAGATAAAAGAGATGGATAAAAAAGCCAATAAAACTCTTATTTATTTCAATAATCACTATAAATCAAAGGCAGTAAAAGCAGCTAATCTCCTGCTTTCCTTACTATAATTCATTTCATCTATTAGATAGGTTCTATTTCACGAGAAGAAAATTGAACAATTTCATGTTTGAAACTTTTACGAACATTTTCTATTTCTCTTTCCATTTCTTTAGTTAGTCTTTCCAATTCTATTTGTGCTTTTTTGAGATCTAATTCAGCTAACTCAAGTTCTCTTTCTAAATCTAAAATCCTTCCAACACCTGCTAAATTTATCCCAAGGTTTTGAGTTAATCCCTGAATATATATGGTTTTCTCAATATTTTCCTCTGAATATAAACGAATATTAGTGGATGTTCTTATAGGTATTACTAACTTTTTCCTCTCATATAATCTAAGAGTTTGAGGATGCACATTAGTCAATTTCGCAGCCACACTTATTATATATACTGGTTTCCTTTTATTCCTGTTCATATAAGGATTCCTTAAAAATGTTTTTTTAAATCACATACATATAAAATTTAAACTAATTTTTTATATATATTATTAGATTACAAAAAATTAATATTTTATTAAATTTAATGAGAATTAAACATTTTTTTTCTTGGATCTGATTTGCTAACTCTTTCAAGATCCATAAATAATCTTTTTTCCTTTACCGAAAGTTTATCAGGAGTTACAACTTTAAGTTTGATGAGCATATCTCCTTTCCCGCTTCTTTTTAATTTTGGTGCTCCATTACCTCTAATTCTAAACACTTTCCCACTTTGTGAACCAGCTGGAATCTTTAATGAAATTTTTTTATTTGGGGTTGGAATTTCAATATTTGTTCCTAAAGCAGCTTCAGTGAAGGTAATGGGTAAATCTATTAAAATATCACTATTTCTTCTTTTAAAAATAGGATGTGATTTTACCTTGGTAATAATATACAAATCTCCAGATGGACTCCCTTTATCACCAGATTCCCCCATACCCTTAAATCTTATTTTTGAACCATTTTTCACTCCAGCAGGGATTTTTACAGTTAATTTTCTTACTCTCCTCTCTCTCCCTGTACCTTTGCATTTAGTGCAAGGGTGCTCTGTTATTATACCCTGACCTAAACATCGAGGACATGTTTGACTTATACTGAAAAAACCTTGATTTCTCGATACTACTCCTCTCCCATTGCAATTTGGACATGTTATTGGAAAAGTCCCTGGCTCAGTTCCTGCACCCTTGCACTTCGTACATGCTAAATTAGCGCTTACATTTATTTTTGTAGTTACACCTTTAATTGCTTCGTAGAAGGAGAGATTTAATTTATATATAAGGTCATTTCCTCTTTTTGGTACTTTAGTTCGTCTGTTTCTTACACCACCAGTTTTAAATAAGTCAAATATACTTTCAAAAGCCGAAGATTCACCAAATTCCTGAAAGTTCCAGATTGTTTGAAAATCCTCTGGTTTAAATCCTTTAGCTTGAAATCCAAAAGGTCCCTGACTGTACATTCTAACCTGTTCATCATATCTCTTTCTCTTCTCTTTATCTCCTAAGATTGAGTATGCTACTGAAATTTCTTTAAACTTCTCCTCTGCTTCCTTATTGTTTTTGTTAACATCAGGATGATACTGTTGAGCTAATTTTCTATATGCTTTTTTTATCTCTTTTTGTGTAGTACTTTTATCTACACCTAATATCCTATAATAATCCTTAAATTCCAATTAATTCACCAAAAATAAATCTTAATAAAATTTTTGCTTTGTTAAATTCAATTTAATTTTTTCTCAGGACTTATCTGGTTTTTTTGAGACTTTTACAGTTGCAGGTCTTAGTAATCTATCATTTAGAAGATATCCCTTCTGTAATACTTCAAGTACTGTTCCTTCCTCATGTTCATCACTTTCAAATTGCATTAATGCATGATGATACCTTGGATCAAACATTTCCCCTTCAGGATAAACTTCTTTTACTCCCTCTTTATTTAATATCTTATCAAATTCCTTATATATAATATCTATACCATCAATAATGGCTTTAACTTCATCTTTGTTTTCTTTAGAAATTATTGCCTTTTCAAGATCATCAAGTATGGGGAGAAGCTTCTTTATTAAATCCATATTAGCTAATGTTTTGGATTTACTCTGTTCTCTTAAAATCCTTTTTTTATAGTTCTCAAATTCCGCTTGTTTTCTCTGCAGGGTATCAATATAATCATTTAGTTGATTGTTTTTCTCATCTATTTCTTTTTTTAATTCTGCAATCTTTTTATTCAACTTTATCTCACTCTTAGTTTTTTTTCTTTTTAATTTCTTCTTTTTAATTGATTCTGGCTTGATTTTTTGAGACTGATTCTTACTTGCCTCCTCATTGCTTTTTTCATTATTTTTAAATAGAATTTTGCCATAACTAATTTTCGAATACGATTCATTTTTCTTTTTAGCTTCTGACATAAAATCTCCTAATGACTATTTATCTCCCTTCTATTTTTTAATTATTTCTTATAAAATTATCTAAATTTAAGTCCTATTAAAGGCTTTGCGGTATACTTTCGAAGACATTTTACCCTCCCCCTACCCCCTCCCATAAAGGGAGGGGAATCATAAGAGAAGTTCTCCTTACCTCTCCCACCAGGGGAGAGGATAGATAGTCAAGAAAGTATACCCGAAGCTTATATGTCTTATGTCAAGACCTGGTACTTATTAAATTCTATTCGTTTTCATCCACAATCTCATAATCAGCATCCACGACTTCTTCCTCTTCTTCTGGTTTCACTTTTTTCTCACCTTTAGACTCTTCAGCTTTTGTAGTCTTTTGAGTTGTCTGGGCATACACTGCTTCGGCTAATTTATGAGAGGCATCCATCAAATCTTGTGACTTCTGTCTTATAGCTTCAACATCTGTTCCAGCTAATGCTTTTTTCAATTCCGAAATAGTAGATTCTATATTGCTTCTTTCTCCTGAAGGTAATTTATCACCTAATTGTCTTAACGATTTCTCTGTTGAATATATGAGATTATCCGCATTATTTCGTATCTCAGCTTCTTCTCTTTTCTTTTTATCTTCCTCTACATGAACTTCAGCTTCCTTCATCATTTTCTCTATCTCTTCATCAGATATTCCTGCTGAAGAAGTTATTGTTATTTTCTGTTCATTTCCAGTTCCAAGATCTTTGGCAAATACATGAACAATTCCATTAGCATCAATATCAAAAGTCACCTCTATCTGAGGAATTCCTCTTGGAGCCAGTGGTATTCCTACAAGTTGAAATCTACCCAATGTCTTATTGAAAGCTGCCATTAGTCTTTCACCTTGAAGTACATGAATCTCAACAGTTGTTTGATTATCCTCAGCTGTGGAAAATATTTCTCCCTTTTTGGTAGGAATTGTAGTATTTCTCTCAATTAATCTTGTAAAAACTCCACCTTTTGTCTCAATACCTAATGACAAAGGTGTAACATCCAGTAGAAGAACATCTTTAACTTCGCCCTTTAGAACTCCTGCTTGAATTGCTGCTCCTACAGCAACAACTTCATCAGGATTTATATCTTTTCTCGGTTCTTTTCCTGTCAATTTCTTTACTAAATCTCTTACTGCAGGCATTCTGGTTTGCCCTCCAACTAATAGGACATGATCTAAATCTCCAGGCTTTACCCCAGCATCCTCCATTGCTCTTTTTGTTGGACCAACACACTTATCAATTAGATCAGAAACCAATTGAACGAGTTTAGCTCTAGTAAGTGTCATCTCAAGGTGTTTTGGTCCTGACTCATCAGCTGTAATAAAAGGTAAGTTTATATTAGCAGTTTGAGTAGTTGAAAGTTCACATTTTGCCTTTTCAGCTGCCTCTTTAAGTCTTTGCAACGCCATCTTATCTTTAGAAAGATCTATTCCTTGTTCTTTTTTAAATTCAGAAATTAACCATTCCGTTATTTTCTTATCATAGTCATCCCCACCCAAAAGATTGTTCCCACTTGTAGCTTTCACCTCGAAAACTCCATCTCCAATATCTAAAATTGAAACATCAAATGTTCCTCCACCGAGGTCAAAAACTAATATTTTCTGATCTTGCTCCTTATCCAAACCATATGCAAGAGCAGCTGCTGTTGGCTCATTTATTATTCTTGGTACTTTCATTCCAGCAATTTTACCAGCATCCTTTGTAGCTTTTCTTTGACTATCCTCAAAATATGCTGGAACTGTAATTACTGCCTCAGTTATCTCTTCACCTAAATATGCTTCTGCATCAGCTTTCATTTTCTGTAATATCATTGCAGAGATTTCTTGTGGTGAATAATTTTTATCATCTATCTTTACTCTATGTTTCGAACCCATTTTTCTCTTAATAGATGATATAGTTCTATCCAGATTTGTTATTGCTTGTCTTTTTGCTATCATTCCTACTAAACGCTCACCAGATTTAGTAAAAGCTACAACTGATGGAGTTACCCTACCACCTTCCGCATTTGGTATAACTGTTGATTCTCCTCCCTCAAATACAGCAATACATGAGTTGGTTGTACCTAGATCAATACCAATTGGTTTTGACATTATTTCATCCTCCTTTTTATTTTTATTTTAAAAATTTCAAATATTTAATAATAAACCAAAATCTGTAGGTAAAATTATAAAACTTTATAATAATATTGTCAAGTATCTTAATAATAATATTATCAAGTTTTCATATTCTACCAGAATTTCACAAAAAAATCAATATTTATTAGCTTTTTCACTCAAGGTTGTGGCTTTAAAGACAAAAATGTTTCTTCAAAATTGATTTTCCACTTCCCATCTTCATAAATTAGGAATATTTCTTCTGTTCTTATCTCTTCTCTGTCATCAACATAAGTAATAATAAAATTTGCACTTACCGCTGCTTTCTCATCATTCCTTTTTAATAAATCGGTTCTCTTTACCTCTATTTTTCTGACAGAGGAGAGAGATTTGGAAATCAATAAATTAAAATCTTCCTTGTCTATCTCTAATTTATCATTATTTAAGAGATATTTATCATATATCCTTTCAACATCTTTTAAATTCAGGTCATTAAAAAAACTAAAAACCGTTCTTTCAGGTTCAGATTTAAATATTAAAAATTCACAACCCGATAAGATAGATAGGTTTGTAATCAATAGAAAAACTAAAAGTAAAAAACGGAATTTAATATATTTTTGGATTACATATTTTTTTAAAAACATTTCTTATAATTTCCAATATCTTTTTTGAATTTCTATTATTTGTTCTATTTCCATGCTTGAATTCCTCTCCTTTAACTCTTCTGATGGGTAAGGAACTGGATTATTATACCCGACCATTGCTCTGAGAGTTTCTACTACACTTTGAGATAATCCCTTTAAGTAATAGCCGCCCTCTAAAGAGAAAATAATTCTACCACTACAAACTTCATTTGCCATTTCTATTACAGCTTTTGATAATTTAAAAAATGTATTACTTGTTAAAAGAAGTTGAGTTAAAGGGTCTTTATAATGTCCATCATATCCAGCACTAATCAAGATGAATTCTGGCGAAAATTGATAAACAATCGGAGAAATGATCCTTTCTATTGCCAATAAATAGGTATTCTCCCCACTATATGCAAACATTGGTATATTTACATTAAATCCTTTTGCAATACCCGTTCCAATTTCATTGGCAGAACCAGTTCCTGGATAAAAAGGAAATTGATGTAAAGATATATAAAGGACATCTGGGTCATTATAAAATGAATCTTGTGTACCATTTCCATGATGGGCATCCCAATCAATAATAACTACTTTACGCAAACCCATTACATTCTTTAAATACTTAGCAGCTATTGCAATATTATTAAATATACAAAAACCCATAGCTTGGGAAAAAAGTGCATGATGTCCAGGTGGTCTCACTAAAGCAAATGCATTTCTATAAATCCCCTCATATACTGACTTGGCTGCATTTAAAACTGCTCCACATGCATGAAGCGCGCTTTCATATGACTTTGAACAGACTGCTGTATCGGGATCTAAATGTTTTATGCCTTTTATTTCTGATGTATTTTGAATTAATTTAATATAGTTATCACTGTGATTTAATTGGATATCCTTTATAGAGGCTTTATCAGGCAAAACAGTTTCAATATTATTTAAATCTTTTCTTTTTTCAATTTCATCTAATATTGTAACTAATCTTTGTGCTCTTTCCGGATGACCCCATCCCGTATCATGTTCTAAAAAAATTGGATGATAAAATAATCCTGTAGACATTTTTTTGATAATTTTAGAAGTTTGTTATTAGTCTTAAATACGACAGGCTCCGCAATAGTTTTTTAACCTATATGGATTACTTAATGATTCTACTCTTACTCTAGTTCCAGTATGCGGAGCGTGAACGAAGTTTCCATTTCCAATATATATTCCAACATGACTAAAGTTTTTGAAAAAAACTAAATCTCCTGGTCTAAGATCTGATTTTGAAACAGAAGCTCCTGCATTATATTGACCTCTTACAGTCCGAGGTAGATAGGTTCCAAATTGTCTAAAAACCCAATAAACAAGTCCTGAACAATCAAAACTATTAGGACCTGAAGCTCCCCAGACATAAGGTTTTACCTGTTGAGCTAATGCAAGAGATACCACACCTGTATAATCAGATGGAGAAATGAAATTAATTACTGGTGTATACATCTCTCTTTCTAAGATTTGTATATCCTGCTTAACCTTGGCAAGAAGTCTTTCCTTCTCCCTTATTTTTTCTTCTACTTGTTCTTTTATCAAATTTAACTCTGACATCAAGCCCAATGTTATCTTCTTTTGCTTCTCAGCTTCCTGCTCAATATTAATAATTTCATTTCTCATTTCCTCAACCTTCATTATCAACTGAGCATGCTTATCTCCAGCTATTGAAAAGAGTTTTATTCTATCCATCAGATTATTAACAGTGTCTGGAGACGACATTATGTATACAAGATTTACCTGTCCAAATTTATAAATTTCTTCTAATGCAGCTTCAAGCTCTGTTTTTAAAGAGACGAGTTCAAAATTAAGTCTACTTTTTCGTTTTTCAAGAAATATTATCTTTGATTCAACCTTATTAAGCTCATCTGTATAAAAATTATATTTCTCAACTGTTTCATCAAGGTCCTCATGAATGCGATATATTTCTTTAATAAGTCTATCTTTTTCAGCTCTTTTTTCACTTAAAGGCGTGGCACTAAGTGGTGACGAATAGGAAAGTGTAAATGAAATGACTAAAATTACACTAAAAACAATTTTACTTATAATAAAGAAGCTTCTCCTCTTTCTAAGTAAAGGATCTTCCAATAAATAACCTCCGTTTTTCACTTCTTCAACTACTTATCATTTACTATTACTGTAAGATTCTAATATAAAATTAATAATATTGCAAAAAAAAATAATATTTTAAATTCTAATAATATCCTTAAATATCCTTATTTAGAAAATCTTTTATGCCTGTTAAAATGGCAACTGCTATATTTCTTTTATATTTTTTAGTTGCCATCCTTTTCTCTTCCTCTGGATTTGAAATAAATCCTGGTTCCACTCTTACAGATGTCATTGATGTCTCTTTTAGAATTGGTATATTCATTCCATGAACCCTGCAATCCGGTACCCTTAATCTTTTAATTAAATTGTCCTCTATTAAGTTTGAAAGTATTTTTCCAGAATTTGAGAATGATAATCCGGATGAGAAATAATAACAACTACTTCCCTCAGCAAATGGGTTATCACAATAATTTAAATGAACACTTATTAAAACATTTGCCTTTTTTGAATTCGCAACCGATGCTCTCTCACTCTCATTTAAATTTTTACCAATCTTTTGAGTTATGCATCCAGCCAATTCTGTTTTTGAAATCTCTTGAATCAGATTTTCAGCAATTTCCCAGCAGACTTCAGCCTCAGTTAACCCGTAAACTCCTATTTTACCTGGATCAGCAGGTAACCCATGTCCCGGATCAATACAGATTATTGACTTAGTTTGCCTGATGATTTTTCTTTCTGGAATATGATAATTAGTCCCTCTCTCTAATGATCTTTTTAAATTATTAAGAGACTTTATAGTTTCTGAACCAACAAGTCCATCTTCATCCAAAGACATGTTATTTTGAAATTTTCTAACAGCAGTTTCTGTCTTTTTGTTAAAAATTCCTATTACTTCTCCTGAATCAAACCCAAGTGAATTGAGATAATGTTGTAAAGTCTTAACATCATCACCTCTAAAAGGTGGTACTTTTAAATATAGAGTTCTACTTCCTAAAGTGTATCCTGCTTCAACAACTTCCAGCCATGTAATTGAATCAATAGTACCTGTAACTGCCAGACCTCTTTTTTGTTGAAAGGATTTAACAGCTTCTTCTGTCTTTATTCCAAAAAAACCATCAATATCCCCTAAACCAAGTGAAAATCCTAAGGATTTTAACCTAGTCTGTAAATCAACAACCTCTTTACCCTTGGATCCTATTTTTAGTTTCATAAAATTTCAAACACAAAATAATATTTATCTAAACAAATTTTGAAGAATTGATAAATTTAATTTATAGGATATTTTTATTATTTTTGAGAGAAATTTAAATTTTTATAATATTGTTGAATTATTTCAAACCAAATTCTTCTAAAAATTTCTCCTTTGGACGAGCTCCCATTACTTTTTTCACTAATTTTCCATCTTGAAACATTATAAATGTTGGAATGCTCATAATTTCATAATTCTTAGAAATTTCAGGATTTTCATCAACATTTAATCTTGCAAGTATTACTTCATTTTCCAATTCCTTTGCTAATACATTAAATATCGGTTCCATCATCCTGCAAGGTCCACACCATGGAGCCCCAAAATCCACAATTATAGGAAGATCTGTATTTTCAATAGTTTCCTGAAAATTTTCATCAGTTAGTTTTAATATTTTCTCTGGCAAATCCTTCTCCTTTCTATTTTAAAAAGTATATTCATTATTTATTTTTATATATACTTTTAAATTTTACAGATTAAATTTTCATCTCGTATTCTAAATATTCTTCTGCATTTATAGCTGCTATTGCTCCATCTGAAACAGCAGTAACGACTTGTCTTAAAGGTGTATTTCTTACATCCCCAGCAGCAAACAATCCAGTAGTAGAAGTTCTCATTTTATAATCTGTTATTATTCTACCCAGTTTATCCATTTCTACTAAGTCTTTAACTAAGGATGAATTTGGTTTAAATCCCACGTACATAAAAACGCCACCTATTCTTATCTCTCTTTTCTGATTTGTTTTATTATTAAAAATTACTACCCTCTCAACCAAATCCTTTCCTTTGATTTCCAATAGATTAGAATTCCATAAAATATCTATTTTGGGATTTTTAAAAGCTTTTTCTTGTAGCATCTTTCTTGCTCTTAATTTATCCCTTCTATGAACTATCTTTAAAGATGATACAAATTTAGTTAAATAGATTGCCTCCTGAACAGCTGAATCCCCACCACCAACAACAAGGATATCTTTATCCTTAAACAAAGGGCCATCACAAGTTGCACAATATGAAACTCCTCTTCCTTTAAACTCCCTTTCTCCAGGAATACCCTGTTCAGCTGGACTTGCTCCAGTTGCAACTATAACAGTTTTAGCAAAAAAATCACCCCGGTTAGTTTTTAACTTAAAGATTTTGTTTTCCTTTTCAACAAAATCAACCTGGACAAAGTTCATAAACTCAACATTAAAATTATTACACTGTTCTTCCATAAGTTTAGTTAACTCTTGACCAGACATACCATTGGGAAATGCTGGGTAATTTTCGATAAAATCTGTAAGAGCTACCTGACCACCGGGCATTTGTGATTCTATAATGAGGGGTGATAAAGCTGACCTGGCTGCATATATTCCAGCACTCATTCCCGCTGGACCTGCTCCAATAATAATTAAATCTCTTACCTTCATTTTTTATTTCAACCTAAATATAACTATAATTATTCAAATAGATAGAAAAAAGTTTAATCAAATTTTTATATAAAGTCAAATTGTAATATGTATTATAAACGAATTAGGTCAACACTTTTGGTATTTTGCTCTTTGAAAACTTAATATTATCTTGTCATTGCGATGAAATAAATTTAAGTTGTCATTGCGAGGAGCGAAGCGACGAAGCAATCTCAGTATATAAATTATTGTCAATAATAGAGATTGCCACGCCACCTTCAGTGGCTCGCAATGACAACTAGAACTTAGTTCAGAATAGGTTGTGTAATCTTTACATGGAATTTTTTTAGATATTATAATATTATAGATAATATTAGTTTTAAATTCAGTAACAGTCAAATATAAAAGAAAAAAAATATTTCATGACAATAAAATTTAAAAGAGAAAAAATAAATGATGAAAAACTTATAAGATATTACACAAGAGGGGATGAGGAAGCTCTTGTTCAACTTGTAAAACGTCACCAGAAAAATATCTATAATTTATCATTCCGCTTTATGAATAATTCTCAAGACGCATGGGATGCAACTCAGGAAACATTTATCAGATTAATTAAAAGAGCTAAAAGCTTTAAGGGAGCTTCCAAGTTTTCTACATGGCTTTATAGAATCACATGTAATGTCTGTAAAGACATACTTATTAAAAGAAAAAAATTAATATCTGATTCTTATGAAGAACTAAAATTAACAGAAAAGGTTACTTATAAAAATAGATTTAATGAAGTTTCAAATAGAATTTTAGAAGCTGAAGAAACAGATAAAGTACAGAACCTACTTCAAAAACTACCACAAAATCTTAGAATTGTAATTGTACTAAATGATATATACGATTTGAAATATAAAGAAATATCTGAAATTTTAAATATTCCTTTAGGAACAGTTAAATCAAGAATAAGCAGGTCTCGAGAGATCTTAAGAAATATTTTGAAAGAAGAAAAAGAACAAAAAATAGATTTTTAAAGTCTTATATTAAAAGATATATTTAAAGGTGATAAATTGAATTGCAAAAATATAAAAAATATGATTCCTGAATATATTGATTCTGAACTCTCTATTAACCAAAATAAAAAAGTAGAAGAGCATATAAAAACATGCCCAGATTGCAAAAAGTATTTTAATGAGATAAAAGGCGTAAAAGAGTTCATCTCCTCATCTGCTTTTTATGATTTATCTTTTGATAAAGCAAAAAAGTTGGCTAAATTAGTTAGAGAAAAAAATATAGAAATTCATCCAACTCTAATACCCAAACCAATCTGGTCAAGATGGCAATTTATTTCAATTATAAGTGTATTAGCTATATTATTGTTAGGAGTTTTATTATTACAATTTTATAAACCTCTATATACTTTTCATAAAATGGAATCTGCTGAATTAGCTGAGGATCTAACAAAGGGTTTAAGTACTACTGAAGAAGCAGTATCTAAAGAATTTGGCAATGGAGAAGATACGGTAGAAGGAGAAGTTAAAGATGAAGAAGTAGCTGAAGCTGAGCAATCGGTAGTAACTGAAGAGGGTATAGTGGAACGAGAATTAATAACTATAAAACCTGGAGTTCTCGTACCACAACCTATAATAACTGTTTCAGAAAATGATTATACACAAAATTATATTGATGAATTTTTTACAAATCAAAAATCTGAAGAAAGGATATCTACAGAAGAAACTATTGAACAAATTTTACCAATAGATACAAATCAAGTTCTCTTAATAAAAGATGACTATGATAAGATATTATATAAAAGTATAAAATCTAAAGTTTTACAATTTCCACATTTTGATGAAAATTTAAAGATATTAGAATCTGAAATATATAAATATCTTACAGGGCAAGAACAATTACCTGAGAAGTTCCCACTGTTAATCTTCTCTGTAGAAAAAGCAAGGTTTGAGGGGAAAGATGCTTTCATAATTTCTGGTATAGGTCCTGGAAAAGATTTTGAAAAAGATAAACTTACTAAACAATTTGTTTGTGTTATAGAAGCTGGTACAAATAAGATGCTCCATCTAAAAACTATTGACTAACATAATCATCCTTAATGAACATCCGTGATTATCATATAGTTCTCAGCTTACTTATATTTCCTGAATGCTTCCTTTATTCTTGATTCTAACTCTTCCTCAGAATTTATATTACTTACATCCAAATCCACATCCATAATAGCTTTAAGTGCACATCTTACTATCCATGTTACTTGAAGCTTCTTACCTCCTGTTTCTTCAGATTCAGTACCTAACTTTAACATGTATGTATACATTTCTTTAGGCATAGTAATAGGTACTCTTCGATAATCAGCTTTAGATTCCATTAAAACCTCCAAAATTTTTTTTAAGTAAAAATACTTTTATCTACTTGAGTATAAACTCCTTGATGCAAAAAGTCAAAAACATATACTATTAAAAGCATTATATTTAATGGATTTTCTTAAGCTTATTAACTATAAGATCAACATTTTTTAAATATGATTTTATATCTAAACATTCATTTATCTGCTCATGAGTTAGAGCTGAACAAATTTCATCACTACTTAGTAATGCCTGTTTAAAACTGATTTTTTCACTGTAAACTTTGTCTGAACATTTTTTTACCAAATCATGGGCTCTATCTCTTAATAAACCAGATTTAACAAGTTCTAATAAAATATTTTCTGAAAATATGAGACCTTTTGACTTTTCAAGATTTTTCTTCATATTTTCTGGAAAAATAACTAAATTCTCTATAATATACTTAAATTTATAAAGCATATAGTCTAATAAGATTGTGCTATCAGGAAGTATTAATCTCTCTGTTGAAGAATGAGATATATCCCTCTCCCCCCAAAGAGAAATATTTTCCATAGACGTCTGAGCATAACCTCTTAATAATCTTGCAAGTCCACATAATCTCTCACTGATAATTGGATTTCTTTTATGAGGCATAGCAGATGAGCCTATCTGGCTATTAGAAAACGGTTCCTGAACTTCATTTATTTCTGTTCTCTGAAGATTTCTTATCTCTATTGCCATTTTCTCAATACTGCTTCCTGCTAAAGCCAATACATTTAGACAATAAGCATGTCTGTCTCTATGAATTATCTGACTTGAAATTGGTTCTGGTTTTAAATCTAACTTCTCACATACATATCTCTCAACCTCAGGATTTATATTAGAATATGTTCCAACTGCTCCTGAAATCTTGCAATAACTTATCTCATTCTTTGCTCTCATAATTCTTGACCTATTTCTGTCCATTTCAAATGCCCAGTTAGCCATTTTTACTCCAAAGGTTATAGGTTCTGCATGCATGCCATGTGTTCTTCCTACCATCAAATCGTATTTAAATTCAATCGCCTTTTCTTTGAGTATTTCTATTAATTCATTTAAGTCTCTTGTTATAATTGTGAGAGCGTCCCTTAAATTTAGAGATAATGCTGTATCCTTAATATCAGATGATGTAAGACCAAAATGTAGAAATCGAGCGTCTTGTCCAATATTTTCTGAAATATTTTTTAGGAAAGCAGCTATATCATGTTTAGTTGTTTTTTCTATCTCTGAGATTCTCTTTAAATCAAAACTTATTTTCCCTTTTATCCTTTCTAAAACACCTTTTGGAATTATCCCAATTTTTGTTTGTATCTCACATACTAAAAGCTCAATCTCTAACCATCTTCTATATTTGTTTTCATCTGACCAGATTTTTTTAATCTCAGGTCTGCTATATCTTGATATCAATAAATCCTCCTATAAAAACATAATCTTAGTTGCTAATTTAATTAATATTTCTGATTTTGATACTTAGTTTGTTACCAAATTGATTCTTCAAACTTAATTATTTGATCTCTTTCCGGACCAACAGATACTAATCTTATAGGAACTTTTACTTCATCCTCTATTCTCTTTATATATTTCTTTGCTTCTTTCGGTAAATCATTAAAATTTCTTACTTCTGATATCTCCTCTTCCCACCCCAAAAAATTCTCATATAAAGGGTTCACATTTTGGAAAATGTTTTGATTATAGGGAAGCTCCTTATAATATTTATCATTATAAGAGTAGCTATTACAGATTTTTATATTATTTAAAAATGAAAGCACGTCTAATTTTGTAAGAGCAAGGAATGTAATACTATTAATTCTACTTGCATATTTAAGTAAAACTGTATCAAGCCATCCACACCTTCGAGGTCTTCCTGTTGTAGCTCCATATTCAGAACCTTTCTCCCTCAACATAGTTCCTAATTTCCCCTTTATCTCTGTTGGGAAAGGCCCTTGACCAACTCTGGTTGTGTAAGCTTTAGTTACTCCTATAATCTTATCAATTCTTGTTGGTCCAATACCAGAACCGATACATGCGGTAGCTGCAACTGTTGATGATGAAGTCACAAAGGGATAAGTACCATGATCTATGTCTAAAAAAGTTCCCTGTGCTCCTTCAAATAATACTTTTTTGTCTTCATCAAGAGCATCATTTATTAATTTTGATGTATCTAAAACATAATCGCCTATTTTTTTTGATAAATATTTGAATTTCTCCAATATATCATTAAAATCCAGTGGCTGGAGATTATAGATTTTAGTTAAAATAGCATTCTTTTCCTTTAATACAAATTCAAGTTTTTTGTTAAATACTTTTATATTTAATAAATCCTGCATTCTTATTCCAGAGCGAGAAGCTTTATCAGAATAAGATGGTCCAATTCCTCTTTTTGTTGTTCCAATTTTCATATTACCTAATAGATTTTCTCTTGCTTCATCTAAAATTCTATGATAAGGCATCACAAGATGAGAATTTGGGCTAATTTTCAAGTTTGTAGTAATAATTCCTTTACTATGCAAATCATCAATTTCATCAATTAATACTTCTAAATCTACAACAACACCATTACCAATAACATTTGTAATATCTGGATTTAATATTCCTGAAGGTATAAGATGAAATTGAAATTTTTGCCCTTTTGTTACTACGGTATGACCAGCGTTATTTCCACCCTGAAATCTAACAACTACATCAGCATCTTTAGAAAGATAATCTATGATTTTACCCTTTCCTTCATCACCCCATTGAGTTCCAATTACTACAATACCTGGCAAATTATATCCCCTTTATTTTTTAATACTTACCTAATAATAAGTTTTGGATAAATGTTTTAAATGTTAAAAGCAAACTAATTTCTTATTTAATTCTTTAATTAGAATTTAATATTTTTTGTTTTTTTAAAACATCTCTAGCAGTTATAACTCCCGAAACAGATGCATGTACTAAACCTCTACTGATCCCAGCTCCATCTCCAATTGCATACATATTTTTTATCTCTGTTTCTAAATTTGGAGATAGATAAAGTCTACACGAGTAAAATTTGGTTTCGATTCCATAAAGAAGAGTATCTCTTGCTTCCACTCCTGGAACTATATCATTTAGTGCACTTAACATCTCTAATATATCTGAAAGATATCTATACGGAAGTACAAAACTTAAATCGCCAGGTGTTGCTTCTTTTAGAGTTGGTATTACTTTACTTCCTTTTATTCTAACCATAGTAGACCTTCTTCCCTTTTTCAAATCACCCAATCTCTGAATAATAGTTCCACCACCAAGTAGATTTGCTAATCTCGCAATATATTTTCCATATGCTATGGGTTCTTTAAATGGTTCTGTAAAATTGGTGGATACAAGTAAAGCAAAATTTGTATTATCTGTCTTATCTTTCGCATAACTATGACCATTTACAGTTATTACATCTCCATATTTTTCAGTAGAAACAACACCATATGGATTCATACAGAATGTTCTAACCTGATCCTCAAACTGTTTTGAGTAATATATTAATTTTGATTCATGAAAGTAATCTGTAACTGGTTTCATAACATATGCTGGCACCTCCACCCTCAATCCAATATCTACCGCATTATTTTCTACTTTTAGCTTTAACCTTTTCACCTCTTTCATTAACCAGTCTGAGCCTTCTCTACCTGGTGATAAAATTAGATTTTTGCATAAATACCTAGTTCCATTAGCAAGCACTACGCCATCAACCTTGTTATCAGATGTTAAAACTTTTACAACTTCACTTTCAGTCAATACTTCTACCTTGGAACTTATATAAGATCTCATTCTCTCTAAAACATGAGCACACTTATCCGTACCTAAATGTCTTATTGGTGTAGGAATATATAACAAACCAGATCTTTTAGCTTTATCTTTCAAAGCCTTAACTCTATCTTCATCCAAACAAATATCGTCGTTAGGAGCTCCAAATTCTAAATATATGTCATCAATATATTCTATTAATTCTGAGAATTCCTTTTCAGAAATATACTCACTTAACCATCCACCTATTTTCGTAGATAGATTTAACTTTCCATCACTAAAAGCTCCTGCTCCTCCCCAACCACTAGTAATGGCGCACAATTTACACTTTAAGCATTTTTTGCCTTTTCCTGGACAATCCCTTTCTTTAAGATCTTTTCCCTTTTCTAAAAGTAGAACATCTAAATCGTTATTTTTTGTCAACTCAATCGCTGAAAAAATACCAGAAGGTCCTCCACCAACAATAATCACATCATATATTTTTGCCAATCTATCTCCTTTTAATAAGAATAATTTTCATTTTTCACCACATCTTATTTTATATCATTCAGGTGAAAATAGAAAAATAAAAAATAATTACCCTTGGAAGATTTGAGCGTAATTTTACGAAGGTTATCTATAATTTTTAATGTGGTAACAAACATTAGAGTATTTACGAAAGTTCTTTGTATTCTTCAGTATAATCAGCAAATTTTGTAAATTGAGGTCTAAAAGTAAGCTTAATATCACCGGTTGGACCATTTCTATGTTTTCTAATTATTATCTCTGCAATTCCAGCATTCTCAGTATCCGAATTATAAAGCTCATCTCTATAAATAAAGATTACTAAGTCAGCATCCTGTTCTATTGCTCCAGACTCCCTTAAATCCGCAAGTTGAGGTCTTTTATTCTGTCTTAATTCACATGCGCGTGAAAGTTGTGAAACTGCAACCACAGGAACATTAAATTCTCTACCCAAAATTTTTAAAGACCTGGATATTTCGGAGACCTCTTGTTGCCTATTTTGAAGACCAAAAGGTCCAGTCATTAATTGTATATAATCAACAACTATCAAGGCAATATTTTGTTGAGTTATAAGTCTTCTTGTCTTAGTTCTTAACTCCATCATATTTATTGATGCTGTGTCATCAATAAAAATAGGGGCTTCTGCTAACTCACCTACAACTTTTGCCAACCTGGGCCAGTCATCTTCTTTAAGTCTTCCAGTCTTAAGTCTGGTTGCATCGATCTCTGCTTCCGAACACATAATCCTTCGGGAAAGTTGATGACAAGCCATTTCTAAAGAGAATATGGCTACTGGTTTTTTCAATTGTAGTCCAACATATTGAGCTATTCCTAAAACAAGTGATGTCTTTCCCATCGATGGTCTTCCAGCAACTATAATTAAATCAGATGGTTGGAGTCCAGATGTTAATCTATCAAGGTCTTTAAATCCAGTTGAAAGTCCAGTTATTTGAGTTCCCATTCCATGAAGCTTTTCGATCTGCTCAAATCCTTCTTTTAGAAGATCTTTTAAGATTGTAAAGTCTCCTTTAATTTTCCTCTTTGATACATCAAAAATTATCTGTTCTGCGGTATCAACTGTCTTTTCTATACTCTCTGGAACCTCATAGCCCATAGCAGCAATCTTTGTCGCTGCTTCAATGAGTCTTCTTAAAGTAGCATTTTGCGCTATAATGGTTGCATAATGTTTTGCATTTGCTGCTAATGGTACATTACTTATTAGTGTATGAATGTAAGCTTTTCCACCCACATCCTCCAAGATATTCATTCTTTTTAATTCTTCAGTAATAGTTATTGGATCTGCTGCTTCTCCTCTAACATAAACATTCTTTATCGCACTATATATCTTTTTGTGGTTATCTCTGTAAAAGTCGTCATCATCTAATATTTCTCCACCAATTGCAATTGCATCTTGAGATATCATCATTGCACCAAGGATTGATTCTTCTGCTTCAATATTATGTGGTGGAATTCTATTAAGCCTTGTTAAATCGAGTGAACTTTTTGAATTTTTTCTTGCCATTTTTAACCTATTATTTTCAAATGTTAAAAATATTTTAAAAGGAGTTTTTTATATTAAAATTAAACATTTTTCTAATTTAATTATCTTTGAATTTTATTTATCCTCTTCTTTTTTTATCTTCTCCTTCTCCTCTGCCTCTTTCTTCTCTTCCATTTTCTCTTCTTCTATTTCCTTTCTCCATGGCTCGAGCTCTAACCACTCTCTTCCAGTTTCATCTACTACCCTTATTTTTACATGAGCCTCCACTTCAGGATAAAGTCGAATATCAACCACATATTCCCCGATATATTTGATACTTTCTTTTAAAATTATTCTTCTTTTGTCTATAGCTATTTCAGTTTCATCCTGAATCTTTTCAAATATATCTCTTTCTGTTACCGATCCAAAAAGTTTTCCTTCTTCTCCAACTTTCTTAGATATTGTGAGAATGAGATTATTTAAGATCTCAGCTTGTTCCTTGGCATGAGCTCTATCTTTCGCTTCCTTCTCCACACCCTTCTTTTTTATAACTTTTATATGTTTAATATTTCCCTCAGTAGCTTTAACTGCCAATTTTTTAGGAATTAAATAGTTTCTGGCAAATCCATCTTTTACATCTACAATATTACCAGCTCTTCCTAAATTCTCTATTGTTTCCTTAAGAATAATCTTCAAATCTATCTCCTATTAAACCTTTGAAATATACCCCATTAATGCAAGTTCTCTTGCTCTTTTAATAGCTCTTGCTAAATCAGATTGATGTTGAACACAAACCCCAGTAATTCTTCGAGGTCTTATTTTGCCCTTATCAGAAATAAATCTTCTGATTAAACCAATCTCTTTGTAATCAATATATTCAATTTTATTCTTGCAGAAAAAACAGTATCTTTTTCTCCGCTTAATTGGATAATCTGTTCTCTTTGCACTTCTTCTCTCACGCACTAATACCTCCTCTGTTAAAATGGTATATCATTTGTTTCTCCCGATTCCCCTTCAAGTAGCTCTGAGGATACTTTTTGGGCTTTTATATTTTTGGTAATTGAAGCAGTTGCCCACTCAAGACTTGGTCCTATAACTCTGGCTACAACCTTAATCTTATTTCGTGTTTGACCATCCTGAGTCTCCCAGGTACTCATCTGAAGCCTTCCATTTACAATTATCCTATCCCCCTTTTTCAAAGATTCAGCACAATTTTCAGCTAAACTTGTCCACGCAACTACGTCAACATAACTTACATCTTCCTGCCACTCTCCTATGCTATTTTGCCATTTCCTACTCACTGCAATTCCAAAATTTGCTACAGGACTTCCACTTGGAGTGAATCTTAATTCTGGATCTCTGGTTAAGTTACCTAATATCGTTATATTATTTATACTTGCCATCTTTTCCCTCTCTTAAATATTTAAAATATCACACTAAATTTTATTATAAATTTTTATAAAGTAATACTTTTTATTTTGGACCTTGGTAATTATTATTAATAATAATCTTTTACTCTACTTTCTCTAAATCTTCTCTTCTAAAAATTCTAAATCTTATTATTCCTTCTGTTATTTTTAATACCCTTTTTAATTCTTCAATTAATTCATTTGAACCTGAAAAAAATAAAACATAATATGTTCCTATATCATAACCTTTTATTGAATAAGCTAATTTTTTCTCTCCCCACTTATCAATGCTATATAATTCAGCATCATATTTTGATATTATATCCTTGACTTTGGAAACTAGATCTTCTTGTTCTTTTTCACCAAGAGTAGAATCAGTAATCATCATCATCTCATATCTCCTCACAAATTACCTCCTTTGGACAAAATTATCCCTAAAAGGGATAAGATTCTTACAAATAAGTGAAAATTATACCATGAAATCTTCGATATAAAATTTTTTTATAAAAACTTTGTATCTTAAATTATAAACTAATTATTTTATAATTTTAATTAAATTCTTACAAATTGTTGTTACAATAATAAAATTTTGAAAACAATTACTAAAATAAAACGTTAAGTTTATTTTTAAATATTTATTTATTACTCACCCCAAGGAAATTTTACCTCAGAACTGGAGGTAGCTTTTATTTCTATAGAATCTTTTATGAAATTATCAATAAATATAAAAGTTGCAATTTTAGAGGTTGTTACTGTAACTTCGTTATTATTAACAAAATATGATACCAACTTAGCATTATTTTTTTCAGCTATAGCTTTTGCTACATTCTCACCATCTTCTAAAAATAGAATCTCTTGAGCTGCGGCTAAAGAGGCTGCATCTGAAGCTGATTTTGCATCTGCTCTAGTCTTAAAAAGAATTGCAACATCTATAATAAATGGAGTAAATACTATTAGAACTATAGTGATTGTTATACTTAGAATAGTTACATTACCTTTTTGAAAGTTGAACTTTTTTATAAATTTTCTAAGTTTAATTATAAGACCATTATTAAGAATTTCCATTTTATTTAATTTTATTTAATTTTATTTTTTAATGAGATTGCTTCGGGACTTTGTCCCTCGCAATGACAATATGTCTCATGTCAAGACCTGACCCCATTTATTACTCTTTTTCAATCCTCATTGTCGCTGATGATCTTAAACGAATATTACTAGGAAAAAATGATTTTATTATAGGAATAACAATTGGGGGTTTATATTCAATCGATACAGTCAAATAATCTCCAATTTTTCTACCTGATGAGGGATCAATAGATATATTTAACATATCATGATCAAGAGTTCTTGTTGAATTTCTTATTGAGTTTATAATCTTTGAATTATTATTTGTAACTGAACCATCCCTTACCCCTTCCCTCGCAGCATGAGTAATAACAAGTTGAGCATTTACTATGATTCCTGATTGAACAATCACTAAAATTACTATCAGTATAATTGGTAAGACCAGAGCAAATTCAGTTGCTGATTGACCATCCTCTTTCCTGAGTAATGAAAATTTATACTTCATCTCAAAAATATGGCTATTAACCATTTCAATAAGAAATGGTGAAAGCTGTCCTCCTCTCTATTAACAGACTTACTTAATAGCGAATAAAAATTTAATTTTACACAAAGGAACTTTTATATAAAGGACATTAATTTTGAAAAAATTGCATTCAGGTATTCTGAAAATTTAGGACTTGCTATTTTGAGAAGTATTCCAACAAGAACAAAGGCAACTGCAATAATTAAGGCATATTCAATAGTACTTTGCCCTTTCTCCATTTTTACTCTCTTTAGTATTACTTTCATTTGCTTTCCCCTTTCTTATAATTATTGACTCTTAAATAATTATTGCTCTTTTAGATTAAATATTTAAAATTGAAAAAATAAATGTTCCCACTGCGATAGTCAAAAATCCTGGAAGTATAAAAAATATTAGTGGAAAAAGGATCAAAATAGGAATTTTTCTAGCCCTTTGTTCTTCCCTCTTATGAACTCTAAGTCTACAATCCTTTGCTTGATTTTCTAAAATCTCAGATACGGGAACACCAAATATTTCTCCCTGTATTAAAGCTGAAATAAAACTTTTTAATTCACTGCTTTCTGTTCTACCAATCAGTTCATTAAAAGCTTCCTGTTTAGGTTTGCCCAATTTCAAATTCCTTACCAGATTCCTTAATTCTTTACCCAACAAACCAACTGTATTATTTGTAACCAGATATAGTGCTTTCCTTAAATTCAATCCTGCTTTACAACTTAAATTTAGTTCATCAATCACATTTGGCAAATCTCGATCTATTAAAACACTCTCTCTTACTACCTTTTTCCTAATATAAAAATCTGGTATAAAAAAGAAAAGTATACTAATGACAACTAAAAACAGGGTAAAGGATTTAATTGAATTACTATAGATGATGGAGATAATTATTGCTAATACTACAAATACTATTTTCATAGAAATTATTTTTTCTAATAAGTCTTCATCAAAATTTTTATAAGAATCGTTATAGAAAATTAAAAAATTTTTAAAATTTTTAGATTTAAAAAATAATCTAATTAGCTTATGTCTCTTTAATATTTCAATAATTTCTTTGAACAGTGATTGAAATTTTTTTAAAATTTTATTATTTTCTCTTTCCTTGTATCTTGAATAATTGATTCCTGGCTTTGTTATTCCTCTTATAATTAAATAACCAATTAGATTTAGCAACAAGCCCGTTAAAACAATTGTCACACCCAATGTTTTTGAAAAAACTAACTTAACATGTTCACTTTCAAAAATGTAAAATAATACGAAATATCCCAATGGAAGAAAGGAGATTATGTTTCCAGAAAGACGACCTTGCGTTGTAAAGACTCTTATTTCCTCTTTTAGATTTTGTCTTTCTCTTATTATATTTATTAAAGAGCTAAATATTTCAGTGACATCGCCTCCAACCCTTCCCGTTATTTCTATTGCTGAAACAATCAAATCTATCTCTGGTATTTTAATTCTACTTGCCATATTATGAAGTGATTTCGATATGTCAATATCTATATTTATTTCATTTATCACTTTTTTAAGTTCCTCACCTAATGGTGACTTTATCTTTTTACTACATATCTCAAGCCCATTTCTTATAGTAAGTCCTGCTCTTAAGGTAATATTTAATAAAGATAAAAATTCTAAAATCTGGTTTTCGATAAGATTTCTTCTTTTTCTTTTTAATAAATCATTAATGGGAACAAATATAAAAATGCCAAATGGCGAAAAGATAGTAGAAATAAGAAGATTTTCAGAAAACAGATAAATTAATAAACCCAAAATAAAAATTCCAGTTAATACTACTAATAAAAGCTTTTTAGCTGAAAGATCTATTTCAAATTTCTGAGCAAATCTTTCATAGCACTGCTTGAAGAAGTTATATAAACTATTAACAAATTGAGGTTTTTGTAATTTTAAAAATTTAGTATTTATAAATAAATTCATAATGACTTACCATAAAGGAATTTTAAAAATCAATGCATTTTTAACTTAATACCTTGTGAAAGCAGTTTATTATAAAAATTTGGCATATTACCTGTATAGTAGAAGTTTCCTAATACCTCACCATCAGAATCCACTCCCTCCTGTTTGAAAACGAAGATATCCTTAACTTTTACATCTTCCTTTTCAAGCAGTATCTCACTTATCTTAGTTACTCTTCTTTTACCATCAGGAAATCTCTCCATATGTATTATTAAATCTAAGGCTGCTATGATCATTCTCTTAACCGATTTCGTTGATAGGTTTACATCAGACATTAATGTTATTGTTTCTAAACGAGAAATGAGATCTTCTGGAGAATTTGCGTGAACAGTTGTAAGAGAGCCATCATGTCCAGTATTCATAGCTTGAAGCATATCAAGTGCCTCTTTACCCCTAACTTCGCCAATTATTATTCTATCAGGTCTCATTCTTAAGGCGTTTCTAACCAAATCTCTTATGGTGATCTCACCTTTTCCTTCAATATTTGGGGGTCTGCTTTCCAAAGAAATTACATGCGGTTGTGCTAACTTCAGTTCTGCTGCATCTTCAATAGTTACCAGCCTTTCATCTGATGGAATAACTGTAGAAAGAGCATTTAGGAAAGTGGTTTTACCACTTCCAGTTCCACCTGAAATTATGATATTACATCTTCCCATAATAACTGACTTTAGAAATTTCACCATTTCATTACTTAAAGTCCCGATTTTTACCAGTTGATCCAATGAAAATAATTTCAGAATAAATTTCCTTATAGTTATTATTGGACCTACCAAGGAAAGAGGTGGAATAATAACATTTATTCTTGATCCATCTGGTAAACGAGCATCAACCATAGGGGAACTTTCATCAACTCTTAAACCCAATGGAGATATTATCTTATCAATTAAATGGTAGAGCTGCTCTTCACTTGATAATTTGATTTTAGTTTGATAGATATGTCCATCTCTTTCTATATAGATATAATTTTCCCCATTTACCATAATTTCTGATATTTCACCATCATTGATCAACGGCTCTAATCTACCCAAACCCAAAATAGAGTTAATTAAATCCTCTATTAAGTTATTCATTTGTGTTCTGGATAATATTATTTTCTCTTCCTTGAAAAGATTTATGATCTCCTTAATAAGTCTTTCTCTTTTATTTTCGAAATCGGGTATATTAAAGAGTGAAGAGTCTAATTTCTCAAGCAACTTTATTTGAATCTGATTTCTTATTTCAGATAAATCTGGCTGAGAATTTACGATACTTTCGTCACTCTTTTTAAAGAAATTCTTTTCAGAAATTAGAGAATTTCTCACTGCAGCGATCATTACTAATCCTCTTTAACCTTTAAATTTTTAGAATCAGAAATTATATAAACAAGTTTATTAATAGAACTAATCACAGATAAATTTTTTCTATCACATAATAATGTACCTTTTTGATCAAACATCATTCCCAGTGTTAAATCCTCGGGTATCACCTGAGAAATTGGAATTTCTAAAAACTGCTCTATATGTTTTAAAGGAATTGCAGAAAAGCTATCATATCTATTTATAACAAGATGAATATTTGCTCCCTTTTTAAAGGAAGTAATTTCTTTTAGTAGACAATCGCATCTTCTTATTGAAAGAAATTGGGGAAGTGTAACTATTATCAGCTCATCTGAAGAATTAATACCAGCTTTTGTAGAATTTAAGTTCAAGTTATTAGGTATATCCAGAAATATATATTCATATGAACTTCTTAATATATCTATTATTTGTTTAATATCATCTTCTTGAAATTCTTCAACTTTTTTAAAATCATTTGGAGAAAAAATAGCTGATATCTCATTATTAGTATCTTCAACCACATTTTTAACAGAGATATCACTTAATTCATCCAAAATTGAACTTAAATCACCGAAATCTTTAACTGGCTCAGTTTGAATAAAAACAGTTCTTATGTCACCATTTCCCAAATTAAGATCAACTAAAACAACCTTACTGTTATATTCTTTCTTTAAACAAAGCACTGCAAGATGACTTGCAATAAATGTAGTTCCCACTCCGCCCTTCGAACCTATTAAACCCACTACTTTGCCTCTAACTTCCTCATTAACAATATTATATTCATCTAAATTTATTGACTCATATGTAAGATAATTTCTTTCTTCTTCCCTTCCTACTTCTTCCTCTATCTCTACTTTATTTATTTCTTCCTGTTTTTTGATAGAATTCTTTTTAATTAATTCATTTTTATTATTTGGTAAAAAAATCTTTTCAAAACCATTTGTAAGAGTATTTATTTCTGAAGGTAAACAATTATTTTTTTTCATAATAATTTTTGAAATTTGTTAGAAATCTTTAGTAAAACATTAATTTCCATAAAACTCTGATTCATCATTATTAGAAGGACATAAAGAAAAAAATAATCTTCCATTTGCCATTGCACGGGCTATTTCAATAACCTCCTCTGATTGAACCAACAGAGTTATCCACCTTTCAGAATTAGAAATATTTGCATCTAAAAAATCAAGATCTAAGCTACCTTCTTTCTCACCTTTCTTTTCTCTCAACTCATTATCCGTTAAAAAACCACTTTTAACTGACAGAACAGTTCTTGCTGGAGCAATTAATCTAGTATTAGACAGTGTATTTTCATATGTATCAATATCTACATGAAAATTGGCTATCACATCAACTTTATCTCCAGGTTTTATTGTAGGTGGGATCATACTTTGGCTATCGAGTGGAAGAGTTATTACTCTTTTATCAGCTGGAATATTTTCAGGTAAAGACATTAAATCTTCAGTATTTTTACTGATCTTTGAACTCAAGATCTGCTCACCTTCATAAAGAGGATACTTTGTAATACTTCCCAAAACTAAATTTTTATCCAATACTGCATTATTTAACAGATATCTTCTTGGCATTTCAATTAGCATTATCATCTCTTCACTAATTAGAGTGTGTGATGGAATCTCTTCTTTCATAATACAGACCTGTAAGAAATCACTTTCTTTTAGAATCTCTCCTTTTAAATATGAAATATATCTAAAAATGAAAAATCCAAAGATTATCAAAATTAATGAGGAGATTGCTAAATAAAAATTTGAACTTCTTGATCTTCTTAATTTCTTTAATTTTTTGTTTTCGATTTTATCATTCATAAAATTTGAATTACCTTTCATCTTCAGCTTTTATTAGGAGACCTTCCCATCTCATGAGTTAAATAATCTACATACATTAATTATAATAATACATTAATATAAATGTTTATATGTGTAAATATACTTATGTATATATTAGCACAATTCTATCCTAAAGTAAAGTATTAAAATATATATTTTTAAAATAAAAAATCTGAGGAAAAAAATATCAATTTTCCTCAGACTTTATTTTAATGATATTATTTAACTTTAAAATATCTTACAAAAGTTCAAAGCGTGCTGTGAAGAATCTAAGCTGTGCTGGTTCATAAACCATTTTTAGTCCTGTTAACTTATCTCTGTAACTACAAACCTCAACAACAGATTCAGCAACTACATCCATATGAAGATTTGTATATACTCTACGAGGTATAGTTAATCTAACAAGCTCAAGTTTGGGATACTTATGATCCCCCGTCTTTCTATCCCTTCCCGCAGAAACAATTCCCCTTTCCATACTCCTTACACCTGAATCTACATAGATTTCAGCAGCAAGTCTCTGTGCTGGAAATTCATATTGGGGAATATGTGAAAGAAACCTTTTAGCATCAAGATATACTGCATGTCCACCAATTGGTGTAACAATAGGTACACCAGAATCTTTTATTTTATTTCCCAAATATTCAACTTGCCTGACTCTTGCAGAAATATAATCATCCTCGACCGACTCATATATTCCTCTCGCAACAGCTTCTAAATCTCTTCCAGCCAAACCCCCATAAGTAGGAAATCCCTCAAATACAGGTAATAAAGCCATTCCTTTTACAAATAAGTCATAATCATTTAATGCTAAAAATCCACCGATATTTACTAATCCATCTTTCTTTGAACTCATTGTACAACCATCACCAAGGCTCATCATCTCTTTTAATATCTCTTTTATACTTTTATAATGGTAGCCTTTCTCTCTCTGCTGAATAAAATATGCATTTTCCACACATCTTGTTGCATCAAAAAAAATATTAATTTCATACTTATGACATAACTCACTCACCTTCTTTGCATTTTCCATAGAAAAGGGCTGACCCCCAGCCATATTCACATTCATCTCGAAACTAACATAAGGAATTCTCTCAGCTCCAACTCTATCAATTAAACTTTGCAACTTTTTTAAGTCAATATTTCCTTTAAACGGGTGCTCGGAATGTGTATCATAAGCTTCATCTATAATAACATCCACAAAGATTCCACCTGCTCTCTCCTGATGTTCTCTAGTAGTAGTAAAATACATATTCCCTGGAACAAAATCACCTTGTTTTATAGTTATTTGAGAAATTATATGTTCAGCACCTCTTCCCTGATGAGTAGGTAGAACATATTTGTAACCATATATCTCCTGAACTGCTTTTTCAAGATTATAAAAATTCTTGCTCCCAGAATAAGCTTCATCCCCCAACATCATACCTGCCCACTGATTGTCACTCATAGCTGAAGTTCCACTATCTGTTAATAGATCTATAAATACATCCTTTGATTTTAACAAGAAAGTATTATATCCTGCTTCTTTAATAGCTTCCTTTCTGTACTCTTTTGTTGTAACTTTAATGGGCTCCACAACTTTTATCCTCCATGGCTCAGCAATGGTTCTATCTTTTTCCAAAAAACACCTCCATTTTTGTTAATAAAAATAATATTTTAAAATAACACTATCTATTTTATTTATAAATAAGTATAACTACCTGAGGTTTCCTGATGTGGTAATATAGGTGTGTGTTCCAGCTTAATTATCACTTCATCATCTATACTCATTTCCACTATACAAGCATCATAAAATTTCACTGCTTCCTCGTAATCCATCTTATAATCTGTTATCCAACCAATCAAAAAAATTGTTTTATCTTCAGGATTTATAGTTTTATTCTCAATTTTTTTTCCTGCAGAAGTATATAATCCATCAATATTAAAGAGTACATTACCTTTGTGTTTTTTAGCTTCGGGGTCGACTTTGAAATTAATTATGGTTTCATATGTTGGAGGAGAAGTGTTTTTGAGTTGTTTTTTTATTTCCTTATCAATTTCTTCTTCTTCGGAAATTTTATCAAAATCATACCAATCTGGAAAAACCCATTTAATTTTTATACTATGTTCTCCCTCAGACCAATAACCTGGTGAAAAATCATATGGCCAATGGGATAACCATATTCCTTTCATTTTCTTTACCTTATCAGGAATTGCTCTATATTCTTCAGGTAAAGTTTCTGGTAATCCTCCTTGTGGTTCCTTCTCCCTATAAAAGTATTCCTCCCATAACCTTCCTGGTTTTAAAAGGTCAATTGGCGAAACATTATTAGTAATTGAAATATAGCCTGTAGTTGCCACAATCCCAGCTATAAATCCAAATGCTAAAAGTAAAAATATCCCAACTGTTATTAAGCAACCTTGTAAAAATTTTGATCTTCCTTTTGGTTCATTTGTACTTTGATTACTAACCATCATTCCTCCTTGATTATAATGAGGTTCTTAAAAGATTTATAATTAAACGATTTTTATTAATAGTCAATTCATCCCCGACGCAAGCATTGAGGTTTTCTTGACGGTTCTCAATAACTTTAAACACTGAAATTTTTTTGAAAATATAACACAGTCCCACCATTAATTATATTATCAATTAAATATGATTTTATTTATTAATATCAGTTTTATTTTAATAATACTCTTTAAGAAATTTGAATCTTATTTCAATTTTTCAATTATGGTCGGGATGCGGGGATTTGAACCCCGGACCTCAGCGTCCCGAACGCTGCGCGCTAAACCAAGCTGCGCTACATCCCGATTATTAATAAAAATAGCTCTTTTCTAAAAAGTGTAGTTATCTACATCTGTACTCCCCTCCCCTTGTGGGAGGGGATTTTTGGGGAGGGGGAAATATTTAAATTATCAAATTTTACACCCTCTCCCTATCCTTCTCCCATTGAGAGAGAAGATGGTGATCTTAATATCCTTCTCCCATTAAGGGAGAGGGAAGTGATCTTAACTTTAAGAAACACCTGCTACTAAATTTTAAGAAGTACCATAAAATTAAATTCTTTTAATCTTTATAACAAAACAGTGATATCTAAAGCTTAATTTTATACCAAAATTGTTTTCATGACTTTTATTTTTTAAAAGAGCAAACTGTAAACCTATCTCGTGTATAGTATACATTTATGATAGAATAAGAAAGTCAAATTTAAAAAATAAAATATTAAATTTAAAATAAAAGGTAAGTTCAAATAATAAATTTTTAAGAGATTCTTTGGAGTATAATTTTGAAAAACATTCCTAAACTAAAACTTGTCCCACTCATTATATTTTTAGTAATTATACAGATTGCTTTTATTACCCTATTTTATGATACACAAAATGTTGGAAAAGGTCTTGAATTTGTAAGATTTCCCAAGAAGGAATCAGAAGAACTTATTTCTTTAGAAAAAGTTGAAATGACAGTAAAAGATATAGAACCATCTACTAAGGAATCTGAAGAAACCACAGAAGGGAAATATGTTGAGGAAATAAAAAAAATAGTTTCAGAGCCAGCTCAACCAGTTATTGAAACTGAGAAGTTAGAAATCCCTGCCACACAGAGAAAAATATTAGAAAATGCTAAACAACAATGTGAGGAATTTATTGAAAATAAGTTTGAATACTATAATGAAGGATATCCTCCAGAAAATGAGGGAATTGCCACAGATGTTGTAGCAAGAGCATTAAAAGTAGCGGGATATGATATCAGAGAACTCATATATGAGGATATGCTTATCGCTAAAAGTGATTATCCTTTTGATAGATATCAAAACAAGATTATTGATAAGAATATAGACTTCAGAAGAATTCCTCATCAAGAAGCCTTTTTTAAAAAATTTGGTAAAACTTTAACAACTGAAATTGATCCAACAAATAGTGAGATTATGAATCAGTGGATGCCGGGTGATATAGTATTTTTTGAATTAGAAATTGGAGATGAATTGTCTGATACAGTAGGGATAATATCTGACAAACTAACAGGAGATGGAATTCCTTATGTAATAACCAGTGCTGACCCACCTGGATATGTATCAGAGCTTAATTGGTTAACTGAAAAAACCATCTCTGGTCACTATCGCTACCCACAATAAATACTCAAAAATTAAATTTTTAAGTTTTTAAGACAGATTAATGCAAGCTCCTTGGGTCTTACCTCAAATATTAAATAAGCATCTAAATTTACCAGTATTGGTAGGTAATAATTGAAGTCTATCTCACCTTCACCGATAGGTAAATGTTCATCTCTGTCCCCATGATTATCATGAAGGTGACAACACTTTATTTTATTTAAATACTTCATAAAAAATTCATCTTGTTTTTGGTGAGGTTTGTACTTCAAATTATTGTGACCTAAATCCCATGTTAAAAAAAGATTTTCATTTTCTAAAAAGTTTTTAATAATCTCTTTAGTCTCAGGTTCACCAAAACTTCCAACATTTTCTAATGATAAATCTATTTTCCCTTTTGAATAACTCAAAAGAATGGATAAACTTTCTGTAAGGTTCTTTTTAAACTGATGTGGAAAAAGTTCTCGTATACCCAATATCTTCCCATTAGAACTTATTAGTACATCAAATCCTAAGTGGAAAGTTATTGTTTTAGCACCAATATCATAACCAAAATCAATTACTCTTTTTAAAATCTTTATTGAGTTTTTTCTCACTTCATCTTGAAAAGAAAAGATTGATGCTTCTTCTGGAGCATGTATTAAAAGAGTAATACCTTTATCTTTTAAATATCTTGCAATCTTTTCTCTCTCTTTCTTTTTGTACTTTTCAGGATAAAAAACTGGGATACTGAGATTAATTTCAACAGCTTTAAAACTATTCTGATCAGCAAAATCAATGGCTGCAAAAATATCTGGAACATTAAATGTTGCTTGATAACCAATCTTTTGTTTGATTTTAACCATCACTTCTTCTGATAAATTAATTTCAACCATTTTAACTCCTTAATTTTTTTCTTTTCTTTCCATTCTGGTTTATTATTATTTATATATCACTCAAATCTTTTATTTCTATCTATTTTTATTCTTTTTTTATCTGTATCTTTTTTATTTCTATTTATATATCTATTCTTATTTCTACTTTTCTTTCTCTACCTCTTTATACCTCAATTGATTATATGTAGATATCACTTTCTCTAAATCTTTTAATTTCTTCTTTAATTCATAACTTAAATTTGGATCCTCAAGAAGATCTATTAGTCTCTTAGGATTAAAGGAGAGTACATTTTGCCACAAGTCTTCATCTTCCAACAGTTTTTTTACTTCATCTTCTTCGTATCCCTTTTTCTCAACTTTTGAAATTGTTACAGAGTATTTTTCACCATATACTCTACTAAATCCTTTATCTTCACAATATCTTATAATAGCATCCCCAATTTCATTTGCCTTAAATTTAAGTTCTTTTATTTTCTCCTTAGTTTGAACATAATCTTTAATAGACTCAGGTATATTTACCTCTCCGAGAATCATTTGAGGAGACTCTTCAATCTCATATTTATGAGCAAATTCCGGACAAAATTGATGAAAATCGCAAAAAGAACAAAGCGGACTTTCTTTTGCTTCAAATTTTCTTTTCTCTATATCATTTAATACATCAAACATTATTTCTATAGTCTCTTTAATCTTGTCAGGTTTCCTATGAGTAGAGAAAGTCTTATTAGATCTCAAATGATATATCGTTAATTTTTCAGGAAGAATTCCCCATATTTTTTCTGCTGCAATGTAATAGATTGATAACTGGAGATCGTTATTCAACTCTTCAATTGATGGTAATCTCTTTCCTGATTTATAATCAATAATTTCTATACTTCCAGAAGGAAGCTTATCAACCCTATCTATAATGCCAGTTAGAACTATACCTTTCAAATCTACATTAAATTTATACTCAACTGCGATGGGAATCTTATAATCCTTGGAATTTATTTTATGGAATTCTTCGAGTATCTTTTTACCTAATTCAAAATGTTTTTGCTCATCATCTTTGCTTTTAAACCCCTCTGATTCCCAATTTTCCTCATAATAGTTTAAAAGTTCATCCAAAGTTGGTGGTGTTGCAAACATACCTGAATAAAAAAATTCAGTTGCTTTATGAAGTGAGCTTCCAAATGAAAAATACGGTTTTGGTAGTGTCTTTAACTTATCAATATATATAAATTTATATCGTAGTGGACACCCTCTATATGTTGAAATTGCTGAATAACTTAACCTGTTTATTATTATCTCCCCCTTGTTATAAAAAATAGAAAAATATTAAAATTGCATTAAAAAACAATAGTAAATTCTCATAATGTTAGCATATATTATTATTTATACCACCATCTAAATCAAATGGAACATATTGCTTCCTGACTCTTTCATTTATTGCTATTGTTTCTGAAAGAGAAGGGTATTTTATTTTCTCATCACTGGATTTTCTTATATTTTTCAACAATAAAACCTTTAATTAAAATTCAAACTGCTCTATTGATAAAAAATAATTTAAAAAATTATATATAAAAATTTGCTAAAATTTATAAATCCTTATAAAAATTATATAATAAACAAGTATTTTTATATTTCTTATACAAATTATTTCCTATTCACTAAATTCAATTTCTTTTAATAAGAAATATAATAAAATATGTACAGTGTTAGACATTTAGTCTAATTAAAAAATATTTAGATTTATATCCTATATGAGGTGATTTTATATGAAAGAAATGTGGGAAGATAAAAATTGGAAAAAGAAAATGGAGATAAAACTTGATTTTAAGAATGTTATGGAAGATTCAATTGGAAGTGAACATGGAGTCTCAAATAGTGATATAAATAATATAAGAGAAAAAATAGCAAATGCTCATAAAAGAGTGTTAGATGGTAGAAAAAGTGGTGAATTAGGTTTTTATCAATTACCCTATCAAGATAAAGAGGTCTCTGAAATTTTAGATATTTCTGAAGATATTAAAAATAAATTTGATAACTTTGTAGTCTTAGGTATTGGTGGATCAGCCTTGGGAAATATAGCTCTTCATAATGCTTTAAATCACAAATTTTATAATCTATTACCCAAAAAAGATAGAGAGGATTGTCCAAGGATTTTCTTTTTAGATAATATTGACCCCAAATTAATTAAGGAACTTATTGATATTATAGATTTAAAGAAAACAGTTTTTAATGTTATTACAAAATCAGGAAGTACAAGTGAAACAATAGCGAATTTTTTAGTCTTTTTGGATTTATTAAAAAGTGCTGTTGGAGATGATTGGAAAAAGCATATTATCATAACTACAGATCCAGAAAGAGGAGATCTGAGAAAACTGGCTAAAGAAGAAAGTATTATTTCACTTTCAGTACCTCCAAATGTTGGTGGAAGATATTCAGTGCTATCTCCAGTAGGCCTACTATCTGCAGCAGTTTCAGGAATAGATATTAATCAACTTCTCTCAGGTGCTGCTTATATGGATAAATTATGTTCATTATCTGAGTTTGATAAAAATCCTTCTTTTGAACTCAATAAAAATCCAGCTTATATGTCTGCAGTTTTGCTTTATTTAGAATATATAAAAAATAAAAAAAATATTACAGTATTTATGCCATATTCAAATTCACTGATTGGAATTGCTGATTGGTTCAGCCAAATCTGGGCTGAAAGCTTAGGAAAAAAATATTCCTTAGAAAACAAAGTTGTAAATACTGGATTCACCCCAGTTAGTGCTCTTGGTGCCACAGATCAACATTCCCAATTACAACTTTATGTTCAAGGACAATATGATAAGGTAATCGTTTTTGTTGAGGTAGAAAATTATAATAGCCAGATTGATATACCAAAATTATATCCAGAATTTGATAGCTTTGAATATTTGGGAGGAAAAAGCATTAATCAATTAATCAACTTAGAAAAACAGGGTACGGAACACGCTCTGGTTAAGAGCAATAGACCAAACTATACAATAAAATTGCCTGAGATAAATTCTTTTACGATTGGACAATTAATTTTCATGATAGAGATTCAGACAGTTTTTATGGGTGCTTTACTTAATATCAATCCTTTAGACCAAACTGGAGTAGACGAAGGAAAAATATATGTATATAAAAAATTAGGAAGAAAGGGTTATATAAATACTGAATAAGGGATAAACATTAATTAGAGAAATATTTATTAATATAAATCAATGATAGAGCGCTTGGTGGGTAGCGCTCTATCACAAGATAAGGAGGAATTATCTTTTAAAAAAATAAGGTCACCATTGAAATCATGGGTGACCTTACCACCAATCCTTCAATGCTTACGGAGTTAGCTGACGGGTTCGGGTCGAAAGATGTTAACCCTACTTGCTTTCGCAAGATTCACCCCAAAAAAAGGTTCCTCCGCTTCTTACAAATTAAGCAATTTATTTAATTTTCAGTTTCTAAATTATATTTTAAAAAAAATTTTATGTCAAATTTTATACTAAAAATTAATTCTTATTCTTAAATTTGCTACTAAAATACTTTTCATTTGAATAGCAAGTAATATAATAATCTATAATAATGTATATCGTTAGTAAGTTAGGTTAGCACTTTTGATAATTTTTAATTTATTTAATTATTCTCATAAATTTAAGATTTCAATATTCTTTTATTGAAAAAAGGGGAGCATAAATGAAAAATAACAACTATCAGGCTGAGTATTACAAAATAAAGATGATAGAACCTTTAAAAAAAACTACGAGAGAATATCGAGAAAATCTTATAAAAAAGATAGGATATAACCTATTTTATCTTGATTCTAAAGATATATTTATAGACTTGCTAACTGATAGCGGTACATCTGCTATGAGTGATAGGCAGTGGTCAGCGATGATGGTTGGAGATGAAGCATATACAGGAAGTAGTAGTTTCCACCATTTAGAAGATGCGGTTAAAAAAAATATGGGATATAAATATGTTCTTCCTACACATCAGGGAAGAGCTGCTGAGAATATCTTATTTTTAATAATGATAAAAAAGGGAGATTATGTCCCGAACAATATGCATTTTGATACTACAAAAGCTCATGTCTTGCACAAAAAGGGAAATCCAGTAGATGTAGTATGTGATGAGGCTTTTGATCCAACATCAAATTATCCATTTAAAGGAAATATTGATATTGATAAATTAAAGAATCTAATAGAAGACAAAGGAAAAGACAAAATCCCACTGGTTATGATAACTATTACTTGTAATAGCGGTGGTGGACAACCTGCTTCAATGGAAAATATTAAGAAAGTAAGAGAATTAACAAAAAAATATGATATCCCATTCTTTCTTGATGCTTGCAGATTTGCTGAAAATGCTTACTTTATTAAAAATAGAGAGATAGGCTATGAAAATAAGAGCATTAAAGAAATAGTATTAGAAATGATGAGCTATAGTGACGGGTGCACTTTTAGTGGTAAGAAAGATGCACTTTCTAATATTGGTGGTTTTTTGGCACTAAATGATGAGAAACTCTATATAGAAGGAGCTACATGGTTAGTGCTGTTTGAGGGTTTTATTACATATGGTGGTATGTCAGGAAGAGATATGGAAGCAATGGCACAAGGTCTTGAAGAAGTATTAGATGAGAACTATTTAGAAACTCGTGTAAAACAGGTAGAGTATATTGGTAATAGACTTCTTAATGCTCAAATTCCCATCATTCAGCCAATAGGTGGTCATGCAGTATATATTGATGTAGGTAGATTTTTACCTCATATCTCTAAAGATAATTTTCCAGGGCAAGCGTTAGCAGTTGAGCTATACTTGGAAGCTGGAATAAGAAGTGTGGAAATAGGAACAGTTCTTGCAGGAAGAGAACCTAAAACTGGAAAAAATATCCATCCAAAGCTTGAACTTTTAAGACTGGCTATACCAAGAAGAGTTTATACTAATGTTCATATGGATGTTGTTGCTAATGCGTTAATTAATATTTATAAGAGGAGAGAAAATATAAAAGGATATAAATTTATATATGAACCACCGAGATTAAGACATTTCTTGGCTCGATTTAAACCGATATAAATTAATTTTTTAATTCTTAAAAGATATGTGTTTAACTCATTTAGCTCTACACTTCAATTTATTTTAATATGTTGCAAGTCCTAAATAATATCTAGAAATTAGAGGAATTTACGTTGAGATCGAAGTGCAAAAGACTTACTATCAATAGCTCTCGCTACAGCTAATATCCCATCCAAATGATCACATTCATGTTGCAATAGCTCCGATAAATCATCCTTCAAGGTCATGGTATGTCCTTTCCATTCAAGATCAAGAAATTTGATATCACACTGCGTATGCCTACGTACATAAACAAGCAGCTCTGGAAAACTCATGCAATCATCCCAAAGATCTATCATCTTTTTACTTCTGTTTGTAATTATTGGATTAATAAAGACTTGAGACTTATCTATTTCCATATAGATAAGTCTTTTCATGATACCAATTTGCGGAGCAGCTATTGCTCGACCAGTATTATAGCGTTTGCGAAAATCTAATAATGTATCTTGTAAGTCTGTGATAGCTGGTTTCAACAGTTCCAATTCATCTCTCTTGATTGGGTCGCAAACTTGGTACAATTTTGGATTTCCTAATAATAAAACATCTCTAACTGCCAATTTCTTTCCTTATTTTATAATCTATGAACTATTAGAATTAAATTAACTCCTATAGTTTAAATATACTTGATAATCCTAAATGAGCTGAATAAAAATTGATAATTCTTTATATTATATATTATTTTTTTCTCTCAAATGTTAACTTATCGCCTTTAGTACCTATTAATATAAAATCTCCCTCATTAAATTCTCCGGAAAGAAGTTTCATAGCCAACTTATCCTGAATGTTTTTCTTTATAACTCTTTCAAGAGGTCTAGCTCCATAAGCTGGTTCATATCCCTTTTTAGCTAATTATCATTGATATTAAAATTATTGAGATTATTATTCTGTAGTATTAAAAACTTTTAATTTTTAAATTTGACCTAGCATTGAGTTTGCTATTTTAATTAATTCATTCTTTGATATGTCACTTGTTGCTTCTATTCTTATCCAGATATTATTATATGCAAATTGCAGGTCCTGATGCTCCTTAGTATTAGTATATTTACTTTTATATTCTGGTTTATAAAAAAACTTTATTTCTTTATTAATTTGTATTTCTTCTCTTCTTGACCTTTCAATTAAAGGCATAAAAACTGAATACAATTCATTATCAGTAAGTCCTACTAATTTATCAAATTCTATTGTGATATCTCCAAAATATGTAATATTACCTTCCTCTTTATTTAAAGTATAATATATAGAAACACGTCTATAAGGATCTTTCCTATCCTCAGTTCTTAAAAGTTTACCATAACGATTAAAAATATTGATGTAGCCTCTCTCTGGATAAATTCTTATTAAACTTAAATTATATCCTTCTGGGATATATTTAAGTATTGGTATTTTATAACCAGCTTTTTTCTCAGCTTCATAAATATTATTTGTTTCTTCAAAGTCCGTCAATCCTAATGATTTTGCATCTATAACTACATCATCTGGTGGTTGTTTAAATACACTGTCATCTATTTCAATATTATATTCAATAAGATCACATATTGTTTCAGAAGCAAGTTCATTGTTATCATAACTTTTGCTAGCCAATATTAAAAATGTCTCCTTATCAATATATAAAACAAAACTGGTATCTCTCCCGTACCTACGATATATATATTCAATTACATAAACTTCTCTACCTGCTATTTCATCTTCCTTTATGAGATTTGTTTCTGATTCTTCCCGAAACTTCAAAATATCTTCTCTAACTTCTTCTATTCTTTCTTTAGTATTATTAAACCAACCTAATGTATCACTCCTTTTATACAATATCCATGTTCCATCTGGCTGCAATTGCCAATCCTTATTTCCTAATATAATGACATCAAAAACCTCTTCTCCAAAATATTCTTCAACATATGGGTCGTCGGGATAACTGCATATTGAAATATATCTGTATTTATCTGGAGTCTTAAACCACCTTTCTATTTTATATTCTTGTTTATAACTAAACTCATAATGTGGATAAGATATATGCGTTTCTTTTTTATGAATTGATTTAATTTCTTCAGGAATTTCCTCAGGAAATTTTAGGGATTTTATTAAAATCTCTTGAGCACTTAATTCTTGTGGTCTTGTAAAAATATTAAAAAATCCTAATACATAGCCAAAAATAATTAAAACTAATAGGGTTGTAATAGCATGAGCAATCCATCTTTTATTTTTTAAAATATTTATAAATTTATCTTTTAATCCGTAAGAGAATCTCTCATGCTGAAGTTTTTTGATCTGAGACATTATTTTTTTAATGGATATTTCTTCATCTTCTAATTCTATCTTGCTTAAACTATTCCTGACTATACTAGATTTTTGTAACATTTGTTTACATCCTGGACAAGTTTTTATATGTTCCATCAGCCTTTTTTCCTTATAAACTGGTAGACTATTATAAATAAGTCTTGTTATATCCTCTTCAAACTTTTTGCAGTTCATTTTAAAATTCTCCATTTTATTTTTTTTAAGATAAATTTTTTATTAATTTTTTATTTGCTCTATAAACTCTGCTTGCAACTGTTCCTATCGGACAATTTAGAATCTCTGAAGTTTCCTTATACGAGAATCCAATTAAACTTACTAATATTATTGCTTTTCTTTCCACAGAACTTAGTTTTAAAAACGAGTTCTTTATGTCTTCCTTTAATATAAATTTATCCTCTTTATTCTCATTATGAATCGAGATTGATTCATTAAATTCTAATAAATCTTTATGCTTCTTAGATTTTCTATAATAATTAATACAAGTATTTCTTGCTATCTTAAATAACCACTTCTTAAAATTAGAAACATCTCTTAATTTTTTTAATTTTTTAAATACCTTTATAAAGATCTCTTGAGATACATCATCAGCTACATCAATATTTCTAAAAAATGCATATGCAAAAACTTTTATAGATTTTTGATATTTCTTAACTATTTCTTCAAAAGCACTATTGTCACCTAATTTAGCTTTATATATAGTTGAATTTTCTAGATCTTTATCTATTCCCATTTAAAAATACTCTTCATATATAGACAAAAATAAATGTTGATTTTTTTTAAAAATTATTACTTTTTTATCTTTTTCATATCACTATTGATTAAAAAAATAAATTGGATAAGTTATTAACTCAGTTAAAACCGACTAACACAATTCATTTTACTTCTCTATATTATTTTCTATTAATAATAATTATATATAAGAAATTAAAAACCACATAAATAATTTTGTATCTTCTTTTTCTATCTGACTTATATTAAATCTAATACACATGCTCTACCCTATATTATTTTGTATAAATCATCTTTTCAATTTTGCTCCTCTTAATATCAAGGATGTTAAAATGTCATGTTTTTATTAAATCAATATATATACGATATTTAAAAAAATAAAAATTTTTAAATTTAGAAAAAAAACAATATTAATCATTGTCTATATATATAGAGGGTATAAAATAAATGATTTTAAATATTTAGGTCTAATTAACAAAAAGCTGATTAAAAATAATGAGTAGTTTTTAATAACTTAACATGTGAGGAGGTTATTTTACGAATAATTATTTTAATTAAAAAGCCACCTATTACAAGCTATAGGAAAAGTCGATCATTAACATTTTTTAGGTGGTAAATATATTGTATAAAATTTTCTTAATAAAATAAACACTTTTGGAAAGTGAAAGGAGGTGAAAAAAAGATGAAAAGGAATAGAAGAATAAATAAATTTATAATGCTTGTGCTGGTGACATTGTTGACAATAGGACTTTTAATAGTCCCCTCAATGGTGTTTGCTGATAAGAAAGGACCATTAGGTATACCAGTAGAAATTGACGTTTCACCTTATAGTCAATATATCAGTGGTACTTATTGTGGAGATGCAAATTGGACTGTAAGATTATCTGGAGGAACATCTGGACCATACTATTACAGGGTTAGTTATGGTGATGGTAAAGCATATACTTATAGTACTTACAAAACTACATTTCCTCATAGCCACCCTTATTGTAGTTGGTCGTCAAGGTGGTTTTACCAGACATGGAAAGTATGGAGAGCTGGGGGTGGTGAAGACTACGATTATACAAAGGTATATTTATATATCAAATAACCCATAAAGTAAAATACACAACATTTTTATAGTTACACTGGTTATTGTAAAGGTACTACAAAATGGATTTTCAGGACTATCTAGAGGAATGTATGTACTATATGTTAAAGCTGTTTGGGGTTATTATAGTCCTTTTAGAAATTGGACTATCTTTACTAATAAATTTGAGACGAATTATACATTCTATGGATGATATGTAAAAACCTTCAACCAAACATGGAGAGCCATCAGATCTGAGAGTAAAACAGATTACGGTTATACAAAGGTGTATCATAATAAATAAATTATAAAGTTGATATCAAAATACTAAGAGTGCTAATGTGTAATTTTGTAATATAATTAATATAAGAGAAGGTGCAGATACTTATAGAAGTAATTAAGAACCTAATAAAACGTCAAGAAGCATTTTGGTTGAGATTTGTTGGTTTATTGGTAATATGTGTTGGTCTATCTACTTTTGCTATCTCAGCTCATACATTAGAAGTAACAGCAACAACCAAAGTATCAGAACACTGGCGTGGAGCATATGACATATTAGTAAGACCTCCTTCATCTATTTTAGAAATTGAGAGAAAGACAAAATTAGTAGAAGGTAATTATCTTGGCATACCTTCTGAAGGGATTACCAGAGAGCAATATAATATCATAAAGAAAATAGATGATATTGAAGTTGCAGCACCTGTTGCAACTATTGGTTTTCTACAAAACGATACAGGTACAGTAAATTTTGAGTTTGAAAGTGAGATTGATACACTTTACAGGTGTAAAGTTATTATTGAGAAACCAAATCTTAAAAAATTGTGTCATCATGAGGGTTATTTCATGATACATGCTTTTGGAGAGAGTTTTACATTCAACTTAGATAGCTTTACCTATGAAGAAATATTTGATGGTAAGACGAGAGTCATTACTGATTTAACCCAATTACCAGTTCTATGGACTTTGGTTGCAGGTATAGACCCTAATGAAGAAGCTAAGTTAGTTGACTTGGATAATGTTTATAGTGGTGTTTACCTTCCTTCAGACGGAGAGTTAAAAGAAGGAGAAGATTTTACATTTCGACGTAAGGCAACTATTATACCAATTTTAGTTAGTAAAAATGCCTTTCTAGATCTTAACTGTAAAATAGAAGTAAAAACCGTACAACTAACTGAAAAGGACGTTCAATCTTTACTAAGGTCTGAATCTAAAGAGGAGCATAATGAAGTAAAAAAGAAGGCTGAATCACTATTCCGTTCACTTTCTTCAATATCTGTTCTCAATCAAGAAATTGCTCTCAATGATTATATTCATCCCATGGGAAGAGAAGCTTTCATATTCAGACCTGAAAAGGAAGTAGAAGCAAGTAGAACTATTGGAGGATGGTCATCTACTGCTAGAAATGTTATGTTATATCCAAAACAAGTTAAATACGAAATAACATCACATCCAGAAAAAAGTGGGAAAGAATTAACTTTAAAAGCTAAAATTCAAGGTAGTTGGGGTAAAGATATTTCTTCACAGATAGAAAAATTTATTCCAGAAGCTTGGATGGGAAGTTGGATGTTTGCTCCACGATTAGATGTTTCAGATGATTCACCTATATTTAGACCGCTTGCAGCTTATGAACCACCTCCATTTATGTTTGAGGTAAAAGGTACATATGACTTTGAAAAGTTAGAAGTTAAACAAGACCCATTATCATATGTTCCACTTGGTATATATGAACCTCCATTAGCTACATTAAAATATGATGAAGAAGGTAATAAAATTAATCCAATTCACCTTGGACCAGATCTTAATCCTGCTGGATTCATCCCTAGACCTCCGTTAGCTTTAACAACACTTGAAGCAGCAGAGTTCTTTAGGGGTGAAAAATTTATTGATGCAATACGTGTTAGAGTAAAGGGAATAACTGGATATACTCCTGAAAATGTTGAAAAGGTAGAAAGAGTTGCAAGAGAAATAGTAGAAAAAACAGGCCTACATGTTGACATTGTAGCTGGTTCATCTCCTCAGAAAGTATTAGTATATGTTAAAGATTTAGGTTATGTACAGGAGAACTGGACAACACTTGGTACTGCAGCCAAAATAACAAGTGGAATAAATTTAGCAAACATAATTTTACTTTCATGTCTACTGGCTACATCAGCTCTATATATATCTGGAATTGCACAACTCTCTATTCTATCTAGAAGAAAAGAGATTGGGCTGCTAAAAGCAGTGGGATGGAGAACAAATAGTTTACTTACTTATCTACTTAGTGAAGCATTTGTTTTAGGTATTTTAACAGCTATACTTTCAACTCTTACATCCTTTGCTATGATAAAATTATTTTCTCTTGAACCATCCTGGATAGTATTAGCTATTATTTTCTTAGCAGCACCTACTTTATACATATTATCTACATTATATCCTGCATATAAAGAAACATATAAATATCCAGCATACTTACTTAGCTGGGGAGAGATAAAACCTTTAAAAACTAAATTAAAAGTTTCATTACCTCTTAATCTTATTGGATTAGCTTTTAAACAGCTATTTAGAAAAATAACACGTTCTATTATCTCTATTTTAACCATTTTATTTAGTACTTCCTTAGCTGTTGTTTTAGCTTCTGTTTTAGAAGAATTAGGTGGTATACTGCGTGTTACTTTACTTGGAGAGTATGTTGCTTTTAGCATTAGACCTTATCATATTATTATGATAACAGCTGCACTTATTATGGCTATTTTAACTGTGCTGGAGAATCTTTTATTTTCAGTAATAGAGAGAAAAAGAGAATTTGGATTACTAAAAGCTATGGGTTGGCAAACAAATCATATTAGCCTTTGTATAGTATTAGAAGGATTAATAATTGGAACTATAGGAGGTCTTTTAGGAGGAGGTCTTGGAGCTTTAATATTTTGGGCTCTATCAGGAAAATTATCACTTAAGATTTTAACAATAGTAATATTAGGAGTAATTGGTGCTATATTTCTTAGTATAGTAGTTTCAATTTATCCTGCAAGACAAGCTGCTTTATTTACACCTGCAGAGAGTATAGTTGGACTTGAGAGCAAAAAACCTGTTCCTAAAATACGAACAAATGCTTTAAGATGGGCATTGGCTTTAGGTTTAATTGTTATTCTATTATTAGCTTTAGCTCTTTTAGGTGAAAAACCTGAGATAATAAGAGAGAGATTTGAAATATTAACTACAAAAAAACCTCCCTCTCATCCAGCTGAAAAGTTAGTTTCTGGTAAGAAAGTAATAAAGGATGTAAAAGCCTTAGCAGATTTAGGACCAAGAACATTAGGTAATGATGCTGAAAAAAGAGCTGCTGACCTTATTGCTAAAAAGTTAGAAAATTTAAAACTTGAAGTTGAGCGTGAAGCTTTTCCACTAAGAGAAGTAAAATTTTACAATACTGATGGCTCAGAACTTAGTGCTCCAGAAGGTATGCTAGAAGATTTACATATTAAAGGCTTAGCAGCTAATTTTAAAGATCTCAAGGCAAATGAACCACTCTCTGGAGAAGTACACCTTATCACAAGTGATGAACCTTTACCAGATCCTAATGAACTTATAGATAAAATTGTTATAGTTGAAGCAGATTCATTTGATGATGAAGATAATCCTAATAAAGCTCTTCGTGAACTGTTAGCTCATCATGAAGACAACTATACTTTTAAAGCAGCTGTTAGTATATTTATCTGGTCTGAACAAAAATCAGATTTTGAAAAATTACTTAAAAAAGAAAAAATAATAGCTAAAATTCCAGTAGCAGAAAACATAGTTGCTACAATACCAGGAAAAGAGATGAAAGAAAAGGAGATATTAATTATATCTCATTATGATACAGATCCTGATATCAATTGTCCTGGAGCAGATGAGGGAGGTTCTGGTATAGGAGTTATACTTGAGTTAGCAAGGATATTTTCAAATAAAGGACCACCAGTTACACTTCGCTTTTTAGCTTTTGCTGGTACTGAATCTGGTCTTGAGGGAAGTATAGCTTACTTTTTAGCTCATGATATTGAACCAAAAAATATAGTTGCAGCACTTGAATTTAATAGATTAGGAGCATTTGAAAAGATACTTATTGGACATGATATTGACGCTGCTAATTTAGAAGAACTAATGCTTGATAAAGAAGAGCTTGAAAAGGAACGGCGAAAAGGACAATTTGTTATTAGAGCTAATTGGGTAAGAACTCTTAATTTAGATGACCCTAATTTAATTGATTGGGTGGATAAGTTATTGACAGGTTCATGTGGTTTAGCTGAGAGCCCTGATAAATTATTAGAAAAAGCAAAATCTGTAGCTAAATCATTAGATATTAAAGCTGAAACTAGTTATTATCCTTGTGTTGGAGATTATTACAGCTTTTTATATAAGGAAATACCAACAATTATCTTGTGTGGAGAAGGTAACTTATTAGCAGGTTCACCTTACGATACTATAAAGACAATTAAGGAAAGTTCACTAAGTAAAGCATCAGCATTAGCTTATCAATTAATACTTGAACTTGAAAGTGAGAAAAAATGATAATTCAAACAGAAAATTTAACTAAGATATATGGTGAGAAAGAAACAAAGGTAATAGCATTAAATAATGTTAATTTAAGTGTGAGAGAAGGTGAGTTTTTAGCTATTACTGGACCTTCAGGAAGTGGTAAAACTACTCTTTTAAATCTTATTGGAACTTTAGATGAGCCTACATCCGGAAATGTATTATTTGATGAAGTTGATATAGGTAAATTAAAAGGAAACAAATTGTCTGACTTTAGAAGAGAGAAAATAGGTTTTGTATTTCAGCTATTTAATTTAATTGATATTTTAACAGCTTTAGAGAATGTTAAGATTCCTTTAATTCCTTATCTAAAAGAATGCAAATTTAATCTAAATGATAGAGCTAAAGAACTTTTATCTTCTGTAGGACTTGAAGGTAGAGGAAATCATCTCCCAGGTCAACTTTCAGGAGGAGAACAACAAAGAGTAGCAATTGCAAGAGCTCTAATAAATGAGCCAAATCTTATCTTAGCTGATGAGCCAACTGGTAATGTAGATATAAAGGCTGGAGATGATATCATAGCTTTACTACAACAGTTGAATCGCAAAAGAGGTGTTAACATTATATTAGTAACACATAACATAGCTTTGGCTCAAAAAACTGATCGAATCTTGAACTTAAGAGATGGTAAATTAATAGATGATAAATAATCTAATGAGAAGTGTTAAATTAAGATCAAATATTGAGAATATCACCTTTGGCGTCTATAAGTATGAAGTCTCCCTCCTTAAATTCTCCGGAAAGAAGTTTCATAGCCAACTTATTATGAATGTTTTTCTTTATAACTCTTTCAAGAGGTCTATCTCCATAAGCTGGTTCATATCCCTTTTTAGCTAATAGCTCCTTTGCTTTATCTGTTAGCTCTACAATTATATTTTTATCCTTTAATCTTTCCTTTAGATATTCAACCTGTAAATTAACTATTTTACTAATCTCTTCTTTTCCAAGTTTGTGAAAAATTATAATGTTATCTATTCTAATATCACTTTACTTTCTAAAATTAAGTTTATAAATATCTTAATGAAAATTGTGATAATATAATGCACAATAAATAAAAATATTATTATGCATTTAAAAATAAAGTTAGCTTGACAAAAATGAAGTATTTTGTTAATATAATTTGTGCAAAATTAATTAAGAGGAGTGTTATGAGATCCACAGTAACCATCAAGAAAGAAATTTTAGATAGACTTTTAAAAGAAACAAAGACAAAGAGTAAGGCCTCTGCAGTTAGGGAAGCTATTAATGAGTATCTTAGACGAAAAAAAATAGAGAGGATCAAATCCATGAAGGGCAAATTGGAGTTTGATTTAACTGCTGAAGAAATAAGGCATTATGAACGATAAGAAAGTTTTGATAGATACTTCAATCTGGATAGATTATTTTAAAAATAAATCCTTCATTCTCTCAGAAAAGGTAGATAAAATACTTTCAGAGGATGAAGTTTATGTTCCAAAGATAGTCATTGCTGAATTAATTCAGGGTGCTAAATCAGAAAAGGAAATTTCTATAATAGAGGATTTTATTGATGCTTTCAACATCATTGATCAAAAAGAAGATAGTTGGTTCAAAGCTGGAAAACTTTCTTATAACCTGAAAAAGAAAGGTGAAACTATCAATTTAATTGATTGCTATATTGCTGTTATAGCTCAGGAACATAATTGTCAGATTTTTACTTTAGATAAGCATTTTAAGGAAATCCAGAAAGTCACCAAAATTCATTTTTTGTGATTCTTCTATAGTTTCTTCTTCTTGAAGGTTAATTCATCACCTTTGGCATCTATTAGTATGAAGTCTCCCTCTTTAAACTCTCTAGAAAGAAGTTTCATAGCCAACTTATCCTGTATATCTTTCTTTATAACTCTTTCAAGTGGTCTAGCTCCATAAGCTGGCTCATATCCTTTATTTGCTAAGAGTTCTTTAGCTTTATTAGTTATTTCAATATCAATCTTTTTCTCTTTTAATCTCATTTTTAGGTACTCAACCTGCAAATCTACTATTTTACTAATCTCTTCTCTACCTAGTTTGTGGAAAATTATAATATCATTTATTCTATTTAAAAATTCAGGTTTGAAATTTGCTTTAACTGCTGTCATAACTCTTTCTCTCATCTCTTCTTCTTGTTCCTTACCAAGCTCAAATATCCACTGACTACCCACATTTGATGTCATGCATATTACAACATTTTTAAAATCCACAGTTCTTCCGTGACCATCAGTTAACCTACCTTCATCAAGAACCTGCAGTAATAGATCAAAAACATCACTGTGCGCCTTTTCCATCTCATCAAACAAAATTACACTATATGGTTTTCTTCTCACTGCTTCAGTTAGTTGACCACCTTCTTCGTAACCTATATATCCAGGTGGAGCTCCTATTAATCTGGAAACAGTGTGTTTCTCCTGATATTCAGACATATCAATTCTTACCATTGCTTTCTCATCATCAAACAGAAACTCTGCTAATACTTTTGCAAGAAGAGTTTTTCCAACACCTGTTGGACCAAGAAACATAAAAGATCCCAAAGGACGATTTGGATCCGAAAGACCGGACTTGGCTCTTCTGATTGTATTTGAAATAGCATCCACTGCTTCATCCTGGTTTACAATTCTCAAATGAAGACGCTCCTCCATATGTACTAATTTCTCAATCTCAGCTTCAACTAATCTGGAAACAGGAATTCCTGTCCAGGAAGATACAACCTCAGCTATATCCTCCTCATCTACTTCTTCCTTTAACATCTTCTTTTCCTTCTGAATTTTAACCAATCTATCATTTTCAATTTTAAGTTTTTTATCTAGTTCTGGTAATGTCCCGTATCTTAATTCAGCTGCTTTCTGAAGATTAGATTCTCTTTCAGCAAGTTCTGCTTCTGTCCTGGTTCCGTCAATTTTTTCCTTTAAGCTTCTTATATTTTGAATAATTTCCTTTTCAATATTCCAATGCTCTTTCATATCTTGACTTTGTTTCTTTAATTCATTCATCCTTTTATTCAATTTTTCCAGCCTCTCGACTGATCTATTATCTTTTTCCTTCCTTAACGCAGTTGCTTCTATTTCTAACTGCTGAGCCTTTCTATCTATATCGTCAATTTCGGTTGGCATACTGTCTATTTCAATTCTTAAGTGAGAACATGCTTCATCAATTAAGTCAATAGCTTTATCAGGTAAGAACCTGTCAGAAATATACCTATTAGAAAGAATGGATGCAGAAACTAAAGCTTGATCTTGAATTCTAACCCCATGATGAACCTCATATTTCTCTTTGATCCCTCTTAAAATAGATATAGTATCTTCTACCGATGGTTCTCTCACCATTATTGGTTGAAATCTTCTCTCAAGTGCTGCGTCTTTTTCAATGTATTTTCTATACTCATTGATTGTAGTTGCACCTATACATCTTAATTCCCCTCTCGCTAACATCGGTTTTAACATACTTGATGCATCGACAGCTCCCTCTGCTGCTCCAGCTCCAACTACTGCATGAAGCTCATCAATAAACATAATTGTTTTTCCTTCTGCCTCTTTTATTTCCTTTAATACTGCTTTTAATCTATCTTCAAACTCACCCCTAAATTTTGTTCCTGCTACTAAAGAACCTAAATCTAATGCGAATATCATCTTATTTTTTAGAATATCAGGGACATCTTTTTTTGCAATTCTTTGGGCTAATCCTTCTACTATTGCAGTCTTCCCAACACCGGGATCACCAATTAGCACTGGATTATTTTTGGTTCTTCTGCAAAGTATTTGCATTACTCTTCTTATTTCTTTATCCCTTCCAATTACTGGATCCAATTTCCCTTTAGTAGCTAATTCTGTAATATCTGTTCCATATTTCTTTAATGCCTGGTATTTATTCTCAGGTGTTTGGTCTGTAACTCTTTGTGAACCTCTAATTTCCCTCATCGTTTTATATATTTTATCCTTTGTTATTCCTTTATCTTTAAATAGATTTTTAACACTGCTTTCTATTTCTGTTAAAGCAATTAGTAAATGCTCTGTGCTAATATATTCATCCTTTAATTTATTAGCTTCATCAAAAGATTTATCTATAACCTTCCTTAAAGTTGAACTAATATAAGAACCTACCTCTGCTCCATAAACTTTGGGAATTTTATTTATTAATTTTTCTAAATTTATTTTCAAATCCTCAATTAAAATTCCCATTTTCTGAAGAATCAAAACAACAATACCATCCTCTTGTTCAAGTAAAGCCTGAAGAAGGTGCTCAACTTCAACATTTTGATTGCTTTTTTCTGTTGCAATTTTCTGAGCATTAGCGATTGCTTCTTGAGCTTTAATTGTAAATTTATCAAACTGAATCATTTCTTATCCCTCTTTTAAGATCCTATCATAATTTTGATAATTTCATCCCAATTGTAGACTCTTCTACAAAGATGAGGTAATTTCTTATCATGATGATTCCACGGTTGATTAAAAAGCAGGGTTTCAATTCCTGCTTCTGAAACCATAATAGCCTGTAACAGATTATCCTCTATAAAAATATCAATATTTTCCTCAAGAACTGCTATACTTTTATCTTCCTGTCCAACGTGTAATTTGCAGTAATCTATATTGTTATCCTTTAACCATGCTATTGTGTCATCTTTGTAATATTCTGGTCTCATTGAAAAGAAATATATTTCCTTATCTGAAAGTAAAGATAATGATTTTAATGCTCCTTTAATTGGTTTTAGATATCTAAAAACTTGTTTATTTTTTACTTCTTCCCAGAACTTCTCCATTTCATCTTTTGAGGTTTTGAGTATTTTTTCATAATTGTAATGTGTAATATCTTCCCTTTTTAAATTGACATTATACATTTTGTTTAGCATGGGAAGTGTATAGCCAGTAAAGTCTGCAACTACTCCATCTAAATCAATCCCAATTCTATTATATTTATTATATTTTTTATTTCCCTTTCTCTTATGACAATTCATATTAAATCCCCATATCTTTTTTTAGTAATACATTTATATTCTACTTATATTTTATTTTATTTATATTTGATTTTTAAAATAATATTAAAAATTTTTAAAAAGCTTAAAAACATAAGTTTTTCATAAAGAACTATTCTATACTAGACACAATTATATTTATATTCCCACTTATGAAGTTCAAAATAAGGACTAATTATTATAGCAAAGAGAATATAATTTAAAAAGTATGTAAAATCTAATAGTAATCATAAAATATTTTTTTTTGAAAAATTAATTCTTAAAGTTTCAAAACTTGAGACATTTTTATACTTATTATCAAAAGAGGGAGATAAAGAATCATATATTAAATTAACTAAAGAAAGTAATTTTTCATTATAATTAGAAATTAAGGGAATTGATATAATAAGCTTATCAAATATGGGAAACTGAGAAAAAAATTATTAATAAATATTAAGTGAACAACATATTAGGAGGAAGAAGAATGTCAGTTTATGAATTTGAGGGAAGGATACCTAAGATTGGAAAAAATACTTATATCAGTAAATCAGCTTCCATAATAGGAGATGTTACAATTGGAGATGGTTGTTTTATTGGTCCTGGAGCAAGAATAAAAGGTGACTATGGTAAAGTTATAATAGGAGATGAAACAAGCGTTCAGGAAAACTGTGTAATTCATGCCAGACCAGATGAAGTCTGTAAAATTGGTAATAGAGTAAATGTTGGTCATGCTTCTACATTACATGGATGCACTATAAAAGATAATGCAGTGATAGGAATGGGAGCAATCATCAGTGATTGGGCAGTAATTGGAGAGTGGGCAGTTGTAGGAGAAGGAGCGGTAGTAAAACAGAACCAGAAAATACCTGATGGTAAGATATGTGTTGGTGTTCCAGCAAAAATAATTGGTGAAGTAAAAGAGGATTACAAAAGAGAATATGAATATTTCAAAGATACTTATGTTGACCTTGCAAAAAGATATATCAAAAGCTTAAAAGAAATAAAAATTGACAAAGAATAAACTTAAGAAGTAAATTACATACCAAAAAATAGACGCTGAGCTAACCTCGTGTCTAAACCTGCATCTAAAACCTTCTGTGCGCATTTTTCTATGTCATACTCTAATCGAACCATTTCTATTTTATTTTTATCTGAATCGTAAAATAGAAATGACGACCTTGAATCGTAATCTCTTGGTTGACCCACTCCGCCAGGATTTATCATATAATAGTCCATTTTTCTAAGTTTTAATGACTCTTTTCCAGTATGGTCCTTGAAGTTACCCTTTATAGTATGATGATATATAGCTCTTCTATGTGTATGTCCAAAAAAACATAGATTTGTGGAATTTTTTAAAAGATATTCAAAATGATGTCTTGCTTCTTGCAGTGTAAATATATATTCATCCCTATTTACCGGAGAACCATGAACAATAAAAAAATCTGAATCAATAGAACAATTCTCACTGAGACTCTCTAAAAATATGAAGTTCTTAGGGGAAATCTTCTTTTTTGTCCAGAGAATAGCTTGTTTTGCAATGATGTTGAAAAAATTTATATCTGCCTTCCCAATAACAGCTGCATCGTGATTTCCCAAAATACATTGAATATTTTCATCCTTAGCCAATTCAATGCACTCATTCGGATTTGCATTATAACCGACCAAATCTCCTAAACAGATTATTTTATCTAATTTCTCCTGATGTATCCTATCAATCACTACCTGGAAAGCTTCCAAATTGGAATGAATATCTGAAATTATCGCATATTTCAAATTTTTTCCTTTATATTAATAATTATAAATAGGTTCTTTTCTTGTCTATTATATATATTAACTTTTATAATTTGAAATTTTACTAAGAAGTTAGAAATCTTAATAAACATCACAAAATTAAATGTTGCAATAGATTTTACTATACAAATCTAAATAGTAAAATAACAAATTATTATATAGTTTGCAATATTTCTAATAATATTATATTATCTCAATTTAGAATTTATAACTTATCTTTTAGTCTTTGGAGGGATTTTTATGAGAAACATCCTAATTGAAGAATTGAAAAGCAGTCCTGTTGAGAAACAACAGGTAGAGTTAGTAGAGCGAAAAGGAAAAGGACATCCTGATACAATTTGTGATGCCATTATGGAGAAGGTTTCTGTTGCCTTGTGTAAAGAATATAAGAATGTTTTTGGAAAAATAGCTCATCATAACATTGATAAGGCGTTATTAGTGGCAGGTAAGTCAAGTCCTAAAATTGGTGGTGGAACTATTGATGAGCCTATGCGATTAGTATTTGGGGATAGAGCTGTTTATGAATATAAAGATAAGAAGATTCCTGTTGGAGAAATAGCAATAGAGACTGCTAAAAGTTGGTTTAGAGAGAAATTACGATTTGTTGATCCTTTAAAACATGTTATTTATCAAAATGAGATAAAACCAGGATCCCCAGAACTAATGGATATTTTTGATAGAGAAGTTATTGGAGCAAATGATACTTCAGCTTCAGTTGGTTATGCTCCTTTAACTGAAACTGAAAAAATAGTAATTAATATAGAAAAGCATCTTAATTCAAAAAAATTTAAGGAAAAATTTCCTGAGTGTGGAGAGGATATTAAAGTTATGGCTTACAGACAGAAAAGAAATTTAACCCTTACAATAGCCATGGCGTTTGTTGATAGATTTATAGATAATGAGAAAAAATATTTTACTCGCAAAAAAGAAATTCGATTAGCTATTTCAGATTTTATAAGTAAAAATAATCTGAATTTTGATAAAGTTAATATTGATATTAACACTCTCGATGACCCTAAACGTGGTGAAGAAGGTATGTATTTAACGGTTTTAGGTACCTCAGCTGAAGGTGCCGATTGTGGTCAGGTAGGTCGAGGAAACAGAGTAAATGGTGTAATAGCACTTAATAGACCCATGAGCACAGAGGCAGCGGCTGGTAAAAATCCCATAAGCCATGTGGGAAAAATATATAATGTTTTAAGTCATGAAATAGCTGATAAAGTTTACAAAGAAATACCTGGTATACATGAAGTATATATTTGGCTTTGCAGTCAAATTGGTAAACCTATTGATAAACCTCTTATTGCATCAGCTCAATTAGTATTAAAGCCAGGAGTTGATATAAAAAATATTAAAACAAATATAGAATCTGTTATTGAAGAAGAGCTTAAAAATATCTATAAATTCACTGATGAACTTTCCCAGGGAAAATATCCAGTCTGGTAATAGTAATTGATATATTTTGCTAAGGCTTTAACTGCTCTTTCTGGCGAGTGAAATACGGGAACATTTTTACTTTCAAGTTGATTTGCAAACTTTATTCTATCTTCCGTTTGCGTAAATGCTACAACAATTGGCTTCTTTGTCTGCTTACAAATCTTTCCTATATTTTTAATTAATCTTGGAATTTCTATAGGTGGAGGTTCAAATCCCGGAAGCAGAACTAAAGCAGAGACCTCTCTATCATCACAGATATATTTTGCTACTTCAATATAATCCATATCAGTAGCATCTGTTCCAATATCTGTTGGATTTGAAACTGTTAAAAATCCTCTTACTATATTTTTAATTTTAGATATAGTATTTTCACTATATTTTGTTAAAGAAAGTCTGCTGTTTTTAATTCCATCAGCTCCCAATATACCAAGACCTCCAGAGTTAGAAAGAACAGCGATTTTGTTTCCTTCTACTTTTTTCTCATCGAGAAGAGTAAATATCTTACAATATTCAAAAAATTGTTGAATATCTTCTGCATTTATCACATTTGCATCTCCAAAAACCGTTTTTACAATATCATAATTTCCTGCCATTGCACCTACATGAGAGATAGTAGCTTCTTTAACTTCTTCAACTTTTCCGCCTTTTAAAACAATTAAAGGTTTTTCAAGATTTTTTGCAACTTCATAAAATTTTCTTCCATTTTTAAATCCTTCAATATATAGAGCAATAACTTTCGTACCCTTATCCTTATTAAAGTGAGCGATTAAATCAGTCGCATCTACATCAGCCATATTTCCAAAGGAAACAATGGATCTTACACCAACATTTGGAAGAAGATGCGTCAGGTTCACACTTATTGCTCCACTTTGACTCAATATAGAAAGTTCGTTTTTCCCTCTTTTAGGAATGTTCATTTTTTCAGAAGGCAGGAAAAATGATGATAAATTATTAGGGGCAGAATAAATACCCAAGCAATTTGGGCCAAGTACTCTCGTTTCAGTATCCTTTATTTCCAATTTTATTTTATCTTCCAGTTCGATTCCTAATTTGCCAGATTCTCTAAATCCTCCACTTATAATAATTATTGCTGAAACCTTCGACTCAACTGCATCCTTTATTATTTCGTAACTATATTTTGCTGGTACAACCAATATTGCTAAATCGATATGTTCTGTTATCTCCTTAATGGATTTATAGCATTTATCATTAAATATATATTCTCTTTTAACATTAACTGGAAAAACCTTTTTAAATCCTGTTCTTTTTAAACTTTTACTTGCTATTTTTAAACTCTTATATATAATTGTGCCTGGTCTATTCTCTATTTCCGATGCTCCTATTACAGCGATTGTCTCTGGCTTAAAGAATTTTTCAATGTTAGTTAAATTTGGGCTTTCAAATGGCTTTATATCATCAATAGTTTTTTTATGAAAACGACATATACAGTCAATAGCAACTAACTCTCCTTCTTCAGTAATGGCTAATGGATTAATTTCAAACTCATCAATAATATAATCTGAAAAATTTGTATTGTCTGAAAATCTTTCAATATCAGAAATTGAATTTTTTTCATTACTATTATCTGAAACTTTTTTATCGTTGGATCTCTTCCCATTAAAATCAAGAGAGAAAATTGATAATTGATTTATAGCCATTAGTGTAGATAATAATTTTTCCTCATTTACTATCTTACTACCTCTATAACCATATAAAATAGGATGACACTTTAATTTTTTGATTAAGTTTTTTAACTTTTCAAAGGTGACAGGTGCAACACCCATTACTATATCTTTAAAAAGCTCAGTATATATCCCGCCTAACCCCACACTAAATACTGGTCCAAATTGTGGGTCATTTAATATGCTTACTATGAGTTCAAACTTTGGTTTTATAAAATTAGATATCATAACCCCAAAAATATTTACATCTGGTACTTTGCTTCTGACTTCTTCTAACATATTCTTATAATTCTTTTTAATCTCAAAACTATCATTATCAATTATTTTTATTCCACCAACTTCAGTCTTGTGTACAATATCTGGAGATAGAATTTTTAAAACCAATTTTTTACCAAATGCTTTTTTAACTATTTCTAAATTCTCTTTAGATATTTCTAAATCTTTTTCCAAATCAATATGATTTGATATAACTATAAATTTTGGTGTTTTTATTCCCCAAATATCCAAAAGCTCGTAAGCTTCATTTTCCAATAATTTAGTTCTACCCTGCTTATCAGCTTCACTTAAAATCTCATTGAATTTTTTCTGAAAAATTCTTAACTTATCCAATAAAAAATTCTCCTTCTCTTCCTATTTCAAATGCTTCAAGGTTTAATTGTTGAAATTTTAAAGGTACCGTTTCCTTTATGACTTTTTCCCATATATCGATAGAGATGTTTAAATATTTAGATAAAATTCCAATCATAGTAATATTCAGTGTTTTTTTATTTTCTAATTTATCCAAAAGTCCTTCTGGTACACTTATTATTTTTCCATCTTTAGACATAAAATCCTTTACTCTACCTATTTCACTATTTTTTAAAGTTAAAATAAAATCAGCCTTACCCCTTTTTATCAAAGGAGAATAAATTTTTGAACCAAATCTGATGTGAGTTGTCACACTACCACCTCTCTGGGACATGCCATGAACTTCGCTTTTTTTTATATCATATCCAGATTTAAAAGCAGCCATAGATATTACATCTGATGCAAGAAGTACTCCTTGCCCACCTAACCCCACTATTAAAATATTATTAACTTCTTTCATTTTATTCTTAAGTTTGTTTTTCATTTTTTCTATTTAATTATTTAAAATATTTTATGTAGGAATTATTGCATCGAATTTACAAACTTGTTCACATAATCCACACCCAGTACATAGGTTTTCATCTATAACTGGAGGTACATCTTTGCTTTTGTTCTCACTCTTGTTCTTATTTTTTTCTTTTTTCTTCTCTTTCTCTTTATCCTTCTTTATATTTTTCTCTTTCTCTATTCTCGCCATTTCATCCTCAGAAACTGAAATAATTGCTGGACATCCTAATTTAATACACATTCCACAAATTTTACACTTTTCTTCATCAATTTTTAATGGTCTTTTGATTGATTGTTTGTCTATTAAAATGCACTTTCTTCTTGAAATTACTACAGATACACCCTTAATTTCTTTTGCTCCTAAAATAGCTGCTTTTACTTCATCAAGATTGTAAGGATCAACAATTTCAACACTTGAGACACCTATAGCTTTGCATAATTTTTTAAAATTAATTGCTTTTGTTTTTTTACCCTTTAATGTAATTCCTGTTCCTGGATGATCCTGCCCACCTGTCATAGCAGCTGTTTCATTATCAAGAATAATAACTGTAATATTAGAATTATTATATACAGCATCAATAAGACCGGTTATTCCAGAATGGATGAAAGTAGAATCACCAATGACTGCAACAACTTTTTTATTATCCTCTTCAGGTATTACTTTACTTAAACCAATTGCATTTCCTATGCTTGCTCCCATACATATACATGTATCTATTGAATTTAATGGTGGTAAAACAGCTAAAGTGTAACACCCTATATCACCTGTTACAGTGAATTTTAATCTGTTTAAAATGTAAAATATTCCCCTATGAGGACAACCAGGACACATCTTAGGTGGACTTACTCTTCCAATCTCTTTTGGCTTAACATATTTCTTCTTATATAGAATAGATTCAACTTTTTCTATATTCAATTCACCCAATAAAAGTTCATCAAGTTTAGCTTCCAATTCTATTCCCATTGCTCTTATATGATTTTCTAAAAATCTATCCCCTTCCTCTATTACAAATATTTTCTTAACTGTCTTTGCAAAATCATAAATCTTCCTTCTACAGAGTGGGTAACTCATTCCTAATTTTAAGAATGATGCTTCTGGTATTACTTCTTTTGAATATTGATATGAGATTCCACTTGTTATAATTCCGATATCTTTACTAAATAATTCTATTTTGTTCAATTCTGAATTTTCAGCATATTTCTTAATTTTTTTCAATCTGTCTTCAACAAATGCATGTCTTTTTCTAGCAAATGCTGGTATCATTACAAACTTTTGTGGGTTTTTTTCAAATCTAAATTCTTTATGGTTTTTTATTCTTTTAGATAACTTTACTCTTCCTTCTGAATGTGCGATTCTTGTTGTAATTCTAAGAAGAACAGGGGTATCAAACCTTTCACTAATTTCTAAAGCTTCAGATATAAAATCTTTCGCTTCCTGGCTATCTGAGGGTTCAAGCATCGGTATTTTTGCCATTTCAGCATAGTGTCTGTTATCCTGTTCATTTTGAGAGCTATGCATAGCAGGATCATCAGCACTTACTAAAACTAATCCTCCTTTTATTCCTGTATAACTAAGTGTCATAAATGGATCAGCAGCAACATTAACTCCCACATGCTTCATAGCTACAAGTGTTCGAGCCCGTGCAAAAGATGCACCCATTGCAACCTCCAATGCCACTTTTTCATTTGGAGACCACTGACAATATATTTCCCTATAATTCTTTATATTTTCTAAGATCTCGGTGCTTGGAGTTCCTGGATAAGCTGTAGCAACAACTACTCCACTCTCATATGCTCCTCTTGCAATAGCTTCATTTCCCGAAAGTAATTCCATTCTACCCATATACTCTCCTTAAAAAATAAATTATTTTTAAATATTTAAAAATATCTCTATTTTTATATGTTTCTATGAAAATAAATATTTAATAAAATTTCCAGATGCAATTATATATTATAAATGTTAAAAGGTTTTACTAAGGAAAGATCTATTGAAATCTGATATATTATATATCTGATATACTCAATAAATATAGTATCAATTTTTGGAGAATGTGATGTTACTTGGTGCACATATATCAATTGCTGATGGTTTTGGTAAATCTCTTATTCGGGGAAAAAATATTGGATGTGATACTATCCAGATTTTTGTTAAAAGTAACATCAAGTGGAAAGCAAGAGATATTGAAAATTTTGAGATACAGGAATTTTTTTTTAATAAAAGGGAAACTAAAATCGATCCAGTAATAGCTCACAGCTCTTATTTAATTAACCTGGCCTCTTCTAATAAAAGAATTAGAAATCTATCTATAAAATCATTTAAAAAAGAGTTAAAAACAGCTCAAGAATTAAAAATACCATATTTTGTCTTTCATCCTGGTTATCACAAAGAAGTAGGTCTAAAAGTAGGGATACGTTTAATTGCTAAAGCACTAAATCAGATTATTTTAAGAGATAATTCTAAGATTACTATCTTACTTGAAACTACTTCTGGTCAAGGAAGTTCAATTGGCTATAGATTTGAACAATTAGCAGAAATAATAAATTTAGTTAATAAAAAGAAGAGAATTGGTGTTTGTTTTGATACCTGCCATGTTTTTTCATCAGGTTATGAAATAAGAAATAGAAAAGATTATGAAAAAACTTTTGAGGAATTTAAAAAAATTATAGGGATAAAAAGATTAAAAGTTTTTCATCTTAATGATTCAAAAGGAGACTTGGGATCAAGAATTGATAGACATCAACATATAGGAAAGGGATATCTGGGACTTAAACCCTTTAAATTTATTTTAAATGACAAAAGGTTTCAAAATATTCCTATGATAATAGAAACTCCAAAAGATGGTGGCTATAAAAAAGATGTAGAAAATCTAACTATATTAAGGTCTTTAATAAAAACTATTTAAAAAATTAAAAAGGGGTCATTTCCAAAAAGTTATTACAAACAATAAAAATCAATTTGACATACCCAAAACTCAATAGTAAACTATCCTATTGCATCTAAAAATATATGATGTTAAACTTATTTTGTGAGCCGTTAGCTCAGCTAGGTAGAGCGTCAGACTTTTAATCTGAGGGTCGCAGGTTCGATCCCTGTACGGCTCACCATTGTGCCCCCATCGTCTAGTGGACAAGGACATAGCCCTTTCAAGGCTAAAACGGGGATTCGATTTCCCCTGGGGGCGCCAAAATAATTTTGAAGTATTTAAGATTTGTATTTTTTGTATATTAAAATATATTATTATATTTATAAAAATTCTGTATACAAAAAGTAGATTTAACTTGTTGTATACAAAAAGATAGATAGATTTTTAAAATTCAAAGTGGGCGAATAGCTCAGATGGCAAGAGCGCCTGCCCTACAAGCAGGAGGTCGCAGGTTCAAGTCCCGCTTCGCCCACCATTAGCTATATAATAATTCCTGTAAATAAATTGGGAATTACGGAAAAGATATATTTTATATATAGTTATAATACTTATATATTAAATAAATTAATATGGTAGGGGCTGTCGTTCAGCGGCCTAGGACACTGGCCTGTCACGCCAGAGATCGCGGGTTCGAATCCCGTCAGCCCCGCCATTTAAATATTAAAAGTGATTTGTTGTTATTGATTTTTTATGTAATGCAAATATATATTTGCTATATATAAAGAGAAAATAATCAATAAATATAACTACATAATAAATGAAGTGGCGAGATAGCTCAGTTGGTAGAGCGATGGACTGAAAATCCATGCGTCCCCAGTTCGATTCTGGGTCTCGCCACCATTTTTTATTTTTTAATCATTAATTTCTATTATTTTTTACTCTTACAAAACTCCTGTTTCTATCTCTATTTTTACTAATAAACCTACTTTAAACAAATTTTAAAAAAATTAAAATATATTAATACGTACATTTGTTTGAATTTAACTCTTTATTTTGATATAATTTTTTATACTACTGTAAATTTTTCAAATATTTTTAATAATATTTCAATATCTTCAATTTAATTGACGAAAAGTCTCCATGCAAAAGACGATAATTTAAATGAATTATTTACATTAAATTTGATTTTATATTAGTAAAATTATATAATATAACAAAATAGCGAATTTACAAAATTACGAAAAAGGGTGAATTATTATGTCAGTTTTAAGGAGAATTCAAAGAAATTTTCAAATAACTATCCCTCCAGCTATTAGAAAAATGTTGAATCTAAAGATTGGAGACTTAATCGAATTTGAAGTTGTTGGTGATGAGATAAAAATAAAACCAAAAGTAGTTATGGATAAAAGTCAAAGCTGGTTTTGGACAAAAGATTGGCAAGAAAGAGAAAAGGAAGTAGAAAAAAATTTTAGAGAAGGAAAAATCATTGTTTCTGAAACTATTGAAGATTTTATAGGGGATATTGAAAAGTGAGAATAGAGAGTTCTCCAGCATTTGATAGGTATTATAAGAAACTCCCCATAAATGTCAAAGAGCTATTTAAAAAGAAGGTAAAACTTCTTTTATCATCAAATTTTGAACACCCATCATTAAGAGTTAAAAAAATAAAAGGTACAAAAAATATTTGGGAAGCAAGCATAACAAAAATTTATAGGTTTACATTTGAGAAAATAACTGATGGCGTTAGACTAAGAGTTATTGGAAAGCATGATATCTTAAAAAAGTAAATGTAGCTGTAAGAGTAATCCCCTACTTAAGGAATGGTCTAATTAAGGATGTATATATTAAAAAACTGTAAATATTTGAAGGTTTAATTTTGAGAGAAAATATAGATACTAAAGCTGTGATTGAAGAGATTTTAGAAGATTTTGAGAATAGATTTAAATTAGCACATATAGAAAGAATTCCTAAAAGAGAAGCTGAGCTCTCTCCTTTTCCTGAAAACATTAACTCTAAATTAGTCAATGTTCTAAAGGAAAGTGGAATCAAGTCCCTTTACAGTCATCAAGCTCAAGCAATTAAAGAGATATCAAATGGAAAAAATACGATTGTTGTTACACCAACAGCAAGTGGAAAAACATTATGCTATAACATACCAGTATTAAATTCAATAATTAAAGATCCTGATGCAAGAGCATTATATTTATTTCCAACAAAAGCTCTATCTCAAGATCAAATAAAAGCTTTAGAAAGATTAATAGTTCCTCTTGGTATTGATATTAAGACATACACATATGATGGCGATACTCCAACATCTGTTAGGAAAAGGCTTAGAACTTATGGAAACATCATAATTACTAATCCGGATATGTTACACACAGGAATTCTACCTCATCATACAAGGTGGTTAGGATTTTTTACTAAATTAAAATACATAGTTATTGATGAAATACACACTTATAGGGGACTTTTCGGTTCTCATATGTCAAATTTGTTAAAAAGATTAGATAGAATCTGTAAATTTTATAATTCTAATCCAATATATATTTGTAGTTCCGCTACTATTGCAAATCCTAAAGAATTAGCTGAAAAGCTTACAGATAAAGAGTTTATATTAATTGATGATAATGGTGCACCATCAGGTGAGAAATGGTTCATATTCTGGAATCCTCCCAGAGTTGCAAAAACTATAGAAAGAAGAAGATCTTCATTACTTGAAGCTAAAGAGATTGGAAAGAAATTAATTGAAGAAGGTGTTCAAACTATTTTCTTTACAAGAAGCAGAGTTTCAGCAGAAGTTTTAGGTACATATCTCAAACAAAGTGTTGACCCAAAATTAGCAGAGAGTATTAAATCTTACAGAGCTGGATATCTCCCAACTGAGAGAAGAGAAATTGAAAAAAAACTGTTTAGCGGAGAAGTTATGGGAGTTGTATCTACAACTGCACTTGAGTTGGGTATAGATATTGGTGAACTTGATTCATCAATTTTGGTTGGCTATCCAGGCTCAATCTCATCAACCTGGCAACAAGCTGGAAGAGCAGGGAGAGGTGAGGATTTTGCCTTATCAATACTGATTGCAGGTGATAACCCTATTGAACAGTTTCTAATGTATAACCCTGAATATTTCTTTGGCAATCCAGTTGAATCAGCCATTATAGACCCAGAAAATATTTACATACTGGTAAACCATATAAAATGTGCAGATTTTGAAATTCCATTTAAAGATGGTGAGGGGTTTGGAAACATAGATATAATTCCCTATTTAAAATATTTGGAAGATAAAAAGATATTAAGACATGTAGGAGAAAAGTGGTATTGGACAAGTGAGTCATATCCTGCTGAGGATATAAGTCTGCGCAGTACTTCATCAGATTCTTTTGTCATTCAGGATAGAACAAACAATTATGAGGTGATAGGTTACATTGATGCGGATACAGCATTTGAACTTATCCATACAGGTGCAATATATTTGCATCAAACTCAACAATATGAGGTTGAAAACTTAGATATCGATAAAAAAATAGCAACAGTTGCTCCAGTAAATGTTGATTATTATACTGATGCAGTCACAAAAATAAAATTAAATGTACTTTCAATAGATGAAAAAGAGGACTTAGGCAAATATCAAAAAGAGTATGGGGATGTAAAGGTAACTTCTACAGTTACTGCATATAATAAGTTCAAATTCTACACAAATGAAATTGTTGGTGGTAACAAGCTAAAACTTCCTTCACAATTAATTCATACAAATTCAGCCTGGATCGGGATAAAACCTTCTCTTTTAGAAAGAGTGGTAATTGCAGGAGGGAAGACCAAAGATGTACTAAAAGCATCAGCAATTTTGTTGGAAAATGTAATACCTCTTTATATATTATGTGATAGAAAAGATGTTAGAACACATTGGGAATTAAAAGATGAAATAAATGAATTACCAACTATCTATTTTTACGATTGTGTTCCGGGAGGAATGGGACTTTCTGAAAAACTTTATGAGATTTTACCAGAAAGTTTTAATGCAGCATTAAAACTTATAAAAGATTGTGATTGTGCAAATGGATGTCCATCCTGTATAGGTCCTATTTATGGAAGAATGGGAAATCTCATAAAACAAAGCACAAAATACCTCCTATCTGAACTCATATAATAAACATAAGGAGCAACTAAGATATAGAATATATATTGTTTGAACTTATTAAATAAAAATAAGGAACATTGGAAATATAGAAATGCACAAAGATTTAAGAGATTATCTGAAAAAATATAGTATATATGACGATGATTATTACGATTATCAACCAAGATTAATAGATGAAGTTGTTGATGGCTCCTATCAAAAAACAGATTTTGGTAAAATTTTCGTTGCTAAAAAAGAATATCTTCCTGGTTACTATCATGGAGAAATACCTCTTGAGAGTTTTTTAAATCAATCACCAAAAACTTTGGCATTAATTTCAAAAAATGATGAAATCAAAAACCTGAATTTAAAAAAGGCTGTCTTTATCGATACTGAAACTACTGGGCTTTCAGGTGGTACAGGAACAGCGGTCTTTTTAGTAGGTATACTATTTTTTGAAAATAATGAATTCAGAATAAGACAATATTTAATGCAGGATTTTAATGAAGAACTGGCGATGCTGAGTGCATTAAAACAAATATTTAAAAATTTTGAATTTATTATCTCTTACAACGGTAAGGCATTTGATATTCCCCTATTATCAACAAGATATCTAATCAATAAAATGTCTGATAAACATTTAAACCTTCCCCATATTGATTTACTTTTTCCATCCAGGTTTTTGTATAGAAAGGATTTGCCAAATTGTAGATTAAAAACAATCGAGAATAAAGTTTTAGGGATCTGGGAAGATAGAATTGGTGACATTGATAGTTCACTAATTCCGTATATATATTTTGATTTTTTAAATACCAAAGATGCGAGAATTTTAAAGTCAGTTTTTAAGCACAATATTATAGACCTTATTTCATTAGTAACTCTAACAGCAAAATTAGCTTCCTATATTGAAAATTATAATGAAATAAATCTAAGTTACAACCAAATAAGATCACTTACAAAAATATTTTTTTTGAAGAAGAATTTTAATGATGCAGAAAAACTCATATTGAGAGCTATACAAAATGCTGATAATAAAGAAGATTTGGGAGAATGCAAAATGTGGTATGGCTTTATTTTAAAAAAGATGAGAAAATTTGATGACTCATCTAAAATCTTTGAGGAACTTGTTTTAGATGACACAAAAGAGATTGAAATTTATAGACAGGTTGCTATTTACCAGGAACATCAAAATAAAAATTATCAAAAAGCGATTAACTTCTGTAATAAAGCACTAAAAATTATGAAATATGAATATAATATACGAAGAAGAGATTATTACATTAATGATATAAACTATCGACTTGCAAGACTTTATAGAAAAATTGCAAAAATTAATATTAAAATTAAAGAAAAAAGGAGTTATTATGAGTAAAATTGATGCAAAAATTAGTTCGAGTTTATTTCCAATAGGGGTATTTTTAATATCCTGTGGAGAGATTGGTAAGAATGCAAATATAGTGACGATGGGATGGGTAATCCCAATTTCAAGTAATCCTCCACTTTTAGGAATTTCTTTGGGAAAGAGAAGGCACTCATATGAATTAATTAAAAATGCTAAAGATTTTGTAGTTAACATACCAACAAGAGAAATTTTAAAAGAAACAGATCATTGTGGAAATGTATCAGGGAGAGATGTTAATAAATTTAAAAAAACAGGGTTAACTCCTCTACCCGGAAAAATAGTTAAGTCCCCTCTTATAAAAGAATGCCCCATAAATTTAGAATGTAAGGTAATAAAAGATATAGAGTTAGGGGATCATAATTTTATTGTAGGTGAAGTCGTTAGTAAAAGTTTTGATGAAAAAATTCTTAATGAAAAAGAGAAACCGGATATAAACAAAATGAATCTTTTCTCCTATGGTTCAAATAGATATTTTACTATTGGGGAAGTAATTGGTAAATGGGGTTTTTCACTTAAGGAGTAATGTTTTCCATTACAAAAAATTGTAACTTATAAGTAAAATATTACGTCTTAAATAAAAGTGAAATTGATCTGTTTATAAATATATCACTAAAAATTGAATTATAATTAGAAATATTTCCTAATTTTAAATATCAAATTTAGTAATAAATAATATAAAAAATTTTTTCAAAATATAAAAATAAAAATTTTTTAAGGAAAGAGGATTATATTAAATGGCAGATACTATAAAAATTGTCACAGATAGTACAGCAGATTTGACATCTGAGATATGTAAAAAGTTTGATATAGGTGTTGTTCCATACTATTTAAATTATAAAGGAAAATCTTATAAAGATAGATTGGATATGAAAATTAATGAGTACTATGAAAGATTAAAGAAAATGGAAATACCTACTACTTCCATTCCATCTATTGGTGATGTATTACAAATCTATAATAAAGTGGCAAAAAAGAATGTAAAAATTCTTTCACTTCATGTCTCCTCAAAACTAAGTGGTTTTCTTAATGCAGTTAACACTGCAAAAGATATGTTTAAAAATGCTGAAGTTCATTTATTTGATTCACTTACAACAAGTGGTGGTTTAGCACTCCAGGTTATAGCAGCAGCAAAAATGGCCAAAGAAGGTAAGTCTATAAAAAATATTCTAAATAGATTGAAAATAATTAGAGACAGAATGGAAACTTTTGCTATATTAAACACCCTTGAATATTTAAAAAGAGGTGGAAGAATTGGAAAAGTCGAAAGCTTTCTTGGTTCTGTTTTAAACATAAAACCTATAATAAAGGTTATTGATGGTGAACTTGAACCATTCTCCAGAGCCAGGTCAATATCTAAAGCTATGGATAAAGTATTAGAGAATATAAAAGAGAAAATTAAAGAAAATACACAAATTGAAGTTGCAATTATGCACACAAATGCACTGGAAAGAGCAAAAGAACTTAAAAGAAAAATTTTAGAAAAATTCAATTGTAGAGAAATTATTACATTACTGGCAGGTGCTGCTATAGCAACACATGTTGGACCTGGAGGAGTAGGAATCTCGTACTATCCAGTTAATGAAGAAGATGAAGAGGTAAAGTAGTTAGTAAGGAAAAAAGAAATTTTTCTATTAAAAAGACAAAAATTTATTTTATATTTAAACTAAAAAATTACTTAAGATTTTGAAGGAATTGTTTTATTATTTGTTTTAAGTTTGGAGTACCAACATCTTTTAATTCATATTTAACTCTTACTGTTGGTTTATCAATCTTTATAAGTTTAAATAGGTTTATTGGAGTACCAATAACAACTACCTCACATGGTGAATTATTAATAGTTTGTTCTAGTTCTCTTACCTGCTCATCACCATATCCCATTGCTGGTAATATCTTTTCAAGATGAGTATATTTACTATATACATCCTTAATTGAACCTACTGCATAAGGTCTAGGGTCAATTATTTCCCTTGCTTCCGCTCTTTGAGCTGCTATAAAACCTGCTCCAAAAGACATTCCTCCATGAGTCAGTGTTGGACCATCCTCTATAACTAATGCTTTCTTATCTCTAATTAATTCTGGGTTATCTATAGAAATTGGTGATTCAGCTAAAACCACTTTTGCTTTAGGGTTTACAGATTTTATATTTTCCTGAACATTTATAATCTTATCTGATGTAGTTGTATCAGTTTTGTTTATAATAATCACATCTGCCATTCTGAAATTAGTCTCTCCAGGATGATACAGGAGTTCATGCCCTGAGCGATGTGGGTCAGCTACTACTATATGTAAATCTGTGAAATAAAACGGAAAGTCATTATTTCCACCATCCCAAAGTATAATCTCAGTTTCCTTTTCTGCATTTCTTAAAATCTCCTCGTAATCTACCCCTGCATATACTACTATCCCTCTTTCAATATGAGGCTCATATTCCTCCCTCTCCTCAACAGTACATTCATATTTATCTAAATCTTCATAGTTTTCAAATCTCTGACATCTCTGTTTAACTAAATCTCCATATGGCATTGGATGTCTTATAACAACCACTTTTTTACCTAAATCTAAAAGTATCTTGCTCACTCTTCTTGAAGTCTGACTCTTCCCACTCCCGGTTCTTACTGCACAAATAGAAATAACAGGTTTTTCTGATTTAATCATTGTTGAATTTGGACCAAGTAAAATGAAATTTGCGCCAGCTGAATGAGCTCTTGATGCAGAGTGCATAACATGATTATGAGATACATCACTATATGCAAAAACAACATCATCAACTTTATCTTTTTTTATTATTTTTTCAAGTTCATCTTCTGAGTAAATTGGTATGCCATCTGGATATAACCTGCCAGCAAGTTCATAAGGATATTTTCTACCATGTATATCTGGTATTTGTGTAGCTGTAAATGAAACTACTTTGTAATCAGGATTATTTCGAAAATAAACATTAAAATTATGAAAATCCCTACCAGCTGCTCCCATTATTAGCACATTTTTAGATTTCATAAATCACTCCTTTTTTAACAAAAATTCTGAATTAGTTCTTTCTCTAAAATTATTTTAAAAAACATTTTATTAATAAGATTGCTTCAGGACTTTGTCCTTCGCAATGACAACTTAAATTTATCTCCTCACAATGACAAAGAAGAAGTCTTGTCCCTTGCAATGACAGATCACAAAGTTTTTTTTGATTTTGTTAAATTATATTTTTAGTTCAATACTTTTTTTTGCTAATTTTATAGATGCTTCTGGATATTTTTCACATAAACATCCTAAACTTGAAAAAAGATATAAATTATCTATTAAAACCTTTGCATCTTTTGAAGGTAATAAAATTTGAGAGGGTGAAATTTTAGCTTTATTTAAGATTTCAGTAGCTGTTGAATCGGATTTTATACTTTTCAGTATTTTTTTACCACCAGGATTTCTTACTAATACTCCGCCAGTTCCAATAATATATTTTATAGCTGTTAAATCTCTACCTTTAGCTATATTTTTTCTACCAGTTGGTCCAAATAACTCTTTTATTTTCCCTGCATGTCTTTCGACTGCTTTTTTAGCTGCAACTTTACCTAAAATTTCGTAATATTTCGCTTCCTTTTTAGTTTGTGGAATTTGCTTAACTTTAGATTTGAAAACATCTACATCATCGATACCAATTTTATTAAATAGTTTCCTGTCAACAATTTTAATAACATTTTCGGCATTATAAAAGACTCCTAAATCTCCTTCGACTGTTCTTTTACTGCGTGGTTCTGGAGAAATAGTAATCTGTTGAATTGAAGGTGAGCCATCAGTTATGGAATGTACATCAGTAGTTGCTCCACCTATATCAATAACAACTAAATCCCCTATTTCATCCGATAGAAGAGTGGAGATTTTCATAACTGCCCCCGGGGTAGGAAGAATATCTTGATTAACCATATCTCTTATTTTTTCCATTCCAGGTGCTTTTACAATATGCTCTTCAAAAACTTTTTGAATAATTTCTCTTGCTGGCTTAACATTTAATTCATCAATATTGGGATATACATTGTCAACAACATACACTTTTTTATTAGCATTTTTTAGAATATGCTCAACCTCATCAGCTGCCGCTATATTACCTGCGTAGATTATAGGTGAGAAAAGAGGTGCTTCTGAAATAAACTTGGCATTGTTAATTACAGTTTCTTTCTCACCATAATCAACTCCACCTGATAAAATTATAATGTTTGGATTAAGTTTAATTAAACTATCTAAATCATATTTGGATAGAATTCCAGCTGTTACCATTTTAACTACTGCACCTGCTCCTAAAGCTGCTTCATTTGCTGCTTTTACAGTCATTTCTTTGACTAAACCATGAACACTCATTCTAAGTCCACCAGCAGCACTGCTCGAGGCATAGAAATTTGACCATAAAAGCTTTTTATTTTGTAGATTTTTCTTAAGTTGACTAATAGCCTTTTCTAATCCTATTTTCACATTTCCATCTTCAACAGTTGTTATAGCTTCTCCCCTATCTAAAAATAAGAGATTGTTTTCATAATCAAAGTTAAAAGCATTTACCTTAGTGGTTGTACTACCAATTTCTGCTACTAATATATCGATTCTCAAAATTTTTTCTTTCCTATATTAAAATTAACTATATTTATTGAGCCTATTTTACTTAATTAATTTGCGTTAATTTTTTACTCTAAAATATACTATTAAAAGGTTAGGTTAAAACTTTTCTAAAATTTTTAAGAATTAATTACAAAATAAAAAAATTTATTCTGTTAATTTTCTAATTATAAAAGATGCTACATCTATACCTTTTGTTCCTCTGCCAAACCCTGTATCCATTCCTTCCTCTTTAGCCATCTTATCTTTTATTTGAGTACCACCTGCGATTAAGATAACTTTATCTCTTATTCCTTTCTCTATAGCTAATTGATTAAGTCTTCTCATATTTATTCTGTGAATTTCACCATGGGTAATTATTGTACTTATTAAAATGATTTTAGCATCTACTTCTATGGCTGCATCTATCACCTTCTCAATAGATATTGATGTGCCCAAATAATAACACTTGAATCCAAATTTCTCTATACCTTCATGTTTTATATCCAAAATTTCCCTCATACCTACTGAATGTTCATCCTCTCCAACTGTAGCTGCAACAACTTTTAGGTTTTTTTCTCTTACAATTTTTTCAACATATTCAGGCTCTAAATTAGGAATAATTTCAGGCATCCTTACCTCTTCTAAGTCAATACTAAATGGTAGAACTCCTTTTACCTCAACATAGGTTCCTTCAGCGGGATGCATTATCTGTTTATGAATAACCTCTGTTTCCTTTAATCCTAAATTTCTTGCAATTTCAAGTGAAGCAAAATGTGATGTTCTCTCTCCTGTAGGTAAAAACATCGATAATACAATTACACCATCACCAGCCCACTGAACTTCTGGCTTTACTTTTCTTCCCAGTCTATATTCTTTATTTTCCTTAAGTCTTACATTTACATTATCTATTTCATCAAGCTCATCAATGTAAGAAATTTTGCCATGAACACAAAGTGTACAACCATCTATTAAATCACACACCTTATTATTAATTTCCTTGTTAACCTGTTTTTTATAAATTTCTTTATCTATTGATTGATTATTCTTAATCTGATTACTATTAATTTCTCCCATATTTTTGCTTTCTTTTATTTTTTTACCTTTTTCAATATCTTCATTTTCCTTTTCTATATCTTTGTCTACAATTTTCTTACCTGTTATCTCTTGGGCTAATGAAAGATTATTATAACCAAAATGACAACAAACAGGAGCAAAATAATCTTTATCCCTCCTGATAATAGTTCCTGCTGCTACTCCTCCTTCTTTATATCTAATAATTCCATCATTAGCTCTTTCTGGATAACATCCTGAATCTACAAAAAAGCCCTTTTTAACTGCTTCAAAATATCCCCCAACTTTGAGTATTTCCTCTAAGAAAAGAATAGCTCTTTCTTTTATCTCCCTAACCTTTTCTTTAAGAATTCCTTCATCTTTAATTTCAATTAATTCTTTAATATCATCAAGTGCAATTAAAGACTGCTTTGCTGTATTTACTCCATGAATACTGTTATAATGCCATGGAACATTTCTACCTTCATCAGGTGTAATAGTACTTTGCAGGTGTGCAGATGTTAAACGTGATATCAAAGCATTTAAGGTATGAGAAACTGTAACCTCTCGAGTGCACGATTCCATATATCTGGTATTCATTTGAGCTCTAAAGATAAAATCTTCGAAGAAATCTCTTAATGCAACAGCATATGGCAAATCTATTTTAATACAAGGAGCAGGAGCAGATGTTGGAGGAACTGTCGATAAAGCAATTAAATTTTTTGGCATACCTGCTTTAATTGAAAATGCACAGTTTATAGAATGTTGAACTAATAATTCTGGCATCACCTTCCATGCTTCCTTGGCAGTAGCATTGGCATTATGAGCACCATCAATCTGAAGCATTTTAGCATTAGTCATTATTTTCTTAGCCTCAGCTGCATCAACAAAAGAACGGTACATGTTAATTCCTCTATATAATATATTATATTGTGGATCCTGATGAGCTCCATTTACACCTTCTTCATTAAATAATACCGCTATTTCCGGTCCAGCAACTCCACTTACATAAGAATGAAAATTAATTGGTCTTCCAACTTCATCCTCAATCAAATCTAATGCTTTTCTTGAAGCCCTTACCTGTTTTCTTGTAATTGGAACACCACCTACCCCTTCAGGTGTGCCTTCAATTAAACCATCAAAGTGGCTCTGTCCTGCTGTTCTTATAACCATAATATGGTCAGCACCATGATACGCTGCCATTCTGAATCTTCTTATATCATCTTCAAATCTTCCTGAAGCTATTTCTGATGTTATTATGCAATCTGGCTGAGGATCAATATTTTTGAAATAATGAGCTGCTGGAAGAGGTTGACTGTTTTCTAAATTTTCTGAAATTTGGTTATATACAAATGGTCCTACTAAAGTTCCCTTTGGAAGTTTCTTTCTCCAGGTCCAACCTTTCCTCCTGGGCTTATATTTATCCAAATCCTTCAATATTTCTAAAACATCTATCTTTTTATTAGTCTTTAAGACATACTTTTTTATATTTTTATCCATTTTCCCTCTATATTCATTTACATTTTTAATTTCACTCAATCTTTATTCTCCTTTTAATTCTTTAAAAATCTCTTTTACTTTTTCTATCAATTCTCCCTTTGCTATTTTTTCTCCAGCTTCTTTATAAGAAATATTTTCTTCTTTTGCCAATCTTAAAACTATATGACCTGCTCCCTTTCCTAAAATATCTAACTCTAAACACTTATCTACAATAGCTTTTGATTGTAATGAATCAAAACCCATTCTTAAAAGAACTGACCTCTCAATGGAAGGGGATGTGTATTCTTTAGCCATCTCAATCATTGGTTCTACAACTTTGTTTGCTAATTCCCAGAATCTTTCCTTTAATTCATCATCAGAGAGATTCTTTATCTTTTCTCTCCTTATCTCAAAATCATTCTTTCTTTGCAAATTAAACTCCTCTTTACTTATTATTTCTTTTATCAATTTCTATTTATTTTGTTATAAATAATTCTTTTACTATCATCTTAATTTGTTTTTTCATCTCAACATTGGATTATTATTCTTCAAATTCTTTAATTAGTTCTTTAACACAGTTAACATTAGTTTTAGTCTCCTTTGCCAAGAATTCTAAGTCTTGTTTAGTTAAATCTTGTGGTTTAATGTTATTTTTTTCTAATGTATTTTTTAAATAAGATTTTCTTATTCTATCTAAATTTACTTCTTTAGCTTTTATCTGATTTGGTTGTTCTGGAATAACTATCTTTCTACCAGGTATATTTTCTTTTGGATCACCTCTGTATATTTCTATACCTTGTTTTTTAGCAAATGTAAGCTGAGCAGTAGGATGTTTACCAGCACCAGTATATTCAGTTTCTTGAACCACAATTATATTATCATCTGGCATCTCTTTGGCAATAGAAACTGCTGCAGCAAGTGAACAGTTTCCAGCAGGTCCTCTCTCAATACCTTCAAGTTGAGCTAACATTTCTGTAACATAAAAAACTTCTCCCTGAGTTACAGTAACATATCTGTTCATATATCTTAAAGCTCTTGCTGCATTTCGTGGAACATCAGCTCTATCAGGCCATGTAGCGAAGGGAAACCCAAATCCTGTATGTCCAGTTGTAAATGACTTCCTATTAAAGTCTAAATCGCTAGCCATATGAAGTCCTGTTAAATCAACACTTGAAGCTATTACTTCAGTACTTTCTGCACCTGCTTTTAAAAGTCCCCTTGCTGTTCCAGTAACATTACCACCACCAGCATGAGTTACAATAACAGCTTCAGGAAATTTTCCATATTTAGCTTTTACATCCATTGCCACTTCATATCCCAAGGTTTCTATCCCTGCAACTCCAAAAGGAGTGTAAAGTGAAGCATTGAAATATCCAGTTTCTTCAAGAAGGAGAAGAAAAACATAGAATAATTCTGGACCAACAGTTAATTGATGAACCTCTGCTCCATATGACTCACAAGCTCTTCCCTTTTCAACTATCTCTGGCTGACCAAATCCTCTTGAGTCATAAGTCTCCTGAACTATTATACATTTTAATCCCCTCTTATTTGCTTGTGATGCAACAGCTGCTCCATAATTACCACTTGTAGCAGCTATTACCCCCTCATAACCTAATTTTTTAGCATGATAAACAGACACTGAGGCTCTTCTATCCTTGAAACTTCCTGAGGGATTTGCAGCTTCATCCTTAACTAAAATTTTAGCTCCATATCCAGGTTTTGAAAGTTTCTTAACTAAAAGATTAATATTTTTTACTTCAATCAGTGGTGTATTACCAACATTTGTCTGTTTTTGTATCTTAATTACCTCTTCTAAAGAGTATCCTGCTTTTTCCATCATACTTTCATAATCAAAGCCAATCCCAGGAAGTTCAAATTGGTCATAATCTAAACCAAGTGTTGCTTTTATAATCTTGCTCTTCCTACTCATCGCAGAATTATAATCAGTCGCTTTTTTATCCATTTTTTTCCTCTTCGCTAGACCTTCCAATAATCTCCCACAATTCCTGACCAATGGATAAAAGCTCAGGAACAGGTTCTCCAAAATTATGCTGATATACAGGATTTTTTGTTTTTAACTTCCCTACTATTTCCCTTCCTATAACAGTTCTTATTCTTACCTTATCACCCTTTTCTGCATCATTTAATAGAAACCCTTTTACCATTTTTTTTAGAGGAACTCTTTGAGTTTCCTCAGGAACTTGTGGAGCTCTCTTTCCCGGAGGAAGAATGATTCTGCTTATTTGAACCCAATCTCCCTTTTTTGCATATGACATTATTTTTCTCCTTTCCTATACTTACATTCTAAATATCTCTTTATAATCTACATTTAAAAATTAAAATATAAGTTCATATATATTATTTTAAGTATGAAATTTTTAAGTTTGAAATATCTTATTTATTATTAATCAAATTCTCATTATATTTTTAATTTTTATATATTTTATATACAATTAATCTGAATAATATGTCCTATGTCAAGACCTGACACCATTCTCTATAGTCTGACAAAATGGCGTGACAGAAAGGCATATCCATCATACTTTTTAAGCCTGGGGTTGAATTTATTACGTGTGGAATCATGTTTACTGCAATTGCTACAGTTCCCACTCCCCCTCGTATTTCTGGTTTGATAGATAAATTAATTTCAGGTTTACCCTTTATTTTTATGTAATCTCCCGTTTCTATACCTTCTAATTCAGGCAGGATCTGTTGGGGATGTTCCAAAGTTATAAATGCTTTACCATTTTTTATTCCATAAGCTTTGTGATTGCAACCCGCTACCATGCCAGGTTTTACTAAAACATGCGAAGTTTTTCTTAAAACATTTGATATTATAGGCTCTCTTGTCTGCTTTATCTCATCAAGTTTCCACCCTAAATATTTTGCAATTGTGCTTACAGATTCCAAAAAGCCAATATGACCAACAATTGTACCGTCAGTAATTCCTTTTTCAAATTCATCAACAGTTATTCCTACCCCCTGGGTTTTCATCACAGTTGGACCATATGGAGATAGATCATTTATTCTTGAAGCTTTAATTTCATTAACCTCTAAACATACTCCAGTTAATGCAAGGATTAATGTATCCAATACAAAACCAGGATTAATACCAGTTCCTAAAACAGTTACATTATTTATTTTTGCTAAATTATTAATTTTTTCAGCTAACTCTTGATTTTTTATCCATGGATTATACATCTCTTCTGCAATTGTGATAACATTTATTCTCTTTTCTAAGGCAAGTTTAATCTGATGATAAACCTGTTCAACAAATGAAGTAGTACAATGAAGTAAAATATCAGTTTCGGTAGTTTCAAATAGAGATTTTGCGTCATTAGTAACCCGGATACCCAATTCTTTATCAAAATTTAATAATCTACCTAAATCCTTACCCTCTTTCTCCTTTCTTCGGGCTATGGCACCAACTATTTCTACTCCCTCTTTTTTAAACAATTCCTTGGCTATTATTGATCCCATATTCCCAAGTCCCCATAAAATAACTTTTATCTTTCTTTTCATTAATTCTCCTTACAATCTGAAATTGAAATATTTTATATCTATAATTATAATGCTCTTTAATATAGTCTTTTATTATGCTTTTAAAATTCTATCAAAAGATTTAGATTTTAAATATAGTAATTGAAAAGATATTCATGTTAATATTTATAATAGTATAATTTATGAGTTGTATCTTACATAAATTTTTAAACTTAAATTTTTCAAGTTTAGAAGTTCTTTTTTAAAAATATAAGAAGTTCCATGAGTGTTGAATTAACATATAAAAAATAATTCATCTCTAAGCTATTATAACTAAATTTCCATGGAAGGGTTAAAAAACATGAGAGAGCTTAAGGTTATAGATTTTAAAAAATTAATTGAATACAAAGAAGGTTTAAAACTCCAAAAACTTTATGAAGAAAAATCGCTGAACGGCAAAACTGATTTTCTTCTGCTTCTTGAGCATTATCCGGTAATAACTATTGGAAAAAGTGGAAATAGTTTAAATATTTTGTTTAATGAAGATGCATTAAAAAATAAAGGGGTTTCAGTATACCACACTGATAGAGGAGGAGATGTTACATATCATGGACCAGGACAATTGGTTGGATATCCTATTTTAAATCTCAGATATTATAAGAAGGATGTCAAGTGGTATGTAAAAAGTTTAGAAGAGATACTTATAAAAACCTTAAATGAATATTCAATAAAAGCAGAAATGATTACTAAATTGATTGGAGTCTGGGTTGAAGAAAAAAAGATTGCATCAATAGGTCTTAGAATAAGAAAATGGGTTACTTATCATGGTTTTGCTTTAAACGTAAATAATGATTTAACACCTTTCTCTTATATAATTCCATGTGGAATAAAGGATGTTAATATAACTTCAATGAAAGAGGTGTTAAATAAAGAAATAGATATGAAGACATTGAAGAAAAATATTATAAAAGAATTTAAAAGTACCCTTTAAATTTAAGTATCTGTACTTTCCCCCTCTCCCTACCCTCTCCCACCAGGGGAGAGGAAAAATAAACAGGGAAATATACCTACTCGAAGTTCATATTATTTCCTTACTTTTTTTCTGTTCTTTCCTTTTCCTCTTCTCCTTTTACTGCCCTAAAAATATCTTTTAGAACTTTCCTGGGTTCTCTCATTAATCTTTTTGGCAGAAAGGGAATAAGTGGAGCAATAACTTTAACAAGTTCCACAGTAAATCTTTTTGGTTTTGTTAAAACTCTATCTATAAAATCCTCTGTAAAAACTGTCATCAGTTCTCTTCTATCCAATTCAACTTCACTATTACATTTATCGCATTGTATACTTCTTATATGATCTCCAAGATAATTTATTGTATGTGTTGTTTCTTCTCCACATTCAATACAATGTAAAATAGTTTTGGTTTTTTTAGTCATAAATTCACCTCAAATATTTAGTCTAAAAAAATATTTAATTTAATAATTCAAAGATTTGAAAACCGACAAGCACTTTCCCCATAATTATAGCAGGAGAAGATTATTTAAACTAATTTATTGGGTTCCTGAAGAATTTTTCGTAAATATTGTAGAAATTTTGCTCCTGTCACACCATCTAATACCCTGTGATCCAAAGTTAATCCCAATTTCATTATTGGTTCTACTGTAATCTTTCCCTCTTTATCTACAATTGGTTTTTTTGTTATTGCTCCAACTGATAATATACCTGCTTCAGGAAAATTTATTATAGGAGAAAAATAATCTATTTCAAACATCCCTAAATTTGTAATAGTAAATGTTGAACCTGATACGTCATCGAGTTCAAGTTTATTTTCTCCTGCACGATTTACAAGATCAACCCTTTTATCAGCAATTTCCTCTAATGATAATTTATTTGCATTAAAGATTACTGGAACAATTAAACCATCTTCCATAGAAGTAGCAAGACCAACATTAATATCTTTAAAAATAATTACTTTATCATCCTTTAGGGTAGAATTTAAAATTGGGTATTTCTCTAATGATAGTGCTGTTGCTTTAACTATTAAATCAGTATATGAAATCTTTTTTCCCTTTGTTTCTTTATTTAGCTTATCTTTTAAACTCTTTAGATTGCTTATATTAATTTCAACATAAAGAGTAAAATGGGGAATTTCACTTATGCTTTTATACATTCTCTCAGCAATAGTTTTCCTTATACCTTTTAGAGGAATTGTTTCTAAAATTTCAGGAGTTATTCGCTTCTTAATAATTTCCCTTTCAATCTCAATTTTTTCTTTCTCTTTTATTTCAGCTTCTTTCATTTTAACCTCTTTAGCTGCTTTTAATACATCTGCTTTTACAATTCTACCCCCAGGACCTGTGCCTGTTACTTTAGATAGATCTACTTTCATTTGCCTTGCCAATCTTTTAGAAAGGGGTGATGCTAAAACTTTCTCTTCCTCTCTCCTTTTTATTTCAATTTTTTCTTCACCTTTTTCTTTAATCATTCCCTTGATAATTTCCTCTGATATCTTTTCATCTTTTTCACCTATATATGCAATTACTTCTGTAACTGGAATCTCTTCTCCCTCTTTTGCCAATATCTTTTTTAAATATCCATTGTGGAATGACTCAACTTCAATAGTTACTTTGTCAGTCATAACTTCAAGTAGAGGTTCACCCTTTTCTACATAATTTCCTTCCTTCTTCAACCATCTTTCTATTAAACCCTTTTCCATAGTCATTCCTAACTTTGGCATTATAACTTCATACATATAACAACACCTCAAGAAAATATATTTAAAAAATATATAATTAACTAAATTAATAATATAATTTAATTTGTTGGGCAACCCTTTAGGGTTGCATTTATGCAAGGCTAAAGCCTTGCCCTACATAAAATTTTATATAACTTATCTATAAATTAATTCTTTTGCTGCATTTATAATATCTTCAACTTGAGGAACAGCATGTCTTTCAAGATTCCTATTATAAGGTATCGGAATATCCAATCCGCCTAGTCTTTTTATTGGTGCATCTAAATAATCAAATGCTTCACTTTCAGAAATCATTGCAGCGATTTCAGCACCAAATCCACCTGTTTTACATGCTTCATGAACAGCTATTGCTCTACCTGTTTTTTTAACGGATTCGATTATTGTTTTTTTATCATAAGGCTTTAATGTTCTTGGATCCACTATTTCAACACTTATTCCATCCTTTTCCAATTCTTTTGATGCAGAAATTGCTCTTTGAACCATTATTGAAGTAGCGACAATTGTTAAATCCTCACCTTTTCTTTTTATATCTGCTACTCCTAATGGAATCTCATATTCTTCTTCAGGAACTTCCCCAGTTGTTTTATAAAGTAACTTATGTTCAATAAAAATTATAGGATTATTATCTCTTATTGAAGAAATTAATAGCCCTTTTGCATCATATGGAGTACTCGGCATTACAACTTTTAATCCAGGAACATGTGTAAACCAGGCTTCTAAACTCTGGGAGTGTTGTGCTGCAGCTCCAGTTCCTGATCCTGCAGGAGTTCTTACTACCATGGGAACTTTTGCTTTTCCACCAAACATGAACTTTATCTTTGCAGCTTGATTTACTATCTGCTCCATTGCTATAGTAGTAAAATCCATGAACATTATTTCAGCTACAGGTCTCATTCCAGTTATAGCAGCACCTAAAGCAGCACCAGCAATTGCTGCTTCAGAAATAGGTGTATCTCTTACTCTTTCTTCTCCAAATTCATCTAATAATCCATATGTCACTCCAAATGCACCTCCATAAATCCCGAGATCCTCACCAATTAGAAAAACATTTTTATCTCTTCTCATCTCTTGACGAAGTGCTTCCCTTATCGCCTCTGCATATGTTATCTCTCTCATTATGAATTTACTCCCTTAAATATTTCTTAATCAAGACAAATATTTTAATTAAATAAAATTGTTGAAAACATTTTTATGAATAAACGCCATCAAAGATTTCTTCAACAGACGGTTCTGGACTGTTCTTTGCAAAATCCACTGCTTTTTCTATAATATTTTTTGCATTTTCTTCTATGATTTTTATCTCTTCATTTGTGATAATTTTTTCAGCAATTAGTTTTTCCTTAAATCTTTTTATAGGACATTTCATCTTCCAGAATTTTATCTCTTCTTTTGAACGGTAAAGATTTTGATCACTTTTTGAATGACCCTTCCATCTATAAGTTTTACACTCTATCAGTGAAGGACCTTTTCCTTTTCTTGCTCTTTTTACAGCTTTTAATACAACTTTATATACTGCCAACACATCATTACCATCCACTACTTCTCCAGGAAAGCCATAAGAACCAGCTCTTTTCGCTATATTCTCTATCGCAAAAGCTTTTTCCACAGACATAGACATGCCATACATATTGTTTTCACAAAGAAATACTACTGGAAGTTTCCAAATAGCTGCCAGATTTAATGACTCATGAAAAGCCCCCTGATTCGCTGCTCCATCACCAAAAAAACATATGACGACTTGTCCAGTTTTCCTCATCTTTATACTTAAACCAACTCCTGATGCAATTGGTATTCCTCCCCCAACAACTCCAGTTGCTCCTAAATTACCCTTCTCAACATCTGCTATATGCATAGAACCACCCCTTCCTCTGCAATAACCTGTTTCCTTCCCTAAAAATTCAGCCATCATAAGATTAATATCAGCACCTTTAGCAATACAATGTCCATGACCTCTATGTGTACTGAGTATATAATCATCAGGTTTTAGTGTAGAAATTGCTCCTACTGCCACTGCTTCCTGTCCAATTGAGAGGTGCATAGTACCGTGAACAAGACCAAGAGCAAAAAGATAATCAACCTTTTCTTCAAAAAATCTGATTTTATACATCTTGATAAGCATGTCTATTAGCTTTTCAGGAGTAAATTTCATTTAAATCTCCAATTCTTAAAATATCATTTAATTTTAAAACTTCACTAATTGCTTGGTCATCAGAGATTAAAACATTTATGTAACCACCTCTTAGAACCCCTAAAATTGCTGATGCCTTAACTTTTCCTCCTGCAATACCAATTACATAATTAATTTTTTTTAATTCTTCTATATTTATTCCTATTACTCTCTCATTTAAATTTATTTGGCAAAGATTACCATACATATCAAAATGCTTGGCACAAACATCTCCTATGGCTCCAAGTTTCTTAATTTCACTTAGCTCCTTTTTATTTAAATAACCAGCGCGTATTAGACTTGATACATTAGGATTTGTTGAACCAATTCCTACAATTGCAACATCTGCTTTCTTCACTCTTTCTAATGTGTCTTTAACATTTCTCTCTTGTATCATAGCCCTTTTAATGTCAGCACTCTCAACAATTAAAGGAGCATGAAGATATCTATATCTTCCACTCACTTTTTCTGCTAATCTCCTGGCAAGTTCAGTTCCATCTATATCTGGATTTTCGGCCCCTATGCCACCTATCATCTGAATAATTTCTATGTCTTTATAAACTTCAGGCTCGAATGAGTTTACTAATTCATAAATAGCAGTTCCCCAACTTATTCCTACTATTGTAGCGTTATTTAAAATAGCTTTTAGATATCTAGCAGCAACAGTACCAAGTTTTTTAAGCATTTCATGGTAACTTAATTCTGTTGATTTTACAATTCTTGCATCTTTAAGGGAGAATTTACTCGTAATCTCTCTTTGTAAGTCATAGTCCAGTGGGATTTTTTGTTTAATCTTTATTTCTACAATTCCTCTATACCTTGCTTCTTTAAGTAGTCTAGATATGTTGGAGCGAGAAATACCAAATTTTTCTGCTATTTCACTCTGCGTTAAACCTTCACAATAATATAAAGATGCAATTTCAATTAAAAGTTCCTCTTTTTCCATAATATACCCTTTATAATTTTCACATATGTGAACACTTTTCACATTTGTATTCTTATTTTATCTTTTTTAAAAATAAAAGTCAACACTAAAATGAAATATTGTCAAGCACATTTAGAAATGTCCTGTTTTTACAAAAAAATATCCTATTTTATTTAGTAAGATAAGAATCTTATTTCTATACTAAAAATAAATGTGGTAGTATTATCAAATAAAAATGAGACTTACAAATTTTAATTAAAAATATGAAAGCAGCATTTTGTTATTCCCCTAAAAAATTTTTAATAGACGAAATTCCAAAACCTACAATAGATGAAGATGAGATTTTAGTAAAGATAATAGCTTGTGGTATTTGTGGCTCAGATATAAAAAAGATTTTTGATGATAAAGTGAAAAAACCAATTGTATTAGGTCATGAAGTTACAGGAGATGTTGTTGAGATTGGGTCAGGTGTAAAAGATTTTAAGGTTGGTGATAGAGTTGTTGTTACTCACCATGTTCCCTGTTTTAATTGCCAATACTGCAAGCATGAAAACTATTCAATGTGCAAACAATTCAAATCAACAAACATCTATCCAGGAGGTTTTTCCCAATATATTAGAGTACCTAAAGAAAATGTTTCAGTGGGAACTTTAAAGATAGATGAGAAAGTATCCTATGAAGAAGCGAGTTTTTCTGAGCCATTAGCATGCTGTTTATACTCATTAGGAAAAATTAATCTGTTTCAAAAAGACTTTGTTGTGATCATAGGATTAGGGACAATTGGACTGTTGTTTTATCAGTTGATAAGAAATAAAAAAGCTATTCCCATAGGGATTGATATCGATGAAAATAGAGTAGATTTTGCTAAAAAATTTGGATTTGATTTTGCATTAAATCCAAATAAGGAAAATGTCACAGAAGAAATCTTAAATATTACTAAAGGAATTGGAGCAGATTTAGTAATTTTAACTGTAGTAAATGAGAAAATCTTGAACCAATCCCTAAGTTACATTAGAGATGGAGGAAAAATAATAATTTTTGCTGGAGCTATTAACAAAGAAATCGTAAAAATAAATATTAATGAACTATATAGAAGAGAAATATCTATAATTGGAAGTTATTCTTCATCCCCAAAATACTTATCTCAAGCTTTAGAACTAATTTCTGATAAAGATATTAATGTTAAAAATCTTATAACCCATAGATTGCCATTAGAAGAGATTGAAAAAGCAGTTGAATTAATTGTAAGTAGAAAAGCCTATAAAGTTATAATTGAACCTTGGAAGTAAAATATAAGAAGTCTACTTTGTTTAACTGAAATATTCAATTTTTAAAACGTTAGATAAAAAAATAGGAAGGTAGGGAGAAAATGGTAAATGAAAGAGAATGGGAAATAAATGCAGTAAAAAAAATTGCTGAGATAATGTGTGCAAGTGCAAGAACAGCTCCAAAAGCAAAGGGGATTGATAATATTGAAACTCTAATTCTAAGTGAAGAGCAGAAAGAAATGGTAATTGATGAGATGAGAAGAATTGCTGAAGAGGAGAGGGTGGGGACAATGAGAAATACGTTTCTTAGAGATGCTAACAATCTAAAAGATAGCCACCAGGTTGTAATTATAGGAACAAAATTAAAAACAATTGGGATTCCGTATTGTGGATATTGTGGATTTCATGATTGTAAAGCATGTAAAGATGCAGAAGGAATTTGCTTCTTTAATTCCAATGATTTAGGGATAGCAGTTGGTTCAGCAGTTTCAATTGCAAAATTAAATAATATTGACAACAGAATTATGTATACAGTGGGAAGAGCAGTAGTAAATCTAAATTTGTTAGGTAATGAGATAAAAGTAGCTTTGGGAATACCATTAAGCGTTACTGGTAAAAGTATATTTTTTGATAGAGGATAAAAGAATGTCTTAAATAGACAATTTTTTAATAATCTTATCTAATTGTTATAAAATACTAAACTTGATGCTCCAATAACTCCTGCATCCTCTCCCAATTTAAATTTTTTAATCTCAATTTTATCTCTAATACCAGGAAGTGCTCTTTTAAATGCTTCATCCTTCATAGGCTTAAATAAAATATCACCAGCATTCGCTACCCCACCTCCAATAAGAAATAAATGGGTATTAAAAACATTTGCTAATGATCCTATCGCAATTCCTAACCACCTACCCACCTCCTCATATATCTTTTGAGCCAAAAAATCACCTTTATCAGCTTCTCGAGCTATTAAAGAAGCGGTTAATTCCTCTTCTCTTTCTAAATAATCGCTTAAAGAGGTTTTTATTTTCCCCTCACTTATAATTTCTTTTGCTCTTCTAACTATGGCTGATGCTGATGCAAATACCTCCAGACAACCTCTGTTTCCACACCCGCATAAAGGTCCATCTGGATCTAATGTGATATGACCCAGTTCTCCTGCAAAACCTTCAGGACCTCTGAGTAACTTTCCATCTATTAATACTGCTCCTCCTATACCAGTCCCTATGGTAAAACATATGAGATCATCAGCTCCTTTACCTGCACCGAATCTATATTCTCCTAATAGTGCAGTGCTAGCATCATTTTCATAAAACAATTTATAGTCAAAATACTTTTTTAATTCATCGATAATGGGAAAACCTCTCATTTTAGGAAAATTGGGCATTAATTCAACAACACCAGTTGTAAAATTGACTAAACCTGGTAAACCCAGACCAATTCCAACAATTTCTAAATTTTCACTTAGAGACCAATTCTCAACCAGTTTTAATAAATCCACAATACTGCTTAATATTACTTCAGACTCTTCTCTTGATGGTGTTTCTCTTACCTCTTTTTTTAAAACTTTTCCATCTTCTGAAACAGCAGCTGCTACCATAGTTGTTCCTCCTAAATCCAATCCAATCCCTATTCTTTTCACTATTTTTTATCTCCTTTCAAAAGCCTATAAATGTATAAATTTAATCTTGTAAATGTAGGATTAAAATTTGTAAGCATTATTTTAAATATTTTAAAAGATTGTAAAGATTTATTTATTTCATTTTTATTTACAATTTTTTATATATAATTTATATTTAATTTTTAATTGAATATTCTTTAATTTTCGATTAAATATTTTATAACAATAAAACTAAAAAGACATTAATACTTCATAATTTAATTATTTAAAAATTATCCTATAAAAATAAAATTAAAAAATATAAATTTATAATAACTTAAACTTCACTATAAAAGGGTAAATTTGCTAGAAATTATGTTAATTTATTAATTCTATAAAATTAAAAACTATGGAACTAAAAGATATTGGAGAGTTTAGTTTAATCAAGAAAATAACCAAGGATATCTTTGTTGATAAGAGTATGGTTATTGCAGGAGTCGGAGATGATGTTGCGGTTATAAAAACTAAGAGTGAAAAATATTCACTTTTAACCTGTGATGTCTTAATAGAAGGAACTCATTTTAAAAGAGAAACTATAACACCTTATCAGTTAGGTAAGAAAGCTATTGCAATAAATGTTAGTGACATTGCAGCAAAAGGGGGAATTCCAAATCAAGCTCTTATTTCCATTGGATTGACAAAAGATACTAAAGTTAAATATGTGGAAGAAATATATCGAGGAATAAAGGAAGAGGCTAAAAAATTTAATATTGATATAGTTGGAGGAAATACAGCATTTTCAAAAGACAAAATATTTGTCGATATTTTTTTAATAGGTGAAATTGAACCAGAGTTTTTGCTCTTACGATCAGGTGCAAAAACTGGTGATAAAATACTTGTAACTGGAAATTTGGGTGATTCATCAGCGGGTTTAGAAATTATAGAAAATCTTGATTTTAAGTTTGAAGAAAAAATTAAAATAAAATTGAAACAAGCTCACTTGAATCCTTGCCCAAGATTTGTAGAAGGAAAAATTATAGCAAAGAGTAGACTTGCTCATAGCATGATGGATATAAGTGATGGTTTATCCAGTGATTTAGCCAAAATTTGTGAAGCAAGTGGAGTTGGAGCAATTATATGGGAGGATAAAATACCAATATCTAAAGAAACTTTAGCTTTTGCAAAATCAATTAAGAAGAGTCCTTTGAACTTTGCTCTTCATGGAGGAGAAGACTATGAGTTACTTTTAACTTCACCTCCAGAGAATGCAAATTTAATTATCCAAAAAATCCAGGGGAAAACTAAAACAAAAGTAAGTGAGCTTGGGGAAATTAAAGATAAAGAATTTGGTATAAAAATTGTTAAAACTGATGGAAGAATAATGCCCCTAAATACTTATGGATGGGATCATTTTAGAATGTAAAGTATAAAATTTATTAACTCTCTGCCACCAGATAAAGAAATAGGTGTAAAGGAAAGTAATTTTATAAAGTTGAGAAATAATAAAAAACAGGAAGTTAAATATATAAACTTTAATTTGAAACTATTTGGTATAATTTTTTTTATTTATTTTAATATTTACTGAACACCTTTGACTAAAAATACCAATTATTTAAAAACCAATAAAAATGAAGAACGATCTAAATAAAATTAAAAACAATAATAAAAATCAAAATCTTAAAAGCAATATAAATGTTTTATCATCATATCATTTCTTGGGAGGAATATACTTTAATATGTTATTGGCTATAAGACAGCCCTTCTTCCTGAGTTTAAATCCATCCATGACTTTTGTGGGCTTACTTGAAGGAATTGGTGGATTCAATGGGATTATGAATCCTATAAGCCAACTCACAGGAGGTTGGCTTTCTGATAGAAAAGGGAGAAAGAGATTTGTAGTAATAGCCAGTTTATTTGTTATTTCTGCTATGATTTTCTTTCTTATAGCAGGTTATACAAAATTGGCTTTTTTCCTAATTCCAGCAATGTTATTTTTTGGTGCATCCGCAATTTCATGGCCTTCTTTCGATTCTATTATCGCTGAATCAGTGTCAGAAGAAAAAATGGCAATTAGCTATTCAATATTCATGTTCGCTGGCGTATTTCCTGGTATATTTGCTCCCTTCTTAGGTGGAAAAATTGCAGATTTATTTGGTTATTTACCTGTATTCTCTTTAGGAATATTCATTGAAATACTGTGTTTAATTCTTATTGTTCTTTATCTAAAAGAAACATTATTTGTGAAAAATAAAGAAAGATCTAATTTTTCTCAGTTTTTAATTCTTTTAAAAGATAGTTTTAAAATTCCTAAAATTTTAAGAAATTTCTACATTGCTACAATAGTGGATATATTTGTCTGGGGGCTTGGATCTTCTATTTTATTTGGAATGTTAAGGAAAACTTTTAATTTTTCAGTATCACAGATTGGTATATTAACTTGCATGATCTCAATTAGTTGGGCAATTACACAAATACCAGTTGGAAGATTAATTGAAAAATTTGGCTGTAAAATATTTCTCATCCTTTCAGAGTTGATTGGTGTTATTACTATGTTTGGATTCTTAATATCAACTAAATATGAGCATTTTCTAATCTTTGCATTTTCATGGGGAATGGTTGCATCAACATGGGTTCCTGCTATGAAAACCCTTGTTGCTAATAGTGTGGACAAAACAAAAAGAGCTGAAGCTATAGGAAAATTGTCATTTTTTAGAGGATTGTTTGGATTTCCAGCACCTTTCATAGGAGGAATACTGTTTGATAATTTTGGATTTAAAATACCAATACTTGCTAATTTAATTGGGGCATTTATAGCAGCTATTTTAATTTATTTTTTAATACATGAATCACCAAAGGGAAATTTAGCTTACAAAACCCAATAAATTAATTAAAATTTTTGAACTACAAGTTTATAAAAATTCTTAATTATTTTTTTGCCAACTTCTCCTGAGCGTTCTATGTGAAATTGAACTCCATATAGAGGCCTTTTTAAATGTTTGAAGGCTTCAACTGGACATGATTTAGAACTGGCTAATAATTTTATCCTAAATTTATCTAAATATTCAGGGTTAACATATTCTTGATGGCTTTCAAAAACATCTATTTTGTTATCTAAACCAATAAATATTTCATTTTTATCCAATATCTGAACCTTCTCGGGTTTTTCTGGATAAGGTTTATTTATTGTTTCTGACCCATGAATTATTTTAACACCTAATACTTTTGCTATTATCTGATGACCATAACAAATTCCAAGTACTGGAATACTTATCTGTTTTAAAAATTCTAAAAAATCTAGAGAATATTGTTTTTTCGAAATACAATTCTCTGATCCTGAAATAATAATTGCATTATAATTATCTATTTTAAAATCTTCTTTTATATCCTTGTCATAAACAACATCATATAAACTAAAATTACCTATCAGTTTACAATAATTTTCTATGCTTTTATCTGGTCTTTTTCTATAACAATTTACAATTAAAGTTTTCATTTCTTTCTATTAGAATCCATACAGTTTTATTAGTTTTACATTTTTTAAATCTAACGATGTCATTTTATGACCCGTATTTATAAATTCATCTCTTTTAGAAGTCACTAGATACTCAGGTTCATATATTTCCCTAGAATTATTTAGAAGTCCCTCATGTGACAATTTTTCCTTAACATAATAAGCAACAAATCTGGGTGGGTTAAAAACATTTACATTATTTCCTAATAAATCCTTTATTCTTTCAATAATGAAAGAAAAATGTGTGCAACCAATTATTAAATTTGTAATTCCATCGCTAAGGAGAGGGGATAAACAATTATTTAATGCCTCTTTGAAACTATCACTCTCAATTTTTCCAGTTTCTACTAAAGGTACTAATTTTGAGCAGTCTTTAGAATATAGTTTAATATCAGTATTTAATTTTTTAATAATATCATCATATGCTTTGCTGTTAATAGTTGCACTAGTGCCAATTAAACCTACCGAATTTCCCTTAAATTTATTAATATATTGGGAAACCACTTCGGGCTCTATCATCCCAATAATTGGAACATTATACTTTGCTTTTAAATCATCCAATTTAACTGTAGAAGCAGTATTACAAGCAATAACAATAAGTTTTGCATTTTTTGAAATCAAAAAATTGATTATTTCATCCGTAATTTTTTCTATCTCATTTTTGGAGCGAGTCCCAAAAGGATGCCTTTTCTTGTCAGCAAGATATATTATTTTCTCATAGGGTAGAATTTTTATAACCTCAATTAAAACTGAAAGTCCACCTACTCCTGAATCAAATATTGCGATAGGTGCTTGTTTTTCCAAAATCATTTTTCAAACCCCTCAATGATTGCTACTCCACTGCTTGTTCCTATCCTATTTGCTCCTGCTTTAATAAATCTTATTGCATCATCAAAAGTTCTAATTCCCCCAGCTGCTTTAACACCCATTTTCTCTCCCACTGTTTCCCTCATCAGTTTTACATGTTCAACTTTTGCCCCTGATGGACCAAATCCTGTAGATGTTTTTATAAAGTGTGCTCCAGCTTCTTTACTTAATTTGCAAGCTTTTATTATCTGCTTATCAGTTAAATAACAAGTTTCTAATATCACTTTAACAGTTTTTCCCTTAGCTGCTTTAACTACAGCCTTAATATCATCTAAGACCAAAGAATAATTTTTCTGTTTTAAAGCAATGAGATTTATAACCATATCTGTTTCATCTGCACCGCTCTCTATTAATTTCTTAGTCTCAAAAGCTTTTACCTTTGTAAATGTATATCCCAAGGGAAAACCTACAACTGAATCCACTTTGACATCCGTATCTTTCAACAACTCATGTGCCAAAGAAACATACATAGGACTTATACAAACTGCACAAAATCCATATTCCTTCGCTTCCTTACAAAGATTAATTATATCTTGTTGAGTTGCATCTGGTTTTAGATTGGTATGATCAATCATTTTTGATAGTTTCTTTTTACTAATTTCAATCATTTTTTAACACCTTTCTAATTTAATGAGATTGCTTCGGGACTTTGTCCCTCGCAATGACATAATATCAAAACTTATTTTTGTCATTGCGAGCCACCACAGGTGGCGTGGCAATCTCTATCAGAGCCTGCCCTCGACCCTCGAGTGTAACGAAGGGGAAGGTCTAAACTTAGGAAGCTTTTCCCTCACAATGACAAAGTTATAAAAATATTTTTTTTTATTTTTACAATAAAACTCTTAAACCTTGTTTTAAGATTGAAAATGTAGTGGGAAGTTCTCCCCACACATCCCCATCTACTTCTACCAAAAGTGGTTTTTCACTTTCAACATAAAACTTATCTGTCTGAAAATATTCAACATCCGGAAATTGTGTATGTATCTTAAATATAGCACCTAAAAAGTAGCGGAAATAGTTTATGAAATTTTCCTTTTTAAAAAGACAAACATCTAAAAGCCCATCATTTACTGAAGCTTTGGGTGTCATCTTTACATAAGGCGTACCATAAATACTCACATTTCCAACTACCATAAAATAACATTTTTTCTTTTTAGCATTTTCTTTAACAGTCACATATATTGGTGAGGGTTCATAAGAAAAAACTGTCTTTAATCCCGTATATATATAAGCTAATTTTCCATACTTCCTTTTTAGCGAAGATGGTGTATCTTTAAGTACATGTGAATCAAAACCTATACTAGCTAATGAGAGAAAATAACTATCATTTATTTTACCAAGGTCAACTTCATATAAATTCCCTTTATAAATGGCTTCACACGCTTTTAAGGGATTTCTTAAGATCCCAACTTCATTTGCAAAAACATTAGCAACACCGGATGGAATTATAGTTATAGGGATATTTGTGGGGAAAAGACCATTTATAACCTCATTTATTGTACCATCCCCTCCCATTACTGCTACAACATCGAACTCATTTTCTTTAATTTCTTTAGAAACTTCTCTGGCATCTCCAACTTTTTTTGTATAATATAAATCGAGATCAACCTTATTATTTTTTAATTTTTCAACAACATCATTTATATATTCCTTACCTATCCCACCACCAGATATAGGGTCGAAAATCAACTTTGTTTTTATCATATTTTAAAATCCCTCTTTAACTTCACATATCGCATAATATCATCTATATGAATAAGACCTAACAATCTATTTTGTTCTACAATTAAAAGATAATCCAGTTGATTACCATTCATTTTGTGTAGAGCATCCATTACCTTTGATTCTAAGTTTATAAGTTGACTTTCTTTTATTGGTTTTAAAGCCTCCATAACTGTAGTTGTTAGCCATCTATCTTTAGGTATTAATTTAACGTCTTCGGTAGAAATGGTTCCAATTATTTTTCCATTTTCGAGAACTGGAAATATCTTATAACCATAAATCATGAACCAGTTTTTAACCAGATCATTTAGTGTTATGTCTGGGTTTATTGTTTGGACATCTCTTCTCATAACATCTCGCACAAAAATTGTCTCTAAAGAAGACCTCATAATCTCTTGTTTATAGCTTGTTTTGGCTAAATTTTGCAGGAACAATCCTAAAACAACAAACCATAAACCACCAAAAGATTGAAGCTGATAGATAAATATTGACATAAAACCAAATGCAGCCATACCATATCCTATTATCTGTCCTAAAATCGAGGTAATCCTTGTGGATGACAAAAGATCTTCTGTTAGATACCATAATATTGACCTAAGTATCCTTCCTCCGTCTAAAGGAAAACCTGGAAGAAGGTTGAAAGTACCTAAACTTAGGTTAATTAGAGATAGGTACCCAAAGAAAGCAATTACTGGAAGAAATTTAAAATTAGTTAATCGTAATCCAATCCAGAATATTCCAAAAAAAATTGAAAGTACATAACTTGCAAGTGGACCAGCAATTGCCATTAAGAATTCCTGAACTGCTGTTTGTGGCGGTTTACTCATCTGTGCTACACCACCAAACATAAACAAATTTATCTTTCTTATAGATATACCGCTTAAATTTGCTACAACTGAATGAGAAAGTTCATGAGTTAGTACTGAGGCAAAGAAGAATATTGCTGTTATAAAACCTAAAATTAGATTTGTTATTAGTGAGAATTGTGGATACCAGCCAGGGAAGACTTGAGTTGAAAGTGAAAATATTACCAGTATGAAAATTAGGAACCAACTCCAATTTAAACCTACTTCTATTCCAAAAATTTTAAAAAGTTTTATATTACGCTTTAACATTAAAAACTTGCTCCTTCTAATGCTTTAACACAAATGCAATCTCTTTTCTCAGGAATCTTTTGAACAGTTGTGAAAATTAGCTTTTTTAGTTTTTCATTATTTTCTTTAAAAACTTTAATTACCTCTTCGTGACTTACTGGTTTTAAATCAGGATGACCCTCTAAACCTACATCATAATCTGTAATTAGTGAAATGTTCACATAGCAAATTTCAAGTTCTCTAGTTAGATGACATTCCGGAAATTGGGTCATATTAATAACTTCCCAGCTCAATGAAGAAAACCACTTACTCTCAGCTCTTGTACTAAATCTTGGTCCTTGAATCACAACCACAGTTCCTTTTTCATGAACTGGTATTTCTAACTCTTTTGCAGTTTCTATAACTATTTTTCTCATTTCAGGACAGTAAGGATCTGACCCACTAACGTGTGTAGTTTTTGGTCCATCATAGAATGTAGACTTTCTTCCAGAAGTTCTATCTACATATTGATCACATATTACAAATTCACCTGGTTTAACATTTACACTTAAACTTCCAGCTGCATTTGGTCCAAATATTCTTGTAACACCTAACTCTTTCATAGCATATACATTTGCTCTGTAATTTATCATGTGCGGTGGGTATTGATGATTTCTACCATGTCTTGGTAAAAAAGCAACTCTTCTACCTGCTATGTTGCCTAAAGTTATTACATCACTTGGATCACCATAAGGAGTCTTTACTGAAATTTCCTCAACATCTTCCAAGAATGAGTAAAATCCTGACCCTCCAAAAACCCCTATTTCAGCCTTTATGCTTTTCATTTAAATGCCTCCTAATCAACTAGTTACCCTTGAATCTCACGACTCAAGCCCCTTCCTTTAGGTAGGGGTAATTGACGTTAGCTATTATTTTAACTACTGTTTTCACAATAAAAAATATTTTTACATATTTTATTGGGTAATTATAAAACAAAGTTGCACTTTATTACATTGAAAATTTACTGATAGTAAGTAGGGCAAGGCTTTAGCCTTGCTTAATAATGCAACCCTAAAGGTTGCCCTACATGATTTATAAATAGATAATTAAATATAAATTGTAATTTAATAAAGTTAGTCTTAAAAATCATGAACTAAAAAACAAAAATATAAGTCTAATTACTAATTAAAAATTTTTAGAAATTATTTTTGTTTAATTATATACTAATTATAGGAATATTAATCTTAAAATGATATAATGTTAACTAATTAAACTTACACCTAAAATTCAAGTATTTAGACAATATCTGAAGAATTTTATTAGAGGAGGTCCAACAGGTGAAATTTTTTAATAGTGCATCTTTCAAAAAATTTAGTAAACTATTTAATATTTTATTGATTGCTATTTTAATCTCACTCTCAACCTTTGGTTGCCAGAGAGTAATTGATTTTATCTTTAAGGAAGAACCAATAACTCCAATCCCTATGCAAGAAATAATTCTTTATTTTTCAAAATGTGGTGAAAAAGAATGCTTTTTAATGGAGGAGATAAGAGAAGTAGAATTAAATAAAGATTTACAATTAATTTTAATGGAAGAATTAATTAAAGGTCCTGTTAGTAAAGAACTAAGTCCTACTATTCCAAATAGCACAATGGTAAATTCAATAAAAATAGAAGAAGATTTAGCCATTGTTGATTTCAGTAAAGGGATAATACTTGATCAACAAATACCTCATAGTTCAACTACAGAACCATTAGCAATTTTCTCTATTGTTAACACATTAACTGAACTTCCTCAAGTAAAAAGGGTTAGGATTCTTGTCGAGGGAAAAAGTGAGGGAGAAATTGAGGGAATAGCAATTGAGGATTTTTGGGGACATGTTGGTATTCAAAAGATTTTTGAGAGAAATGAAGATATCATCGGTCCAAAAGGATAAAATTGTTTATATTTCATGCAATCTTACAAAGGTTTAAATAATTGATATGTTTCCACAAACCTACCATATAGAAATAGTATCTTTGCAAACAACTTAGTTTTTATTTTTTTTGCTAATTTTTTTATTATTGTCATTCTTATATGACTTACTTTGGCTTTTTTCTAAAACCTTTATCTTTTCAGAGAGCTCATCTAACTTTTTATCTCTCTTTTTAAGTATAGACCTAAATGAAATAATGATTGCAGTAGTTATTAATATAGGAATAAGAATAAATATAGCTATTACTATAATCTCATACAAATATGGAAAGTTCTTCATTCTTTTCTCTACATTTCATATATTTATCATATTATAGTCAAATCCTGATAATTTTTCACTTATGTTTATTGTCAAGATTTAACCCTTTTGCTATTTTATCACAGGGATAAAAATTCATTTTTAGTTTCAAGTTATTACCTTAGCTACAGGATTCGATTGGGCTTACATATTTTCCTTTATAGACATCAAGAATACCTTTTGTATCTATCTTTAATTCTGGAATAGGAAGGCACAGGAAGGATAAAGTCATAAATGGAGAATGTAAACCAATCCCCAGTTTCTCAGCTTCCTTGTGAAGATTAAAAACATCCTTCTGAAGTTCTACAGGACCTTGATTTGTCATTAACCCTGCAATTGGAAGATTAACACTTGCAAGAACTTTACCATCATTTACAACTACTAAACCACCCTGCATTTCAATTATTTCATTTGCTGCTAATACCATATCCTCATCAGTTGCTCCTACTACTAAAATATTATGCTCATCATGAGCAATACTAGTTGCAATCGCTCCTTCCTTTAGACAAAAAGAATTTATGAATCCCACTGTAACCTTACCTTCAGGTTTATATCTATCTATAACTGCTATTTTTAATATGTCATTTTTTAAATCTCTCAAAACATTGCCGTCTTCAACCTCAAGTTCTGCCTTTATAAACTCCGATGTAATTTGACCATCGATTGCTCCTATTACTCTTGCTAAAGCTTTTTTACAATCTTTTTTGGTTTTTATTTCAAAGTCTTTGGACTTTATTTCCCTTTCAACTTTTATACTATCCAATAGATAATACGGAATTTGAGCTTTACGAAGTCTATGACGAAATTTTCCACTCTCATAAATTACCTTTCCCTCTATCATTACCATTTCAGCTTTAAAATCAATCAAATTATTCATTAAAACTAAGTCTGCAACTTTACCAGGAGATATGCTTCCAATTTTGTCATCTAATTTAAAATGTTTTGCAGCATTTATTGTTGCCATCTGTATTGCTTCTACGGGATCTAATCCAACTTTAACAGCTTTTCTCAAACAGTTATCTATATGACCCTTAGAAAAAATGTCTAATACTTCTAAATCATCTGTTCCAAAAAGCATATTTTTGGTATCTTTAACCTTGCTTTTTATATTGGTTAAAATATCTTCAAGATTTTTCGCTGCTGATCCCTCTCTGACAATTACTGTTATTCCTCTTTTTAACTTTTTTAAAGCTTCTTCTTGACTGATAGATTCGTGACATGATGAAACTCCTAAACAAGCGGCCTCATCTAATCTTCTGTCGCTATAATTGGCTCCTAAATGACCTTCAATTATAAATCCATTTTCTTTAGCAAAATTACAAGCTTCAATATATTCTTCTTCTGTAGGAAATAGATATGGTGAAACTTCACCAAGACCTATGATATTTCGAGAATAATTTTTGTAATATCCTTCATCCATCAACTTTTTTAAAATTCTATAAGGCATAGTAAAATAAATTCTCAATTTTGTTCTTTTTGCTTCTTCAAACATGTATAGTATGCCCTTTATATCAAGAACACTAGTAATTTCGTGAGGATCTGCAATTATTGTAGTTGTACCACAGCTAATAAGAAGGGGAGCTAAAGTGGTGGGAATCATATAAGAACTCTCAATATGTACATGAGAATCTATAAGGCCTGGAATTAAATATTTACCATCAGCATCCATAATCCTGGGGCTTTCTTTAATAATCTCATTATTATTAATAGCCCTACTATTTTCTTCTTTAATTAGATCTACAGTCTCTATCTCATTAGATATTTCAATTATTTTTCCATTAGAAATGCCAACTTCCCCGCTTTCAATCTTTCCAGTAAAGACATTGACAATATGAGCATTCTTAATAATTGTATCCATATAACACCGTATAAATAGAAATTTTAGTAAAATTCAATTTTGATTTCACATTATACAATAAAAATTTCACATATTATACAACAAAAATTTCAGTCTCTAATTCAATTTCATTAATTATTAAATCAAATACTTCTGGGGGGAATTTGTAAAAACTGGATTTTCAATCAAAAGATATAGCGTTAACTGGACAACGAGTAGCACAAAGTCCACACATAGCACATGTATTACTATCTAATTTTATTTCTTCATCAGCTATTGAAAGAGCACCATAAACACAGCTTTTTATGCACCTTTCACATAAATTACAAATATCTAAATCTATATTGGGAGGAAATGTATAATTTGGAATTTTTTCACTTTCTTCCTTGTCAGAAAACAAGCCTGTGATATCTGATATATTTTCGTATTTATATTTATCTAAAATTTTTTCTAATCTTTCTATTATCTTTGTAAAAATTTGAGGACCTTTAATTATTGCTGCAGTGCATATCTGAACTGCTGAGGCTCCCGCCATAAACATCTCAACTACATCCTCAGCTTTACTTATTCCTCCTACACCAATAACTGGGATATCCACATTTTTTGATATTTCATATATGTATCTGATTGCCAAAGGTTTTATTGCATAGCCAGAAATCCATCCATATCCAGATTGTCCACCAAGTCTTGATAATTTTTTATCTATATTTATAGAAAGACCAGGGCCTAATGAATTTATGGCGACGATGGCATCAGCTCCTGCTTTCATTGCCTGGCGAGCCATAAGTCCAACATCTCTTACATTTGGGCTTACTTTAACCCAAACAGGAATGTCAAGATATCTCTTAGCTGCCTTTATTGCATCTAACATAGGTTTTGGGTCATCCCCTAAATAGTGGGTTGAAAGCTCAACAGCATCTGCTAAATTTGCTATTTTTGGTGCTAAAAAGGATATATCATCACTTGTATATCCCATACTAATTATAAGTGGAACTCCCATCTCTTTTATTGAAGGAAAAATATTATTTATCCATCTCTGCCATGGAATCTCTGACCAGAGTTCTGAGTTTAAAAAGAGATTTCCATCAACTGCCATATTTGGATTAGGAACTTTTGCTGGTTTGACTGAAATGGTTTTAGTAACAACTGCTCCAACACCAGCATCAACAACCTTTCTTACTGACTCCACATCTCTCACCAGTGGTCCAGCAGCAGGCATTATAGGATTTTTCATCTTTATACCACAGATATTAGTTTCTAAATTTCCCAATTTCTCTCCTTTTTAAATAAGTATTAAAAATTAAATTTATCTTCATTTTACATAAATAATGTAGGGCAAGGCTAAAGCCTTGCCCTACATGTTTTTTAGTCTTTTCCATAATTTAGAAGCTAACTTCCTGGTTTTTTTTATCACTTCAAGTTCATTAATAGTAGAAATTTTCCTATCTCTCATAACAATTTTCCCATTTATTATTGTGTCTTTTACAGTCCAGGTTTCAGAACCAAAAAGTAGATGAGAAAAAAGATTGCCTGGGTTTAGAGGTGTGGGTAGTTTAAAATCAATAACAATAATGTCCGCAGCATTCCCAATTTCCAGACTACCTAATTTTAAAGGAAAGAACTTAGAAGCAATTTTAGCATTATTATATGTTAGCATCTGATAAGCTTCATCAGGTGAAAAGCTGAAGGGTATGGTTTTATTATGGTTCTGAAGAAGCCATGCGGTATAAACCTCTCTTGTCATATCCATACCCATACCATCAGTACCAAGTCCCGGTCTTATTCCAATATCAAACATTTTAATAATTGGAGCAACTCCTACTGCATTATTCATATTTGATCTGGGGTTATGAACAACATTAGTTTTAGTTTTATATAAAATATTTAAATCATCATCGGTTAGATGGATACAATGAGCAGCTATGGTTTTTTCACCTAAAATTCCTATTTCTTTTAACCTGCTAACAACTGATTTTTTATATTTTCTTTTGCTATCTTCAACATCAATTTGTCCTTCAGCTAAATGAATGTGAAAACCAGTTTTAAATTCTTTTTCTCTATCAGTACAAATTTTTAAAGTATCATTTGATAAGGTAAAGGGTGCATGCAGTCCAAAAGATGCTGAGATTAATGAATTCTTTTTCTCATCACACCATTTTATGTGGCGTATATTTTCCTCAATTCCTTCTAAAGCTGAATCTTTACCATTTCTATCTGAAACCTCATATGAAAGACAACCCCTAAGACCGACTTTAATAAGGGCTTCAGAGATTCTTTTTAAACTATTTGTGCAGAAATTTGGACTTGCATGATGGTCAATTATGGTAGTAGTTCCAGATTTTATAGCATCTATTGCAGATATTAAAGCACTGTAATATATGTCCTCCTCATTTAGAGCTAAATCTAGTTTCCACCATATTTTCTGTAGTATCTCCAAGAAATTGGTTGGAAGTTCTTTCTCAAAAGGCATCCCACGAGCGAAAGCACTATATAGATGTGAATGAGCATTGATAAAGCCTGGTAAAATTAAACCGCCATGAGCATCAACGATCTCCGTAACATCTTTTTTGTATTTAGTTAGAAGATCAGATGATATTCCAATTTTTATTATTCTATCTTCTTCAATTAGCACTGCTCCATCTTCAATTATCTGATTTCTATCATTAAAAGTGATTACTGTTCCATTTGTTAAAATTATTTTACTCATTTAAATACCCTTCCAAAAAACAGATTAAAAATCCTTTATACTTTATATTTTTTTATATATTAATCTTCTTATGATTTTTTCATTTCTTTTTAAAATTTTATAATATCATATCTTAAAGTGTTTCTTTCAAAAACTTTTAATATCCTCTCTTATAATTTTCTCATTTTAGCATTAAACTTTATTAGATTATCTGTATTGTTAACAAGTAAAATATTGGCACATTACTATATAAACAATCGATTTTTAATTTAGTATTTATTCAGTTTAATTGTTTATCCAAAAAAGAATATTATTAACATAATTTATAAATTTTATAAGAATTAATATTCAGAAATAGTTGATATTTGTACAATTATTATGTAATATATAAATGTACAATTAATTTTATAGAATTTTTTTGATTTAAACAATACTTAAATGGGAGATAAAAATAGGATGAGTAAAATTATTCAAGCATCTACATTAAGAAAAAATCTTGCAGCTGTTTTGTCTGAGATTGAAAAGAAAAGAGACTTTTTAATTATTGGGAGAAAGGGAAATGCTGTGTCAGCTCTAGTAAATCTTGATTTCTTTGAAGATTTACTTGCAGCTCACTCACCAAACTACCTCAAATCTATAAAAGAAGCACGTAAGGATGCTAAGAAAGGCCATCTTTATACACACCATGAAGTCTTCGGTAAACTCTAGAAATAACTACAAACTTCTTTATACAAAAAGGGCTCTTAAAGATATTCAAAAACTGGATATAGTAGTTCAAAAGAAGATAGAAAAAGCTCTTAAGAAACTAAAACAAAATCCTGTTATATATTCAATAAAGTTATTAGATAAAAGATTAGGTAGTTATAGATTTAGAATTGGAGACCATAGAGTTATTTTTGACTTAGAAGACAATAAGATAATAATATTAAGAGTTGGTCACAGAGGTGAACTACTCCTACCTGAAGGAAGAGGTCTTGGGCGACTAATTTAGAGATAAAATTTATAAATAATCTGAAAAAAAATATTTCATCTTATATAAATTTTTCATTTTTTAAATACTAACTCTCTCATTTTTTTTATCCAAGAGATATGTCGTACTTCATGTTTTTTAACCATTAGAACTGAACATGGAGCTTTATTAGCAACATAATCTGGTATCGACCCAAAAAGGAATTTCTTTAGCCTCCACTCTTCACTCGCTTCTATAATCATTAAATCATATTTTTCTATCTTAGCTTCAGCGAGAATTCCTTTAACAACAGAATTATAATTACAAATTGAGAGGGATATATTTTTAAGAACTTCCTCTGCAAATATTTGACTAATCCAATTATTTAATTTTTCAAGTTTTTCGTCTTTTTTTTCTTCATCTCTTGGTGTTTTTATATGAATTGCTGTAATTTTACAATCACAAGCTTTTGAAATATCTTCGGCTAATCTTAAGCTTAATTTACAATGTGGACCTCTAGAAATTGGAACTAGGATTTTTTTTATTTTATTCAATCCTTTGTCCATTAGCACAGCTACATCACAATTACTTTTTTCAATAATGTCTTTGGTTGGATTCTCATATATTTTATGAAAAGTAATTGGACCTCTCCATCCTAAAATAATTATTCTGGGATCAATTTCTTTAGCCATAGAAAGAATCCCTGAAGTTATACCATATGCAGCTTGTAGAATTGTATGTATAGAAATATCTTTCTTTTTAGCAAAATTTTCTACCATATGTAATATTTTTCTATAATGTGGTTTTTTTAATATATGTTTTTGAGCTACAGATATTGAAATATTTTGAGATACTTTAACAATCTTAAGAGCAGTAACAGTCAACTTTTCATTACCTCTTGCAATATAACCTGCTAAACTTATCAGACTCTTAGCAGTTTTGGGGGTTTTTTACTGGTACTAATATTTCATTTCTTTCGCTTAGACCCATTCTCTCTGTAAAAACTTCCTTTACCCTTTTAATCTCTTTGTCTTCCTTTAATAATTTTCCTAATAATCCTTTTACAGTTGTTCTTTCTCTTGAATAAGTATGATATAAAATCACACTTCCCAAGATTAAACAAAAACAAATAACCTTGGATAGATTATCCATCATTATAAGAACAAAGAGACTTAAAAATGCTCCCACCAAGGAAAGCCAGGGATAAAAGGGTGCGCTAAATAAAGGCTTATACCACTTCAAATTAGCACGTCTAAAAATAATAAGACTTAGATTTAATAATATAAATGAAACCATAAGCAGTGCACTTGTAACTTCAGCTAATATCTCTATATTATTGGTTAGTGATAATAAAGCTGCGAAAATTCCTGTTATTAAAATTGAATGTGAAGGAGTAATATATTTTGGATGAATATAACTAAACCAATTAGGTAAAATTTTATCTCTTCCCAAAGCATAATTTATTCGAGATGATGTTATAATTGCAGCATTTGCTGAAGATGCAGTTGCAAGAAGTGCTGCAACAGGTATGAGTGAGCTACCCAATTTACCCATGAATTTACTTGCTACTTCAACTAAGGGATCTTTTATGCTCTCTATCATGTTATATGGTAATACACCTATAATGACTGTTAATATTAAACTATAGAGAATCATAGCTATTATTACTGAACCAACGATTGCCAATGGAATATTTCTAGCAGGATTCTTAATTTCCTCAGCAATTGTTGATATTTTTTCAAAACCAAAAAAAGATACAATAATTAACCCTATAATTCCGATAACTACTCGCCACCCATAAGGTGTGAAGGGCCTATATAAATCTATATCTATTTTAAAAAAACCAAGGTAGATAAAAAATATAAGTATTATTATTAGAAATATAACAATGTATTTCTGAAGTAGTCCAGTTATCTTCGCTCCACGATAATTTATAAAAGTAAACAGAATTCCTGCAAGAATTGCTCCAATTAAAGGATCAATTGGGATAAAATAACTTAAATAGTATCCAAAAGCATGAAGGTTAAATGCAGCAAAAAAAGTGAGTCCCAACCAATTTCCAGGTCCTACTATGGACCCTGCCAAAGGTCCAAAAGCACGAAATATAAAAGTAACGCTACCACCAGCTTTTGGTATAACAGTTGCCAATTCAGATGTTATTAAAGCAGTAGGTAAACATATAAGTCCTGCAAGAATAAATGATAGACTTGCAGCAGGTCCAGCTTTTTCAACAGCATTAGCTGATAAAACAAAAATTCCTGCACTTATCATAGATCCTAACCCAATAGCTAAAGCCTCTATCAACCCAAGTTCTCTTATTAGCTTAACTTTTTCTTTCTTTTCTTCCATTTTATATTTGAAAATATCTCAATTCTTATATTACTTATACAAAAGATTTAAAAATCATTTTATTTATTAGAATTTTCCAGCAAAAGTTCATAAAACAATTATTTTTTAAATCTAATATTTTGAATGTCAAATATTTAATGTGATTATTTATGTATACTCTCTAAATAGGGCTTTAAAAGGGACCTGAATTCATCATAAGAAGGAAATTTACCAGAAATAATTTTCTTATCATTCATAAATATGAATGGAAGAGAATCATAACCTTCTTCAATAATTGCTTGTTTAAAATATTCTGGTAAATCAAATTTATCTAATTTAACTGTATTTCTTTCAATCTCTATAAAATTTCCTAATTCTTTTTCTAACATTTTTATGGTATTTCTTCTATCAATAAGCATATTCCTTATTTGTTTGGCAGAATTATTTTTATGCGCCCCTATATTTGGTTTACAGCAAACAGTTCCAAAAGGGTCACCTTCCCAAATCTCTACTTTAATTTTTCTCCTTATATAAATATTATTTTTACTCATTTATCTAAAACTTCTTTAATATTTATTAAAAATTTGTAAATTACTAAAAAATAAATTTAAAAACAAAAATATTCTACCACAAGTATTGACAAATAAATATTATCTTATATAATAAATATAATTTTATATAAATCTATTTTTATTAATTTAGGGTTATTATGGAAAAACTAGATAAATTACTCAAGATTATATCAAATGAATATAGGTATAAAATATTTCTGATGCTTTTAGATGGAGAAAAATGTGTATGTGAAATAATCCCCAAGATGAATCTGAGTCAACCACTTGCCTCTTATCATTTAAAAATTCTTAAAAAGAGTGGGTTAGTTAAAAACAAATGGATTGGTAGAAGAAACAGCTACTATATTAATAAAAAAAAGCTTGAAAAGTTTAAAAAATTTATTAATGAAACTTTTATCTTAAGAATATATGAATAAATAAGGAAACTGTAAATAATACTTCAATTTTGTTTTTTATTTTCATATAAATTTGTTAGAGACACACAAAATAAAATTTATAAGAATTTTTTTTGTTTATATAAATAGGAAATTAGACATGGATAATAAAGACATTAAAAGATTAATAAAATCTATAACTCCTGAGAAGATAAAAGAAGTTGTTCTTGATATTGATAGTAAACAAGAAAATATAAATAGGGGTTCAGTCGATATTTTAGATTTATATTTAAGGTTGATAAATAAAAAAGAATTAACTGCTGAAGATTCTAAAATATATCCAATATTAAGACCTATAATCTTGAAAAATATAGAGGAGATAACTGAATTTAAATTTGTAGAAGGTGCATGTTGTATGTCTGATGTGATATTTATTTTGAAATAAGCAAATTTTTTAAAAATTAGGGGGTTATTAGTGCAAAATTATATTCTAATTTTATTAGAAGCAGGATTTGAAAGCTTGCTTGAATATATTTCAGCTCATGTTTTATTCTGTCTGGTTCCCGCTTTTTTTATTGCTGGAGCACTGAGTGGACTAATTCCAAAAGAAATTATAGTTAAGTATTTAGGAAGAAGGACAAATAAGATTATCTCTTATACTGTTGCTTCGATTAGCGGTCTATTAATTGCTGTTTGTTCTTGTACTATACTACCACTTTTTGCTGGAATTAGAAAAAGAGGGGCAGGCCTTGGACCAGCGATAACATTTCTTTTTGTAGGTCCATCAATCAACATACTTGCTATAACCCTTACAGGTACTATGATTGGGTGGGATATTGCCATTTCCAGATTAATCTTAGCAATAATTTTCGGAGTTATCATTGGTTTAATTATGGCATTTTTTTTCAGAAAAGGTGAGGAACAACTTGGTGAAGAAAATTTAAATTTAAAATCAAAAAATCTACCTCCAAGAATCCTAACTTTCATAATAACATTAGTATTAATACTTTTAGTCGGAACAGCAAAATTTCCAGCTCAATTGAAATATATTTTAATATCAATTTTAACATTTAGCTTAATAATGATAGTTATCTTTATATTAAAAAGAGAAGAAGCAATAACCTGGCTTAAAGAGACATATTTCTTTACTAAATCTATCATTCCATTGCTTTTAATAGGTGTTTTTTTATCAGGGATTGCTACAAAAATCATTCCTAAGGAACTTGTTAGTAACTTAGCTGGAAAAAATAATTTGTTATCAAATTTTGGTGGTGTTTTATTTGGAATATTTGTATACTTTCCCACTTTAATAGAGGTTCCTGTTGCACAAACTTTCTTAAAATTAGGAATGGCAAAAGGACCTTTACTTGCTTATCTTTTAGCAGATCCAGAACTTTCTATTCAGAGCATTTTGGTTACATCTAAGATAATTGGGAAAAAGAAAGTTGCAATTTATGTGATACTTGTAGCTATTGCCTGTACTATTGCTGGGTTAAGTTATGGCTTTTTTACAACTATTAAATTCTTTTAAGTTATACACTCAGCAATTTTAAACACTAAATTTGTTATAAAAATTTAGAAGAGAGGAGAAATGATTATAAAAGTTTTAGGACCAGGATGTATAAAATGTAAAACTTTAAAAAAATTGGTAAAAGAGGTATTAAAAGAGAAGAAAATCGAGGCTGAGATTATTGAGGTAAAAGATTTTGCAGAAATATTAAAGTATCCTATTATCTTTACACCAGGTTTAGTAATTAATGAAGAAATCAAAATTCAAGGGAAAATACCCTCAAAGAAAGAGTTAATTAAAATTATTGAAGAGGCTTAATTAAAGTTTTAATTACCATCTCCTAAACCCTCCCATCAAGGTAAGGAATTGAAAGAAGAAGCTTATTAACTAATGAATAATGTATGAGCTTCTTCTGGTTGAAATAGAGTAATCGCTCTCCTAATGTAAGTATCGGATTTTATTGGCACTCCAAAAGTCACCTATCTCGTCTTCATCTTCCTGTCTGGTAAAAATATCTCTCTAACGTAGGTCTGTACTTCCTTAGCCGTTTTCAAGCGAAGAGCTTGAGTCGCTATCTTCTGAGCTTGAGTCAGGCTCAGTGAGCGAATGACTGCTTTTGTCTCAGGAATAGCTGTAGCAGTTATGCTGAACTCATCGAGCCCCAGGCCCAGCAGGATGGGAATAGCTTTGGGATCACTGGCCATCTTACCGCACATACTTACCCACTTTCCCGCGTGATGAGCAACCTCAATCACCCTCTTTACCAACCGCAGGATGACCGGGTGAAAAGGGTTGTAAAGATAAGCCATTCGCTCGTTTGTGCGGTCACAGGCCATAGTGTACTGGATAAGATCGTTGGTGCCGATGCTGAAGAAGTCCACCTCCTTCACCAGAATATCTGTTGTTAATGCAGCTGCTGGCGTTTCCACCATGATACCCACCTCAACATCGTGCACGAAGGAGACATTGTGCTTCTCTAATTCGATCATTGCCTCAGCCAAGATTCTCTTCACTCTATGGACTTCCTCCACATTGGTAATCATTGGAAACATTATCTTTACGTTTCGCTCATAGCCAGCTCGCAAAATCGCCTTTATCTGTGACTTGAAAAGATCGATGTTGTCTAAAGAGAGTCTGATAGCTCGCCACCCCAGGAAAGGGTTTAGTTCCTGGCTGAAATCCAGATAGGGTAATGGCTTATCGCCACCGATGTCTAAGGTGCGGATGATAAGTAGGCGTTGGCCCATTAGGTCTGCGATTGCTCGGTAAGCTTTATATTGCTCTTCCTCACTAGGCATAGTGTCGCGGTTAAGATATAGGAACTCAGTGCGTAAAAGTCCTATTCCCTCAGCCCCGTATTCTAAGGCGACTTGTGCTGAATTCATATCACTAACATTGGCTACTACTTCCACACAATAGCCGTCTTGAGTGCAGGCAGGCTTCTGAGCAGTAAACTTGGCGACCTGATGCTGGGTGATCAGCTTCTCCAAACGAGATTTGTAAGTGGCTGTGGTCGCATCATCGGGATTAATAATCACCGCACCTTCCTCCCCATCAATAATTAAAAGCACTCCCTCTGGTATATTTAGAATTTCCTCACCTAACCCTACAACGGCAGGTATTCTCAAGATCTGGGCTAGGATGGCGGTGTGAGAAGTTGTGCCACCAATTGCAGTACAAAAGCCTAGAATTTTCTCTTTATCCAACTGCGCAGTGTCTGAAGGGGTAAGGTCATGGGCAACCAGTACCACAGGTTCCGACAACTCTGCCAAAGGCATCTCATTTTCGCCTAGCAAAATTCTCAACACTCGCTGACCCACATCCTCTACATCGATAGCTCTCTGGCGGAAAATTTCGCCCTCCATATTTCGCAAAAGCTCAGTATAGCTCTCTACTGTTTCAGTTAAAGCGGTTTCAGCTCTTAAGTGCCTATCCTTGATTTGTTTTTGCACCTGATTCAGCAAGTCTGGGTCCTCCAAGAATAGCTGGTGGGCGGTGAAGATCTCAGCTTCTGCTGCTCCCACCTCGGTAATAGTTCTGTTCTTAATTATAGCGATCTCAGCTTTAGCTCGATCAACAGCCTCGATGAAACGCACCCATTCAGATTGTGAATTATCCACACTGCGCTGCTCCACCCTCAATATTTGAGGGTGATGGAGATATACCGGTCCGATGGCAATCCCTGGAGATGCTTGAATTCCTTTTAACTTCTGCATTGTCCAATCTGCGACAGGAACATGTTGCCTAACTTCCATCTCTCCCTGAGTTTCTTCGACACCTGGTGTTCTTATAAGTACAGGGGGAGGTTGATCCATCTCCCCGAAGCCACTTTCCACCAATTTGCGTAGGGTCTTAAAGGCTTTCGCTACATCGGGGCCATCAGCAGAGATGGCGATTTGATGATCCTTCTGAGCACCTAGGCCGAGCACGCCAAACATGCTCTTAGCGTTGATAACAGAACTTCCGGTGGTCAGATTTCGCACCTTAATATCGGATTTAAATTTGCTGGCAGTTTGCACGAAGAGAGCTGCAGGTCGGGCGTGCAACCCTATCTCATTAATAATAGGAAGAATAATTTCATTTTTATAAGGTACTTTTTTTTGAGTATCAATGGGAGCTTCAGATTGGACCAATGGTATAGCTCCTGCTACTTTTGGTACAGTTATAACCTTTCGGGCTGCATTATCCACTTTCTTAAGAGAACTACCAATAGAGGCTTCCACTGTAGCTGCAATAGCACCTTCCAATATTGGTGCTTCGCTCATTAACACTTTGCTTTGTTTTTCAAGATCGAGCATTTGAATAGCTATCTCAGTACTCAATACAGCACTCCCCAGATCCAGAAGTATTAGAACTCCATCAGGTTGATAAACAGCATTAATGGCTTCAAAGATTCTTTCTGCATTTGTACCAATGGTGTTATTATCTAATCCTCCAGTAGCAGCGATGGGGACTCGACCTTGGCTCATCTGTTCAGCCAATTCTTTTATACCTTCAGCTAATTTAGCGCTGTGGGCTACGATAACTATGCCAACCATGGTTATTTCCCTTTTTTAAAGTTTTCAGTAGACATAAGGAAGCCGTGGCTTAAGTTATAGCTGACTTCCATAGATCATTATAATATTGTAAATAAATGCTGTCAAAAGATTATCTACTCACGCCCTAACTCACACCGGTGTAGCTTATATAGCCCCCCCACATTAACTTTAATAACACTTAAAGTAATTCTTTTAGCCATTCTGCTCACCTTCTCTCCAAATACAAAGAGAAATGAAGGATGTCTCACAATGGGGACAATTCTCGACCTCGTAGATGAGAAAATGTTGCTTATCGCTGCTTGGATCGTGGTGAACGAAGCTCACCGCACCACATTTGCAAGCGTACCAACCACCCTTAACTTGGGAGAAATCCTCGCCTTTTACCGTTAGCTCGATTACCTCCACACCCGTCTTCCAGCGAACATTGGTGATTAGATTCCGACAACTAGCGGAGCGTAATTTGATAACATAATCCCTAAAATGGTGGCAATGGCGCATTAGGAGCAACAGCTATGGTTATGTCTTTAGGAAAGGGTATATCCCAAGGCATTAGCGCAGATAGCAACCAAATTGCGAGGCTGGTCCCAACCAATTTTTTCTAAAGCAGGCCCCAGTACCTTTGGATTAACCTCAACAGCATAAACCATTTTAGCTCGCATTGCTATCTGTAGAGAGAGCCGCAAATCCCCAGCACTAATATCCAAAACAACATCGTCTTTTTTAATGTTTTTTAAAATCTTCTCGTATATGTTGTTATTATATGGGCTAAACCAACTCTCCCAACCCCTCAGCCCATGGCGTTTAGAAAAGGATTTGAATCCTTCCTGAAATTGGGTACGCTTCTCTTCAGTATCAACTACTAAACGAGTTATTACCTTATCCATCATCTTACCTCCAAATTAAAATCAGCTCTCGGCACCACGGAAATATCTCAATTATTAGCTTTATACTTTCTACTTCTCACAAATCTGAGGCGGTTCTATATTATTTAAATAATTCTTCTAATAAATCTATTTCAATTTTGGTGAAAGTGACCGGCTCGTTACTATATCAATCCCAGTCCCAACAGCATCTGGTAACACAACCTGGTGTATTTTCACCGGCGTCTTCAACTCCACCTTTCGCAACTTTTTTAAAATTGAGAAAATCTTAGTCTTGGGCACTGGCTCAGTAGAACGCACGGGAACTAAGTGGTGAAACCCTCCCCTTACCCGGACGGTTGTGATAACCATCCGCCGAGGATCAGTAATCTCTGTCTCCGTGTAGTCAATGCCCTTTTTACACTTGTTACCATCAATCTCAAGTACTATCTTGCCATCGTGGGTCACATTAATCTCGCAGCCTATAGGACAATCTATGCAGATCATTTTAGTTTTTTCTTTGACCATCTTGCCTCCTTATCGTTCTTCCACTTTTATCAAGAGTTCCTTCGCCCCAACAACCTTTTTATGATCCTCTGGGGATAGTGTAACTTTGATCATCTCGCTGGGTCGAGCATAACGTTCTGCTTGTTGCTTAATCAATTTTCCTTCAACTTCTACCTTAATCCAAACACGATCCTCCACTGGCCACTTGACTCTGAGCTGTAGCTCTTGTGGCTCCCTCTCTAAACTCAGGGGGTCAATAACATGGGGTAATACATGATGGATGTTATTACCAGCGATAACTCTCAACTTACGTTCTGATTCCCTTCTCTTTTGAATAGCATATTTACCAGCACATCGTCCAGCCAGAAAACCAGCCTTAGTTACCCAATCTACCAGATCGTAAACATGGACAACGTTGCCTGCAGCGAAGATACCGGGTACATTGGTTTGCATTGTTTCATCTACATATGGACCACCGGTCAAAGGATCCAACTCTACTCCTGCCTTCTTAGAAAGCTCATTCTCGGGTATAAGACCAACTGATAGAAGAACTGCATCGCAAGGGATAGTATCCTCTGTACCAGGTATGGGTTTCCAGTTCTTATCTACCTTGGCAGAGACCACTGCTTCTACTCGCTCTCGCCCTTTGATATCAATGATAGTGTGTTGGAGCTGAAGAGGAATATTGTAGTCCAGTAAACACTGGACATAGTTACGCTTTAAACCGCTAATATAAGGTAATATCTCCACCATACACTCTACTTTAGCTCCCTCAAAAGTTAAGCGGCGAGCCATGATCATTCCTATATCACCAGAGCCTATGATTACAAAGCGCTCACCAGGCATGTAACCCTCGATGTTCACCAACCTCTGCGCAGTGCCTGCAGTGTATACACCAGCTGGACGATATCCAGGAATAGCTAGTGCTCCACGTGGCCGCTCTCGACAACCCATAGCCAAAACTACTGCTCCAGCATCTATCTTAATCATACCATTTCTCTTGTTGATGGCATAGATCTCCCGTCGTGAAGTAAGATCTAAGACCATAGTGTCCAGGAGAGCCTCTACTCCAACATCCTTAGTCTGAACAATGAACCGATGAGCATACTCAGGACCAGTTAGATCTTCTTCGAAGATCTCTATTCCAAAACCATTATGGATACACTGCAGAAGGATACCACCCAGTTCTATGTCACGCTCGATGACTACCACATCATTAGCACCAGTCTCTTTAGCAGCAATAGCTGCTGCCAATCCTGCTGGACCACTACCAATTACTACCACATCATAGTGTTTCTCAATCATTTAATCCTCCTTTTGGAACCTCCTTCGTTGGCCTAATTAGGAAATTAGAGCCTTTACTTTCTTTAATCACATCCATAGGTGAAATACCAAGTTCGCGAGATAAGATTTCGATTACCCTCGGTGTGTCAAAAGAGCCCTGACATCTACCTGTTCCAAGCCAAGTACGCCGCTTGATGGCATCATATGTGCGAGCAGGTATAGGAGCATGGATCTCAGTCACAATTTCTCCTTCAGTTACTGTCTCACATCGGCAGACAATGCGACCATAGAGAGGATTTTTCTCAATCAACCTACCCTGCTCCTCCAGGGAAAGTTCGCTGAAATCAGGTCTGCTCTTACGAATTGGGTTCCAATTATTCTTCTTCCTTAGTTCCAATCCCTGCTCCTGTACTAAATTCACTACATACTCAGCAATAGCTGCAGAGGAGGCCATCCCTGGTGACTCAATGCCTGCGAGGTTGATGAATCCCCAATACTTTGGTGGAGCTTCGATGATAAAATCGTGGAGAAAACCCCCAGCTCGCAAACCAGCGAAGGTTCTTATCACATCTGTCAACTCTAATTCAGGTACCAACCTCTTGGCTCCTTCGTACAGTTCTTCCAGCCCTTCAGGAGTAATAGAAGTGTCTTCTTTATCCTTGATCTCTTTTGCTGTCGGACCTAGAATCATGTTGCCATGGATAGTAGTTGTTACCAGGATGCCCTTAGTGACAGGGGTGGGGCAGGGAAAGAGTACAGTCTTCACCTGTAGCTTTTTAGCCTTGTCAAACACGTAATATTCCCCTTTTCGGGCTCTGACATAGAAGTCGTACTTGATGCCAAGCTTCTCCATCAACTCATCACAATAGAGGCCAGCTGAAGCGATGGTAACATCTGCTAGGAATATACCATGGTTTGTAACTACCCCACTGATCTTTTTCTTATGTAGCGAGAAAGGCTCTACAACAAAATCCAAAGCTTTTGTTTCTAATAAAATCTTTGTTCCATTCATCACCGCATTTTCGGCAGCAGCAACAGTAAGCATAAAGGGGTCTCCAATTCCACCTGTTGGAGCATAAAGGGCACCTTTGACATCTGGGTTGATATATGGTTCACGGTGACGCATCTCCTCACCAGAAATTATCTCCAACCCAGGCACTCCCTTTTTGCGTCCATTCTCCATAAGTTTTTCCAGTGTTTTTATATCTTCATCAGTCAGGGCAACTACATAAGTACCACACATTTTATAGGGCACTTCCAGCTCTTCGCACATTTGGTAAAACATGCGATTACCATCCACAACTAACTTACCCCTCAGTGTACCAAATGGAGAATCGTAGCCAGCATGAATGATAGCTGTGTTTGCTTTGCTGGTGCCTGTACCAACATCAGGTTCTTTATCAATTAAGAGAATATTTAGGTTGTATTTAGAGAGCCAGCGGGCAATTATCGAACCAACCAACCCTGCTCCAATGATGATCACATCATATTTCCCCTTTACCTCTTTATATTTCTCATTTATTTTATTCACATCCAATCCTCCTGATTAAACAGTAGACTTAATAGTTTGCGTTTTTCTTTGATGCTTTAAAATTATTACAATGTAATCTGTCCTTTTTTATTCATTAAAGTCAGTCTATATAGGTTCTAATAGTTAATTGAGAAGGGAAGTTTTTTATTAAATACTTCCCTTCCCAAAGCTTGTGACTATTTATATAGCAATCTGTTTAACTACTTTTTTTCCACCCAATCACGAGTGCGGGCAATAGCCTTCTTCCAACCACTGTGACCCTTTTCACGCTGTTCATCAGTCCATTGAGGTTTGAATGTTTTGTCTATACCCCAGTTAGCTCTTATATCTTCTATATTTTTCCAGAGACCAGTTGCTAAACCAGCCATATAAGCTGAACCAAGAGCAGTTGTTTCCTCTACTGTTGGTCTTACAACATCCACACCCAGGATATCAGATTGGAGTTGCATTAGGTAGTTATTCTTCACAGCACCACCATCTACCTTGAGTGTCTTTAGTATAACCCCTGAGTCTTTCTCCATAGCTTCCAAAACATCTTTTGTTTGATAACATATGGCCTCCAAAGTAGCGTGTACTATGTTCTCTCTCGTTACATAACGAGTAAGACCAACTATAACACCACGAGCGTACATATCCCAATAAGGTGCAAAGAGTCCAGAAAAAGCTGGTACAAAGTAAGCACCACCAGAATCACCAACCTTTTTAGCAATTTCTTCTGTTTCAGCTGCACTTTTTACTATCTTCAAGTTGTCCCTTAGCCACTGTATTGCTGCTCCGGTTATTGCAATAGAGCCCTCTAGTGCATAGGTAGCTTTACCTTCCTCAACTCCATAAGCCACGGTTGTTAAAAGTCCACTTGGAGATGGGACTATCTTTTCACCTGTATTTAACAACATAAAACAACCAGTGCCATAGGTATTCTTAGCTTCACCAACACTTAGGCTTGCCTGACCAACTAGTGCTCCCTGCTGATCTCCTAAATCTCCACAGACTGGGATTTCTCCACCAAATGGACCATCCTTAGGTGTAATACCGTAGAATTTCTTATCGCTGGATGGTCTGATCTTGGGTAACATTTGACGGGGGATTCTCAATATCCTCAGGATCTCGTCATCCCAGTCCAATGTCTCCAAGTCCATCAGCAATGTGCGAGAGGCGTTGGTGTAATCAGTGACATGGGCACCACCATTGGGTCCACCAGTCAACCACCATATCTCCCAGGTATCGATGTTACCGAAGATGGCTTCCCCTTTCTCTGCCTTCTCACGTACACCAGGTACGTTGTCTAAAATCCAGGTAACCTTGGGACCTGAGAAGTAAGTAACTACTGGTAAACCTGTTTTTTTCTTTATCATTGGTTCATGACCAGCATCAACAACCTGTTGGCAGATATCTACCGTTCTGGTACACTGCCAGACTATTGCATTGTAGTATGGTTTTCCGGTTTTTGGATCCCATACGATAGTGGTCTCTCGCTGATTTGTTACTCCGATGCCTGCGATTTCCTCAGGGTTAATGTTACCTTTCTTTAGAGTAGCTTTAATCACTTTCTGGGTTTTCTCCCAGATTTCCATAGGATTATGTTCCACCCAGCCAGGTTTGGGGTAGATCTGCTCGTGCTCCTCATAAACCCATGAAACTACCTCACCCTTCTTATTAAAAACCATACATCGAGTACCTGTAGTTCCTTGATCAACTGCCGCTGCGTACTTTTTTTCTGTCATTTTCTCTCCTTTTTTTTATTATTTTTAAATTAGATTTTATCCAGCTTAAATATGCAAACTTTCTCTTCCTATCACCTCCTTCCAAGCTTCCTACCCCAAATTGAAGTTCTAATAGCTTCACCCAACTTGGGATGGTATGAGCTTATTTAGATTTGTGTCTGGACTCAATGGTCTCCAGTAACGTTTTTAGTATGAGATAAGACGAAGTTGCCCCCGGATCCTGGTGACCAATGCTACGCTCCCCCAAATAACTAGCACGACCCTTCTTGGCCAACATGGGAATGGTATCTTTCATACCTTTGTAGGCAGCGTCCGTCATGCAATGAAGTGCTTTTATAACATCCTCATTATTAGTCAATGTCTTCCTAAGTACCTCCACAGCAGGGTGAATGGCATCAACCATAGTTTTGTCACCCAAGTTAGTTTTTCCTATTCTCACTACTCCCTTTAGGCCGGCGTTAAGAAGGGCAATTAGGTCATTGGTTGAGAGCTTTATCTTGCCTACAACAGCCTTCCCGGCGTCCATATAGAAGGTACCATATAGAGGACCTCCTGCGCCTCCCACACTTGTTATAAGAGCCCACCCTACTGCTTTGAGTATGGTGCCTATGTCATTATCCTCCACCTGAGGTAATTTGCTCGTTACTTTCTTGAAGCCACGATTCATGTTAATGCCGTGGTCGGCATCCCCGATTGGCGAGTCCAGGTCAGTAAGATACTGTGAGTTTTCCTTAAGCACTACAGCAGTAGTTTTAAGCCACTCGGTGATGTCCCTCTTGGTTATAGTCATTTCATTCTTCGACAAAGTACTTCTCCATTTTTTTGATTTCTATGTTTTACTCCCTTTTTTTTCTTGGGAAGACCTATATAAAATTACATTCCCCAACGCAGTCCCGCTGTCTTGACAGGTGCATCCCAGAGCTCAATCATCTCATCATCCATCTTGAGCAATGTGATTGAGCAACCCTGCATCTCCAGCGAAGTGATGTAAGGACCAATGAGATTGCGAATGATTTTGAGACCTCTCTTCTCACAAATCTCGTGCAGTTTACGATAGACAATGGGAAGCTCTATGCCCGGAGTTCCACCCATACTGTTAACAAAAGCGAGTACCTTATCGCCATGCTTAAATGTGGGGTCCTCCAGTTCTATATCTACCCACTCTCCCTTACCCTCGTCCCACTCGCGAATTGTTCGCTTATAGGAAATGTCTTCAATAATCGAGAGAGCTAGCAACTCAGTGATTTCATTGGCAGTTTTGAGTTTCATACGCTTCCGGCCTGGCTCACCATGGATGCCAATACCAATTTCCATCTCGTCCTCACCAAGCTCGAATGTGGGTTTACCCGCTGCAGGAACAGTGCAAGAGGTAAGAGCCAACCCCATACTGCGTCCATTGATGTTGATCTTGCGGCATAGGTTAGCTAACTTCTTCAAGTCGTATCCTCTCTCCGCCGCAGCACCACAAATTTTTTCTGCTAGTACTGTGGTACCCACACCACGCCTTCCCTGGGTATACAAGCTGTCTTTAACAGCCACGTCATCATCAATCAAGATATTGAGCACTCTGATCCCTTCCTCACGAGCCAGATCAGCCGCCATCTCAAAGTTCATAACATCGCCACTGTAGTTCTTGACAATAAACAGTACTCCCTCCCCACTGTTGACTATCTTAGCTGCCTCCAGCATCTGATCCGGAGTGGGTGAAGTGAAGACCTCACCAGGGCAAGCAGCATCCAGCATGCCGAAGCCTACAAAGCCCCCGTGCATAGGTTCATGGCCACTACCACCACCAGAGACTATAGCCACCTTACCCTTGACTGGGGCATCAGCACGATAGATAAAATAAGGGTCAAAGTGAACCTTAACGATGTCCGGGTAAGCCAAAGCGATGCCTTCCAATTGTTCTTTAACAACATATTCAGGTTTGTTTATTAATTTCTTCATTTCTCCCTTCTTCCTTCTCGGATATTAATTTATAATTGGTGAGCCAGTTTTATAAACCACTGAACTGGCTCACCATGTTTATATTAAACCTTCTTCTAGACTTTCTTCTTTCTTATCATTCCTTTGCTAAAGTGCAGGCCAAAGTAACGAATAGAATAAAGCGCCCAGTACACCACCAATGATTGGACCTACTACTGGAACCCAGGAATATGCCCAGTCCGAATCTCCCTTACCAGCTATTGGTAGCACAGCGTGTGCAATTCGAGGGCCAAGGTCACGTGCAGGGTTGATGGCATAACCAGTCGGACCACCAAGGGACAATCCAATACTCCAGACTAAACAGCCTACGAGTAATGGGGCAAAGCCACTAGTCAGTACATTTCGTGAATCGGTAATAAACAACACACCTGCAACCAGCACAATTGTGCCAATGATCTCTGTTAGCAAGTTTAGTGAGTAGTTGCGGATCGCTGGCCCAGTGGAAAACACCGCCAGTTTGAGCCCAGTATCATCTGTCTCAGCCCAATGTGGTAAGTACGTCAACCAGACAATAACAGCACCTAAAAAACCACCAATCATCTGTCCAATGACGTACATTGGTACCTCAGCCCAAGGAAAGCTTCCAATGGAAGCTAAGCCAATGGTCACTGCTGGATTGAGATGTGCACCACCAATCCAGCCAACTGCGTAAACTGCCACAGTGACAGCGAGACCCCAACCTGTGGTTATTACAATCCATCCTCCGTCTTTCCCTTTGGATTTGTTAAGCAGAACATTGGCTACAACGCCATCACCAAGAATGATTAGGATCATTGTTCCAATGATTTCACTTAATACTTTAGACATAATTTTTCCTCCTTCTTTGCAAGTTACATAATGGATAAAAGACCGTTGATTTACTGAATGTTTATAGATTATAATTGCCGGCAATCACCTCCTTTTGGATTCATGCTCTTCCTTCTCTAAGAACTTCATCGGTTCCATGCTCATCCTCCACCTTATGAGGAACGCACCACTTTGTCTGTAGAACAAAAAAAGCACCGCAATCGGGCTTAAAGTGCCCTTTGCTAGTGCTTTCAAGACATCCCAATATTGATTGTGAGAATAACCTTCCATAAATTGTTAAGAAGGTATGAGAGCATTAAGTTAATCACGGAATCACCTTTCATTATTTAAGGAATCCCATTAGCTGCTTTTCAGCATTAATAATATATTTTATCAACATATCATATTAGTCAAAAAATGTCAAACACTATTTTTGACTAATACTGGAAGGTAAGAGAGGAAAGGGAGATTTGATACGATCTCCAATTCCCTTGGGGGCACCTTAATTAGAATTAGGCTAAATTTTTCTCCACATCATTTATATCAGGTTTAATATAGTGAGGTTGTTTAACTGCTTTTAAGGCTGAATCTATATCTTTTAAGCCACTTCCAGTAACAAGAACAGCTACTGTTTCATCTGGCTTTAATCTTTTTTCCCTTGACATCTTGAGTAGTCCTGCAAATGCTGTTGCACCCGCTGGTTCAGCAAATATCCCAGTTCTTTTAGCTAAAATACTCATAGCGTTTAATATCTGCTCATCTGATACTACTTCCACCCATCCGTTTGATGCTCTAATATGAGATATAGCCATCTCACCATTTCGAGGTCTACCAACTGAAATACTATCTGCTATTGTATTAGGTAAAATCCTTTCAATTTTGTCTCCTCTTTTCATTGCTAAATAAATAGCATTTGAACCCTTAGCTTGAGTAGCAATCAACTTGGGCATCTTCTTAATAGCACCTATCTTCATTAAGTCATAAAAACCTTTATATACCCCTGATATAATACAACCATCACCTACTGGAACAAAAACTTTATCAGGAATTTTAAATGAAAGTTGGTGAGCTATCTCAAGTGACACAGTTTTTTTACCCTCAATGGTAAAAGGATTATATCCAGTATTTCTGTTATACCATCCAAATTTATTAGTTGCTTCTATCGAAAGATCAAATGCATCGTCATAACTTCCATCTACTGCGAAAACTTCTGCCCCATACATAAGAAGCTGAGCAATCTTTGCTTTAGGAGCAGTTTTAGGAACAAATATATAACATTTCAGTCCTACACTTGCACAAATTCCAGCAAGTGAAGATGCGGCATTTCCAGTGGAAGCACAGGTGATTGCTTCAACTCCTTTATCTAAAGCAATTTTAACTACTAAAGCACTGGCTCTATCTTTCAGGGAAGAGGTTGGATTTACTGTATCATCCTTAATATATAAATCTTTTATTTGTAACTCTCTTGATAAAGTTTTGTTTCTATAAAGTGGTGTTCCTCCAACCTTAAGAGGTGGTATATTTTTAGAATCATCTATGGGAAGAAAAGCTGCAAATTCCCACATACTATCTTCAATATTCCTAATAGGTAATGATAAGGGGATCTCTTGTTCTTTTTGTTGAAAACTCTTATAGTCATAATTAATTTCTAAAACACCTAATGAGCCACATTTTGGACATGTATATTGTATTGCTTCTGCTTTATATTCTTTTTTACATAAAACGCATCTAAGGTTTTTTATCTTCAAAATATATCCTTTTAAATGTTTTTACTAAAACAAAATGTTAAAAAATATAAATTTAAATGAGATTGCCACGTCGCTAACGCTCCTCGCAATGACACATAAATATTATTTATTCTATTATTATAAGTGGATGTTTTTTTAATAGCTCTAACTGATCTTTATCTAGTGGGTGTTCTCTTTCCTCAACTTCAAACTCTTTTCCCACACCACATAATGGAGTTGAAAAGTATCTTTGCCCATTGTCATTTATCATTGTAACTATTTTCTTAACATTAGGATATTTCTTTGCAAGTTTTATTGCAGCCACAACATTACATCCAGAAGATATTCCACAAAATATTCCCTCCTCCCTGGCTAATCTCTTAGCCATCTCAATTGATTCCTCTGATGTTGTTGTGACTACACCATCAATATACTCAATCAATAGATTTTTAGGAATAAATCCATCACCAATTCCCTCTATTCTGTGAGTTCCCCACCTTTGATGAGATAGAAGTGGGCATTCAGCTGGTTCAACTGCAAACATCAATATTTCAGTATTTCTTTCCTTAACATATTTAGCAACACCACTTATTGTTCCACCAGTACCTTGCGAAGCCACAAATATATCAAATTCACCTTTTGTTTGTTCCCATATCTCTGGTGCTGTGGTTAAGTAGTGAGCTTTAACATTGTCAAGGTTTGAAAATTGACCTACCTCCCAATACATTCCAGGATTTTCTGCCTTTATTTCTGCAACTTTCTTTAAAGTCAAATCAACATCACTTTCACCACCTACTGTATATACAATCTTTGCTCCATAAATTTCCATAGTTTTTTTTCTCTCCTCACTCATTCCAGCTGGCATTACTATTAAAACTGGATAACCCTTAACTGCTCCTACCATTGCAGTAGATATTCCTGTATTTCCAGTGGTTCCCTCTATTAAACTCATTACAGGCTTTAATTCTCCTCTTTTTTCAGCTTCTTCCACCATTTTAAATAAAATTCTATCCTTCAAACTTCCACTTGGGTTAAAATAATCAAGCTTTCCAAGTATCTCAACATCTAAATCCTTCGTGATCCTATTCAGTCTTACAAGTGGAGTATATCCAACAGTTTTAGACAAATCATTTGCAATTATTTTATTTCTATCCCAGTTTAACATCAATTTTCCCTCCTTAAATATATATTTACTGTTTATTTTTTTATAATTTCAGATAATTTATCTACTTAAAAGAAGTTTAGTTCTTTCTCTATGCTTTCTTAAAACTTTTTGTAAATCAATATTTAATAACTTACCATTTTTTGCTATCAATCTACCATTTATAATTGATAAGTCAACATTTGTTGGTTGGCAAAGAAGCAAAGCACCAATAGGGTTTTCATAAGACCCTGCATATTCTATTTTTTCCAGATTAAAACCTATAATATCAGCAATCTTTCCCTCCTCAATTGAGCCTATCTCATCATCTCTCCCTAAGACTTTTGCCCCTCCCAAAGTTGAAATCTCTAAAGTTTGCTCAGTGGAAATTATTTTATCTGAACCTCTTGACCTCTGACACAACATAGCCATTCTCATCTCAGCTAATATATTTGATGAATCATTGCTTGATGAACCATCAACGCCGATACTCACATTCACATTTGCATCAAGCATCTCTTTGATAGGTGCTATTCCTGATGCCAATCTCATATTTGATGAAGGACAATGTGAAATCCCCACCCCATTATTTGCTAATTTTATAATCTCATTCTCATTTAAATAAACAGTGTGGGTAAAGAATACATTGTCTCTTATCCATCCAACTTCTTCCATATAATCAAATGGTCTCTGATTATAAGCTTCTAAGCAAAATTCATCCTCTTGTTTATTCTCTGCTAAGTGAGTATTACACTTTAAATTAAACTCTAAGGCTAACTCCATTATTTTTTCCATTAAAGATTTTGTAACTGAGAAAGGTGATGTTGGAGCTAAAATCAATTGTACTTCTGATTTTTTTTCTCCATACTTCTCTACTAATTTTTGACATTGTTTTAAAATTGTATCTTCACTTTGTACCAATTTCTTAGGAGGGAGTCCACCTTCTTCTTCACTAAGTGACATACTCCCCCTTGCTAAACAAAATCTAATACCAGATTCTTGAACTGCTCTTAATTCATTTTCGATTACAGCATCCTGTCCTCCAGGGAAAATATATAGATGATCTACTGTTGTTGTACATCCAGATAATATTAGTTCTATTATTCCAACTAAAGCTGAAATGTAAAAATCATGTGGCTCAAGCTTTGACCATATAGGATATAGAGTAGTTAGCCAATCAAAAAGTGGTACATCTTGAGATGCAGAAAAACACCTTGTTAGGTTTTGATATAGATGATGATGGGTATTAATAAAACCTGGAAGAATGACCATATCCTTAGCATCAATTATTTCATCAAACTCATATTGAGTTTTTTCATCTATTTTTTCATCGAATTCGCAATTCTTTTCTATATTTTTTTCTTTATCAGATTCGACATTATTTTTTGATAATATTTTCTTCTCAAATTTATACTCATTTTTTATATTTATTTTTTCCTCAGATTCATATCTATTCTTTGTATTATCTAAATTAATATTTCTTGAGATTTTTTGCTTTGGTGATAAACCTTTGCCAATTCTATCTATCTTATTTCCTTTAATAATTAAATGACAATCCCTCAGTATCTTCTTTTCAGCATCTATAGTAACCAAATAACTTATATTTTTTATAAGAATTCTTTTATCCATCTCTTACCTTTTACAATTTATTTTTTAGTAAACAAGATTTAGTTCTATGAATGAATTTTCCTAATCTCTTATCACCATAGAATTTGCCATATTTATAGATGATATTTCCTCTTAAAATTGTATATATAGGATATCCAACCAATTTCCAATCCTGATATGGAGACCAATCCACATTCATGTTCAAGTTTTTATAATTAATAGTAACTTCCAATTTTGGGTCAAATATAACTATATCTGCATCACTTCCTATAGAAATTGTCCCTTTTCTTGGAAATAGCCCATATATCTTTGCTGGATTCTCACATAGAACTTCTACAAGGTTATTTATAGTTATTCTTTTCTTTAAAACCCCGTGAGTATAGATTAAAGGAAGTAAGGTCTCAACCCCAGGAAGACCACTTGGAACTTTGCTGAAGTCGGAAGCTAATTTTTGTTTAAGATTAAAAGAACAATGATCTGTAGAGATTACTGAAATATCACCCCTTTTTAATCCATGCCAGAGTGCATTTTTATCCTCATCAGTTCTAAGTGGTGGAGACATAATAAATCTATTTCCCTCTTTTCCTTTCAATCTATTCTTATTAAGTAGTAAGTAATGTGGACAAGTTTCAACCCAGACATTCTTACCTTTCTTCTTAGCACTTGTTAATGATGAAAGACCTTTTTTAGTTGAAAGATGAAAAATTAAAAGTGGACAATTTGTAATATCAGCAAAATAGATTACTCTTCTTATAGCCTCATCCTCTACAAAATCAGGTCTACTTTTTGCATGATATATAGCCTGAGTATTACCCGAATTTAAATATTTTGTTCTTAACTTTTCCAGAAGGAAATTGTTTTCTGCATGAACCACTGGCAGACCACCAAATTCAGTCATTTTTTTTATAATAAAAAAGAGGTCTGCGTCATCCACCATTATTCCCTCTTCTCTATATGTTGTGTAGAGTTTAAAACTTGTAATTCCATTATTAATTAACTCAGGAATTTCACCTAAAATATTATTATCAGAGCTAATAATTGCAGTATGTAATGAATAATCAACACATACATTTTCCTTTGCTTCAGCTTTTCTTTTTTCAATAGCTTCAAGTAAGCTCTCATTCTTATTTTCAGGATGAGCAAAATCAATAATCGTTGTAACACCTCCGCATGCTGCAGCTTTTGTTCCAGTATAAAAATCATCTGCTGTTATTGTTCCTTTTACTGGAAGTTGAAAATGAACATGGGAATCAATAATTCCTGGAAATATGTAATTTCCTTCAGCATCTATTATTTCCCCTTCTCTTAAAGTTAAATCTTCTCCAATTTCTTTTATCTTTTCATTCTCAATTAGAATGTCAGCTTTTTCTATCTTCTCAGAATTTACAATATTTCCATTTTTTATAAGCAATTTTTTCATCATTTTATTTAAATAATTATTGATTTCATTTTTAGATCAATTAATTGTTTTTTGAACTAAATAAGTTTTTATTAAAAGTAATTACCTTATCAAAATTCTAAGTTTACTCTGAAAAAACCTTTTCTTTCTTAGACTACATTAAAAACACTATAAAGCTATAAGGATATTACAATGAAGTTCCTATCCAATCACCAACATAATAAGTTATAATTATAACCACTAATGCAATAATCAAGTGTTCTGCAATTACCTTCCAAGGTCTTCTTTTCTGTTCCCTGGCAATTATAAAACTAAAAATACCCAGAATAAATAATCCCCAAATCACACTTACCACAATTGCTGTTGAAAGCTGAAGTAGCATGATGGGAATGATAAATGTTAATGCAAATACAAACTTAGAAAAAAGGGTAGAAAGTGTTGATTCCCATATTTCTATTGCAGTATGTTTATTTTCAGACTCTTCAGAAATATGAATACCTAATGCATCTGAAAACGCATCCGCGATTGCTATTGTCAATATACCACCAATAATCACAACTTTTGAATGAGTACTTGAATGTAAACCAATTATTAATCCAAGAGTCGTGATTATTCCTGAGGTTAAACCAAAGCTAAATCCCATTTTTATCGAATGTTTCATATTAAATCCTATAAAGAATTAAATAATAATATTTTAATATACAAAACTATTTTAAAAAACATACTGATTTTAAGTCATTTTAGTTGTTTTTTTAATCTTTAACAATTTTTGTTCCAGTTTTACCTTCAAGTGCTAATTCTATACATTCAGGAGTTGTTATTATCGCTTCTTTTCCACCCTTTTTTAAAAAATCTATTACTGCTTTTATTTTAGGACCCATACTTCCTTGTGGAAAATGACCTTCATTATAATATTTTTCAGCTTCAGAAAGATTTATAGTATCTAAATCTTTCTGATCTGGCTTTCCATAATTCAATGCAACTTTTTCTACTGCTGTAGATATCAAAAATAAGTCAGCATTAATACTGTTTGCAAGAAGACCTGATGCATAATCCTTGTCAATAACTGCTTCAACTCCGTATAAATTTCCATAATCATCTCTTGCTACAGGGATTCCTCCTCCGCCAACAGCGATTGCTACAAAACCTTTATCTATCAAGCTTTTTATTGCATCTCTTTCCACTATTTCCAGAGGTATTGGTGAAGGAACTACTCTTCTCCATCCTCTTCCTGCATCTTCCATTATGCTCCAGTTTCTCTCATTGCTATATTCTTTTGCTTTCTTTTCATTATAAAATGGACCAATCGGTTTTGTAGGATTTTTAAAAGCTATATCATTCTTATCAACTACTACTTGGGTTACAACTGTAGTTGCCTGTTTATCTATTTTTCTTTTCTTAAACTCATTATAAAGAGATTGTTGAATCATATATCCAATTGCACCTTGAGTATCTGCCCCACATGAATCCAGTGGAACTGTGTGAAGAACATTACTTGCAATTTCTGATCTTAGAAGTATGAACCCAACCTGTGGACCATTCCCATGAGTTATTACTACATCCCACCCTTTCTCAATCATTCCTGCTATGTGGACACATGTCTGTCTTGTAGTTTCAAATTGATCTGAGACAGTTTGATGATCTTTATCTTTTATTAAAGAATTACCACCAATTGCTACCACTGCTACTTTACTCATAAAATACTCCTTCGAATTATTAAAGGTCAATTGCCTTATCTTTTAAAATATTTTTTTATTAAATTATATAAGCTTAACTTCTAAAGTTTACACCACTCTAAGAGTAGAAATTTAAAAGTATATTTTATAATGTTAAAAAACTAATCTTATTTTGACATTGTTAATATCATTATTGCTTTTTGAACATGTAATCTATTTTCTGCTATATCATAAATTATTGACCTTGGAGAATCCACAACCTCATCATCCACTTCATTTCCCCTATCAACTGGCATTGGATGGATAAAATATGCATCGTTTGTTAGTTTCATAAACTCTTTTGTACATTTCCAATCTTTATATTTTTCATAAGAAGCTTTTTCTGCTTCATCCCCTATCTCATATCTTCTTGAACTCATCCAGTTTCTGCTATATACAACATCTGCATCTTTGAAAGCTTCTTTTAAATTATGAGTGATTTCAAAAGAGCCTTCAGATTCTGATGCATATTCCTTACAAGTTGTAATTATATTAGGGTCTAAGTCAAATCCTTCTGGATGGGCCAGAGTGACATTCATACCAAATCTGCTGCTTATTAGCAAATTACTTTGAATTGAACACCATGAGCGCATCTTAGGAGAATATCCCCACATCATTAATAACTTTTTACCTTTAACATCACCTAAATGTTCAGTAACACCCATAGTATCTGCAAGTGCCTGACATGGATGATATATATCATCAGCCATATTAATTATTGGTATATCTGTATATTTAGCATGTTCCCTTAGTAATAAATCTCCATCACCATATTTCTCTACTGCATCCTCTAAAATTCTTATTCCAATTCCATGAGCATATCTGTTCATAACACTTGCAGAATCTTTTACTGTCTCCCCTTCTACTTCCAAAAGTTTCACCCTCATTTTACTTGGCTCTAAAAACTGTGAGTGTCCACCTAACTCTGTCATCGCAACTTCAAATGATATACGAGTTCGCAGTGATGGATTATAAAAAACCATAAGAAATGTTTTACCTTCAAGTAGTTTTGTATATTTAGGAGAAAATCTATTCTTCTTTACATCTTTTGCTAAATTCAAGACTTTATCCAATTCATCCTTTTTCCAATCACAGATTGTTATTAAATCCTTCCCATATAGTTCCATCTTCTCTCCTTTCTATAAAAGATTTCTTATTAACTTTACATAATGAGTGCCATAATTGCTTTTTGTACATGAAGTCTATTTTCAGCTTCATCAAATACTACTGATTGGGGACCATCAATAACTTCATTTGTTACCTCAAACCCTCTATCACATGGTAGACAATGCATATAGATTGCATCCTTATGAGCCAGTTTCATCTTCTCTTCATCACAAATCCAATCTTTATTTCTATCAAATAGCTCCTTTGTCTTCTCCATCTCTGGCTTCTCTGATTCTGGGGGGATATTATGTTTCGAAGTCCAACTTTTCGGATATACAACATGAGCTCCCATAAAAGCTTCCTCCATATCATTTGAAATTGAAAATGAACCACCATATTTTTTAGCATACTCTTCTGAAGCTTTTACTACATCTGGGTCAAGCTCAAGTCCTTTTGGATAAGCCAATGTTACATCCATTCCCATCATCGTAGCAGCAATTATCGCACTTTGAGGAACAGAAAGCGGTTTATGAACAGATGGAGAATAAGCCCAGCTCATTACAAACTTGACACCAGAAAATCCTCCAAATTTCTCCTTTACTGTTAATATATCAGCCATAGCTTGACAAGGGTGATATTTATCACATTCCATATTTATAATAGGTATATCTGCCCAGTGAGCAAAATTATTTACCAGATAGTTTGCTTTTCCATAAATCCATCCTACTGGATCTCCATAAATTCTTATAGAAATTCCATCGCCCATTCTTGCTAATACTCTTGCAACATCAGAAACTCTCTCTGTAGAATAGGCCTTTTCATCACCTTCCAGTGCTGGAGCATAAATATCTTGTGGATCAAGAAAGTGAGCATGTCCTCCAAGTTGTGTCATTCCTGCTTCAAAAGAATTTCTTGTTCTAAGTGATTGATTATAAAAAATCATAAAAAGAGTTTTTCCTGAAAGTAGTAGATGTGGCTCGCCATTTGCTCTTTTTCTCTTCAAATCCTGAGCTACATCTAATATAGTCTCTATTTCCTCCTTTGTGTAATCAAGCAGGGTAATAAAATCCCTTCCTTTAAAGTTTGTTTTCATCTTTACCTCCATAAAAATTTTAATTATAAATTAAACAATTAAACTAAGTTAATTATTTTAACACCAAATATATCTATGTAAAGTATATAACAATTAAGTATATTCACTTATTATAAATGATAAGTTTTTAATTGACTTTTTTGAGCGATTAGAAAAATATTTGGCTTTTTATTATCTCTTTTGGTATATCCAACATCAATTATTTTAAATCCAGCTTTTCCAACTATCTTTTTTAATTCATTTATGGTAAAAGCATGATAATAACGATTAATTATTGTTCCATTTCTTTTCTTCCATGGAATAAAAGTATCTTTGAAGTCTAATTTTGTTGAGCCTGGAATTTTTGTTTTTAAAATAAAGGTTTTCAAAACATTTTTTATATACTTTTTTTGCCAAAGATTCCATACAGTTAAAATCAAATAACTGTCTTTTTTTAAAATTCTATTTACTTCATTTAAAGATTGAAGGCGATATTTTTTTGAAGGTATCTGATGTAATAATGCTATAGAATACACAAGATCAAAGCTATTTTCATCAAATCCAGTATCTAAAGCATCTCTAACCAAGATTTTTACATTAGGATAATTTTTATATTTATCTCTTGCAATTTCTATTAATTTTTTAGATAAATCAATCCCAATATAATCTATTTTCTTATCTCTGAAAAGTTCAAAAAGTCTTCCATTTCCACAACCTAAATCCAGTATTTTGTCTCCATCTTTTACAAAATCTGCTAAAAAGATGATATCTTTCCAGAGCTTTACCCTTGTTTCTGAAAAGTGCTCAGCTATTTCCTCATAATCTCTTTTTGTCTTTTCAAGTAAATATTTCGCGTATTCTTTTCTCATATTATAAATATCTAATGATTCTAAAATTCATTTTTACTAACATACTTAAGAACGTAAATCAATTTTTAAATAATAAATTAAAAAAAACAGTTTAATATCATCCTTTTAAATCTTATACTCAATCTTTAATAAGAATTTCCAAGCTGGGATTATAGAAACTCTACCCCAATCAAATTTTTGTTCTTCTTCTAAACCTTTAGAAATAATAAATCCTTGTTTTACCTTATATCTTCTCATAAAACTTGTTAACCCCCTCAGGTCTTTTGGATAAATTTTATTAGTATATTTTATTTCTAAAGGAATGCCAAACGATTCGCTTTTTAATACTGGAGAAATTTTTTTAGGGTCGACGATAATATCCACCTCTTCTCCGCTTGTAGATCTGTAGAAGAAATTTCCCCCAGTCAAACTAACAAATAGATTCTCCATTATCCTACCTTTAACTTCTGGAGATGGTTGACCAGTTAATGCAAGTGTTAAAGCAGGATGGGAAAGATAATACTTCTTCAATTTTTTCTCACTTGTCAAAAGATTAGAATAAAAGCGATAAAGTGGTTTTAAGAGAAAACTCAACCTCAGATATTCAAAATATTTTGCTATTGTTCGTCTATCTCTTTTTAAATCATTTGCTATGTTCTTATATTCAACAAGCATCCCTGGTTGAGAAGCAAGAATATTTAAAATTCGATAAAGTAGACCCGGATTATCAATAGAAAAATGTTCTGGGATGTCTCTATAGATAACACGCTCTAAAATACTATCTTTGAAATATCTTCTGATAATTTCAGGATTATTTTCTTCAATCATTTCAAAAAATCCAGAATTATTAAGATATAAATCTAATTCCCTTATAAGTTTATCCTTAAAAACATCCAGTCTATCCTCATCATAATTAATTTTTCTAAATTTTAAGAATTCTTATGAATATTATTTTGGAGTTATTTCTTTTTCTTCAAGAAGGGTAAATACAAATGATGGTATAAACCAGACTTCTGTTTTTTTATAATATATCTTTTTTAGAAGATCTGATGTTATAAAAAAAGCTCGTGGAGGGTGATAATAATTTAAAAAAGATATAAATGACCTTGTTAATTTAGGTTCTTTGAGCACTCCTTTTTTCATTTCCACCGGAATAAACTTATTTTTGCATCTAATTATAAAATCTACTTCAGCTCCTCCTTTACTTCTCCACCAGTGATAGTTACATTCAGATAAAGACAATATGTGAATTAATTCACTAATCAGTGAATTTTCTAAAATAAATCCTGAAATAGAAATGTCTCTTCCTTCCTTAGCAATATAATTTCTAAGACCATTATCTACAAAATAAAACCGAGGTGCTTTACGAATTTCCTTACGAACATTGGTATAGAAAGGAATAAGTTTGTAAATTACAAATGTAGATAATAGAATCTCCTCAAATTTCTCAATAGTACGCGTGTCACGCCTTAGTATCCTGCTAAAATTACTACGATTATATATCTTGCCTCCTTCTTCAGCCAATATCTTAAGGAAATCTTCAAATACTCTATAATTTCCAGTCCTGATCAGATTTCCAACATCTCGTTCAAGATATGATGAGAAAAGCGCTGAATATAACCGTTGTCTAATTTCAGGTTTTAACACCATTTCTGGATATCCACCAATACGCATGAATTCCTTCCAAAGTTCTGAAAGTCTTTCTTTATATAATTCAACAAATTCATTAAGTTGTCCTAATTCATAGCGATGAATTCTTTCTTTTGGAATAGCTTTTTTAGCCCTAAGGAACTCCAAAAAATTGAAAGGATAAAGGACAAATTCTTCTTTCCTTCCAGTAAGATGTTCCCGAACTCTCTCTCTGATTTTTAACACAGAAGATCCACTTACTATTATATGAATATTCTGATGTGCATCATAAATCTGCTTAAGTAACAAGCCTGCTTCTTTTAACCTTTGAACCTCATCAATGAAAAGATATACTCTGTTTTCATCACCAGCTTCTTCACGAAGCAAAGAAACAAGCCTTCTAGTATCTTGAATAAGAGGGTGAAGATCTAAATAATCCATTGAAGCATAATTTAATTGAGATAATGAAATACCTTTATCCATTAATTTATGTATAATCCATCCAAGCAGTGTGCTTTTTCCACTCTGACGAGGACCATAAATGCAAATGATTTTTCCACTTTCTAAAAACTTAAGAACTTTATCTCCTATTTCTCTTCTGATAAATTCTTTAGGCAAAAGAGCCTTTATTTGGTTATTATTCCAATAACGAAGATTTATTCTTTCCATTTTGTAGTTATAAGGATAATAAAAATAAAAATTATAATTTTATTATTCAATATTGAATATTTTTCCTTACCATTTTTACATTATTAATGCTATTTTAACAAGGATAAATATACATTAATAATGTTATTTTGTCAAGGTTAATTAGTCAAATTGTTATTAAAATGACAATTTTTAGACTAACCTAAAAAGTCATATTGAGTTGTCCATCTCTCTACCGATGATTAAATTTAAATAAGTTCATAATTACATCATAATGTCATTATTTTTATTTATTAATTACAATCTAATGTTATTATTTTATTATTTTATTTAAATTATAACGTTATTATTTTCATTAAGGCGCTTTTACTACTTATTACTTAAAAAACAACTATTATTTAAATAAAAATAGAAATGGATCTTACTTCTAATCCTTTAATATTTAGTTTCTAATATAAAAATTCAATAATATTTAGTTTATTGCAGTAGAATAAAATTGAAAAGTTAATAAAATTTTTCATATTTTATAAAAAAATTATTTTTTATCGTAATATACTAAAGAGAATATAAAGTTTATAAGAGATACTTCGTCTCGCTAAGGATAAAAAAACTCATTAAAGTAAAAAATCTTTATTTAATATAGGTGATTTATTTTGGTTTTAATTAATACAGAGGAATTAATCATTAAAAGAGCATATGAGAAAAATGCATTTACTCCCAAATCCTTCTTTAAAGTTAAGATGGGGGTTTTAGGTGAGCTAAGAGAACCAATTCCAAAAAAATCTGAGCTTTTAGCTGCTTATAGAAATTTAGTAAAAAAGGGTGAAGTTGAAAAGAATGAGAGATTAGAAAAGCTGCTCAGATTACATAAAATAAGAACTTTATCTGGTGTAGCAATTGTTGCAATTTTAACAAGACCTACATATTGTCCTGGTGAGTGCGTTTACTGTCCTACTGAATATGAGATGCCAAAAAGCTATTTATCAGACGAACCAGCAGTAATGAGAGCGATTAGATCCAATTTTGATCCAGAAAGACAGGTCAGTCTCAGACTTGAAGCTTTAGAAAAAACAGGTCACTTCACAGATAAAATCGAAATAATAATTTTAGGTGGTACATTTACAGCATTTAAAAAAGAATATCAAAAGTATTTTATATGGAAGACATTTGATGCACTAAATAAAAAGGGTTCAAAAAATATAGAAGAAGCTATAAAAATAAATGAAACTGCAAAACATAGATGTGTTGGTTTAACTATTGAAACAAGACCAGATCTATTAGATGAGAATGAGGTCATTAGACTTAGAAATTTAGGAGTGACAAGAGTAGAGATAGGAGTGCAAAGTGTTTATGATGATATATTAAAATTAGTAAAAAGAGGACACATTCAAAAAGAGATTATATATGCCACAAAACTTTTAAAAGATGCTGGAATTAAAGTCAATTATCATATGATGCCAAATTTACCTGGTTCAAACATTAAAAAAGATATAGAGATGTTTAAAGTTCTCTTTGAAAATCCTAACTATAAACCCGATCAATTAAAAATATATCCTTGTGTAGTGGTTAGAGAAAGCGAATTATATGACTGGTGGAAGGATAAGAAATTTATTCCATATAAAAAGGATGAGTTGATATCACTCCTTATGGAAGTAAAGAGGGATATACCCAAATATGTCAGGATTTCAAGATTATTCAGAGACATACCATCAACCAGAATAGAGGCTGGTGTTAAATCAACAAACCTCCGTCAGATGGTTAAAGCTGAAATGTTAAAAAGAAAATTATCCTGTTCATGTATTAGATGTCGTGAAGTAAGAGAGAAATTGGTTGAAGAGGAATTTAAAAAACCGGTTCTTTTCAGACAAGACTATAATGCTTCAGAAGGTAAAGAGATATTTTTAAGTTTTGAGGATGAAAAAAGAGAGAAATTATTTGCATTTATTAGATTAAGAATACCTTCCTACTTTTTAAAAGGAGAAACTCACTACATCAGTGAGTTAGAAGATGCAGCTATAATCAGGGAGATTCATACATATGGCGAAGTTGTTCCTATAGGAAAAAGAGGGGTTGGAGTTCAACATAGAGGATTAGGTAAAAGATTGATGAAGGAAGCAGAAAAAATTGCTAAGGATGAATTTGGTGTTAAAAAAATAGCAGTTACTTCCGGAGTTGGAGTTCGCCCCTACTATCGTAAATTAGGCTACAACCTTGTTGGCACCTATATGATTAAAAATCTTTAACATTTCTAAGAAATTTAAATGTTATTCTATAATAAGGATTATTTCATTATTTGTACATATTCATTTTATAATAAGGTAAGTATAAAACAAAGTTGCACTTAGTACATTGAAAATTTGCTGATAGTAAGCTATATTTTGACTATTAAAATATACCCTCGTTACAACAATGAAATATTCTGACAGCTTTCTAGTTGTAAATTTATTTAAAAAATAAGCAAGAGGTAATACCCTTGCTCATTAATTAATTGAAAAATATTTGATTTTATTTATAAGCTTTACTTCTATGTTCTATTGTTAATAAAATAACTTCTTTAGAATCACTATTAATATCGTAAAATATCCGATAATTTCCGGCTCTTAAAATATAACACCCAGGTAATGATGGATTAACAGATTTACTTATATCTGGACTAAAAATATTGTAAGGTTTGCTTTCCAGGGTCTTTATCTTCTCTTCAATTCTAAATACTACTTTTTTTGATAATTTTAATTTATTAAATTTCTTTTCAAAATTTTCAGGAACTCTAATTTTAAACTTTTCATTACTCATTATCTTTGCCAAGGAATTCTTCAAATGTTTTAAATTTACCTTCTGCATAATCCTTGCGAGATTTTTCAATATCTTTTACTACATCAGGATTACTTAAGAGTAATATATCCTCTATATAATCTTTAATTAAAGAATATATTTTAAAATTTATAATAACTGACATAGGTTTTGATCGTGATGTTATTATATAAGGTTCCGAGCCTTTCTCTATTTCATTCAATATTTTTGTTAAATTAGGTCTTACCTCAGTTATTCCAATTATTTGTTCCATCTCTATCTCCTCGTATAATAAGATAATTATATTTTAACTTTAAATTAAACATTACAGTAAATATTAAAGTTTGTCAATATGTTTATAAAAATAAAATTAATAAATTAAAAATATTATTTGTATTATACACGAGATAAGTTTACATTTTGCTATTGTTACATCTATTAAAAAGCTATATCGCTGGTAACATATTTTAACAACAGAAAATTAAGAGTAATTTGTAAAAAAATATACTTCTAAATATAATACTTAAAATAAAATATAATATTTAAAAGTATCTAATAGAATAAACATTGAATTAATAATTTGTATGTTAAAATTTTAGTTAAATGAAATTAAGATTTTAAATTTTTTACCAATTACTGATCATAAGGGTAAAGATATAAGGGGAAACTATTCTTTCATAGGAGGAGGTTTTAAGTGCAAAGAAAAATACTACTTATTGATGTTGATAAGTGTACTGGGTGTAGAATTTGCGAATTGGCTTGTTCATGGGTACATGAGGGTGTCTTTAATCCTCTTAAATCCCGCATATCTGTAATTTCCTTACGCAGAGATGGTATTGATATTCCTATGGTTTGTCAGCAGTGTGACACTCCCCTCTGTCAGGATGTATGTCCTACAGCTGCTATCTCCCGTGACGAAGAAACTGGAGCTATGATTGTGGATGAAAATAGATGTATTAGCTGTCGTATGTGTCTTGTGGCATGTCCCTTTGGTGGTCTTTCACTTCATACTGAGAAGCATGTAGTGATAAAGTGTGACCTTTGTGGAGGAGACCCAGCTTGTGTGAAGTACTGCCCTGTTAAAGCTATAGAGTATATAAAGGCCGATAAGGTGGGTTTAACCAGGAAGAGAGCTGGGGCTGAGAAACTTTCCAAACTCTTCTCATTAGTTAGCAAGGAGGTGAGTTGAATTGTATAAGTACGGTGGTTATGCTGGGAAATATATTCGAGTTGACCTATCTTCAGGAAATATCCGAGTTGATGAGACACCACTTGAACTTGTTCATAAATATCTTGGTGGTTCTGGCATTGGCGCACGTATCCTCTGGGATGAAGTAAAACCAGGGACAGATCCACTCTCCCCACAGAACAAGATAATCATTGCCACAGGTCCAGTAATTGGAACCCTCTTTCCTCCGTCCGGACGCTATGCGGTAATATCTCTTTCACCCCTAACTGATCACTGGGGTGAAGCTCATGCTGGAGGAGCTTTTGGACCTGAACTGAAATATGCTGGCTATGACTACATTATTATAGAGGAAAAAGCTGAAAAACCTGTTTATCTCAATATTGAAGATAACCTGATTGAATTGAGAGATGCCAGCCATCTATGGGGAAAAAACACTATCGAGACTACTGATCTCATATGTGAAGAATTAGGTGATATTGATGTTAAAGTAGCTTGTATCGGACCTGCTGGAGAAAATTTGGTAAAATATGCTTGTATAATTAACGATTACTACAGAGCTGCTGGACGAACTGGAATGGGTACTGTATTCGGTTCTAAAAAACTCAAAGCAATTGCTGTTAGAGGAAGTGGGGGCTTAAAACCAGCTCTCCCTGAGGAATTCATAAAGTTCTCTCAGGAATGCTTCGAGCGACATTCCAGTGGTGAGTGGGCTGATTATATTAAAAAAACATCCCGCACCTATGGCACAACTGGACTTATGGATGCAATGAATGCTATTGGGAGACTCCCCACCAAAAATCATTATGATGGTTGTTATCCAGAGATAGATAAAGTAGGCAGCGAAGCAATCAGGAAACATTTCCGTGTTGATCACAAGTCTTGCTTTGGCTGTGCTATCCAATGTAAATATATCTCCCGTATTAAAGAAGGAAAATACGCTAATACACAGAGTGAGGGTCCAGAATATGAAACAGTAATGGCCTATACTTCCAACCTGCTTATACCTGATCCGAAGATAGCTATTCGAGCTAATTATCTTTGCAATATTTATGGTATGGATACTATATCCTCTGGAGCATCTATCGCTTTTGCTATGGAGTGCTATGAGAAGGGTATTATTAATAAAAGTGATACAGACGGTTTAGAACTAAAGTGGGGAGATGGCGAGGTTACTTTAAAGCTGGTTGAAATGATAGCAAATCGTGAAGGATTCGGTGATTTACTCGCAGAAGGTGTGTATGAAGCAGCGAAGAGAATAGGTAAAGGGTCTGATAGTTACGCCATTGAGGTGAACAGACTTGAGGCTTCAGGTCAGGATGGTAGGTCCCACAAATCAGCAGGTCTCACTTATGCAATAAATGTCAGGGGAGCTGATCATCTAAGATCGCTTTGTATAATTGATGAACTTGGTTTTACAAATAAAGCAATAGAACGCTTCCCTCAGTATGACACTGATATTGTCTGCGACCTCTTAAATGAGCGTTATAAGGGGTACTTGGTTGCTGACCAGGAAGCTATATTTGCTGTTTGCGATTCACTTATTACTTGTAAATATGGTGTGATGTGGCCACCTATTTACTATTGGGAGGATTATGCTCATCTTATCCACATTCTTACTGGAATAGATGATTATGCTGATGTAGAAGAGACAAAACGACTTGGTGAGAGAATCAGTCATTTGAAGAGGATGTTTAATATTCGCCTTGGTTGGAGTAAGAAAAATGATTCGCTCCACCCACGCTTCACCAAGGAACCAATGCCCTCAGGACCTGGCAAAGGTCAAGTAGTTAATTTAGAACCAATGCTCAAAGAGTATTATGAAGTGAGGGGTTATGATTGGAAAACAGGTTATCCGACTCGCTCATCTCTGGAACGTGTGGGTATTGGAGATGTCGCTGATGAACTCGAAAAGATGAATAAGCTGGCATCAGATTAGCAAAAACCATAAGATATTTTGTGTCTCTTAAAGTATAATATATTTATTGTTTTTAAAGAAAACCAATAGAAGAATTGCCGCTAATAATTATAATTTTAAAGATTAAATAAAAATATTAATAGAATTTTATTTTACAAAAATATAGTTTTATAGGAGGAAAAATGCAAGGTTGGCAAGGAATTATAATAAGAGTTGACCTCACTAAAGAAAAATTTATAAAAAAACCTTTAGATAAGTCAGTTGCGAGGGATTTTTTAGGTGGAAGAGGATTAAATTCAAAGACACTATTCGATGAGGTAAAGCCGGGTATTGATCCACTAAGCCCAGAGAATGTCCTTTGCTTAGCTCCTGGTCCTTTTTCGGGCACACAACTTAGATTAACAAGTCGCTTGGAAGTCAGCACCCTCTCACCCTACAGTTATATATTGGGTGATGGCAATGTTGGCGGTTCTTTCGCCCACCACTTGAAGAAAGCAGGTTATGACCAGATTGTTATAACCGGAAAATCAAGTAGCCCTAAATACATATGGATAGAAGATGAAAAAATTGAACTAAAAAACGCTTCAGACCTTTGGGGTAAAACAACCTGGGAAGTTACAGATATACTTCAAAAGAAATATGGAAAAGACATAAGTGTAGCTTGCATCGGTCAGGCAGGGGAAAACCTTGTACGTTTTGCATCAACAATTGTTGATAAACATAGTTCTGCTGCTCGGGGTAGTGGAGCTGTATGGGGTTCCAAGAACCTGAAGGCAATTGCTGTCAAGGGCACTGGTAATGTAGAACTGGCTAACCCTGAGGAATTTAAACAATTGGCGCAGGAGGATAAGGAATTCTTTTTAAAAGACCACCTACAACATGAAGTCATTGCCAAATATGGAACACATATTGGTATGATGTCCTGGTGGCCTGGTTACAGATACTTTGAAAAATATCTCTCTGCTGATGAAATCCCAGAGAATTTAACGCCTGAAGCCTGGAAGAAATATGAAATAAGAAGAATGGGTTGTTATGAATGTCCCGTTCAGTGTAAGGATGTCAATAGAATACCTGAGGGTAAGCGTGCTGGTGAAATTTGCGCTGCCCTTGAGTATGAGTGTATTGCATGTATGGGAACCAATTGTGGCATCGAAGACCCAGTCATTATAATGGAGATGGAAAATTTGGCTGACAAATATGGAATGTGTGTGATACCACTTGGTAACACAATAGCATTTGCAAAAGAACTCTACAATCAAGGGATAATTACCAAAGAAGATACTGGAGGACTCTCACTTGAGTGGGAAAATTCAGATTCGCAGATTGAACTGATCCATCAGGTTGCGCTAAGGGAAGGATTTGGAAATCTTGTAGCAGAAGGAATGTACAGTTTTGCAAAAATTATTGGTAGAGATGCAATGGATTACTGTTATCATGTCAAAGGTTTCAGCCGTGGTCCTTTCCCCTCAGGACTTTTTGCCCTTGCCCATGCTACTTCTACCAGGGGTGCTGATCATCTCAGAGGTAGGAGTTGGGCTTATGGAGAGAATGACCCAGAGGTCTTCCCTATACTTATAAAAACAGGCATGTTACCTCCTCAGATGTCGGAAGATCCGGTAAAGGGGCTCACCATCTCCGAAAGGGCTACAACACTTACAGATGCTATTGGACGTTGTAAAGGTGCAGTCAACAGTTGGATCTGTGCTGTACCACTTGTATGGAAGTACCCTTTGCTGAATGGCTTAGCAAAACTTCTGACATTAGCTACTGGTTTTGAGTTTGATGCTTCTAAGTTAGAGAAGATAGCGGATAGGATCTATACCCTTGAAAGAGCTTTCAATGTCAGACAGGGTATAACCAAGAAACATGATTGGCTTCCACAGAAACCAGAAGTTAAGAGAACTCCCCAAGGTGAAGAGGAAGTAAAAAAACACTATGAAATGCTCACCGATTATTACCGGGTGCATGGTTATGACCTTAAAACTGGCATTCCAACACGAGAAAGACTGGAGAGTTTGGGGTTAAAATATATAGCTGACGAACTTGAAGTTCATAGTCCATACCAGGAGTGGGATGGTCCGCCACTTTGGCCTTTAAAGTCTTATCCACATGGAGGTACGAGAGCTTAGAAATGAGAGTTCATGTAAAAGTTGTAGGTCCACTACAGCAATATGTTAAAAAACCAAAAAGTCAATGGGATTTACAAGAAGGAACTGTAGTTAATGAATTACTGAATCTTTTAGGATTTCCAGAGAAAATCAGAAAAATGCCAATTATGATATTGGTAAATATGAAGTTCTGTAAAAGCGATGTCAAGTTGAAAGATGGAGACGAAGTTATCCTCCTCTGGCCAGTTGGAGGGGGCTAATTATTCTATCATGTCAATAGGTTAGTCATTCTATAACAGAAATAGATTAGTCATTCTATCATAAAAAGGAGATTTGAAGTTGAAATATTTGATAATTGGTGCCAGTGCTGCTGGTTTAGCCACTGCAGAAACACTTCACAAGATTCACCCTACTGGCCAAATAACCATCCTTGAAAAAGAAAGAACACAACCTTACTCAAGGATTCTTCTACCCTACCTCCTTTCTGGTGCGGTTGAAGAGGAAAATATCTTTCTACCTGAGCCTGCAGGAGTTAAAATACTAAAAGGTAAAGAAGTAATAGGAATTGACTCACAGAAAAGAGAGGTGACTGTTTCCACAGGTGAAGTTTTTGCTTTTGATAAACTCCTCATTGCTAGTGGTGCTTCTCCAGTTATACCACAGGTCAAAGGAGCAGATTTACCATTTGTCTTCACAATACGTAAACTATCAGATATCCAGAAAATGAAAAAATTGGTGAAAACAGGAAAAAGAGCCATCATTGCTGGTGGAGGTTTGGTTAGCATAAGAATTGGAGAAGCATTGTACCAACTGGGGATGAATGTTACCTTTGTGATTAGATCTAAACGTGTTCTCTCCCAAATCCTTGATTTCCCTGCATCTACTATTGTAGAGAAGGTATTGGTGAAGAAAGGAATTGAGATTATCAAGGATGATGAAATCATCCAGATCACAAAAGGAGAGATCTACCTTGAGTCAGGTAAAAGGCGAAAATGTGCATTAGTTGTATTTGGGAAGGGTGTCAGTCCAAATGTAGGTTTCCTCACTAATAGTGGTATAGAGATTCAGCGTGGTATTGTTGTTAACGAGCATCAACGAACGAACATAGAAGACATCTACGCAGCTGGAGATGTTGTAGAAACACTGGACATTGTCTACGAGGATAAAAGAATTAATGCTCTCTGGCCAGTAGCTAGAGAACAAGGGCACATTGCTGCTATGAATATGACCTCTATTCCTATCATCTACGACGGAAGTGTGGCATGGAACGTACTTAAGGTCTTCGGTCTGCCTATCTTAACCATTGGGATGGGACGGGAAGAAAAACCAGAAGTAATGCGGGAACAGAGCAAGGAATTTTATCGCAAGCTTGTCCTCGATAATGGTGTGCTCAAGGGATTGATCTTCATTGGTGACTTGAAAAGTGGGGGGTTATATTTATTCCTGATTAAAAGGAAATTAGATATTTCCTCATTCATACACCCTATGCTTAAAAACACATTCCAATATTCTAACTTCGCACACCAACTATTTGGAGGCTTACCAATTTCAAAACAATCACAAAAACCATAAGTCTAATGTTTATTTTGTGTCATTCCTTCATTATATAAACAAATAAAATAATTTAATTATAGAAATTTTCTCCTTTAAAAGACTTACAATTATTGCTTGTAAGTCTTTTTTGTCGCAGGAGATCTATCCTTTACTTTTTCTAATTCATTAAGAATCATTTCAATATTTTCCATTTCAGCATAAACTTTTTCCTTTATACTAGCCATATAGTACCACTCCTTCTTTTTTAATAAGCCTATTAAATAGGCAGTCCTTTCTTAAGTCTATAACATCTATGGGTTTAGATAAATCTCTATATACTTCCCAGTAAAAATCAAAAAACAATTCTGGAGCTATTCCAATTATGGCAATGTCTATGTCTTTTGCATCTATCCTATCTTTTGATGATCCAAAAAGTATCACTTTTTTTAATTTATACTTTCTTGCATACTTTAATATTAAACTCTTATCTTTTTTTGAAATCATGTATTATTCCCCCCTGTTTAAAATTCACCTTTATAATTATATAATAATTTAAAAAGCAAGAGAAACTAATCCCTTACCTTTTAAAAATTTAGCGTCAATTTCAGCATCAACCTACTTAGTTATTGATTTTATTGAGCAATTATCGAGCAATTTATCGAGCAATTTGTTTTAAAACATATCTGGTAGCATAGCGCAATTACTTTTTTTCTCCACGATAATATGGGAGTCCTAAATTAGTAGGTGCTCCAATTCTTCTCCTAATTGTTTCTTGAGTTGCTATAACTAAAACTATAATAGTAAATATATAAGGAAACATCTTTAAGAAGAAAGATGGAATGGTTGTACCCAATGCTTGAATCCTATATTGAAAAGCCTCTACCCCTCCAAATAGATACGCTCCTAAAACTGCTCTAAAAGGATCCCAGGTAGCAAATATAACCAAAGCTATAGCTATCCAACCTTTGCCCGCTGTCATATTTTCTATCCAAGTTGGAGCATAGGCTAATGAAAGATAAGCTCCAGCTAAACCAGAAAACATCCCACCAATTAAAACATAGATATATCTTATTCTGTAAATATTTACTCCTAAAGAGTCAGCTGTTGCTGGATCCTCTCCTACTGCTCTCAGGTGTAATCCTGGTTTGGTTTTATACATAATAAACCAGGAGAGAGGAATAATAATATATGTTATATAAACTAATAAGTCCTGTTGAAAAAATATTCTTCCAATAAATAGGATACTTGAAAGAAACGGAATTTTGAAAGCTCTAAAACAGTTTGGAGCTGGAACTCCAACTAATGATTTTCCCAAGAAACTTGAAAGTCCTGCACCCATCAAAGTAATAGCAAGACCACTTACTACCTGGTTTGACCTTAAAGTTATACACAAAAAAGCATGTATTAAACTCAGCATCCCACCTGCAATTATGGCTACTAATACACCAATTACTAAATTATTTGTATACAAATTAGCCATAAATCCACCTAAAGCTCCAATAAGCATCATACCTTCAACACTAAGATTTAATACACCTGACCTCTCAGTAAAAATTTCACCTAAAGTTGCATATAATATTGATGTTCCAGCTTTTGTAAATAGATGATAAAAAAATAAACAAACTAATAATTTATAACAATTATATAATATAATTTTGATTATAATTTCTAATAAACAAATATGTAATAGGTGACAAACTATGACAGCAATAAATGTTAGAACTACAAAGGATATGGAATTTGTGAATATAACCAGTCAAGTTCAAAAAATAATTGATGAAAGTGATGTAGAAAATGGAGTCTGCTATCTATATGTTCCACATACAACTGCAGCAATTACTATTAATGAGGGAGCTGATCCAGCAGTAGTTAAAGATATTATTGAGCAATTAAATAAAACAGTACCAAAATCTGGAAGATATCATCACCTTGAAGGAAATGCTCATGCCCATATAAAGGCTAGTATTTTAGGTTCATCACAAACAGTTATAATAAAAAATAAAAAACTTGCACTTGGAACATGGCAATCAATATTTTTCTGTGAGTTTGATGGACCAAGAAATAGAAGGATTTATATACAGATACTTAAATAATATACACAATATATCAAATATTGTGAATAAATATGGTGATATCGATTATCCGTGGAAACTTGCTTTGAAAATTATTACAAAAAAACCTCGAATTCTAATATATCTCAAAAGATATTTAATAGATTCCAAACTAAAACTTAAATAGATTTATTACAACAACTCTATCTTCCATATTTTTCTCTTACTTCTTTAAGTGCAGACCTAATATCCTCTTCTATCTCTTTAGAAGAGTATTTTGAGGTTCTTTCCACAATAGCTGAAACGACTTCATCTAATCTACTTTGCCAGGATAATTCATCTCTTACTTCCTCAGCTATTTTTTTTGGTTTCGTTTTTGATAATATATATCTAAGTAAAAATATACCTAATATTCTGTATTGTTTACCTATTTTTGCAACTGGTAATTCACCTAATTTGATAAGTTTTAGCATTGTACTCCTACTCAAATTAAGTATATTAGCTGATTCTTCAAGTGTGTATATCTTTCTTTCTTTAATTTCTTCATTACTGAATAACATTTTCATAACTAAATCCTCTCTCATCCTTTAACTATGTATAATTATATAATTTTATATATATTTATGCATTTTTATTAATTTATATATATTATAATGTATTTTTTTGATTATTACAATAAAAAATTTTATTAACTTATGCTATTGTAATTTCAATCATAATTTTACATTTTAATTCGAATTTCCCAATTTAAGGTAAATACTTTTTAAATAAAATTTGCCTTTTATTGAAAATAGTCAATTTAAAAACTATACTAAAATTTAGGGAATATAATCACTATTGTGGTAAACTTCAATAAGAATTTTGATAATTGAAGAAGATGCTTGTTTTCTTCAATTACTTTCCTTTTAAAGAAAAACGTGTAAACTAATGGTAAGAAAAAGTCTTACATTTAGTTCATAAATAAACTATTAAAACTAAACTGTTTAAAGAGTAGTTGTTAACTTTCAATTTATCATCCATAAGTAATTATAAGTTGCAAAACTGTATTGACAATAAGTATTAAATACTGTATAAAGAATACAGGAGGTGTTAATTATGAAGAGATTAAACATTACTTTGCCTGAGGATTTAATTAAAAAGATGGGAAACTTACCTAATAAAAGCCATTTTATTGCTGAGGCTTTAAAAGAAAAATTGGAAAGGATAAAAAGAGAGAAATTAGATAGAAGGTTAATAGAAGGATATAAATCAACAAAAGAAGAAGATAAAAAGATAAATGAAGAATGGGAAAAAATTACTTTAGAAGGATGGAAGTAAGATGGATTTTCCCAAAAAAGGAGAAATCTGGCTAGTATCTTTAGAACCAGTGGTAGGTCATGAGATAGGTAAGACAAGACCAGCATTAGTAATATCTAATGATAGAAACAATCAATTTGCAGATACTGTTACTATACTTCCAATTACCTCAAAAACAGACAAGATATACCCTTTTGAAGTCTTTCTTTTAAAAGAGGAAACACAACTGCCTAAAGATTCAAAAGTAAAATCAAATCAAATTAGAACTGTGGATAAGAAAAGGTTGGTTAAATTCATAGGAATAGTAACTGAAGAAAAGTTAATAGAAATAGAGCATGCTCTCTTAATTCATCTTGGTATCATATAAATTTTTAAAAAAACAAATAAACTGAATGTAGGAAAAAATCTTACATTTAGTATTCAAAATTAACAAAGTATCTAAAAGAAAATATCAAAATTTATTTAAAAATAACTGCTCATTTTTATTTGATATATAACCATTAGAAAAGGATATAATTTACATATACAATATCTTAATTAACTTGGGAGTATTATGAAAATATTAGTAACTGGTGGAGCTGGGTTTATAGGTTCTCATGTTGTTGATTTATATATTAAAGAAGGATATGAAGTAGTAGTTGTTGATGATTTATCTACTGGAAATGTTGAATATATTAATAAAAAAGCTAAGTTCTATAAATTAGATATAAATGAATTAAATTTAAATGATAATAAATTGAAAGATGTTTTTAAAGATGAAAAACCTGATGTAATAAATCATCATGCTGCACAAATAAGTGTTTCAGAGTCTATTAAAGATCCAGTTTCTGATGCTAATGTAAACATTTTAGGAACTCTTAACTTACTGGAAAATTGTGTTAAATATAATGTTAAAAAATTCATATTTGCTTCTTCCGGTGGAACAGTTTATAAAGAAACTGATAAATTACCTGTTGATGAGAATAGACCATTAAAACCACTATCACCTTATGGAGTTAGTAAAATTGCAATTGAAAATTATCTCTACTTTTATAAGAAAGTTCATCATTTAGATAGCATTATATTTAGATACAGTAATGTTTATGGTCCAAGACAGGATCCTTATGGTGAGGCAGGGGTTGTAGCAATTTTTATTAATAAGATGTTAAAGGGTGAGAATCCAATAATAAATGGGGATGGTAATCAGACCAGGGATTTTGTTTATATATCAGATGCAGCAAGAGCAAATCTTTTAGCATTAAAATTGAGCTTAGAAAATGAAACTAAGAGTAATATAAATTTAAAAGATGAATTTAAAAACGAAATTAAAGGTGATGTAGTTTCAAAAGGGAGAATTGAAAGTAAAAATAAAAATGGAAACAATAGAATAGAAAAAGATAAAAATACAAATAATGGAATAATAATAAATGATATAGCAATATTTAATATTGGAACCGGGATTGAAACTTCTGTAAATGAGCTATTTCATAAACTTAAAAAAATTACAAAAGCCAATGCGAAAGAAATTCATGGACCTCCAAAATTAGGTGAATTAAGAAAAAGCTGTTTAAATTCTAACAAAGCAAAAGAAATATTAGGCTGGGAACCAGAAGTAGATATTGATCAAGGATTAAAATTAACCGTTAACTATTTTAAAAATGGTTAGATTTCTTCGAAGGGTTCTGTAGTTGAGGTATGATTTGATATTTCTAAAATTTTATATCTTTGCTCTCCTTGAGGAGTCTTTACATCAACTTCTTCACCAACTTTTTTTCCTATAATAGCAGAACCAACGGGAGATTTGTTAGAGATCCTATTTTTGACAGGATCAGCTTCAACTGTACTCACAATAAGCCCGGTAATCATTTCACCACTATTTTTGTTTTCTATTACAACTTTTGTTCCTAATCTAACAATAGCATTATCTTTAGCTTTTTTAATAACCTCTGCACTTGATAAAATACGGTCAAGCTCAGCTATTCTTCCTTCGATCAATGCTTGCTCATTTCTTGCATCTTCATATTCAGTATTTTCCTCAAAATGACCGAATTCTAATGCTTCCTTAAGTCTTTGGGTAACCTCTCTCCTTCTAAACTTAATGAGCTCCTCAAGTTCTTTCTTCATCCGCTTGTATCCCTCTGGTGTAAGTAATATCTTCTCTCTTACCATTTTACTCCTCAGATTTTATTAGTATTTTCTATTACAGAATTATTTACTACTAATAATATCTAAAAAATTTGAATCTTAAATTTATATTATATTTTAAAAAATTCTAAATTAATTGTTTTATATTCTTTTAATAATTATTATAAATTGATTTAATAGTTTAAAAAATAATTAAATTTTTTTGAAAAACAAAAACCCTTAACTTAAACCTAAGTCAGGGAGGATATCAAAAGAAATATTTTAAATTATGATTTGCAAATTTATGCAATCACATATTAAAAGTTACTCCCATTCAAATAAATTTCTAAATAATGGATTATTTTACAATAAAATTATTTTTTTTCCAATACTTTCTATTTTTTATTTGATAAATTTTAAAAATAATGGTACAAATGCTAAAGAAATAGCAGCCACAAGTTCTATAATAATATTTAATGATGGGCCAGCTGTATCTTTCAATGGATCTCCAACAGTATCTCCAATAACACTTGCTTTGTGAGATTCCGACCCTTTCCCCCCATGTCTCCCTGCTTCTATTAGTTTCTTTGCATTGTCCCAGGCACCCCCAACATTAGTCATAAATAAAGCCAAAAAGATTCCTGCCGCCATACAACCTGTTAAAAAACCTGCCAGAGCTTCCTTGCCCAGTGTAAATGCAATTATGAAAGGAGCTAATAATGAAATTACCGAGGGAAGTATCGTTTTTCTCAAAGCACCTTTTGTTGAAATATCTATACAACGATTGTAATCAGGTTCTGCCTTTCCTTCAAATAGTCCTGTAATTTCCCTAAATTGTCTTCTTATTTCTTTAATCATTAATTGTGCTGTTTCTCCAACTGCTTTTAAGGTTATAGATGATAAAAGAGCTGGAAAAACTGAACCTATTAGTATTCCAGCCAGTACATTTGATTGTCTAATATCTAAACTACCTAATTCTCCAATTCCAGCTTTTTCTGCATATGCAGTTATTAAAGATAATGCTGCTGCTGCTGTTGCTCCTACTGCAAAAGCTTTAGCAATAGCTGCAGTTGTATTTCCAAACATATCAAGTCTATCAGTGATTTCTCTTACTTTAGGTTCCTGCTTGGTCATTTCTGCTATTCCACCAGCATTATCAGCAATAGGACCATAAGCATCTAATGATAATATTGTTCCAAGTATTGAGAGAAGACCTACGCCAGATAAAGAAACGCCATAAATTCCAGCAAAATAATAAGATATTAACATTGATAAGCTAAGTAGAACCATGGGAAAAAATGTACTCTCTAACCCAAATGCTATTCCTGTAATAATTGTTGTAGCTGGACCAGTAATAGCTGAATCTGATATTATTCTTATAGGTCTTTTTATAGTGTAATAATTTGTAGAAAAACCTATTAGAACACCCGCTGTTAACCCTGCAACTGTTGAATAGAAGGCACCCATATAATTTAAATAAAATTTAGCAAAAATAAAAACTCCAATAACAAGTAAAATCCAACTTGTTAAGAAACCTATTAAAAGGATATTTTTCATTATAGGTATTTTATATTTAAGCAAAATTTTTATTGTATATATTCCAACTATAGAGGATATTATTCCTGTAGCTACAACTATCAGTGGAAAAATTATTGCTTTATCGCCTAAAATAGTTCCTCTTAAACCTTGTACAGCCACTATTGACCCTATTATCAGGGAGGCAATTGTTGTATCAGTAAATGATTGATAAGTATCAGCGCCCATCCCATTTATGTCACCTACATTATCTCCAACATTATCTGCAATAACACCTGGGTTTCTTGGATCATCTTCAGGAATTCCAATTTCTATCTTACCCACTAAATCTGCTCCTATATCTGCTGCTTTCGTAAAAATACCGCCTCCAACACGTTTAAATAAGGCTGTAAAACTTGCTCCTATCGAAAAACCTGTAATAATTTCGAGTGTTCCTGCAAGTTTAAAAAAACTTAATATTATATACATAACAGAAATTCCCAAAATTCCTATACTTACAGAAGCAATTCCCATTACCGAACCACCAGAGATAGCAACATTTAAAGCTTTATTTTGACTTGACCTCGCAGCAAATGTGGTTCTGCCATTTGCATTCGTAGCCATATTCATACCAATTAACGCGGCTAATGCTGAAGTTGTTGCTCCAGCAATAAAACAAAACATGACATAAGTATTTAGAGTAAAGGCAATGATCACAGCAACTATGACAGCAAATATTAACATTGTTAAGTATTCTCTTTTTAGAAAAGTAAAAGCTCCAGACCTTATAGTTTTTGAATATTTTATTATTTCAGGTGTTCCAGGATCACTTCTCATTACTTCACGATATAAAGCTAAACTAACAAGTAGACCTGCTATTCCAACTATAGGAAAAACATAGACTATAGGTTGTAACAATTTCATCCCCTCCCTTTATTTATATTCATAAAAATTTCTAAAATAAAAAAACAAAGACTTTTAGGTGCTAAATTCTGTTACAACATTCCAGAGGGTTTTTATCATAAAAAGTAAATTATCAGTAGATATTTTCTCATTATGACCATGAACCATTTCAAGAAATTCTCCATAAGGACCATCTATTAAAACTGGTCCAAATCCATAGGCAGGTATTCCCTTTTCTCTAAAAAATCTTGAATCTGTTCCACCAACCTGCATAAAAGGAATTAATTTTGCTTTTAAGTTCCACTTTTTTATAGTTTCTTCAAGTAGTTTATATAAAGGACTCTGAATAGGTGATTGACTTGGAATTGATTCCTGAATAATTTCAACATCAAATTCGACAATATCTTTTAATAACTTTCTTAGCTCCTCTAAAGCATATTCTGGCTCATATCCTGGAAGCACTCTCGAATCAACTTCTAAATAGCATTCACTTGGAATAACATTTGTTTTTTTACCACCCTTTACTACATTTGGTGAAAATGTGTTTCTCATCATAGCGTCTATCCAGTAAGCCATTTTTTTATCCTCAATAGCTTTCAAAATTTGCTTGCTTAAATTTAGGTCAAATACTTTTTTATCTATACCAAATCCCTCAACAAATTTTTCTACAACATCATTTACTTTTATTGGAGATGAATATGATGAGATTATATTTATAGCTTTAGCCATTTTTACTATACAGTTATCTTCATGAGGCATTGAACCATGACCTGGTCTCCCTTTGAATTTTAATCTCATCCAGTAAATTCCCTTTTCTGCTGTTTGACAAAGAAAAACATACCCCTTATCAGTTAGAATTCCATCTCCTCCACCTTCATTTATTACATAATCTGTTTTTATTAAAGAAAATTTTTCCTTTACCATCCATTCTGCACCAAATACTCCACCAGCTTCCTCATCTGCAGTTGCAGCTATTACCACATCACCTTTTAACTTTATTCTTTCTCTTTTTAATAGCAACATCACCATAAGTTCAGCTATTCCAAGTGATTTGCAATCAAGTGCACCTCTTCCCCATATATTATTATCAACAAGTTCTCCTGAAAATGGATGATATTCCCATCTATCTTCATCTACAGGAACTACATCAATATGTGAAAGTAAAAGTAATGATGGTGCTTCACCTGTACCTTTAAGTCTTGTGACTATATTTCCTCTATCTTTAATACTTTCAAATATATTACATTCAAAGCTTTCTTTTTCTAAAACATGTTTTAAAAAGTTAGCTCCTTCTATTTCGTTTCCAGGTGGATTAGTTGTATTTATTCTTATATACTCTCTAAGTAGTTGTGTAGCTTCTTTTTTTACATCTTCCCATTTTTTATCTAATAATTGCATTTTAATCCTTTCTTAGGAGTTTAGAAGTTTTCGCCTTGCTCTTTAAATGATGTCACAAATACTTTCTCAGCTGCTTTATAGACATCAGGAATATGTTTTCTTTCTTTGATAAATACTCTCATGCTCATAAATTTTATCGGAATCTCTGCAGTCAATTTCTCAAAGTCAAAAACAGAGTGCTTTTTTGTTTTATCATCATATATATTTACTTTTTGTCTACTCAACCTTGGATTCTCGGGTCTAACATCTATATCTGGAGTATCTACTTTTAATTCTAAACCCCTTAAATTTTTAGGTAGTTCCTTTCTTATGTCCTCCTCTACCTCCTCAGGACTTTTAACTCTTGTTCCTGGAAGAAGAGTTTTTGTAAACCTGACTGAATATGAGAATGCTTCATGCCAGTAAAGATTCTGATTAATTAAATCCCGCCAGATTTTTCCAATTTCCCTCTTTTTATCGTCCTTACTTTCTACCCAATTCAGCATAGTAGTAAATAGATACCAATCATTCAGATTGTAATAATTATCCAAATCCTTCTCTGGATTTTTAAATCCCATTAGTTTATAGGTATCAGCTAAGATATCTATTATTTGGAGATCACAGGCTCTTCCTCTCTTATGCCAATAAACTCTATCATACATCTGAATTCTTGATGTAATGAACTGTTTCAATGATGATGCTGAATCAATATGCAGATTTAAACCATTCTCATCAATAAAAGAATCTGCTATCAGTCTTTTTGCATCTATTAATCCTAATTCTGGAGTTCCACAATAATATGAATCTCTCTGAAGGTAATCCATTATATCTGCGCTATATAATCCAGAGAATAGACATCTAAGTTCTTTAACCCATCTTTTCTCAGATTCTACTTCACCTGATTCAGGTCTTCTCAATAAAATACATATATCCTCTACATCCAATTTTTCATCTTTTCTAAAGTATCCTTTGGGAGAGCGAATTATTTTTTCTATATTTTCCTTATATTTTTCCCTGATTATTTTTTGAGAGATTTTTTCATGATTAGTATTATATGTTGGTTTTAGTACTACAAAATCAAGTAAATGACCATAGGGACCATGTCCCACATCATGGAAAAGACCAGCCAATCTCGCAGTTTCTACAACAAATTCCTCTGAGGGTATATCTTCACCATATTTTTTACAAACCTTACTTAGGGATGGATATAGCTGCCTTGCAAATTCACTAGCCATATACATAACTCCTAATGAGTGTTGAAATCTACTATGTTCTCCTCCGGGATACACCCACCAGGTGCTTTGCAATTGATGAATCCTTGTAAGCCTTTGCATCCATGGTGAGTTTATCAAATCTCTTTCCGTTACCTCTTTTTCCTTAATTGGTTTTGAAGTTATTTCAATATATTTATATATTGGATCTGCTATCTTGCTATTGTATGGGCGAAAATAAGTTATCATTTAATTCCTCCTAAAATTCACTATCAAAATATATAGATAAAATATGCTTCTGTTCTACTTATAAAAAATATTATTTATTTGGATTATCTATTATATAACATTATTATTATTTTGTTTCCTATTTAATATGTACTATTAACGAGATAAGTTTACAGTTTGCTCTTTAAAAAATTAATATAATGTAATAAAAGTATTTGTCATTCTTTAATGTAAATAATCTAAACCTTGTTATTTTTGTATAATAAATATAGACATTGTCATTGCGAGGAGCATTAGCGACGTGGCAATCTCATATAAGATATACTATTAAACTTACTTAATATGAGATTACATAGTTTATTCCTATCGGGATTGCGCAGTTTATCCCTTCACTTCATTCGAGGGCAGGCTCTGAGTGAGATTGCTTCGCATATGCTCGCAATGACAACCAGGACCTGACTCACTATAACAAAATAATATTAAGTTTTCAAAGAATAAAATATTAAAAGTGTCAACCTTACTTGTGTATAATACAAGTATATTTATTATATATTATGATTATATGAATAAAAAAGGCAACTCACCCAACTACTATAGCATTTTTGCCTTCTTGTCTAAAATTGTTGTAAAAAAAATAATAAGGAGGTTTTTAAATGAATTCTTTTAAAAAGATATTTTTAACAATTATAACCCTATCAATTATTGCATCACTATCACTAGCATTTACCGGTTGTCCTGCAGCAGAAGAAGTTGTTGAGCCTACTGAGGAAGCTGAAGAAACACTTACAGAAGAGGCAACAACTACTGAGGAACCCACTGAAGAAGTTGCTGAGCTTGGAACTGCTGAAAATCCATTAATTATGGCTTTTGCACCATCTAGAGAGGCAGATAGAATCTTAGCAAGTGGTGAAAAGGTTGAAAAGATGATAGAAGAAAGAACAGGATATAAAATAGAAAGCTTTGTTGCTACTAGCTATGCTGCATTAATAGAATCTATGGGTACTGGAAATACTCATATTGGATGGTTAGCAACAGTTCAATATGTTGTGGCTCATGATAAATACGATGTGGAAGGACTTTTATCCTCAATACGTTATGGATCACCTACATACAAAGGACAAATAATTGTTCATGTTGATAGTGATATTGAAGACATAGCAGACTTAGAGGGTAAAACTTTTGCCTACTCCAACCCATTATCAACATCAGGATTCATATATCCAATGGCTCTTTTAATAAAAGAGGGATATGACTACAAAACTTTCTTCTCAGAAATAAAATCTATAGATGGATCACATGATGCTACCGTTTTAGCTGTTTATAACAAAGAAATTGATTGTGGTGCTACCTTTGATGATGCAAGAGATATAGTTGAAGATAAATTAGAAGATGTAAAAGAGAAGGTAAAAGTCATAGCATATACTGATGAGATTCCATATGATACTATTAGTATAATTGAAGACATACCAGATGAGATGAAAGAAAAAATAAAGAATGCTCTTTTGGAAATTGTGGAAACCGAAGAGGGACTAGTGGCAGTGAACGAACTTTATGGACACACTGGATATATACCAACTGATGATTCTGCGTATGATCCTGTTAGAGAGGCTCTGGATCTTGTTCCCGAACTGTTTGAAAAGGAAGAGTAAAAAATCTATAGATTTTCATCATTCATTAAACTAATGTTAAAAATTCAACATATTTTCCACTTATTACTTATCAATATCAAATTAGATCATTTTCTCACGTGCTTTTGCACTTGCAAAGTCCATTATAGCCACAACTATAACAATAGCCCACACCGCAGCACCTGCTTCTTTGTACATAAATAGACGAATCCACTGCTGTAATAGATATCCTAAACCTCCACCACCAACAAAACCTATTATTGTACTCATACGCACGTTTATATCCCAGCGATAGATAGTAAAAGCCAAATAAGGTGGTACAACCTGGGGTATAACTGCATAAACTATGGTTTGCAGACGATTAGCACCTGTAGATGTTACAGCTTCGATGGGACCAGGGTCTATGGATTCTACTACCTCTGAGTAAAGCTTGCCCAGTGCAGCAATAGAATGTACAGCCAGAGCTAGTACTCCTGCGAAGGGTCCTAATCCCACCCACACTACAAAAATTATAGCCATGATCAAGGGCTCGACGGAACGTAAAACATTGAGGATAGTGCGTACAATGTAATAAATTGTCACACTAATAGGGTTGACACTCATCAGGTTTCGGGCTGCTAAGAAGCTTATAGGGAATGCTACAAGAATGGCTATTGTTGTAGCCATCAGAGCCAGGAAAACTGTTTCTATCATTTTCTCTATCACCAGGAAAAATGTATTACTGAGGTGCTGAGGTCCAACTTCGCGCTTCATGCGCGCTTGAACGCGCCATAGTTGTGGTCCTTTATCTTTGGCCTCGGCGAATGGTTCCTGTACAATGACAGTAATGGGTGAAATCTTTCCTTCTTCATCAGTTTCGAACGTCAGATAGTCACCTTTGTGTCGGATTCGAAACTCCATCTCACCAGCTATATTTGACCACCATATATAACCCTTTGAGGAAGGCCAGAAGTTATCACCTTCAATAGTGAATGTATCGCCTGGTTCACCACATGTCTTGTCCAAGAAAATTATGTATGGTTCATCCTCCGCAGAGGGTCCTTTTGAGGGTGGGGAATCAGAACATGGCGATTCAAACAGGACTTCACCTACCAGTTTTTCGATATCACGCTCAAGAACAGCAGGTTTGAAAAGACTGGAAACTAAGGGTTTGACATCCGCTACTTCTGTAAAAAGACGATGGAGATTAATTCCAGTTACTCCCCATCCTATTATGTAGATGATTATGGCTATTATTAAGAAGGGAATTACAGAAGAAAGTCTTCTCCCCCGCGCCAGGTTATAAGCATCCCACACATTCCATAACCAGGTTACTGCTATGCCAGTATAGAGAAGATCATTCCTCCTCCATATCACCATAAACAAAGTAACTAATATGGTTATGAAGAATGCTACTCCACGCGATGGATATCCAGCATATACTTGTCCTGAACCTGGGATGATTAAAGACAAGATTGAACTGAGAATAGGTGATTTTTTGTTTTTCATATAGTCCTCCTATGTAACTGTTATTCGCTCAGCTTCTTCACCATAAATTTCTTTGAAGCGCTGATCGGTAATCTCTTCAGGAATTCCCTGAAAAACCACCTGTCCATCTTTCAATCCAACTACATGCGAAGCGTAACGGCGAACCAAATCCAGGAAATGCAGACTACAGAGAACTGTTATCCCATCCTCCTGATTGAGTTGTTCCAGGTATCTCAGGATGGAATGAGCTAAAACAGGATCTAAGCTAGCAACTGGTTCATCAGCGAGCATCAAGTTTGGTTCCTGCATTAAAGCGCGAGCGATACCTACTCTTTGTCGCTGCCCACCACTCAACTCATCTGCACGTTTATTTGCTAAATCAGCTATGCCCACACGTTCCAGGTTTCGTAATGCCCTATCCATTTCCTTTTTAGGGAAGTGATGAAGTATACTTCGCCAGGGTTTTACATAACCCAACCTTCCCGATAAGACATTATTCATAACCGAGGATCGCTCCACAAGATTAAACTCCTGAAAGACCATCCCGATGTGGCGTCTTATCTGCCTTAATCCCTCCATTGATGCAGCTGTTATGTCTGTTCCATCCCAAATAATCCTGCCTTCCGTGGGCTCAATAAGACGGTTTATACATCTGAGTAGGGTGGATTTACCCGCTCCGCTAAGTCCTAAGACCACCAGGAATTCACCATCCGGTACTTCAAAACTCACATCCTTTAAAGCAACGGTACCATCACCATAAGTCTTTGTTAAATTCTCAACTTTTAGCAAAGTTTTTCTCCTTCATTTGAGAACACATATAAGAGGAGAAACAAATCTCCTTCCTTGATATCATATAAAAAATATAAATATTGGATAAGACCCAATAAGGTAAAGAAGGGTACTTAAATTTCCCCTTCTTTACCTTAACTTAAGTAATACTAATCAGGGTTTTTCCTATTTACTTAGCCAACTCCTCGACGTCAATGCCAGAGGCATCAAGGATTTTTCGGAAGTCATCATAGAAGGAGTCGCCCTTTTCCATTACTCCTTCCCATCCATAAGCCTTCCCCATAGCCTCTACACCTTCATCAGTATCCATAATCTCAATAAAAGCTTTTACAATCTTTTCTCTCATATCAGATGGAAATTCCTTTATGAACTGTAGACCGTCATTAGGAATCTCCGGTGATTCTGCAATAACTATTGTCTTTTCCTTAACATCAGGATATTGTTCCTCTATCTTGTCTCGAGCGTCAATATACATTGCTCCTGCATCACAGTCACCTTGATAGACTGACAGAGCGACTGCATCATGGGAACCAGCTTCTGTTTGCTGAGCCAGGTCAGTGTCTGGATCTACTCCTGCTGCCTTAAGCATAACCATTGGAATGATGTAACCAGAGGTTGAAGTTGCATCTACCCAGCACATTGTTTTGCCTTTCAGATCCTCTAATTTTGTGATACCTGTGTCTGCTCCAGCAATAATCTGACCTGTGTAGAAGGGGGTTCCGTATCTTGTGGAGACCAGTGCACAGTCAACACCATACTTCTGGTTTGCTAATATGTAGGCGAATGTTGCTAAGGTACCAATATGTGCTTTACCAGTACCCATAGCTTCGATAACTGCTGAATAGCTGGTGGCTACGTTACCTTTAATAACATATCCTGTTTTCTCTGACAGAATTTTAGCTATTTCATCAGCGCTTTCGATGATATCCGGGGTGTCACCAGATGGAACGAAAGATAGTATGATTGGATTGTCCTCTGTACCTAATTCCGCTTCTTTCGGGGCACAGGAAGTCAGCAAGCCCATAGTTAACAAGCTCATGATCAATCCCATTACAAATATACGCTTTTTAGTCACTTTAATTCCTCCTTTTTAAAGTTTTAAATTACAAGCAATTCAACTAACTTAATAATTTACCTAATAAATAAGTCTTAATATCTACATTCTTTATAAATACTGTTTTTATATCAATACAAAAAGCTCTGATTTTTTACACTTGTTTTAGTTAGGTAATTATTAGAAAATATGATTTTTCTCATCCCTCCTTTCTTTTGTAAAATAATTGCTACGCATTTCTTTAAAAATACCAATTCAATTCCAATTTTTTCATAAGTTATATTACCACAATTTTTATAAAAACATTAAAATTTTTTAAATTTTTTAATTAATTTATTATTTAGATTTGCTTACATAGGCTATTTGAAGATTAGAGAGTGTGTTTTTATAAGCTATGTACTCTTCATGAGAGAGATTTTTCTCACAAGCACTAACAAGAGCAGCTAATGCGTCTATGGCTAATTTTGCCTGTTTTAAATCCAAATATTTCTTGTTTTGTTCTTCAGGAAGTCCCAATTTTTGATAACCTAAGCTTGATAAGCTGGTCATCATCTGCATTACAACATCTTTTACAGTGATCTTTTCCATCTGCTCTTTTAGTTTTTTTAGAAATTCTTCTTCTTTTTTCCTTTCTTCCTCAGTCTTCTTAGTCTCTTCTTTCTTTATCTTTTTCTTGTTTTTTTTAGTTTCTTCTTTCTCTCTTTCGTGGTTAGCTTTTATACTTTTGGCTTTTTTCATTTCCTGTTCATTTTTTTTACTTTCTTTTTTCTTTCTTGTTTGCTTGGTTTTTCTATTTTTCTCTATTCTCTCTTTATCCTTATTATCTTTATTAGCCATAAACAATTTCACCTCACATATAGTAATTTTAATTTTGAAACATATAGTAATTTTAATTCATAAAAAGTAAGTAAGCTTATAAAATAAATTAAATCTTTTTAAAAATTAGGTAAATATTCACTCAACCATGTCATTGCGAACCTGAGCGGGGTGAAGGTGAAGCAATCTTGTTTTAGATTGCCACGTCGCTTTCGCTCCTCGCAATGACACAGAAGTAATCTTATAAAAATAAGTAGTTATTTTTAAATAGTTTAAAATCGATTTTATAATCATTTATTAGAAATGATTATTATATTAATCTCACAATGAATTAATCTTCAAGTAATAATACATCTATGCCCAAATCTTTTCTTATTCTTTCTACCAGTTCTCTTGCTTTTCCTACAGATGACTTTCCTTCCTCGGTAGTACATCCCATTACTAATAGATTTATATCCTTACGCTTTCTTAAAAATTCCTCTATCTGTTCTGAAATAATCCCTTCCCTCATCTCACTTTTGGCATTAATTCCAGCTTTTTTTGCTCTATTTTGAGCCATGCTTAATATTAATCGACCACATTCTCTTAAATCATCTTGAACTGTATCTAAGACTAACTTTCCAGTACTGCTCTTTAAAAAGTCCAGATCTGTATTTACAACGTGAATAAATGTAAGCTTAGCATTTGTTGCTTTTGCAATTTCAATTGCTCTTTCCTCAGTTTTTTTCGATGCCTTCCCACCTCTTGTAGCACATACTATCTTTCTATATGCACCCATTTCCTTTTCACCTTAATCCAAATTTAAAAATAGTCTTGTATTATTCTTTAGTTATTCTTTACTTTTCTTATTGTTGCACTTTATTTATCACATACAATTAGTGAAAATACATCATATCTTTTTAGCTTCTCTCGTGGATTTAAAAAAGCTAATTCAACCAAAAAGCAAAAACCGACTACTTCCCCATCCATTTTCTCAACCAACTCTGCTTGCGCTACAGTAGTTCCACCTGTAGCCACAACATCATCAACTATAAGTACTCTGTCTCCAAATTTTATAGCATCTTCATGTATTTCTAAAGCATCTGTTCCATATTCAAGCTCATATTCTTCTCTTATTGTTTTATAAGGAAGTTTACCTGGTTTACGAGCTGGTATAAATCCAACTCCCAATTTATAAGCTAAAGCACCTCCAAAAATAAATCCTCTTGCTTCTGCAGAAACTATTGAAGTTATATTTTTTCCCTTATAATAATCTGCCATTAAATCAATAGCCTTTCTGTACGATTCTGGATCTAAAAGTAATGGCGTTATATCCTTAAAAATTATTCCATCTTTTGGAAATCCTGGAATATCCCTTATCTTTTTTTCAAGTCCATGCTTTCTCACAATTAATTCATTCTTTTTCACAATTAACCTCCTCTTATAGTTTCTTTTGATATACTACAACATCACTAACTTGAAAGTCTCTTCCCTCAGGATAAACTGAGCAATCCCTATCAAAACAAGTGTAGCAAAGAATTTCCTACTAATATCAATGAAAATATTTTATAGTAACAAAAAATAATTATATCATTATTTTAGTTTTTGAAATTGATTTATTATTGGTTCAATAGATAGCTTTCCTAATCCTAACTGGTCTAAAATCTCATCCACACTATATTTTTGACCGTAATACCACATCTCTCTTAAAAGTTCCCCAACCTTTTCATTCACATACCATCTTGGTCCATATTTCTCCTCAAAAAATTGTCTTAGTTGTGCCTCAAATAGCCATGCTCTTAGATAGCTTGATGAATAAAATCCCTCATCCAAATCGGATAGATAATTTTCTGATGCATATTTAACTAAGGTAGCAGAAGATAACCTCTCTTTGAAAATCTTGTCTTTACCTTCAATTAGACTTCCATCATGAAATTTAGTTTCATAAATTAACTTTCCTGAATACCTCCTAAGCATATAGAATTTTCTATTAAGTAAAAATCTTATTAAACTATCTGCATCTTCTATCCCTAAGAAATCTTTTAACCAATATGGTGAGAGAAAAAGATAGTTAAACAAAAAAGCATACCCTTCTGTTACAGAGTTGTCCCCTAAATACTTGAATTCAAATGGTAATTCTTTGCTAACATTTGCAAAGTGTTGAGCATGACCTCCTTCATGTAAAAATGAACTATAGTCAGAAACTCCGCCTTCTGGCATTATATTTAGATAGATTTCATCAGGAACTTTTACTGCACAGAGAAAAGCTCTTGGTGATTTTTTATCTCGTGTTTCTATATCAATATTAATATTTTTTTGACTCTCTAAATCTATACCTAACTTATAACAAGTTTTACCAAATGAGTTTATCAGTTCTTCTTTTGGGAATAAATAATCATAGCCTTTTCCTCTGCTAAAGTACCATATATCATAATATTTTGCTTGCTCAAGTGTTAATCCAATTTTTTCACTTAATTGCTTATCCATAGCATTTTTGTAGAGTTCATCGGTTTTATTTAAGAAATTTTGCATTAATTCTGATAGTTTATCAAAATCAACATTCATTAATTTTGAGCAAAGTTGAGCATAATTGTTATAGCCTAATTCTTTTGATAATGAATGAAATTTATTCCATTTCTCCTTGTATTTTGTGTTGAATTTCTTAATTTTTTCAATTCTTTTTGATTCTATCTCTGCTCTTTTCTCCTGCTCTGTTTCATTTGAAATAATCACTCTAGATTTTCTAAATGAAACCTCTTCATCATCTATAGTTATCATTGCCTTAGATTCATCCTGTGCGATTTCTTGTTTAATTTCTTTAATCTGCTGACCAATATACTCTTTTGTACAAAAGTGAAACAAATAATCAAGTCTCTTTTTATCCTCACCACTTATTCCCTCTCCTAAATTTTTTATCTCCTCAATTGCTTTTTTTGTGAAAAGGTCTTTATGTTTTTCATATATCTCAGTGAGATTATATTCATCCTTTTGCCCAGAAAAATGTAGATAATACTCTTTATCGGCTTCACTAATAAAATCCTCTGCCTGTTTCCTATATTTTTCTAAATCCATAACTCTCCTCTTTAAAAATTTTTTAGTTTTTCCAATAAAATATTTTATCACAATTATACAAATTAGAAATTTGATATATTACTTTGAAATCATGATTATATGATACATTAATAATTTTGATATACTAACGAAAGAAAGTTAATATTTTTGTAAATTATTATGAATCAGTATAACCTTCCACAACTATTATTATGAAGCAATATAATCCACAATCTTTAACTAAAAATGACTCCGAAAGGCCAATTTTTATAGCAGATATGATGTTAGGTAGACTTGCCAGGTATCTTAGAATTTTTGGTTATGATGTTTTATATTTTCAAAAAATATCTGATGAAGATTTAGTAAATAAAGCGGAAAGCGAGAGTAGAATTGTTTTAACAAGAGACTCCAGGATGATAAGAAGAAGTCCTTTTAAATATGGAAGAGTGAAATTTCTATTTATCAGGCATGATAAAGTTTTAAAACAGTTAGAGCAGTTGGTAAAAGAACTAAACCTGGAATTAAAAATAAATCTTATTAGATGTATAGAGTGTAATCAGATTCTTAAAAAAGTAGATAAAGAAAGAGCAAAAGGGAAAGTTCCAATATTTGTATATAAATCTATAACGAATTTTGCTTATTGTTCAAATTGTGATAAGTATTACTGGAGTGGTTCTCACTTAGAACTTATGAATAGAAGATTCTCCTCCCTCCTCAAATAAAAATAATGGGATCAGGTCTTACAATATAACGTTTAAGAGAAAGTAAAAGAATTATGAGATCAAATCTAACAATATAATATTTAAGAATTAATTCTAAACTTACAAAATAAATTAAAAAAGAAACAGTGTTTTACTTTTTCTTTTTTAATTCTTATAATTTTTTTATTTTTTAAATGTATGTTTTTTCTGTTTCTTTATCAAATATATGCATGTTGGAAAGATCAACAGAGATATCTAAGGGCTGACCTACCCTGGCTCTTGTCTTAGTATTTACTCTTGCTGTAAAGTCAACACCCTCTTTGCTAAAGTAAACAAAAACTTCATTTCCCATAGGCTCAACAACATCTATGTCTGCCTTAAAAGTATTTTCTTTAGTTTTGACTAATGTGAACTCTGAATCCTCCAAATTCTCAGGTCTAATTCCCATAACTACTTCTTTTCCTTTTAGATTGAGTTCATCAATAACTTTGCAAACTTTATCAGGTGCTTTTAACTGAAAATCTCCTTTTCTTAAATGATAATCATCTGTAATTACCGCATCCATGAAGTTCATAGAAGGAGAACCTATAAACCCTGCTACAAATAGGTTAACTGGATTATCATAAACCTCTTGAGGAGTCCCTATCTGCATAATTAGTCCATCTTTCATAATGATTATTCTATCACCCATAGTCATTGCTTCAGTCTGATCATGAGTTACGTACACGAAGGTAGTAGCTACTCTCTCATGCAGTTTTGCTATCTCTGTTCTCATTTGAACTCTTAATTTCGCATCCAAGTTAGATAGTGGTTCATCCATCAAAAATACCTTGGGGTTTCTAACTATAGCTCTACCCATTGCAACTCTCTGTCTTTGTCCTCCAGATAATGCTTTTGGTTTTCTCTTCAATAACTCTTCAATTCTTAAAATCCTCGCTGCTTCTTTTACTTTTCTATCAATTTCTTTCTTAGGCTCTTTCCTAAGCTTTAATCCAAAAGCCATATTGTTATAAACATCCATATGTGGATATAGAGCATAATTTTGAAAAACCATTGCGATATCTCTATCCTTTGGAGGCATTTCATTTACTACTCTGTCACCTATTCTGATAATCCCCTCATCAATCTCCTCGAGACCAGCAATCATTCTTAGAGTCGTCGACTTTCCACACCCAGATGGACCTAATAAAATAAGAAACTCTTTGTCTGCAATATTAGCACTAAAGTCCTGAACTGCTACAACATCTCCAAATTTCTTTGATACCTTATCCAGTAAAACTTCAGCCATAATATTTTCCTCCTCTTCTAATTATATCTAAATAATCATATTTAATATTTAATGACGTAGGACAAGGCTTTAGCCTTGCTTATATATGGAATGCTAAAGTATTATTATATACAATATAACATAACTTACGGTATGAAATAAAATCCATAATTAAAATATCTTATTATCAATTAAAAATATTATAAGTTAATTATAAAATCTTTACAACATAGCTTGAATTTATATTCTAAAAATTTTTAATATATATATAAATGGTAGTATCAATTCAATCATGTCTAACATTTAATAAACAATTATAAAAATTTGTATTTTTAAATATTTTTATTTAACAACTTTTAGCTCAATTCATAGTGTACATCATCTACATATATTTTCACATTTTTAACCTTAACTGATGTTAATTTTTCAACAAAACTTTTTACTTCCTCTTTAACCCCTTTTCCAATCTCTGGAATAGAACTTAAATACTCAACTATAAGATGAATGTCAATATCAACTAAATCTCCATCTCTTCTTATAACTCTAATTCCTGAGGTAGGTGATGTTTTTCTTACCATTCTTACCAAGTCATTAATTATTGCGCCATGAATCCTGTAAACTCCTGGTACTCTCATTACTGCACCAGCTGAAATTGTTGATATAACCTCATCAGCAAATTTTGTGCTTTCTTTTTTCAATGTAACTCCCTTCTTTTATAATAATTAAAAATGTTAATTGTTAAACTAAAAATTATTTGATAAATATTATATGATACTTTACCCTACAAATTGTATATAATACAATATCAATGAAATTTAAATATCTGTAAAAGTCTATTAATATTAATTTAGTATTAGTTTAATATTAATTTAATATTAATTTCAAAAAAATACTACCAAATTCTGAATATTTAATAATCTTATAGTCCCTGTAGCTCAGTTGGATAGAGCACAGGATTCCTAATCCTGTTGTCGTCGGTTCAAATCCGACCAGGGACTCCAACTCCATCTATTAAAATTCACCCAATATTTCAAATAAAGCCCACTCTGAATTAACCATTTAAGTCCATTCTCTATAAAATAAAGAATGTTAGCTAATTATTTCAAAATTAATAAACAAAGGAAATCTATAAATACTTATTTTAAATTTTTATGCTGTTATTAAAAACAGATAATGTATAATTTCTCCTATATGAAATCCCTTTAATATTATTTTGGAATTAACTATAAACATTTTATATTATTATTGATTAATCTTTAGTCTGAAAACTTAATATTAATTTGTCATTGCGAGGGACAAAGTCCCGAAGCAATCTCTAAACAGCGATTAAATTTCAAATTAGGAGTATTTTTTGGGGAAAATTCTAAAAGTATCAAATCTCACATATACATATCAGGGAGAAAAAAGACCTGCTATAAGTAATATTAACCTTGAGATAGATGAGGGTGAATTCGTAGTTCTCATGGGTCCAAGTGGGTGTGGAAAGAGCACATTAGCACTATGTATTAATGGAATTATACCAAATGTTTTGGGTGGTAAATTAGAAGGTAAGGTAGAAATTGATAACTTAGATACAAAAGAGCATGAAGTTTTTGAACTAAGTAATAAGGTGGGCATTGTCTTTCAAAATCCAGACAGTCAAATGTGTAACTTAACTGTGAAAAATGAGATATCCTTTGGTCCCGAGAATCTATTGGTTAAAAAAGATGAAATTTTAAGGAGAATAGAGAAATATTTAGAATTTGTTACTCTGTCAAGAAAAAAAAACAGCAGTATTTATGAGCTATCGGGTGGAGAAAAACAAAGAGTAGCAATAGCTTCAGTTTTAACTATGAACCCTAAAATGATAATTTTAGATGAACCTACCTCAAATCTTGATCCAATAGGTGCAAGAGGAATAATAAAAGTAATTAAAAACTTAAATATAGAGAAAAATTTAACTGTCCTGCTAATAGAACACGAAGTAAGTAGCATTCTCTATTTAGCAAATAGACTTATTATTATGGACAATGGGATTATAGTCTACGATGGAAATCCAAGATATATTTTAGAAAAATATGGTGACAATATTCTTGAAAATGTGGGGGTTAGAATTCCTGAAATAACTCAGTTAGCAGTAAGGTTGAATAAAAAGGGATTTGTAATCAGTCCCTTTCCCTTAACAGTTAAAGAGGCTGTAGAATCAATTTTAAAAAAGAGAGATGAAATAGAATTTATCAGGAGTTTGAGAAAAGGATCAGGTGAAGAACTAAAAAAGAAAGAAGGGTTGGAACTTGCTAAGAGTCTTAAAAAGAAATTACATTTAAATTTAAAAGAGGAAAAAAGTGAAGAAAAGGCAATTGATGTTAAGGGACTCAATTTTACATACCCAACAGGAAAGAAGGCTGTAAAAAATGTTACTTTTGATATTAATAAGGGTGATATGGTTGCTTTGATGGGTAAAAATGGGTCAGGAAAGACAACACTTGCTTCCCTTCTTATAGGATTAAATAAACCTGACTCAGGTGAAGGTACTATCGCAAATTTAGATATAAATAAGTCATCAATTAATGAACTTTCTAAAAAAATTGGTTATGTTTTTCAATATCCAGAACACCAATTTATTACAAGTTCCTGTTATGATGAGATTGCTTTCTCATTAAAAAGCGGAAAAATCAAGGAGTCAGAAAAAAAACAACTAGTTGAGAGAGTATTAGAGTTAATGGAGCTTTTGGAATTTGCTGGAAAAAATCCTTTTAACCTCAGTATGGGTCAAAAAAGAAGATTGAGTATTGCTACTATGTTAGTAAAAGATTTAGAAGTTTTAATTTTAGATGAGCCATTTACAGGTCAGGATGGAAAGAATATTTCAAATTTGATGAGTATAATCCAAAAATTAAATAATAATAGTCTAACCATATTAATAATAACTCATGATTTAAATATAGCATCAAAATATCTAAATAAAGTTATGGTTATGGATAATGGTGAACTTATTTTTAGTGGTGAAACATTTAAACTTTATGATTTCCTTGAAATTAATAAATCAAGATATATAAATACACCACAGATTTTCAGATTATCAAGACTTTTAAGAGAAATTGGTGAAATAGATATTCCAATAGTTGATGATGTTGATGAATTCATAGAACTTTTTGAGACTTAAAATGAATATATATCTTTCTTATTGAGAAATTAAAAATGAGAAAAGCATTAACATATTTTGAAGAAGATAGTTTTTTTCACAAAATGGATCCGACTCATAAAATGGTCTGGATTATTTTAATCTCTATCTTCGCTTTTTTAAAAAATGTAGAACCAAATTATTCATCAGTTATAAATCAATTAATTATATACATTATAGTTGTAATTATCGCTCTCACTCTTTGTAAAATTGGATTTATCAGATATATAAAATCAATGTCTTTATTTATTCCTGCAGCAATTTTTATATTAATTTATAAAGCTCTTTTTTATCCATACGCTACAACTAAACCATTTACATCTTTTTATGAACTATCTTTTATAAAAATAACCTATGAAGGATTATATGAGGGAATAGGAGTTGCTTTAAGAATTTTAATTTTAACTTCTCTGTCAATGATATTTATGCTAACTACTGAACCTAAGAGATTAGTACAGAGTTTAATGCAAGTGGCAAAATTACCATACAGAATTGGTTATACATTGTATGCTGCTTTAAGATTCATTCCATTAGCCTATGAGGAGCATAAAAATATTACAAATGCTCATTTGGTAAGAGGAGTTGGATTCTCAAGAATAGGACTATTTTCTAAATTAAACTTATTAAAAAGTTCGGTTATTCCACTTCTAATAAGCGGTATTAGAAGAGCTCAAGATGTATCAATAGCAATGGATAGTAGAGGTTTTGGGGCATATAAAAAAAGGACAATAATTGATGAAATAAAGGTAAGAACTTTAGATAAAATTTTTATCATTGCTACAATATTTCTTTTAATATATTATGTGTATTGTTAACAAGTTGGGTTAACACTTTTAGTATTTTATTCTTTGAAAATTTAATATTATTTTGTCATTCTGAAGGAGCGATAGCGACTGAAGAATCTCCTTTTAAAAAGATAAATATAATGAGATTCTTCGCGGAGCCTGTACTGAGCGAAGCGAATGTGCTTAGAATGTACTGTGTCAAGATATTAAAATTTTTGAAGGGGGAATAATGGAAAAAGAAAGAAAAAAATACTATTTTTCAACTTTTGATTTAATATTAATGGCTATAATTGCAGCTATTGGTGGAGTAATTAATGGTGCTTTTATGTTCTCTTTTATCCAGCCTTTTAAAGTATTTTTTCCCTTTTTAGGAGATTTGGCTGGAATCCCACTTACAGGATTGTATGTTTTATGGCTAGTAATAACAAGGCTTTTAATTAGAAAAACAGGAGCAGCAACTCTTTGCGGATTAATTCAAGGTATTATTGAATGGCAATTTGGAAATCCTTTTGGTCCTTTAGCAATCCTTTTTGCTGGAGTAGAAGGTTTCTTGATAGACGTTGTATTTGTCTTTTTTAAGGAGAGATTTACACTTTTTTGTTCATTAATAGGAGGCGGTTTAGCAATTTTATTTGCAGATGCAATATTTTTTTATGTGAGAAAAATGACATCACCTTATGAACTCCTTGTTGGTGGAATTGTAGCAATCATTAGTGGAATAATACTTGCTGGACTTTTAGGCTGGATCATTGTAAGAGCTCTTTATAACACAGGTATAATCAAAGAGAGGAATCCATAAAAAATCTTAATTTTTTACATAATATTAAAAAGGAGGTTTTTTGAAATATCTTTGGGCACCATGGAGAATGGAATATATTTTAAAGGAAAAGAAAGAGGGTTGTATTTTTTGTGAAAAACCCAAGGAAAATCAGGATAAGAAAAACTATATTCTTTACAGAGGAAATTTCTGTTTTGTTATATTAAATGCTTTTCCTTACAACAATGGACATTTAATGATAGCTCCTTATGCTCATATTAAAAATATTGAAGAACTAAAGAGTGAGACTTTGATTGAGTTAATGTCACTTTGCCAAAAAAGTATCACAGTTTTAAAGGAAAAGATGAGTCCTCAAGGATTTAATATTGGTATTAATATTGGTAAAGTTGCAGGAGCAGGTATTTTAGAACATGTTCATTTACATATTGTTCCAAGGTGGGAAGGAGATACAAATTTTATGCCAGTTATTTCTGATACAAGGGTTATACCTCAATATATTTCTGAGACCTATGACTTACTTAAACCCGTCTTTTAAAATACATTTTCAAAAGATATCTTGACAATAGTGGTACTTTATCCTATATACTCTTATAGCATTTTTACTATTTCTATAGCAAAGCTTTTGTGAAAGTTGGTAGATATTAAATATACAAGTATTAATAATATGAAAAATTTATTATTTTTAAAAAAACAAGATAAAATAAATAAATTCTTATAGTTAAAATTAAAAATAAATTATGTCTAAAAAGTAATTACTATAAGGAATAAATTGTAAAGGAGGTTTAAAATATGAGTGAAAGTAGCGAAAAGAAAAGAACACCTGTGATAGATGAAGAGGAATGTACTGGATGTGAGGTTTGCATTGATGAGTGCCCCAATAATGCACTTGAATTAAACGAAGACGAAATAGCTTTCTTAGCTCGCCCTGAAGACTGTGATGGTGAAGAGGAATGTGGAACTTGCTCAGAAGTATGTCCTATGGAAGCTATTACATATGAGTAATTAGGAAAAAGTTAACCAACCACATCTAAATAAATATATTTAACTCAAGGAAGAGAAGTCGCCTTTTAAGAACCAGGGGACTTCTTATTATAGAAGCTAAAAATTTAAAATATTAGATTAAAAGTTCTTTAATATATTTAATTAGATTCTTTATGGAGTTTATCTTTTCCCTTTCCTTCGCCTAAATTTCATGAGAATAATTTTTTATTTTTTAACTATTCATTAAAAATTTGTTAAAATTATAATCGAAAACCAAAATATTAAAATTAATGTAATAGAAAATTAAAAATGATCTAAATTTGTGTCAGAAATTTAAAATAATTTATCATACTTTTAAAATTTAGGAGGTATTAAGATGGAGAAAGAACAAGAACAAAAAATAGAGTCTGAAGAAGAAAGAATTGAGCAGGAAGTTAAAGAAGAAGCGAAGGAAGAGATTAAGGAGGGAGTAAAAAAGGTAGTCAGTGAAGAAGCTAAAAAGGAGAAGAAAAGACCCCGAGTTGGTTTGATAACAGGTGTCTCGTTGGCAGTTGGTTCAGCTATAGGAGCTATAATTGGTCTACTCTTTGCTCCAAAAAAGGGTAAAGAAACCAGAGAAGAGTTGAAGAAAAAAGCTGAGGAATGGACAGAAATAGGTAAAGAAAAGTTTGAAGAAACAAAAGAAAAAATAACTCCCGGTATTGAGAGTCTGAAAAAAAGAATTTCAAGTGCAATAGAAGCAGGTGTGGAACAAGCAAAAAAAGTTGAGCAGACAATTCGTGAAAAAGTTGCTGAAGAGAAAGAAGAGGTGGAAGAAGCAGTCGAAGAAGTAAAGTCAGATACTGAGTAATTAATACTTTTCAAATCTTTTAATTTATTATTCTTAATATTAACTTTTTTAATACTTCTCCAAATTTAGTAGCAGATGTTTCTTAAAGTTAGAATCACTTCCCCTCTCCCTTAATGGGAGAGGGATAGGGAGAGGGTGTATATTTTTTTAATATAATAATTAATTCTAAAAAACATAAGGTAGGAGCTATTAAATGGCATGCAAACATTTTAGAGAAGATGTAGTACCTTCAAAAGTTACAGCAGATAAAAGTAGTCCACACTGTTTTGGCGAAATGATAAGTTATATCTGTTATTTAGGTAAATATCCAATTGAGCACCCTGAAAAATGCAGGGCATTAGGATATAATACTCCCTGTTGGAAAGATGTAGAAAGTAAAGAAAAATAGTAAAATCTTAAAATAAAATAGTTTATAAAATTTTAATTAATAGAAAGAGATAAATTGAGTGTAATTATATCTGTTGAAAAACTTACTAAAAAATTTAAAAATTTAATAGCAGTTAATCAAATAAGCTTTGAGGTTCACGAAGGTGAAATATTTGGCTTTTTAGGTCCAAATGGTGCAGGTAAAACTACAACAATAAATATGATCTGTACACTACTTTCACCTACAAGCGGAAAAGCCTTTCTAAACGGTTATGACATTACAAAAGAAAGAAATCAGGTTCGGCAATGCATAGGACTTGTTTTTCAAGACCCAAGTTTAGATGATTGGCTAACAGCTAAAGAGAATTTAGAATTTCATGCTTTGATTTACAATATTAAAAGTAAAACAGCAAAAAAGAGAATTGACCAGATTTTAGAAATTGTTGAGTTAAAAGATAGGAAAAATGATTTAGTGCTTAATTTCTCAGGAGGTATGAAAAGAAGGTTAGAGATAGCAAGAGGCTTAATACATTACCCAAAAGTTCTTTTTTTAGATGAACCAACCTTAGGTCTTGATCCACAAACAAGAAATAGAGTTTGGGAATATATAAGAAATTTACAAGAAAGGGAAAATACTACCATATTTCTTACAACTCATTACATGGATGAAGCAGAGAATTGTGACAGGATATCTATTATAGATATGGGAAAAATTATTGCAATAGATACTCCAGAGAATTTAAAAAAGAAAGTAATGGGAGACATCATCACTGTTGAAACCACTAATAACAAAAACCTATCAAAAGAGATAGAAAATAAATACGGTAAAAAGATATTTCTTTATGACAATAAAATTCAGTTTGAGGTTGACGATTCTGAGAGATTTATACCACAATTCATAAGAGAGTCTAAAGAAGATATACTTTCTATTAGTGCAAGAAAGCCAACATTAGATGATGTATTCCTGAGTTTGACGGGAAGAAAAATAAGGGATGAATCAGCAAACTCCATAGGCAGAATGAGAACTCGTATGAAAATGAGAAGAGGACATCGTTAAATTTTAAAAAAGCTAAGGATATATTTATGATAAGAGATTTAAAAGGAATATACATAATATGGTTAAGGGATATAAAAAGATTTTTTAGAGATAAGCCTCGTCTTATATCAGGTATTGCAAGACCATCACTATACCTGTTTATTTTGGGAAGTGGACTATCCAGTGCATTTGGGATGTTTGGGGGAAGAGAGGGAGATTGGTATATTGATTTTATATATCCTGGGATATTGGGAATGATAGTTCTTTTTACTTCGCTCTTTTCATCATTTTCAATAGTATGGGATAGGGAATTTGGTTTTTTAAAGGAAATATTAGTTGCTCCAATTTCAAGAACATCAATAGTTGTTGGGAAAGCTTTAAGTGGAAGTACTATTTCTCTACTTCAAGGAATAATATTATTTATCTTCGCGCCTTTACTTCACATTAAATTAAATTTTCTTATGGTTTTTAAAATCTGTTTACTAATCTTATTAACATCTTTTGCTCTAACCTCATTAGGAATTTTAATTGCATCAAGAATGAAAAGCATGCAAGGTTTTCAAATGATAATGAACTTTTTAGTTATGCCTATGTTCTTTTTATCAGGTGCAATGTTTCCGTTAAAAGATTTACCAAAATGGTTAGAATATTTAGTAAGCATAAATCCCCTTAGCTATAGTATAGATGCTATAAGATATGTAATGTTAGAAGACAAAACATTTTTAGCACACCCACTTCTAATAAATATATCAGTTATATCAATATTCGCAGTAATTATGATTTCAGCAGCAATCTTTGTATTTAACTTAACAGATTAAAATTCTCCTTTAGCACAGACTGTTAAATTCTGGGATTGCTCCCCCTTCACTGCACTCAGGGTCGCAATGACACAAGTTTTACTTAGCTCTTACCAAATTAAAGCTTTTACATTAAAGGAGTAAACATGAAAAAATATCCAGTTTTTAAGTCAATACTTAATAGAAGAAGTATTAGAGACTATACTGATGAACAAATTACAGATGAGGAAATAAACCAGATTTTAGAAAGTGGTAGATGGGCACCTTCTGCTAATAACTATCAACCCTGGAGATTTTTGATAATTAAAGATGCTAAAAAAATTGAGGATTTAAGCCAATTTACAAAATATACTAATATCATGCGAAAATCAAAGGTAAATATACTGGTATTTTTAGATAAAAAATTTCAAGGTGATAGAGTTAAAAGCATTCAATCAATAGGAGCATGTATTCAAAATATGCTACTTACTGCACATGAACTTGGAATTGGTACCTGCTGGATAGGAGAAATAGTAAATAGACATGAAAAAGTAGAGAAATTTCTAAATCTTCCAGAGAATCTTGAATTAATGGCTCTTGTAACACTTGGAAAAATCCCTCCAGAAAAGAAAGTGGGTAACAGAATCCCTCTAAAAGAACTAATAATAAAATAAGGTAGCAAATCTAATCATGTATAAGGTAAAAAACTATTTAAGAGAAAGGTGAGAATATTGATTGTTGTGAAAAAGAAAAATGAGAAACAATTTATAGTAAAAGTTGAAGAAGAAGGAACTGCTAAAGATTATTCCGTAACTCTTTATGATGACTATTACCAGAAATTAACTGGGGGGAGAATAACCAAAGAAGAATTAATAAGAAAATCCTTTAAATTTTTACTGAAAAGAGAGCCTAGGGACTCTATACTTTCTAAATTTAATTTAAAGATTATTAGTAACTATTTTCCAGAGTATGAAAAAGTAATTAAAAGTAAATAGAGGAAGTTCTTTCCATAAAAATTCTCGGGCAGGAATTTACACCACCCATCTATGATGAACTGGTTATTTTTTCTATCTGATTTTTTCTAAGAGAAGTTCCTTTAACCGATTAAGAGAGATTTTATAAGGTTTAATTGGAATACCCATCCAGTCTGAAAATTCTAAAATTTTTTCAGGATGATCTTCAATGTATTTTTCCCAGAATCCAATACCATCCAGCAAGATAGCTCCCCCGGTATGTCTTGGGAAGTTTTCGTTAGCCATTGCTTTATCCCAATCCTGAAAGACATAATTCCTATAAAGTACCCATCCTGGTGTAAGCCACCAGACTTTTTCACCATTAGCTACAGTATTTGCTATATTTTCTCTTTCCTTTTTACTGGCTAACATATCCATACAATGACTGGCATTTATTCTACTAATATTCTTACCCTGCTCTTTTATTATTTTATCTATTGTTTTATATGGTTCTTTGATATTAATGTAACAATATTTTCCTCCATATACTACTATAATATTCTCGGAATACTTTTTAGCAATATTTAATTTATTTATAAGTTGACTTTCAAGTTCTCTGGGGACTTCATGTCTACCCGGTTTTGTATATAAAATTTTATTAACATCTAAAAATTTACTATTTTTTAGGTAATTTATTTCGGGAGCCAATGTTCCGCAGGATACAATAACATAATCTTTAAAAGACTGTTTTTTCATTTTAATGCTTTCTTAAAATTCAAAATATTTTATATATATATCATTTTATTAATTTAAATTTTTATAGTCAAGTTTTGCGTTTATACCAGAGCTATTATTTTAAATAAAATATTAATCTGTGCTAAAATTAATCAATTAGAAGAAGGAGAATAAATATATAGAAGACCATCTAAATAGATTTTATGATGGCTGGTAGGGAGATATAGATTAATGGCTAAAATAGAACCTTTTGAAAAACACACAGAACAGTACGAGAATTGGTTTGTAAAAAATAGATATGAATACCAATCTGAGGTTAGAGCTATTAAAGAGATATTGCCAGATTTTAAATATGGTATAGAGATTGGTATTGGAAGTGGAAAATTTGCCCAGCCTTTAGGCATTAAATTTGGGGTTGAACCTTCTTATGAAATGAGAAAAATTGCTGAAAGTAAGGGAATAAAAGTAGTAGACAGTGTCGCTGAAAACCTCCCTTTTAAAGATGGTAGTTTTGACTTAGTTTTAATGGTTACAACATTGTGTTTTTTAGATGATGTTAAAAAAGCATTTTCCGAAGTATATAGAATATTAAAACCGGGTAGTTTTTTTATTAATGGATTTGTGGATAAAAATAGTAAGATTGGAAAAATCTATCAAAAAAATAAGCAAAAAAGTGTTTTTTACAGAGTAGCGATTTTCTTTACTACAGATGAGATAATTAATCTTCTAAAAGAAGCTAGTTTTAAAAGATTTGAATTTAGACAAACTATTTTTAATACTCTAGATAAAATAAATGGTATTGAGGAAATAAGAAAAGGATATGGTGAAGGTTCATTTGTAGCAGTTAGGGCACAGAAATAAAAAAATCAGATGAGAAAGAGGCAAATAATATTTTTTTATAATATATTAACCTGAAAAGAGAAGAAATGAAGATTAAATGGTTAGGACATGCAGCTTTTTTAATTACATCAGATGAACAAGTAAAGATAATAACTGATCCATACCAATCTAGTGGAGGAATTAAATATAGACCTATAACCGAAGAGGCAGATTATGTGACTATTAGTCATCAACATACTGATCATAACTATACAGATGATATTAGAGGAAATCCGGTAATTATTATGGGATCAGGACTACATCAGAAAGAACATTTTACCTTCAAAGGAATTGAATCTTTCCATGATGATAAAAGAGGAAGACTCAGGGGTGAAAACACAATATTCTGTTTTAATGTTGATGACATAAATATTTGCCATTTAGGAGATTTAGGACACCTCTTGTCTCAGGATAAAATTGAAGAAATTGGTAAAGTTGATGTGCTATTAATTCCTGTTGGAGGAACATATACAATAGATGCTAATCAAGCCACAGATTTATGCAAAAATATAAATCCCAAAGTGATAATTCCTATGCATTTTAAGACTCCAAAACTTGATTTTCCCATTTCTGGTGTAAAACCTTTTATTTTGGGGAAAGAAAATGTTAAGGAATTAAATTCAAGTGAAATAGAAATTACAAAAGAACAACTTCCAGTAGATACAGAAATAATTGTTTTAAAACCCGCACTCTAAACTTTTTTTATCAGGTGAATTTGTTATGTTTATTTTATGCAGCAAATTTATTGGAGGTTTCTGTCTTTTTTTTGTTTTTTTCAAATGAGCTTTGTTTTGAAGTTCTTAAATTTTTTCTAATATTTCTTGTTTGATGCCTAATAAGTAAAGCAGTACCAATCAAAAATGCACCTAATGCAAATCTTCTACCAGGTGTTTTTGTAATTTTTTCTAATGTCTCAGTGGTTTTTGTAAGTGCTGGTGTATAGAACTTCTTTTTACCGACTTTACTTATACTTCCCATAACTCCACCAGTAAAAAAATCAGGTGCTTTAAAAATAGTATCTTTTAAACTATCCATCTTAAGTAAGCTTTCTTGAAGAAGATTCAATTTATTTCTACATTTTTCACAAATATCTAAATGATGTTTTACTTCTTCTCTAATAAATAATTTAAGATCCTTATCCAAAAAAGCTGGTAAGTGTTTATCTACTTCAGAACATTTCATTTAAAATTCCTTTAATTAATAAATAATCAGGGATAAAAATATTTCATCAGTAGAAATTTGACGAGATATGAATTAAATATGTTTCATTGAATTAATGTAAGGATTTAAATAGTTCTTCCTCACTATAAACTAAAATTGCTCCTTTTTCTATAATTTCTTTATAGATTTTAGTAGCTTCTCCTTTTGTATAATCCCGGTTAGTAATTGGAGATTCCTGTAAAATTATAACTTTTTTCCCAATATTCAGAGCTTCCTCCACAGCTTTAAGGTTTGATAGATTTCCATATCCAAATTCTATATTTGCAAGTATCACATTTTCACATAACTTAATTTCTTCAATATTTTCTTTATAACTCTCTTCACTTATATTTGAAAAGGGTGCCTCAGAAACAATAGGAATTTTAAGAGCCCTTGCAGTCTCATAGTCAGTATCCAATACATTTAAAACTCCACATGAAATTAAAAATCCATCAACCTTTAACTTGCTCATTATTGATGAACCACTACCCCCACCACATATTAGATGAACTCTTCTTTTTCTAATTCCTTTTGCTACAAGTTCTTCTTTAAAAAATCTTCTACTTATTGGAGTTATGTAAATTCTGTTTGTAATTGGATTTTTCTTAACTACTACAGGTATATTATAAGTACTTTCAAGTATTTGTGAGGTTAGAACTTCCTCCGTATTTCCTATGGCAAAGATCTTTCCATTTGAAAGAATTAATATTTTAGGGCAAAAAGATGCAGCCAAATTTATATCATGAAAGATAACTAAAACTGTAATGTTTTGTTCTTTATTTAATCTAAAAATGAGATTCATCACATCTATTTGCGAATTTATGTCTAAATGTGTTGTTGGTTCATCGAGAAGAAGAACCTTAGGCTGTTGAGAAATGGCTTGAGCAATTGTAACTTTCTGTCTTTCTCCACCAGATAACTGTGAAATATATCTATCCTTTAGATTGTATATTCCCACCTTTTTAATAGAGTCAATTGCTATTTGATAATCTATCTCTTTTTCCCAGAAGCTACCCTTTAAATATGGACTTCTACCCATTAAGACAGTATCAAGTACTGTAAAATCAAAACCTGCAACACCAAACTGAGGAACAACTGCCATTATTCGATAAAATTCTTTTTTTGGCATTTCTTTTATATTTTTTCCCTGAATAAAGATATCTCCTGAATCTGGTTTTAGAACACCAGATATCAAATTTAAAAGAGTTGTTTTTCCTGAACCATTAGGACCAATAATCCCCAGTATTTCTCCATGTTTAACTGTAAAGTTTGCATTCTTGATAACAGGTAAACCATTATATGAAAAATTTATGTCATTAATAAGTAAGTCTGAATTTTGCACCTTTATTTAAAAACTTCCCTCCCTTTCCTTTTCATTAGATATATGAAAAATGGAGCACCAATTGCTGCAGTAATAATTCCCACTGGAATCTCTCTGGGTGATGTAATAGTCCTGGCAATAGTATCGGAGAAAAGTAAAATTATTGAACCTGCCAGAGCTGATGTTGGATATAGGATTCTATTATCTGAGCCAACAATTAATCTCAAGATATGAGGTGTAATAAGACCAATAAATCCAATTAATCCCCCAATTGCTACACCTAATGCAGCCAATAGTGAAGCTATAATAAGCAGAATTCTTTTTAACCTTTCTACATTAACTCCCAATTGAGTTGCTCGTGTATCCCCTAAAGTCAGAATGTTAAGTTCTCTCAAGAAGAAAAAGGTTGTAAAAAAAGTTAAGAGTATTGGTATTAAGAGTACTCCGATTTTATCCCAATTTGCAGTAGTAAATCCTCCTAACATCCAGAAAATTATTTTTTGCATGTCATCTGTTTTGGCAATCAGTAAAAAATAAACTATAGAATTAATTAAAGCACCAATAGCAATTCCCGCCAATATTAGATTACTTATAGGAACTCTCTCACCAAGTTTTGCTAATTGATAAACAGCAAGAACAGCAATTATAGCACCTATAAAAGCCATAATTGATACAGCTGATATACCAAGTAATCCTGTACCTAAACCTAAAAAGAAAGCTATGGTTGCTCCAAGTGATGCCCCAGATGAAACACCGATAATGTATGGATCAGCCATTGGGTTTCTAAATATCCCCTGATATATCACACCAGCAGCTGCTAAAACAAAACCCACTATAATTGATGAAATAATTCTTGGAAGTCTTATCTGAGTAATTATTATTTCATTTTTTGGAGAAACTGTTTGAAATGTTTTTATTCTGCTTCCAAAATAAGGAATTTTCTTAATTAAAATGCTTAGTGTTTCCCTTATTGAAATATTGGCAGAGCCAACACAAGTAGCTATAAAAATAGCTGCTGTTAAAAATAAAATTAGAAAAATAGTATATTTTAGAAGCTTTTTCTTTTTTTTCATATTTTTATTTTTTTAAAATTCAATATCTGGATAAAGTGCTTGTGCAATCTGTTTAAATCCTTCAACTATTCTCGGACCAATTCTTGATACTGGATCATCATCTACAACTACAACTCTGTTTTCTAAAACAGCTTTTATAGACGAGAATCTCTCATCAGCTGTTATTGTTCCTGAAGTTGGAGCTAAAGATTTTGGAGCAATAATCACATCCGGATTATGCTCTATTAATTTCTCTAAACTATATACGAGCCAACCTTCTAAGTCATCGTAAGCAACTATATTAATCCCATTAACTTGTTCAATCAGGTTATTTATAAAAGTTCCTTTTCCAGCAGACATTATTGGCTCATTCCAGACCATATAAAATACCTTTGGTTTCTCCTCATCAGAAACATCAGCCACTAATGTTTTTATTTCATCTATCTTTTCTTGCATTTCAGATGTTAATTCTTCTGCCTTTTCAACTCTATTTGTTAATTGACCAATCTCCTCAATATCTTCTAATACATTTTCTATCTTATTTGCATCTAAAGTATAGACAGCAATTCCAAAATTCTCAAATTCCTTTACTGCTTCTTCCATTCCTTTTAATGTTAAAATCAAATCTGGCTCAAGTTCTATGATTTTTTCCATATTCAAATCAAATGCATCCCCAATCTTCTCAATAGATTCAGCCTCTTCAGGATAATTACTAAAATTATCTACACCGACTAATTCTTCATCTAAGTCAAGAGTAAACAGTATCTCTGTATTTCCAGGAGCTAAGGATATTATTTTATCTGGATATTCTGTTAAAGTGACTTCCTTGCCCACATCATCTGTAACAGTTACCGGATATTCAATCTTAAAAGCTTCTTCTGTTTCAGTTGTGGGCTCTTCGGTCGTAGTTACTTCAGGTGTAGGTTCTGTCACACCTTCAGTAATCTGAGTTGACTTTTCAAATACAGCTGTTTCTTGCTTACACCCAAACAATACTGTACTTAAAATAGTAAAAATAGTTACTATTACAGCTAAAGTTTTAAATTCATCCCTTATATCTATCTTGAGCAATTTGGATTCAATTATGTCTCTTAAAATTTTTAAGCTAATCATTTTTTATTTCCTTTCTATCCTTAAATTTAATTTCTTTTAAAAATCCTTTGAAAATAAAATAATTATTTAATTTTGCCCTCCTTTTTACTGTACTACAAAATTAAATTTAATTAACTTTAATAAATTGAAGTTAAAATCTTTATACAATTTTTTCCATAAAAAAATCACCTCTCTTTCCTCGAAGAGTAGCAATTTTAAACATTCAAGTGAGGTATCCTGACTTCTGGTTTTTCGCTTTTTAAGCCTTCCCAAACAAAATGTTCAGTGACATATTTTAAAAAGCAACCCAGTTACAGTGGCGGGACCATATCGGATTTTCACCGATTTCCCTCTTAACTTTTAAGACTTCTTGAATGCTTAATATTTAATTGTAGTTTTAAAAATACTACTAAATATGCTCAATGTCAATAATTTAAATATATTATGTTGTTACAATAAATTATCATGAATATTTAATATAAAAATAAGTGAAAAAAATCAAAGGATTTACAAAATATTATTAAAAGAATTAGATCATGTGTAACATAAATACATCAAATAAAAAGTAAAATCAAACAACCTTACTAAAATAAATTTGAAGAATAAACAATACGCTATAAAAAGACTATATATAAAAAGTTTATATAAGTATTATAGAAATAAAAATATAAATGAGGTTTACATAATATATATTATCGGAAGTTGTTATAATACCTGATAAATGGTTTGAACCCTAAAAGTTGGACACAATGTTATCTAAGTTAAACCAACTGACGGACTTCACTTTTTTTCATTTTATTATATTTAATTTTACTTTCAAATTCTTCTGGTGGCATATAGCTAAGTGAAGAATGTAATCTCTTTTTGTTATAAACTTGTTCAATAAAATAAGGTATTCTTTTAATAACATCTCTGTATGTTTCATAGGAAAACATATACACTTCTTCAACCTTTAATGTTCTAAAAAATGATTCTATTATACTGTTATCATAGGGATTAGCCTTATCTGACATGGATATAGCTATACCCATGCTCATTTAGAATCTTTACATAATCAGATGAACAATACTGAATAGCCTGGTCAGAGTGATGTATTAGATCTGATGTATCTCTTTCTGAAATAGCATCTTTTAGTGCTTCTATCGTAAGATCAGCTGATAGGGTTTTACCCAGTCCATATCCTACTATTTTTCTTGAATATGCATCAATTATTGCTGCTAGATATACAAATGATGTTAATATTCTTATATAGGTTATATCAGCATGCCATACCTGGTTGATGCGTTGTGGTATTATATTTTTTGTAGTTATGAGCTGAATTGGTGGTTTTCTTAAAGGATCTTTTAATTTTACATAGTATATTATTATCCTTCATTATCCTATGTACCTTCTTATGATTTATTATTAATCCCTTTCTTTTTAATGCAGCTGTTACTCTTCTATAGCCATAATATGGGTACTCTAAAGCTATATCATTAATAATATCCTCAAGTTCCACATCCTCTGGCTTCCTCTTTTTTAGTTTGTAGTAGTAAGTTGGTCTAGATATTCCCACTAGTCTGCACCCCCTCTTAATTGTTTTAAGGTCCTTGAGGTTATTATCAGTAAATCTTCTTTTTTTCCTTGGTATTTAGATCTCTGACTTTCTTTAGCATCCTATTTTCCATGGTTAGTTCACCAACAAGACGCTCTAGCTCTCTTACCTTAAGCTCTAACCTTGCAATATCAGTACTATTAGCAT
>JBARXA010000009.1:0-3457 GCA_049647085.1 Candidatus Humimicrobiia bacterium | reverse complement strand
TATTAAAAACCCTTCTATTATTATCTATTAATTTCTGTAATCTTATAACTTCTCTTTCATAAGATGGTGTAGGTTTTGGCTTAGGTGGTAAAGGTTTGTATTTAGGTTTAATCCTGGGTTTAGGTTTAGGATATAATTTTATCTTAGGTTTAGGTTCTGGATATATTCCTTTACTAAGTTGTTGAATTGCTGGTTCTAACCAATCTGGGATAGGCTCTTCAAGTTCCTTTTGTATTCTCAGACAATCTTTATACATCCTTAGAGCATCTTGCGGTTGATTTAGATATCTGTCATATAGTATACCCAAGTTTTGATAACACTTGGCTTTCAAATAGTAATAGTTAGTTTCCTCTGCATAAGTTAAACCTTTATTGAACCTTATCTCTGCCTGATTATAATTCCCTTGATACATATTCACTTTGCCAAGATTAACATAGCAGAAACCTAACTGTCCCTTATCTCTTCTCTCTTCTTGAATTTTTAATACTTTCTTAAATACAGCTTTTGCTTGAGAGTATTCTTTATTTTCGAAATAAAGCTTCCCAATGTCATTATATGCTTTAGCTATTTTAACTATATCATCAACTTCCCTCAACCCCTCTATTAATCTCTCCAATTTTTTTACTTCGCTTTCCCATACTGGAATACCCCCAGGAGGTCCAGGAGGTGGAATATATAAATCTTGTGGTGCCTTCCACTCCTGTACCATCTCTTTAAGTTTTTGTCTAACTTTCTCTACTTTAAGCCAACCATATCCCCTATATCCTAAATCTTTTAATAATTCTTCAAAGTCTACTTCTGTATAGGAAGATTTTCCTTCTCTTTTAATACCATCAGAACTATATGGTGCATGTAAATTGAGAAATATCTCATTAAGATAAGGCTTTACTCCTTCATCCCAGTCAGCTTCTTCAGGAAACTCATAGTCCCAGTCTAATTGCCATAGTTTTATGGTTTTATCACTACTACAAGATATGATGTATCTACCATCCGGGCTTATACCTATATCATAAATAGAATTTTCATGTCCCTTAAAGCTTTTCAAACATTTAGCATTACTTATATTCCATAGTTTTAATGTATTATCCCAACTACTACAAGAAACAATATATTTCCCATCTGGACTGATAGCAACTCCCTCTACTGCTCCTTCGTGCCCTTCAAATGTACGAACACACATTCCACTAGTTAGATTCCATAATTTTAATGTCATATCATCACTTCCAGAAACAGAATATTTCCCATCTGGGGTGATTCTAACAGTTTTTACACTATCCTGATGCCCTTCAAATGTACGCAAACATTCTCCATTACTAAGATCCCACAATTTTAATGTCATATCTTCACTCCCAGAAATAACATATTCACCATCTGGAGTGATTGCTACAGATTCTACACTTTCTTTATGCCCCTTAAATGTCTGTATACATTCACAACTTTTTAAATCCCATAATTTAAGTGTATTATCATCACTCCCAGAAATGGCAAATTTCCCATCTGGGGTGACATGTACATCCTTTATTGATCCCTTATGTCCTTCAAAAGTATGAATAATATTTTTTTTCTTAAAATCCCATTTATTCAATTTCATGTCATCATCACCAGAGATAACATATTTTCCATCTGGACTGATAGCAACAGCTTCAACATTTTTCTTATTTCCTACATAGGTGTGTACATGCCTCTTTTTAGTAAGATCCCACAACATTAGTGTCCTATCACTACTACTGGATATGGCATATCGACCATCCAATGAAATGGCTATAGAATTTACTCTGTGTTTATGTCCTTCAAATGTATGTAAACATCGCTCGTCGATTAATTTTTTCCTTTTACCACCTCTTATACCTACCTTATGTAATAAATCTAATGCTTCTTTATCTCTCCCATATCCATGCACTTTTAGTGCTTCATGTATTTTTTTTCCTGCTTTATTAATATTATTATTATTATAATATTCTTTAGCATCTCTTATTCTTTCATTAAATATCTCTTCATCATCACCACCTTTCCTTGTACTAACTGGCCTGTTCAAAGCCCATTTGCTATTAATATCTCCTATACCTTCTAATCTCCATAACCATAATTTATCATTCTTGCTACTGGATATCATATAATTCCCATCTTGGGTTATTGCAACAGTATGTATATCATCCTCATGTCCCATAAATGTGCGTAGGCATTTACTACTATTCAGATCCCATAGTCTTAATGTATCATCCAAACTACCAGAGATAATAAATCCCCCATCTGGAGTGATGACTAAATCTTTCACAGCTTTATTGTGACCCTCAAAGTTACGTAGGCATTCTCCACTATTTAAATCCCATAATTTTATTGTATTATCAGAGCTCCCAGAGATAATATATCTGTCATCCTTGGAGAAAGCTATTGTATTTATACCGTATTTATGACCTTCAAATGTAAGTAAGCATTCTCCATTATTTAAATCCCATAACTTGATGGTCCCATCATCACTACCTGATATAATATATTGTTTTTTCTTAGTTCTACCTACGGGTTTACTCAACTTTGAAACATCAATAGATTTAACCCATCCTTTGTGTCCTTTAAATGTTCTTAAACATTCCCCAGTATTTATATCCCAAAGTTTTAATGTATTATCATTACTACCAGAGACTATATACTTTCCATCTGTTGTGATAACTACACAATTAACCCATCCTTTGTGCCCTTCAAATGTTCTTAAACATTCCCCAGTATTTATATCCCAAAGCTTTAATGTATTATCATCACTACCAGAAACAACATATTTTCCATCTAAAGTAATTGCCACTGCATATATACTGTCCTCGTGTCCCACAAATGTTGTTAGACAATCTCCACTATTTATGTCCCAAAGCTTTAATGTATTATCACTACTTGCAGATACAAAATATTTACCATTTGGAGCAATAGCTATATCATTTACATATCTTTTATGTCCTTTAAAAGATCTTAAATAACAAGCATTTTTAATTTTTGTCAAATTCATTAAAGCATCCTTAATGTTAGATACTTCTGGTGCTAATTTTTCTTCTTGCTTTAACTTTTCTTCTGCTTGCCTTAACATTTTTTCTGCTGAATTTTTATCTCCTCTCTCTAAATGAATTGTTCCAAGAAGATAGTATGGACGCCAATTTTTTTCTTGTTTTTCTATTACTGATTCTAATTGCTCTACTAATTCAAAGTCTGTTATTTTTGCATTTCTCCAATTTAAAAGTCCCAGATTACATGTTGCTTCAGGATGATGAGAATCTATTTCAAGTGCTTGCCTCCATATATTTTCAGCTTCATTTATCTTTCCTAAATCAAGTAATGTAAGTGCTCTATTATTTAAGCTATCAGCACGAAGCTTGACTTCTTCTGGTATCTTTCTAAAATATTCTTCTCCTATTTCATCTTTATATATACTAATTAATTCATTTGATATTTCTAACATATCTTTTGGTCTAGC
>JBARXA010000008.1:0-1967 GCA_049647085.1 Candidatus Humimicrobiia bacterium | reverse complement strand
TATTAAAAACCCTTCTATTATTATCTATTAATTTCTGTAATCTTATAACTTCTCTTTCATAAGATGGTGTAGGTTTTGGCTTAGGTGGTAAAGGTTTGTATTTAGGTTTAATCCTGGGTTTAGGTTTTGGTCTAAACCAAGGAGATGGCTTTCTTTTAAGTCTGGGGTATGGTTTAATCCTAGGTGTAATCTTTGGTGGTCTTTCTTCCTCTTCAACTTTTCTTTTTTTTGAGAAAATTATGGGTATAATGGTAATCTGCCCAATACTCTGACCAATTAAAAAAAGCATTACTCCAGCAGGAATAAATAAACCAAAAATTAAAAATCCAATTATTGAACTGTAAGGATTTTGATATTTTGTTGTTAATGCATTTATATTATATTTTTTCTGATTACTAAGTAATATTATATTTACGCCTCCCAATATTAGAGGTAGCAAGAAATAATCTATACTAAAGACAGGTTTAAAGCTTGGTATAGTTAAATCAGAAATTATGAGAAAAGAAAGAGGTATTTTTGTGCTCATTCCCGCAAGTCTACGAAGTGCAATCCACAAACTAATTGGAAAACCAAGACCTATAACTGTTGTAAATATTGAAGATATCGATAATTGAACAGCATTAAAGCCTTTAGTAACAAGATATTTCTGAGCAAATCTTGTTCCAAGAAAACGTTTAATCAAAGGTACATCTCTCATTAAGTGATTAGCCCAAAGTGTTACATAATAAGCAGGATATAATAAAACTATCATAAGTAAACTACTATATAAAATACCCCACCCAATTGATCCATATTTGGCTACTGAGAAAATTAACATAGCCTGTATAATATTAACTGGACTGGATGAGAATATATTATTTATTACATCTAAGATATACGGATACTGTATTCCTATTAAGAACACACCAATTAACAACACACTTGATATAAATAGTAAACCCCACTTCTTATTCCAAAGCCAACCCAATAATAATAGAAAGATTAAGTAGAATATACCCCAAATTGATTTTATTGCTATAATTAGAAAAGTCCAAACAGCCTTACTCCCTAATAGAAACTTAATCATTTATTTCCTTCCTTAAAAAACTAAATATCAATCGTCAGTTTAATGTAGTTATTTATAATTGATTACATTATAAAATAATACTTATTTACTCTCTTTTTGTGGGTTATATAATTTTATATATAAAATTATTAAAAAATATTTTTTTTCTTTAATTCAAATAAAAATATAGAATATTTTTTTAATTTTTTAACTTAGTCTTTGAATTGCTGGTTCTAACCATACAGGAATAGGCATTTTTCGTTCCTTGTACAGTTTAAGACAAGCCTTATACATCTTTAGGGCGTCTTGAGGTTTATTTAGATATCTGTCATATAACACACCTAAGTTGTGATAACATAATGTTATTAAATATTCATAGTTGGTTTCTACTGAAAGAGTCAAAGCTTTATTGTACAATATTTCTGCTTGGTTATAATTTCCCTGATACATATTTACTATACCAAGCATCACATAACATGTACCTATCCATCTCTTATCTCCCATCTCTTCTTTAATAACTAATACTTTCTTAAATATAGCTTTTGCTTCTACATATTTCTTATAATCAAGGTGAAGTTTGCCAAGATTATAGTATGCATTAGCTACTCCATTGATATCATTAACCTTTCTTTTATCTTCTATTAATTTCTGTAACCTTATTACCTCTCTTTCATAAGATGGTGTAGGTTTTGGCTTAGGTGGTAAAGGTTTGTATTTAGGTATAATCCTTGGTTTAAGTTTAGGATATGGTTTAATTTTGGATTTAGGTTCTAGATATATTCCTTTACTAAGTTGTTGAATTGCTGGTTCTAACCATATAGGAATAGGCATTTTTCGTTCATTACACAGTTTAAGACAAGCCTTATACATCTTCAGAGCATCTTGGGGTTTATTTAGATATCTGTTATATAATACACCTAAG
>JBARXA010000007.1:0-245338 GCA_049647085.1 Candidatus Humimicrobiia bacterium | reverse complement strand
TCTTGCATTTAGACAATATGTTATTGCTGAAGTTAAGGTTGTTTTACCATGATCTACATGACCTATAGTTCCAACATTGATATGTGGTTTTGTTCTCTCAAATTTCTTTTTAGCCATATATTTCCCCCCATTTTTTTAATGGATTTTTATTCTATTATATTTGTTTGAAAATTAATTATTATATGTTTTTAAAAATCTTAAAAGAAAATTTAAATTAAGAATTAAATATTATATACTATTTATATTATACAATAGCAAATCAGTGACACTTTCAACGACTAAAGCTATTGGGTTTCTTTCTAATTTATTCCTAAATATAAAAATTGTAAATTGTTAAACACTTATTTGGTAGCGGTGACTGGATTTGAACCAGTGACCCCACGGGTATGAACCGTGTGCTCTTACCAACTGAGCTACACCGCCACCTAATTATTCATTTTTTCTGCTTTGTGGCACCTTCAACGACTAAAGCCGCTGGGTTTCTTTCTAATTTATTCCTAAATTAAAATATTTTTATTACCTTACTTTTTTAAACAGTAAACTGTAAACATATTTGGTTTATAGTATAAGTTATTAATATTATTATTTATATTTTATCATTTTATTTTATTACTTATATTAAAAATCCTTTCATTCAATCGACAAAATATTTCCCAAATCTGGAGCCCGCGACCGGACTTGAACCGGTGACCTTCTCCTTACCGAGGAGATGCTCTACCATCTGAGCTACACGGGCATAATTAAAAAATATGGTGGGGGAGAGAGGATTCGAACCTCTGAAGGTAAACACCAACAGATTTACAGTCTGTCCCCTTTGGCCACTCGGGAACTCCCCCAAAATCATATTTTAGTAAAAAGAAAATTCTCGTTTAAAAAAATTATACTAAAAATTTTTATACTAAAAAATAAACACCATTGAAAAATTGGAGCCGGCGATCGGATTTGAACCAATGACCTGCTGATTACAAATCAGCTGCTCTACCACTGAGCTACACCGGCTTATTAGATGTTCCTTTTAACTAATACTTTTTTATATAAATAATAGCATTTTCATACTTCTTTATCTATACTTTTTAAAAAATATTATTAATTAAAACAGATCAATAAAAAAATTTACCTTAAAAAATTTTGTAATCTCTTAAGATGGTTTTGAAAGATTAGGTTAAAGATTTATAACCGTTAAGATGAGTCTCTAATTTTCTCTTTATTCTCTGAAGAGCATTATCAACTGATTTCACTTTTAAGTTCAAAGTATGAGCAATTTCAATATAAGTTTTTCCTTTCATATACAAACTTAGTACTGATGCCTCTAATTTTGATAAAAACTTTTCAAATATTTCTTTAATACTTTGAATCTCTTCGCCACTTATTACAAGTTGTTCGGGATCATTTAGTTCCTTAATTTTTAGTATTTCAAAAAGTGGATAAGAAGTTTCTTCATTGCTATAAAATGGCTTATTTAGCGAAATGTAACAGTTTAAAGGAATATGCTTTTGTCGAGTGGCATTTTTAATAGCAGTTATTATCTGTCTTGTTATACACAGTTCGGCAAATGATTTAAAAGATGTTTCATTACCAGCTTTGAAATCCTTTATAGATTTAAAAAGACCTATCATACCTTCCTGTATTAGATCATCATATTCAGCCCCTATTAAAAAGTATGAACGAGCTTTATACCTTACAAGATTGCTATACTTTCCTAAAATATAGTTGAGTGCTCTCTCGTCTCCTTCTTTAGCTCTTTCTACTATTTGATTTTCCTCAAAGACTCCGTAACTTTTAATTTTTTTTGGTGTATATGATAGTTCGATGTTCAAGTTCATATCCTTTTATAAAGAAAAAACAGTGAAAAAATGCTATTAAGATATAGCTTTTATAGGTCTTTTAAAACTTCACCTCCACAATGTTGAGTAAAAACTATTATATTATATATTTATGTAATAATCTTCGTCAATATAATTTCATTAATTTTAGGGGTAAAGCTAAACTTATACTTTACCCTTTCTTATTTTATCTAACTTTCTTTCAATTTTTTTATCAATTCTTTTACTTATAGGTACATTTAGTTTATTAGAAAAAATATCTCTACTTCTTATTTCTCTTTTTAACTGTTTTAGTTGACTTCTAAGTTGTCTTGTTGTCATTCTAAAAGCTCCTCCACCAAAAGTTACCCTCTGGTGAGTGTAATCAGATGTTACAACAAAAATCCTTTTTCCTTTATTTTTATAAACTAAAGTCTCAGCAAGATTATCTGCGCTTTGCCCTTTCTTTGTAAATAAAACAGTAACTTTATTTTTTATCTTATTTTTCAAAAAAATATTGCCTTTGTTTGATGAGTCAAATACAACAGTTACTGACCAACCTTTATGTATCGCCAATTGATTAAGATCCTCTATCAACTTATTTCTAAGTTGCTCAAGTTCAATTTTAGAAATTTTGTTCATTTTCATTGTGCTGTGTAAATAGTTATAACCATCAACTATAACCATTGTTTTTTCATCGGTTGGTGAATTCACTTTTTTAACCCCCTAATTTATATTCTTTTAAGTTTTTTCATTACTTCATGCAGAATAATTCCCGTTGCCACTGAAACATTTAATGAAGGTATCTTTCCAGAAGTCTTGATTTTAATAACTAAATCGCAGTTACTTAATAAAAGTCTACCTATTCCTTTCTGTTCACTTCCCATCGCAATAGCAAGTGGACATAAGATTTCCATCTGGTTAATTGAAATATCAGCTCTATCTGAGGTTCCAATCACCCAAAAGCCTTTCTCCTTTAACTTCTCAACAGTTTTGTTTAAATTCACAACTCTTGCAATCCTCAAATGCTCACACGCACCAGAGGAAGCTCTGCAAACAGATGAGGTAATTTTTGCACTTCTTCTATCTGGAATTACAACTCCATCCACAGAAAATGCTTGACATGTTCTAAGTATAGCTCCAAAATTCTGTGGATCTTTTATACCATCTAAAAGTACAATTACGGGGTTCTTATTTCTAATTTCATTTAAAAGTGAGGATAAAGAGAAATATTTGTATGGCGATGTTATTGCAATTACTCCTTGGTGTTGAGTTCCAATTTTGTTTAAGAAATTTCTATCTACTAATTTAATATGTACTGATTTATCTTTAGCCAGATTTGAAATCTGTTTTAATCGGATATTTTTACTAATAGATCTATCAATATATACTAATTTTACTTTGCGTGGTCCTCTTAATGCCTCGTAAACTGTATTTCTTCCCTCCACTACTGCATTACCTTTTTTCAACTTCTCATCTTTCAAAAGAGATGAGTTCTTTTTCAACTAAACCTCCACTTAGTACCCGATGGTGTATCTTTTATAGATATTCCAATCTCTTTTAACTTCTTTCTTATATTATCTGCAAAAAACCAGTTCTTTTTTTCTCTTGCTTTACTACGAAGTGAAAGAATTACTTCTATACTATCTTCTAAGTTTAATTTTGATATATTTGATGGAGATAATTTTGCAGCATCTTGAGGATAAAGCTTAACAACTTTTTCGTAAATCTTTGAAGCTATATTGTTGAGCTCATCTTCCAACTTTTTCTCATAAGTTAAAGAACCGTCTACTTTACTTACAGCTTTTATAGTTCCAGATATATAAATGCGTAAATCTAAACCCAAGACAGATGCTAATTCAATTATCATATTTTTTGCTTTTGTTAAGATCTGCTTTATTTTGGGTGTTAGCTTTAAGGATTTTAAATGAATAATCTTATTTATTTTTTTAGCAAATTTGAAAATATAAGATAGTGCTTTGGCAGTATTGAAATCATCATCCATCGCATCCTCAAAATTTGTTTTTAAATTACTTATCTCCTTTTCTAAGTGCGAGATTTCATCCAGCAAAGAGCTTTCAGATTTTTGTTCTTCCTGTGACAGTGTTATGTTGATATCATGGATTGTATTTAAAAGTTTTTCATATGCTTGATTACAAGCCTCAAGAACCCTTGGAGTATAATCAACATCATTTCTGTAATGAGTATTAAGGGACATGATTCTAACAACATTGGGATTATACATTTCTAATACATCCTTGGCAAAAACCCAATTCTTTAAAGATTTTGACATCTTAACTTTATCTATATTCATAAATCCATTATGTATCCAATATTGAACAAATGGTTCAGAGCCACTATATGCTTCTGATTGAGCTATCTCATTTTCATGATGAGGAAATATAAGGTCTTTCCCACCACCATGAATATCAAATCCCATATCTAAATACTTCAATGACATTGCAGAACACTCAATATGCCATCCGGGCCTTCCTTCCCCCCATGGAGTATTCCACCTTGGTTCACCAGGTTTTGAAGCTTTCCAAAGAGCAAAATCATATGGTTTTTTCTTTCCAGCTACAACACACGCTCTCTTTCCCTCTATAAGTTCATTTATATTTTTTTTTGATAACTTGCCATAACCATTAAACTTCTCAACTGAAAAGTAAACACTACCATTAGAAATGTAAGCGTATCCTTTATTAATTAATACCCTTATCATCTCAATCATTTCATCAATATGCTCAGTTGCTTTAGGGCTGAAATCCGGTCGTAAAATATTTAACATGTCAGAAACCATCCAGAAGGCAGGTTCATATTTTCTTGAAATATCTGTTGTAGAAAGATTCTCCTCTATACTCTGATTTATTATTCTGTCTTCAATATCAGTGATATTTTGAACATGTATTACCTTATATCCCTGATAAATTAGATACCTTTTTATTACATCAAATACCAAATAAGAGTGTGCATTTCCTATATGAATGTGATTATAAACAGTTGGACCACATACATACATATAAACCTTGCCCTCTTCTCTTGGTATAAATTCCTCTTTTTTTCCCGTTAATGTGTTAAATATCTTTATACCCAATTTATCTCCAAATTTTTAAAAATTATAATCAAATCAGAATTATTGTGAAACTAAGATTAAATATTATTAAGAAGAAATCATAGCAACTGCAAAAGCAGATATAGCATCGCCTTTTCCTAAAATACCAATACCTTCAGAACTTTTTGCTTTCACATTAATATTTTTTAAATCTATTTTTAAATGACATGCTAAATTTGTCATCATATCTTTTATATATGATGAAAGCCTTGGTTTCTGACAGATAATAACTGCATCAACATTCTCAACCTTAAAACCTTTTTCCATTAATAATGAAACGACCTTATCTAAAAGAATCATGCTTGAAATATCTTTATACCTTTCGTCACTTGCTGGAAAAAGTTCACCTATATCCCCAAGTGCAACCGCTCCTAAAAGAGCATCCATTATGGCGTGAGTTAGAACATCTGCATCTGAGTGTCCAGATAGACCTTTTTCATATTCTAATTCAACTCCACCAATAATTAACTTTCTTTCATAAACTAATGGGTGAATATCAAAACCCAAGCCAACTTTCACCTCTTTATAGACCTCCTTTTAAATAACTACTGCTAACTTATTTAAGTCTCCTTCTATTTAAAATAGTCTCAGCTAATATTAAATCAAAGTTTGTAGTAATTTTAATATTTTCAACTGACCCCCGCACCAAATTAATTTCATATCCAAGATTCTCTACCAGACTGGCATCATCTGTTCCAATAAATCCAGTTTCACTCGCTTTTGAATATGCTTCCATTATTATAGAATAGGGAAAAACTTGTGGAGTTTGAGCTGCCCATAATCTATCTCTATTAAATGTATTTGATATTATTTTGTTGGACCCTGACTCTTTGATGGTGTCTTGAACTGGAATGGCAACAACTACCCCATCTGAGTCATAAGCAGCTTTAACTGCTTTATCAATAAGCTCTGGGGTTATTAAAAATCTTGCTCCATCATGAATTGCAACTAAATTTGTGTCTGATGGTAGTGCTTTTAAACCATTAAGAACAGAATGTTGTCTCTCCTCTCCTCCAGCAACTATTTCTCTTACTTTTTTATATCTATATTTGTTAATGATAATTTTCTTACATTTTTCAATATCAGATTCATTTATTACTAACACTATTTGATCAATAAGAGAAGACTTTTCAAAAGCATCTATTGTGTGTGCCAAAACTGGTTTTCCACTAATAAATATAAACTGCTTACTAACAGCAGAGTTCATTCTTCTACTTTTGCCAGCAGCAACAATGATACTGTAGTTCTTTTTCATTCTTTTATCGCTTATTAAAAAATCTCTTTTGATTTTCCTTTAATAATTTCGTAAATATCATTCTTCCAGCGGGGGTTTGTAAAAATCCTTTAACCTCTACATTCACAGTTTCTCCAACCAATTTTTTACCATTTTCCACAACAATCATAGTTCCGTCATCTAAATATGCTATTCCTTGATCCTCTTCTTTCCCCTCCTTAATCACCTGAACAGTGATTTTTTCACCTGGCAGTATAATCTGTTTCACTGCATTAGAAAGTTCATTAACATTTAGAACTTCAACCCTCTTTAATCTTGCCACTTTATTTAGATTATAGTCATTGGTAATAATGGCTGATTTTAATTCTTTCGCCAATTGAACTAATTTAGAATCAACACCCTCTAAATTAGGAAAGTCAGTATCTATAATTTTGACTTCTACTTTTTTCTCTTCCCTGAGTTTATGGAGCATATCCAGACCTATTCTTCCTCTCTTTCTCTTTAAATCCTCAGATGAATCTGCTAATTTTTGTAACTCTTCTATAACAAAATTTGGAATTATTATTGCCCCTTCTATAAATCCGGTACTACAGATATGGTATATTCTTCCATCTATAATTGAACTGGTATCTAAAATTTTAGCCTTTGCAGTGTATTTCTCCTGAGAAATTGCACCCTTTTCAACATAGATTTTATCTTTTTTTCTTATTAAATTTAGAATTCTATCTTTACTTCTATATACAATCCTTGTTGTAAATAAAATAATTAATAAGTAGACAAACATAAAAATGGTGGTTCCAATTATTGATGGTAGCTGGATTTTACTCAATCCTAAATAAGCTGGAGCTCCTATTACTATTCCTAATAAAATTCCAATAATGGAAAAAATTAGATCAGGTATTGGAATTCTTCCAATAAAATCTTCAACCTTACCCTGAAGATATTTCAAATATTTTCCTACATAACCACCTAATATAAGTCCTGTAATTCCAAAAATTAAAGAAAATGATATAAAGCCAATCCAAAATTGAACAATATTAGTTAGATGACTTGGATAAAGATAAATTGAAAGTTGATGACCAAATAAAATTCCTAATAAAATAAAAAATGCTCTAGTGAGCACTATTATCATAATATTTCACCTCTCTTTAATATAAGAATACTTTAAGGAATAATTAATTTTTCACAAAACAAGACTCTACTTTAGCCAAAGCTTCTTCCTCATTAATATCCTGAGCATAGGATATTTCACTTACTAACATTCCCCTTGCTTTTTCGAGCATCCTCTTTTCACCAACTGATAGTCCAGAATCTCTTTGCCGTAGAGATAAATTTCTAACAACCTCTGCTAAATCTATAACATCATTACTTTTCAATTTCTCTATATTTCTTTTAAACCTCCTGTTCCAATTTTTCAATATTTCTGACTTCCTCTTCTTTAAAAGTATTTTCAATACTTCTTCAGCTTCTTCTGAAGATACTACCTCTCTTAAACCAATCTCTTTAGCAGTTACAATTGGAATCTTTATTGTTAATTTTTCCTTTGGAATCTCTAAAACATAAAATTTTAGAAATTCACCCTTTACTTTTTTCTTTATTATCTTTTTAATAGTGGCTGTACCATATAATGGATAGATTACTATATCACCTACTTCATACAATTTATAAACCTCCTAATATTAATAAAATGATATCATAATTGAGTCTTGATATCAATTAACTAAGGTTGTTATGGTGAATTACTCCAGTGAAATTTAAATTTAAAAGAGGGCTTCTTATTTAATTAAGTTAAATATGTTTTGATATTCTGTTTAAGCCATTGATAATAACTCTTGCTCTTACCTTTCCTATCCCCTCAACTTCACTAAGTTCATCAATGCCCAATTTCTTTATAGTAGCCAAATTCTTGAAATTTTCTATTATATTTTCTATTAAGTGTTTGGGTAACTTGGTTAGTGATGATAAAACTCTATATCCACGTGGATAAACAATTTTATCTAAATAGGTAACTGGTGGAGAGAACCCAAGAATTTCTACTAATTTATTTATATTAGTTAATTTCTTATGACTTAAATTAGATACCATTTTTATTATCGCATTAAATTTACTTACATCTGATGAATAATCTTTTATCAAATAAAAAACATTTTCATTAATTTTATCCATAATTTGAGATAACTGCATCTGAATCAATCTTCCTTCAGTACCCAGCTCATATAGATATTTCTCTACTTCATCAGCGAATATTTTTGACATTTCAGCTATTTGCCAGATTGTAACAACATTATGAAGAGTCACCATTCCTTTTATTTCGAGAAAATTTAATTCATTTAACTGCTTGTTAAAGTCGTCTCTACATTTTTCAAGAGATTCTAATGCACTATTTGCTTCATCCAAAATCAATCCTATATCTCTCAAGTCATATTTTAAATCGTCTAAATATAGGGTAACAATATTCCTGTTCTTGGAGATAGCTAACACTACTACTTTTATCTGTTTTGCAACTCTCTCTGCTGTTTGATGCATAATACCAGTTTCTGTAGTGGAAATACGAGGGTTCGGGAAAAGATGGGTATTAGCATAAATTATTTTTGTGCTATCTTCATTTAGAATTAATGCACCATCCATCTTAGAAAGTTCATATAATTTGGAGGGAGTTAACTTACAATCAATTCTGAAACCACCATTAAATATCTTTCTTACTTTTTTAAGGTCGGATAATACTATTATTGAACCCATTTTGGCTTGCACTATATTCTCAATCCCTTCTCTAAGAATTGTGCCAGGGGATACTTTCTTCAAACCTTCTAAAAGTTTCAAATGATTATTATTTTTCAACACCTTCTCCTTATAGAATTTATTTAAATTTTTAATGATTTAAGATTTTTTAATCTTATCAATTCTGCATCTGTTTTAACTTCTATTTTACCACAGCTATGTGGATATATTATTCTTTTAAAACCGTGTGATAATGCTTCATCTACTCTTTTTTTGGCTCCACTCACAAATCTAATCTCCCCTCCCAATCCGATTTCACCAAAAGATGATGTATCTTCACCAATGGGCATATTTTTTAAAGCTGAGATCATAGCCATAGCCATAGGAAGATCAGCACCCGGTTCGTTAACAAACATTCCACCTACTAAATTTATATATAAATCATAATTGTCTGCTTTAAATCCCAATCTTCTACTTAAAACTGCTAAAATCATCGCAACTCTTCTACTACTTAAACCAGTACAGAATCTTCTGGGAACAGCTAATTTGGAAGGTGAAAAAAGCGCTTGAACTTCTAAAAGTAGTGATCTATTTCCATTTAAAGTAGAAAGTATTGTGGATCCCGGTATTCCTATTGCTCTTTCTTTTAAAAATAAGGCTGAAGGATTTTCTACCTGTTTCATTCCTTCTGAACTCATATGAAACAAACCTATTTGATTTGTTGAGCCAAACCTATTTTTAACAGATCTCAAAATTCTGTAAAGCATTTCTCTTTCACCTTCTAAATATAGAACAACATCAACCATATGCTCTAAAAGTTTAGGACCAGCTATTATTCCTTCTTTAGTAATATGACCAATAATTATTACACAAATTCCTTTTTTCTTAGCCCACTCTAAAAAGTTTGCAGCACATTCTCTAACCTGAGTTATACTGCCAGGAAGTGCCGGTAATTGGGAAAAGTATGTTGATTGTATTGAATCAACAACAATTACTTGGGGGTCAATTTCTTCTATCTGACTGTTTATCTCAGTCATCTCTGTTTCAGATAGAAGATAAGCTTGAGATGAAGCAATGCCTATCCTTTCAGCTCTCATTTTAACTTGACTTAAGGACTCTTCTCCACTAATAAAAAGTACCTTAAATTTTTTAGATAAATTACAAACAACCTGTAATAATAAAGTTGACTTTCCTATCCCAGGTTCTCCACCTAATAATGTTAACGAACCTGGAATCAATCCATTACCAAGAACCCTGTCAAATTCCTCCAGCCCCGTTGGTAGATAATTAACTTTGGGAAATTTAACATTAGACATTTGTGTAGCAATGGATTTTGGAATTTCAAAAGAGAAAGCCCGCCTTGACTTGGGCGGTTTAATCTCTTCTATAAAACTGTTCCACTTATCACAATTTGGACATTTACCTAACCACTTAATTGAACTGTACCCGCAATTTTGACAAACAAAAATTACTGCCTCCCTCTACTAACTTTTTATTTTAGATGGCTGTTTCTTCTTTTTAAAAATAATTTTTTTACCTTTTCGTTCGGTAAAAATTTTATCACCTGATTTTACCTCTCCAGAGAGTATCTTGTCTGAAATAGGTACTTCAATAATTTTTTGAATAGCTCTCTTTAATGGTCTAGCACCCAGAGTGGGGTCATATCCCTTCTCAATAAGTAAGTCTTTGCTACCTTTTGAGAGCTTTAAAGTTATGTTATGAAATGAGAGTTGCTGTTCAACTTTTTTCATCTCAAGGTCTATTATTTTTCTTATATCATCACTGGTCAGTTCATTAAACATAACTATTTCATCTACTCTGTTTAGAAATTCAGGTCTAAAAGTCTTTTTCATCTCATCTAAAACTTTTTCTTTTATTTCCTGATACATAACTTTTCCCTTAGAGCTCCTCTTAAACCCAATTGGAGTGGCTTTTCGTATATATCTCTGTCCAATATTTGAAGTCATTATTACTACTGTATTTTTAAAACCCACTCTCCTTCCTTGAGCATCAGTTAAGTGGCCATCCTCAAAAATTTGAAGTAAAACATTAAGTATATCGGGGTGGGCTTTTTCAACTTCATCCATCAAAATTATTGAATATGGTCTTCTTCTAATCATTTCGGTAAGTTGTCCGCCCTCTTCATATCCGACATATCCTGGAGGAGAACCAATAAATTTTGAAATTGAGTGTTTTTCCATGTACTCCGACATATCCACCTGAACCAATGCATCCTCACTTCCAAAGAGAAATTCAGCCAACACCTTTGCAAGAAGTGTTTTTCCCACGCCTGATGGGCCTAAAAATATGAAAACACCTGAAGGTCTCTTAGGATCTTTTAATCCTGAGCGTGCTCTCCTTATTGCTTGAGATACAACTTTTATAGCTTCCTTCTGTGATATTACTTTCTTTTGTAACTCTTCTTCCATCCTCAATAATTTTTGTGTTTCCTCCTCTGTAAGTCCATATACCGGAATACCTGTCCAGCTGGACAGAATCTCTGCTATATTCTCCTCTGTAACTTTTACTTCTTTCTGAAAAGTAATGGCTTTTCTCTGCAATTCTTTTCTTCTTAGAAGAAGTGATTTCTCTTTGTCCCTAATCTTGGCTGCTGTCTTGAAATCCTGAACATCTATCATGTTCTCCTTTTTCTCTCTTATCTCAGCCAATTGTTTGTCTATCTTACCTAGATCAGGAGGTGATATCATATTTCTTATCCTTACTCTTGATGCAGCTTCATCAACTAAATCTATTGCCTTATCAGGTAAAAATCTATCAGTAATATATCTTGAAGACAATTTAGCAGCACATACCAAAGCATCATCAGTAATTGTTATACAATGATGAGCTTCATATCTACCCTTGAGACCTCGTAATATATCTACAGTCTCATCTACAGTTGATTCCTCTACAAATATGGGTTGAAATCTTCTTTCAAGTGCAGCATCCTTCTCCACATATCTTCTATAGTCTGACATAGTAGTAGCACCTATTGTTTGAAGCTCTCCCCTTGCCAACATAGGTTTTAATATACTTGCTGCATCGATAGCTCCCTCGGCTGCTCCTGCTCCTACAAGTGTATGAAGTTCATCTATAAATAAAATGATATTTCCATGGCTTTTTATTTCTGCAAGGACCTTTTTCATCCTCTCCTCAAAATCCCCTCTATATCTTGAACCAGCTACCATTGCTCCCAAATCTAAGGTATAAATTTCCTTATTCCTTAAAGTTGGTGGTACATTTCCTTTTATAATTTGCTGTGCTAATCCCTCTACAATTGCAGTTTTTCCAACCCCTGGTTCGCCGATTAAAACTGGATTGTTTTTAGTACGACGAGATAATATCTGCATCACTCTCTCTATCTCTTTTATTCTGCCAATTACGGGATCTAATCTATCTGCTTTAGCCAACTGAGTTAAATTTCTTCCAAATTTTTTGAGCATCTTATTTTTTTTATAAGTCTTGCTTCTAGCAAATATTTCAGTTTCTCCCAACATTTCTGCTATCTGTTTCCTCACCGCCAATAACTCTATGCCATTATTCTTCAGTATTTTTGAAGCAATGCCTTCCCTCTCTCTAATTATGCCAAGTAGTAAATGTTCTACTCCAATGAAATGATGACCCAATGATAAAGCTTCCCTTAGAGACAGTTCTAAAACTTTCTTTGCTTGGGGGGTAAAAGGAATTGGACCAACTGGCTCAACTGGTTCTCTTCTAATTATTTGTAATATCTGTGTCCTTATATCATCGGGATTTTTTCCTAAATTTTGAAGAATCCTATAAGCTAAACTTCTACGTTCTTTTAATAAACCTAAAAGCAAATGTTCAGTATTAATCCAATTTTTATTTAGATTCCTTGCCTCTTCCTGTGCATTAATAATTACTTTTCTTGCTTTCTCATTAAATCTTTCAAACATATCTTCTATCCTATTATATTGTACTTGAACTAATATTATTAAAATTATTTTTATAATAAAGGATCATTCTGAATAGTGACTTATTATTATTATTTTTATAAAAAATACACCTTATTTTCTATAAATAAATATATCACAAAGGTATAAAAAAACATAAATTTTGATATTATAATTTATGAAAATTTTCTTAAATTCTCAGAAGCTTAAGTAAATGTTAAACTTACTTTTTTGATCTCATGTGTGGAAATAGTATTACATCTCTTATTGATGCAGAATCAGTCATTATCATCACCAATCTATCAACTCCTATTCCTAATCCTCCAGTAGGTGGCATACCGTATTCAAGGGCTCTAATAAAATCTTCATCCAACTCAGTTTCTATTTCTTCAATATATAGCTGCTGTTCGAAACGAATTCTTTGATCAAGCGGATCAGTTAATTCAGAAAATGCATTTGCTATTTCAATTCCACCAATAAAAAGCTCAAACCTTTCAGTAAGATTTGGGTTTTTAGAATGCTCTCTTGCAAGAGGGGATACTTCTTTAGGATAGTCTGTTATAAATGTAGGTTGTATAATTTTATTTTCAACTTTCTTTTCAAAAATTCTATTAATAATTCCTCCAACTCCTAATTTTTCATCAAAATCAACACCAATTTCATCTGCAATCTTTGACACCTTATTTCTTGTCATTTCAAAAGACAGTTTAACACCTGTAAATTTTTCTATTGAATCTAAAACAGTCATCTCTCTCCATGGAGGATTTATATCTATTTCATTTTCCTGATAAGATATTTTTCTACCTTTTACTAAATTATCTATAATATATAAAATAATTTTTTGAGTTAAATTCATCATCTCTCTATAATCAACAAATGCCTGATAAACTTCAAGCATTGTAAATTCAGGATTATGTCTATAAGAAATTCCTTCATTTCTAAAGTTTCTATTTAGTTCAAATATTTTTTCGTATCCACCAATTATCAGTCTTTTTAAGTAAAGTTCGGGAGCAATTCTTAAAAAAAGATCCATATCTAATGTATCGTGATGGGTCTTAAACGGCTTTGCTGTAGCTCCTCCAGGTATAGACTGAAGCATTGGAGTTTCAAATTCTATAAATCCTTCTGAAATAAGAAATTGCCTTATTAAGTTTATGATTTTACTTCTTTTTGTGAATGTTTCTTTGACTTTAGGGTTTGAAATTAGGTCAAGATAACGATATCTATATCGAACTTCTTTATCTTTCAAACCATGCCATTTTTCTGGTAGTGGTCTTAATGATTTTGTTAACAGAGTTAACTTATCAACCATCATGGAAAGCTCACCTCTTGCCGTTCTTGTTGGATATCCTTCGGTACTTATCCAATCACCAATATCAAGTAAGTCAAAAAAATCATAAATATCGCCTATTCTCTTTTTATCCAGATATAGTTGAATATCTCCAGTTTGGTCTCTAATATCAGCAAAGGTTAATTTGCCATGTTTTCTTATAGCTATAATTCTTCCACATATACTGATACTTTCCTGTTTGCTCTTTCCGGGTTTTAGATAACTATATAGCTCTATGACTTCTCGTACTTTATTTTTACAATCATGTTTTGATACAAATGCATCTTTACCAGATTCAATAATCTGTTTTGCCTTTTTATATCTTGATATAACATCTGAAGACATAGCTTTATTTTTTAATAAATCTTTTAGTTTATTGGATTTCCATAATTTCATATTTAAATTCTCCTTGAGGTGTTTTAACCTTTATTTTATCTCCAATTCTTTTATGATAGATACCTTCCCCAATTCTTCTGGCAATCTCCAACCTTCTATTTTTTATAAGATGATCCAGTTCTTTTTTTAACTTTATGTATTCTTCTTTAGTTAGATGTATTTTTTCTTCCATCTCTCTTTGCATGTAAATAATTAATTTTAGGACTGAATTTTAGTTTAGATAGCATATCTCTATAATCATCATGTGTTATTTCTTCAACTGGTTTACTAATTAATGATACTATAATTGCATCTATAACATTTGTTCCAAAATATCTCCCTGAAAACTCTGGTGTTACTGTCACTAAAATATCAAGATTTCTTCTCTTTAATTCGTTTAAATCATCGAGAGTTATCGTGTTTGTAATTATCATCTTCCCAGCTAAATTGTCGGGCATATATTTTTTAATAAAGTGAAAATCACCTGCTATTACATCTGCATTTAAATAATATTTCTCATATTTTTTAATAGATGGTTTTTCCTGTTCAGACCCTATTGGATATAGCAGTTTAAAAGGTAATTTGGTTAAAATTGGCAATAACAATTTTGCAATCATTTTTAGGGTCTTCATCTTCCTTATAGGAATTGGTATACCCAAACCAAAAATAAAGTCACCAAAAAGCATTTTGCAACCTGCATTATAAAGTGCTTCAGCTAAACCAAATCTATCTACTGCACTCGTCATAAGCACCTTTTTCCCTTTCAATTGAATTCCTGCTTGATTTAAGACCTTAACTACATCCCTCTCTAAAGTATTTTTTATCCCACTACCATCCACTACTGGAGTACTTGATACTGCATTTTTTAGCTTTAATGCATCTCTTATAACATATTTTTTTTCACCAGCCCAAAGATGAAGATCTATTCCACCTAATCCAAATGCATCAACTTTCCCATCCATTTGCCTCAGAAGTTCTATAGCTTTTTTAATATCTCCATCTGTTCCAATTCTTTCAATTTTAAATTTTTTCCCAAGGAGTTCAGCATATGCTTTGTGATCTCTCTTAGAAGAACCCAAGCTTATGCTAACTACACTTTTATCAATCTTTGGCTCTTTCTCTTCATTTCTTATGTAATTCATTGCTTTTTTCCTTTGTTTTTCTCATATAGTATTGCTAATCCTTTTAATGTCAGGTCTAAATCATGTATAAATTTATAAGAGCTATTTTCAACAATTATTCTTGATAGACCACCAGTTGTTATTAGTATTGGTTTTTCTTTTAACTGATCTTCTATCTTTCTTAAAATGTAATCAACCTGCCCAATAACTCCCCAGAAGATACCAGATTGAATACTTCTTACAGTACTATTTCCAATCACAGATGGTGGTTTCTTTAATTCAACATCAAAAAGTTTTGCTGCACTTCTAAAGAGAGCCTTAGCTGAAACCTCCATTCCTGGAGCTATTACTCCCCCTAAATATTCACCTTTAGAGGATATAACATCAAAAGTGGTAGCTGTTCCCATATCTACTACCACACATGGAACCCCATAAACCTCCTTTGCAGCAACTGCATTAGCAATTCTGTCAGCCCCTACATCTACTGGTCTTTTATATAGAATTTCCATTCCAGTTTCAAGCTCACCAGTTACCAATAATACATCTATATCAAAATAACGTCTGCATGCTTTAATTAATTGATCTTCAACTCCAGGTACCACACAACAGGCAATAGCAGAATCAATATCTCTAATATCAATTTCTTCTATTTCCATTAATTTAACCAACATTAATCCTATTTCATCACCTGTTTTTATTTTCGGAGTATAAATCCTCCAGGAAGTAATTATCTCATCATTTTTTATAACACCCATAACCGTTTGAGTATTTCCCACATCTATTGCAAGTAACATTTTCTTCTCCAATATATATCAAATTTAATTAGTTTATTTTATTTTTAAATAAATAATCTCTTAACCACCTGCGCCAAATATACCATAACAATATCATAAATATTATAATGGCTAAAGTTACCCATCCAATTTTATAAATTATAGAAAGTATCAAATCCATATTTTTTCCAAAAAAATATCCAAAAAGACAATTCCCCAAGCCCCAGGTAATAGCTCCAATAGCATTATAAAGGAAAAATTTTGGATAGTTCATCCCATTTACACCAGCTAAAAATGCTGTAAAGGTTCTTAAAAAAGCTGTCCATCTACCAATTATTACAGTTTTAGCTCCATGCTTTTCATAGAAATTTTCAGCCTTTTTAAGTTTTTCCTCTGAAATCCTGAATTTTGGTCCATATTTAACTAAAACAGGTCTTCCACCTTTTTTTCCTAAAAAATAAGCAAAGTTATCACCTAAAAAAGCTCCTATAATAACCACTGGAATTAATACATAAATATTTAAAATGTCCATAGAAGCTACAAAACTTGCTGTTAGAAGTATAGTCTCACCAGGAATAAATAATCCAATAAACGCACCATTTTCCAATGCAACTGCTAAAAAGACAAAAATGTATCCATATTGAGATATAAATTTTAATATTGCTTCATACGTCACAAAATTCTCCAAACTAACTTTTATAATTATTATTTCAAAAAAATATTAAAAAGGCTTTGGATAAAGTCCAAAGCCAAGAGAAATTAAACAAAAAGAATAGATATTAAAATTATTTTTAAGGTTACAGTTAAAATAAAAAAATGATTATTTACTTTCTAAAACTGGTTTAGGAACTATTAGAGGTTTCTTTTCTTTAACAGTTTCTCTTTTTACAGTATCCTTTTTTGTATCTTTTTTAAACTCAGTAGCAACCTCTTCTACTTCTTCTTTTTTATCCTTTAAAAGTTCTTCTACTTGCTCTTTGTTTAATGTCTCTTTTTCTATAAGATTCTGCGCAATTAAATCTAATTTACTTCTATGAGTACTTAAAATATCCTTTGCTTTATCATAAGCATCATCTACCAATTTTCTAATTTCTTTATCTATCTCATAAGCAACCTGTTCACTATAATCAGGATGAGCTGAAAAATCTCTACCCAGGAAAATAGCACCCTGTTTACCTCCAAGTGTTAGTGGTCCAATTTTATCACTCATTCCAAATTCACATACCATTTGTCTTGCTATCTTCGTAGATTCTTCAAGATCATTTTGTGCTCCAGTTGTTATATCACCAATAACAATCTCCTCTGATGCTCTTCCTCCAAGAAGCTGCGTTAGTTTATCTATCAACTCCAAACGGGAGATTAAATACTTATCCTGTTCAGGTAGCGTTATTGTGTATCCTAAAGACATACCTCTTGATATTACAGATATCTTATGAATTGGGTCAGCATGAGGTAAATAATAAGCAACAAGAGCGTGACCTGCTTCATGATAAGCTATTATCTTTTTTTCCTCATCACTAATAATTCTACTCTTTTTCTCTGGTCCTGCTATTATTCTCTCTATCGACTCCTGAACTTCCTCCATCGTTATCTTCTTTTTGTTATATCTTGCAGTTAATAGTGCAGCTTCATTAAGTAGATTCTCTAAGTCTGCTCCTGTAAAACCTGGAGTTTGTTTTGCTATAACACTAACACTAACATCATCAGCTACTGGTTTCCCCTTCATGTGTATCTTTAATATATCTTCCCTTTCCTTGATATCAGGAATGCTTACCACAATCCGTCTATCAAACCTACCTGTTCTAAGAAGTGCTTGATCTAAAATATCGGGTCTATTTGTTGCAGCCATAACTATTATTGAGTCATGTATATCAAATCCGTCCATCTCTACCAAAAGTTGATTTAATGTTTGTTCTCTCTCATCATGACCTCCACCAATTCCTGCTCCTCTGTGCCTACCAACTGCATCTATCTCATCAATAAAGACTATACATGGTTCATTAGCTTTTGCCTGGTCAAATAGATCTCTAACTCTTGAAGCACCAACACCAACAAATAACTCAACAAACTCCGATCCACTTATCTGGAAGAAGGGAACCTTAGCTTCACCAGCAACAGCTCTTGCTAGTAATGTCTTGCCTGATCCAGGAGGTCCATATAGAAGTACACCCTTAGGTATTTTTGCTCCTAAAGCATGAAACTTTGCTGGATTTTCTAAAAATTCTGCAATTTCCTTTAACTCCTCTATGGTTTCATATAAACCTCCTACATCTTTAAAGGTAATCTGCGATTGGTCTTTTGTTACTAATTTTGCCTGACTTTTGCCAAATGCTAAAACTTTACTCCCACTACCCTGAATCTGACTTAAAAAAAACAACATTATGCCTATCATTAATGCAATTGGGAGAAAATTAAGAATCCAGCCAAGCAATTGTGAAGGATTTTCGGCATCAATCTCCACCTTTACATCATTTTCTATCAGAGTCTCAGTAATTTGATAATTTGATGGAAAAGTTAGTGTAAATTTAGTTCCATTCTTTAAGATCCCATTAATAGTCTGGCTTTTATCCATAATCAATACTTCCTGCACCTCACCTGACTTCACTTTTGATTCAAACATACTCAGGGAATAATGAGTAATATCTTGTTTAGTCAACTCTTCAATAGGATTCTTGAGTAAAAATATTAAACTAGCTATTAGCAATAATATAAAAAATATGTTTCTAAATGACTTTCTCAATTGTATCTCCTAATATAAATTTAAAACTGGGTAAAACCCAGTCTGCTCTTTAATTCAAACTCTATCTTTAAGAATATATTACCATAATCTATTCTTTTTTTCTATTCTCTTAAATAATGGGGGGATTTTATTAGGTAAATATTCTCTTATTTCACATACCTCTCTAATATCAATCTTCTTTAAATACCCTTACTTCTGTTATGTGTCTATAATCCTCTGCAAAATCAAGACCATAACCTATAACAAATTCTGGTGGTATTACAAATCCCACATACTTTATTTTGACATTAACAACTCTATTTGCAGGTTTATTAATTAACGTACAAACTTCTAAGGATTTAGGATTTCGAGTTTTAAGATTCTTAACTAAATAACTAATCGTCCTCCCCGTATCAACTATATCTTCAATAATTAATACATCCTTTCCCTCTATATTCATATCTAAATCTTTATAGATTCTAACAACTCCCGAGCTTGTAGTACTGTCTCCATAACTGCTTGTAGCCATAAAGTCGAACTTTGCAGGGATAGAGATTTCTTTAGCCAAGTCAGTCACAAACATGAAGGCTCCTCTTAAAATTATTACACATACGAGGCCTTTTCCTTCATAATCCTGAGATATCTGCTTTGCAAGCTCTTTGACTCTCTTTTCTATCTGTTTTTTACTTATAAGAACCTTACCAACTTTTTCATCCATCTTATTAATCCCCTTTTTCACAAATCCTCCTTTAAATAGTGATGTTAGTAAAATATATTATTATATTAAGAATAATTTAGTTTAATTCTTTTACATTAATAATTAAAACCTTCCTTGTCTCTGGCTTTACTTTTACTCTTTCATCTATTCTGTAACCAACAATCCATACAATTTTCTCACTATCAACTAAAATAGGTATTGTTTTTCTCTTCTCCCGAGCAATTTTCTCATCTACAAAGAAATCTTGGAGTTTTTTTCCTTTATCTAATCCAAGAGGTATAAATCTGTCACCAAATTCCCACGGTCTTACATAAAGTTTTGGAATTATACTTTCATAATCCAAATAAGCAGTCGTTTTGTCATCTTTAATTTTAGCATCTTTTCCATCTACAATCTTTGTTTCAATCACTAAGTTTAAGGTTTCTAAAATACAGGTTCCCTCTATAGGAATCTCTTTTTTAAAAAAGATTTTTTGTTTCTCGATTTTTTTAATAACCAAATTTTCTTTATCTTTAACAACCTTTATAAATTTCGGTAGATTAAACTCAAAAAACTCCGTTTCATTTTTTAAAGAATCTATTATATCCTCAACTGCATTAAATGAAATATCCAAAAGTTCACCTTTTTTCTCCTCTATAGCTAACCTCAGTAGTCTCCTATTTAATGCAGGTGGTAGATTTTTAAGTTCAATTATTGGAATATAAACATCATTATTTTTTCTTTTTGATATTTTATAATAGATCTTTTTGGTTAAGCTATTTAAAAATCTATCCTCCTCTAAATAGATCTTTGAAAAATTTATCAAATTCTTTAAAAAATCTTTTTTACTGATCTCCCTCATTAGGGGAATCAATCTGTTTCTTATAGCGTTTCTGAAGTAATAACTTTCAAGATTTGTTTGATCTACTCTATAATTAATTTTATTTTCGTAACAGAATTTCTCTATTTCATCTCTGAATATATATATAAGCGGTCTAATAAATTTCCCCTGAGTGGGTGAAATTCCTATCATACCTTTTGTACCTGTTCCTCTCATTAATCTCATAAGTATAGTTTCAGCTAAATCATTTGCGTTATGACCTGTCGCTATTTTTGTGATCTTCTCTTGATTAGCAACTTTCTGAATTAGATTCAACCTTAGCTCCCTTGCGCCAGTTTCAAATGATAATCCTTTTTCCTTCACATATTTTTCAGCTGATTTTACATATAAAGTTAAGTTAATTCCCAATTTTTCTGATAATTCCTTAACAAATTTTGCATCAATTGAAGATTGACCCTCTCTTGTTAGATGATCAAGGTGGAAAAGATGTAAATTAATATCATAAATATTTTTTAATTTTAAAAGGGTATGTAGTAAAGCCATAGAATCAGGTCCTGCTGAAACAGAGACTAAAACCTTATCACCACTAATTAGCATATTATATTCATCTATTGTTTCTTTTACTTTATCTACAAGATCAGTTTTTCCAATCATCATTTTTTCTTATTCAGAATTTTAAGATTAAGGATTAAAAAACTAAAATTTTTATTGCTATTATTTTTTATTTTTTCTTAATTTATCCTGTGATTACTGATTTTTTATGTTGAAACCTTTTTTCTTTTTTCAAAGGACCTTTTAAGATCAAAACGTATCTTATAAATTACAATAATTGCCAAAATTAAAAATAATGTTGCTTCTAAAAAGGATTTTCTAAAATATAAAAAAGAAAAAGGTCCTACAATATAGGCTACCATGGCTCCAATATAGAAATCTTTAAAAAATATAAGTGTTAATATAAATCCAATTATTGAGGGAATAAGAACCAATGGATTAAGATTGGGATTGAGATTAGCATCAAGAATAAGAGCTAATAAAGCACCAACAGTTGTAGCTACCCCCTTTCCACCTGTAAGCTTCAAAAATATTGACCAATTATGACCAGCAACTGAAGCTACTACTACTAAAATAGGGATCCATTTAATTGAGGAATATCTCATTGCCAAATAAGTAGGAATAAAGCCTTTTGCAATATCTAAAATACCTGTTATAATGCCAAGTTTGAGATCAACATTTCTTAAAACATTCATTGTCCCAACATTACCACTTCCAATATCTCTAATATCTTTATTCTTAAACAATTTAACTATAATATAAGCTGGTGGAAATGATCCTGAGATATAACCAAAAATTACTAATAAAATATCAACAAAATATTTCACTTGAAATTAACCTCCAAATTAAATTATATGATTATTATAATAAAAAAGGTAATTTTAATTAATACAATCTGTTTCTCATAGATGATTTAATCTTATAATATAAATCACAATTTCAAATGGTTCAGGATGATAAGAATAGATCATAATAATACAGAATTGTTTACTTCTGTTATTTATTAAAATTTCTTAGGTATTTAGCGCACTCTTCTGGAAGGGTTGTGTTAATTATAGTTCCTGTTCCAAGCTCGAAACCACCAGTTGTTGTAAGTTTAGGAATAATCTCAAAATGCCAATGGTAATGTTTATGATTATTACGAAGAGGTGCACTATGAAGCCAATAGTTTAAAGGTGGATCGTTCAATCCATCATAGATTTTTTTCATTGTATTTCTTAATATTTTAGAACAATCAACTAAATCATTTTCACCCATATCTGAAAAACTTTCCATATGTTTTTTGGGAATTATCAAGGTTTCAAATGGAAGTTTTGAAGCAAAAGGTTCAAACGCAATAAACTTATCAGTCTCTTCTATTATTCTTTTACCATCTTGTAATTCTTTCTTTATAATTTCACAAAAAACACATTTTTCAAATTTATCAAAATATCTCTTTGCCCCATCAAGCTCATCTAATACGAAATTTGGCACAATTGGTAATCCAAAAAGCTGTGAGTGAGGGTGATCTAAAGATGCTCCTGCTTCTTTCCCATGATTTATTATTATATGAATAAATTTTAAATTTGGGTCTTCAGATAGCTCTTTATATCTAATTAAGTATGCTTTCAAAACCAATTCAATCTGTTTTTCATTCATTAAAGGTAGTAATAAATCATGGTTTGGTGAGTGGATTATTACCTCATGAGCCCCAACTCCATTCATAGTAAAATATATTCCATTTTTAATAAGTTCTGGTTTACCCTCAGGTATAAGTGCTGGAAATTTATTCGGAACTACCCTTACTTTCCATCCAGAACTATTTGGTTCACCATTATCTCTAAAAGCCAAAACTTCAAGAGGAGTCATATATTCATTCCCATAACAAAATGGACATATTGTCCTTTTTTTTGAAACAATTCGTTTTGTCTCTGAGAATGAATGAGGGCGACGAGCTCTTTCAGTAGCAATAATAACCCATTTACCTGTAACAATGTCTTGTCGTAATTGAGGCAACTAACTACTCACCATCCCTTTCTCTTATTTTTTTATTCTTTTTCTAAAAGACTCTTTATTTCCTGTTTTACTTTAGTTAAATCTGATGATTTTACAACATACTTATCAGCAGCCCATGATGTGAAATTTTGAGAGTATTCCCCATAAGCAGTAAGCATTATTATTGGTATGTCTTTATCTATCTCTCTCATTCTCTGTAGTAATTCCATCCCATCCATATCTGGCATCTTTATATCTATTGTAACCAGATCTGGACGTTCTAATTCAAATTTCTTTAACCCCTCCACTCCATTTTCAGCTACATATACTAAATATCCCTCTTCTTCTAATTCGGTTTTATATAACAGTCTTTGATTCTCTTCATCCTCTACTATTAATATCTTTTTCATAATTAATCCTTTTTTATAACTTTTACATATTAAATATTTTTTTACTTTTAAAATATTTGCAATGAAGTCTCATTGCTAGAAGTTAGGATAGGTTACAAACCTTTTATCTTCACTGCACTTTTTGGTAAAAATACTGTAAATGTTGTGCCTTCTTCTTCTATACTTTTAAACTCAATTCTTCCATGATGTAGTTCTATAATTCTGCTTGAAACAGAAAGACCCAGTCCAGTTCCTTTGATTTTGGTAGTAAAAAATAGCATAAACATTTTTTCCTTTATATATGTCGGTATTGCTTTACCTTCATTATTTATCATCACAAAATCTTCATTATCCCTATGTCCTGTTTCAATTTTTATTATCCCCCCAACTGGTGATGCTTCAATTGCATTCTGAAATAAGTTGAAAAATACCTGTTTTAACTGTGATGATGAACCAAATACAGTTGGGAGAGATTCCATTAATTTTTGTTTTACTTTAATCTCTTTATCTCTACAACTTGTTTTGAGAATATTCATAATATCCAAAATTATTTTATTTAAGTCTACTAAATCATATTTCGGTTTCTTAGGACTTGCTATATCCAATACTTCGCCTACTATATTTTCTAATCTCTTTACTTCTTTAATAATAATTGATGTATATTCTCTATCTGTTTCATCATCTTTGTGCTTTTTCTGAAGCCTTCTAACAAACCCGCCAATTGAAACAAGTGGATTTCTTATTTCGTGAGCAACTCCAGCTGAAAGTTCACCCAGCATTGCTAATTGTTCAGAATCCTTAACTCTTTTCTCTAACTTCACTATGTCTGTTACATCCTGTATAGATAACACAACTCCAATAACATTCTTTAGAGAATCCTTAAACGGATAAATACTAATATCTGCAATAACTTCTTCATTGTTTGCTATACAATGAACTTTAGAAAGTTCATGGGGTTCTCCCTTTTTAGAAGTCTCTTCAATTATACCCATTAAGTCAAACTCTTCTATTTTTAAGGGAAGTTTTAAAAGGCTTCTTCCAATAATTTCCTTTTTGGATAAACCGATGAAATTTTCAAAACTCGAGTTACAGCTACTTATCATCGTATTTTTATCTATAACAGATATTGCTGATGTTATACTTTCAACTATATTCTCACTATAGTTCTTTAGCTCCTGCAGTTTTATATTAGCCATCTCCATTGAACTTATACTTTCTTTCAATTTTTTATGCACAGTTGCATTATTAATAGCCAATCCTGCCTGATTAGCAAACATAACTAAAAAATTGATATCCTCAACTGTGATGGCTCTTTTATTGAAATGATTATCTACAATAACTACCCCTACTGCTTTATCTCTCGACAGGAGAGGAACTATCGCAAAATCCTCCCAGTCCAATAACTCACCTATCTCATTTTCAATGGGAAATTCTTTAATAGCAATCTTTATATTAAAAGGTTTTTTCTCTAAAAATGCTCTTCCTACTAATTTTTTATCATTAATTGGTATCTTAATTGCTTTAATTCTTTTTGTTAATTCAGTTAAATATTCCTCATCACCCTTTTTTCTATAAAGTATATCTTTTAAAGATAGTTCTTCTTCTGAAACCTGTTGCCATATCTTCCAGGCTTCTTCATAACTTGATGGACCTACTGCGGTTTTCCCCTCTAAAAATTCAATTTTCTCATCAGTTAGTAAAAGAAATGCTCTATTAAAACCAAAGCCATCACCAAATGTAAGACCAGTTAATATCACTTTCAGAACATCATCTAATTCTAATGTTGAACTTGAAGCTCTCATAATCTCGTATAGAATTGAGATTTCTCTTAACCTGTCCTGGTTTATTTTAGCCAGATTTTGAGTATCTTTGAAAAGTCGAGCATTTTCTATGGATATAGCTGCCTGATTTGCAGATATTGTTAGAAGTTTAACCTCATCATCAGTGAATGTTGGTTCATTTTTACTCTTATATACATTTAATACACCTATAACTCTATCCTGATATTTCATTGGAATTGAAAGTAGTGATTTAATTCCCTCCTTAACCATTGAGGGTATATTATAAACTCTATCATCTTTAGTTATATCAGGTAGTAAAAGTGATTCACCTTCAGTTATTACCCAATTTGTGCCATCATCTTTTATCTGTTCTGATCTGCTTTTAACATAATCATCACTGAGTCCTATATATCTAACTGTCTCAAACATCCTTCCAGTCGCATCTATAAGTTTTACAGAGCATTTATCTGCGTGAAGTAATTTTGCATTAAGGTCTAAATAACTATCTAAAACCTTTTCAAAATCTATTGTAGAACTTAATTTATCACTTACTTGAAACAGTAGAGAAAGCTCTTCTACTTTCGACTTTAACTCATAATATAGTTGAGCATTATCAATTGCTAAAGCTGCTTTATTTGCCAGAATTATTAAAAGACGTAAATCCTCTTCATCAAAAGTACCTTCTGGAGAAATTGGAGTTGTAAGTTTATTATAAAGGCTGATAGTTCCTACTACTTCATCTTTGATTAGAAGTGGCGTACAGATTTCTGTCTTTACCATTGACTCGGGGGGATGAATAAATCTTTCATCACCAATAACATCGTTAGTAATGACTGGTTGCTTTTCTTTCGCAACCCAGCCTGCAATTCCTTCTCCTAACTTTAAATCGGGAATTATCTTGCTCTCATAAGGCATCCCTAAACTAGCTTTTCTTATTAAAATATTGGAATCTGAATCTAAAAGACGAATTATTCCACCTTCACATTTCACTATTTCAGAACTTATCATAAGAATTAAATCTAAAAGTTCTTGAAGTTCCATAGTTGATGATAAGGCAGTGGATATCTCCTCAATCGTTGAGAATTCTTTCACCCTGCGGAGAGCTCTATTATAAATTTGAGCATCACTTATAGCTCCAGAAATATAACTTGCTATTGTTTGAAGTATTTTAACTTCTCTGTCAGTAAAATGGTGTAGTTTTATTGTATTAACATTCATTACACCTATTAGCTTATCAAAGCTTATAAGAGGTATAGATAGATGAGAAGTAAATATCTCCTCCTTTGTCTCAGGAAAATATTTAAATTTAGGATGCTTTTTAACTTCTGGTATCATCAGTGGTTTTCTTATTTCTGCACATGTCCCGGTTACTCCTTCGCCTATATCTAATTTAACTTTTCCAATTGAATTAGGGTCAAGACCATCAGTTGCTTCCAAAATCAGTTTTTCTGTTTGCTCATTGTATAAAAATATAGAGCACGCATCTACTTTAAGCAGTCCTTTTGTCAGCTTTACAATCTGCTCAAGTCTTTTATTTAAGTCTAACCTGGATGTCGCAATCTGACCTATCTGGCTTAAGGCATAAATGTATTCATCCTCTATAGGAATTTCTTTTAACTTTTTAGAATTATCCTGCATAAAATCCACCACGATTTATTTTGATAATATTGATTCATTATATAGTTTAACATATTCTTTAGCTGATTTATTCCACGAAAAATCCTGTTCCATAGCTCTTCTGACAATTCTATCCCACCTTTTTTTATCTTTAAACACATCAATGGCTCTTTTAGTTGCTGAAAGCATATCCTTTGAACTCGCTTCTTTAAAAACAAATCCTGTGCCACTTTCTACATGTTTATCACAGTCAATTACCGTATCCGCTAATCCTCCAGTTTTTCTAACAATTGGTATTGTCCCATACTTTAAGCTAACCATCTGTCCTAATCCGCAGGGTTCAAATCTTGAAGGCATTAAAAACATGTCACAACCTGCATAAATTTTGTGTGCTAATTTTGAATCAAACCTTAAATTTACTTTAAAATTTTCCTTAAATTTATATGACATCTTTTCAAAAATTTTATGATAGTGAACATCTCCAGTTCCCAATATTATTAAATTTGCTCCTAAATTTATAATCTTTTCCATAGCTTTTTCAACAAGATCCAATCCCTTCTGGTCAGCTAATCTTGATATGATTCCAATAAGTGGTGCTTTTATACTTAAGCGAGTATTTCTTAAGCCTTGCTCTATTAAAAGAGTTTTTTTACACTTAATTTTTCCTTTCAGATTCTTTTTGGAATATCTTTTCTTAATAGACCTATCAGTCTCCGGATTCCATTGTGTATAATCTATCCCATTTATAATTCCAAATAGATCCTTTTCTCTGGTTCTCAACACCCCATCTAAACCACAACCATATTCTGGTGTAAGAATTTCTTTACTATAAGTTGGACTTACCGTATTTATCTTTTCAGAAAATATCATTCCACCTTTCATGAAATTTAATTTTCCCCAATACTCCATCTTATCTATCGAATATAAATTTTTATCAAGACCAACTTCATCTAATAAATCACGTGAAAAAATCCCCTGATAGGCTAAATTGTGAATTGTAAAAATTGTAGCAATTCTATTATAAAGAGGATTATCTTTAAATTCCGTTTTTAGTAAAACGGGAACCAAAGCTGTATGAAAATCATTACAATGAATAATATCTGGAAACCATTCTAATTTTCTTAACATCATTAGAATAGCTCTTGAAAAAAGGGTAAATCTATGAGCATTATCAGGATAGTCACCCTCTTTAGTTCCATAAATTTGGTCCCTATAAAAATACTGATTATTTTCAATAAAATAAATTGGAACTTCTTGACCCATTATCCCTTCATATATCTTTGTTTCTATAATGCCAGAATTTCCCATATAAATTTTTAATACATCATCTACTTTTTTTAACCCAACTATTTTATCTTCTACTTCTTTATATTTTGGCATCACAACTCTTACATCATGACCTAACTTTGATAATGCGAATGGGAGACTACCTACCACATCAGCTAATCCTCCCACCTTTGCATAAGGATATACTTCTGATGATGCTAAAAGTATTTTCACTCTTGTTCCTCCATTAATTTAAATGACAAAATAAATTAATTATACAATTTTTATTGGTGATTTAAGATTTTCTGGTGGTGAAATTCCTAAAATTTCATAAATTTTAAATAAGTGTTCTCTAAATTCTTGTTCCCATAATTCATCCATTCCAGATTTTTCATTATTACCTAACCACCAGAACCAATCACTTCCCTCAGCAATATATATTTCCCTTAAAATCTTTTCTCTTTTTTCCCCATCAATCCCAGAGTTTATATATTTTTCCACATCAACCCTGGCTTGATAAAGGTGATCCCAGGCTTGATTCTGTCCCTCTCCTCCTATCCAGTTTGAGAAATCTCCCCTCACCCATGATCCGGGCTTTATGTTATAAAGTCTATCTGTCGGTGGATATTTGCTTAAATAATTAGTCACACTAACTAACTTAAACTGATTACTTTCGTTCAATTTTTTATATAGATTAGATAAGAACTCAACTCCATCTTTTTCATAATACTCCCAGCAGTTCTCTCCATCCAAAGCGATGGTTACTAAATAAGGTTTAAAGTCTTGTGAAACTGAAAAATATATCCTCTCAATCCTATCCATAAAATCGTTGATTGCTTCCTCCCAGTTCATACCATTATATACAAAGCCTATCAGGTCAGATAAAATCTGGTCCCTGAAAATTATGTTTATAGAATAATTGCCATTTGAATAAGCATACGGCTTATAAAGAAGATGAGGGTTTTTTATTAATCTATCATTTTGTAAAGATAAGTCCACATTAATACTTTTACTTAAGATAGCCTGATCAGCGATTGTCCAAAAAATCCCAGATTCTGCTAAAATCTTTAATGATTCATTCGAAACTGCCATCTCAGGTGACCAAACCCCTGCAGGTTTTAGACCAAATATTGATTTATGAAAATTAAGACCTTTTTCTATTTGCATTCTTGCATCTTCTAAAAATGTGAAATGGTTATTAGGAACAATGCTTTTTGGATTAGCTTCAATAGCCACTTTATTATCTATTAAAAGGGGTAATATTGGATGATAATAAGGAGAACTTATGATTTCAATCCTTTTTTGCTCCCCCATTTGCTTATATTTTGGAATTATTCTTTTTACAATTTTAAGTTGCTCATCATAGAGGCTTTTCTTCTCTTCCTCACTATAACATTTACCTTTTTTGACAAGTCTGCTTAAGAAATAATTATTATTTATATACACTGGATCAAACCAGGAAAGATCAAACCATACTTGGAGATCCCTATATTCCTGCTCAGTTAGTTTGTTTATGATAGATAAAGAACCTTTTAGATTTCTTTTTAAACTTCCTACCTTAAAACTTCTTTTTAAATCTTCTATTTTAATTAAAATCTTCTTATATTGCTCATAATTCGAAATCCTTTTAATATTGTTGGGGGGACACATCCAATCGAGTATAAACCTTTTTTCCTTTATTGTAAGTTTTGATGCAGGTTTCAAACTAATATCTAAATATTTATCACTAATTTCTTCGTCAGAAATCAGTTCTATTTGCTTCACTAATGAAGGAACTAAATTAAAAGTCTGTTTTATATTAGGATAGTTATCTAAAATTGTAACCATGTCCAGATAATCTTTAATTGAATGCAGTCTAACCCATGGAAGAAAGGCGACATTGTTAAGTGAATGCCCCTTATTCCCTTGAAGGAAAGCAATGTCACCACCCCCAATACTACTATCACTATTTAAATACCATGGCTGGTGCATATGCCAAATAAAAGCAATATGAAGTGGATATTCTGATTTTCTTTTACCCAACATAGAATAATCCTTCTATACTCCTTACTTTTTAATGAGATTGCTTCGGGACTTTGTCCCTCGCAATGACAGTCAGGACCTCTTCAAAATGAGACAAAAAATATAAGTTTATTTTTTATTATTAAGATATGTTTGATATCTTTAATGATATTTGTGCTGAGAAGGTCTGATTTGGTTCTAATTTAAGTCTCCAATTTGGAACTACAGCTGAACTTTGATATGTTCTCTCCATTCCCGCTTCAGATTGAGAAACTGTCTCGATAGGAAATCTCCAAACATTTGCTTCTGGGGTAAATTTTAGTATTATATTAAATCCTTCAAGATAGTTTTCTATTATAACTTCACCTATATTTTTTATCTCGCCATAACTTGCCATACATTTATCTTCTAATTCAACTTCTGGAATATGATATTTTACAGCATTTTCATCATAACCACTTAACATTGAAAAAAATTGCTCTACAGCAAAAATAGATAATAAACTTGTTTGTCCCTTATTTTCTATTAGGTAATTAACTTTAAGAATAGAGTTTTCCTTCTCAATTTCATATCTTTTTTTAATATTTATAAAACTTTCATTGCCTTGAATAAAAATTCTCTCTTCTCTATTAAGTTTTACTCCATTTTCTATAAGTTGAAATGAGTATACTCCATTAGAGAAATTTCCAAACTGTTGAGCTTCCCTTCTTTGAAAAGAATCGATATTAGTATCATTAGGGAGGATATAATTTCTAAAGCTATAGTTAGGACACTTATCATAATTTAAGAATTTTTTAAGATCCTCTCCCTTTAAAGCTTCTGTATGATGAATTGTAGTTATGCCTTCTTCTTTCTCTTCAGTCTTACTGCCCCTGAACTCATCCTCTTTAATTTCACTCTCTTTGGACTTATTCTCTTTTGCTTTTTCCTTTATTGTTTTATGATAAGATTCCTCTCTCCTTGCTAAAGTAGCAATTAGATTGAAAGGTTTTGGCTTATAGTCCAATTCAAATACAGTTCCACCATTATAAGGAGTTATATATACACCTAAAAATTTATTAGATAATATCACCTCATCATGACCATCTAAATTGAAATCAAAAACCTTTTTATTCAGAAACATTTCGTTATTATGAGATTGTTCTTCTAATAATCTTTCAGCTTCAATCATATGACGATATAATGCCATTTTCATGGATTGAATATATACACCACCAAAAATTCCATGCCAATATACATCATTACACTGACTGGCAAGTACATGTTCATAAGCCTTTTTATTTCCAACCTCTCTTGCCCATTTTGAAAGATAAAACATTTTCTTCTGCATATTATTAATTTCAGGATACTTAACAAGATAATTTCTCCAAAAACCACCAGACCACTCGAGCATCTCTGGATATGAAGCAGTCGGAAGATATGCTCTTCCCAGAGGTGGGAACTTTTCCATAAATTCAGAAAATGTGTAAAGCTTTATCCATGAACTTTCACTTTCTAAAGCAGTAAGAAATTGCTCAAGCCATTCATCCTCATATATCCACTTATGGGTATTTGGCCAACCTCCAAATTTTTCACCATCATCATCCAAAACCACTAGATTTCTCTTATTCTCAGATGCTATTTCTTTAAAATAATCAATTATTTTGGAAACTGGAGAGAAGGGAATTAAATAACGAAGATCTTTGCTAATTGGAAAAATGGCTAATTTATTATTCTGTTCCTCTGTAATAAAATAACCCCTTAGTTGTTGCTTGGAAAATCCTGTCAGTTTGAAATGTGACTCATCTACAGAGACATGCTTTATTTTTGCTTTTGATAATACTTGAGCAAGATGTGGTTCCCAGACTCTCTCAGTCAACCACATACCTGTTGGGACATATCCTGTTAATTCTTCAATATATTTGGTCAATTTTTCTATCTGAACATATCTATCTTCATCAGGTATTATGGGAAGTATTGGCTCATAAAATCCCCCAGTTTTTATCTCCACTTGTCCTCTATCTACCATCTCTTTTAGTATAGAAATATACTCAGGATGTTTCTTTGCTATCCACTCAAGCAATATACCAGAGTTGTGAATGGTAAACTTTGTTGTTGGATGCTTATATAAAATCTTCAAAAATGGGAAATATGCTTTTTGATATGAATCTTCAAAAATATGAGGTAAGTTTCCAACTGGTTGATGGTTATGAACTCCAAAAATAAAATTTATCACTCTTTCCAAATCAGTTGCTCCCTATAGTAATATGAGGAATATTTACTCTTCTTATAGAAGATGCTTCTCCTGTTTTTTCATCTAATTCAATAATTACGGAATTTAAAATAATATTTTTCTTCAATACAGAAAAGGACATGGGTCTCTGAGTTAAAAACATCTTAATAACCTTTTCTTTTTTTACACCCAAAATTGAATCAATTGAACCAACCATTCCTGCATCTGTTATATATGCTGTTTTATTAGACAATATTCTCTCATCAGAAGTTTGAACATGCGTGTGAGTACCAATAACTGCACTAACTCTTCCGTCTAAATACCATCCCATAGCTGTTTTTTCTGAAGTTGCTTCAGCATGTATATCAACAATTATTACAGATACTTTATCTTCTAATTCTTTAATCAACCGGTCTGCTGTTCTAAAAGGACAATCTAAATTCCCTAAAGGTCCCATAAAAACTCTTCCACATAGATTTATTACTGCAATATTTACACCCTCTTTAGTTAATTTTAAATATCCCCTACCAGGGTTCCCTGGAGGATAGTTTTCAGGTCTTAATAAATAACCTGCTATGTTTAAAAAGGGTTCTATTTCCTTTCTTCTCCAGACATGATTTCCAGTTGTTATTACATCAACTCCATAGGATCTTATCTCCCGGGCAAGGCTTGGCGTTATACCAACTCCACCAGCTAAATTTTCACCGTTAGCTATGGTTAAAAATATATTATTCTCGCTTTTTAACTTTGGAAGAATCTCCTTTACAGCTTTCCTCCCAGATTTTCCCACAATATCTCCTATAAAAAGTATTTTTATCACTATAACTCCATAAAAATTAAATAATATATGACTTTTAAAATATTAGATGAATTATAGTAAAATGAAAAAACTAATTACTATAAAAATTAAAAAGTAAATTTATATTTAAAAATTTTATATTTAAATTTTTATTTTTCAAACTCAATATCAAAAAAAACAATTCTCCATTCATCTTCTTCCTTTATCAACGGGACTTCAATTTCTTTTATCTCTTCTTCATCATATGAAAGAGTTGTTAGATTTACTGTAACTTTTGAATTCTTATATCCAACATTTGAAGACAAAATTTCATATCTAATTATTTCCTGAAAATCCTGCATTTTTTTTATAAAATCTTCTGAAGAAAATAGCTCCTTATTTTCTTCACATAAATAAGAATAAGCTTTCGAGTAATCTTTATTTATTAGACTTTTAAAAAAATTATCTACAACTGGTTCTGGTTTTGGACCTTCTAAAGCTTTTTTGAAACTCTCACAACCAGTTAAACTAAAACAAATCAATATCACAAGAAAAATAAAAACAGTGTATTTTATCAAATTATTAAATTTTTTGAAAGTTAACTTATATAAATCTTTTTTCATAATGTGTGCTAATTAAACAAAAAACATATAAAAATCTTATATTATTTTTATTCTAAGTATTCATTTTATTAATTTCTTTTCTTATTATAAATCAATATAGTTACATTAGCTTTAATATTCAAATTGTCTTATAAAATAAATATAATTTTCAAATCCTATTGACATTTAAAAAATTCTAATTCTTTTTATTTTTAAAAATTCTATATAAAATTCTATGCGAAATAAAGTAAAAATAATAATAGATCTATTTCATAAAAGTTTAATTAAATTGACATAAAAATATTTTATATTATATAATTAACACGTGTTAATATTTAATTCATTGATTTTTAAACGTGTTAATATTTAATTCATTTATTTTTAATTATGAAGAAATACCCTACTACAAAAGATATTGCTAAATTAGCAGGCGTATCCAGGACTACAGTTTCCTTTGTTCTAAATAATCGGACAGATGTAAAAATACCTGAAGGTACTCGTCAAAAAGTTTTAGACATCGCTAAAGAGCTAGATTACTATCCCCACGCAATAGCTACAAGCCTTGTTAAAAACAAGACAAAAACAATAGGTTTAATTTTATGTCAACAATTAGAAAGTGTATTTTCTGATGCCTTTCTCCCCCGAGTCATTTTAGGTGTGAGCACAGTTGCACAAAAAAGAGGTTATAAGATTCTTCTCCAATATATTGAAGAAGTAACTAAGAAAGATACTTATTATCATATGGTTAGAGAAAAGAGAATAGATGGAATAATTCTTTCAGGTCCCCGATCAAATGATGAGGAACTTTACAAACTAAAAGAAGAAGATTTCCCAATTGTATTAATGGGTCAGATAAATGATGATAGTTTTAGTTGTTCCGACATAGATAATGTAAAGGCAGCAAAAAAGGCGGTACAACATCTAATATCTCATGGTCATAAAAGGATTGCTATTATTACCAATGCTCCACTTAATTACACAGCAAGTGAATTAAGATTACTCGGATATAAGAAGGCTTTACAAAAAAATTCTATAACTTATGATGAAAAGCTTGTAGGCATAGGAAATTTCACACCACAAAGTGGTTTTGATGCTATGCAGAAACTGTTGTCTATTAAAAAATTGCCAACTGCAGTTTTTGTAGCCTCTGATGTAGTAGCTTTTGGTGTAATGGATGCATTAAAGAAAAGGGGTATTAAAATACCACAAGATATTGCATTAGTAGGATTTGATAATGTGAATCTATCAGAATATGTTGACCCTCCTCTCACAACTATTAATTTACCTGGATTTGAGATTGGAAAAAATGCAGCTAACCTTCTTATAGATAATATCGAAAGTAATGAAAACAATAATAAAAAATTTATCCTGGAAACACATTTAGTTATAAGAAAATCATGTGGTTGTAATTTAAAATAAATTTAAACTCAATTTTTAAAATTTAATATTTTAATCCAATAATTTATAAAATTTCATTATTAAAAAAATTTTATAAAAACAAATAAATTAAAATAATTATAAAATAATAAATTTTATCATTTTAGAAATGGGAGGTGATTATATAGAATTTAAATAAATCTCTATTAATTGGTATTGTAAAATAAAATTAAGGAGGAAAAATGAGAAAAAAGGTATTAATACCACTAATAATGTTGATATTGTTGATGACATTTACAATGTCTTGTGCCCCAGCTACTGAAGAGAAACCTAAAGGAGCTGTGACTGTTCTTGGTGTATGGGGAGGCGATGAGCTATCCAACTTTCAGGAAGCAGTATTCCCATTCACAGATGAAACAGGTATTGGTATGGCATTTGAGGGTACACGAGATTTAGCAGCTGTTCTCACCACAAGAGTTGAAGCAGGAAATCCACCAGACTTGGCAATATTACCAAACCCAGGTCAAATGTATGAGTTAGCCAAAGATGGTAACCTTGTTGACATTAGTAAATTTATGGATATGGACAAATTAAATACAAATTATGCAAAAGCCTGGTTAGATTTAGCAAGTTATGATGGTACTCTATACGGAATCTTCTATAAGGTAGCTAATAAGAGTCTGATCTGGTATAATCCCACAGCCTTTGCAGATGGAGGGTATAATATTCCAACAACATGGGATGAATTAATAGCTCTTTCTGATAAAACTGTTTCTGATGGTAAAACTCCCTGGGCAATAGGTTTTGAAAGTGGAGCTGCAAGTGGATGGCCAGCTACTGACTGGATTGAAGATATCATGCTTAGAACAGCTGGTCCAGATGTTTACGACAAATGGGTTAATCATGAAATTCCATGGACAGATTCAGCAGTTAAGACTGCTTGGGAAACATTTGGTGAAATAGTTGGTAAAGAGGATTATCAATATGGCGGTACTACAGGAACACTTACTTCTAACTTTGGAGATGCACCTGCCTCACTATTCACAGATCCTCCTGGAGCTTACATGCACCGTCAGGCTAGCTTTATAACTGGCTTTTTCCCAGAAGGAGTAGAAGCCATAACTGATTATGACTTCTTCCCATTTCCACCAATTGATCTAGCATATGGAACACCGGTTTTGGGTGGAGCTGACTTGATTGTTATGTTTAATGATACACCAGAAGCTCGTGAACTAATGAAATATCTTGCTTCCGCTCAACCTCAAGAAATATGGGCTGGTCTAGGTGGATTCATCTCACCTAGTAAAGAAGTTAGTCTTGATTCCTATCCTGATGAACTTACTAAAAAGATGGCAGATATGGTAGTAAAAGCTGAGGTCTTCCGCTTTGATGCTTCAGACCTTATGCCTGCAGCTGTTGGTGCTGGATCCTTCTGGTCAGGAACTTTGGATTATGTTGGTGGTGAAGATCTAGATACTGTTCTCGGAGACATTGAAGCCAGTTCTGTTGAAGCTTACAAATAACTACTGACACTATGAACTATGTTAAGGCAATCCACTTAATTGTGGATTGCCTTAATCATCTTATTAAAGATATAAATAGTTTGTTTTAAAGGAAAAATTATCATGAAGAAGACAAATATATGGGCGTGGCTTTATATAACACCAACATTATTGATATTGGCATTTTACTTAGTTTATCCAACTGTTAACACATTGTTTTTAAGTTTTTTAGATAAAAAATCAAAATCATTTGTAGGTCTCAGTAATTATATATTCGCTTTCACTAATAAGGGCATGCTCCTTGCATTTAGAAACAATCTTATCTGGTTAGTCGTATTTACAGCTTTTACAGTATCGCTGGGATTAATTCTTGCAATTCTTCTTGATCGAGTCAAATATGAGTCTGTAGCAAAATCTATAATCTTTTTACCAATGGCTATATCTTTTGTAGGTGCTGGTGTTATTTGGAAATTTATATATGCATACAGACCTGCAGGCTCACCTCAAATTGGAATCTTAAATGCAGTTTTAAGTAAGACTTTTAATTTAGAACCAGTTGGATGGCTAATTAATAAGACAGTAAATAACTTTGCACTTATCTTTGCAGGAGTATGGATATGGGTAGGTTTCTGTATGGTTATTTTATCAGCATCATATAAAGGAATACCAAAAGAGCTTTTAGAAGCATCACGCGTAGATGGAGCTAATGAATTACAGGTTTTTTGGCGTATCATTCTTCCAGTGATGAAACCTACAATCGCGGTTGTCACTACAACAATGATAATAAATGTTCTCAAGGTTTTTGATATAGTTTATGTCATGACAAATGGTGAATTTGGAACTGAAGTTGTTGCTAACAGAATGTTTAAAGAGATGTTTCACTTTAAGAATTTCGGACATGCAAGTGCTATTGCAGTGATTCTATTAGTAGCTATTATTCCAATTATGATAGTTAATATCCGGAGATTCAGAGAACAGGAGGCTATACGATGAATAAGAAAATCGCAAGATTATTTTCACGTCCCTTACTTCATATTGTTATTATTTTTATAAGCCTTATGTGGCTTATGCCCTCTGTAGGACTACTTATAAGTTCATTTAGAGTCAGAAATGATGTAATGAGCTCTGGTTGGTGGACAGTCTTTCAACATCCATTTGACTTCACTCAGTACTCTTTAGAAAATTATGTTCAAGTAATTACAGCAAGTGGGCTGGGGCGTGCATTTCTTAACAGCTTAATTATAACCATCCCTTCAACAATTATTCCCATAATGATAGCTGCATTTGCAGCTTATGCTTTTGCCCGTATGGAATTTCCAGGCAGGCAGGTAATATTTGTAATTGTGGTGGGTTTATTGGTTGTTCCTCTTCAGATGACATTAATTCCCATTTTAAGAGTATATAACAGATTAGGATTATCGGGTACTTTCATTGGAATCTGGTTAGCACATACAGGTTATGGTTTACCGTTTGCTGTATATTTACTTCGTAACTTCTTCGGTGCTCTTCCAAAAGATATTTTTGAGTCAGCTTTTCTTGATGGTGCATCACACAGTACTGCTTTCTTTAAATTAGCATTGCCCTTATCTGTTCCTGCATTAGCTTCACTTGCAATATTTCAATTTCTATGGGTCTGGAATGATCTACTTGTAGCACTAATATATTTAGGAGGAACTGAGAAAGTAGCACCACTCACACTTAGATTAAGTAGTTTAGTTAACTCATTAGGTCAAAATTGGCATTTACTTACAGCCGCAGCATTTATCTCTATGATACTACCTTTGATTATATTCTTCTCTCTACAACGATATTTTGTACGCGGAATTCTGGCAGGCTCAGTTAAAGGATAAAAAAATGCTAATAAGTAGGGCAAATCTTTAGCCTTGCGAAAGTAAGCAACTCTAAAGGGTTGCCCTACATACTAAAATTTATAGATTCCTAGAATATATATAAGAGCAATAATTATTGGAGGTTAATATATTGAAAAGTTTACCACTTGTTGAAATTAAGAAGAAATCCCTTGATTCATATGTAAATATAGTTAGTAAAGAAAAAATTGAAAAGATTAAAAATTACTCATCTAATCTAAAAGGTTTAAAAGTTTTGCATGTAAATTCTACTGCTTATGGTGGAGGGGTAGCTGAGATTTTACAAGCTTTAGTTCCATTAATGAGAGATATCGGTCTTGATGCAGAATGGAGAATAATCCATGGCGATGAAAAATTTTTCAATGTTACAAAGGCTTTTCATAACGCTCTTCAAGGTATGAAAATAAAACTCAGCAATGAAATGAAAGATATTTACCTTAAATACAATAAGAAGAATGCAGAAAAATTTGAAGGTGATTATGATTTTATTGTAATTCATGACCCTCAACCAGCTGCTATTTATCACTTTTTAAAACCTTATACAGGAATATGGATATGGAGATGCCATATTGATTTATCAAATAAAAACATGAATTTCTGGAACTTTATCAAACCTTATATTGAGATCTATGATTCTTATATATTCACTCTTAAAGATTATGCTAAGGGGGGTTTAAGTAAAGAAAAAATAAATACAATCACCCCATCAATTGACCCATTAGCAGAAAAAAATGACCCCTTAGAATTTAATAAAAGTAAAGAAATAACTGAAAATTATGGAATAGATACATCTCATCCGATAATACTTCAGGTATCAAGATTTGATCCTTGGAAAGATCCTTTAGGTGTTATTGATACTTATAAAATTGTTAAAAAGAAATTTCCAAATGTGCAATTAGTTATGGCGGGTTCTATGGCAACTGATGATCCAGAAGGAATAGAATATTATGAAAAGACAAAATCTCATGCTGGAGAAGACCCGGATATTTTTCTATTAACTAATTTAGATGGTGTAGGGAATAAAGAAATAAATGCTTTTCAAGTAACCTCAGATATAATCATTCAGAAATCAATAAGAGAAGGATTTGGGCTCACAGTAACAGAAGGATTATGGAAGAGTAAGCCAGTTATAGGTGGAAATGTTGGAGGAATACCTATACAGATAATTAATGGAGTAAATGGATTTTTAGTAAATAATATAAATGAATGTGCTGAAAAGATAATTTTTCTATTAAAAAATCCTGAGATTTCAAAAAAAATGGGAGAGAAAGCAAAAGAGTATGTCAGGAATAACTTTCTTATCACTGAACATTTATATAATTATCTGAAACTATTTAAAAATCTATTAAAAACAAATCAATAAGTTTTATGTTAACTTATTAAATCAGTACTCTATCATTAATTCAGCTTTTTTCCCAATAACAGATTTCATATGTTTGTGCTCTTTGACTTCATCTTATTTGAACTTGATAACATTTGAGTTTATTGGTATTTTGATATTATTTCCACAACTTCAGGGAAATCTATTCCTAATTCTTTAACCTTTTCAATTGTTGGTACCCCTTCAGGAGTCCAGCCACGACGTTTGTAAACAGCATCTTTGAGCATTTCATACTGTTTCTCCCTGTATTCTCTTAGAGCTTTAATCTTCTCTTCAGTACTCTTTCCTTCAGGATCCATAATATTCAACTCTTTAAGTTGCTTGTCATACCTATCCTGTCTTGATTCATATTCCTCAATAGTAACAGGTCCCATAGCTCTATATGGTATGTCATCATGTCCTCTTTTTCCAAAACCTTGCCTTAAGTTAAATACTCTTTGAAAGTTGTAAACTCTCTCACTCATCTTTATTAAATCATCAGGTTTTACATCTATCCCTGTAACAGCTGAAAAGTAATCAGCATACCATTGAACATGCCTCATAACTTTTGCTGGCTCAGGAGTCTCAAAATTATCTTCAGGTATTACATCATTCCAGGGAAGCTTGCAAAGACCATTAAGACCAAACCAAGTCCTCCACATCGGAAACCAGAAGAGAGACTCTGCTTTTTGCTCAAAAGTAGGCATTAGATTATGAACCATATCTAAAAATATTAACCATGCTTCATCATGTTGTGGACCCTTTAATGCAAGACCATAACCACCCTGTTGTGCCAGAGATTCCTTAGTTATATATTCTGAAAACTCTAACCCTTTAGTTTCCATTCCTATATCCTGCATGATATCAGGATCTGCTCCATATTCTTTTTTAAATATATCTTTCATGCGTCTTATACCTTGACCAACAATAGTACCAAAACCTTCTCCCCTTGCCATCTGATGTACAATTTCTAAAGCAGCTTCCCTGTTGCCAAAATAAAGGTCTAAACCTCCAGTGACTTTTTTATCTATGAGACCCATTTCGTAACACTCCATAGTAAATGCTAATGCAGTTCCCAAAGAAATAGTGTCTAAACCATAGGTATCACAATAAAAATTGAGCTCTATTAGAAAATCTGGATCAAAAATTCCCCAGTTGGAACCACAACCCGCTATTGTTTCATACTCAGGACCATCTACCCATACAGCTTCTCCTTTAGATGGACCTGTTTTTAAGACAAAATCTTTTACAGTATGAGCACATGCTATTGGACAACCTATCCAGCAACCATCAAAACCTGGATGAAACCTTTTTCTATATGCCTCTTTACCAAGATTTACTGCATCTTGGTGACTTCCAAATTTAAAGTTATTAGTTGGAAGGAGGTCAAAATCATTCATTATAGTTACTAGATATGAGGTTCCTACCTTAGCCATTTCATTTTGCTTGGGGTCTAATGTTTTTATCTCTTTTATATATGTTCTGCCAATCTTTTTTACTCTCTCTTTATCAGCAGGATGATTTATATCTGAAGTAACTTTTGAAAATTTAACAACAATTGCCTTTATATTCTTATTCCTAAAAACAGTCCCGGTACCACCTCGACCTGCCTGCTTATAACGGAATGTTTTACGAACAGTATCATAAAAGGAAAAGTTAAGACAACCCATTAAACTGTTTTTCGCTCCTGATCCAGCTGTTACAGTTGAAATAGCTTTAAGGTTTTTTTCACCATAATGTTTACCGAGAAATTTACCAAGAACGTATGTATTATCTGGAAAATTTTCTGCACTCTCAATACTTATGATACCCTCATCACCATCTATTACTATAACAACATCTTTTTCAGCCTTACCTTGAATTTCTAATACATCCCATCCTGCGAATTTAAGATATGAACCAAAATAGCCACCAACATTAGAGTCCATAACTGACTGGGTCAATGGGGAAATCGTAACAACTATACTTTTACCACTACCCGGATAAAGTGGATTACCACCAAGGGGTCCACACGCTATACATAACTCATTCTTTGGATCGTCCCATTTTGTTTCCTTATCTATAGAGTTCCATAACAACCACAGATCAAAACCCCGCCCACCAATAAATATTTTTTTCATTTCTTCAGTAACTGGCTTGCTTAAAATCTCATTATTAGAAAGATTTACATATAATGTTCGATTATTATATCCTTTCTCAATTGGTTTAACTTTATAATGAAACCTTTTTAATTCTTTTTTATGAATTATTTTAGAAGACTCAGTACTCATTCTTTAACCCCCTTTAATTATTGACTCTTTGAATCTTTTTCAATATACTCTACTGTAGTTAAGACGTCAAGAATCAAAATCAAGTAACAATTAGAAAAAAATTATATGAATTGTTAACAGTATAGGTTAACATCAAGTCTTTTAGCTTTACTCAAGAGCAGGTTTAATTATAGACCTTTAATTGGAAGAAGTTTTATTAAATTGTAAATTTCTATCCCTAATAGTACAGATTATATATTATAATCTTGTCTATAAATATACATAGGAAATATTCTTATAAAAAACATTCTATAGGAAAGGAGTTTAGTAAAATGAGTAAAGGTGAGAATAAAAATATAGGTAAATGGTTTAAGGTATCATTCTTTATTATATTACTGATTGGTGCTGGATATTTTTTCGGAACAATCTGTAAGCAATTTAGACAATCCTATGATTTGATACTTTCCCCCTCAAAAGAACTCTTAATATTATTATTGTGGTTTCTTTTAGCCTTGTTTGCTGTGCTGGTAAGTTCTGGCTTGATAGCAGTATTAGTAAGACCTATTTGGACTGGAATAATAGCATTTGCATTATCTGGATTGGCTATGTTAATGGGATGGGATGTGACAATAGGAAGTTGCATATTAGTATTAATATATATCCTGATAGCAATATTCTATACCGTTAGTGTTGCAAAAGAGATGACTCAACGAATCAAGTTCTCTGTAAGTCCCATAAGTGAAGGACAGGCTATTTTGACTATAGCTCTTATTCTTTTAGTTTGTGGTAACCTTTACTTTGGCTACTCGGAGTATATAAAAGAGGAAGGTTTTTCAATTCCTGAGTTTTATATTGAGAAATTAATGGAGCAGATGGAGAAGCGCGTTGGAGAAGAATTGCCAACATCACAGCGAAGATTGGCAATCGCTGAATTGAGAGAGGAACTCAATAAAATGATAAACAATTTCACAGAACGAATTAAGTCCTATGAGAAGTTTATCCCTATAGCAATATCTTTGGGTCTATTTATGCCTTTGGTAACAATTACCCGTCTTTTATTCTGGATACCAACTGGGATCCTTAGTATTATTTTCCAAATGCTTAAAGCAATGGGAATAACAAAGATAGTAAGTGAGACTAAAGAAGTTCAGAGGTTAGTTATTAGCTAGTTAGATTTTTTCTAACTTAATAAGTATATATATATTTATTATTAACAGTTTTGAGTATAAGCTGGCAGAGATCAAAAAAGAAATAAGTCTCTTAAATTTTTATCTTGAATAGACACTTCGGGAGTTTAGTTGACAAGCTTAAAGACTTTATACAAATTAACTAAGAAAGGGGTTTGTCAGGCTTAATACTTTTTAAAAAAGTTCCACAAGGGATACATAGTATATTATCAATTAATAGTTTTTCATTTCCTCTATAAACAAATATAGGATTGCATTCAGGATAATCATGATAAAATGTTTTTAAAGACCGTAATTTATTCCTACGAATATTTTTTGTGTTTTTGACCTCTATTGCCCAAAAACCTTCTTTACCATATATTATAAAATCAACTTCAGTTCCAGCTTTTGTTCTCCAATAGTAAAATTTATAAGATGAGTGACTGTAATCAATCCATGCTCTGATGTGTTGGGCAACAAGACCTTCAAGAGTAGGTCCATCAATTTCACCAGGTTGATCAAGAGGACCAGTTGGTCTTATTGTACGGAATACACCAGCATCAAAAAAATAAAATTTTGGATGTTGAACAACAGTCCGTTTTGCTCTTTTCGTAAAAACAGGTAAAGAATAAGCCATTAACAAATCATAAAGAACCTTTATATAACCTTGCACAGTCTCTCTTTTAACTTCGCATTCTCTGGCTACATTGCTGGTGTTAAGGATTGCTCCATGGGAAAAACTTATAGCTTCCAAAAACCTTGCAAAATCTCCAATATTTCTAACTAACCCTTCCATCTGAATTTCTTCTTTCATATAAAGAGTAATATAAGCATTAAGTGTATCTTCAGGATTTTGAGCTGAGACAACTAAAGGGACTAAACCTATATAAAGAGCTTTTTTAAGATCGAATTTCTCTTTCAATTCAGAAGCCATAAAGGGGTGAAGAGAGCGTACAATCGCTCTTCCTGCGAGAAGGTCAACTCCTTTTTGCCTTATTTTACGAGCACTTGAACCAGTGAGAATAAATTGCAATTTCGGTTTCTCTTCCATAATTAAATGTACAACATCTAATAATTCAGGAACTTTTTGAACTTCATCGATTATTACAATTTTCTTGTCAGGATTTCCTTCAATTATCTCTTTTATTCGTTCAGGTCGAGCTTTATATCTACGATATATACCTGGATCCAAAAGATCAATGATCAGTTCATCTCTACAATTCATCTTTAACCAAGTGGTTTTTCCTGTTCCTCTGGGTCCAAAAAGAAAATAGCTATTTTTTGAGCCTTTGAAATAACGTTTTATAATTTCCATTTTTCTCACTTTTTGGTATTTATAATACCAATTTTGCTTCTTTTTTGGTATTTTTAATACCAAAATATCATATTTTTCAAATCCTGTCAAAAAATTTTTATCAATTTTTTATAAATAATATCAATTTTTTATGAAGTAAGTCATAGAGGAGATTAACAGATTAAAATAAAAAAGAGAAAAAATATTATAAGTAGATTTTTTAAAAACCTACTGCTTTTATATTTATTTTTTATATAATTGAAAAAGATTAAGAATATATATAATAAAATCTCCTATAATATAATATCATGCTTAATTTTATGAAATAGGAAGAATGATAACAATTTTAGATTAGGTAGAAAGGAAATGTATTTATGGTAAATAATAAAAAAACTATTGATAAAACAACAAAAGTAATACGCTGGACATCTCGGATTTTAGGCTCTATATCAGGAGCATTCTGGGTTCTTGCACTGACTTTATCAACGATTATGGAATCCAAACTTGGAGTTGAGCCTACGCCTGAAGCTAAATTAGAGGGAACAGTTTTAGGATTCTTGATTGCTATTGTAGTTATTGGTGTTATCATAGCTTGGTTTCGGGAAGGTATTGGTGGATTTTTAACTACATTAGGAGCTATTGCTTTAAGTATATTCTCATATATTTCGGCAGGTCATAACAAAATTTTTGCAGTGTTAACTAGTGGAATACCTTTTTTAATTGCAGGAATCCTATTTCTTATAAGCTGGTGGAGATTAAAAAGATTATAATAATCTATTTCTTCTTGATAATTTGTTCCAGTAGTTAGTGTAAAAGAATATTTTCCTTCCTTTTACTTTTGATAATTTATCTATCCATTTATCTGTAAAATCCTGAGCTCTTTTAAAACAGCTTAGTGAAAATTTATATATCTCATCTTTTTCATCAATTCAAAAGAACGATTTTTTCTTTTTTTAGCAGCTGAAAAATGTGTAAAAAGATGTGAGGTATAGACTTCTTTTGGATTTAATTTTTCATAACCTTTTATTCTTTTTCTACTTATCCAGTTTTTACTCTTTGCATATTCCCCAAAATTATCTGAGTTATAGTCATAATCATCTTCTATGCTAATACAATTTGAAATAGAATAAGCATCTTTTATCTCCTTCACTGCCCATTCTCTACCATAACATTCCATAACTTTTGCAGAATTAAAATCGGCTATTAAGAAGGAATTATGATATTTAAATTTCTTATCCCGATATCCACAAATCCCACCTTGTCCATATCTTTTTAAAAGATTTGCAATTACTTCAACTGCCATATCTGAATTTTTACTTCTTTCCAGAGCGCATCTTATTAAGTCCATTTCAATGAGACCTTTTTTCTTTTCATGAGGAATTTTAGTAAATATTGCCTCATTTCCAATTACAACTCCATTTTCATTAACACCCATTTCACATCCCCATATCCAGAAAGGTTTCGCTAAAATAACTTCATAAGTTTTTCTAACCTGCGGTATTTCTATATATGTGCACTTTACCCTTTCACCTTCTTCATACTCCTTTGTAGGATAGTGCATTAATTCATGAACTTCATCAGGTTCTCTATCCGAATTCTTAGCAAAGATTATACTATTATTGGTAGTATAACTCTGCATAGCTACTAATGTATCACACATTTATCTCCCCTCACTATTTAAATATAATAAAAATAATTTATAATGCTAATTACAGACTCAAATATCATTATTGTATCTTTTTAAATAGCCTTATGTAAAATTTGTTTTTAAATTTAGATACCCCCCTTTTTTCAAATAAAAATAGGAGCAGTTTTTAACTCACTCCTTTTGTTATTATATCTTGCAATTATTGTGCAATTTATTTTAATTTGAGAATATATTAAGAATGATTTAAGAAGGTAGAAAAGGATATTAAATATTTATTAATAGGGCTTGTTTCAAGAAAAGATACTATATATCTCTTTTAAAGATTTGATGGTGAAAATCAATGACTTTGTCCAATTGGAACTCACTTTTGACATGATCAAATGCATTTTCTGCAAGGTAACGATATTTTTCTACATTATCTATTACCTCTCTAAGAATTTTTTCAAGTGCCACTTTATTATCCTCTGGAAAAAGTATAGAGTCATAACCTGACTTAAGAAAACCAATAATACCTGGAATTTCTGAGGCAATAATGATGTTTTTTGCTGCCATACCTTGAAGGATTGTATTACTCATTCCCTCCCGAACTCTATATGGACAAACCATTATGTCAAAAATACCCAAATAATTCCAGGGATCATCCTTTCTACCAAGAAATATTGCAGAATCACCACAATCCTTTACAAGTTCTCTAACCTCATCTGCACTTGACTTCTGTACCATATCTTTCTGACTTGTTCCTATTAAAATTAATAATGCATTTTCTGGTCTTATTTGCTTCCATACTTTAAGTAGCAAATCTGCACCCTTTCTTGCAGTAAATCGACCAATAAACCCAACTACTACCTTATCTTCATCTATTTTTAATTCTTTCTTTCTTTTTACTTTTTTCAGAGCAGACATATTATATAAATTTACATCTATACCATTAAATGCCTTTATTGTTTTATTTTTCAATCCTTTAGAAATTAGAAAATCATACTCATCCTTAGATAATGAAGTAAAAAGTGAAACTGAGTTACAGTATAAGTTCCATTTAAACGGTGATAATGTGTGATGTAAATGTTGAGGAGTTCGCTCCACTGTTCCACCTGTTAATCTTAAGACTGTATATTTATTAAGTATGGTCTTAAAAAACCATGCAACAGCTGTCTGTGGTATATATATGCTTTTTCTATTTTTTGAATATGAGTAATTTAAGAAATATATACTTTCATAATCACAAAAATTTCTTAGAAGCCAAAGAAAAACACATAGTGTAAAATACCAGGATTCTATACCAATAGGTCCAAAACGAGTCAAATAATAACCTTGGTATATTTCTTTAGATCTGGCTCGAAATTCATCATCTTTTGTTAGAATTTCCACCTTCCATCCTTTTTCTACCAAGCCAGTTGCTAAATCACGACCAGCACATTCAAGCCCACCAATATGTGTTGGATAAAAGCTATCAACAACAAAAACTACACCGTCTTTTTTCTGTCTTTTAAAAAATAGATTAAACAGAAATATTGGAAATGTTACTATCATTTCCAACAGGAGGTAGTATCCCATCAAAACGTAAGTTACAAACTTTTTCATATCTGTCCCTATCTTCCCACCTCTATATTAATCAGCAAATAGATAAATTCAAAACCAAATTTATATAAAGATCTTTGAAATAAAACAAATTATAAAAATTTATAATTTTTTATAAACGTAATTTAAACATAATAGTATATGAGCTTTACTTTTGTGAATGAGCTATATTTTAGAGGGACTCAACCAAAGATGATTAGAAAAGTGAAATCTGAGATTTTAAAATAATTGTCCCACTTCTACATCTAAATTAATATAGCTGCTACTTCTACCCAGCCAGGTTTAAAATTAGTATAGTTATAAAACCAGAAAGTCTGAAGTAATATAAAATAAATAGACTTTGTAATGATTATTTTATCACAAATTATAAAGGTGGGCTTTTTTAAAAATAATAAGTCTAACATACATACTATATAATATTAATAAAAATATTTAAATGTATTAATTTAGGATGCATAACAATATTAATCTAATTTTTCTATTTTTACTATTTCAATTATTGTTCCCCACATATGAATACTAACCATATCTTCACGAAATTTCGCATCAAAACTTACTCTTAGGTTATCCTTTTGAAACTCTGCGCTTAAATTAATTGGATCATAGTTTTTACCGCTATCACCAATTATTCCAAAAAATCCACCTTCTAAATCAATATATTTAACAGTTCCTGTCTCAGATATAATATCCTGTTTTTGAGGCATTCTACATCCTATTAATACTAATATTAATATAAGAAGAAAATATATTCTTTTCATATACCTTTTACTAATTTATATTCAAATAAACTTAAAATTACAGTTTTAAAAGTAGATCTTCATCTTTATTTGTTTCTATTATTATGCAGGCATCATGAATTACACTGATTCCATTACTTTCTGCCTTTTCAATTGCTTTTTCCGATTCAGATCCTGGCTGCATCCATATTTCCTTAATACTAAGTGAAATGCATTCATCTACAATTTTTTCTGTTACTTTAGGTGAAACAACTGTAATTACAAGATCTGGTTTCTCAGGTATATCTTGAATCTTTGAAAAAATCTTTTGTCCAAGAATAAAATCAGCTTTTGGATTAATTCCATAAACCTTTTGACCCTTCTTAATCATGTCTTTAAATACTCTAAATCCAAACTTTTTCTCATCCTTTGAAACTCCGACTACAGCAACCGTCTTCATACTATCTTTCTTCAATTCATTCATCTTTAACCTTTACAAATTTAGACAAAATAAATTTCTATTAGTAAAAATATCATGTTTATAAATTATAAAATTATTTAATAGATTTTCCTATAACAATATTTTAATTATTTATTTGTCTATATTAATTTTTATTCATAGACATAGTTTACAAAATTTTTATTATGGTTATAATATACTAAAAATATAAAAATGGTTTTTGATTTAGAAAATATTTTTTAAAACTTTTAAAAAGTTAGGAGGTAAAATATGAATGTTGTTGGAAGAATAATTGATTTTCTTTTTGGTGGCTTTGTTCCGATAATAATTTTATTGGGAATTATAATTTTAGCTTCTCTGAAACAGATAAATCAGTATGAGCGTGGAGTGAAATTCACAATGGGAAGATTCACTACTATTGTAGAACCAGGCTGGAGAATCATATTACCAGTATTTCAGAGCATGAAAAAAGTTGATATACGAACTAAAGCTGTGGAAGTTCCTGATCAGGAAGCGATGACAAAAGACAATATTCAGACAACGATTTCTGCTGTCGTTTATTACAAAGTTGTAGATGCTGCAAAATCTATTCTTGAGGTTGAAAACTTCTTCTGGGCAGTTTCACAATTAGCTCAAACATCAATGAGAAATGTTATTGGAGAAGTAGCCTTAGATGACCTATTGACTCAAAGAAATGTAGTAGCTGAAAGAATAAAAAATCTAGTAGATGAATCTACAGAAGAATGGGGAATTGATATCATATCAGTTGAGCTAAAAGATATTAAAGTGCCAGAATCAATGATAAGAACAATGGCAAAACAGGCAGAAGCTGAGAGAGAAAAAAAAGCAACAATCATCGCTTCAGAAGGTGAGGTAATAGCTGCTGTCAATTTGGCTAAAGCAGCAAGAACAATGGCAGAAGTTCCAGGAGCTCTTCATTTAAGAACTCTAAACTCTATTAATGACATATCATCAGATCAGTCTAATACAATTATTTTTGCAGTTCCATTAGAAGTATTAAGAGCAGTAGAGGGTTTGGGTAAGAAATTTCTTAAATCTGAGAAATCAGAGTAGATGTTCTTTTTAGAATTAGATATTTAAATAGACATTCCTATTAAAAATTTAGAGATTTAAAAAATAGAAATAGAGCAGAGTACTAATAATTATAGATATTCTGCTCTATTTTATTAATTGTATTGTTAAATTAAAAAATATTTTTTATATTCCTATAAAACCTTAATAAAATATATCTGAGAAAAGTAAATAATGTCTATTCTTCTATTACACTACTGTTCTTTAACATTCTAAGTTCTTAATTTCTTTTCAGATCCTCTAAAGAAAGAAATAAAGGTTATCGCGGAAATCAAATAAAATACAAAGCATATAAAAAATGGGAAATTATATCCATAATTTTTCATTAATATTCCAGAATAGGATGAAGAAATCGCCCACCCTAAGCCCCATATAAATAATATATACCCACTTGCCATACCCTTCTCTTTATCTGGTACAGCCTCCATCACAAAGGCGGTATATATTGGACTTGCAATATTCATTAGAACTTGTCTAACTATAAAAAAAATAGCAACTAACGTTAAATTTGGAATCAATGCAATCATCAATAGAAAGGGAAGAGATGAGATTTGCAGAATTCCAATACCCATAACTTTTCCAAATCTTTTAATTACAAAGGGAGCTAAAAAAGAAGCTACTCCTGTTATAAATGAACCTAATGCAAAGATAATACCAATCTGATAAACATTAGCATTTAAGTGTTCTTTAAAAAAAACATTTAAAAAAGGCATAACTGAACCAGCTCCTAAGGAAAGAAGTAAATGTGGTAATAATAATTTAATATATAATTTGGAAAACATCATTTTAAAAGTTCTTTTACTTAATTTATTAAGAGAAGTAATATTATCTTTTTGAATTTTTAGGATTGGAATTAATCCAATAGCTGAAATTAGAGCGCCTGAGAGCAGTGACAAACGATAAATAATAATATCATCTGTTAAAGAAGTAAAAACTTCAAATAATTTGGGGAAATACCCTCCGATTACATTTCCTATAACTGATCCAATCATCATTAGTCCAAAGGAAAATCCAAAAAGATGGGTTCTTTCAACTTTAGTACTGAATTTAGTTAAAAATGGATTTCTAATTACCCTTATCATAGAAAAGGTAAATCCTAAGGCAATATTAAAGATAATTAGTGAGAAGTAGTTAGTAGTAATTGAAAGTAGAATAATAAATAAAATAAATAGAGAATAACTAATAACTAAAGGTCTTTTAAATCCAAATCTATCTATAATGAAACTAGATGGTATTGCTATGAGAGCAATTGCAATGTTATTCAATGCTGTTAAATAACCGATAAAATCTACATCATAACCTATTTGTAAAATGTAAAGATTAAATAATAATGAAAAGATCCCATGTCCAATAAAACGTAATAAAACATTTGTAAGTAAGAGTTTAGCATTAGCTTTAAATAATTTAATTGTTTTTAGATACTCTCTTAATTGAATTTTTACATCAGTAATCATAATTTCAAATTTGTTCCAAAAATTGTAACATTTCTCCAAGTATTTTTATTGAACTATCTAAAGTCACCCCTATTTAGTTAGATTTTTTACAATAATATTTTTCAATAATTTTTTAGAAGAATCTTAGAGATATTAAATTTCATTACATATCACAGCTGTAAGCACCTTTCCAACGCCAACATTCATGGTCTACAACTTTTTTATTTATATGTTTAGCTTTTTTGGCGTATCCGTTTCTATCAAGCGCTATCCTTAACTCACTTATTAGTTCATCAACTGTGAGACCATTTCTTAATCCACACTCAACTGCTTTGCTAAGGATTTTTCGTGCCCGTTTCTTACGGATTAATTTATTAATTTGTCTATTAATCTCAGCGGTTTTAATCAGATCACGATGCTTCTCTCTAGCAATGATTTCTAAATTAAAAATGCTTTGCATATCTTACAACCTCCATTGTGGCTATTAATTTTAAAATTTTTATTTGAAATTACTGTTTGCATTTTTTATCTTTCCTTTCTCTAAAAAACCCTTTAGTGAGGTAAAAGCTGCTGCTACTGCATCAGAACGAGCAGCATAACGTTTTATTTTTCCACCTTCTTCTATTCCTAATGTCAGTTTCACAAGTCCTGCTAAGCGCAGAATCTTGAGGTGATGAATCACAGTTGGTGCACGTAAACATAAACGGCGAGAGAGTTGTGATTGAGTAAGAGGTTTCTCTATTAGATAATGCAGTATAGATAACCTTGTTGGATCAGACAATGCTTTCAATGCTCTTAACAATGCATCTGGTACATCCTCACCTGGTATAAGTGATTCATCTTCTGGTTTTGCGCCAAATAGAAATATCCAACGCTTAACACTCGCTTTCCCATAATACATCAGTGGAGTGCACCAATACGATGGTGCAAGCACAAACTCAGCTGCTTTAGGTAATTCAGTAAAACGTAATCCTTTTGATAGTTTCTCCAATAAATCTGGCAACTCCAACTGCTCTGCTAATTTCTGTGCATTTGATAGTGCCCCTTGTAAAGCAGGACTAATACGCTTTTCCTCTGTGGCAAAAAAGACCTCTTGATAGGTACGCAGTGCTTCTAAGTAACGTTCACCAAATTCCTCAGCATTAGCCCATAATCCCAAGATATTTAAGAGTTCTTTAGTAGATAGAGGTGATTTCTTTTTCTTACTACATTCTTCAGCATAAGCAGCCTTTAGAAACTTTTGCTCCTTTTCATTCCATTTTCCTCTTTTAGCTATACCCTTTAGCATTTCCACTACTTCTGATGACTTATCTGGGTCAATAGCCAAAACATGTAATCGTTCCCCTGGTGGAATCTGTCGCAAGACATATAAAACAGTAAAGCTGTCTTTAGGATCTGGAAGTGTGTTTATCCAGTGAAATGGCACTTTAAATAGCAACTGACTCTGCTCTAAAGTTTCTCGATTTTTTACTGGGAGTCGTGCTCGCATTCCTGCTGCCCATGCACTACGTAACCCAAATACTGCGGGCTCATGTATAACATTTAAACTAACAAACATGTCATAAGCTGTCCCTGAATCCCATAATAACTTTGGTAACGCCATATTCCTCGCTCCTTTTCATTTTAATATATACTGCATTACTCTTACTGCAGTATAATATTAGACAATTGTAATTATTATATAATTATCTAAGTAATATAATAGTATAATAATTAAACTTTGTCAAGTATTTTTTTTATTTTTTTTAAATCATATAATTAATCCTGATCAACTGATGATAATACAACTATAAATTTATATAACAGCATAAATAACATCCGCTGTCTACTCAAACTTAAAACGCATGAAGCCAATAGTCTCATATTTTTAGAGGTTATTCATTTAAGAGCACTAAATTTTATTAGTCTTATATCATCAGATCAGTCAAATACAATTGTATTTACAGTCCCATTAGAAGTATTAAGAACAGTAGAAGGTATAGGTAAGAAACTTTCAGAAACTAAGAAATCTGATTAGATATTACTTTTTAGAATAACTAAGAATTAATATATCTTATAAAAATGAGAGGCTTTTTTATTGAACATCTTTGCCTGAAAGTCTTTCGTTTTTCCTCCCCAAATTTATAAATTTTATCAATACTTCCTTTCTCCAAATATCGCGGTTCCTATCCTGACCATGTTACTTCCTTCTTCAATTGCAACTCCATATGAATTTGTCATTCCCATAGAAAGATATTTCATATCCACATTTGGTATATTAAGGTCTCTGATTTTTTCAAATATCTCTCTTATTCTTCTAAAATATGGTCTCGAATCCTCAGGGTTTCCAAACCTCGGACCCATGGTCATCAAGCCTTCAACTCTTAAATGCGAAAGCTTTGAGACATCCCTGATTAATTTCTCCATGTATTCTTCAAATGGTTCATGTTCTTCTGGCTTTACTCCAGCCTTCGAATCCTCGCTACCAATATTTATTTCTACTAAAACAGGAATTACGCTTTTACCTGCTCTCTCTGCTCTTTTATCTATAGCTTGGGCTTTCTCCAAAGAATCTATAGTCTGTATTACATCAAAAACTGGGAGGGCTCTATTTATCTTGTTTTTCTGCAAATGACCTATCATATGCCATTTGATAACATTCGCCTTTTCACCTAATTCTTGCTTCATTTTTTCAGCTTCCTGAACATAATTTTCCCCAATATCTGTAGCTCCTGCTTCTATAACTTCTATAATTTCCTCTGGTGTTCTTGCTTTTGATGCTACTACTATTAAAATATTCTCTGGAATTTCTCCCCTTATTTTTTGGTAGTTTTCAGTTATACTCATCTTTATTTCCCTCCTTTATTTTTAACCCATTGAGAAATGTGTTCTGTAAATTTTTTTAGCTAAATTCCAATAAAGGTTAGTACCGTCCTTACCTTTTGCATAATCTTCATGCCATCCCTCAGGAACAGGTATGTCTTTATATAATTGCTTGCGCTTTGCCTCAAGCAACATCCTGGGTCTTTTCATGAAATCAGCGGCACAAATAACCTTTTTTCCTGTTTCAAGAGATAGACGTTTTAACCACCTGAGACCTTCATAACTTCTCATTAAATGATGGTCAAGAATTAAAATATCAACCTTACAAGCAAGTTTTTTAGCATTTATCCAGGCTCTTTTAATTTGGTTTTTAGAAAGTTTAGATAGATAAAGAGGAGGTCCACCAGCCAATACTATATTAGGTGCCCAAGATAGAATTTGAGAAACTGCTTCATCATTAAGAAGCTGAATATCAGAAGCATGTACAAACACTTCTTTACCTTCCTCCAATTTGGTCATCATTACTGTCTCTGGGTTATCTTTTGATTTTCCATGAGGCACTGCTTTGGAAAAAGTCATTGGTCCTTCTCTTTTTTCTTCTGCTGGAATCAATTTATTCTTTAGACTAAGAGGTAAAGATTCTACCCGCTTTTTCTCAAGGGCAGACAAATTAGATAAATTCTTGGTCAAAATCCTCACACTTTGATTCAAGCCAATTATTCTTCCGAGACTAAGTTGATAAGGATTAGCGTCTATTAGAGGGATATGGTCTCCATGAAAATGGCTGATTACTATATCTGTAGCTTGCGACCACCTCTCTATAATCTTTTTTTGTACTCTCTCATCTATTGCTACCTGAACTGGATGGGGAAGCAAACCGTATCTCGTGTAACCTAAGGCTACTCCTGGGTCAATTAGAATCCTACGATCACCAGTTTTCACAAAACAACAAAGGCTTCGTACACCCAAGGATTCAGCTCCTAAAATCTCAATATTCATCTAACCTTCTACTTGCCCAGAAACTTTCATTTTCATCTACTATTTTATATTTTAATCATAAGATTTACGAATTGATTCGTTTGATAAAGTAGATTTAATAATCTCTTGCCACGCTGCAGAATCCCACGTCCCAAGTTTTTTATGCGTCACATAATATTTTCGTGGTATCGGATGGGTTCCTATTACTACTGAAATTCCATATTTTCCTTCAATGAAATTTTTAAACTGAGTAATATATGGGCATGGAGGATATCCGACAACAAAACCTGTTGCAAGGTGAATTGTTTCTGCTCCATTATTAATCATTTCTCCTGTTGCGTATTCAATATTCCCACCTGGACAGCCCCCACATGAAGTATATCCGACTACTTCAAGTGTATCTTTTTTTTCATAAATGTCAAAAGCACCTTCACGGTTTCGTATTGCTCTAAAGCATTTACCACCAGCACAACTGCGGTAACGGTCGCAGATAATAATTCCAATTTTAATTTTATTTTCCATTACTATCCCCTTTCATTTATTTGAATTACAGATAAAGGTTTCGGGTTATACGAAGTTTCTGCATAGCCAAAATTTGGGCGAGTTGAGCGAGCCGTATAGCCCATGTTATATAAAGTTGTACTTACCTACATCATCTCAATAGTCATGAGGAATCCCCTTGATGTGTAAAAGGAGATGTTCCCTGTCACCTATCTCTTCTATCCAACCATAGTTAGCATCGATTTTAGCATCCAAATCCTTTATGTAGGGTTTGATGTCAAGTAGCGGGGTCCCATCAAACACATCTAATCCCGATGTGTGGATCTCATTATCTACAATGTGCTTTATACGAACAATGCTAAGACCAATAGGGTTCGGTCGGACTGGTGACCTGCTTGCAAACACACCGACTTTCTTACCGTCAGTCCAGGGAGGAGATACTTCCATTGACAACTTTCGCTTTATACGGTGTATAAAATAGATGACATAGATATAACGAAATTTCGCAAGCCTATAAAGCCCACCGACATATTGGGAATCAATGACTATACGAAAATCTCCTTCGTCATTATCCACCGGCTGATATGGTGCGTTGTCTGTATACGGAGTTCGGATAACTCCAATCTGCTTCAACTCAAAACTCAATTGTGTCATAATACTTTCACTCCTTTAAGTAGTCTTATATATCCACCGAAAAAGAGATGTTTCTCAAAACGGTTGAATCCCTCTTTGGCTAATATTTTTTGCCAATCTTTTTCAATAAAATCAAATGCATAAGGGCATTCTATGAACTCGAAAGGAGTCTTTAAATAAAAAGGCATTTCCTTTAGTGAAAACTCGTTATAATCCAAGATGAAAAATTCACCATGCTTTTTTAATGCCTTAAAGGCATTTCTGATAATTTGTCTTCTGACCTCCTGCGGGAATCCATGCAATACAAAAGAGATAAAAGCCTTGTCAAACTCATCTTCATAGGGTAAAGGTTTATCAATCCTTTGATTGATAATTTTAGCATTGATTAGACCTGCGCACTTCCTTTTAAACTGTGTGGTCATCTCGCTAGAAATGTCAAGTCCTATCAACTCTCCTTTTGTAGAAAGATACTTCATCATCAAACATGCATTCTTACCTGTGCCCGCTCCTAAATCAATAATCCTATCGTTAGATTTGATTCCCATTAACCGAATCGCTTTTTGCATGAGCGAAGAATATGCACCAAATGTTATTATATCCATTAATATATCATAATATTTTGCTGTAAACCCGCTGACTTCAACTTTTGATTCCGGATAATAAGCGCACATAACATTTTCCCTCTGTTATTTATAAACATTAAGTTTTTCCTCTAATACTTTTTCTGGCATAGCGCCAATAATTGCATCTACATTTTTTCCATCTTTAAATACAAGGAGAGTAGGAATTGACATAATTCTAAAACGAGATGCAATCTCTCGATTCTCATCTACGTTTAATTTTCCAAAAGCAATTTTTCCTTTATACTTTTCAGCCAAACTTTCAATTACGGGATGAACCATCTGGCAAGGCATACACCATTCTGCCCAGCAATCAATCACTAAAAAAGGATACTTACTTACTGCTTTATCAAAACTATTCTCGTTTAAAACAATAGGATGATTTGGGCTATCAATAAGTTCCTCTTTTTTCTTTGCCTCTTCCAATTCTTTTGCAAATATTTCCTCAGCCCTTGAGGAACCATAAGAGATAATTTGATTAACTAACTTTTCTTCGGACTGAAAACCACGCATAACAGAATCTATGTCTTCATTTATTACTTGCTGTGGGACAGAAGATATATTAAATTGCCTTGATTTAGAAAATGATCCTCCCACCTCTATTAAGCGCGAAGTTATTTTTTCTGGAACTTCAATAGCAATCTTATTCGCTAAAAGAACTACCTGAACACATTGAGGAGAATCAAGGCTAATATAGGTTTCCAAAAGAACATTTTTATCAATATTTTTTAGTTTTTCTTTTGAAGAACTACTTAACCCACTTACTCCTTGAGAAATTAAAGATATAGTTTCAATAAAAACACCAGCCTGCTGCCCAGCTGGTGCTAACCAATATTCTATCTGATAACCTAAATCCTTACCAATTAAAATCGTTGGAGAAATGCTTAAATTTGATTTCTTTGCTTCTTCACTTTCTAAACTTAAGATTTCTCCTTTTATTTTATCAGTAATTTGAGAAAGTTCTTTTACAAAACCTTCACTAAAACGGGCATATTCAGGATTTTCATTCCTAACTATAAGCTTTCTTGTGAACACCTTGACATCCACAGTTCTCTGAAGCTCTCGTCCAAACTTTTCATTTAAAATCCCCCTTGTTTTTTCATCAATTAGCATTTTAAAACCTCCTTTATCTCCGTTATTTTACGCTATCTTCTTTTATGCTGGTAATACAATATGCTTTCTACCTTCCACTTTATTTTTCTCTTCCCATTTATATACTTCCATCGTAGACTCATCCGCCTTTTTTACTTTTTTGTGAAAGTTAAAATATAACCCATATTATAGCTATTATCATGTATAAGTTTTTTATAAAATTTCCCATCAAAATGAAATTTTGCACTTTCTATCTCTTTTATAACATCTTCTAATTGCATATCTGACAGATTCAATAAAGGTTCGTCTAATTTATTGTGCTTTGGATAAACTGAAAGAAGAGCATCAGTCTTTAAAACCCTGTAAGACTCTTTATATATTTTATTTCTTTCAGTGACATCCATGTAATGCAGAACATCATAAAGCAAAACTACATCAACAGATTCATCCTTCAGATTAATTTTCAACTCTGCTGATTGACTATATATTGGCACTATATTTTTTAGACCTTTTGTCTTCGCTATCTGCATCAATTCATTCAGTGATTCTATATCCTTATCCATAGCATATACCCTACCTTGTTTCCCAACCACCTTTGCAGCTGGAATTGTATAATGACCAACCCTGCAACCGAAATCCACTACGACTTGCCCTTCTTTAATGCTGATATTTTTTAAAAATATCATCCCTTTCTTTTTTAACCATTCTTTAACATCTGCTTCCATGATTTGTCTTCTCCTCCTTGAGAGTAGTACAATTTCATATAACTCGTTTTTATACGAAATGTTTTCGTCAATATATACTTTTCTGTCATATTATATAAAAAATTAAGAATTTATTTTTGAATTTTAAAGGATTTTATTTAAAAGGTGATTTAAGATGAGGACAGTATAATTATTAAAAATTTAAGAATTTTAACAGACACAGATATTTTAGAACTTTTAATTCTATTTATGATATATCATCAAATCAGTCAAATATAATTATATTTGCAGATATCTTAGGAGTATTAAGAACAACAGAAAGTTTGGGTAAAAAGCTTTCTGAATCCAAGAAATTAGAGTATTTATTATTTTTACGTAACTAGACAAGGTAACTTGCAAAAAGGTATATATAAAGGTAAAGACTTTCTACTTAACTACACTTTTTCACAAGTATTTCTTATCTTTTAAAATAATAAATAATGTAAAAATTTATACTCTTTTTAGTGGAAATTTATAAAAAAATAGGTCTAAAATAGCTTTAGACCTTTTTAATTTTACTAAAAATAACTTGGCTTTTTTACTACTCCCTTTGTAGTGTATTTCAAGCAAATTTATCAAAAGTTTCACTCCTTTGGTGCCCCTTTAATGCACCTTTCGCCCCTTTAGCGCCCCTTTAAAACATAATAGGTACCTTTTCCTGTTATACCAATCCTTTCAAGAATCTTTTTATCTGTAAGATATTTCAAATCATCAGTTGCTTGTCTTTTTTTCACACCACAGATCTCCTGATATTTCGTATTTGTAATCTCTCTCTTCTCCTTCACATACATCACTGCTTTTACCTGTCTTTCATTAAGCCCCGTTTTTCTTAAATTTTCTTCTGTTTAAATATCTTTATAAAAATATACACATAAAATTACCATAATACACATAAAATTACTTGAAATTGTTCTCAATTTCGAGTACAATTGTTCTCAAATGAAGAATATAATAACTTTTCCATCAAATTTATTTAGATCTAAAACAAGACAAAAGGTCTTAGGTCTTTTTTTTACAAATCCTAAATCACGCTACTATGTAAGACAGCTACAAAGCATGTTTCAGGTGTCTGTAGGAAGTCTTCATAGAGAGTTAAAGCACCTTGAAGAAATAGGCATTCTAAAAAGTGAGAGACAAGGAAATCTTAAGTATTACTCCATTAATACTGACTATCCTCTATTTAATGAACTTAAAGGAATAGTTTCAAAAACAATAGGAGTCGAAGGAAGTTTAAGAGAAATTATAAAAGATATTTTTGGAATTAGCATTGCTTTCATCTATGGATCATTTGCTTCCGGAAAAGAGACTGAGCGAAGTGATATAGACCTTTTCTTAATTGGCGAATTTGATGAAGATTTACTCAATAAAAAACTTCGAAGTCTTGAGCAATATTTAGCAAGAGAAATAACCTATACGTCAATGAAAAAAAGCGAGTTTAAAGAAGAGAAACAAAAGAAATTTAAGTTCCTAAGAACATTATTAAATGAACCAAAATTATTCCTGATAGGAGATGAGAATGAACTTCAACGACTTTCTTAAAGACGGCTCAATTAAGCAATTTAAGGCAGTTAAATCCCAAATATATGACCTTGTGTCCAGTGCAGAAAATGACATTCAAGCTTCAATTGAACTTATAAATAGATAGATTCTTCCTTTTTCTTCTAAAGATTGTCTAATCCAACTCTTTTTAACTAACTTTATATAATAATCTATTTTTATTTTTATTATTTTATAAAAATTATCTTGACAAATACAACATATACACTATAATTTAAATGTATATACAATTGCAACTACTTTTAAATAATTAAAAAAGAGGGTGAAATATTATGAGTCTTGCTACAAATTTATTAAAAGCCAGTCATATTGGGATTAGAAATTTTAAAAAACTTCTATCTACAAAACTTCTTGATGAACTTATTGTTATAACTAATAGAGGAACTCCTGTAAGTGTAAATATTCCATATTCTGATGCATTAGAATTAATAGATATTCTTGATGAACTCGCAGATTTAGAAACTATAACAGCTGTTGAAGAGGCCAGGAAAGAAATAAGGTCAGGTGTTACTGGTATACCTGTTTCTGATCTTTTTAATAAAATACGAAAAAAACAATAATGAAATATGAAGTTAGGTTTCCAACCCACTCTATTGAAAAAAGATTTGAAAAATTTCTTTTAAAAATACCTCAAAGAAATACTCAGAATAAAATTATGCAGGCAATAGAAAAACTTGCTAATAACCCTCGTCCCTTTGGTGAAAAACCCTTTAAGAAACTTAAACCCCCTATTCAATTCTATAAATACACAGCACAATACCGGATAAGAGTGGGGGACTATAGAGTGCTTTATGATATAGATGATAATAAAAAAATTGTGTGGATTTTAACAATAAGAAAAAGGGGTGAAAAAACTTACAAATAAAATTCAAGTGACGTACCACGTCATGCACAATTGATGGGCATTTAACCAAGATATGCACAAAATTTAGATATTATTGTGCGCAAAATATGTCATATGCACAACCATTGCACAGATAATCTAACTCAAGCACAATAAACAGTAAATACTGTGCAAGTTACTATGCTTTAGCGAGTATTTTATATAATTCTTTGTTTAGATAAAGAATTTCTCGCCCTTCAGCTTTCTTATCTAAAATACCTAGATTCACAAGCCTGTTAAGATACTTACTTGCTGTATTTCGTGAAGCAACATTGTTTTTAACTAGAATACCAATTTTACAATAGGGTTGATGAAATAGCATCTCGACTAACTCATAGGAATAGATGTCACTTGCATCTGTTTTTATTTGTTCTTGCACTTTTTGGAATAACTCATAAATAGCATTTATTTTAGCTAAAGTGAACTTGGCAGTTTGTCTAACTGCTTCCAGCATGAAAATTATCCAATCTTCCCATTTTTCCTGCTCAGTTACCTCAGTGAATAGACGATAATATTCACTTTTGTATTCCAAGATATATTTTGATAAGTATAGTATAGGTAAATCTAACAATCCTGTATAAGCTAGGTGTAAGACATTTAAAATCCTACCAGTTCGTCCATTACCATCTGAAAATGGATGAATACATTCAAATTGATAATGTAGCAAAGCCATTTTAATTAATGGATCAATATCATCATTATTGGTTGTAAATTGGATCCAATTGTCCAGTTTGTCTTTCAGTATTTTTCCTGGCTCTGGAGGTGTATATACCTTTATCAAGCCATTTCCAATCCATACTTGCTTTTTCCTAATTTCCTCGTCTGTTTCTTTAATTATTCGAAATATTTTTACAATTAAATCCAAATTAATATGACCACTTTTTCTCAATTCTTGGTAGGGCTTGCCATAACGCTTCTCTATAACGAAGAACTTCCTTTGTATTAGGGTCCTTAATTGCACGCTCAGAAGTGAAAGCCCTGTATAATTTATCATTGCTTGTAACAACATTTTCAATAATAGAACTATCTCGTGCTTCTTGTAATACTAGAGTATTAACAAGCATTAATGGATTTGGTATTACTGGTGTTCGTCCTTTTAATTCTGCTAGAGCAGCTCTTGATTCAGATAGCTTTTTATATAGATTTATGGTTTCATAGTACCTATTTTCGGGTGGCAATAGTGGTAAATCGTTATACGGCTTGTTTCTACTAAATGCCATTTTAATTCTCACCTATCATTTATTCTATCGAAATTATTTAGAACAATAATAATATTTATTATACTCTATATACCTAAATGAATCCGGAACATCATTTCATCTAACTTGTTTTTATCCGAAATGTTTTCGTCAAAATATACTTTTCCTGCATATTATATAAAAATTTAACAATTTATTTTTAAAATTTTTAGGATTTTTAGGATTTTATATAAAAGGTGATTTAAGATATGGGTAAAAAGAATATTAAAAATACCTATATTTTAGAATTTTAAATTCTATTAATGATATATTATCAGATCAGTCAAATATAATTGTATTTGTGGTTCTTTTAGAAATATTAAGAGCAGTAGAAGGCTTAGGAAAAAAGTTTTCTAAATCTAAGAAATCAGAGTAGAATAATGATTGGTAATTTCTATTGAGAACTGTCTGATTATCTAAATAATGAATGAAGGTATATGTTAATATTACAAAAATGAAAAAAGTAAAAAGCAAGACAAACATTCAAGAAAAAAGGAACCCTTCTGTGAAATCCTGGAGTACTAGTGAAGAAATCGCAAACAGTATTACTCATGGTATCGGAGTAGCTTTAGGCATTGCAGCTCTTGTGCTTCTTGTGGTTTTTGCTAGTATCCGAGGGGATGCCTGGCGGGTTGTGAGTTTCAGCATATATGGTACTACACTTATTTTACTTTATTTGGCATCTACACTCTACCATAGCTTTACAGGACAACGAGTAAAACGTTTTTTCAGAATTTTGGATCATTCATCGATCTATCTGCTTATTGCGGGAACATACACACCTGTGACACTTGTTTTAATGCGAGGTCCATGGGGTTGGACTCTTTTCGGACTTATCTGGGCTATGGCTATAGGAGGGATCGTTTTCAAAGTTTTCCTTTTGGAAAAACTTGAAGTTTTATCGATTTTATTTTATGTTGCCATGGGATGGCTTTGTATCATTGCCTTTAAACCAATAATGCAAATGGTTCCGAAAGGAATGATCATCTGGTTTTTAATTGGTGGTGCCTGCTATACCCTTGGAGTGATATTTTATGTATGGGAGAAGATACCATATAATCATGCTATCTGGCATCTTTTTGTTTTAGGAGGAAGTATCTCACATTTTTTGGGCATTCTGTTCTATTTAATCTAAAAAATAAATTAAAATGTTTTTAAATATCCTTTTTTCCACTATAACTTTATTGAACATAAAAACAAATTTCAACCTTATATTCTTAAAGTAGTTAAGGATTTTTATTTTCTATTTGCTAAAATAATTATGGGAACAGAAGATATGAACCTGCCTTATTACCTGATGTTACTCATATTATCAAATCAATTTATACCTTTACTATAAGGTAGAGTTATTATTCATAGTCTAAAATTTTATCTTACGCTACTCATATATACAACGTTGTGATTGTAGAGAGCAATGTCCTAAATGACAAGAGTATAAACCTGCAGTGTATATGCTGTGTCTTGCGAAGTAGCACTACTCTAGTCTCCATAAGAAGTTTCTCTTTATTGATGTAACAATTTTTGGACTCGCATACATTATTTATGTTAATGTTCGGAAATCATTATGTGATAAAACCATTAGCAATACCAAAGTTAATAAATATTTCTAGTTCTTTAATATATCTTTCACACAATTTGAAAACGTCTTTTTCTCCATCGCATTCTTGTTCTTCGTAAAATTCTTTTCCGTTTCTTGCAGCTTCTGTTAAATCTTCCTCCCCTTCAGATTCTAACTTTTGAATAAAGGTATTATTTACTTCAACCCTTTTTTGCAGAGTGACAACTATTTCTACTTCCCTATCTTCATCTTTGGGAGAATTTAAATCTGACAATGGCTTAACATGAAGTTTAACTTCTTTACCAATAGCGGTATGAGTTTCATGGTCATAAGAAATAATAGAACTGTTAGCATCGATTATAGTGTGTGAATCAATAGTATATTCATGTATCTCACTATCCCGTATTCCTTTAAAAAATTTAATTATTTTATTTTGGCTCACATAATTGTCGTATTTCAACTGATTGCCTGATCCCTTAGCTTCTTTTTGTGCATATTGCAAAATAGATCGGGCATGTACAAGAAATGACCCTATATTAGTTAAGAACGGATTTGAACCTGTTTCTTCATTTAATCCATTCTTAACAAATATTCTGTTCTTAAATTTACTAATCTCTTTATAAATGTATTTGACTTGCTTCAATTTTTTTTCAATTTCACTTTTGCTTTTATACATGACGTTAGATACCTCCTAATAATTGAGTGTGACAAAGGATATAGATAATTGTAGCGCATTTTTTTATATGGTGCTATTTCGCATAATGTATCTGGTGTAAAAGAAGTTCTGCATAAGCAAAATTTGGACGGAGCGAAGTGTAGTCTTTTACACGGTGTTATGTGCTGTTGTGCCTGATATAATTTTCTTAAATAGACCCTCAATAGGATTCATAATTACTGAATTAATTTTATCGTCAGAGATATTTGTTGGCCAAGTAGAGGACAAAGTGAAGTATTGTTCACCGACATTTTTGTTGTCATCAGGAAACCCAGACCAATTTACTGAAGTCATTACTACCAAGAACGCCTTTGCATTTGGAAACTCATCTTTCAGTTTAGACTCTCTTTTTTTAAAATCTTCCTCCCATTTATCTCGATTCCACCCCAATTGTGTCTTGCACTCAATTATTGCAACAACTTTATCGTTTTTCCAAACTGAAATGTCGGGTCTAATTGCTCCTAGTCTTGGTACGATTTGTCTTTCCGCGTGAATGTCAAAATCAATGCCTTCTTTATTGAAGATTAGTTTTAGATGAAAGGCTATCGCCTCAACAAAAAAATCCGATGCAGCTGACAAATATCTCTTGTTCAAAAATTCCTTGATTTTGCTTTGAGTATCGTAGTAAGCCTTCATCCTGAGGAGAATTGCTTTTGTAATGTCCTTTTCTTCAAGAGAAATAGAAACATTGGATTTGATTTTTTCATAAAGACTTATCAATTGCTTCCACTGATTATCCAAGCTTTCCCGATATTTCTTTTCAAACTTCAGTAATGACATAGTCAATTCCTTTTAAGACACAATTGCACATAACTCGTTTTTATACAAAATGTTTTCATCAAAATATACTTTTCTTACATATTACATGAAAAAATTAAAAATTTATTTTTAAATTTTAAAGGATTTTATATAAAAGGTAATTTAAGATATGGGGAAAGTGATTATAAAAATTTAAGAATTTCAAGAATAAGTTAATGGTTTTATATAACGTTTATGGACTTTTCAAAGTATAAAGTATTTGGGTAAATCTACTGAAGCAGAAGAGCGCCAAAGCTTATTGCTTATCAGAAGTTTTTAAAAATAATTCTATTGCTCAGACTGGGGACCAACACCATTTTGTTTTGGACACACCTACAACAACCTCTATTGTATTATTTTCAAATAATTTAATCCCCTTAAGAATACAATGGTAATAAATAGCAACTAACCGAGCTGTTCCTTCAGCAATTATATAGGGTCCCTTTTTATTCTTTGATATTAATGTTATACCTGTTGATTCTATGTTTCGATCTCTAGGCCTATTAATAATAGACTTTATCCGTTGGTCAACATCTAGATTCTTAATTAGATAATTCGCAGCATCACAAAACAGATAAGATCCACTTGAATATTTATTCCAACCATTATTGTCTTTTATTGTTCTAAGCTTATTAAATTCATCTTCAACAATAGGAAGAGATGCTAAAAACCATCTTGTATCCAATGGGATAGAATTGATAAAATGCCCTCGACATACATGATGTCTTTTTATCCCATTTTCTTCTTTAATTGGGTCCCCAGATTTCAACCATGCAAGAGTTTCTTCTCTCATAGTTTGATCTTTAAAACAAAAAAACTGTGAGTTAACCTCACCTATAGCCCAACGTCTAGTCATCTCATGGCGACTTATTTCTGAGATTATATTCATGGCTGTTTGAAAATTTTCAATAACTAGCTTTTATACGAAATATTTAATAGAATGGTTTTTAATATCATTTTAAAAAAGAAATAGGTTTTTATAGGTATTAACATCTAAAAATATTCCTTATTTTATTGTTTTTTATCATTCCAATTTTATCTTTATATAATCATCCAAATCTTTTCTTCTTATTCTCCTCAGGCTTCTTTTCCCTTCTCTTAGTCTAAATGCTTTTAAAAGACCTTCTTTTATAAGTCTCCAAACTTCATCTTTATTTATCTGCAATATTTTTGCTACATCTTGTGCAGTATATATAATTTTAGTTCTGCATGTATTGTTTGAGTTATATTTTTCATAAAGAATTAATTTTATTTCATTTTTTTAGAAATACCTTTTATACCCTTTAATATTTTTAATAAATCCTCATACATTTTTCTGTTATAAATTTATCTCCTCATTTTTTATTTTTGGTAATAAATCTAACAATCTTTTAGTTAACTCTGTTCTTATTGATTCTAATACATTGATATATGAATCAGCTCTTAAATATATAAACATGGGTATATCAGGTGTATTGGTATCTGGAAGAAGATCTTTAAGTCTAGCATCTTTGGTTAAAATTCCTTTTTGAGGATCAATATTAGGAATATTGGATTCAATTATAGAAACAGACCCTGGAATAGGAAGTTTTGTAGGGATAAAATTTTCTTTATCACTTCTCATATAATCAAAAATATTTGAGGAAATTCCTCCCCACCCGAAATATTGCAAATTTATTTTAGAAGCTGATATAAAAGCCTCAACTTGGCGATAAGTTGGATAATCATCTGGATATTTATCTACTTTTTCTTTTGTCCATCCTGCTAATTCATTTCTGCAAAAACGTTCCAGAGAAGGATTGTTTACTTTATGAGCAATCTCTAAAGACTCAGTAATACATTTTGATAAGGGAACTACTCTAGACTGTATTTTACCCAGTAAAGCTGAAATGTCTGAACTATAACTAGTTGATCTTATTTCTTCTAATTCTGGAACTTTTTTAATCACTGGACTAATAGTGCCCATTAGCTCAACTAAACCTATAGAATAGTTCTTTCTAAAGTCGGCATACTTTTTAGTTTTAAGAAGTGGAGGGATTTCGCAATCTTCGATAAGAACAGGTAGAACTAATGTTTTTTTTCGTTCTATTTCCTCCCAATACTTAGTTTTCCATTCTCTATCAACCCAGCCAGATTTTACTGAACTTGGCGAAAGAATAATTACAACATAGTCAGTTGTAGAAATACCATGCTCAATTCTAGATGGAATGCATTCTCCTACTTTGATTTTCCACTCATCTAACCATGGATTGTGTCCTAATTCAGATAAATCTGATGACAATTTTCTTGCAAATTCTTTATCCTTTGATGAATGTGATATGAATATTTTTGCCATAATTAGATCACCTCCTTTTTTATAAGAAATGTTTAGTCAAAATATACTTTTATTACATATTACATGAAAAAAGTAAGGTTTATTTTAAAATTTTAAAGGATTTTATACAAAAGAGGTTTTAAATCATAGAAAGTATGATTATTTAAAATTTGAGAATATTAGAAAAGTTAATGGTTTTATATAACTTTCCTTAAGCAAAATTTGCTTATCAGTAATCTCCTTATAATAAATTATTCTCTTATTCTTCCTTGAGCAAGTAGAGCTGCTTTAGTATAAAGGTCTTTGTTGCTCGCATTGAACTCGTGCTTAACCTGTATCAGTAACTTATCCAGAGTATAGATTTGCCAAGAAATTGGAATAAATGCTCTTCTATCTTCTCTTTCTATCATATCGAGTTCAAAACTAATTAAAAGATGGAAGGCATCCTTAGTAATCTTTGGGTCCTTAGATGGGGAAAAGTAAAATGTTCTAAATGTTTGATTCTTAGTAAGGGTGTTATAGGTCTTGCAATCTACATATATGGTTCTATTCCACTTATCTTCAATTTGAATGTCTGGATAACCTACTGCTTTCCTTTTCCCACTTTTAGCAATGGGTTTGTCTGCTTTTAGTCCTACTTGCCTAATGGCTTCAATAACAAAAGGTTCAATACGATTACCAGCCTCATTTGGTCTTGCAGTAAAAATACCTATCTGAAAGGCTTTTTGCCCACCTAGTTGAGTTGCCTTGCTTAGTTGCTCAAGTAATATCTTATTTTGTTCAAATGAAGAGTCAAAAGCCAGAACCTTAAAACCAGTAAGTGCCTTTATAGCTATCGGGAAAGGGATTCCCTTCATTGGCTCAAGAAATCTACTTATAGCTTGTTCAAGTTGTTTTATATATTTTTTTTGTTCATTCATATTCTCACCTAAAATCCTAATCTAATTTTATCTAAGCCTTCGACCTTTGGGAAAAGTGGAAATAGCTCCTCTTCTTTTATTTTTTCTCCTTTATCTGGACGATACTTTAACAAACATTGATAATGTACTTCTGTTGTGAAATTTTTGCTTTTCTCATCTTCAACTTTAATTTGGACCACTGCATCTTTACAGCTCTTAGCTTTTTGTTTTCCACACAAATTTACACAAGTTTGTTTGTAAGTAATTTTTTCTATGCTTTCTCCATCAGAAAACAACTCTATAAATTTATCACAAACAGTATATGACAATAAACATAAATTGCATTTATATCCAAAAATCCTATTTACTCTAAACTTAGAATTTTCAACTCTTGGGCTTACATATGCTGTAGGCAATCCAGATACAGAAGCAAAAGTTGATATTAAATCTGTTTTTCCTCTACCTAACTCAACTCCAATCACTCTACCCTTTTTTAATAATAAGAAATCTGGAGGAAAAAGGATATACTTTTCTATAGATGTTACTTTAAGAGTTTTTAAAACCTCTTTAAGGTCTGAAAATAATCGTTGATGTAAAAGCAACGGTATTAAATAACCAATATCTTCATTCATAAGAACCAAAAGAACTAAAAGTTCCCCTGAAAGACCAACATTTTTTATTAAAAACGATGGAGTTCTATATTTCATGAAAATTGAGGTCAATTTCTTCCAAAGTCTTGAATTTATTGACAATTTATTTAACCATTCTTTGAATTTTATTCTAATTTTTTTCTCTTCTAATCTCTTTGATATAATTTTAATGAGTTTATCTTTTCTTGTTTTAGCTTCCTCTTTTTTTAGCCCAAGTTTTAATCCTAATTCTCTTAGTTCATTTTTTTTAATATTAGAAAATAGGGTAGGTAAATATATTGAAATTGGTAAATTTAAAAAAATTTTTCTTACAATTACTTCTCTAATAACCAACTGTTTATCTTTATATTTGCCTGTACCAATGTCAAACTGATCAACATTTTTATTGGGTGCAAAAATGTTAGTTATAAGTAAATAATTTATAAAATTAAACCAAAACTTATAAAAATCTCGTATTTTTTTTGGGTTATTATCTTTTGCTATTTCTTTAAGAAATTCTTCCATAAGAAATGGTAGTCGTGAGGTAAAAAGATATTCTAACATATCCGCAGTGTGAGTAACACCAGCACCTTTTAAATCAAATAATCTTTCAAGTATATAACTATGCTGATTAATAGAACTTTTAATTTCTTCTACCCTTCTTATAACCTCTTCTTTAGGAGGAGAGGGTAATTCTTTGGATTGCCAAGCTTCATCAAATAATTCAAGGAATTTAGCTATGTCTTTTACTTTTTTAGATATTTTCTCAACCATTTTTTTCACAGCCTTTTCGAAAAATCAAAATATTTTCTTTTCGCATTACATTGTAAAGTCCAAAGATAATCTTATCCATATTCTTTATTAATTTGAATCCAATCTTTTCCGCATAGTCTATTATAAATTCAACAGTTTGTAATTCTTGGCCAAGATATTTTGCATTTCCAATAACTATAACAGCATGCTTTTTGAGCTTAAGGACTCTAAACATTTCTCTTAAACTCTTTTTCACATCTTCATTGTATAAAGCAACCCTTGTTTGTCTCTTACCTCTAACACCTATAAACCCCCCTCTAATTTCTGAGAGGTTATAACCCAGTTCTTCTAGGGCGTGAGCGTCATTTGAAACATAATCCAAAGCAATCGAGTAAGGAGGGGAAGTAATTATTCCGTCAATACTTTCATTACCTAAAGGTAATGCTCTTGAGTCTCCAGCCTTTATGTCTATCTTTCCTAATTTTAGGTTAAGTTTCTTAACAATTTGGATATAATCACCAACAGAAGAAATCATCAGTTCTAAGTTTTTTAAAAATGCTTTTCGAAATTTCCTATGCCTTCTAGTTTTATCACTTATAGCAACAAGTTTTGCCATGTTATAAAAATTCCTTACTTTTTCATTTTCAATAGAATTAATTGCATTGTTAAGAGTCTTGCCTTCAAGATTAAACAAAGACAGTTCTATTCCTTTTATTACATCTTTCTTACATTCTAAGATCTCTGGCAAGACTTTGATAGACTCTGTCTTCACCTTGCTCTGAAGCACACAAAGAGGGGATATATCAATACCAATACAGTTTATTCCTAAGAGTTGTGATTCAACAGCCGTTGTTCCACTTCCTATAAAAGGATCAAGAACAGTATCTCCAGTTTTAAGCCCAATGATATTTAGAAGTGCTCTTATCATTTGTGGGTGAAATTTACCTTTATATGGATAAATCCAATGAGTAAGGTATTGGTTTACCGAACGTGTTCTATTTTGCTGGATTATGTGAAAATAATCAGTATATTTTCCTTTTATAAACTTGAAATACGCTAATTTTTTTCTAAGCTTTTCTTTATCTTGTGTTTCTATCAACCTAAATTCTCTAAGCCCATTTGTTATTTCATATCTAACACCTAAGGATTGTAGCTCAAATTGAGCTAATGCTAACTCATAAATAAATTGAACATTGTCAAGAAGAACTAATTGCTTGTCCTCAGGCAATTGTTCTGTTTTATATGCCCAAAATGTATCTAACTCCTTAGTTCTTTCAAGCATTCTTTTTCCTTTGAAACTTTCTATTGTGTTTTTCATCATATCTCCTTCTTGTTAACGGTAAGTTCTTAACACTTTTAAATTTATTCTGCTTATAACCGTCAAGTAAAAGTTACCTAACGTTTTGAGTGTTTGCAGAGTGCTGAAGATATTTATATAAGTAAAGCGAACCGCAAACATTCTTTTAGACAAAGTAATCAAATGTTTTTCAAGTGTTTAATTCATCTATGATATCTGATCTTATAATATCATTTTTTGGAACTTCCCTAATTCCAAACCCTAATATTTCTCCATTGTCTCCAATTCTAAGATAGGGTCTTATTCTATTATTAAATATATGTTTACTTATCTGGTGACTTTTTAAAAATCCCCCAAAACTCCCTGCAATATAATCAGCTAATTGAATAACTACGCTATGATGAGAATATTCTATATTTAAACTGTCTTTTATGTGAGACTAATGTTCGATAAAATCTCCATTTTGATACAAACGAAAGTATATATTTCTAAAAATCTTATTTTTCTCTTTTGATATAGGATCAATGAATAAAACACATAGATTTTCCTCTTTATTTTGTAACTCCATTTCTATTCTTTGCATAATTTCTTGTATATACATTCTGTAAATCTCATTTTCTTTTATCCTTGGACAATCTCTATTTGAAGTAACGGTTATAATTATTTTTGTGTAATTTAGATCTGACAGAAGCATCAACAATGAATATACAAATCCAATCAGCTTATTAAATCCTATACCTTTCAAAAAATAAAAAGGTTCATTTTTACTGATATTTTTACCATCCTTTTGGTATTTAAATAGACTCTAGATATATGACCATTTAATTTCTTTTTCTAATGGCAAATTAAGGCGTTGTTTTTTTTCATAAATCCCATATTTAGCATTTTCCACTCAGAAGAGAGCATTAAAAAAGTAGATCTTATATAATAAGGGTGTGAAGTGATAAATTTTTGACTTCTATCCTGTTTATAATCGCCATTTTCATCGCTAAATGCAAAGTATACACTCATATCTATTGCCTACAAAGACTTATTCCGCCTAACTATTTTTTATACGAATTGTTTTGTTAAAATATTATTTTCTTTTCTTCTTATTCTTCAGGGACTCCTTATCCCATCCATTAGTCTAAGTGTATTTATATGCCTTTCTTTTATAAGTTCCTAGGCTTCATTAATTACTATTTGTAATATCTTTGTTTTATACTTTTTAGTATATATAGCTTTAGTGTTTTTTATATGGTCAGTGTTTGTTTTTTATATTAATTGATTCTTTATTTACTCCTATCAATCAAATTTTTCATACTAATAATAAATAATTATTTTATTTTGTTTTAATAATTTAAACAAATACATTATAACACAAATGTTTAAAAACTATCAACAGTCCGATATATTGAGATTTTATTCCATTAATAACTTATCTTAAATTTTTCTAATTATCTCATTGTTGATAAATACTATTGAACTTCGAATTTTATTTTTTCAATAAAGATCTTTGTAGGAATACAATAATGTTTTATTGATTTAGTCCCTACTCCTAAAACAATATAGACTTTATGTATTAATTTTTTTCTAATGCATTGTTTAGCCTTCTCATACTCTGCATTTGTAAACATACTAAATAAAACATCAGATAATTTACTTTTCGATGTTCCCTTTACTCCTATGAATCTTTTAGAATCTTTATAACGAAAATCAAAACCTATTTCTCCCTTATCTGGTTTTACTAATTCAATGTTTTCTTTGTGCCTGAAATATTGTTTTATATAATTTTCTGCTTCCCTTGCTATATTTATAATCTAACCTTAGCTTTATAAAAAATAATAATTTAAAAATAATTTTATCAGAAAAAATTGTTGGATAAAATTTTGGTTAGGAGATTTTTGATGTAGGTTTGAAGTGTTATAGCACATTTCTTATAGTCATCAATACTTTTACCGTATGGGTCATTTATATTCCATGAGACAATTTTGTTTGATTTAATTTGATAACCTTTTCTAATGATTGTGTCTATGTAAGAATCTATGGTAACTATATAATCGAAGTTGTTAAGTGACAGATATGTTATATCTTTTGGTTTATGTCCTGAGATATCAATACCAAATTCATTTTTCATAACCTCTATAGCTTCTTCTGAAGCATTGCTACCCCAAGCAGCAATACCAGCACTATCAACATAAGCTTTTCCTTTTAACATCTTCTTTGCAATGCCTTCAGCCATAGGGCTTCGGCATTTATTACCATAACATACAAAAAGAATTCTTAACCTTTGTTGACTATCTTTATTCATTTTTACTTTTACTTTATATAATTTTTTAATGGAAAAATGCAAAATAATTACAATCAAATAAAGCAAGCAAGTTTAAAAGGTGGGAACTTTTTTTCAAATTTGTTGAAATAGGAATTTATTAAATATAGATAACTTTATAATTGTTAATTATTTAGATGTCTTAAGGAATCTTCTTATTAACTATCAATTTGTTCCTTATTTTTTCTAATTATATTACTTCCTATTGTTGCTCTACTGCTAAACATAATATCCCTTCTAATTCTAGTTATATAGGAAGTTCTCCTTTTACTCTTCTTTAAAATATTTTCATTTATTTTAATATCCCTTTTTAAACTTGAAAATGATAATATTGGCTTATTTATCTTTTTTAAAATTCTTTCTATTCTTTTAATTTCATTTTTATCATCAATATCAAAGAGAGGTGGTATAAATTGTTTAGTTGGATTTAATAATGCCAATTGTCTGCTCTTCAACAATGAGTCAAATGTTGAATAAATTCTTTTTCTTGTGTCATCATAATATTTAAATATTTCATCAGTGCAGGTAACTGCATATGTTTTTACTCTTTTTGTCTTTTTGCTTTCAATTGCTCTAGCATAAAAATGAGAAGGTTTATATAGATCCTTTTTATCAAACATTCCTGTTACAATACTACAACCGTGTTTAAAAATATCATAAATTATTTTATGTCTGTTCCAAAAGCGTCCTATTATTTTCAGGTTTTTCTCATGAAATTTTATTGTCTTTTTTATAGCTATTCTTAATAATTTTAAATCTTCTCTATTTATTTTGAAACTAGATATATCTGGAAAATTGTAAATTTCTTTAATTTCTTTTTGATTTAAATTTTTTATTAAATGTTTAGCTTCTTTGTTCGCCCATTTAGTTTTATTTATTAGAATTTCCTTATAAATATTCTTAGTGTTTTTACGCATAAAACGATAGAAATATAGAAAATCTTCTATTACAAAGCATAATTTTGCAATAATATCCAACTGTAAAAAATGTAATTTACGAATAATATCTGCATTCCTTTTATATTTTAAAAGTTTGTCTGCTTCATCTAAAGATTTTTCTAAAATATATAATTTTCCACCCAAGTTTGTATCTGTATTAATTGAATAAAATATTTCAAGTTGTTTAGTTTTAGATAATTTCATTTTTAAATTAATATTTTGTTATATTTATTTTTTAAATTATCTTCTCTTTGCATTATAAAGTTTCTTTTTCAATCTTTTCAACCCCCTTCCACTAATAAAGCCCTTTTTCTGTGCACGTTTAAGAATCCATGTGGTGTTTTTGCAAATTACTCTTACTAGACTAAACATTATTACTTGTTGAGCATTCCAATCATCTGTTAGCAATGTATAACCTCTTGTAAGTGCTAAAGCTACACTAAACCTCTCTCCAGTATCTAAGGTTTTATCAAATTTACAGAGGATATCCTTAACTCTTTGGTCATAGAGATCTACTTTCTCAATTTGTAAAAAACCTCTCTTAATATCAGAAGAAACTTCATTATAAAAACCTTTTTTCTTAGCTGATTTGAGTAGTTCACTCTTTACTTCAGGTACTATTTTTAGTCCAGCTGGAAATAATAAGTAAAGTATATGGGAAGATTTGAGATCAGAATAAAAATAGACAAGTGTGCAATTATCCACCACATAAGTCTTGTTAATCACCTATACTCCTTACAAGGATACTTCTGCTATCTATCCAGTAAATAATCAACCTCGTCTAAATCGCTACCAATATATTCAGCTAATTTGCCTTTAGAAATTCTGCTCTCTTTAAATAAAGAAACAGCAAGATTCAAGTAATTTTTTGGTATACTCTCTAAAGGATGTTCCTCAGTAGGAACTATAAAGGGATTATCCAAATCTTCAGAGCCAATGCCTAATGATTTTGCAATAGAAACAGGACTAGCGATACTAAGTTCAGCTCTCTCTATTTCAGATATTAATCCAAGTGATTTCACTCGCCAAAGGGCAGACATATAGCTCACTTTATATTGCAAACAAATTTTAACTATTGTATTGGGGTTAATTATTTTTTCTTTAGAAAAATGTTTTAAGACAGCATCCTTTGGAAGAAGAAAAGAAGCAGCAAATTGATCTGCAAATTTCTCATGAACTGGTTTATCTTCTGTTTCTAGTCCTTCACAAACAATGAAAGAAAGCGCTTTATCCTTTAAAAAGTGGCAAAATTCGTGAGCAGCTGTGAATCTCTGATGACCTCGTGTTCTTGCAGAATTTATTAATATCCATACTTGGTCAGTTTTTACATCATAAAAAAAACAACCAGATAAGTTTCCACCTTCAATAGGAGTTTTTACTATAAAAGTTCTAGCATCTATAAGAATTTTAAAAATGTTATCTATTGGTGTGAGACCTAAACCTAGTTCTCTTCGTATTTTTGATGCAAAACTGTCAGCTCTATGAAAAATTGACCCTTTTTTACTCAATCTTTTTTAACTCCAATAATTTACGATAGTTATAATATAACTTCCTAAATTTAGCGATAGCAAGTCTATCAGAGGTGTTTAAGCTTTTACTATAGCATCTTTTTAAAACAGATTCTTTTGTGCTTTCGGGTTCCAGGCTTAAAAAATAAGAAATATCAAGACCAAAAATATTTGAAAAAGTAACAAACTCTTCTGTACTAACTTTTCTCTTTCCTTTTTCTATATCTGCTACTATTGCTCGCTTAAATTTTAATACATTAGCAACTTGCTGTTGAGTCATATTCAAAGAAATTCTTGCTTCTTTTATCCTGCGGTTTATAAGAGGTATTTCACTCATTTTCTTTGATCCAAGTAATTATTTTATGTTATTTTAGCAAATAACAATTTTAAAATTTTTTACTTTTAAATTTAACTTATATTATATATAAAATTTTTACTTTTCTCCAAATACTATAATTAAAAGTTTGTAGATAATTTAGTCAATATACCTTTTAAGATTTAATACTTCTACCTAGTCAAATTTAATTCTAAAGTAAAAAATAATAAAATTACACCTTTAGAAATTGGAGATTATATTCTCTGATAAATCAGCTCTTTTTTGGATAGAATTATGCATTTTGTTTCCATATAATACTATTTTTAATCAATAACTGGTAACAATATATACTATAAAATGAATTTTCTCAGTAGTCAAGTAATTGATTTACTCATTAAATCTTTCAAACTTATTTGGATCTATAAATTGAAGCTTATTTAAAAGTTGGAGTTTATCATACTATTTTAGAGCCTTAGTTTATTCAACTTCGTATTTACCATTTACTCATAAAAAATCCGTCTTCATAACAAAAAGAGAATTAAGTCAAACTTACTTTACTACTTATAAAAGTAAAAGAACTTACGTTTTTATATAAAAATAATTACATAAGCTCTTATAAATAATGGTAGCGGGGCTTGGATTTGAACCAAGGACCTCCGGGTTATGAGCCCGACGAGCTACCAGACTGCTCCACCCCGCGTTGTTACAAGTAATATAAATTTCCCTATTTTTTATTAATATTATTATAATTATTATAATATAGAGAAGAATTATACACAATATATAAAATAAATTAAAGCTTTATAGTTTTAAAATAAAATTTTACAAAAATTTAAATATATCACCTAAAAAACCTACAATTTTAAAAAGATAATACAAAAGAAGTTTAAAAAATACTGTCCAATTTATAGTAAAGTTTTTAGAACTTTAATAATTATTAAAACGATTTTAAAGATTAAATATTTTGAAATTTTTATACAATATGTGATAATAATATCTATAATTGAGTATCTATAAGTAATAATATAAAATAATATTACTATTTATTTACAACTTTTTTGATTTAAGGGGGATAAATGGAAAAAGAGATTGGAGTTGTAAGTCACTATTTTGGTAGGATAAGTGTTGGTGCTATAGAACTTACAGATACTTTAGAAGTTGGAGACATGATTCATTTAATGGGTCATACCACAAACTTCACTCAGAAAGTGGAGTCAATAGAGATAGAGCATGTAAAGGTTGATAAAGCTAAAAAGGGAGATTCAATAGGCATCATAGTTGATGAAAAAGTTCGAGATGGTGATATTGTTTATAAGGTGATGGAGCCTTATGAAGAAATTTAAGTTATTTAATTTTTACAAAATAACTTAGCTTCATTTATATGTACTGCTTTTATACGCTCTTGATGAAATTTTGTCCTATTTAATATCCTCGAAATAGTTTTTAAAAATAGAGTATAAGTCTTCTAATTTTGCAAATTTTAATTTCTTGCTTTTTATATGTTCTCCATTTGCAATAAGAAAGCTTAAAATCTGATCTCTTTCTAAACCTCCATGGTTATAATAAAATGTTGGCCATTTTGATGTGAATTTTAATCTTCCGTTAAATGTGAATGAAAAATTAGGGCAATAACCATTATCAAAGCTAATTGCAATATCACCACAATTTTTATTTTCAAATACTTCATAAAGTCTTACTACTGCATAAGGAAATCTACTGTCTAAAGTTTTTTCAATCCATTTATCTTTTGTTAATTTTATATCAGTGAAATTTTCTTCTTTAAAGTAGTTTTTATATTCTAAGGGATTACCCTCTTCACATAAATAACAAATTTTTTCATTATCTTTAAATATTTTTGCTCTTCCGTTAGTATTTGAAATAATTATTGAATTATCTTTTTTATTTTTATATGCAACAACTCCTACCTGGTGATATGTGCTAAATATTTTTAAGATATTCTCTGGATTATCCTTTGTATATAAAAATGCATAATTTAATAAGTTACTTACTAATGCTACATCCTTTTTTTCATTCAAATATCTTGTAAGATGATATCCATTTTCTTTTAAGACTTTTTGTATTTCAAATTTACCCTTTAATACAGAGTTACCATGATCTGAGAAAATAAATATATTTAGTTTATCTTTTAATTTTTTGTTGTTGATTATATAACCTAAATTTTTATCAAGATTTTTTAGTGATGTTAAAAGACCTTTAAATCCATAACTATGTAGTAGATGATCACAGGATAAAATTGAAAATATTATACTGTCGTAACGATTAAAGAGATATGGTGTGTTCTTAATAACTACTGTATCAACTAAAATTCCTAATTTTGATAAAGATAGACCGCATATTACATGAAATGGAGGTATATAAGCTCCAGCATCTTTTGTCTCTTTTAGCCCAACTGTAAGAGCTTTCCCATAACCTTTAAAAACACTTTTATGCTTTTCTTTTTTCATATGTAAGCGAAAAATTGGAAAGAAATCCCATAAATATATGAATTGCTGTTTTTTTCTGTCATACCACATCTGAGCAATCTCTTCTGTCTCTGAAAGTTTTATGCCATAAAATATAAGAGGATAACATGTTTGTGATTCTGAAGGAAATGTAGACACTAAATTTTTTATTACAAAGCCACCATCAAAAAATGATTTTATATTTGGTAATTCACCTGAATTATAGAGTTTAAAAAAGTCTTTACTTGATACCCCATCTAATAAAATGATAAGTGTTTTGGCTTTCATAATAAAAGATTATATCATCTCTTCTAATAAAGGGTTATACAACATTTTTTTTAAACAGAAATCGTAAAATTTCTTATTTTAGATAATTAGAAATTGGCAAGAGATGCTTTATTTTGATCATTTGAGTCATCTAATATTTCATATTTTATTGATTTAACACCACTAAATCCCAATATCTTTGCTGTTCCATATGAAAGGTCAAACTCTGCTCCATTTTTATATGGACCTTTATCATTGCAATGCGCAATAACTGTTTTATTATTGTAATAGAACTTAACCTCCGTCCCAAATGGGAAAGTTTTATGAGCAAATGAAATAATACTTTTAGTAAAAAGCTCACCATTAGCTGTTTTTTTACCATAGAATCTTGGTCCATACCAGCTTGCTCGAGCAGTTCTTAGATTTGAGCTATTTTCTACTCCATTGTCTGCAATTCTTTCTTTATTTATAGAGTTACTTTTTTCCTTATAAGCTAGTGCTTCTTTAATTTCTATATTGTCTATATTATATATTTCTGAATATAGATTATTATTTGCAACATAGTAATTGTATTTTTCTATATATAAATTGTGATTTTTCCTCTCAATTCTGTCTACCTCTTTATATATTTGATAGCTATTAATAGATGCATTTTTATAATTATCAACAGACAATAAATTATCATATTTTGAACTGGAGATTTCATCGGGGGTAATTTGCCTTGAAAATGAATAGTTTTTATTTTGGGTTAAACTGAGGATTAAGATGAGACAAAAAAGAATGATGAGAGATTGTAATAATAAATAAATTATTGTTTTAGATGTTGCATATATATACGATTCTGTTTTAGATGCTGCATATATATGCGATTCTATATGTGATTCCATATTAACTTTTCCCTCCACTTTTTACATTTAATACTTACTCCTTAGACTCTAAAATTAATGAATCTAAAAATTAATTTATTATATTTTTATTATTATTAACTTTTCTTAGAATGGATTTTAACTCTATTATAAAATTCAAAAATATTTATTAAATATTTAAATATTTTACTTATTTTACTAAAAATTAACCTAAAAATAAACTGTCTTAACATAACAGAAAATTTAAAAAAAATCAACAAATGTAGAAATAATTGCGAAAAGACAAAAAATAGAAAGAAAACTTTAAGAAAAGATCAAAAAAGATAGACTCCTTCGCAAATATTGAAAGAAGGTTTACCTCTTGCTATTTTAAAAAATGTTTTAATTTAAGCATTCATATAATGTCATTATTAATTATATTTTATATACTGTAATTTCACCTGTTCAAAGTATATTTTTTTCTCTTGACAAGAAGATTTAATTATGCTATAAGTACTTACTAACAAGAGGAACGAATAAAGCAAAAAGAGTTTGGATTGACGAAAAATCATCACTCATGGAAACAAAAAAGAAAGTTATTTCAAGTTAAAGAGGAGAGAAACTATGAATGTAAACACATTCAAGAATAAACACTTGCGTAGTTGCAAGAAAAAAAAACTAAGAGCATTAGGTCCTGTTTCAAATCTTGAGGAGTATGTTCCCCCGAATTGGTGGAGGTATATTTTCAATTCCTTATACCTGAAAACAGATGGGGATGTAGTGGAAGACAAAAACATAACAAGTCAAGAAGTGGATTTATTCTCGGCAATTCTAAAGCTCTCTCAAGAAGATAAATTTTTGGATTTGTGTTGTGGACAAGGAAGGCATTCTCTGGAATTGGCAAGAAGAGGGTTTAAATATATTGAAGGATTGGATCGTTCTCATTATTTAATTCAAAAGGCTAAAGCCCGGGCAGAAAAAGAAGGTTTAGATATTCGATTCAGAGAGGGTGATGCCCGAAAACTCCCATACCCACCTGATACCTTTGATGTTGTTATGATATTGGGAAATAGCTTTGGGTATTTTGAGACCATCGAGGATGACCTGAGAGTATTGAAGGAAGTGTTTAGAGTTTTAAAACCCTGGGGAATGCTTCTCATTGATGTGGCTGATGGCGGATATTTAAAAGAAAGTTTTCAACCGCGCTCTTGGGAATGGATAGACAAGAAGCTTTTTGTTTGTAGAGAACGAAGCCTTTCTCATGATGAGCAGCGTCTGATATCAAGAGAGGTTATTACTCATGTGGAAAAAGGAGTGATAGCAGATCAATTCTACGCAGAAAGACTTTACTCAAAGGAATCCCTTTCTCAATCTTTAAACACAGCTGGGTTCAGTGATATTAATTTTCATGGCGAATTTTCAGCAGATTCCCAACGAAATCAGGATTTAGGCATGATGGAAAGGCACTTGATTTTCACTGCTGTTGTAAGAAAAGAATGGACACCTATTAAAAAGAGACCAAAAGAAGAGGTAAAGAATGTTGTAGTAATCTTAGGAGATCCGACCAAGCCAGATCCATTTAAGCCTTTCTCAATCTTTGATGATGACGATTTTTACACTATAGACCAGTTAAAATCAGCATTAAGACAACTGGAGGCCTACAATTTTCAGTATCTTGATAATCATGATACTCTAATCCAGGATTTGATAAAATTGAAGGGGAAAATTGACATTATTTTTAACTTGTGTGATGAGGGGTATTACAATGATGCCAGAAATGAGCTTCACATACCAGGTTTGCTTGAAATGCTCAATCTTCCCTATACCGGTTCCGGTCCTCAATGTCTGGCTTTCTGTTATGATAAATCACTTGTGCGTGGAATTGCAAAAGAGATGAAAATTCCTGTGCCTGAAGCCTTTTTTATAAAACCAGAAGATAGAGCTTTTGAGCTCGCTTTTGACTTTCCTGTTATTGTTAAACCCAACTTCGGTGATTCCAGCTTTGGGATAACCCAAAGAAGTGTCTCAAACAACATAGAAGAACTTGCTAATGCTATTTTAGAAATCAGAGAGAAATTTGGGTATGATAAATCAATCCTTGTAGAAGAATTTCTTACTGGGAAAGACCTAAGTGTAGGAATATTGGGAAATCCTCCTGAATCTTACAAAGTTTTGCCTATTATTGAGGAGGATTATTCAATGCTTCCAGATGGACTTCCCAGAATCTGTGGGTACGAGGCCAAGTGGCTTCCGGAGTCGCCTTATTGGAACATCAAATCCATTCCAGCAGAACTTACTGAGGATACGAAGAAAATTATTATAGAATGGTGTTTGAAGCTATTTGAGAGGTTAGAGGGCAGGGATTACTGCAGGTTTGATTGGAGGTTGGATGCTAAAGGCAATCCTCGACTTCTTGAGGTAAATCCGAATCCAGGATGGTGCTGGGATGGACACTTTGCAAAAATGGCAAAATTTGCAAAGCTGTCTTATGTTGAAATGTTAGGAGCAATCTTAAAAGTAGCAGAACAACGTTTGGGGATTCACATCATAAATATAGAAAGGGATTATGAACACATCGGCAAAGCTGTGTCTGGTAATGTTAGAATAGTCACACCTAGATAAGATATAATTTTTAAATTGTAATTGTCTTAAATTTTCTTTATCATCTAAAATATTATTTATAGTTTTAAAATATTTGGAAAATTTTTAAAATATAACAAGAGGAAACCATTTGTCTATAGCCAGAAATAAAAATAAGAAAATAAGGAAAAAAAGAGCAAAGATTATAAAAATATTGGGGTTCTTTTTATTCATTACTTCAATATTTGTTATATTCTCACTAATTTTCTCAATATATGTGATAGGTAAAATCAGTACTGATCTTCCAGACATAGATGAATTAACTCCACGGGAGCAACCACTTACTACTGAAATATATGCTTCAGATGGATCGCTTTTAGCTTATCTCCATGCTGAGGAAGATAGAAAAATTGTACCTTTAAATGAAATTTCTCGATATGTAATCAATGCAACAATTGCAAGGGAGGATGAGAGATTTTATGAACATCCAGGATTTGATATAGAAGCTATTATAAGAGCCTTATTGATGAATATAATTGAAGGAAAAATAGTTGAAGGTGGTAGTACTATTACACAATCATATATAGGATGTTCATATATATCACCAGAGAGAACCTATTTAAATAAGCTAAAGGAGGCATACTTAGCCTACCAGCTTGAACAGAGATTCTCAAAAGATGAAATATTAGAGCTTTTTTTAAACACTGTCTATTATGGTGAAGGCTCATATGGTATTGAAACCGCAGCCAAAAATTATTTTGGTAAAAGTGCAAAAGATTTGAATTTAAATGAATCTGCTTTTTTAGCTGGGGTAACAAGAAATCCAGCTGGATACTCGCCTTATACTAAATATCGAGAAGCTTTAGAAAGAAGAAACAGCGTTCTTGATAAGATGTACGAACTTAATTACATAACTAAAACTCAGTTAGAAATAACAAGAAAAAAACCTCTATTGGTTATTTCCCAAAAACGTCGTGAAAAAGATTTTGCACTATTTTTTATTGATTATGTAAAACAAATATTAATAGAAGAGTATGGTGTTACTAAAACATTTAATGGAGGCTTAAAAGTCTATACAACTGTTGATCCCAATTTACAGAAATTGGCTGAGGAAGCTATAAAGGAACATTTATATGAAGAAGATGACCCTACTGCAGCATTAATATCAGTTGAGCCTGCAACTGGTTATATTAAAGCCATGGTTGGTGGTGAGGATTTTAAGAAGAGTCAGTTCAATATAGCTGTTCAGAAAAATAGACAAACTGGCTCAACCTTTAAGGTATTTGTTTTAGCCGCTGCACTGGAAAATGGAATATCACCTTATATAGCATATCCTCCAAATGGACCTATAGTTTTGGAGAATCCTGGTGCTGCAGATTGGGAAGTTGAAAATTATGGAAAAGCAGAATTTGAAGAAACAAAGATGATAATTTTAGAGGGAATTATAAGATCAGTAAATGTAGTTTATGCACAACTAATTATGGATGTTGGACCTGGAGAAGTTGCACGTACTGCTATGGATATGGGAATAACTACTACACTTGAACCTTATCCATCTATTGCATTAGGTGGACAGGGTGTATCTCCCCTTGATATGTCTGCAGCTTTTGCAACTTTAGCAAATAATGGAGTATATATAAGGCCAGTTCCAATAACTAAGATCTTAGATCCAAATTACCAGATTATATATGAACATGAACCTGAAGAGGGAATTAGAGTATTGAGAGAAGCCAATGCATATAGACTAACAAAGATATTAGAACAGGTAATTCAAAGAGGTACTGGAGTAAGAGCAAATATTGGAAGACCTGCTGCTGGAAAAACCGGAACTACTCAAGAACACTGGGATGCCTGGTTTGTTGGTTATACACCTGACATGTCAACTGCTGTATGGGTTGGACATCCTGAAGAGAATATAAGAATGGAAAGATTAAGGGGATTACTTGTTCAGGGTGGAACATATCCAGCAATGATCTGGAAATCTTTTATGCAGGAGGCTTTAAAAGACATACCTGTAACAGATTTTACCTTTCCCAGTGATCCCACATTTCCAGTCACTGTTTGCACAATGTCAGGATTACCAGCTGGACCAAACTGTCCACCTGATTTGATAAAGATGCAGAGTTTTCGTATTGGTGATGAGCCAAATAGAATGGATGATCTCTTTGATTCTATAAATCTTTTCCCAAGCTTTGTTGGAATGAGAAGAGATGATGCTATCAGGAAATTAGAAGAGATGGGTTATAAAAATATTGAAGTTGTTCAAACTGGAGAAGCTGGTGTTAAAAAAGGTACAGTATTTGATCAGGAACCAAAAGAAGGCGAATTCCCTGGATTTGAAACCCCAATTAAACTATACGTTAGTAGTTAAAATGTAATTTTCTATTTGTATTTGGAGAATATGTCTTTTATGGTGTCTTCATCTGCAATTAGGTAATAAACACCATCTATTGTTGCAGAGCTTGTTGGAATATAGAAATTTTCAACTTCTTTTGTATTAATTTTAAAAAACAAGTGAGAAAATTTTATTAAATCAATTAATTTTATATCTGTTTCTATTAGTCTGTTTTCCAAAACCATGTTAATCAATGCTGGGAGTTGAATCCATGTCTCTATTACTTGAAACTTTTTAGTTAAACTAATTAACATCTGTCTCTGCCTGTCCATCCTGCCCCAATCTCTACCACATGGTCCTTTTCTACATCTTGAATAAGCCAATGCTTGTGAACCATTTAAAGTTTGAACTCCTGGATAAAGGTCTACTCCAGAAAATGGATCTACCAATCTTTTATCTACTTCTACAGTCACTCCTCCGAGTTTATCTATTAGATTTTCAAATCCATAGAAATCTGTTGAAATATAGTAATCAATTTCTAATTCAGTAAAATTTTCAAAAGTCTCAATAGCAAGTTCTGGACCACCCAAAGCATAAGCTGCGTTTATCTTGGTATGTCCATGTTCTGGAATCTCCACCCTCGTATCTCTCGGAATGGAAATTAAAGCAGTACTGCCATCATCTAAATTTATGTTAAGTATAATATTTATATCACTTCTACACCAAACACTTCTCTCATTAGGTCGTGCATCCCTACCCAATAATAATATACTCAAACTATTTTTAGAAACTGCAGTTTCATCTATCTTTGATTCTCCTTCTCCATTAAATTTAAATGATTCTGCTACTTTATTTATAATATCTTGAAATTCTTGTGGGTTATCTCCCACATAGTAGTAACTTAAAACATATTTATATTGATCCTGCTGAACAATAATCCCACCTTCTAATGCTGTTTTCTCCATCTTAGTTTCATCTTCACCTTCAACCACACTTTCTTTTATTGGCATCAAATGTTTGTAGCTTCTTTCATACTTTTCTGCTTCTAGATTCCCCAGATTTGATGATTGAGGACTTTCACTTTCAAGTGAAAACCAAACATTCTTTAAAAAATTAGGAACATTTATATTAGAAAAATCTGTTGGTGGAAAACTCTCAAATGCTCCAGCAAAAATTGTATAAATAGAATCATTTTCTTTCATCTCTTCTAAAGGAGGGTTAAATTGAACAATACTTTTTTCTGGATATTCCTGCATGCTCCAATTTTCTGGAATTTTTATAGAAAATGTTTCGCCTGATAAATTATTACTTATATAAATGCCTTTCTCAATAATCTCCTCTTCAGTAGTCTCCACAATCTCCTCATTAGGAGTGGTCTCCTCTTCTGTTTCTACAACTTCAGGTTTAGATCTACAAGTTGTAATTAATAAACAAATTATAATTAGTAAACAAACAGTTATTTTCTTCATCATCTCCTATTCAAAAAATATAATAATTAATATTTGGCGTATATTGTGAAGTCGATATTGGGAAATATTTTATCTTTTTCCTCAATAGATTCTAAATATTTTCTAAATTCCTCATCTTTTTTTCTATATTCCATAGCACCAGCCTCTTCCACTGCACTAGTCTCTTCCACAGCACTGGTCTTTTCCACTGCATTTATTAAATTGTTAAAGTTATCAAGGTGCTCACTAAATCTATTAGATGCATAATCTCTTGCCTGCCATGTAGTTATTAAAAATGGCCAATCACTGCTTTCTAACAACAAAAGTTCTCTCGCAGCTTGGTTTAATACTCTCTTTATAAAGTCATCATCTGTGTCTTTATATTTTTTTGCTAAATCCTCCATCTTTTTTTCTGATTCATAAATGTGAGGCCATATCCAGTATGTATCTTGATTTAGCCAGACCCAGTGGTGACCACCTTCACCCCACGAACTTTCGGGAATTTTAATAGTAATCTCTGGGGTGAATTTTTCCAAGTGATCACTAATTGTGGTTAAATCCAATTCCTCCATTTTAGCCATTTTCTTTAATACCTGTTTTACCCATTTAGGACCTTCAAACCACCAGTGACCAAACAATTCAGAATCATATGGAGCAGCTACTATTCCGTTCTTTCCTGATTTTTCCTTGTAATCTTTTAATAACGAATAAATCATATGAACAAAATGGTCAGAATTCTCCTGTACTCTTCCTGTTACCATCTCTGGTTCATATAACACTTTTGAACCTAAATCAACATCATTTCCAGTTACTCTCCAGTATTGAAGACCGCTTATTGAGTCTTTTTTGTGAAATTCTCTATACCAACCATCTCCTGGATATCCCCAATCCCCTGACCATACTTGAAGTCCTGCTTTTTCGTTTCTTCCTACTATAGATATAAAATCCTTATTATGCTTTAAAAGATATGGTGAAAATGTAGTTTTTGGCTCATCCACCTCAATATCTTTATATTCTCTTACTGATTGCTGATAAAGTTTTTGAAGTGCTGGAAAGCGAAGAGTATAAACACCCATAGTTTTTCCACCTTCAATTGTATGAGTATCTACAATGAAGTAATTAATTTTATTTTCAATTAAAAATTTCTCTATACCAGGTCTATAACCTTTCTGTGCATATTCACCTTCAACAGGTGGAATCCATTCATATCCATGTCTATAGGCACATTCGGGAAGCCAGATTCCTTTTGGTTCTCTTCTAAAAAGACGTTTATAGCTTTCAATCCCAACTTTTATCTGAGCATTAACTGCACTATCTCTCCCAAGTAATGGTAAATAACCATGAGTTGCAGCACAGGTTATTATCTCAATGAAACCTTCGTCTTGTAATTTCTTAAATGCACCAATTACATCACTATTGTATCTATTTTTATATGAAGAAAGGATTTCATTAAAGAAATCCAGATAAAATATTGCTAAGTCTCTTAGTTTAGGATTTGATGAGTATCTTTTAATATCCTTCTCACAATTATTTATTTTAATCTCCATATATTTCTGAAATTTCTCAGAGAGGTAAGGATCATTTAATTGCTCAGCTAATATTGGAGTAATTCCAACTGTAGCTTTTGGTTTTATCCCCTCATCTATCAGGTTATAAAAAACATCAAGAAGTGGTATATATGTTTCGCTTAATGCCTCATGAAGCCACTCTTCACCAAAGGGCCAAACTCCTGCTTTTCTTACATAAGGTAAATGACTATGAAATATAAAAGAAAAAGAACCAATAATTTTGTCTGTTTTCACATTTACTCCTTTCATTTATTAAAAACAATAGTATATAAAATTATTGCAAAGTTTGAAAGTAATTTAAGTGATTTTTGTTATTTTTTACATTTTATTCTTTTAACAATCATACCCTAAAATATTTTTAAATTATATTAAAATTTTATTAATTCTGTTTTCATCTTAAATTAAATTTAAGAATATATTTTTACTATTACTCTAACGTTTTATAATTATCATGTTATTAATAAGAATGGTCTATAGTTTTTTTTCTTAAGAATATAAACTATTAATGCATAAGTATATAAGATAAGACTTAGCCAAATATTATAAAATTAAAGTAATAGATTGTTGAATTATGAATGTTTAAGTCTAAAATATTATTTATTTGAATAAACCTGTATTTTTATAATATGTGAATCAATTTTATCTAATACAGTATTTATAGTTTTATTATAACTACTATAAATAAAGGGAGGAGGTGAAAATGATTCCTGAAGCAAGAGAAAAAATTGCTGAATTAATTACATCTGCATTTGGTCTTGTTGCAGCGCTTTCATGGAATGGAGCAGTACTAGCTATTTTTGAAAGAATTTTTGGAAAAGCAAAATCTTTATGGGCTATGATATTGTATGCAATTATTGTGACTATAATTGCAGTTTATGTAGCAATTAAAACAAGTAAGTTTGCTGCAAAAACTAAGGAATAAAAGTAAGATTTAAAGGATTAAACACTAAACTAATTTTTTATATCTATAGAAAGCAGAATGACTTTAAACATTAATTTAGTCATTCCGCTTTTAATTTGCATTGTTATTTATTAATTATCTTCTTATCATTTTTATAAATATTTAAATCATATCTTGTCTAAAATAATATAGTAGATGTACTTTTAAGTAGATGCAATTTTTTTACCTAATTTAAATGATTTTTTTAAAAATTCTGGATGTTTTAATATCTCACCTTTATCATCAACACCTGGACAGAAAAGCTCCTCTTTATAATCTACACTAATAACTTTAAAAAAATTTCTAACTATTGATTTTGCATTATTAAAAAAATCTCTTCTTTTAGTTCCTTCAACAGAAATAAAACCACCTATTCTCTTTTTTTTAAATATGTCTTTCTTAAAAATATATTTTGCCATCCAAATACATTGAAAGCGGTCTATCATCATCTTCATCTGAGCACTCAAAGAACCAAAGAATATAGGAGAAGCTAGTATTATAGCATCTGCTTTCTTGACCTTTTTATAAACAAGCTGCATATCATCTTCTATTATGCAAATTCCATCATCCCTTGTATTTTTGCATTCCTGACAAGGAGAAAATTTAAGAGTTTTTAGAATAATCTTTTCTATATCTGCACCTTTTCCCCTTGCCCCATCAAGAGCTTTGTCAAGTAGAATATCTGTATTTCCACCAATACGAGGGCTACCATTTATTCCTAATATAAACATGTCTTAACTTTTTTTAACTATACTCATTTTATAAAGATTTTTTTCTATTTTAGAGATTTGCCATCATAAATATATTATTAATTTCTAAAATCTGATCTTGGTAAATATAAATAATAAACTAAAAGATATCTTAAAATTCAAGTCCACCCTTTCTTTTTTTAAAGTCTTAATTTTTTTTAGAAAGGGTGGGCTTAATTAAGATTGATAAATCGTACTTATCATCTTTACATTTTTATAAGTTGTTATCTATTTATTTTATACCTTATTAACTCTGCTGCTTTTATAATCCAAGCAATAGTGATAATTCTACAATGTGTTCCTGTTCATCCATTATTACATGTCGAATACCATGTTCTAATGTCTCAAACTCATAGGGAAAACTATCCTTGTTCTCAATCAACTTTTCATAAATTTGTTTATAGAAATCAACTGCTTCTTTTTCACCTTTTAGATTTACTTCAAGAATTTCTTTAGTATCTTTGGCTTCAAACGTTTCTGCAAGATCCATAGTAGGTTCCCCACCTAAATAACCAGCTATGAGCTCTCGGAAGGTTTCTTCATGCTCTTTTTCATCAGAAGCAATTTCTTTTAGTCTCTCAATTATTTTCTCTGCTCCTGAACCTGTTATAAGTTCAGCATGTGAAAGATATTGAATTCTAGCAGCATGTTCTAATTTTAGTGCTTGATTTAGCATTTTAATTATTTGTTCTTTAATATCATTCATTTTCTCACTCCTTGATATTTTAGCTAATTTTGATTTATAAAAGTTATTACAAATTTTCTGTTAATCCTTCTTTTACCTCCTTTTAAATACTTATTTTCGTTTTTAATTTTAAGTTATCTTAGCTAATAATTTTTATATTATATTTGGAAATTATTTATTAAAATTGACCTTAGTGCATTAACAATTAATTTATAATAAAAAAATCAAACTATTTAAATTAAATATTTTCCCTTAATAGTTTTTCTATTTTTAATTTTTTATCTTCTACCTCTAATTTAAATTCTTTAAATTTATCTTCAAATGTTGGAATTTCCTTTTTGTAAAATACACCTAAAGCAATTTGAGAATCAGAATTATAATCCCACTCTCTTATTCTTTGTAAAGCTTGATTATAATTTTCAGAATCATGGTCTTTTAACCTATAGATTCTCTCATTGTAATACTTATATAAATTGAAGAAGGTTACACATACCTGTAATACATCTACTATTGAAAAACCCTTATGAGTAATTGCTTCTTTAAGGGTTTTTTTAAGATACTTGAGACCACGAGAATAACTACGTGCAATAAATGTTGCTCCACTTGCTAACATAATCTCTAAAGGATTTATTGGATATTCTAATGTACCCTCTGGAGTTGAACGACCTTTAAAACCGACTGGTGATGTTGGTGTAAATTGGCCAGTAGTAAGTCCATAAACACGATTATTATGGATTATCATTGTTATATCAATATTTCTCTTAGCAGCAAATATTAAATGTTCCAAACCTTCACCATAAGCATCGCCATCACCAGCAAAACCAATAACCTTTAAATCAGGGTTAGCAATTTTTATTCCCTCAGCAACAGGGGTTACTCTTCCATGAATGGAATAAAAACTATTAACATTTACATAGTCTACAATCTTTGCATGACATCCTATACCAGATACTATAACAATATTTTCTAAAGGAATACCTTCATCATATAAAACCCCAAGCACAGTCTTTATAGAATTAAGAATTGCAAAATTACCACATCCAGGACACCATGTATTTTTAATATTTGTTGATAGGTTCATCTTATTTATCATTTTTTCTCACCTAAACTTTTAACTCATTTAACTTTTTTTCCAATTCTTCTAAAGAAAATGGTCTTCCGTCATGTTTTAAGATTTTTTCATCTACTCTAAACCCATAGCGACTGATAAGCTTAGTTAGTTGCCCTGTAAGATTATTTTCTATTGATATTATTTTCTTTACTCCTTTTAGTACTTTATTAAATTGACTTAGTGGAAATGGTGAAAGTACAACTGGTTGAACTACCTTAAAGCCGAATTTTTGTCCCAACTCACTACATATTCCTTTATTTGATCCCCAGCACAATAAAACAGTTGGAGAATCCTTTTCCCCAAAGACATTAACAGATTTATAGTTCTGAAGTTCTTTTTCCAAATATTTCTGTTTACGAAAGCGTTTTTCACTCATTTTTCTAATTTTTTGTGGTTTCTCAGTTGTAAATCCATACTCATCATGCTCATAACTATTTACTTTTATAACTACATCCTTCTCTGGTACGAACGCTAAAGGAGATATTCCAGTTTTAGTATCTAAATATCTCTTATAGGGTTTTTTTCTGTTCCATAAGAGAGGTTTTTCTTCATTAATTGCTTCTATTTGGTATATATCAAAACTGTAAGTTCCTTCACTTAAAGCTTTGTCTGTTAAAATTATTGAGGGTATCTGATATTTCCAGGAAATATTTAAAGCAAGACTGGACCAATAAAAAGCCTGTTCTGCATCTCCTGGAGCTACTAGTAAACGAGCAAACTCTCCATGCCCTGCATTTAAAGCATAATCTAAGTCTCCTTGAGCTGTGTATGTTGGAACTCCTGTGCTTGGACCAGGTCTCTGAGCTATTACTATAACAATAGGTAATTCAGCCATACCAGATAGACTTAACCCTTCATTCATTAAACAAAATCCGCCTCCTGAGGTTCCAACTGCAACTTTTTCACCCATATAGGAAAACCCTAAAGCCATCAGTATTACCGCAATTTCATTTTCAGGATGAATCACTTTTAGATTAAACTTATTTGCAATTTGTGCAAGAAAATGCAGAATAGTTGATGAAGGAGTCATTGGATAAGCGATATAACTTCTTAGCCCAGAATTAATAAGTCCCAATCCAATAGCTTCATTCCCTGTTAGAATTGGTAAAACTTTTTGTTTGACTGTTTCTACCTTAATTAACTCCTCTGTTTTTTTATATCCTTTTTGAGCGAGCTTTAAGTTTAACTCTATTTCTTTATGAATATTTTTTCTGAATACTTTTTCTATAACACTCCAATCAAAACCTAAACTTTTAGAGAAAGCTCCTAAAAGAATAGAATTTCTCATTACAGGAGAAGCTTTTTCTTCACTTATTATTTCTTTTAGTGGAATCCCTAACCGCTTAATATTATCTGGTAAACTTTCTGACTCAACCATATCAGAATCATAGATTATAAAGGAATCGTATTCTAATCTATTTTTGTGTAGATCAATGGTTTCTTGATTTAAAGCTAAAAGAAAATCTACTTTTTCCGAATGAGAACCAATCTTATTTTTGGATGCTCTAATTATCGAAAAGTTATGTCCCCCTCTTATAAGGGATGGGTAATCAAAATACATATAGATATAGTATCCAAGCTGGCTTAATAAGTGAGAAATTAGTAACCCTGATTGATTTATACCATCTCCAGCTTTTCCACCAATTAGAACAGAGAATTCTCTCATTTTTTCCATAATTTCACATATTTAATTTTTATTCTAAACTTAATATCTTTGATTGTTACTCTAATTCAATTTCTTTAGAATTCTGCCATAAACCATGAATATTGCAATAACTAGTTGCATATATAGTTCCCGGCTTTTCCGTTTTAAAACTTAATGTTATCTCAGGATTTGTGTATATTGTACTTGTGTCTGGTCCATTAACTGATTCACCATGAGCTACAAACTCAAATTTACCAATTTGATATGGGAATTTCTCTCCTGCTGGTTGAAAATAAATTTCTATCCAACTAATATGATGCTCGGTTGTATTTGGATGATGTATCTCCTTTCCAACAGTTGCTTTAACATTAAAATATTCACCTTTCACTATCCTATCAGGTACTTCAATAACTGGAATATGTTTTTCAGTTTTCCAATCAGCACTTTTAAATAAATCTCTGAATTCTCCCATTTTAAACCTCCAATAATATATATTTTCTATTAATTATCCTTTTAAAAGTAGATTTATAGGCAAAATTTAAACTAAGTGTCTATTTTTTGAAATTTTTTCTCTTCTTTAAATATATGACTCTGTATTATTTTTAATTTCAAGTGATATTATGTTCTTTATGTCTTCTTAAAATTTCATCTGCCAATCCATCCAGTGCTTTAAAATCATTATCTTTTGGAAATCCTTTTATAATAACGGGATCAATTAGTTCAACTTTTAAATTAGGAATCATATCTATAAGTTGTTTTACCATTTTGCCACCCCAGCCATATGAGCCAATGATTGATACAAATTTAGTTTTTGGTCTTAATACATTAGTTAGATATGCTGCATAAACAATTGCTGGATGTGGCCCAACAAGAACAGTTGGAGAAGCTATTACAATTGTAGCAGCATCTACTAATGCAATTGCCAGTTCCCCAATATCTGTTACAGATAAATTAAATGGCTTTACAGTAATATCTCTTTCAATTAAAGCATTAACAAAATAATCTACCATCTTCTTTGTGCTTCCATGCATTGAAATATATGGTATAATCACTTCATTTTTTACCTCATCTGAAATCCACTCTTTGTAGGCATTGATAATAAATTCTGGCTTATTATATATAGGTCCATGACTTGTAGCGATTATCTCTATTTCCAAATCTTTTATCTTTTCCAGATTTTTCCTAATAATTTTTCTAAATGGCATCATAATCTCTGCGTAGTATCTTTTTGCTACTTCATAAACTTTTGCATCATCAGTTACAAACAGATTGCTAGTTGCTAAATGAGATCCAAAAAGATCACAGGAAAATAGGATTTTATCCTCTTTTAGATATGTTAACATTGTCTCTGGCCAGTGAACCCAGGATGCATATATAAATTCAAGTGTTTTATTACCCAGTGAAATTGTTTCTCCATCATTTACAGTTATAAATTTTTCCTCAGGAATTAAAAGTAAATTCATCAGCATATCTTTACATTTTGGATTGGTTACAACCTTTGCATTTTTATATAGCATTAATATCTTGGGTATGGATCCAGAATGATCCTGCTCAGCATGGTTGGAAATTAAATAGTCAATACTTGTAATGTTCAGTTTGTCAAGATTATTTATTAGTATGTTTTCTTTGGTAGGATCAACAGTATCTATTAATGCTGTCTTTTCACTACCTTTTATCAAATAGGAGTTGTAACTTGTTCCATCTGGAAGTGGTATGAGTTCATCAAATAGTCTTCTATCCCAGTCTACAGCTCCAACTGAATAGATATTTGGTTTTATTTTTCTTGGCATACTCATTTTACTCAACCTTTTCAAATTCATCTTTGCCTGCACCACATTCAGGGCAAACCCAATCATCAGGCAATTTCTCAAATGGAGTCCCAGGGTCTATCCCAGAATCTGGATCACCTTTTTCAGGATCATAGATATACCCACAAACTGTACATTCATATTTTGTCATTCTTTCCTCCTTTTTTAACTTTTCTTTAATTTTTTCTTTTTTAATATATGTTGGTGCTGTTTTTGGTGAGACACCTCCTTTTACTTCGTGGTAATATGCATATGTCATTGGCTCTCTGCCATTAATTATTTCAGCATTCAATACTTTTCCTAAAAACAAGGTGTGTGATTTTGCATCCATACTACTTATAACCTCACATTCTAAATATCCTATAGTGTTATCTAAAACTATCGGAATACCAGTAGCACTACTCTTATAATTAACATCTTTGAACTTATCTAAATCTCTACCACTTCTAAATCCAAATAGTCCTATAAATTTCATAGGAGTTTCTTTTGACAAGATTGAAATTGTGAAAACTTTGCTCTTTTGAATGAATTCATGTGTTAAATTCTTTTTATTTATGCAAATAGCCACCATTGGTGGTTCTGCAGTAGTTTGAAATACAGTGTTTGCTATTTGCCCATTGAATTTGTCACCCTTTTTTGAACTAACTATATACAATCCATAACTAATTTTATACAATGCTTTTTTATCCATTTAAACCTCGTAAATTCACCTTTTTATCAATATTCTTTCTTAGACTTCACTTATGTTCTCTTAATATTAGCAACAACAACATCTATATTCTTTTGGCTTCTAAAGATATTTTTCAGGATTCTCATCAAATGCTTTTTTACATCCTGGTGCACAGAAGTAATAAGTCTTTCCTTTGTACTCACTTTTATATTGTGCTGTTTTTTCGTCAACTTCCATATGGCATACTGGGTCTTTAGCCATATTTTCACCTCCTTTTTAAATTTATAAATTTTTATTTCATTTTAAGCAAGTAAGCTTTCTTCTATTTTATTACTCTTTAATTACATTTGTATATAGTATTTTTTACAGGGAATGAGAATGAGATTCATGCTTGGACAACTTTCCTTTTTTTTGCTTTTTCGAACTCTTTGCAGGTGGTAAATATCTTTTTAACATTAAAGAAAGAGTTATAACTGTTACATCACTCATAGCCATTGCTAACCCTGCAAATTCAGGCCTAAAAGTAATTCCAGTAAATGGGTATAATAATCCTGCTGCTACAGGAATTAATGCAGTATTATAAGCAAATGCCCAAAATAGATTCCATTTGATCCTTGACATAACCTTATTACTTAATTGAACAGCTGCAACAGCATCCATAAGATCATCTTTTATAAGTACTATTTCTCCACTCTCTATTGCAACATCTGTGCCACTACCTATCGCTATACCCACATCTGCTTGTGTAAGTGCTATTGCATCATTAATACCATCTCCTACAAAAGCAACTGTCTCTCCATTATCTTGTAGTTTCTTTACTTCATTAGCTTTATCCTGCGGTAATATTTCCGCTAATACCTTTTTTATTCCAATATGACTAGCGATTGTATTTGCAGTTTTTGCGTTGTCACCAGTAATCATAACAATATTAAAATTCATTTTTTCAAACTCTTTAATTGCATCTTTTGTTGTTTCCTTCAATGTATCAGCAATTGCAATAATGCCGGATATTTTGTTAGAAAGAGCAATGAGAATTACTGTTTTCCCCTCATACTCGAGTTGAGAAATATTTTTTTCAACTTCTTTAGGTATTGAAATATTTCTCTCTTTAATAAGCATTCTATTTCCAATAATAACATCTTTTCCATTAACTTTTGCTATTACTCCTTTTCCTTCGAAAGTGTTAAATTTTTCAGTCTTCACCAACTCAATACCTTTTTCCTTTGCTTTTCTAACTATAGCTTCAGCTAATGGGTGTTGTGAATTCTTCTCCACACTTGCAGTTAATTTTAATAGCTCTTTTTCATCAATTCCTATACCAATTATATCTGTAACTTCGGGCTTACCTTTAGTTAAGGTTCCTGTTTTATCAAATAATATTGTTTTTAAATTTTTAGATGTTTCAAGTACCTCACTATTCTTAATTAGAATTCCTAGTTCCGCGCCACGACCAACACCTACAGTTACAGCAGTAGGAATCGCAAGACCAAGAGCACATGGGCAGGCGATGACAAGTACTGAAATAAATCGAGTTAGAGCAAACTGGAGAGAACTATTTAAAACAAAATACCATACTATGAAAGATATAATCGCAATTGAAAGTACTATAGGAATGAAATAACTCACAACTTTATCAGCAATTCTTTGCACTGGTGGTTTTGATCCCTGAGCTTCTTCAACAAGATTTATTATCTGAGATAGAAATGTATCTTTACCAATTTTTTTAGCTTTAAATTTAATTACACTGTTTTTATTTATAGTGCCACCAACAACAGTGTCGCCCTTTTTCTTCAATACTGGAATTGGTTCTCCAGAAATCATTGATTCATCAACATAACTAGAACCTTCAATTACTTCTCCATCAACTGCTATTTTTTCTCCTGGCTTCGAAATTACAATATCATTTATTTGAACGTCTTCAATAGCCACTTCTTTTTCCTCATTATTGAAAATAACCGTGGCAGTTTTTGGTTGAAGACCTATTAGCTTTTTTATAGCCTCTGATGTTCTTCCCTTTGCTCTTGCTTCCAAAAATCTTCCGAATGTAAGAAATGAAGCCAACAAAACTGCCTCTTCATAAAAAAGAAATTCTTTTGAAAGTATAATCTCAAAAGTTCCAAAAATACTTGATAAATAAGCTACACCTATGCCCATAGAATACATAACATCCATATTAAGATTTCTATTCTTAAGAGCTCGATAAGCTGCTTTAAATATTGGATAACTTACATATACAAATGCTGGAGTTGTAAGACCTAACATTAAATAGGGCATATAGGAAGGGAGTTTTATTGGAAGATACATAAGAACCATTAATGGAATACCCACTACAAAACCTACCGTAAACCTATTTCGCTTTTCTTTTAGGTCTTTTTCTCTTGCTTTTTTTTCTAAATCTTCAACATCTTCGCCCTCAACTCCAAGATATTGGTAACCTGCACCTTCAATTGCCTTTTTCATATCTGATATTTTTACTACTTTTGGATTGTATGTCACAAATGCCTTTTCAGCGCCAAGATTTACATTTACACTAACTACTCCGTCCAATCCTTTTAAAGAGTTCTCAATTGTTTTTACACATGTGGCACATGTCATACCGCCAATTTTTATTGTTGCCTTTTCATTTATAACTCTATATCCCACATCTGTTATTGCTTTTTCTATATCATATATCTTTAACTTCTTTGGCTCATATTCAACCATACCTGTTTCATTACCAAGATTTAATTTAACATCAATAACTCCATCAAGTTTAGAAACTGATTTCTCAATTGTCCTTACACATGTGGCACATGTCATACCGGTAATTTTAAATTCAGCTTTTTTCTTATTCTCTTTTGAGTTCATTTTTATCTTTTATTTAATTAATTGAAATATTTAAGTTTAATGTTTACAGTTTGTTATTTATAAAATATAAATATGAATTAATTTATATATATTGTCATTCTGAACGAAGCGATAGCAAAGTGAAGAATCTCCTTTTAAAAAGATAGATACAATGAGATTCTTCGCACAGCCTGTACTGAGCGAAGCGAATGTGCTCAGAATGACAAGGTTATTTATTTTTCAATGTATAAGAACATAGGTTTGTAAATAAATCTTTTAGATAGTACAAATTAATTAAATTTTTAATTTTAATAAATAATTGTTAAATCTCTATAACAATAAGACTACTGAATCTATATAGAGTTCATATTTTTCACCTTCATTAAGATCATAAATAAGAACTTTTTCAACTTCATTAAAACCTTTAATTTCCAGTATTTTAGATTCATATAGAATTTTAACATCTGATTGTTTTAACTTTGTTTTTAAATTAGTATTTGCTGAAATATCCTTTAAAGGTGTTACAAATACAACTCTGGGAGTGTGTTTTGTTAATTCAATAGCGATTTCTATAGACTTATCTCCTCTATCTAACACCAATATTCTTTTATCTTTAAAAAGCGAGAAATCTTCTACAATATTATAAACACCCCTATTAAGAAACTTCTTTTCTCCAACAATTTCCTCTTTATGCTCTCTAATTTCTTCTTTAAGCTCTACTTTTGGTTTCTTTTTATCCTTATGATTTTTAATTGCATCCTTTAAAGCATCTGCTGCAAGATTTGAGCAGTGCATCTTTATTGGAGGCAGTCCATCCAATTCATCTGCAACATCCTTACGCGTAATTTTTAATGCATCATTTATAGATTTCCCCTTAGCTAGTTCAGTAATCATGCTTGCAGTGGCAATAGCTGAACCACATCCAAATGTTTTGAATTTTATATCCTCTATTTTATTATCCTTAACTTTTATATAGAACTCCATCAGATCTCCGCAAACTGGATTACCAACTCTACCTACTGCAATATCTTCCCCTTCCAATTTACCTACATTTCTTGGATTACGAAAATGATCTAAAACCTTTTCAGAATATTGTGTTGATTTCATTAATTTTATCCTCCTATTTATATAATGGTGATATGTTTCTTAATTTCTCAACAACCTTTGGTAAAACTTTTATAATTGAATCAATATCTTCTTTTTTAGTGAATCTACCAAAAGTTATTTCTAAAGAGCCATGAGCTTCTTCATGTAGAAGCCCTAATGAAATTAGCGTGTGAGATGGTTCCAGTGTCTTTGATGTACAAGCTGAACCAGTAGATACTGATATACCTTTATCCTTTAAAGACAACAGTAATGCTTCTCCTTCTATACCTTCAAACCTAAAATGAACATTGTTCGCAAGTCTTTCTGTTGGATGTCCGTTTAGATAAGATCTGGGAATTTTTGATAATATATTCTTTATTATCTTATCTTGATAAACTTTAAACCTCTTTACTTCCTTATCCATTTCCTTTTCCATTATTTCTGTTGCTTTTGCCATTGCAACTATTCCTGTAATATTTTCTGATCCTGACCTTAAACCTCTTTCCTGTCCACCTCCAATTATTATTGGACTCAATCTAATTCCTTTTCTTACAAACAAAATTCCTAAACCTTTAGGTCCATAAATATCATTTGATGAAAGTGTTAAAAGATCAATGTTATCATTTTTAACATCTATAGGTATTAATCCTTCTGCAGCAACAGCATCTGAGTGAAACACAATATTATATTCCTTACATAATTTCCCAATACCAGATATTTTTTGTATAGTACCAATCTCATTATTTGCATATCCAATAGATATCAAAATTGTTTTACCATTTATACGTTCTTTAATTTTTGAAAGATTAACTCTACCATACTGGTCCACAGGTACTTTTGAAACATCAAATCCATTTTTTACCAAATATTTTGCAATATTATGAATGGATATATGCTCAATCTCTGAAATAATGATGTGATTTCCTTTTTCCTTATTTCTCAATGCAAAACCAATAATAGCTAAATTATTTGATTCTGTGGCACCTGAGGTGAATATAATCTCATCTTTTTCAGCATTAATAAAATTAGCTATAGTTTGACGGGATTCTTCCAAAACCTTTGTAGCTTCATCTCCAATTTTATGCAAAGACGAGGGATTTCCAAACTTATCATAAAAGTATGGGGTCATTGCTTCAATCACTCTAAGATCAACAGGTTTTGCTGATTGATAATCAAGATATGCATCCATTTCTATTTATCTCCTTTTAAAACAAATCTATCATACGCTTTATATAAAAGTATTTGGGTTTAATAACTGATTAAAATAGAACATTTTTCTTTCCTAAAACCACATCGTTGCATTAGCTTCAAGTGCAAGATCGTTTAAGGTTCCTGCTCCCACTATTTTTACTCCAGGAATCAATTCCACCTTTTCCCAACCCAGCATCCGCTTAGAAGCTTCACATACATAAATTTCAATGCCCATTTCAAGAGTCTTTTTTATCATCTCAGAAACACTTGGGAAATTGCCAAGTTTTATCTTTTCTGCTTCTCCCGGAACTAATATCTTTAATCCCTGACCCAAATAATAAATTTTTGGCTTTATATCCATTGCCTTTGCAGTTTGTGCTAAAACCAAAGGTGAGTATTGTTTCTCTGGTATATCACTTGTTTGTACATATAAAATTGAATTTGTCTCTTTCATCTCATCCCTTACATAAAATAAATTTTTTTGTTTTTTAATTTATTAAACTGTTTATTTGATAATTAATAATAAAAAAATCAACTTTTATTTCATCTTTTTAATTAGAAATCTTATAATATCTCTATTTTTCTCAAATTTAATGACTTTATGTCCAGTTCTTTTTGCGAATCGTTTTAAATCCTCCTCTGCTGCAGGATCATCAGCTAATATTTCTAATGTTTCTCCTACCATAATTTTATCTATAGCTTCACGTGTCTGAAATAATGGTTCCGGACAATATAGACCTACACAATCTAATGTTTTTTTGGGTTTGTCTATATTTGACATACTTTAAATCTCCTTAATCAAATAAGATATAAAATCTATTCTTTTTTACTCTTTAAGCAGTTTTTACATATACCCTTGAAATATCCATGTACATCTTCTATTTTATGACCATATACAGTCTTTTTTTCCCCTGATGCAAATGGGCATTCAATATCAATATCAAAAATCTTGTCACATTTTTTGCACTGAAAATGATGATGAGGAGATGTTTTATAATCATACCTTACTTCATTTCCAGTTATTATTACAGGTGAAACTAATTCCTTTTCAAGAAATTTACTCAATGTATTGTAAATAGTTGTAATTGAAATAGTTGGTATTTCATCTTTTAGTTCATCATAAATCATTTCTACAGTAGGATGATTACCTATATCATTAACAATATTTTCAAGAATCTTCAGTCTATGATATGTTGGCTTAATATCTTTCTTTTTTAAAATATCCTTTAATGTTTTTAAATTTGTAATCATTTCAATTCTATAATAATTATAATATAAAATAAAATTTTGTCAAGAAAAAAAATAAAAAATTGTTAAATTTTTAAAATGAACAATTTTATTATTAGATTAAATATTCATATTTGATGAAATGTTATTAGAAATATTTAATTTTTAATGAAGAATTTATGAAGAGCTTGATTAAGGAATGTTTTAAAAAGATTGTTTAAAAAAGTTTAAAAAATAATATCATTTAAATATCTCCCCTGTTTCTTTATACCATAATAATAAATCCAAATGACTTATTGGTATCTCAATTTTATTCGCAAATTTTTTCATTTTATTTTCTATCTCCAAATATCTCTTTTTTGATAGATGATCTGGTATTTCTTTAATAATTTCCATCAATTTTAAATTCTTCAATATATGTCTATCAAGAATTGCAAGATTTTCTCCCAATCCAATGTTCCTTAAGAAATGACTGGCTTCTTTATAACCCATACCTTTCACATTATCAGCTAACCAGTCTCTTTCGTTCTTATTTTTCACAAGCCGTTCGATCTTAAGTTTAATTGAAATCTCCATGTTGATAGAAAAAATCTTCCTTACTTCAATTATATATTTTGCCTTTTTATATCTAAACCTTACCCCACTTAGCTCATTAGCTACTCTAACTTCATTACCTTTTAGTAAAAGATCATTAAGTTGAAGCTTTTTTACAGCAGACCAGCATGATATTGCTTTAGATTGGGGAGTTAATATACAAAAAACTAATTCAGCGAAAATATCTTCGTCACTACCTGTTCTCAGGATATGTTTAAACTCTTCTAATTTAGATACTATTTTACTTTTTATGGATATATATATTCTCTTGATTTCTTCTACATGGTTATTTATATAGATTATTGAGTTATTACCCATAATTTGTGCTATTAACTTGTCTTTTGCAATTTATTTCTGGTTAGGAAGTACTAACTGTATTTTAACCTTTTGATTTAATTTGTTTCTTGATTTAGCTTAAGATACTACTAAAGTTAAGGTTAAATGAAATAAGATTATTTTAACTTTTTAAGAGATTCCCTAATAAATGCTGGAATATCACCAGGATGACGACTAGAGACAAGGTTCTTGTCTACTACTACTTCTTTATCTATAAATTCAGCTCCAGCATTTTTTATATCCTGAATGATAGATTTCCAACCTGTTATTCTGCGTCCTTTAAGAACATCGGCTGTAATAAGAAGTTGTGGTCCATGACAGATGGAGAATATTGGTTTACCACTTTCAGCAAACTCTTTTGTAAATTTAACAGCGTCTTCATTTGCCCTTAATTTATCTGGTGAATATCCACCGGGAATTAGAAGTGCATCAAAATCCTCCACAGATACATCCGTAACGGCTTTGTCAATTTTAACCGGTGTCCCCTTCTTTTTACCTTTTACTACTTCTCCCTCCTTTAATCCAACACGAATAATCTTATGTCCAGCTTTTTTGAAAGCATTTACAGGTTTGGAATATTCTGAATCTTCAAACATATTTGTAATGATAACCACAATTTTGCTCAATTTTTCACCTCAAAAATTTAAGCAGTCTTATATATTTAAAAGAATAGATATTTTATAATTAACTAAATATTTTTTAAAAGATATATATTATTTACCTAGAGCTTGATATAGATCCATTGCATGCTCTTGTTCCATTACTAGTATATTTCTTAACTGTTGAGCAAGTGCAAATTCTTTTAATTCCTCTGCTTGTTCTATTCTTACTTTGTATCTTTTTATAGCATCCTCTTCTCCTTCAAGATCCTGTTTGAGCATCACTATATTATCATCTGAAATTTTTATTTCTCCAACCTCTATTGTTGGAACTCCACCCAAAAAGCTAATCTGGTCTGCAAGTGTAATAGCATGTGCAATCTCTTCATTTGCATGAATCCTTAGTTCCTTTATAATATCCCCAAATTGTGCTCCAGTCATAACCGCTGCATGTTGTATATATTGAATAGCAGCTGAATACTCTAAAGTCAGATCTAAATTCAATAACTCAATTAATTTTTCCTTATTAATGTTCATTTTACTTTCTCCTCCCAATTATTCATTTATGTTTTATAATAATTCCTGAATTTAGTTTATTTTAATTCTTTTATTTAATATTTTCAAATATAAAAATTTTTATAGATACTTAATCAATAATAAATTATACTAACACCTGTGCTAAAGATATTTTTTAGATTTTAAATAATAATATTATTCTAACAGAATCCTTTTTCTATTTTTCTAATTTCATTGGTCTACCACAACAAACCAATTGACCACCACCAACTTCTTTAACCTCAACTACATTACCACATATTTCGCATTTAAATATTTGTCCAACCTCTTTAACTTTTGCCATTCTTTTACCTCCTTTAATATTTTATAATTTTATATTTTTTTTTAGTTACAATTCCTAAATAAAAATCTAATCTAAAATTCTAAAGTCTTTTTTTAATATTAATTAAATTATTATATGTATTTTCTCTTAAAATAATGCTTTTGGCAAAAAAGATATGAAATATAAAATGAAAATGTAAAAATTTAATAAGAAATGAAATTTTTCCATTCTTTCTTGAATTTTTTTATTTGTTAATTCCATGATTACCTATGAAGTAATAAATTATTCACAGATTTTAAGTATAATCCAGAAATTTAGAAGAGCCACTTTTGTAATTTCACTATACTGATACATAGAGAATGAACTTTATTTTATCCTATTATTAATTTTCTATATATGCCACCAATTCCTCTCACCTATTTAGATTTTTGAAATTAAATTTAATTTAGTCTAAAATCAATTATAAACAATATAAATCAAAAATAGAACAAATAGGTGGATATTATGAAAATACCAAAATGTATGAGTACACAACACCCAGATAATGTAAACTCCCCATTTTTTGCAGAAAATATAGAGCTTCATGGAGAAGACGAAATACAGGAAGCATACTATGCCTTCTCACATTTAAATTGTGATGAACAGATGTGGGATTGCGAAGGTAAGGAAGTTGATAATTATGTAGTTAAAAAATTATTGACAAAATATGAATCATTTTTCAGAGAAAAAAAGCTAGGTAAAGATATATTTATAACTTTAAGGGTGCCAAATCCAACTGTAGAAAAGGACGAAGCAAAAATATTGTTGGAAACTTTGGAGAGCATACCCAGATCATTTGACGCTGCTAAATTATTTTACAGGAATGATATATCCCCAATATTCGAAGTTATCTTACCCATGACAACATCTCCTAAGTGCCTTGATAGAGTTTACAGATATTATTGCGATTTTGTTGTAGGGAAACAGAATAAACCTATTAGAAAAGGGGATATAACAATTGCTGAATGGACTGGAGAATTTAAGCCCAAAGAAATCAATGTTATACCTCTTTTCGAAGACATGGAACATATACTTGAAGGACACAGAATGACTAAAGAATATTTACAAAATAAAAATATAGAGTATCAAAGAGTTTTTCTAGCAAGGTCAGACCCAGCAATGAATTATGGATTGGTTAGTGCTGTTCTGTTAAACAAGATTGCTCTTCAGAGATTGCAAAAATTGTCAAAAGATATATGTATTAAGATTTATCCTATTGTGGGTGTGGGTTCATCTCCTTTTAGAGGTAATTTAAGACCACAAACGGTAGAGAGAGTTATAAAAGAATATCCAAGTGTTCATACATTTACTATTCAATCCGCATTTAAATATGATAATCCCTCTGACGAAGTTAAAGAAGCTATAAGAAAATTGCAAGAAAGAAAAACGGGTTTACCTCAGGAAATAGATGAAGAGAGGTATTTAGAAATAATCCAGAAGTATTCTTATGAATACCGGAGACAAATCATAGAATTAGCACCATTAATCAATAAAGTTGCAAGGTATGTTCCACGCAGAAGAAAAAGGAAGCTGCATATAGGTCTATTTGGGTATTCACGTGGTATAGGAGGTATTACATTACCGAGGGCGATAACATTTACAGCTGCTCTTTATTCGGTAGGTTTACCTCCAGAAATCCTTGGTTTGAATGCTTTGAATAAGGATGACCTGCAATTTATTAGGGAAGTTTATGTAAATTTTGAAGAAGATTTGAGAGATTCTCTCAGATATTTTAACCCAAGTGCGGGTTTTATACCAAAAGGTCTTGAAGTAGGAGCTTGGAATTTCATAGATTTTGCAACTGATAAAGAGCATAAAGCAATAACTGATTATATTGTAAGTTTATTAAAGGAAAATAAATCTGAAGATTTAAAAGAGTATATTCTAAGAGCAGCAAATTTGAGAAAATTCTTAGGATGACGATAAGTTGCAAGTGAACCTTCGCTCAAAAATCAATAGGGAACTTTTTATTTTACTTTTTAGTCTAATTTTTAGATAGCTTATTTAAATAATTATATTCTAATAAAACAAATATTTTATAGAATAAGGAGGAAAATTGATCAAGAAATTAATATCATTTTTTCTGTTTTTAATGATTTTGTCTGGTTGTGCAAATGCAAGTGGAGCTTCCTCAACAACTAAGGCAGATGATAGTAAATCAACTCCTGAAGGAGTTAATAAGACTATTAACTCAAATAATCAGTTCGCTTTTGACCTTTATTTAAAGCTTAAAGATGTCCCAGAATACAATGAAAGTAACATATTCTTCTCACCATACAGCATATCAGTAGCATTAGGAATGACTTATGAAGGTGCAAAAGGGGAAACAGCTGAAGAGATTCAATCTGTGTTTTATTTTCCTGAAGATAAAAACATAAGACAATCCTCTTTTGCAAAAATTTATAACCAGATAAATAAAGTAGATAAAAAGTATAAACTTCACACCGCAAATGCGCTATGGGCTCAAAAAGATTATAAATTTTTAGAAGAATATATAAACACAATTGAAAAATATTATGTTGGAAAAGTTACTAATGTTGATTTCATTAATGCGACTGAAGATGCACGAGTCATAATTAATAAATGGGTTGAAGAACAAACAAATAACAAAATAAAGGATTTAATTCCTGCTGGTGTTTTAAATACATTGACACGTTTAGTTCTCACCAATGCAATATATTTTAAGGGTTTGTGGATTAAACAATTTGATAAAGAAGAAACAAGAAAAGAAGATTTTAAAGTAAGTTCTGAAAAAACTGTCAAAGTTGATATGATGAGTATAACCGGAGAGGAATTCAATTATTTCGAAACAGAAGAGATTCAAATTCTTGAACTTCTATATGAAGGTGAAGATTTATCAATGTTAATCATTCTCCCAAAAGAAAATGATTTGAATTCATTAGAAGATTCATTTAGTTTGGAAAAACTATATGAATTAAGAAATAACCTTGGTGAACAAAAAGTTGATGTATATATACCAAAATTTAAATTTGAGACGAAATATTTCATGGTTAAAACATTAGAAGAAATGGGTATGCCGACCGCTTTCTCAATGGATGCTGATTTCTCAGGAATGGATGGTACAACGGACTTATTTATTGCTAATGTAATTCACCAAGCTTTTGTAGATGTAAATGAAGAAGGAACCGAAGCTGCTGCTGCAACTGGTGTGGTCATGGAATTGAAAGCAGCCATGCCAACAGTATTCTGTGCAGATCATCCATTTATATTCATGATACAAGAAAGAGAAACAGGTAATATATTATTTTTAGGAAGAGTTATTGATCCTACTGAATAGTTTTAAAACATAAAATGAAAGCTGATATCTATTTGGACAACTGTTAGTATTAAGCTGGTTATTGCTGAGAGAAATCAGATTTGGATAATTAAAAGACTTTAAAATTTAACAGCAAAGAATTTTTCTACATTTTTAGTTGTTATATCTGCAACAGTTTCAAAATCAATATCTTTTATTTCTGCAATTTTTTGTGCAGTTAATTTTATGTTAATTGGTTCATTTCTTCTATTTGGAAATGGAGAAAGATAGGGAGCATCTGTTTCCAAAACAATTTTTTCGAGAGGAAGTTCAGAAACCATTTTTTGACGATAAGGGGATTTCATAAAAGTGGTTGTTATAGAGATTAAACATCCAAAGGAAATTGCTTGCAAGGCTAATTCAATGGTTCCAGAAAAGCAGTGTAAGATAGCTCTTTTATTATGTTCTTTTAAGATTTTAATACAATCTTTTTCAGCATTTCTTGAATGGACTAAAAGAGGTAATTTTATCTCATTTGAAAGTTGAATAAATTTTTCAAAACTTTTGTGTTGAATTTTTCTCAATTCTTTCTCTTTAACCCAGTGATAATCTAATCCAACCTCTCCAATACCTATAACCTTCTCATTGTTTTTATTTTTCCTAATTTCATTAATAGTCTCATTAACTAAATTATCAAAAATTTTTCCAGGATGAAGCCTTAAAATATCATAAGAATTATTATTTAAGTGTTTATGTTTGCAGAAATCAAGCTTGCAGGAAGCTGGGTGAAGTCCTAAAGTTGCATAAATATTATTATATTTTCTAGTAAGTTCAACTGCTTTTATAATCCCTGAAACACCCAAGCCTGAGTGAATAATAATGATATTTTTGTCAGATGCCCTATTTATTACATCATCTCTATCATTATCAAATTGTGGGAAATCTAAGTGTGCATGAGTATCTGTTAACATTTTCTAAATTAAATTCTTAAAAATTAACTATATAATTTTTATAAAATGTTAAAAATAATTAATTTATGATTTCAATATTATATCATCTCACCTGATTTCTATAACTAAATCATACCTATAAAATCTATTGTTTATATTTCTCCTTATCAGTTCATCCTCCTATCTTTTGATAAAGAAACTTTTTTATCAACCAAATATTCTCTGATTAGGTGATTTTATAAAAAATAAAAAGCGTGTTTACGAATTACAGTAAATTACTGCCCACCTGTGCGGGGAGACTTCCCGTTAGAGAAGTTAAATTTAGAAAATCGCAAACACGCTTTTACTTGTTTATCTATATAATTAATCTAATTTGAATAGTATTGAATAAGAACATTAGCTCTTCTTTTTGAAGAAACTTAATATTACTAGCAGAATTATTGCTCCTATCAAGGAAGTAATTATAGAGCTTACTACACCAGTGCCTATTGACCAATTGAGTGATTTGAATATCCAACCACCAAGAAGTCCACCAATAAGACCTATTATAATATTACTAATCAGTCCAAACCCTTTTCCTTTCATAATCATCCCAGCTAACCAACCCGCTATTAGCCCAACAAGTATAAATATAATCAATGAAGTCAAATCCATAAAAATTCACCTCCCTTCAAATTTATATTTGCTAAAAACAATTAGATGTTAATTCTTTTTTATGATATTTTTAAAAATTTTAAGATTTACATTTTATTATATCTTTATAAAAAATGTCAAAAATATTTCTAGGGTTTATCTATTCATAGCTTAAAAAATTATTTTCAATTTCATTTGATTTTTCACTATTCATCATTTTTCAAAACCAATAAAAGAAATCATTCTATCTTTATTTATAGGTTTTCTTCGATGAGAAAAAAACAATTTAGGGTTACATTTTGTACATAATTTAATATTAAAAATATTTTCTTGTTTTAAACCCATTTCTTTAAGTTGAATTGTGTTTGCTTTCCTTAGATCAAGTTGATATTTTCCTTCTTTATGAGAAGGAATTAATAAATCAGTAAAACTATCCCATTCCTTTTCCAAGATTTCTTTGACATCTTCTCCAACTTCATAACATTTTGAGCATATGCAAGGTCCCAAAAGTGCAAATAATGAGGATGGTTTTATATCTAAAGAGTCTACTATCTCCAAAACAACCTTTTTTGTAAATTTTCTGATTACTCCTTTCCAACCAACATGAATAGCAGACACCACCTTCGCTTCTTTATCAAAAATTAAAATTGGTAGACAATCTGCTGTTTTAATGGTTAATAAAATTTTGGGAATAGTAGTAATGAGGGCATCGCCCACTAATATTTCACCAGGTACTTCTTTTAATAGATGAAATTTGTCAGAATGAATTTGATTCATATAAATAATTGAAAAATCATTGAGATTTAAATTTTCAATGAGAGCTCTTTTTGTCCAATTCTTAGTTGTGAATCCATAAACTATTGAATCAATATTTCTCAATTTTGGAAATGTGAAAAAACTTAACTTCTCCTTTTCTTCTAAAAAGTAACTAAAATTGTTTTTCATTTTATCTTTAAACTAAAATTCATCAGAAAATTTAAAAATCGGGACTGTGTTATATTTTCTGTAAAATTGTTCTTTGAAAATTTGAATGGGTCATCAAAATCCTTCATAATGTTTTAAAAAACATTTAAAAAGGAAGGTGAAAAGATGACCCAAGTAAATATTACTAAATTAAAAGAAATTTATCAAGAAGCAGTTAAGATTGCTAATATTGAGCCACCCAAAAAGCTATGAAAAAAACCATGTAGGGGATAATTTAAATTAAACAAAATAACACAAAGAGGTTCAATATCTATAATTACACTAGATATAAATAGTGTTGGAAAATCAAAAATTTTAAAAAGCAATATCCCAATCAATGAGCTGGGCCCCCAATGAAATGGTGTTAAGGGCATAAAACTATCCTTTTTTAGCTAATCTATTTTGGATTTTTTCACTTGTTAATTCACGAATTGCATCTGAAGCAATCCAACGAGCTACCTTTGAATCCATTTTTTGAATTTCCTTTGCAGCCTTTATGACAACCTTATTCAGGTTGAGATTTCTTTTCCCTATATTCCTAAGAGCCCAATTGACAGCTTTCTTAACAAAGTTTCGCTCATCAGTTGCCCCACTCTTTATTATGGGAATGAAATTAATGAATTTTTCATCTGATGATTCCTTGTCATGCCATGCCAAACAAGCAATTAGAGAATATGCTGTACGTTTGACGAACTCCCCGTCACGCTTTGACCAATCCTTTATTTTCTTTATAATAAATGGAACTTTCTCAAAAAGGTTCATGCATAACTGATCACAGACATCCCAGGAGTTAATGTCCTTCACCCAGTCCTCCATCTGCTGTTCTGTTACTTTCTCAGGATCATCCACCATTGAAGCAAGTATCATAGTTTCAGGTATTTTTCTACTCCAGAGCTTAAGTGCAAGCTTGTGATCCTTGCCAATTGTTTTAGCCATCCTTCTAAGTTCTGGGATTGAAACTCCTATCCTCTTTTCTCCTCTTATACCAAACTTTGCCATCCCTTCTACTGCCCTGGGATCTGACAAAGACTTCAGTTCTTTTATAACTTCATTTATTTTTTTTGTTTCACTCATATCCTTAATCCTTTATTTTGTAGGTTACCTTAAATTATTTTTAATTTATCACGTTTCCTGTAAAAATATGTTGCTTAAAATTTTATGAAAAAAAGTCCAAAAACAGTTTTTCTTATGATAGGTTAGACTATGTGAACTACCCCTGTGTTAAGGAAGGAGTCTTATGCGACCAATTCAGAAATAAATTCTACTTATAAATAGTAAACAGGAACAAATAAAACTTTTGTATTGTTTTTCTTTAAATATCCCCAATAATTTTTTGTCAAAACAAGTGCCTGTTCTGGATTAAAAGACTTAATGAAACTCATTAAACTTCGAGGGGTTTTATTTGAGTTGAAACTTGTATACTTCACTTCAACAGGAACAATTTTACCTTTTATATGTAGAATAAAATCCACTTCTGCTCCTGCTTTCGTTCGCCAGAAATTTATCTTACGCATTTCTTTACTTAATTCATTGAACCTTATAAAAACAGAATTCTCTATAATCGCTCCTGCATCTGAACGCTTATCCAATTCATTCATATTTTCCATAAGATTGTTCCTAAAACCCATATCCGTAAAAAATATCTTGGGATTTCTAGAAAGTTCTTTTTGCCTATTTTTGAAAAATGGTCTGACTGCTTCACAAATGAAAGTTTCTTCCAAAATACTGAGATGCTTTTTAAGTTTCCTATAATCCAATCCAGAGCCTTTGCTCAGATTTTGATAAACCACAATATTGCCAATTTGTGTTGCTAAATATTGGGATAATAAAAAAAGATTTCTCTCAGTTGCTAATTCTAAGAGAGTTTTTATATCTTTCAGAATATAGTTATTATAAATATCAGAAAGAATTTTATTACGTTCAAGTTCACTTTTAGTCAACACTACCGAAGGATACCCTCCCCATATACAAAATCTCTCGTACTCTTGAATAAATTCCTCTTCAAAAATATCTTTTCCTCTCTTTACTTCAAACTCCTTTTCTTGAAAGAGCCATTCTACTATCTGATTATTATGTTGAGTGTATATTCTCTCCAATCTCTTATTATTTGCTCTCAAATATTCTTTAAAATTAAACGGATAAAGATAAAAACTTAAAATCCTTCCTACCATAAACTTTCCAACTTTTGCCCTTATATCTAGAGATGAGGATCCTGTGATAAAGATCTTTATATTTTTTAGGGTATCGTATATTAGTTTCAATTTCTGTCCCCCATATTCAGCATATTGAAACTCATCTATCATTAAATAAAATTTTCGCTTATTGCCTTCAATAAGATAAGAACTGATGAAAGAAAGAGGGTCTCTTTCGAATTGCATAAGTATTCTTCTATCCTCAAAGGTAATGATACGAATTAAATCTCTATTTATTTTTAACTCTTCAGTTAAATAGGTATTAAGTATCCCGAAAAATGTAGTCTTGCCCGATTGCCTTGGACCAGTTATTGATATAAACTCTTTTCTATTCAAAAATGGTTTAATTGTTGAGAGCAGATCTCTTTGAATGATCATGTTTTTCCTTACTATTTATGCATATTTTGCAATTATAGTATAACTATTTATGTAAATTTGTCAAGTTTATTATCTGTCTTTATCTCCACAGTAATCTTACTTATGTCTGGAATATAAATGTTTTAGATATTCTCTAAGTTAATTCTGTGTTTAGATATTCTTTCGATCTTGTTTGAGTGAACTACCTCTAGCTATCGCAAGGGGACTTCTCGGCTATGGAGTTAAAAGTTATTTACTTTTATAGGGTTAAAAAACAGTTATAATCTTCATCGGGAATAGGAGCTTAAAATATTTTTTCAATTTCTTCATATGTATTGAAATTTTAAATAATAATCTTCTCTTGTTCAATAGGTAGATTTCGTAATGAAAAATTTATAACATCATCAATTTTTCATAATAGGCTGAAGTTCCTGTTTCGAGAATCTCCAATATAATATTTTCTGTTGTTTTGCCTACCCCTTTTATTTTTTGCAATTCTTCTTTCATAGTTGTCAATGGCTGTTTTAACTGTGAGATGGAAAAGGCAGCATAACCATAAGGTGATCTCTTACCTTTTAGTTTCAAAAGATAATCGATATGCTCTAAAATAACAGTCACTAAATCATTTTCACTTAATATATCTTTATAAAGAGCAAGTGGTATACGCTTTGGCATCTTATATTTTGTCGCAATTTTGTTAAATCTTGAATTTATTAAACCATAATATTTATCTGTTGCTTCTCCCCACTTTTTTCCTTTATATATATCCTGATATTTCTTGATTAGTTTTGAATTATACTTATTTAACACATTGAAAAAGTAATCTTTCTGCTTACCCTCTTTTAGAGTCATTCCTCCAAAGATTATAAAGTCCAGATTTATATCCTTTGCTTTACTTATAGATTTTTCCATTAATTCTAATGTATCAGTTATAAAGGGAATAACAGGAAGTAAAAACATGCCGCATGCTATTCCTTCATCCTTGAAAAAGGCAAGTGTTCTTAATCGCTCACTTGGAGCTGGGACACCGGGTTCAAAGATTGTGCTTATCTTATCATCTACTGAAGAAAAGCTAAAACTTACTATTGCTACACTTTGTTTATTGATTTTTTTAATAATATCAATATCCCTTTTTACGAGTGTTGATTTAGTAAGTATATGCACTGGAAAATTGTATTCATACATTAGTTGAAGTGCTCTTTTGGTTAGTTTATACTTCTTTTCTACTGGTTGATAAGTATCACCAACTCCACCACCTAACATAATTAAACTTCTTTTAAAAGGAATCCTTTTTCTTTTTGGATCAAGTTCCCTATTTAAAATCTCTATAGCATTTATTTTTACAGTAACTTCCTTACCAAAATCTCCAACAACATAATAACCTTCTGATTTTCCATCACAGTAGGTACAATTATGAGCACATCCTCTATACAGATTCATTCCGTAATGGGAGATAAACCATGAATCAATTTTTTTATATTTCCTTAATATAGATTTCGCTTCAATTTCTCTGATAGTCACTTCTTTTATATATCCTTTTTTTGTATTTTTTTCTTAACTTTATTGAAAAATTTATCATCATCCTGGATTTTTGTCATAAAATCATCCATTACATTTTGTTTTAGTAGAATTAGAATGTAGAATTAATTTATTACATAATTAAGAATAAAATAAGTCATCTTGAAATTCTTTTTATGTAATTAATATTAAGATAAACATCTTTTATTTTTAAATTTTGATTGCATTCTTTGGGCACGCTTTTATACATTTCATACATCTAATGCATTGGCTTTGTTGTGAACCTCCTAAAACATCTATTTCCATTGGACAAACTTTATTACAAATGCCACAATTACTACATAATTCCTCATCTATTTTGAACTGAAATGCACTTACCTTATTAAATAATGAATAAATTGCTCCCAATGGACATATAAAACGACAAAAAGGTCTTGATGTAAAAACTGACCAAACTAAAAAGAAAATTAAAATTACAATCTTTAACCCAAAAAGCCAGCCAACTAATTCACGGAGGTCTGGTTGCAAAATAAGCCAAGGAATCCCTGCCTGTATTGTTCCAACAGGACATAGCTTCGAAAACCAGGGTTCAAAAGTTAGGTATGGAATAATTATTACAAGTATTATTAAAACTGCATATCGTAACCATCCAAATCTGTTAGAAAGTTTTAACTTGTATACCTTTATTTTATAAAGAATGTCCTGTAAGAAACCAAAAGGACATAGCCAGCCACAGCTCATTCTCCCTAAAAAAGAGCCAATTAATCCGAGGATGCCAATAGTGTAAAAGGGGATTTCGCGAATTATAATAAAATGTTGTAATGTACCTATTGGACATGCAAAAACTGCAAAGGGGCAAGCGTAACAATTAAGCCCAGGGCATGGAAGAATCTTTAGACCAGGGAACAAAAATGAATTCCAAATTCCAAAGGTTACTAACTGAATGACCCATCGCTTTATTTTTAATAGAAAATTCACAATATATTTCATCTAAAATTTATATTAATAATTCTCCCCTAACTCTATTATTAAATGAAGATGATTAATAAAAACAAAATAATATAAGCTATTTATAATAGTTACCGTCATTCTAAGCCCATACAAGATAAACAGAGTGTTATTGCATTTGAGAAGACTGTTTCAAATTCTTTACGAAATAACCCAAAAATTAATAGACAAATAAAAATGAGCATAATAATATGATACTTTTTTAATTTCATTTGCTTATCTCTACGCTTTCTTGATTTTATTGAAAAATCCATAATCTATAGATGTAAAAAATCATTATTTTAATTTATGAAATGGTGTTTTTCAATTTTATTTGCTTGTTTCTTCTAACAACTTCTCAATCTCATTAATTAATTTTTGTTCACTGCCTTGGCGGTAACCCAATTCTGTATAACGAATAGTGCCTTCCTTATCAATCAGTACAACAAATGGAATGGCGTGTGCACCATAATCATTTGATACAGTCTTATTTCCTATTAAAACAGGAAATGTATAGTTATTTTCTTCAATAAATGATTTTATTTTTTCTTCCTTTTCTGAAACATTTATTGCCAACACAACAAGACTTTCCTCACCATACTTTTCATGTATAGATTGAACGGAAGGTAGTTTCCCAACACATGGTTTACACCATACTGCCCAGAAATCAATTAGTACTATGTTCCCTTTAATCTGGCTCAATTCCACATCTTCCCCATTAAGGTTCTTTAGAGTAAAATTAGGAGCTTCAATATCTGTTTCAATAGATTTGGTTCCCATAATAGATGGGAATTCACTAAATTTACTTAGAATATTCTGTATAAAAAGGAAACCCAACACAAAAACTACAACTATAAGAATTGCTACAATTATTAATATTATTATTCCCTTTTTTCTGTTATCCATTCCTTAAACTCCTCGTATAATTTTAAAAGCTGTTTTAACATTCTTTTTCTGTATTTAGTATATAGATATTCTCATAATCTATAACCATTCTCTTTTAAAATATATTTCTTCTAATATATATTTCTATTAACAATTTACTTTATTTAAAAGAATTGATTTCCCCAATATATTTGTATAGAAGTTTTACAAATATTTAGATTTGAATATTCCATATTATACAATATCTCTAATTTCATACAAGACCACTCTTTATAAGTTGCTCATTTAAAAGACAAAATTATAAAAAATGAATTTAAATCCTTCTTTTTTGTTTATAAAAGAGGAACCATAACTAAGTATATTTTTTTAGGTAAGTATATATTTAATTGCAAAAACATATCCAAGGCTTAAGTTTATATACTTTACATATTTTTACAAAAACAAGATTTTAAAAAATTCACAGTTATTAATTTTTAAATGATAAAATTAAAAATAATAATTATTTATTTACAATAAAAAAGTAAGAGGAATTATTATTTACAAGAAAATATAGTTAGAAGAATTATTTATTTACAATGAAAAATTAAAAAGGGGCTATAAGAAATGAATAAATCATTGAAAAAAACATTAAATTTTAAGGAAGTTCCAGTTGAAAAGCTAAGACGGAGATGTGACCCGAAAAGCTTGGGTTTCAAATCAACTGATGAGCTTAAAGTTCACAAAGACATAATTGGTCAAAAAAGAGCTGTAAATGCTCTTCGCTTGGGTTTGGATATTAAAAGTGTAGGATATAACATATTCGTTACTGGACTTGTAGGAACTGGTAGGAAAACTGCTATAAATTACTTGTTAGAGGAGACAGAGCGTATAAAAAACATACCTGATGATAAGCTTTATGTTAATAACTTTAAAAATCCTGACATGCCAAGACTCATCAGACTACCAGCTGGACAGGGTAGAAGTTTAAAGAAAGACATGGATGGAATTGTTGAATATCTGTTAAAAAATATACCATCAATTTTTGAAAGCAAAGATTACAAACAGAGGAAGAAGGAGGTTGTAGAAAGTCTTAAGAATAAACAGAAAGAATTAATTGCTGTTTTTGAAAAAAAGATTGCAGAAGAAAAATTTACCTTAATTAGACTTCAGTTTGGTGTTTTTACAAAACCAGCCATATTACCTCTAATTGATGGTAAACCTTTAAATTTTGATCAACTGACAGTTATAGTAGAGAAAGGTAAATTTCCAAAGGAGGAATTACAGAAACTTAAGGAAAAACATTCTGAACTCACTGATAAGATGGAGACTGTTTTCAAAGAGATGAGATATATTGAAAAAGAAATTCGAGAGAGATTAAAATCTTTGGATAATGAAGTTGTTACTCCCCTGGTTGAACGAAGAATTAATGAGATAAAAGAAAAGTATAAAAATGAAAAAGTAGATGAATATTTAGATGAGGTTAAAGAAAATATTTTAGACAACCTTGATAGATTCCAGAAAAAAACTGAAAAGGAATCTATACAATTACCGGAAATATCAGCTCCTTCAGAAGATGCATTTTTAGAATATCAAGTGAATCTTCTTGTTGACAATTATGGAGCAAAAAAAGCACCAGTTATATTTGAAACATCACCTACTTATCGCAATCTCTTTGGTACTATTGAAGTAACGCCGGGTAAATTCGGAAGCTGGCAAACTGACTTTACAAAAATAAAGGCTGGCTCCCTTCTTCGTGCTGATGGAGGTTTTTTGATCATAGAAGCCCTGGATACTTTGATAGAACCAGGAGTTTGGCAAGCACTAAAAAGAACATTAAGAAATAGAAAGATAGAGATACAAAATTATGCTCCATTCTATATGATATCAATATCAGCTTTAAAACCAGAGCTAATAGATTGTGACATAAAAGTAGCAATGGTAGGAGATGCTTTTTTATATCACATACTTTACAATCGTGATGAGGATTTTAAAAAAATATTTAAGGTGCGTGCTGATTTTGATTCAGTTATGGATGTTAAGCGTGAAAGTGTTATGCAATATGCTAACTTCGTAAAAAATATAGTTACTAATGAGAAATTAGTACCTTTTAACTGTGATGCTGTAGCAGCAGTGGTTGAATTTGGAATGAGACTCGCAGGTAAGCAGAAAAAATTATCCACTCAATTCAATAATATAGCAGATGTACTGAGAGAGGCCAATTATTGGGCTCATAAAGAAAAAAGTTCACAAGTTACTGAAAAACATGTAGAAAAAGCAATTGAAGAAAAAATCGAACGCTCTAGACTTACTGAAGAAAAAATCCAGGAGATGATAGAAGAAGGTACAATTATGATAGATACTAAAGGTTTTGTAGTGGGTCAAGTAAATGGTCTTTCAGTATATGATACAGGTGATTATTCTTTTGGTAAACCTACAAGAATAACTGCTAAGACATCAGTTGGTGGATCAGGCATAATAAATATTGAAAGAGAGGCTGAGCTTAGTGGTAGAATTCATAGTAAAGGAGTGTTAATACTTGCAGGATATCTTCGCTCAAAATATGCTCAAGATAAACCTTTGGCAATGAGTGCCAGTCTTTGTTTTGAGCAGTCATATTCAGGTGTAGAGGGTGATTCAGCTTCTTCAACTGAGGTTTATGCATTATTATCAGCTTTATCTGATTTACCGATAAGACAGGATATTGCAGTTACTGGTTCTGTCAATCAGAAAGGCGAGATACAACCTATTGGAAGGGTAAATCAGAAAATAGAGGGATTTTATGATGTATGTAAAACAAAAAAATTTACTGGAACACAGGGTGTAATGATACCACATCAGAATATTGATGATTTTATGTTGCGCAAAGATGTTATAAATGCAGTAAAGCAAGGTAAGTTTCATATCTATCCAGTAAAAACTATTAACCAGGGAATTGAGATACTAACTGGGGTTAAATCAGGAAGAAGAAAGAAAGACGGTACTTATGAAGTGGGAACAGTAAATTATCTGGTAGATAAGAAGCTGAGAGAGTTTGCTAATAAATGGAAGAGTTTTAAAATAGGTAGTGAAATTCAAGCTGGTTTTTAAAGGCAGGAGACAAACCATTGATTCAATTTGATATAAAAGTAAAAAAATAGAGGTAAGAGAGTATTATAATATTTTTAATTTATGAAAACCAATAATTTAAAGGGAGGTAATAATGGAATTAAAGGGGAGTAAGACTGAGAAGAATCTTTTAGCTGCTTTTGCAGGAGAGTCTCAGGCACGGAATAAGTATAGCTACTTTGCTAGTCAAGCAAAAAAAGAAGGATATGAGCAGATAGCTGCTATATTCCAGGAGACAGCTGATAATGAGAAAGAGCACGCAAAAAAGGAGTTCAAGTTTTTAAAGGGAATTGGTGATACAAAGGCAAATCTACTTGCAGCAGCTGAAGGTGAAAACCATGAGTGGACTTCAATGTATCCAGAATTTGCTAAAGTTGCTAGAGAAGAGGGATTTACAAAGATTGCAAAGGTATTTGAAGAAATCGCAAAGGTAGAAAAAGAACATGAAAAGCGATATAAAAAATTACTAAAAAATTTAGAAGAAGGAAAGGTTTTTAAAAAAGATAAACCTATGAAGTGGAAATGTAGAAATTGTGGCTATATCTATGAAGGAACTGAACCACCTAAAATATGTCCTGCTTGTAATCACCCGCAAAGCTATTATGAATTACTGGGTGAGAATTACTAATTTTTATAAAAACAGGCGAGAAAACCCATCCCCTTTTAAGGGATTAGATGAGAGCCCATGACCCTTTCTTGACAAGTGAATAATCTTTATGTATACTTAAAGCATGAAAACAAGAAAAACCCGCTATAGTGTATACAATCTCAACTATCATTTAGTCTGGATACCTAAACACCGCAAACCTCTTTTAGTTGGAAAAATTGCCCAGGGGCTCAAAGAGCTTTTTAAAACCTCAGCTAAGCCGAAAGATGTTGAATTATTAGCGGTAGAAATAATGCCAGATTATATTCACCTTTTTGTTTCTGCCCCTCCTCGTTATAGCCCTTCTAAATTGGTAAATGTTTTTAAAGGAGTAAGTAGTCGTAGGTTAAAAGAAAAATATCCAGAATTAAAACATAAAATTCCTAATAGGTTGTGGACAAGAACATACTATGTAACAACAGCAGGCAAGCTAACATCAGAGACTATTAAAAAATATATCCAAGAACAAAGTCTAATATGATAACAAGAACCTACAAATACAGACTATATCTAACAAAGACCCAAGAAACCTTATTTAATAGACAGCTTTCTTCCTGTCGCTGGCTTTATAATCATTTTTTAGAAGAACGAAGAAACGCTTACAAAAAGGATAAAAAGAGAATCTCTTGCTTTGATCAGATAAAAGAGATACCAAAGCTCAAAAAAGAAAGACCAGAATTAAGTAAGATCTATTCTCAGGTTCTTCAAGATGTAGCCAGGAGAGTAGATAAATCTTTTCAGAACTTTTTCAGAAGGGTTTATAAAAACAAGCGGGGAAGAAAGCAAAAACCAGGTTATCCGAGATTTAAAGGAAAGTATCGATATGACAGTTTTGTCTATCCTCAGTCAGGGTTTGAGCTTAAAGTAAATCAGAAAAAACCTAAACATTCAAGAATGTATCTTTCAAAAATAGGTACTATCAAACTCAGATATCACAGACCCATTGAAAAACTCACCAAGATAAAAACCTGTACAATTATAAGAAAGATAGATAAATGGTATACTTGTTTTACTGTTGAAATCAATAAAGAAGTTAAAGAAAAGAAGAAAATTGAAGATATAATGATAAAGAACATGGTAGGTATTGACGTTGGATTAAATAACCTTTTAGCCACTTCTAAAAAAGAAATAATAGATAATCCAAGATATTTAAGAAAGTCAGAAGAAAAACTATCAAGAATTCAAAAAAAACATTCAAGAAAGAAGCTAAAAAGCAAGAACAGGAGCAGATCAAGGTTAAAAGTAGCCAGAATACACGAGAAAACAATTAATCAGAGATTAGACCTTTTTCATAAACTATCCAATAAATTAGTAAACAACTTTCAATTCATTGCCTTTGAAAACTTAAATATCAAGGGCATGGTTAAAAACAAATATTTAGCAAAATCAATTAGTGATGTTTCCTGGAAAAGATTCCTTTCAATGCTTGTCTATAAAGCGGAAGAAGCTGGTAGATGGACTGTTGGAGTTAACCCCAGAAATACATCTCAAATCTGTAGTAATTGTTCAAAGATTGTTTCAAAAACCTTGGCTATTAGAATCCACAAGTGTCCTAAGTGTGGTCTGATAATAGATAGAGACATCAATGCCGCCAGAAACATTCTCAAATTAGCACTATCTACCGTAGGAACTACGGGAATTAACGCTTGTGGAGTTGAGGGGTTGCTCTCAACTATGAAACAGGAAGCTTTACGCCTTCAGGTGTAGAGTGGTTCACAAAACGGAACTTTCATTGCTTAGTATAACTTTAATATTTTATAATTTGCGTTGATTTTCTTTTTTAACTACACAGGTACCTTCTGCTTTTACGACCAATATTGGTTTTTCTAAATAATCAGCAGCACTTTCGCTGACATCCTTTCTTGCTTTAATGACTTTGTAAGCTTCAAATACAATATCCCTGCTGGTACTACCTATTCTTATGATTTCTCCTCTGGCTTCAATATAGTCTCCTGCATAAACAGGGACTAAAAAATCAATTTTTTTATATCCGGCAAAAAGCCCTTCATCTCCATCATTTTTTATTAATAGTTCAGTAGCTACATCTCCAAATAATTCTAAAATTTTAGCACCGCTTACAAGATCTCCTCCGTAGTGTACATCTAAACTACTCATCCTAACCCTTATCATAATCACTCTCCCTTATAATTTTATGATTAAAAATAATAATAAATAACAATCTTTTTAAGTTTTCAATCCTAATAGAGTTCTTGCTTCATCTGGGGTTGCTATATCCCTTCCCATCTCTTTTGTAATTCTAACGATTCTTTTAACTAACTGCGCATTGCTTTTAGCCAGTATTCCTTTTTTGTAATAGATGTTATCCTCAAAACCAAGTCTCACATTTCCTCCTAAAGCAATAGATATAACTGAAATAGGAATATGACTTTTTCCTATTCCAGTAGCTGACCATATAGAATTCTCAGGAAGTGATTCAACAAGATGCATTAAATCTTTTATTGTTCCTGGAATTCCTCCAGGAACTCCCATTATCAAACCAAATTGAAATGGTGGGTCAATCAACCCTTCTTTAATAAGTCTCTTTGCATTGGCAATCATCCCCACATCAAATATCTCCATCTCCGGTTTTATTTTTAAACTTTTCGTCTCTTGTGCTAATGATTTAATTAGTGATGGTGGATTATAAAAGACACTATCTCCAAAATTCACAGTTCCAGTAGTTAATGATGCCATCTCGGGTTTCAATTTTAATGGAGCTCTTCTTTCCTCAGGACTCATACCGATAGCACCACCTGTTGATATCTGTATAATTATGTTACATCTTTCTTTAATTAATTTGATCATCTCATCATATATTTCTGGATCCTGTGTTGGGTTTCCATCCTTATCCCTTGCGTGAAGATGAATTATTGATGCTCCTTCTTTATAGCAATTGTATGCTTCCTCAGCTACCTCTTCTGGTGTGATGGGAAGATTTGGATTATCTTTTTTTGTTACCTCTGCCCCATTTGGAGCTACAGTTATTATAAGTGATTTCATAAGAATTGACTCCTTAACCATATTTTTTGATATAGAATTTTCTTAATTCATCATTCTCTCTTAACAGGTTTAATACCAATTCTGGAGCACCTTTAACATATCCATTTCCAATCATAAGTTTTATGTCTTTGCCCACTCCCTCTGCACCTAATGCTGCTTTAGTAAAATCTGTGGACATATTAAAGAAATATACTGTTCCATGTTGCTCAGTGCAAAGAATACTGGCCATTTCAGTATTTGAAACATTTATACAATTTATTGTTACATCCGCCAATTTTCCTTTTGTCGCATCAATAAATTTATCATAAATTTCTAATGGCTTAGCAGCATCTCCCTGTAAGATAATATTTGCTAATTTAAATCTTTTTACATTGTCACAAGATTCTTTAGAACGAGATAGAGATACTAATACTGCTTTATTTCCCACTATCTTCCTTGCTTGTGTTAAACATAGCATTCCAGATTTACCACCTCCACCTAAAACAAATACTACATTATCCTTTTTTACTAACCTTGCTATTTGAGCTGGTGCTCCACATACATCTAAAACTGCTAAAGATAAAAGTTTGGGTAAATCAATTGGTAATTTAGCATAGATTCCACTTTCAAATAGAATGGCCTTACCATCAATTTCAACCTGCTCAACATCCAATTTTACTCTTTTTATTCTTTTTATACTTAATGGAGTTAATGTTAGGGAAACTAAAGTTGCTATCTCATTACCCTTATCAATGTCTATTTTTCCTCTTAAATCTGAACCAATCTTTTCAACTTTTCCAACTAACATCCCACCAGAATTTGTTACAGGATTATGCATCTTTCCTCTTTTTTTTACTATATCTAAAATTGCAGATGCTATCTTTTCCTCCTTGTATCCATATTCTTTCTTCAATTGAGTAAAACTGGCTGAATCAATATTTAAAGCTTCTACATCAATAAGTATTTCGTTATCATAGATTTCTAATGAATTGTCAAGTTTCCAGGCAGCTTGCGGTAAGACTCCTTTTGGTTCTATTACTCTGTGACTACCATATGGACATTTTTTCATTACAATTCTTCCTTATTATTTAATTTTCTTTTTTCTTTGTTTTTTAACCATTCAGGCTTGATTTCCTCGTCTTTCTTTCTATAATAGGTAACTCTACCTGGCCACATACTTACACCTTTCGATGATATAAGTTTGGTCGGGCCTTGATCAGGAGCAAAAACTCTCTTAGATTTATAGAATGGCGCTTCCTTTCCAGCTAATTTTTCAGGTTCTGTATATACTGATATTGCTCCCTTATAATTTCTTAATATTGTCTTACCATCCCCTATAGAAATTAAATATTGAGGACTTACTGGGATTTTACCACCTCCGCCTGGAGCATCAATCACATAGGTAGGTACTGCTAATCCCGATATATGTCCTCTCAACGCTTCTATAATTTCAATGCCTTTGCCAACTGTTGTTCTAAAATGTTCTATTCCTTCTGATAAATCGCATTGATATATATAATAGGGTCTCACCTTAGCTTGCATAAGATCAAGACAAAGGTTCTTCATTACAGATATATTGTCATTGATCCCTCTGAGCAGTACAGTCTGATTTCCAACTGGAATTCCTGAATCAACAAGTTTTTTAAGTGCATTTATTGATTCATCTGTGAGTTCTTTAGGATGATTGAAATGGGTATTAAGATAGATAGGATGATATCTTCTTAACATATTACAAAGTTCTTCTGTTATTCTATATGGTAAAGTGCAAGGAAGACGAGAACCAATTCTAATAATCTCTACATGAGGAATTTCTCTTAATTTTATTAGTATCTTTTCTAATCTTTCATTTGACATAGTAAGAGGATCACCACCAGACAACAGAACATCTCTGACTGTAAGCGTATTCCTAATATAATCTAAGGCAATATCTATCTCTTTGTCTGTTGCTGCTTTATCAGTTTTACCTGCATATCTTCTCCTTGTGCAGTGTCTACAGTATGATCCACACTGATCTGTAACTAAAAAGAGAACCCTATCGGGATATCTATGTGTTATTCGAGGGACAGGAGAATCTCTGTCCTCTGCCAAGGGATCTAACATATCTGTTGGAGATGGAATTAGTTCTAAGGGTGATGGAACAGCTTGTTTTCTAACTGGACATTCTGGGTTATATGGGTCCATTAGCATAACATAATATGGAGTTATAGCCATTCTGAATTTTTTTAAAGATGCATTTATGCCTTCTATTTCCTTTTCAGTTAGTTCTATTATATCCATTAGCTGCTCAACAGATGTTATTCGATTTTGCATCTGCCATTTCCAATCCTTCCATTGGTTTGTGGTTACATTCTCCCACTTTTTTATCTCTTTATAATCCCTCATATTCACCTCTAATAAATTTTTTATTTTTTAATAGATTTGTAAGCTAGGCTAAAGCTTTGCCCTACAGTTTGACTACTTATTTTTTTTGGCTAAATCATATCCTAATTTAAGAGCTTTTTTATTCAGCTCTATTATAGCTTCACTTTTACCCTTAAGAACTTCTTTTAAGCTTTCTTTAAGAGTTTTAAGGTCAACTATCTCAGTTCTTGCAATCAGTGCTCCTAAAGCTACCATATTTGCTGCCATTTTATTACCTAGTTCGGTTGCTTTATCTGTTGCTGCAATTTTAAATACATCTACTCCTTCTGGATATTTCTCTAAATCTTTATTAACAAGTGAAGTGTTCATAATCAAGGTTCCATCTTTCCTCATCTTAGGAACAAATTTTTCTAATGAAGGTAGATTCATTGCTATTAATAAATTTGGATTGTCTACTATAGGAGATGCTATTTCTTCATCTGAAATTACAACTGAGCAATTGGCAGTTCCGCCTCTCATCTCTGGGCCATAAGAAGGCATCCAGGTTACATTTTTTCCTTCTTTCATTGCAGAATACGATAGCAATTGACCTATAAGCATAACTCCTTGTCCCCCAAATCCTGCAAATATCGCTTCATGAATCATTTTTTAATCTCACCTTCTTTAAATTCAGTATTCTTAAATTTCGTCTTAAAATCAAATTTTATGTCCCATATCAAGACCTGACCCCTTCAGTGGACCCCTTCAGTGTCTTTAAATCTTTTTAGAGGAAAAGTCTTTGACATAACATCATCAACCCATTTTACAGAATCAATTGGACTCATACGCCAATTCATTGGACATTGCGAAAGTACTTCCACAAGTGAAAATCCCTTATTTGCGAGTTGAACTTCAAATGCATGTTTAATAACTCTTTTAGCCTTCACAACATTTTTTGGTGAGCTAACACTAACTCTTTCTAAATACGCTACTCCATCCAATGAAGATAAAAGTTCACAAACTTTAAGTGGAAATCCCGCAGATGTTGAATTCCTTCCATAGGGAGAAGTTGTCGTCTTCTGACCTAAGAGTGTTGTAGGAGCCATCTGCCCACCAGTCATTCCGTATATTGCATTATTAATAAATATAGTAGTTATATTCTCCCCCCGGTTTGCTGCATGAACTATCTCAGCTGTTCCTATAGATGCTAAGTCTCCATCACCTTGATATGTAAAAACAACCTTATCTGGTTGAGCTCTTTTTATTGCTGTTGCTGCTGCTGGAGCTCTTCCGTGAGGCACCTCTTGAAAATCAACATTTAAATAGTTGTAAATTAAAACTGAACACCCTATAGGTGCAATGCCTATTGTCTTTTCCCTAATTCCTAATCTATCTATTGCGTCTGCAACTAACCTATGAACTATTCCATGTCCACAACCCGGGCAGTAATGGGTTACAACATCTTCTAAAGTTTTGATTTCTTTATCTTTCTTAATCTCTTCCACTTACACCACCTCCTTTAACATTTTCTTAGCCTTCTCAATTATTTCATCAACTACTGGCATTACTCCTCCGGTTCTTCCATAAAATTCAACCGGTATTAAACCCTCAATTGCTAATTTTACATCCTCTATCATCTGACCCATATTCATCTCTACTACTAAAATTTTCTTTACTTTTCCTTTTTTAACTACCTCTTTTAACTGAACATAAGGAAATGGATATAGTGTAAGAGGTCTGAAGATTCCAAGTGAAAGACCTCTTTCTTTTACTACCGTAATTGCTTTTTTAGAAACTCTTGCTGCAGTTCCATAAGCAACTAAGAGCAAATCACAACATTCTGAATTAATTGCTTCCCATCTAATTTCATCCTGCATTCTTTTAAATTTTTCTTGAAGATGAAGATTGTGATTTTCCAATTCTTCTGGGTCAAGAAATAGAGATTTAAGAATGATTTTCTTCCTACCGTTTGCTCCAGTAGTAGCCCACTTTTTTAGTGCTAGTTTTGATATATCAACTACTGGTGGAAACTCTACAGGTTCCATCATCTGCCCCATTACTCCATCAGTTAATATTATTACTGGGTTCCTATATTTGTCAGCTAATTCAAAAGCTGAAAATACAAACTCTACAAGTTCCTGTAAGGTTGAAGGTCCTAAAACAATACAATTATAATCTCCGTGACCCCCTCCTTTCGTTGCTTGAAAATAGTCTGATTGTGCTGGTTGAATACCACCTAAGCCTGGTCCACCTCTCATAACATTCACAATCACACAGGGTATTTCAGCTCCAGCTAAATATGAAATCCCTTCCTGCATTAAGCTCATTCCTGGACTTGAAGTTGTTGTCATTACTCTAACACCTGAGCCACCAGCTCCAAATACCATGTTTATTGCTGCAATCTCACTCTCTGCCTGCAAAAATACCCCACCAATTTCTGGCATTCTTCTTGACATATATTCTGGTATTGCGTTTTGTGGTGTTATTGGATATCCAAAATAATATCTACATCCAGCTCTAATTGCTGCTTCCGCTATCGCCTCATTCCCTTTAAATAATAGTTTTTCTCCCATAATTTTCTCCTTATTGTTTAAAAACCTTAATAGCTGAATCTGGACAAATAAGTTCACAAAATTTACAGGCTTTACAATTAGATATGTCTATAACCTTAACTGGATAATAACCCAGTGAGTTTAATTCTGATGAGAATTCCAAAACACCCTCAGGACAAAATTCGATACAGAGACCACATCCTTTACATTTGTCTTTTTTATTTTCAAATCTTACCAAAATAACACCTCTGTTAATCTTTGATAGGTTTATTAATTTATAAAAATTTTAAGGATTTTCCCGTTTATTTTTCTTATATATTTCTAATACTACACGCTAATGACACTCTCTATTTTTTGAGCTATCAATTACTAATGACCTGCTCTTATTTTTGAACCATCAATTTTTGATAGTACTTCTAAACCTCTTATTTTTGCTATTCTTTCTTCAGCTACCCTGTCTGCTGCTATATAAGTTGGAATATTATCTCTCTTTGATATCTCTATTACCTTTTTCACATTATAATAAATTTTTAAAACCATATTTGTAGCTCTTTCTTCACTGTATTTGGTTAGCTCATTATATACATTTATCAAACCACCAGCATTTATCACATAATCCGGTGCATACAGGATTCCCATCTCATGAATCTTATCGCCATGTCTTGTTTCAGCAAGTTGATTATTGGCTGCACCTGCAATTATAGGACATTTTAATTGTCCAATTGTTTCATCATTAATAATTGCACCAACTGCATTAGGAGAAAATACATCACACTTTACAGAATAAATATCAAATTCACTTACTGCCCCTGCTTCAAACTCTTTTTTTACTTTATCTACCTTGTCTTGATGATGTCCAGAGACAATTAATTCTGCTCCTTCCTTATGAAGAAATTTACATAGATGATAACCTACATTTCCTACTCCCTGAACTGCTATTTTCTTTCCTTCAAGTGATGTATTTCCAAAAACCTCTTCAACACATGCTTTAATTCCCTGAACTGTACCTAAAGCAGTAAATGTTGAAGGGTCTCCACTTCCTCCATGAGCTTTGCCTACACCTGTCACGAATGGAGTTTCCTGTAAGACAATCTCCATATCTTCTACACTTGTACCCATATCTTCAGCAGTTATATATCTACCATTCAGTGAATTAACAAATTTACCATATGATCTCCAGAACTCCTCACTTTTGTCTTTTTTGGGATCTGCAATAATAACTGCTTTCCCACCTCCTAAATTTAGTCCAGCTGCTGCAGCTTTATAGGTCATTCCTCGACCCAATCTAAGACAATCAATAATAGCATCCTCTTCAGCAGGATACATTCTCATTCTACATCCACCTAATGCTGCTCCCAGTGTTGTGTCGTGGATAACAATTATTGCTTTTAGATTGACTGATGGATCATGGCAAAATACAATTTGTTCATAATTATACTCTGCCATCTTCTCAAAAATATCCATTATCTCTCCTTTCTTTTTTAATTTCTATTTAATTATAAACTTACTAGATTGGTGAATTATTAATTATTGAAAATAAAAAACTTTTGCAATTCACCCCTATAATGCTTTATAGGAAAAAATGCAAAAGTTTTTGAAACAAAAATTCATTTTTATAGATAAATAAGATATTAATAATTATTATCCTCCATGTATGGAAAATAAATGTTAGTGAAATGCATAATTATATTATAATTACTAAAAGTATATGTCAAGAAACATAAACAAAATGATTTCAAATTCAATTATTACATTTTTTAATTAAGGAAGGTATTTTTTGAAAAAATGGATTATTGTTTTTCTGATTATTGATTTATTGCTTGTTAGTATCTTTTGTTTTCTCTACTTTAACAACTTACTAACAAACCCTCCAAGAATAATAAATAACTTATTCAATATAAAATTTTTCAATAATCTAAAAGAAAATTTTAAAAATTTTTCTTCAAAACTAAGTTCTTCAATTTCAAATTTATACAATAATATATTTAAAAACAAAGAAGAACCTGCGTCTGAAGTTAAGAATCCAAAAGAAGAAGTGGCAAAAGAAAACCAAAGTACAGAAGAAGAAAAGAAACAAATTGAGAGTAAAATTATAAACAAAAAAGAGATTGAATTAGAAGAAATCTGGAAATACCATTATGGAAATTATTTTTGCATTTTTGGATTTCTTAAAAATATGAGCAGCGATTATGCAGCAACAAATGTCGGTTTATCCTGCAGTCTTTATGATTCAGGGGGATCTACTGTTTTAAAAACATCAGAATCTGTAAAACTTCAATATATTCTTCCTGAACAATCAGCTCCATTTTCTTTGATTACTGAAATAAGTAACGATATACATTTTGAATCTTATGAGATAGATACAATAAGATGTTCCTGGATTCCATTTGATATTGAAGATACTTTTGAATTTGATGTTTCAAATGTAGATTTAACTTACTATAATTCACATAATTTGGCTAAAGGTTTTGTCAAAAATATTTCCGATAAGGATTTTGATAGTGCAAAAATTTTAGTTGCGTTTTATGACGACAAGGAAAGGATAATTGCAGTCGGTTCAGATTATTTAGTAAATTTGAAAGTTGGCGAAAATATACCCTTTATAATTAATACAGAAAATCTTCCTTACATACAGAAAAAAGCTAAAAATATAGAGGTATTTTTGTTTCCACAATTTGATGAAATTTAAATTATTTTTCACCACTAACTATTCTTTATTATAGTGAAAGGATATGTATAAATAAGTAATAATAATTATTTAATTTTTATTCACTTGCTTATTTACCGGGAAAGCGGAAATGTCCTACTGCTAACCATTTTTGAAGTACATCCTCTTCAGCTGTATAACCTGGCTCAATATAATTATGTATAACATAGGGAATTTTTTCCTTATTTGGCCTATCGGATAGTATTCCACAATGATCAACACTTCCATTTCTATTTATATCCCAAAAAATTATGTCTCCGGGAAGCCATTGAAATAAATTTTTAGATTTTTTTGGATCTATGTCTATAATCAAAGATTTAGCATTTCTTTGAAAAAAAATTATTAAGTTCTCCGGTCTTCTATAGTCAATATTTAGATCTGCTGCTTTTACTTCCCATAGCTCCCAAGGATATTCCCCAAAATTACCTTTTATGTCTTTATCAACTAACATTCTTAAGTTATAACCAGCATTAGTAAATGCTCTTGCTATAATATCTGTACAAATTGCCTTATCTTGAGGAGGATCACCTCCTTCAAAATAATTAATAGATTCTTCAGCGATTATGTTTTTGGCTTTTCTTTCAAGTTCGAGTTTTGCCCCCTGAAGTATATCCTCTTGATCATTTATCCCATCACCATCTGCATCTGTTACTATATTTGCAATACTTATATCAATTTTTTTTATCTTAGGTAATTGATTAATGAGAGCTATGGGGAGTTCCTCTTCTTTAAAAAGCCTGATCTTGCTTTGTCTTAAAATTATTAAAAGTATTAAAACAAGAATTAATATGACAATTGTAAAGAATGTCCTTCTTCTTGCTTTTTCTTTTTTTCTATGTCTATGATAACTTTCCAATTAAGTGTTACCTAAAGTTATTTTTATAGTTTATAATAGATTTTTCTTTTCTTTCTGGCTTTATTTATCTTTCTTTCCACCATTACATTAGCAGCTTTGTGAGTAGGTATATCCTCATCTTTGCTTATAGTAAATATTTTAAGTAAAATATTATAAATATTATCCACTTTCTTACGTGCTTTTTCATACTCATAGCCAGTAAGTGTTTGAGCTGCTGCAATTACACCTCCTGCATTTATCACATAATCCGGGGCATATAAAATATTCCTTTTATATAGTTTAATGTCGTGTTCTTTTTCATCAAGAAGAACATTATTCGCTCCACCAGCAATAATCTTACACTTCAATTTTGGAATTGTATTGTTATTCAAAATTGCTCCAACTGCATTTGGTGAAAAAACATCACACTGAACTGAATATATCTCATCTTCACCAACTTCTTCCGCATTAAATTCCTCTATAACCTTATCAATCTTATCCCTGTGGTGCCCTGAAACAAATAGTTTTGCCCCTTCTTTATTTAAAAATTTACAAAGATTATAACCTACTTTACCTAACCCCTGAACAGCTATTACTCTTTTATCTAATGACCTATTACCATAAACTTGTTTTAAACACGCTTTAATACCCATGTAAACTCCATAAGCGGTATTTAGGGAAATATCGTCTGAAGAAGCCATTTTCTCTTCCCAGGTGATGACATAAGGTGTATATCTCTTTGCATATTTAAAATCATCCAAATTAGTTCCCATATCGGGACCAGTAGTAAATCTTCCTTTTAATGTTTGTACAAATCTCCCAAAAGACTCCATTAACTCAGGAGTTTTATCAACTAACGGGTCACCGATTATTACTGCTTTTCCTCCACCATAAGGTAAATCTGCTGCAGCATTTTTGTAGGTCATTCCTCTGGAAAGTTTTAATACATCCATTACAGCATCAGCTTCAGATGAGTATTTTCTCATTCTACAACCTCCCAGAGCAGGTCCTAATACTGTATTATGTATTGCAATTATAGCTTTTAGCCCTGTTTCGGGATCTATATTAAATATAACCTGTTCATGACCATATTTTTCAAAGAGATTAAAATATTCCACCTAAAACTCCCTTCTTTTAGATTTACAGATAATTCTTTATATTTAAAAAATAATTAAATTTTTAATATATTCTTATTATTGTTTTTTAACAACTTTATCTATATTAAATTTAGACATTAATTCTTCAATCAGTCTTTTCTGCTCAGCTTTATCTAAAATTTTCTTTATTTCTGCTTTCTTCCTACGAATATATTTTCTTGTTCCTTTGCTAAGTCTTTTCGTATCTCTCATAACTACCTATCTTTCAAATTAAATATTTTTATTATTTTACTCTTTTTTAAAGTGTATGCATACTAAGATAGCTCTATTAGATGTCTTGTGTATAATTGTATAGTTCACTTAACTACACTATACTATGTGAATATAGACGAAGATAGCTCTTTAAAAAGACTTAATCAGATATCATTTTAACATCTTTATCTAAAATCCCCATAACTATGACATCCCAGTATTTTCCATTATAGTAGTGTCCTTCTTTTAACAAACCTTCCTTTTTAAAACCACATTTTTCATAGGTTTTAATAGCTCTGGGATTATATTCATAAACATGTAAATTTATTTTATGTAAACTCAATTTATCTACTGCGTATTTTAATATAGTTTTTATAGCATCCGTTCCATGTCCTTTATTCCAGTCTTCTATATCACCTATAAATATACCCAACATACAATTTTTATCTCTCCAATTTATTCTGTGTAATCCTATATTCCCAATATGTTTACCGTTCTCTTTTTCTATGGCAAAAATATAATCATTTGGAGAACTCTGCATGGTCTTTAACCATCTTGTCTCTTGTACTAAATCAATATTAATTAAATCAAAATCTAAATATTTTGTAACCCTTCTGTCTCTAAGCCACACTAAACATCTGGGAAGATCATCTTCGTACAAATCCCGTAATTTTACTTTTTTCCCCTCTAATATTCTCCATGTTCTTGCCATTTTTTTCCTACTAATTTTTAGTATCTATTTTCTTTTTATTATTCATAATTTCATGAATTCATCTCTAATATAGAAATATCTGTCTTATGCTATTTTTTAATTAAAATATTTATTAATTGCTATTTTATAATACAGGAACAAAATTTGAAATATTTATGAATTAATTTAACTGTATCAAATAGGTGCGTGGTTAATTCTTTAAAATATTATTTAAACAGGGGGAAAAGTATTTTAGATAATGTGGGATTTATAATACCATATACACCCAAAGCCAATATAATGACAGAGCATAATATAATAAAGGCTAAAGATAGAAGGTATGATGAGCTCTCTTTAAATAGATTTAATTTCACTTTTTTAGATTTAAGGTAAATATCCGTTTTTGGCTTAGACCACATACTTAAAATTATTCTTCCATAATAATAAAAAATTATTAAATAGTTTATTATTAAAAAGACAGAAATTGAAATTGCAAAACCGGTAATTCCTTCAATTTCAATACCAACATTAATGAAACTAATAAATGACTGTTTAATTAAAAAGCCAGCAGTCCCTGGGATTCCAATTAATGAGATTAATATTACAGATAATGAAAAAGTTAAAACTGGTGCAGTCCTTATTGCTCCTTTTATATCCTCCAGGAAATCCACCCAATTAGTTTTAAGTTTATATTTTCTATAAGTCTCCAATCCAATTATTAATGCTGCTGTTGAAATTAAATATATAAGTAAATATGGCGTTATATCACTTAGCTCTTCTAAGGGTGGAAAAAGGTAATAATCAATAATAATAAAGCACATTTGAACTACACTTGAAAATGCTAAAAACTTCCAGATATTTCTTTGATAAATAATACCAATATTTAAAAATATAATTGTTATGAAAACGAGAATTAAAATTACAAGAAAATTATCAAAAAGAGGTGTATTATCCAAATGACCAGCTATATTTAATATCTTCTTAAGAGCCAGGAAATTTACAGGAATAACAAGAATTGAGAAAAAAAGTGTTGTAAAAAAACCACTATCTTTAGCAAGAGAGGGAAACAAAATATGAAATGGGAATAGGGACAATCTAATTGACATTATTACCATTATAACTATATGCACTATGATTAATAAAATATTTACTTTATTAATATCAATGTTTGTAAAATTAACATTTAAAGAAAGAGATCCCGATATTCCATATATAAAGGAAAACAAATATATAAATAAAAAGGTTGAAATTATCCCAAAAATGACATATCTCAGATATGAGAGCCAGTCAATTTTCTCAAATTTTAAAGTAGGGATAAAATAAGACGAGACTGTAACAATTTCTAAAAACATTAGTAGTGATAATAGATTTGAACTAAGTCCAAGTGACATCGCACCAAATATTGAAATTAGAATTAAAGCATAAATACCAGGTTTTTCTACTTTAGAGACAATTAGCGAAATTAAAAGACTCGCCCCTGAAAAAAGAAATAAATATCTAAAAAAGGTTGAAATCTTACTAACCTCTAAAAAGTTATCCGATACAATTCCCATTCTGTCTTTAAATACAAAGGTTAAAGCCATTGCAGCTATTACTACTAAAATACAAGAATAACTTAACCATCTTAATTTTGTCACACTACTAAAAACTAAAAGTAACAAAACAAAAAGAAATGAAGAGAGTATTAATAGTTCAGGAATTATAAGAGAAAAGTCAATTGACAATTACTTCCTCCTAAAAAAGTTAGCAATTTTTAAATTTAATTCTAAAAAGGGGTCCCTCCTTTTTAGATCTATATCTTTCCCTTCTCTTTTAATAAGGTAATAAACAAAAAATCCTATAGCAAACTGCATAATTATTAGGCCAATCATAAATATAATTAAAGTCAGTTGAAAAATCTTTTCAGGATATAAAAAATAAGAGAAGGAAATAAAATTAATAATAGCTGATAAAGCTATTAGTGAAGAACTAATTAACTTATATAAAAACTTTCTTCTAAATAAGACACCAAAAATTCCTAAACAGAATATAATCGTGGATATATATAAATAATTTTTTAGAGAAAACACTATCTACTTCCTATCTTTAGAAACAAAATATATTCCAACAAAAAAGCTGATAAAATAAATAAATATAATTATCAGAAGTGTAGTATGTTCAACATATAATATCTCGGCAATTTTTGCTGGAGAAGTGGATTGAAATTCATCAACTTTAGTTGTTTCCCACTTACTATTATTAATCACAAAAACAAGACCTAATAATACTAATATGGCTATAAAAATTGCTATAAAAGTTCTTGGCCAATCTCTTTTCCAATTAAAAACTAGATTCTCCCTTTCTCCAATTCCTGCCAATAATAGACCCGCGATTATTGCTGGAAGGGGAATATATATAAATAAAAAGAGAACAGAATTTTTCAAAAATAAAAAAAGAAAACTTATGCTTAAAACACAGATCAAAAAACTCAAAACTATAAATAGATGCTTTTTAAAAAGAACAATACCTAAAGCACCCATTATAATAAGTATTGATACTATATAAAATAATATGTTTTCCAATTATTTGCCTTTTAACTAATAATAAATTTTTTAATTTTTTAAAGTTTTTTTAAGTTTTCCAGAATTTCCTTAACTTCGGCCTCGCGTGTTTGGTTAATTTTTCAATATCATATTTTAAAGCTGAAAAATCCTTTTCAGTCAGCTCATAATTAAAACTCATTTTCAATGCTTTTTTCTTGCATGCTTCCTCACAAAAACCACAGAACATACATCTGCTAATATCTATATAAAAACTTTTTAATTTTTTATTACTGATATCTACTTCAATAGATATCAATTTTAATGGACAAGATTTCTCGCATTGACCACATCCATCACAGAGGATCTTTCTTGTATCTGGATCCACCATTAATTGAATGCTTCCCCTGCTATTATAAGGAACCATTATTCTATCATGTGGATAAAGAACAGTTACAGATCTCTTAAATGTATTTCTGATAACAGTTATTAAACTTCTAAATATACCCTTCATAAGCTAAACTCAAAAAACAGGTTTCAAATAAAGAACCAAAAATATTATAATCAATAAGTTTAAAAATGATAATAAACAAAGAATGGCTAAACTTAAATTCATTTTTTTTCTAAAACCTCTTATTCTGGGAATAATAGTATATAAAAATAATAGTATTACTTGTAAAATAAAAGTCTTTATTATAGTCCAGACCAGTGGATGTAAATTTTTTGGACCATTCCACCCACCAAGATAAAGTAGGGTTCCCAGAATCAATAAGGATATAATATTAATATACTCAGAGATGGTAGATATTAGATAATTCAATCCAGTTTGAGTAGAAAGATAATCAGTACTAAAGTAGGTATCCTTTAATGGAACATCAAGAGGTAATCTCTGCCAAAGCAAAGAACAACTTAATAAAAAAACAATAAAACTTAATGGTTGGTATAAGATGTTATAGAATCTACTTTGCGCTCGAACTATTTCAAAAAGATTAAAAGATGACGAAACTATTACAGGCCCCATAGATGATATGAATAATGGAATGCTAAATATAAGAACAGTAGATATCCTATCTAATAAATCTGCCATTTTATTCGTATTTAATTTAACCTTCTTAATTGAAAGAAATGCACCCATGTTGGATATCATAATAAAAGAAAGACAAAGTGGCAGGGACATCTCAATATTCATTAAGAAAATATCTTCTGTCAGGGGAATTAACAGAAAGGCTAATATGGCAAATGTAAGTGAGATCATCACTCCAATGTTATTAGATAGATCTTGCAAACTGGTAAATAATTTTGGCCAATTTAAAATTGATTTCAAAATTTGAGAAAATATTTGTAAAGTTCCATGAAAACCAGTTTGTAATGGTCCTCTTCTTGATTGCATATGAGCTAGTGCTTTCTTATGAAGGTAGATAATTATATATAGTCCTAAAAATAGAAATAATAAGAAATATAAAGCTTTTAAAATCATTTATCTACCTCACACACACAGATATCAAAACTTGCCAGTATTAATTCAATATCCTCGAGTTTTTCACCTATAACTGCTTTTGAAAAAGCAAACAGGTTATTATATGAAGGTCCTTTTATGCTTAATTTAGCTATTCTACCCTCACTTACTGACATATTCATACCCAGTTCACCGTGGGGACATTCAACATGGCTATATATATTTTCCGTTAAATGAGTATTAACTACACCATATGTTCTTATTTTTCCCTCTGGCACTTTATAAAGAGCCTGCGAAATAATAGAAATAGATTTTTCTATTTCCTCTATTCTAACCATACATCTGTCCAAACTATCTCCTCTATCACCAATGGGCACTTTGAAATTTAACTCATCATATATTTCGTAATTATCATTTTTTCTAATATCCCGGGATACCCCCAGGGCTCTTAAGTTTGGACCACTAATAGCTAATTTAATAGCATCTTCTTTTACTAAAATACCCAAATTATTTAGTCTATTAACTACCAGCTCATTCTCTAAGAAAAATACTCTTATCTCATGAACCTTTTTTCTAAAACCCTTTAACATTTCTTTTAATTTGTCAAAAAACTGCATGCTCAAATCACTTTTTATACCCCCAACTCTTACAAAATTTGGAGTTAGTCTCGATCCTGTTGCAACCTCTATAAGATGAAGTATTTCTTCTCTTTCTCTCAAGCAATAATGAAGTGGCATATTCATACCCAATGCATTCGCTAACTTGGTTAAAAATAGTATATGACTGGATATTCTCGAAAGTTCACTGAGAATTACCCGAATAAATTTTGCTCTTATGGGTACCTCTATTTTGAAATAATTTTCTAAGGCAATACAATATGCAAGTTCGACAGATATCGCACTGCTAGTATCAACTCTATTAATAAATGGAATAACCTTATCAATTTCTATTCCCTCAATTATTTTTTCAACACCAGTCCTTAAATATCCAAAATCTGGATTCAAATTAATAACCACATCTTCTTTTAAGTCAATATTCAATCCAATGGGAAATCCAAATGGCATAAATTTAGGCTCAATATATATGCTATAAGTATCTATTTTTTACACCCTCTTTTAAAATTCAATATTTTGTTAATATTTTTGGTTTGTTATTTAAACCTGTCCTTATATCTTAAAATTGAATATATAATTGCTTCTGGTCTTGGTGGACAACCTGGTACATAAAGGTCCACATTAAAAATTTCTTTTACTCCATTTAATATATAATCGCTTTTGTAAAAAGGACCCCCATTTATTGCACATGAGCCAACCGCTATTACCACTTTCTTATCTTCGGTGCTGTTATATAAATCTTCTAATGTGGATTTCATTTCTTTGGTGATGATTCCCGCTATCATTAGAACATCCGCTCTTTCTGGAGAAGAGACAAAGTTTACTCCCAATCTCTCAAGGTCATAAACGGGCCCATAAGTTGCCAAAATTTCATCTCCACAACATCCTGATGAAAAGCAATATACATTTATAGATGTTAACTTCACCCAATTTTTTAATCTATTCAGAAATTTAATTTTTCTTAAATGTTTAGGTTTATCTAACATATATTTTTATTTTGTTATTACACATTATCCTATAAATATTAAATACATTTTTTAGCTTCTTAATATTTTAATAGCATTTTTAATACTTTGTACTATACATTCTATATATTAAAATTAAGCCCAAAATAAACAATAAGATTAAAATAGTCATAACTATGGCTATAAATTTTCCATTAAGTGAAGACAATACTATTAAACCTCCAAAAAATAATAAACCTACCTCATAAAAAAGTATTATCACAATAAGAATAGGTTCTAAATAGCCTATAGTAAATGTTTGCAAATTGTAACTTTTTGGATGCATTTTTGTAGAAGATTTAGTGGTGGTTGATTTACCAGAAATGAAATTAATAAATTTTTGTAATAAATAAAACAAAATTATTATGATTAATGGAACAAATACTACTATGAAAATAAATTCATAATTTTCAAATAGCTTTTGATTCAAACTAACTCCTAATGTGGATATTTAAGAGAATATTATAGATTAAGAAAATATTATGTTAATATTTTCTCTATTTAATATTAACTTGCTCAGCAACTTTGTTTAAATCCTCAACTAATTTTTTAACATCTTTAATTCCATGGGCAACTGCTCCCTCCTCAACACTTTCCCAATTAGCAACATGGCATCCCACACATGGAAGACCGTAGCTAAAAAAAACTGGCATAGTTTGAGGATATTTAGTTACAACTTCTCCAATAGTCATATCTTTAGTTATTAATACTTCCTTTTCCACTATAACCTCCAAATATTATTCTTATCTTGTAAATCTAATTTAGAACATTGATTCCATTTCTAATACTGGATGTCCTACTTTTTGTATAAAATTAAGAACTTCCTCTTCTGTTACAGCATTTTCCTCAGTCGCAATCTTGTCCAGAAAATCCGGGATTTCTAATTCATCCGCTCTGTGTTGAAATGCTTCTCTTACTTCTTCCTTCAACATTTTTGGCATCCATACCAAGCGTTTAAATCCTCCATCGGCTTTTATAAACTTCTTGCTGCTTAAAAAGAACTTACTAACTCCAATAAAGCCTGGTGTCTGGACTCCGCCACCAACAGAACCAGCCAGTGTTGAGAATTTCATTCCACATGGAGTCATATCAGGGTGTTCTCTTGGAACAACCATTACTCCACCTGTCATTGGAAGAACTGCAACTATTGTTTCAAAACAACCACATGAAGTCATAGGATCATTAATCATTGAATATGCACTAAATGTAGCAAGCGTTTGGTGAGAATTTTTATAAACAAATTCATTAACACCTTTCCATTGCCCAAGATGCTTATCAATCAATTCTCCTTTTTTAACTGGTTGATTAGGTCCAGTAGGATTTATCTGATTAGATGCTTTTCCGTCCAGCCAATTGTATGCACCACAAAGTCCTGGTCTTTCTGGGGAAATAATACAAACATGATTTGGAGCAAACGATTGACATAATGTGCAGGAATAGAAAGTATCTACACTCTCATCAGTTAGTGCACCAATTCTATCATCCCTTACTTTATAAACTGGTTTAGCAACTTTTAAAAGTTCTTCTACTTGCTTTTCATCTGTATATAGTTTTACCTGAACTTTATCCAGAATAGCTCCAAAATCACTATGTAACTTTGCATGAATTATTTTTCCAATATCCTCTATTCTGAATCCAGCATTATAAGCATCTTTACTTATTCTTATCCAGGAAATATCCCTTTGACCAATATGTAATAAACCATGACCATAATTTGTGAAATGGTGAATCTGTCTCTCCAATATTGGTTCAAAATCGGGTTGCATATCCCTCCCTGCAACTTCTACAATAATTGCTAATGGAATTGCAGTACCTGGTTCTATTGTATCTACGTCTGGACCAATTAACTCAATCTTCCCATCCTCAACTTCAGCTAAATCTTTTGTATATAAAAATTCCAAACATTTACTCTTTGTTCCACCAAATTCAGCGTGCATATCTTCTTTCCTAACTCTCTCACCCTCAAATGCTGGGCCGTATGGTATTGGTACAGGTACTTCTGTAATAGTTAATTTGAGTCCTCTTACCTCAATCCCTTTAGAGACAATTTCCTCCCTTTTTATACTTGGTACAACATGTTCGTAAGTACAAACTCCTCTTGGAAGAATTGAAGGAATATCAGTATCTGCAATTGTCGGAAATCCAAAATTTATAGCTCCCGCTGCATTAGCATACTTCTCATCAGTAACTTCACCTAATGCAAGTACAAATGCAAAAATCCTGTTTTTATTGTAAAGAAGGACCCTTCTATAATCTCCCGGTTTTACTCCACCAAATGTTAATGCAACTCTTGTTGCAAAACCTAAAGAATAAACTGTAGCTCCTATTTCCTTTCCAAATGGAACAAGTCTGGTTTCCCATCCTAAATCAACTCCCTCTTCATTCAGCTGTTCAGCAAATGCTTTTCCATTAGTATTTCCAGACATTAATATATAAATACTCTTTTGCTGAAGTTCCCTTGCTATCTTTACTGCCATATCATTTGTTGGAGTAGCTCCAATTACTGCTGCAAAACCTGGAGCTGAGCCATCCACAAATTCTATTCCCCTTTCTCTTATAGTCATATCCTCTGCTGCACCAAGCCAGATATCTTGTACTGGATTTGGATCCATTATATATTTAATTGCTTCCATAATCTCCTCTGCAAAAAGTGTAGCCATTCCAGCATCCAATGCATTCCCTAAATATGGTAACCAAACTTTATCTTTAGGAACAGGCGGTAATAACTTTTTAGCCTCATCCAAAACCGGTTGCATGTCCCCCAATTTTTTAATTGCTATTCCCGTTATTCCATATATTATGGGTAAATAATAACCTGTATTAGGAAACTCAACCTCTTGTTTTGGTCCAAACTGCTCTAATGATTTATCTAATATTTCCTGGGCTTCTTTCACCTTCTGGTGAGCGCCTCTAATTGCCGCCGATGCAATTATTTTACTCAATTTCTAACTCCCTTCTTGTTTCCATATCAAATAATACTCGTTCTTTCTTTTCATGTATTCCTAAAGCCTTTCTTTTTTTCTGAATATGATCAATTGTCTTTTCCAATATTTTTTCAGGATCTGGTTCAAATTCCAATTTTCCACCAATCAATTTTTCCCATCCATTATTAATCATTTCGGTAACTTCAGAACTTCCTCCGACTGGTGAACCCACTCCAAATAAAACATAAAGACCTGATGCAACAAAATAAGTTCCTATTGATAGTGCTTTCTCACTCATCCATTCAGGCGCAATTCCAGCAGCAGGAAGATCGCTTATATCTTCTCCTAAACCACCTTCATGTACAACCTGAGCAAGAACTGTTAATATCCTTGAGTTATCTACACATGAACCAAGATGTAGAACTGGTGGGATACCAACTGTTTCACAAATAGATCGTAGCCCTTCACCAGCATGTTCCATTGCCTCAGGTCTAAGTAATCCGTATTTTGAACATGCAATTGCTCCACAGCCAGTTTGAGCCACCAAATAATCTCTTGATATTAACTCTTTAACTAGATAATTATGAGATTTATCATGCGTTACCCTTGGGTTATTACAACCAACTACTCCAACTACACCTTGAATCCTTCCATCAATTATCGCATCATTAAGAGGTCTAAAAGATGCTCTATATTTTCCTCCTAACATATAATTTATATATTCATGTGAAAATCCAGCAACCAATGGACTACTTACATTTGGAATTCTTGTGCCATTTCTATTTGAAAAATTATCTATAGCTTTCATTATTATCTGTTTTGCAATTTCTGGAGCATTGTGTTCATCAAAAGGTATGTGGGTTGCTCCTGGAATTTTAGCTTTTGGTGAGGTAGTTATAAGTTCTGTATGATTAGTTTCAACCAATTTTCCCAAAGCCTGAATTATACACTGAATATCTACAACCATAGCATCAACAGCTCCAGTTAATATAGCTAATTCCTGTTGTAAGAAGTTTCCAACAACTGGGACACCCTGTCTCATAAGAATTTCAATTGCAGTGCAACATATTCCAGTTATGTTTATCCCTTTTGCACCTTTTGATTTAGCATAATTAATAAGTTCTGGGTCATCTGCAACAGTGACTATCATTTCAGATAATGTTGGTTCATGACCATGTATAACTAAATTAACTTCATCCTCCTTTAAAACTCCAAGGTTCGTAGTTGAAGAAACTGCTTTTGGTGTACCGAACAAAATATCTGATATATCTGTAGCCAACATTGAACCACCCCAACCATCACTTAATGATGTTCTTAATCCATGACGTAGTATATTTTCAGCATCCTGATCAACTCCTATATGGGTTCTATGCATCATCTCAACAACTTCTCTATCAACTCCCCTTGGGTATATTCTTGCTTTTTCCCATATCTCCTGACGCCTTTTAGGTGCTCTTGAAACATAATAGATTATCCCCTCCTGCCTCCCAAAATCTTCAAGTGCTCTATCAGCTACATCAAGCGCTATTTCTTTTACATCTCTTCCGTCTGTTTCCACTTCCATAAATTTTGCGACATTATATAGTTTTTGCTCATCTTTTATTTCATATCCAGGAGCTTCCCCTTTTGCCACAGCTTTCAAAGTTAAAGCAAGGTCTCTTCCATGGTCTGAGTGAGCTGATGCTCCAGCAGCGATAGCTCTACCAAGATTTCTAGCTGCAACTGTAGACAAAGTAGCACCACATATACCAACTTTCTCCTCATAATCCTTTCCAGTAAATCTGCAAGGACCCATTGCACAATTTTTACAACACCTACCTTCTGCTCCAATTGGACATTTTTTCATTTCCTCTACTCTTGAAAACATAGTAGAGATGTTATTATCATAAGCATATTTGAGCATTTCTTTTGTTGCCGGGTCTATAGTTTTATTTAAGAACTCTTCTGTCATAACACTCCTTCCAATATTTTAATTTACTTTATAATTTTAATATTTAAATTTTGATATATATTTATAATTTGATAATTATCTGATTCTATTTATATAAAATAAGATAAAAAAAACAAAAAAAATTAATTATATAATTGGTTATTTGCTATTAATTTTTATTATATTTTCTAGTTAAAACCAGGTATAAAAATATTAATCCATATATTATAACAGAATTTATTATTCAAAATACTTGAGATAATTTTTATAAATTATTTCCAATTAATATTCAATTTACTTTAAATTTTTATTAAATCCTTTATTTGTTGTTATTTGCCCATTGTTTCCAATTGATAGACGGTTTCAAGTGCAACCTTTGTCATATCGTCAACTCCCTTTGCAATTTCAGAATCTTCTGCCCTTATTCTCCCTGAAACAATATCAGAAACTGTTAATAAACAGCCAGCATTAACACCAGCTCTCACAGCAATAGAAAAAAGAATGGATGCTTCCATTTCAAATGCTAAAACTCCTCTTTTTGCCCATTTTTCAGCTCCCTCTCCAATTTCTGGGTCAGGACCATAAAATAAATCAGAAGTTGCAATTAGACCAGTATGATATTTGATACCAAGTTTCTCTGCTTCATGCACAGATTGATGAACAATAGGAAAACTGGCAACTGGAGCAAACGGGTCTCCTTCAAATAATGATTTAGTTGTTCCATCTATCGGAACACTCCCTGTAGCAATTATCAAATCAATTAGTTTTAATCCCTTACCGATTGCACCACATGTACCTATTCTAATAAAATTTTTAACCCCCAACATAATTAGCTCTTCCGTAATTATTGCTGCAGAGGGACATCCCATTCCTGTAGTTTGAACAGATACAGGTATTCCTTTATATGTCCCTGTATATCCAAACATTCTTCTGTATTCTGTAACCAGTTTTGGGTTATCAAAAAATTTTTCTGCTACATACTTTGCCCTATCTGGATTACCGGGAAGTAAACAATATTTAGCAAAATCACCTTCATTTGCTCTTACATGAATTGGCATAGTAATCCTTTCACTATAATTTGTTAAATTTATTTTTTTTTATTTTTCAAGCTCAGTTAATTCTTCAGTAAATTTTTTGATATCATCAAATTCCTTATAAACAGATGCAAATCTTACATAAGCAACTTTGTCCAGTTCCTTTAATTTGTTCAAAGCAATTTCACCTAATTCTTTTGAAGTTATTTCATATTTATATTGATTTCTTAACTCATCTTCTATGTCACCAACCACTTTTTCTAATTTATATACAGGAATACTTCTCTTTACACAAGCTCTTACTAAACCATTTAATAACTTTTGTCTATCAAAGGGTTGAGTTTCTTTATTCTTTTTCACTACTGTTATTGGAATCTCATAATTCCTTTCATAAGTTGTAAATCTCTTACTACAAGATGGACATTCTCTCCTTCGCCTAACAGCATCTCCTTCTTCAGTTAATCTTGAATCTATCACTTTTGTTTCCTCGTATTCACAAAATGGACATTTCATATCTCAAACTCCTTACCTGGATAAAGTGGTGACATCTCTCTTAGTCTTTTAACAATAGGCGGTAAGACCTCTAAAAAGTAATCTACTTCCTCTTTTGTATTACTTCTACCCATAGAGATTCTTATTGAACCTTGTGCTATTTCAGGCACAATTCCCATTGCTAATAAAACATGAGATGGCTCCAATTTCATAGAAGCACAAGCTGAACCACTTGAAATAGCTACTCTCTTATTATCTAAACCTAAAACTATCGATTCACCCTCTACATATTTAATAGCAAAACTTACATGTCCTGGAAGTCTGTTTTCTGGATGTCCTAAATATATAACATCATCAATTCTTTCCAACACACCCTTAACAAGATATTCTCTAAGTTCCTTTAATTTCTTAGCTTTTTCATCAATTTCACTTATAGCAATTTCTACTGCTTTTGCAAATCCTACAATTCCCGGGATATTTTCTGTTCCCGCTCTTCTTCTTTTCTCGTGTTCTCCTCCATGTATAAGAGGAGTAATTTTCACTCCTTTTCTTTTATACAAAGCCCCAACTCCCTTAGGTCCATGAAGTTTATGAGATGACATTGATAATAAATCAACATTTAACTTCTCAACATCTATCTCTAAGGTACCAAAAGATTGCACGGCATCAGTATGAAATATAATTCCTCTTTTTTTAGCAATTTCTCCAATTTCCTCTATTGGCTGTATACTCCCAACAACATTGTTTGCATGCATTATACTAATCAATGTAGTTTTGCTATTTATTGCATTCTCAACATCTTTAGGATTAACCACTCCATTTTTATCTACTGGAATATAGGTTACATCATATCCAACTTTCTCCAAATATTTACATGTATTTCCAACTGCTGGGTGTTCAATAGAAGATATTATTATGCGATTACCTTTTTTCTTGTAAGCTTCAGCAACTCCCTTAATAGCCAGGTTATCACTTTCTGTTCCACCTGATGTAAATATTATCTCCTCAGGTTTTGCATTTATTGCACTGGCTATTGTATCTCTTGATTTTAGAAGCAGTTCAAATGCTTCATTTCCTGGCGTATGAGGTTCTGAAGCATTTCCATAAAATTTTGTGAAGCATGGTAACATAGTCTCAAGAACTTCAGGAAGAACCTGTGTTGTTGCTGAATGGTCAAAATATATCCTATCCATTCTTAATTAATTTACCTCCAAAAATATAGTTTAATTTATTAATTATAAAAATTATTCAAATTTTGAGAAAGTTTTTTTGCCTATAAACCTTGCTGATTTTCCTAGTTCCTCTTCGATTCTTAACAGCTCATTATATTTAGCAATTCTATCAGTTCTAGATGGGGCTCCTGCTTTTATCTGCTGGGAATTTGTTGCTACAGCTAAATGAGCTATTGTAGTATCTTCAGTTTCACCAGAGCGATGGGAAATAACAGTGGTATAATTATTTTTTTTTGCTAATCTAATAGCATCAATTGTTTCAGTTAAAGTGCCAATCTGGTTTATTTTTATTAATATTGAATTTGCAGATTTTTTCTCAATCCCTATCTTTAGACGATGAGTATTTGTTACGAATAAATCATCTCCTACCAACTGTATATTTTTTCCAATCTCTTTTGTAAGTTTAGTCCACCCATCCCAATCTTCTTGTTCAAGTCCATCTTCTATAGAGATAATCGGATATCTTTTAGCCAAACTTTTGTAATACATAATCATTTCATCCGAGTTGAGAGTTTTTCCCTCACCTTCTAACACATAATTTCCATCCTTATAAAATTCTGATGCTGCTGGATCAAGTGCAATAAAAACATCATCGGCAGCTTTGTATCCAGTTTTTTCTATTGCTTTTAAGATATATAAAATTGCTTCTTCATTTGTTTTTAAATCTGGAGCAAACCCTCCCTCATCACCTACTGATGTTGAAAATCCATCATTTTTAAGAATATCTTTTAAAGTCCAGAATATTTCAGATCCCATTCTTAAAGATTCTTTAAAAGAGTTTACATTTACTGGCACAATCATAAACTCTTGCATGTCAACAGTATTATCTGCGTGTTTTCCTCCATTTAATATATTCATTAAAGGGACTGGTAAAATATTAAATTCCCCCATCTCAAAACTTTTATTAAGATACCGATATAAGGATATATTATGAAACTTTGCAGCTGCTTTAGCTACAGACATAGAAACTCCTAATATAGCATTTGCTCCATAATTCTTTTTATTTTCTGTTCCATCTGCTTCAATTAGTTTCCTGTCAATTTCTTTTTGATTAGTTGCATCCATTCCTAAAATGACTATTGATATTATCTCATTTATATTTTTTACAGCTTTTAAAACACCTTTTCCTCTGTATCTTTTCTCATCCCCATCTCTAAGTTCCAGTGCTTCATAAACACCGGTTGATGCTCCTGACGGAACTGCTGCTCTTCCTATATCACCACTTCTAAGTATTGTATCAACCTCAATAGTGGGATTCCCACGAGAATCGAGTATCTCTCTAGCTTTAATTTCCTTTATTAAACATGATTTTTTCATAATATAATTTAAAGATAAGCTCAACTAATTTCTAAAGTGAGCCGAAGAGTTCATCCTCCTTTTAAATTTTTTTAAAATCTCTTATAAATATATCTACAATAGCTTAGTGAATATCTAATCCCACTCTTTATTAACAATCAAACTAAATTTTATTATAAACTATTTTTATTTTTCGGGATTAATAAATTAATACTTTTATCTCACAAGTATACTTATTATTGCTCGCAATGACAATGCAAACTTACCCGCCTTCTCTCCACATCAATTTATTTGATATAATTTTATCTATTATGTTAATATAAAAAAATAATATCAACATACGGTGACAAATTTTTATTTAATTTTAAATTTTAATAGAAGTGGATAAAATTGAAAAATAAAAAGGAAGAAGTTAAAAAAACAACGAAATATTGGCACGGTCTATCAATAAGAGAAATATTCAATAAATTGGGAACCAGCTCAAACGGTTTAACTACTGATGAAGCTTCTAAAAGAATAAAAGAGTTTGGTTTTAACGAATTAAAAGAGGCAAGAAGAAAAACGCTTTTTGGTATTTTCATTGAGCAGTTTAAGAGTTTTCTTATACTTATTTTAATTTTCGCTACAATTTTTTCAATTTATCTCGGAGAGAAAACTGAAGCAATTGCTATTGCATTTATTCTACTCATAAATGCTGCTTTAGGAACTTTTCAGGAATTTAAGGCAGAAGAGTCACTAAAAGCATTAAAAAAGCTTTCTGCTCCTACAGCAACTGTTTTAAGAGATGGTTTTGAAAAAACAATTCCATCAAAAGATATAGTGCCTGGAGATATTGTAATTATAAAAGCAGGAGATAAAATACCGGCTGATTGTAGACTATTGGATTCTTCCAATTTACAGATTGATGAAGCTATTCTCACTGGGGAGTCTGTCCCAGTTGAGAAAGACCACACATTAATTTTAGATAAGAATATTACTCTACCAGATAGAAAAAACATGGTCTTTTCTTCTACATATGTAACCTACGGAAGGGGGAAAGCTATTGTAACTGAAACAGGTATGACTACAGAAGTTGGTAAAATAGCTGGAAGCTTGCAAAAAGAGAAAAAAGAATTTACTCCTCTTCAAAAGAAACTTGATAGATTTGGAAGGCAACTTGGAATTGTTGTACTTATCCTTTGCGCAATAGTAGCAGTTGTTGAAATCATAGAATATAGAGCTATTGGTAATATGGTAAATATAAACGAAATAGTATTAACAGCAATAGGATTAGCAGTTTCGGCTGTTCCAGAAGGCTTGCCTGCTGTTGTTACAATAACACTTGCTCTGGGAGTTAGAAGAATGGCAAAAAGAAACTCTATTGTTAGAAGATTATCCTCTGTTGAAACTCTCGGAAGCTCCACTATTATTTGTACAGATAAAACTGGTACAATCACAAGAAATGAGATGACTGTCAGGGAAATATGGACAGATGGTACTAAAATTAATGTTACAGGTGAGGGGTATATTCCCGAAGGTGAATTTAAAGTTAACGGTCAAAAAATAAGCCTACTGGATGATGAGCTTCTGAACTTATTGATAAAAGGGGGAACTCTCTGTAACGATTCAACTTTAAAATTAGATAAAAAGGGCAATTATTTTACAAGTGGTGCACCTACAGAGATAGCTTTAACTGTTCTTTCTTCAAAGGCTGGATTTGATATTGAACACCTAATCAAAAACTTTTCCAGGATTGATGAAATTCCATTTGACTCTGTAAGAAAAATGATGACCACTATTAATCAAAGTGATAATAAATTTTTTGCTTTCTCAAAGGGAGCTCCAGAAAGAGTTCTTAGTGTTTGTAAAAAATTCTACAAAAAATCTGGAATTGATGATCTAAATCTAAGAGATAAAAAAGATATTCTTGAAGCAGTCATAAATATGGCAAATAGAGCTTTAAGAGTTTTAGCAATAGCCTATAAACCTCTTGAAAACTACCATAGTAAAGAAAATATAGAAGAAGATATGATTTTCATTGGTTTAGTAGGTATAGTAGATCCTCCAAGAATAGAGGTCAAAGATGCAGTAAAAAAAGCCAGGGATGCTGGAATTAGAACAATAGTTGTTACAGGCGATCATCAACTTACAGCTGAGGCTGTTGCAATTGAAACAGGCATAATGAAAGAGAAAGATGCTGGAAAATCCCTTAGTGGAAGAGATTTGGAAGATATTAGTGATGAAGAATTAAGTCAGACTATAAAAGATGTCTCAGTGTTTGCAAGAGTATCTCCCGAACATAAATTAAGAATAATAAACTCGCTTAGAAAAGATGGTGAAATTGTAGCTATGACAGGAGATGGTATAAATGATGCTCCTTCTGTTAAAAAATCTGATGTTGGAATATCTATGGGAATAAGAGGTTCAGATGTTACCAGAGAAGCTGCGGATATGATTTTGGCTGATGACAATTATGCAACTATAGTCTCAGCTATAGAAGAGGGAAGAGGAATTTTTAATAATATCAGAAAGTTTATAAGACTACTTCTATCTGCAAACTTTGATGAAATTTTGATTATTTTTTTTGCAAGTATTATGAAATTTCCACCTCCTCTTCTAGCGGTTCAAATCTTATGGATAAATCTTATAACGGATAGCTTACCAGCTCTTGCTCTCGGAATGGATAAACCAGAACCAGACCTAATGAAAAAGAAGCCAAGAGATCCAAGTGAACCAATTTATCACGGAATGGGATTATATATCTTAATAGCTGCAATTATTGCTGCTATTGCTTCACTTGGGGCATTTATCTGGTTTTATAGAAATAGTACACTTGAAATAGCCAGGACTGTTGCATTTACTATCGCTGTATTATTTGAGTTGTTTTTATCATTTAATTGCAAATCACCTAATAAATACGCATTCTCGAGCATAAAAATTCTTACAGAAAATAAGACTCTATTATTTTCAATATTGGGAGGATTTTTATTGCAACTTATAATAATATACACTCCATTTTTACAACCTATATTTGATACATATCCGATAGGATTAAAAGAATGGGGAATTATACTTCTTGGTTCATTAGGTGGTCTTATTTTATATCCAGCTCCATTTGAGAAATTAGAAAATAAAATAAGAAGATTCTTTAAAAGAAGTTAAAATTTAGAAATTAGACCCTCTGCGACCCACTTATTTGCTCGATAATAGCTTTCAAATGAACTTCCTGCATCCGTCCATAGACCATTTAGAATGGAATATGTCATAGTTTCTTCTTTAACATAAACATTATTTACATCCGTTATTTCTAGTTCTCCTCGAGCTGAAGGTTTTAAGTTTTTAATAATATCAAACACCCTATCATCATACATATAAAGACCAGTTACTGCATAACAGCTTTTTGGATTTTTGGGTTTTTCCTCAATATTTATAATTTTATTACCTTTTAATTCAGGAACACCATAACGTTTGGGTTCTTCAATTTTTTTAAGAAATATTTTAGCTCCCCTTTCCTGTTTCTCAAATTCTTTAACTGCACCTTTAATATCATCTTCAAATATGTTATCTCCCAAAATTACCACAATTTTTTCACAATCAACGAAATGTTCAGCTAAAGACAGGGCAGCAGCAATACCTCCATGTCCTTCCTGATAAGTATAATTAATATGTTTCAAGCCAAACTCTGCACCATTTGCTAATAACCTTAGGAAATCACCAGCATTATTTCCACCAGTAACAATCATTATGTCGTCTATTCCACCTTTAACTAATGTGTTTAATGGATAATAAATCATGGGTTTGTCATAAACTGGCAAAAGATGTTTGTTGGTGATTTTTGTAAGAGGTAATAATCTAGTTCCTAATCCACCTGCTAAAACTACACCCTTCATATTAAAATGTAGCTCAAATACCCTTTTAAAGATATAGGGTAAGAGCCATCCTCCTTTCTATTAATATTTTGCTAAATTTTATATTCAAAATTATTGTTAAATTCTACCACTAATTTTCAACTACCTCAATGAAATTATTAACTGTTTCTAAAATGACAAATGAAATTTTTTAGTTATAAATTTTATAGAAATCTAATATCAATATACATATTTCTTTTTTATGATGAAGGGAGTGTAATTTAACTTTTTTGAGATAAAAGAATTGTTAGGAAGAAGACTTCTGAAGTTCGAGAAGTTTTTGTCGAATAATTAAAAACCTTTTCTTATTTTTTAAATAATTTAGGTGCTATAATAATCATAAATTCTTTTAACTCTATATTTTATCAAATTTTCCCAGGCTTTTTCAAAAACCCATGCAGTTAGATCTTCTGCTTCAGTAACACTACCAACTTTAAAGAGAAGAAATCGATAGATTTTCTCAACAAAAAGCTCATAAAGTTCACCAAGAGCTTCTGGTTCACTGTCTTTAGCTCTAATTACCAAGTTCTCAATCATACTTATTTCAATATCATTACTTATACAATATAAACAAACCCTAAATATTATAACGAGGAAATAAAACTTATGTTACAAGAAGAAAATTTGTTAGATATATTTATTATTCTTTATTAATATTACTATTTGAGCTGAGTGAATACCAATCAATTTTTCTTGATAAATACATTGCTACTGCTAAAACAATAAATAAACCAATGCTACCTAACAAAAGTGAATAATCTTGAAGTTGCAAAATTGTGTACATGAAGCCATACAAAATCAAAAGCACTGAACCCATTAAAATGGTTAAAAAATTGCTCTTAAAAATAGTTTTTGAATAAGCAGTAATCAGCAAAATAGTAGCAATACTTGCAATTATATAAGCAAGATTGAAATTAGTATGTTCTGATAGTGAAAGAAGTAGTGTAAAGAATATAACAAGTGCTAATCCAACTAATATATATTGAATAGGGTGTATTCTTTTTTTATTTATAACTTCAACAAAGAAAAAAATCATAAAAGTTAAAGATATAAACATGACAGCATATTTTACCGAACGCATTGTTTTTTGATATTCATCAACAGGCATTAATAATTTAACTCCAAATGCTGAATTAAATATATTATAAGAATTTCCTTTCCATTTTTGAGGATAATCCCTATTTAAATAAAGAACATTCCATTTTGCACTAAATCCATTATCAGTTATTTCTCTTTCATCTGGTAAAAATGCGCCATCGAAACTAGGATTATTCCAATTCGATGTTAATTTAACATTTGTTTCTTTTCCAAGAGGAATAAAATTGAGCTCTTTGCTTCCTTTTAAATTAATGTCAAAGGAAAATTCATAACTCTTTTCAGGATTATCTGCACCTTTAATTGGAAAGGGAGCACTTAAGCCAGGGTTGATAATATCATTAGTTTCAATTCCAGGAGTATAGGCAAAAATAATTTTATTTAAATTTATTTCAATATTTTTCTCAATGCCTCTCATATCTGGTATGCCCAAAGAGATAAATGCATCTTCCCATAATACATTGTCATCTGGAATATTTAAATCTTTAAAATTGGGAGATGGAAATTTTCCAGTAAATTTTAAATTAGACTTATAGACAACAGTTTCATATATACCTCTATATCTTATTTCAGGTGATATACTTCCATCAATATTTAATTCATCCGGTAAAAAGTGTGCATGGTTAACGGATTTTAATACCTTTTCACCTTTTTCTTTAGAATATTTTCCATAAGGAACTGTAAGAATTGGTCCAGCTATAGTCTGTTCCCTTCCCCATTTAGAGCTTATTTCTTCAATTGTAGTATAGCGCCTGTTTTCTCTATCATTGATTAGAAATCTAATCATATTGGTTGGAATTAATAAAATTAAGATTAAAAAACCAGTTGCAAATAATTTGACAGTTATAGAATTTTTAATCCAACTATTGAATCCTTCAAAAGATGATTTCTCTTTCATAGATACCCCCAATATTTATTTAATTTATTTATTTTAAAAATTAAAGTTCTGTCAAGATTTTCCATTGAATTTAAGTTTTTTTAATTATATCGGTTTTAATATCATTTTCTGATAATTATTACGATAAAACTCAAAATAGAGAATACCCAACAGTATAGAGAGAATATCCTTAATTTTCTTCTCTTAAAGAAATTTAGAAGCAATTTTATTGATAAAAAACCTGTTAACAGAGCAAACATCATACCAATAATTGTATTTGTTATGTTTATATTAGATGATATTTCATTAAATGATCCAACTGTCTTATAAAATCTGAATGTCTCATATAGAGTGGCTGAGAATATTATGGGTATAGATAGTAAAAAGGAAAATTTTAAAGAATCTTCTCTTGATAATCCTCTGGATTTCCCCGTTACTGTTGTTATTCCTAATCTTGAAATTCCGGGAACAATGGCTATAGCTTGAGCAATTCCTATAGAAATTGCATCGGATAGTCTTAATGACTCCAATGAGTCAATAGTTTTTTTCATCCATCCCTCAATGAAAAGTAGTATTCCTGTTATAAAAATTGCAATTGTAACATATATTGGAACAGAAAATAGTTTTTCAAAGAAATCATGTGCTAAATAACCCAAGATTGCTGCGGGGATTGTGGCAATAAATAATAACCAGATAATTTTGGATTTTAATAAATTAGTTGACTTATCTTTGGATTTTTCTTTCTCTTTTTTGAATAGATTAATAAATGATTCGAATATATCATTTATATCAGACCACATAGCCCATAAAACAGCTATTAAAGTTGAAAAATGAACCATTACATTAAAAAATAGTGGTGGATTTTCCCATCCAAGAAAATATGGTATTAGAACCATATGACCTGAGCTACTGACTGGTAAGAATTCAGTAGCTCCCTGAATTATCCCTAATACAATGGATTGAAATAATGACAATAGTAACCTCTAAGTTAAAATTAATTATATTTTTTGATTTTTTTATTTTAAAAGTTGTTTTCTTTTTTTAATAAACATAAAAACTAAAAAAGCTACTATTATTAAAATTATTATAGCAAAGAAAATATATTCAAACTTGTGATAGTAGTCTAAAATTATCTTCCAGTTCTCCCCAAACATATAACCAAGATAAGCTAATATAAAGCACCAAGGGATTACACCTAAAATTGTATATATAGAGAATTTTGTTAAGTTCATCTTAGCCATCCCTGCGGGAAGGGATATAAATGTTCTAATTCCTGGTAAAAGGCGAGTTATAAAAACAGTTATTTCTCCCCGATGATTGAACCATTCATCTACCTTATCAAGCTCTTCTTTCCTTAAAAGGATATATTTGCCATACTTATCTAAAAATGGTCTTCCTCCCAATTTCCCAACATAGTATGCGGCATAAGAACCAAATAAATTTGCTAATGAGCCAACCAGAGTAACCAATATTAAGTTAAGATTTCCAATTGCTGCTAAAAATCCCCCAAATGGCATTGTTATCTCGCTTGGTATGGGAACACATGCGCTCTCTAAAAACATAAGTATAAATATAGCTAAATATCCAAACTGACTTATATATTTTTCTAAAAAATTAATTATAGCTTCCATATTTTGACTTCAACAAATTTTAACTATTAATTTTAACCTTTTACTTCTTATCTTAATTATTAGGTCCCTTCTTTCTTCCTAGAAAAATCGTGAAGGAAGATTCTTTTTTTTATTACCAGATAGGGATGATTCATGTGAATTCTATATTATTTGCGAAAATATGGCAAAAACAACCAGAAGGATTTTTTAGAAATTAGTAACAATAATAATAATTATTGTACAATCTATAAATATTCTCTTAAATTAGGAATGAATTTGTTTTTTGTGATTTACTTTTTTATTATAATTAAAAATCATTTTGATTAAACATTATTTTGACAATTATCAGCTGGAGGTTTAATTATAAAATATGGACAATGAAAGTTAATAAATGTATATAATTATATAAAAATTAGTTATTATATGAATTTTCTTTAAAATACTTTACATAAGATTTCAGAGAATAAATTTTAATAAATATTATGAATCTTTTAAAAAATATTTACCATTTTCTTACAAATATAAGACCGAGCTCGATCTATGTTGGATTAGGTCTTGGAATGTTTTTAGAGAGTCTTGGAATACCTTTTGCCTCTACACCATTTTTAATAATTTCATCAGAGAAAGTCGGAGAAAATTTTTTTACTTATATATTCTCAGTTCTGGCAGGATCAATTGGCGGTACTTTTGGTTCATCAATCAGTTATGGTATTGGTAAAGGAATCATTGCTCCTTTAAGAATGTTGAAAAACAATAACTCTAAAAATAGTAAAAAACGTAGTAGAACGGGTGAATTCATAAATAAATATGGCGAATTTTCAGTTTTTATTGCTCAACTTATAGGACAAACAAGAACTTTTATATCATATCCTGCAGGAGTATTGAAATTCAACTTTAAAAAATTTGTTTTATATACTTTTTTAGGATCTGCTATTTGGTGTGCTCTTACACTGGGATTAATCACATTCATAAATGGACTCTGGCATAAATATAAACCATTAGTTGAAATTCATTCAGGTTTAGCTATTATTATATTATTTACCATAATAATCTTTATTTCCCAAATTTGGATTTATATAATTTCAAGGAGAACTAAAAAGGATAGTAAAAATCCTTAATCTTTGAAATTTTCCCGGTTTAATTTACCCTCAGCTATATTTTTTAAAGTGTAATAAAAAAAGTCATTAGCTGGTGTGTCAATTTTCAATCTCTGTCCATACTTAACTACTGCTCCATTTAGAACCTCAACTTCTGAAAACTTTTTACCCATATTTAAATCATACCAAAGAGATGGCATTTTCTCACCACGTGATTTTGCAATTTTATTCTTTAATATTGAATGAGCAATAGGTTGTGGAAGATTCATCACAAATTTAAGTAAATACACATTGTAATCAGGTAAATTAACTGTCCCCAACCTCAGTTTGGATATTACTTTACATGCTTCTCTAAATGCCATTTGTTCCTGTAAGAACAGTTCATAATTATTGGATATTTTTAAAGGAGATAAGTCATATATAGCGGAACTTGCGTTAGCAATTATATTTAAAAGTAATTTTGACCACTTGAGTTCTCTGTAATTTTCAAAAACTTTCGTTTTAAATCTTGCTTTTTCAAATATTTCTTTCAATTTATTCACTATTTTCTTTGCATTTTCTATCATAGCTACTGGAGCTAATCCAACACCACCTTTGATAGTATTCTGTCTTACCATCCCAGGTTCTACCAAAGATACGCTGATAGTAAGTGCACCCGAAAAGGTATTTTCCTCACCGAAAAAACTTGATATAGTCTCCTCATTACCAACTCCATTCTGTAATGTTAATATATTACACTTTTTCCCAAATACTTCTAAAAGTTCTTCACAGGATTGCTTTGTACTATATGATTTCATTGTAAAAACAAAAAAATGAGGACTAAACCGACTATTCTTCAATTCAATTAAATTAGTACAAGCAAATAGATTTTTAACTAATTTTTTTTCTTTTGGAAGTTCAATTACTAGACCATCGTTTCTTACCTTAGACATGTGGGGATCTCTTCCAATTAGGGCTACTTCCTCTCCTGATAATGAGAGTTTTGCTCCAATAAGTGAACCTATTGAACCAGCACCTATAATTGCAAATTTCAAAATTTAACCCCCATTAAATTTTAGACCATTATATTTATATTTTAAAAAAGAGATTCTTCAGTCGCTAAGTTTATCCTGAGAGAGATTGCCACGCCACCTTCAGTGGCTCGCAATGACAACCAGGACCTGTTCAGAATGACAATCTATATATAAATTAATTCATATTTATATTTTATCAATAGTAAACTGTAAACACTAAGCTTAAATAGTACAACTAAAGTTATATAAAGATTCAATTCTACTAGAATCTGAGGGTAATTATATCCAATGTTTAATCTTAAAATAGAAAAACATCCCTAAACCCATTAGAACCATTACAGAAAATATGATTATAAAAGCAAATGGGTTTTTTGCTATAGGAAGACCTATGTTCATACCATATATACTTGATATGAGAGTTAGAGGAAGCATTATAACGGATATAATAGTTAATATTTTCATAATTTCATTAATACGATTTGAAACTATGGATTGATGTGCATCATGAATACTCTCAATCATCTCTCCATAACTTACTAAACTGTCCTGTATTTTATCAAGGTGGTCAACGATGTCTCCAAAATATACATCCAGTTCATCTGAAATAAATTCACTATCTCTGGCCTCTATTCCTCTTAATATCCTTCTTTGAGGATCTATTATATTTTTAAAGAGAATTATGTTTCTTTTTATGAAAAGTATGTCCTTTATCGTATCTCTCGTAGCTCCATTAAATATCGTATTTTCTGCATTCTGAATATTTTGCCTTATTTTATTTAGAATTGGAAAACAATAGTCAACTAAATCATCAATGACTTTGTATAATAAATAATCAGTTCCCTTAGAAAGGAGTTCCTTATTTTTTGAAACATCCTCAAATGTTTTATTTAGAGCTTTAATATAACCTTTTCGAATTGTAATTAAAAAGTTTGTTCCCAAAAATATGTTCACCTGTATTGGTGACAACCTTTTAGTTATTTCATCAAAAATTGGAAAATGCATCACTAAGAAGTGGTAATCCTCATATAAATCTATCTTTGGTCTCTCAATTAAACTTACACAGTCTTCTAAATCTAATGGGTGAAATCCGAAGGTTTCTTTTAACCAATCCAATACTTCTTTTTGTGGCTCATCTATGTCCACCCATATAATATAATTTGGATTCTTAACCAATACTACTGCATCTTTTTTTTGAGCATCTAAGTTTATAGCTTTTTTTTCTCGGTCATAAATTAAAATTTTCATATCCACTAAGTTTCATTATAATTTTATATTTTATAAATTATACAACTAAAGTGTTACCGATGTATCTCTTCTTATACATTAGTGACACTGTCAAATTCTATGTTTTTATGTAAACAAACAGTTTTTCTTATTGTTCAGGATTTTCAGGAATGATTATACAACAAATTATGTATGCTAAGATTCCTGGAAATACCACTCCTGGTAAAGAAAGTATTACCCACAGTATCCTTATTAATGTTGGGTCTACATTAAAATATTCTGCTATTCCTCCACATACTCCACATAGCATTCTGTCCTTTTTCGAACGATATAATCTTTTCATTGTTTCCCTCTTTCTCCTCGTATAATATGTCTATCTAAATATTTTATTTATTTCAGTTTTAAGATTTGAAGTATTTTGAGTATGTTTATTAAGACATTTCTGTAAAACTATTTTACAATATTTTTGATTTAGTCGGGTAATAATTATTTTTTAAATATTACATCTTGTAAGGATAATTTACTAATATTTATTATTTAAAATTTTATAATTCTGGATCTTTTTATGCCTACCCAGGTGAAATATGTAAGTATTATTAAATAATTTGACAATTCGATGTCTTTTAGACTATCCGAAATTATTTTTACCTCTATATCGGGAGGGGCAATTCTTTTTATTCCAATAGAAAATAAATCTTCTTTTTTGTTTATATCGGTTAGTACATATGGTATACGATATCCACTAATTTCTAATTTAAAACTTCCATCCTCTTGTGAATAAATACTTGCATTACGAGACAAAAATAGCTGTTTTCCACTTAAAAGGACTTTATCTTTTTTTATCAAACTATATCTCTTTGTAGGCCATCCCTTTTTTATTAGCTTTAGCTCCTCATCTTTAGATTTATATACGGCATCTTTTCCCCAAAATTTAAATTCCAACCTTCCAATTTCATCATTTTTCTCATCTGAAAAAATGTGGGTTTCCCTGATTCTTCCTATTATCCTTATTCCAATATACTTTAAATTTTTCAGATTCTTTTCCATATTTATTAATATAAATAATACTTTTAATGTTACTAATTTTTTACTTTTAATCTCTTAAGTATTTTCCCATCATAAATTTTTAATATACAAATTTTATTAGATAATTTATTTATTTTAATCTATTAAACTACCAAATAAAAATTTTATAATTTTTTTTATTTTATTTTTCAAAAATACACAATAATAATATCAGAATTACTTTTTATTATGTTATTTAAAAAATGAAAATAAGAAAGATAAATTCCTTAATAAATTCCTTTTATAAAATAATATTACTTTCCTTTATACTCTGTGCTCTCATTTCATATAAATCTATTGTAGAGAACTATTTTACCCTTAAAAGTTATGATATTGCTTTAGCAATTAAAAAAACAGATAATTATACCAATAGAAAATTATTAAACAAATTGGAGATCTTGTACACCTATTTCTTGTTTCTTATTAAATTAAACATATTTACTTTTTATTTAATAGAAAAATAAAATATAATCTTATAAAATAAATATTTTATAAGATCTATTTAGAAAGGAAATTGATATGAATAGAGAAGAGGCTTATCAACTTATTAAAGAGAATGTAAAAAACAAAAATCTTATTAAACATATGCTTGCTGTTGAAGCCATTATGAAAAGTCTTGCAGAAAATTTGGGAGAGGATGAAGAAAAATGGGTATTAACTGGTCTTCTTCACGACATAGATTATGAAATAACTGCAAAAGATCCTAATATGCATAGCATTGTAGGAGCAGACATGCTAAAAAAGATTGGATTAGATGATGAATTAGTCAATGCTGTACGAGCTCACAACGATATGCACAAAATAGAAAGAACAACCTTACTTGAAAAAGCACTTTACTGTGTTGATCCTTTAACTGGTTTGATAGTAGCAGCAGCTCTTATTCATCCAGACAAAAAATTATCTTCAATTGACCATAACTTTGTTCTCCATCGATTTAAGGAAAAGGCTTTTGCAAGAGGTGCTAATAGAGAGCAAATTAAAAAATGTTCAGAAATAGGATTAGAATTGGAAGAATTTGTAAAACTTGGCCTCTCAGCAATGCAGAATATAAGCAAAGAACTTAGTCTTTGAATTATTCCTAAAATTAAATGTTTTATCTTATACCATTTTTTCTAAAACAATTTAAAAAACCATAAAAAATTATGATGAAATCAAGAATTTTTAAAATTATAACTTTTATATTTATATTAATTCTGATAAGCATTTTTGTAATATTTGCTTACAGACAATTAAGAAATATTTTAAAATTTCCTGTATCAGACAAGACTAGATCAGAGACTTCCATAGAAACTACTTCGTCAGAAGGGGAAACTAAAATTGAAATTACTTCTTATGAAAAAAGCGAAAAGGAAACTAAGAAGACAGATCAGGAAACAGATAGTATTGAAGAATCCATAGAAATTAAAGAATTTTTTAAAGATAAAGAGTCTTTAAAAAATATACTCAATGAATACACTGTTCAGGTTAAATTCCTTCCTGAGGATATGCAGTTAGAATGTAAACTCCAATTAGAATATACGAATTTTGAGGATGATAAATTAGATAAGCTTTATTTTCATCTATATCCAAGAGCTTATGATGAATATTCAGATGATTCATTTAAGATAATAACTGATTTAACTGGAAAGGATTTAAATGAATTAGACATAGTTCCAGGAAAAATGGAAATAACAAAACTTTTAGTTGATGGTATAGAGATTAATTACAAGATAGAACAGACTTTGTGTGAAATAGATTTAGAAAAGCCTATTAATCCTGATGAAATTTTAGAAATAACTATTGAGTTTTATCAGAATATTCCAAAAAATGCGGACAGATATGGTTATTACAAAGATGTTGTCTCCTTGGGAAATTGGAGTCCAATACTGGCTGTTTATGATGATGATGGTTGGCATAAAGACCCGTTTCTCCCTATAGGAGATCCCTTTTATAGTGATAGTTCAATTTACGAAGTAGAAATATCACTTCCTGAAAATTATGTTTTGGCATCTACTGGAGAACTTATTAATACAAAAAAAATTGATGATTATATAACTTATACATATGAAGCCTACCCAGTTAGAGATTTTGCAATTATGTTTAGTAAGGAATATGGTGTATTAGAGGATAACTATCATGATATTAATATTTATTCTTTTTTGATAGTAGAAGATTTAGAAAAAAATAAGAATAGCCTAAATTTTGCTAAAGATGCAATTGATATTTTTAGTGAACTCTTCGGAAAATATCCTTATCAAAATTACACAATTGCTCAAAACTTTATGAATTTTGGTGGAATGGAGTACCCACAACTATGCCAAATTAAATATGCAGATTATAATGACAAAAAGATTTCTTGCTATCGCAATGAATATGTAATAGCTCATGAAACTGCTCACCAGTGGTGGTACTCAGTTGTTGGAAATGATGAAATTAATCAGCCCTGGTTAGATGAGGCATTTGCTGAATATTCTACGTATCAATATTTTATTAATAAATACAGTGAAGAGGAGAGAGAAAATATTTTTTCAACTATGCATCGCAAACCACGTTCTATAGAGGTTCCACCAAAAGTGATGAGTAAAACAATAAGAGATTATGAAGATTTTGGGGAGTATGGTGCTGAAATTTATAAAGGAGGTTCAGAGCTTCTATTTAAATTAGAAGATCATCTTGGAAAAGAAGTGATGTATGAGATATTAAGAAGATATTATGAAGAGTATAAGTTTGAAAACGCAGATATCACAGGATTTATTGATATATGTGAAGAAGTTAGTGAAAAAGATCTCTCAGAATTTTTCTCCCCATATTTTGATAATTAGTTTTAAATTTATTTCTGACAATTTTCACAAATATATGTTCCTCTACCACCAATGAATATTCTTTTTATATTCTTTCTACAGATTGGACAAGGTTTTCCTTCTTTGTCATAAATATTAAAATCATTTTGAAAGCTCCCCCTACTACCATCAAGGTAACAAAACCCTTCTCTGGATGATCCTCCAACATTAATACTTTCATTTAGTACTTTATTTATACTTGAATATAAAGCTTCTATCTCTAATCTATTAAGTTTTGATATCTCTTTTTTAGGATGAAATTTTGCCAAAAAAAGTATTTCATCTGCATAATAATTTCCCAACCCAGTTATATAGGAAGGATCTAAAAGATTTGTTTTTAACATTCCAATTCTTTTGTTTGTTGCCTTATAAAATATTTCTATATTGTATTCATTTGATAATGGATCAATACCTAAATTTCTAAATATTTGATTATTCTTCAGTTGCATTGTCGGTATAGAACTTACATATCTTAAACTTAGATTTTGCAGACAGAGATATCCGTTATCAATCTCTAAAATCATGGGGGTATAACTGTTTATTGAAAGTTTTTCTGAAAAGTATCTAAGAATTCCAGTAACCTTTAAATCTAATATTAGATTATTTCCTCCTTCAAGCGAAATTTTTAGATACTTTCCCTTCCTTGTTATATTTAGAATGTGTTTGTTGGTAAGTTCATATTCTAATAATCTAACTTGTGGATAATATTCGCTCTCTTTATAAAACTCTACACTTAATATTTTCTTTCCTGTAAATTCCTTTTTTAGTTTCTTTTTTAATATTTCAATTTCTGGTAACCATGGCATAAAATTAATACTCCTAAAATTTTACAAATAAAAAATTTATACTTAATAAAAATTTTATCATATAAAAACAACTTATCCATCCTATTATAAAAATAAAGTTTAAAATAAATAATAAAAAATTACTGTTTGTCATTCCTTCGCTCCGCTCAAGTGCACGCTCTGAGAGAGATTGCCACGCCACCTTTGGTGGCTCGCAATGACAACCAGGACCTATCTCGCAATGATGCAATAAAGATTTACTTGTCATTGCGAGGAGCATTAGCGACGTGGCAATCTCTTCGGTAGCTCTCAATGACATTTAAAAGTTTTTAGAGAAAGGAGGAAATTAAAAAAGTTGAAATACATTATGTTAAAATTACTTTGAGGATACTTACTAAATAGTAAAATATAGATCTATCTTATTAATACTATGAAATGAAATAATAATTTAATGATTGGAGGATTTTATGGAGTCAAGAGTTAGAGACAAGGTAAAGAAAACACGGGAAGAAATAATTAATGTTATAGAAAACATTGAGAAGGTAATTGAGGGAAAAAGAAAAGTAATTGAATACATTTTAACAGCACTCCTTGCTGAGGGACATGTCCTTATTGAAGATGTACCTGGAGTTGGAAAGACAATGTTGGCTAAGTCTCTTACAAAATCAATAGATTGTAAATTTAAAAGAATTCAATTCACACCTGATCTTTTACCTTCAGATATAACTGGTGTTTCTGTATATAGTCAAAAGACTCAAGATTTCAATTTCAGAGAAGGGGTGGTTTTTGCTAATATCATCTTGGCTGATGAGATAAACAGGGCTTCTCCAAAAACCCAATCTAGTCTTCTTGAGTGTATGGAAGAAAAACAGGTGACTGTAGATAGTATAACTTATAAATTAAATATACCATTTTTAATTGTAGCAACCCAAAATCCCATTGAATATGAAGGAACATACCCATTACCAGAAGCTCAGTTAGACAAGTTTATCATGCATATAACTATGGGATATCCCACTCATAGTGATGAATTAGTAATTTTAGAAAAACATGGAACTCATCCTGCAATAGATGATATATCTCCAGTTTGTACAGGTGAGGATGTTAGTCGCTGGATAGAAGTAACTAAAACTATATTTGTAAATGAAAGTATTAAAGATTACCTAGTAAGCATAGTTGAGCAAACAAGAAAAAACGACAAACTTTATTTAGGTTCAAGTCCAAGAGGTTCTTTGGGACTATTAAAGACATCAAAGGCACTTGCACTAATTAGAGGTCGAGATTATGTAATACCTCATGATATTAAGGAGATGGTAACATTAGTATTAGCTCATAGGATTATATTAACTCCAGAAGCCAGAATGCATGGTGAAAATGCTTTCGATGTTTTAAATGAAATATTAAAGAAAATACCTGCTCCCGAGGTGGAGTAAATGATTAAACTTAAAGGTTGGTTAATACTTTTATTATCAATTTTAAGCTATATAGGAGCCCGAGCTTTTGGTTCATACGAATTTCTCCTTCTTTCTATCACTTTTTTTATAACTCTTTTATATTCTCTATTTTCTACTATCCAGGTAAGGGATAAACTCTCTATTAAAAGGCAAGTTGAAGATAAAAGAGTTTATGTTGATAATATTTTAAATGTAAACTTACATACTGAGAATAAAGGTGCTATATTTACTTCAATACCTATTATAAAGGACCAATTACCCTCCTATTTTGGTAATTCTAACAATTTTATTATTCCTACAGATTTTTCCAAAAAAGATTTCAATATTAAATATAAGTTAAATATGGATAAGAGAGGACTCTATAAAATAGGTCCAATTTCTATGAGTGGTCAAGATTCATTCAATCTTACTGGTAACAATATTTTGTTTGATGATTATCAGGAAATACTTGTATATCCCAAAATCTATAATATCTCACGATTTTCACCAGGAGGGGTAGGGTTTATTGGATATGAAGCTTTATCCAGTGATTTTATTTCACCTATTGGTGATGATTTCTATTCCCTCAGAGAATATGTTAGCGGAGATGACTTAAGAAAAATTCATTGGAAATCAACAGCAAAGACTTCGACTCTAATGATTAGAAAAGTAGACGATGCAACAATTAGTAGAGTTGCTGTTATTGTAGATGGATTTAGAGGCTCTCATCTTGGAGATGGTAAAGAATCTACTTTTGAATATCTTATCAGTGCTGCAGCTACAATTGTTAATTATTTTGCAAAAAACAATTACCGTGTCAAAATTGTTGTAAGTGGTGATAGATTATATGTTATTCCTTTTGATGATGCTTCCAGAAACTATCATAGAATAATGGAAGTATTTGCCAAATGTGAACCTACGGGAAATATATCTCCAGATATAATTATTAGCAAAGAATTAGATACCCTTCCTACAGGTTCAAACATTGTTTTTTTAACTACTTCATTTAATACAGATTGGCTTGATAAACTCAAGAGAATAAAAAGAAGAGGCCAAATGAGAATTGCCTTGGTATTGGTAGAGGGCGAGACATTCCTGCCTATGTCTGAGGTCTTATATAAGCAAAAAATGACAATGCTTTCTGGATTCTTAGCTAAGATTTATGGCTCTGGTATTTCAGTTTGTTTACTTAGAAAGGGTTGCGATATAAAAAGCTCGCTGGAGGGTATAAGAAGTGAGAAATAATTTTCAGGTCTTGCCATATATATTAATGTATAAAAACGAATCCTAATGTGAATAAAAAGTGATAAATAAGTTTCATATATTGATATGGTAAATTTATACACTGGAGAAAATTGAGGTGAAAAAATATTTAAAGCAGTTTGGAGATAAAAATTTCATATTTCTTGTCTTTGTACACACTGCTTTGGGAATTTCATCAATTCTTTCCTTAAGAAGGATTGTTACCTGGTACCAGTTTATAATAGCTTGTTTATATCTATTTTTAATTGCAACTTTACTGGCAATCCTGCTTTCAAAAACCAGGATACACGGATTTTTTGCAATAATAATATCTGCTGTAGTGGGAATATTTCTTATTTATTATTTAATTTATTCTCCAATACATCATCAATTTATAAACAGTTATGGCTTCTGGTTTAACCTTCTACAAAAAATTGGGAGAGATTTAGATTATGCTTTTAAGTTTTTCTCAGGTCACCGAGCTCCTATTAGATATGTTCCAGGAGTAGGACTTTTCTTTTTACCCATTGTCTGGATTATTTCCATTTTAGCATCATGGAGTACCTTTAGATGGAAAAAGCCATTAATGACTACACTTATCTTTTTACCATTTTTTTTAATTATGAGCATTCTGGGTACAAACTGGATGAAGTATCAAATATCCTTACTTTTCATACTTTCTTCTATTCTTTTACTGGAACTTGAGGGTATAGGTATTTTAAGAAGAAGTGTTGAAAAGGTATCTCTAAATTTATCTGCTTTAAAAAGTCATCACCAAATTGGATTAATGTTTTCTATTGGAATTGTTATATTGGCTATTCTGGTAACTACATTGTTATCAGGACATGTAAAAAGACCAGAATTTCAATGGTGGAAATATGACATTTTTAAAAGATATGTAATTTCTCGAAGAAAGGTATCATACTTTTATCCTAACATGGATTTTCCATCAGAGATTACACTTTCTGAACCAGAAATAGTCTTTATGGTAAGGAGTCCTGAACCAGGTTACTGGAGAGCAACTTTACTTAATACCACTGACGGTTCTTTCTGGTATAAAAGCGATTATCATGCATCAATGGGAGTAGGTAGGGCGATCTTTATGGAGCCACATTTTGATTTAAGCTTTATAAATAAAACATATGCTGGTGAGGAAGGGGGGATGCAGATACTTTTTGGGCTTGAACTTGGGGAAGCTTTGATCTTATATGAAGGTTTTTTAGATGAAGCTCTTGTGAATGATGATATTTTAAAAGAAAGAATTGAAACCTTCTTAAAATCTTCTCAATTATATGAAAATGCTATTAACATATTATTAGAAGGTGGAGGTATTTCAGATTTAGAAGAACTAAATATCCCTAATATAAAATTTATCAAACAAAGTTATGTAGTAAAAAAGCTTATCTCCCCATATGTCTTTAGTATAAATATGCCAGTAAAATTAGATTCTAAATATCCTAAAAATTTTTCTGTATCTGAAACCGGAAATATTATGACACAAGACTTGCTTAAAAAGGGAGATGAATATGACATTATATCTATTGTTTCAACAGCTACACCGGAAATGTTAAGAGATGCAGGAAATATATATTTATATAATTTTGATTTAAAAAAGTATACAAAAATATTTCAATTTGAAAACAGACCTTTAGACCCAAGAATTGAGCAACTTGCAAAAGAGATAACAAGTGGTATAGATAATAACTATGATAAAGTCATAGCTATACGAGACTATCTAAAAGGGAATTATTATTATTCACTTGATATGGAAGATGTTCCGGCTGGTTATGATATTTCAAATTTCCTATTTGATTTAAAAAGGGGTTATTGCCAGCACTATGCAGCTTCCATGGCGCTAATGTGTAGACTTTTGGATATTCCTTCAAGAGTAGCAGTGGGTTATACAACAGGAACTTTTGATCCAAAAACAAGTTTTTATTATGTGAATAGGAATAATATACACATGTGGGTTGAGGTCTATTTTCCCAATTATGGATGGATAAATTTTGAGCCTACTTCACCCTTTAAAGCACCTGAATATGCTGAAAAAATAAAGAAGGAACCTGTAGGAGGAGAGGCAGCAGAAAGAAGATTAAAGAGTCTAAAAGAGTTGCTGATGGAAGATGTAGAGTTAGGAGAGGGTGAGGGAATAGGAACAATAAAAAAACCAATCAAACCATCTAAAATTATTTTCGGAATTCTTACTATTATAGGTGCTATCTTTTTAGGCTTTTGCTCTATTATTTTTTCAAAAGACATTCGTTATTATATGAATATTTATAAAAATTATAATAATCCAAACATATATATTCAGGCTAGTTATAGAAGAATAATTCATAAGCTTTCTGATTTTGGTATTCAAAAAAAATCTTGGGAAGATAGCTGTGAATATGCAATGCGAGTTAAAGATAAGGTAGAGTTAAATATAGATGAAATTACTGAACTATATCTATTATCTGCATATAGTGGTAAAAAACCTGATAAATATTATATGGAACAAGCAAAAATACTGATTAAAGATTTTTCAGAAAGTATAAAGAAAAAATTTGTACCAATAGAAAAATTCAAAGCACTGATAAGCTTAAATTCTTTACCAACACTTAAAAAAATGTTCTCTAGTTTTTATAAATTTATTAAATCTTTTTGGAGCTTTCACAAATAAAATTTAACTCATAAGACAATTATGAAAAATATTTTCTTTGGTGTTGGAGATATAGAAGATTCTAAAAAATCAATTTATGTAAAAGCTGTTGTTCTTATTGAAGATTCATCCATAGTAGATTTAGATTTTGATTATAATAGTCCTCATTCACTATCTCCTTTTTTATCTAAAGTGTGTGTAAAAATTAGAGATTTAGCCCAGAAATCAAATCTATTAGATGCTGTAAAAATTTCTAAAGAACTCGCAATAGAAGAGTTGATAAAAGAATTGGAGAGAACAAGATTTGAAGAAATAATACCAACTGAAGAAAAAGAAATTATAAATCTACCAATTGAAGCTTTTCATAGAGCAGTTGGAGATTACATCTCAAGAAATGAAATAAAAACTATATTTCCCAAAAATGATAACAAAGTATTAGTTGCTATGAGTGGAGGAGTTGATAGCTCCGTATCAGCATTACTTCTTACTAAACAGGGATATGAAGTTATTGGTTCAACAATGAGACTCTGGGAATTTCCCCTGGAAGAATATTACTTGAAATCTTGTTGCTCAATTATAGGAATTTGGAATGCCAGGGATGTTTGTAGAAAATTAAATATAGCACATTTCACATTAGATTTAAGAAATATTTTTAAACAAAAAGTTGTCGATTATTTTTGTAATCAATATCTATTAGGTAAAACCCCAAATCCTTGTATCATGTGTAATAAATATATAAAATTTAATGCTTTGATAAGCATTGCAGAAAAATTGGGGGCTCCAATAATTGCCACGGGCCATTACGTGTCAATTGAGAAAGATTCAAGCTCTAATAAATTCATAATCAAAAGAGCCAAAGATAGAAATAAAGACCAGTCATATGTTTTTTGGAAACTAAACCAGGAACAATTATCAAAAATTATCTGTCCTTTAGGAAATTATAAAAAAAGTGAGATAAGAGATATTGCACAAAAAAATAATCTGAAGATAGCAAGTAAAATTGAAAGTCAGGATATTTGCTTCATCCCTGATGGTAATTATGGTAATTTTATTGAAAAAAATCTCAATATTAAAATTGAACCTGGTCCAATTGTTGATTTAAATAACAACATATTGGGACAACACAAGGGATTCCCTTTTTACACAATCGGTCAGAGAAAGGGATTGGGAATATCTTATAAGGAACCACTTTATGTAAAAAAGATAATTCCAGATACTAATACACTAATTGTTGGAAATTCAAAACAGCTTATGGGAAAAGAATTAACTGCATCTGATATAAACTTTATATACCTTGATAAATTAGAATCAGAAATGAAAGTAAAAGCCAAAATCAGATACCGAGATGAATTAGAACCTGCTTTAGTTATTCCAATTAGTGAAGATAGAGTAAAAGTAATATTTGATAAACCTAAATGGGCTATAACACCTGGCCAATCTGTAGTATTTTATAAAGACGATGTCTTAATAGGTGGTGGAATCATCGACTAAAAACAAAATATCTTAAAAAATGTAAAAATTGCAATTTGGATTAATAGTAAACCTATGTTGTCAACAGCTATTCCAACCCATAAACCTGCTTTGGTGCAAGGTATTGCGGGAACCTGTATATTAGAGCCAAGCGAATAAGGTAGCAGAAATGACATGCATCAACATACTTGTCCTCATGCTCAACATTGTATTCTTTAGCTAAAAGAGCAGGTCCTCCTCTAACCAAAGGCCCACAGATTGGATGTGAATCAGCATTATAGTTCCTTACCATGATAGACAGAGGGTTTTCCCACATATTTCCCATACTCAACCCCTGACAGAGATGGACATTACCATATGGGTCGATATGAACTCTCTTTGGCTCTTTTAAATCTTCGTACGGACATTCTGTGAATTCTTCCCACCGTCTTTGCGGAAGCCCTTCTACCAACTTCTCAACTGCTCTCCCTCTAAACATAGCGCCACTGCCAATAACTGGCGCTCCCTTATCTTGCTCCTTGTTTATGCCTATTTCAACTGTGGGTTTCCTAATGCAAATCGCATCAGCAGGCAAGCCTAATCTTTTTGCCACAGCTAAAGCTCGTTTAGCAGGATTATCTTTTTCATCTTCATAGTGAAATGAGTCATCACTTATGCTAAGATCAGATATTCCTAATTCACAAAAAGGCTTGAGCCAAATCTCTATGTCTTCCTCAGATGTTGCGTAGTACGCATTAGTTACCACACCTACTTTAAACCCCATACTGCGAGCAATTTTTATTCCTTCAATCATTATAGGGTAGAATAAAAATGGCTCGCCACCTTCAAAGTATATCCAATTTATTGTTCCAATCTTAGTTGCTTCATTAAGAACCTTCCGTATTTGGTCCAAAGTGAAAGTACCCCTGGCATCCGGTCCACTATATACAAAACAATGATCACATTCTAAATTGCACATATAAGTTAGAAGAAAATGAATTCCCGTTAGCATGATACCTCTTAAATAAATAGTTATAATGAATAATTTTTTATTTTTTAATTTTATCTTTTCAAAATAATATAATCTTTAATTTTTTATTAATATAAAAATTTAATATTTTATTAGGTATTATATTAACTTCCGATAAACATATTATGTAAACTTAATTTCAAATTTTAAATATTTATTTTTTTCTCTATCCTATATAACCGAAATTCTCTTTCAAAATCTACAAGTTTACAAATTACTATAAACCTTATATTTGTTCTCTAGATTCTATAAAAGTAGGTAAAAGAATTTCTTCTTTACCTTCTAAAATAATAAATTTAATTTCATATTTTTCAGTAGAATTCCAAACTCTGTCTAAAAAATCTTTAACTTCACTTAATAATAATTTTTTGAGGAGAATTTTTAAAATCAATGATTTTACGAAAGAAAACCTTTTTAAAAGGTAAATTTTTAGCAAAGTTAATTATAAAAGAGATTCCTTTAGATTTTAATTTTTTTCTGTAAATTAGATTATATGAGTCTTCCGCACAAGTCTAAGGTTCTGTTAAAGCTGCTTCTGCATAGCCAATCTTCTTTTTTAATGGGATCAAGTAAAAACCTTCATCGCCTTGAGGAATCTCTTCACCTATAACACCGTATTGAATATCCTCTCTTAATCCTATATCCATAGGCTAAATTTTTACCTTTATAAAAAATATTAGTTTTTACTATTAATCTATCACCCATCTTAAATTTTTCTTTTAAATTATATCCTACTTTTACAATAGTAATAGGAACCTTATGACCTGGAATAACTTGATTTTTTGATAGGTCCCTTCCCAAAAGTGTTGGGTGTTTTCCACCCAATTTTATAATCTTAACATCAGAAAAGCAGATACCAGCTGCATCAATCCTAACAAGAAGCTGGTAAGGATTTATATCTAGAATTTTTACTAATGTGAGTTTATTCTCTTTTCCAAAATTATCAAAACCAGTTCAGTAGAGTTCCAAGTCAACATCCTTTTAGGAATTTTATAGTTCAATTTAATATAGTCTCCAAATCTCAAAGTATAACAATCCTTCTTTATTTCATATTTTAAATAATTATTATCTTTTTTCAGAACAATAAAAATATATACTCTATTTTTTAAATGCACCTTAACAATATTTTTGGTTAAAAAACAACTCAAGTTATATAAAAAATATAGTCTAATTTATCATCTAAATTGAATATAAATTCTCATTATTTATATTATTTCTATTACAATAAAAAGACTTTAGAGATTTTATTTAAATAACAAATTTTTAATTTTTAAAAAAAATTGTATATTCATAATAGTAATAACTCTACGAAATTATTCTTATAGCCTCATTAATAATCTCATCTTTGGTCGGAATAGAATTTTTTTCCAGTATTTCGCTCATAGGAACTGGTACATCGGCAGCTGCTAATCTAACTATAGGAGCATCGAGATAGTCAAAAGCAATTTCATTTATCAAAGCTATTAGTTCCGAAGTAAATCCACAAGTCTTATATCCCTCAGATACTACTATTACCCTTCCTGTTTTTTTAACAGAATTTATAATTAAATCTATGTCCAAGGGTTTTAGAGTTCTTAAATCGATTACTTCAACATTTATTCCTTGGTCCAAAAGCTCCTCTGAGGCTTCGAGACATCTTAAAACCATTCTTGAATAGCTAATTATTGTTATATCTTGCCCCTCTTTTTTTATATCAGCAACTCCTAAAGGAATAGTGTATTTAAAATTTGGAACAGGGCCTTTTGTTCCATAAAGTTCTTTATGTTCTATAAACATAATAGGATTTTCATCTCTTATACATGTCTTAAGTAATCCCTTGGCATCATAAGGAGTTGATGGCATTACAACATAAATTCCTGGAAAATGAAGCCATAATGCTTCAAGACTCTGAGAATGGTGAGCTGCTATACACCTTCCAGTTCCTCCTTGAGTTCTTATTACTATAGGTATCTTACTTTTTCCACCAAACATATACCTATTTTTAGCACCTATATTTACTATCTGATCCATAGCTATTGTAGAAAAATCAATATACATTATTTCTGCAATTGGTTTTAGACCAGTCATAGCAGCTCCAATTGCTGCTCCTGCAATAGCAGCCTCTGATATAGCGGTATCTCTTATTCTTTCCTCCCCAAATTTTTGGATAAGTCCTTTTGTTACTTGATATGCTCCTCCATAGACTCCAACATCTTCACCTAATACAAATACTCTATTGTCTCTTTCCATCTCCTCATAAATTGCTTCATTTAATGCATCTACATAATATATTTGTCTAATATTTTTATCTTTTTTAATTAATTCTCTTAGTTTAGTTTCTTCTTCAATTTCCCTTTTCGTAACTTTGACTGGAATATATACATCTTTATAAAGATCATTCACTCTTGGGAAAGGACTTTCTAATGCAAATTTGGTAGAAATTTCAATACTTTTTAGTGCATTTCTTTCAATATCTTCTATCTCTTCTTTATTAAAAATTTCTTCATTTAAAAGTTTTGTTTTTAATTTTATAATTGGATCTTTTTGCTTCCATAATTCTTCTTCTTCTTTAGTCCTATATATTCTAGGATCACCTCTTGAATGTCCATAATATCTATATGTTTTACACTCTATAAGTGTTGGGCCTCCTCCCCTTCTAGCTTTTTCAACTGCTTTTTTGATTGCTTCTCTCACTGATACTACATCCATTCCATCAATGATATCACTTTCCATATCAAATGCTTTAGCCTTATCTGCTACATTTTTTACCTTAGATGCTTTAGAGAAGGGGACACTCATACCATAAAGGTTATTTTCACATATGTATATAACCGGAAGGTTCCAAGTTGATGCCATATTCAATGATTCATAAAAAGCACCTGTATTTGATGCCCCATCTCCAAAGAAGCAAAGAACAACCTGATCAGTTTTTCTTAACCTTATTGAAAGACCAGCTCCAGTAGCCACAGGAATATTACTCCCGACTATTCCAGTTGCACCTAAATTTCCTTTTTCAACATTTGCTATATGCATTGAACCCCCTCTACCCTTACAATATCCTGTAACCTTTCCACAAAGTTCAGCCATCATCTTGTTTAAATGATTCTGTTTCTCTTCTTTTGTCTTTAAAAACATATCACCGTGAGCATGACAATGTCCATGTCCTCTATGAGTACTTGTTATATAATCATCCTCTTTAATAGCTGAGATAGCACCTACTGCAACTGCTTCCTGTCCTGCATAAAGATGTGATGCACCTTTTATTATATCTCCACTCAATAATTCAAAAACTTTCTGTTCAAAGAATCTTATCTCTAACATCTGACGAAGATAAGTTTTTAAATTATCTATATAAAGGTCTGATTCGTCCATTAACTTTCTTAAACTTTTATTTTTTTTATTTTGCATAAAGTTCTATAAAATATAAAAAAATTAATATATCTCAAAAGAAATATAATTATTACTATAAATTTTTAAAATACTTAAAGAATAATTCACTTTTAATCAAAAATCTTTCCAAACTTATGTCTATAAAATTATATAAATTAATCAATAAATATCTTTTCTATTAAGTAATTTCAAAATTCTTTTAGCAGTTATGTTATCAGTTATTAAAATATTTATAATTTTACCAATAGAAGCAGATATAATTGCCTCAGCTTTCCTTTCTCCAAAAGCAATTCCTACAACATTCTCAATCTTTTTTAAATCATCTTTATTAAAATTGATAAGTCTATCGTCTAAATCAGTAACTACTTGCTCGCCTTTTCTATCAATAAAAATTAAATTTACATCACCAACTACACCTTTTTTTCTTAAATAATCGAATTGTTCCTTAATAAAAACCCCAGTTTTAAGTAAATTAGATTCTGACCCAATATCACTTATTCCTACCAATGCTATCCGTATTCTATTAATAATCTTAAAAATCTTGTTAATATGGGGTTCCTTTAAAAACACCTTTTTCAATTCCACACTGTTTAAAACTGCAGGCGCATGAATCATAAAATTTATGCCCCCAAATTTATCAGCTAAAATTTTCGCAACTATATTTGTAGTTTGACTATTTTTTCCAATTTTACCCACCCCACCAACCATTGGCACAACTTTTATATTCATATTCTTAATAATATCAATATGATCTACTACCCCTTTAAGAGTACTACCCCAACTAATTCCAATATAATCACCAATTCTTACATATCTCTCTAATAGATCAACCAATCTTACTGCCATCTTCTTATAGATTTCTTCAATATCATCTGCAGTTTGAACAACTATGCATTCTTTTAAACCTATCTTCTTTTCTATTTTGTTTTCCAAATCTGAAAAACTTACTACATTTTCAGGATAATTAATCAATATCTTAACTATACCTTCATTTAATGCTTTATTTAAATATCTTGAAACTTTAAATCTTGAAATACTTAACTTCTCAGCAATCTCTTTCTGTTTCAGATGTTCATGATAGTATAATTTTAAAATTTTATATAATAATTCTTTAATAACCATATTCTGTTTTAAGACCTCCCTTGGTTACATATATGAATTTATAGCTTCTATTATTTCCTCTGAATTGGGTAAAAATATCTTTTCTAAAGCCTCTGAACTAGGATGAATTCCATTAGGTGAATTTATTCTATAAATTGGCATATCTAGTTAATCAAAGACTAACTGCTGAATCTGGCTTGCTATCTCATCAGTGAAACTAACACTGAGAATGGGCTTGTATATTATAATTGCTTTTCCTTTTTTTACAGAGTTAAGAATAGCTTCAATGTTTAGAGGAATAAGTTAATCTCTCTAACCATAATTCCAACTTTTCAATAAAAATACTTAAAAAAGAATTATTCTACAATCGAAACTTTAAAACCATCCAACTCCAGGATCAAATTTAATTTTTCTAAAGTAGAATTCTTTACCTTCTCCAAATCTACAAATTTGTATTGTCTACCTAAATTTTTATATTTTGAAACCCCCCATTTATGATAAGGTAGTAGATGTATTTCTTTAATACCCAACTCCTTTGATAGCTTCATAATCTTTAATACGTACTGTTCATTGTCATGAATACCTGATATTATTGGAAAACGCAAAATCATATTTATATTCAAGTCAGAAGCTCTTTTCGCATTTTTCAATATTATTTTATTATCTACACTTGTTAAATATTTATGAATATCTGAATCAATATGTTTAATGTCGTAAAATAACCAGTCTACATGCTCTAAAATTTTTTTAAAATTCTCCCAAGGTCCATAACCGCATGTTTCTAAGGCAGTATTTATACCTAAATCTTTACAAGCCTTAAATACATTTAATGAAAATTTCCACTGGTAAAGAGGCTCACCACCAGAAAGAGTTATCCCTCCATTTGATCTGTAATAAACAATTTCATCCTTTAAAATCTCCTTTATAACTTCATTTATAGAATAATATCTTCCTACAAGTTTTAAAGCTCCGGAAGGACACGCTCTTATACACTCGCAACAAAGATTACAAAATTTTTTTTTGACTCTATACTTATTAGGCTTTTTTATGATTGCATCATTATCACAAACAGTGTAACAAGTGTTACAATTTATACACCTCTCACTTAGGAACATTATTTCCATTTCTGTATCCTGACCCTCAGGATTACAACACCATCCACAAACTAAAGGACATCCCTTTAAAAATATTACTGTTCTTATCCCAGGACCATCATGAATACTGAATCTCTGTATGTTGAAAATTAGACCCTTATTATCACCAATAGAAAAATTGTTGTTCACTCTTGTGCCAATAATTATTAATCTTTTATAAAAATTTTATTGTTTTTCTAGGAGTAGTTTTTATCTAAAAAATCAATACAACTCCCAATTAATATCAATCCACTCATTTTTTTTCATACTTTGCCATATAGATTCTATAATAACCATATTTTCATATCCGTCCTTAAAAGTTGGAAAATCTGGTACTTTTCCTTTTAAATTTCCTTCCTCCAATATATATTTATAAATCTTATTCAATAAATTTTTCCAAGAATCATCATAACCTTCAGCAAGTCCTCCTGGATAATAAGCAAACTGCCTTACATTTTCACTTAATAGACTCGGATCTCTTAATAATAATTCATTGGCTTTATTTCTATAGCCTATCCAAAGTTGATTAGGATCTTCCTGTTGCCAAGCCAAGCTTTTCAAACTACCACTAACTTCCCACTCTAATCTATTCTTTCTACCTGGACTAACTTGAGATCCAACAAATATACCTTTTATATTATCCTCAAATCTAAGCAACACAGTTGCATGATCCTCGGTATCAACCTCTATTTCCTCATATTCACCTGGTTTTAATTCCTGTTCTAAAAAGGTTGGGATTTCAATTGTAGGTCTTTTTCTTACTGGGATGAAAATTGTTCTATCACCAAAGACTGATATAATTCTTTTATTTAATATTTTTTGAATTATATGAAACCAATGTGAACCTAAATCAGCTACAACTCTAGTCTTTCCTTGATATTTAGATTCAACTCTCCAGTTATAATCCGAATCCTTCGATAACCAATCTTGATACAATCTACCAAATACCAAATAAATTCTGCCTAAATCTCCTCTCGATATCATAGCAATTGCTTCTTTTACCATAGGGTAGAATTCCATATTAAAAGTAGTAGCATTAACAACATTTTTTTTCTTAGCCAATGATACAAGCTCCTTGGCTTCTTCTATACTCATACTTAAAGGCTTTTCACAAATAACATTCTTTCCTGCTTCGATACATGCTTTAGATACTGGGTAATGTAAATCATTTGAGCATGTAACGTGCACAACCTCAACTTCATCATCTGATATTAAGTCCTCCCATTTCCCATAAGCTTTTTTTATACTTAATCTATCAGCTAATTCATCAGCCTTTTTTTGGTCTATTTCAGCTAGTGCAACTACATCTGCAATACCAAGTCTCCTTAAATTTTCAATATGTATAGGACCAACAAATCCAGCACCTACAAAACCTGCTTTAATTCTTTTCACTCCTACTCACCTCACTAAAATTTAAGATAGATAGCTTTTTGAGATTTTAATACCATCTAAAAAATAAATTTATAAAACATTTCAAAGAAATAATTAAATAATACAAATACCACCATCTAATACCACAGATTGACCTGTCATAAAATTAGCATCCTCTGAAGCTAAAAATGAGACCAAGCCGGCAATCTCTTCGGGTTTTGTAATTCTTTTAAGAAGTGTATTTTCTATATATTTTTTCGTTACATCTTCTGACTTAATCCCCCATATTTTTGAAACACCTTCCTCACCAACCTTCCACATAGGCGTATCAACTATCCCTGGGCAATATGCATTTACAGTAATATTATCTTCTGCAAGCTCTTTGGCTAAAGCTTGAGTAAGACCTATTACTCCAAATTTTGCTGCGCTATAATGTGAAAACAAAGCTGCTCCCTGTTTTCCTACTATACTTGCTGCATTAATGATTTTTCCACCACCTTGCTTTTGCATATATGGTATTACAGCTTTGTCTGTAAGAAAAACACTAGTTAAATTTGTTGTTATCATCTTATTCCAATCATCTTCAGTTATATCAAGAAATTTTTTTACTTGTGAAATTGCAGCATTTGCAACAAAAATATTAATTTTTCCAAACCTATCAATGATTTTTTTTACCATATCCTTAACCATTTTACTGTTAGTCACATCAACTTTTACAAATAAACTTTGCCGCCCTTTTTTTAATACCTCATCAGCAACTTTCTTACCAGTTTTTTCACTAATATCACATACTGCTATGTCAGCACCGTCTTCAGCTAGTCTTAATGCAATTGCTCTTCCAATTCCTTGCCCAGCACCAGTTATGACTGCAACTTTTCCATTGAGATTTCCCATTTTAGCCTCCTTTAAAATTAAATTATTAATTATTAAACCAATGAAAGTTAGAATTTATTTTTTAAAAGTATTTAAAATTACATATAACTACTTCCAACATCTAACAACCTTCTTGGGTTACTTACTAATATTGTATTAATTACTTCCCTATCTATTCCTTTTTTCAACATCAAAGGAACTAAATTGTTTAGTATGTGTCCGTACCCGAAGCCACCATATGAAATCAGATCAGTCTTTAGACACACATCATTAGAAATTAATATGTTTTTACTATAATTAGAATCAACTAATTCCTTTAATGCGAGTATTCTATCAATATCTCTATCCATCAAAAAATCACTTGATTCTATATAAAATTCTTTACCTACATGATCAAACTCTGCATATGCACCAAAATCCATTATGCTTTTAATATATTTCAAATCTATCTTCGCATCTGTATGACAAATAACAACCTTTTCTAAAATTGCCCCATATTCATCTAATATATTCAATATTTTTAATCCAGGCAATTTACCTGTGAAACCAGGTAATGTTGGTACTGCCTGTATATGTACTGAAATTGCAAGACCTGTCTCTCTTTGAACCTTTGAGGCAACTTTTAATAATTTCTTTTCCCAATCACCTATATCATTACTTATACCTAATTCTCCAATAATACCCGGTCTAATATTTGTCCCATTAACACCGTAATGAATCTCACTAATCAATTCAGAGATTAGATCCTTTTCAGATTTTTTAATAATGTACTCAGGAAGACTATCTTTTACATAATAACCACATCCCATCACTGCATTTAGAGCAGCTAAATTAGCAACATTACGAATAGATTGGGGTGATCTCCCAAGACCAATTGAAGTCTGTTCGACTATCGTCTTTCCTCCTGCTTTTTTAAATTCTAATAGTTCTTTTAGAATTAGGTCTTCACTGGACAAAATCAAGTTATCTTTAATACTATAGGGACTTTTTTTTAGGATATGTAAATTTTCTATGTTAATCTTTTGTTCTGATAATTCTTTTTTTGATACTTCACTCGAATCCTCAAATATTAAACGGAAGTCCAGAAATAAATGCTCATGAACTAATGTTATACCTAGATCCTTGCTTTTTATCTCACCATTAACAGTTATTACACCCATTATGCCTCCTAATAGGTTTGTAAAAATAAATATATTTCAAAATATTGTTATAATACTGAAGAATATTTTTTATTTTAAAGAACTTTTTTCTATTCTTTCCCTTCTTATTCTCCTTATCATAGACAATGTTAAAAATAATACAGTTGTAATATACGGAAACATAAGAACAAATTGACTTGGTAATCCATAAGGTTGCAACCTAGAACCAACGGAATCAGTAAATCCAAATATTAAACAACCAACCCAAGTAAAAATGGGATCTCCTCCCCCGAAAAACATTGCAGCAACACCCATTAATCCTTTGCCACCTGTCATATTTTCAACAAAAAGCTTTGAATAACCTAATGATAAATGAGCACCAGCCATTCCACCAAGAAGACCTGAAAATATCATTGTACTAAATTTCAATTTATATACATTTATACCTGCGGTTTCTGCTGCTTGCGGGAACAATCCTACACTCCTTACCCTCAAACCCCAAACAGTTTTAAATAACAAGAACCAAATTATAAAAACTAGCATAATTCCAATTATTTCAAACATTGAATAATTATTAAAAAGAGTATTAATCACATCATTCTTAGTTAAAAAATCAAAATGAACTTTGGGTATAGGTACTATATATGGAGAACGAAAAAAACCACTAGCTCCTAAAACATTGTTTAATAAAAATCTGGTCAATGCTAATGAAAGTAGATTAATAGCTACACCAACAACAATGATGTCAGCATCATATTTCAAATGAGCAAATGCCATAATTATTGCCAGAATTATTCCAACAATAATAGCTGCAATTAAAGCTAGAAACCAATTACCGGTAAAATAACTTACTGCAATAGCTGTAAAAGCACCACTAAGCATCATACCTTCTACACCAACATTTAACATATTAGCTTGCTGAGTGATAAGAACACCCAAAGCTGCATATAATATTGGTGTAGAATATCTAATAGTTGTTTTGATAATAGAATAATTAAAAATCAACGCTATTTTCTCTAACATAGCTAACCCTTATTTAAATTATTTTTTAACTCAGGCTTCTATAGTTTTGACTTTCCTTCTTATATTTATTAACCCTTCAAGCGAAGTTAATAATATAAATATGGCTATAATTGCATCGACTATAGATTTTGGAACACTAGTAAATCTCTCCATACCTAAAGCACCGTTTTTCAAACTAGCTAGAAATAATGCAATTATAAAAATCATTTTTATGTTATTTCTAGCAATTAGTGAGGCTAACATACCATCAAAAGCTATAAATTGTGAAAATCCATCTAAAAAACGATTATATGTTCCTAATGATTCTATACCGCCAGCGAGACCACCAATCCCACCACTAATAAGCATCCCAATTACTATTATTTTTTTAGTTCCAATTCCAACATAATCTGAAAAGAATGGGTTACTACCTACACTTCTTATTTTATATCCTAGGGTTGTATAATGTATTAACCAGTAAACGAATAACAAAACTGCTAAAGTAATAAATATGCCAATATTTGCTTTACTAGGTTTGAGAATCATAGTAAGTGTTGCTGATGGAAGAACTTTAGGTGTTTGTGGTATTCCAGTATGTGAAGATAACTGATTATTAACCAGATATGATGTGAAAAAAATTGCAACATAATTTAATAATAGAGTGGTACATATTTCATTTACTCTATAATAAGCTTTTAAAACCCCAGGAACCGCAGCCCATAAAGCCCCAACAATAGTTGCAACTATCATACAAACTAATATATGAAGAACCTTTGGCAACCCTTGAATTGCAAATCCTGCCCATGCTGCTGCAATTGCACCTAAATATAATTCCCCTTCAACGCCAGCATTAAATACTGATACTTTAAATGATATAGCAAAAGCAATTGCTGTTAATAAAATAGGAACAAAACGTCCAAGAGTGTTACCTATATTGAATTTCCCAATAAAAGCTCCTTTAAAAAGTTCAGCATAGACTTTAAAGGGATTATGGCCTAATAAAATCATAATAATTCCACCAGCAATTAGTGAAATTATTATTGTTATAAGTAAATTTAAATAACTACTTCTTCTCACTTAACTTTACCTCCAGTCATTAAGATCCCAATATTATCTTCTCTAGCCTTTTCTGCCGGTATAATCCCACTTATTTTGCCTTCATACATAACTAGTATTACATCAGATAAAGATAATATTTCTTCTAAATCAGCAGAAACTAATAAAACAGCTACACCTTTTTTCTTAATATAATTTATAGTATTTCTAATTGCTTCTGTAGAACCTACATCAACACCTCTAGTAGGTTGAGAAGCAATTAATAAATCTGCATTCATATCCACTTCTCTTGCAACCACAGTCTTTTGTGCATTACCACCAGACAAATTTACAGCAACTGTATTCCCAATAGCTGGTCTAATATCAAATTCCTTAATTAATCTATTACCATATTTTGTAATTTTCTTTTTATTTAACTGTATTAATCTTGAGTAAGGTTTTTTATTAAAATGATTAGCTATTAGATTTTCATATAAAGTAAAACTTCTGTTTAAACCTCTTAGATTCCTATCTTCTGGAATGTGTGAAATACCTGCTTTCCTAATTTCTATTGGGCTTAAATTTTTAATTGATTTACCCTTAAATGTAACATCCCCTTTTTCAATTTTACGAAGACCTGTGAGTGCTTCTACAAGCTCACTCTGACCATTTCCATCTACCCCAGCTACTCCAACAACTTCGCCACGATGTACATCAAAAGATACCCCTTTTAATTTTGAAAGCTCCTTCTCACCAGTAACATAAATATCCCTGACAGATAAAATTTTTTTACTCTTTTTACAAGGTTCTCTTTTTATATTTAAAAAAACTTCTCTGCCAACCATCATTTTAGCTAATTCTTTTATGGAGACGTCTTCTTTATTTACTGTATTTACATGCTTACCATTACGCATTATGGTAATTCTTTCACTTATCTCCATGACTTCCCTTAATTTATGTGAGATGAAAATAATAGACTTATTATCTTTCTTTAAAAAATTTAAAATTTCGAATAATTTTTTTGTCTCTTGAGGGGTTAAAACTGCAGTTGGTTCGTCTAATATCAAAATTTCAGTACTACGATATAAAGTCTTTATAATCTCAACCCTTTGTGCCTCACCTACGGAAATATCCCTAACCTTTTTATTTAGTGGAATTTCCAAATTATAATTATCAAGATAGTAATTAATTTTTTCCTTAGTTTTTGAAAAATCAATTCTACCAAATTTACCTAGTTCAAATCCTAATATAATATTTTCTAAAACTGTAAGTTCCCTTACCAACATAAATTCCTGATGTATCATTCCAATACCAAGCTCAATAGCAACCCTGGGGGTTAATGATTCCATATCTTTTCCTCTAATCTTAATTTTCCCCGAATCAGGTTGATATAATCCATATAAAATATTCATAAGCGTGGTTTTTCCAGCTCCATTTTCTCCCACGAGTGAATGAATTTCCCCTTGATAAAGATCGATTCCAGCATTATCAACAGCTTTAACATTGGGAAAGCTTTTATTTATATTAATCATTTCAATTATTTTATTAATCAATTTAAAATCCAAGCGTTTTTGTTCCTTAAAAATACATTACTAAGATTTTTTATAGGTAATGGTTTCTGATAGGATAACCAGAAACCATTACTTTCACTAAGTAGCACAAATTAATCAGGAGGATCTTAAGTTTTTACATTAAAAGCCTGGCTCACCCTCTACTATTATTTCACCATTTATAACTTTCTGTATATATTCCTCTACAGTGGTAATTACATCTTCAGGAAAAGCATCACCCATATTTTCTTTCATTACTGAAAAGTCAGTAAGGCTTACACCACCATTAGTTAAATTCATATCTACTACAGTTCCACCTTTAAAAGTACCATCTATTACTGACTTAACTGTAACATAACAAGCATTATCTACTCTTTTAAGTAAAGAAGTAATTATACTTCCGGGAAATAATCCATCCTGATTTAAATCAACACCTATTGCATACTTACCAGCTTCAGATGCAGCTTCAAGAATTCCAGGTCCTGTACCAGAAGCAACATTCATAACAACATCTGCTCCCTGATTATATTGTGCTAAGGTTAATTCTTTTCCTTTAACAGGATCGGTCCAAGATCCTGCCCATGAAACCAAAACTTCTATATCAGGTTCTATTAATCTTGCACCCTGTTCATATCCTTTCAAGAAATCATGCACAACTGGAATATCCATTCCACTCACAAATCCTATAATCTTATCTTCATTAACCCCTGAAATTTCTGTCTTTGTTGTCCACATTGCTGCAACTAGTCCCGATAAGAAACACCCTTCATTATTAGCAAAAACCGCTGAAGATACGTTCGGCTCGTCTTCCACAATTCCATCAATTAAAGCAAATTTTACATCAGGAAATTCTGGAGCATGATCTTTTATAAATTCTTGGAAATTGGTAGAAACACAAAGTACCAAATCATAATTAGCGTCTGCAGCAGAAACCACATTTTGTTCCCAAACAGCAGGCTCTTTTGATTCAAATACTTTTACTTCTATTCCAAAATCATCCACTGCTCTCTGTATACCCGCATAAGCCGAGTCATTAAATGACTGATCACCTAAAAATCCTGAAAACAATAATGCTACCTTTATAGGCTCCTCTTCCTCAGTCTCTGCTTCTTCTTCCTCTTTTTCAGTAGTTTCTTCTACCTCAGTGGCTTCCTCTGTAGGTGCTGCAGGAGGGCAACCAGTAAATGCAAGTGATAGTGATACAACAATTGAAAGAGTCACAATCGTTAGAATTACTTTTTTAAGAAAATTCATTTCAACCTCTCTTTTTCTGATTTTAATTAAAAGTTTAGTAAAATTTTATGAAGATTTGTTTTAAGTAATAGGTTTTAAAAGAGTTCAACTCAATACCTTTCTTAAAACAAATCTAATTTTTTTCATATCCCACCTCCTTTTTTAAAGAAATTAGTTAATTCATCATTTCCCCGCTTACCCCCTTTTACTAAATTTTATTAATACAATTACAATTTTTCACTGTTAAAGTAATCCACTAATTAACCAGTATGCTCTGTTCTCATAATTATTTCTTCCTGCATTTCTTTAGAGAGTTCTACAAAAAAAGCACTATAACCCGCAACTCTTACTAATAAATTTCTATAATTTTGAGGTTCTTTTTGTGCTTCCCTTAAAATTTTAGATGAAATAACATTAAACTGAACATGTTGGACTTTAAGATCAACAAACGTCCTAAGAAATGCTGAAAAATGTTTAAAAGCTCCATCAGTTTCAAAGAAGGAGGGGAGGAACTTAAGATTTAAAAGTGAACCATTAGAAGCCAACAATAAATCAATTTTTGATACAGATTTCAATATTGCTGTTGGACCTTTTACATCCAAACCCCTCATTGGTGATAGACCTCCATCAGCTAGAGGACTAAAAGCTTTCCGTCCATCTGGGGTTGCTCCTACAACAAAACCCATAGGAATGTATGCAGAAACTGTATAAAATCCAGGATGAAATTGACCACCACGATAATTTTTATGTTCTTCAATCAACTTACAATATTTTTTTGCCCACTTATTAGCTAAATTGTCAACCTCTTCAATATCATTGCCATATTTTGGAAGTTTATATATTAGCATCTGGCGAATTTCTTCAGCATCTTCATAATTTTTATCTAAAATAACATTAAAACTTTTTAGGTCTAATAAATTGTCCTCATAAATAACTTTTTTAATTACAATAAGAGAATCAGCTATATTCGCTATTTGAACACCTTGAACTCCTGAAAAATTATATTTTGCGCCACCATCAGTTACATCTTTTCTTTTCTCCAAGCAATTATCAATAACTGTTGAAAGAAAAGGAGTAGGTACCATACTAGCGTGCATCTTTTCTACAATTCTAGATCCTCTAACCATTAAACTAATAAAATGTTTTAATTGCTTTTCAAAAGCTTCTTCAAAGTCTTCAAAGGTACTCAAAGTCCCAGTTTTTGTACCAACCTGATGTTGGGTAGTTCTTGATACTCCATTATTCATAGTTAACTCTAATATTTTGACCATGTTTACCATAGCAGCATTTGTGAGACCCATTGTATTTCCAGGAACAGAAATCTCAACACATCCAACAATAGCATAATTTCTCGCATCCTCATATGAATAACCACAATTTAATAGTGCAGGAATTATAACCTCATCATTGAACAGTTGTGGTTGTCCATCACCATAACTTATTGCTTTACAAACTTCTAGTAAAAAATCCGTTGGTGTAGTACTATGTAATCTTACTGATAAATTAGGTTGAGGGAATCCAATGTCCTCCTGTGCCTTTAAGCACATATAAGATAATTCATTTGTAGCATCTTTTCCATCTATATTTTGACCTCCTATGGCGATATTAAAGCCCATAGGAAATCCAGCATAATATTGTGCACTCTCTGAACTACGAAGAAATACAATTTTGTTGAAATTAATCCAAAGATTCTCTAATATTTCTTGTGCATGAATCTTTGAAATATTTCCGGAATTAATATCTTTAAGATAATATGAGAAAAGGTATTGATCCAATCTTCCGGGAGAAATTGAAGTAACATTAGATTCTATTTGAATTATTACTATTAGAAACCACAAAGCCTGGATAGCTTCTCTGAAAGTAATAGGAGGTCTATTAATCAAATTAGTGCAAATTTCAGATATTTTATATAAATTTTCTTTTTCCATACCATCAAAATTAGAAGCCATTTCTTTAGATAAATCTGCATATCGTTTTATAAAAACCTCTGATGCTTCAAGTGTTATAAGAGCTGACTTGTAAAAATTAAACTTCCTATAATTTTTACTAGCACAACTCTTAAATTTATTTATATGTTCTTCAACGTCTTTTTTTAAACCACAGATTCCTTTCTTTAACCACTTCTCCATATTAGGTAATATATGTCCTTGCCCATGATCTGTTTGATTTAATATAAATACACCTTCTTGAATTGCCCTTCTAATTTCACCTTTCATAGCATTATTAATAGCCTCTTTTAATGTTTTTCCTTCCCAATAAGGAAAAATTTCTTCGCGTAATTCTGAAATATCTCTACTTGATACTTTAAATTGATCTTGAGGTCGAATAGGTAAATTTTCTAATTCCTCATTAATCCAATCTACCGCCATCTCAGGAGAAACATCACCATTCCTTGGTTCAATTGCCTTATCTCCAACTACGAGTTCATTTGGATCTATAGCTATAGTCATATTTTCTAAAACATAGGATAAGCTCATCGCACGCCGCAATATTAAAGGTTTATTCTCATTCTTTTTATAGGATTCAGTAAATAATCTTGCTCTCTCAATATCTAACTTACGCACCGTATTAATAATTTTATTTCTTAATTTTTCTATTCTTTTCGTAATAGGTTTTCTATTTTTTTTACTACCCAACTATTTCACCTTTTAATGGTTTAAATGGCGTATTATTTATAAAATTATAGATATCTTTTATATTAGGAGGTAATGGAATATTTGAAGAAATAAAACAGCCAGCCATTGCATTAGCGAACTGCAACCGTTCGAGGGGCTCTAATTTTAGAAGATATCCTAAAATATTTCCAGAGTTAAACATATCCCCAGCTCCTGTAGTTCTTTTAATATTCACTTTAAAAGCGGGCATGATATATACTTCATCACCATCTAATGAAGCTGAGTATAATGAAGTATGAATATCTATCTTAGCTGAAATATTTTTCTTTAACAGAACACCTTTTTCCAAAATATTTAGATTACTATCTTTGGTAGAGATAAAACTAGAATAATAATTAAGTTCATTTTCATTGATGCTTAATATATCTAAATTTTTATTCGATATAACATATTCATATAAATCTTTTATCTCCTCCAATCTAAAACTAGGATCAGCAGTGTCAAGATAAGTCAAAGTATTCACTTTTTTTGCAAAATTAAAAACGCCTTTAGCCAAATCAGTTCCAGACCTATTCATTGCCCAACCAGAAATTCCGACTAAATTACAGGAATGTAATAGTTTCCTGTCTGATGAAGTAATATCTTTATATCCCAAAGGCGATAATGAATCCGGGTCTCCAACCATTACATTAATTTTTTCTTTTCCAATCTCAAAAATTGTCATAAGACTCAAATTCCCATCAGTTTTCAAATTTTTTATATTCACATTTTTCTCACCGAGAAAAAATTCTAAAAGTTTTTTCCCAAAAAGGTTAGTACGTCCAATAAAATATGTGTCTATTCCTAAAGCACTGAGTCCACTTGCAGTATTTGCACTACAGCCACCTCTTTGTATTGTTTGCCTTATAGCTGGAAGATCACCACCACCTTGTTTATAGATTCGTTTAACTTCTCTCAAAAAATAATCAAAATCATCTATAAAAAGAATATGGTCTAATATAAAATCAGACATTGTTAAAACCTTAAATTTCGAAAGTTCTGATCGGGATAACATTTCTATTTTTTTTAATAATTTTCTTTTTATTTCCTTATAATTGACCATATCTTATTCAGTGGTGGTTACTTTGTATATCTTGGAAAAATCACCAATATTTATCCCTTTAATTTCTGCAAAATTCAATATAATAAGTTCAATAGGTATAATCTCCATCAACGGAACTAAATCTTCTGGTATTTTAGGTAGTTTAAATATACTCAATTTTTTACTGGATTCATCATTTACATCTGTTATGCATAAAACGCTTGAACCGTTTCTTGTCATATCCATAGCTAAATTTCTGTTAATACGATATGTCTTTCCTGATGGAGCAAAAATTATAGCAAAATGACCCTTCCCCGTAATCTCTAGAGGGCCATGTCTAAACTGACCACCACTCATTCCCTCAGCAAATTTTTTTATTGTTTCTTTAATTACCAATGCCCCTTGGTATGCTGTGCTTAAGGAAGGACCTCTACCGATTAAACTTATATATTGGCTATTATTTAATTCTTTTGCTATATCATAAGACCTCTTTTTAAAATCACTTAACGAATCACTAATTAATTCACTAATCTTATAACCTTCTTTAAAAACGTTTTCATCCAAATCGTCTAAAATGGAACGAGCACCAAAATATAACATCAAGACTGTATTAGTATAAGTCTTTGTTGATGTAGTTCTTTCCTCTCCGGCATGAATGTCAAATAACATACTTACATCATTTGCAATCTCACAATTTTTATTATTAGTAAATAACCATGTTTCTAAATTCTTTCCCTTTAACTTTTTTAATAAATTTATTATTTCTACTGTCCCTCCAGATTGAGAAACAACAATCAATAATGTTTTTTCATCCAGAATCTTGAAAGTATAATGTAATAACTCTGAAGCATCGATATAATATGAACTTACTCCTCTATTTATTAAATAAATTGAGGCAGGTATGGAAGCAAATAGAGAACTACCCATTCCAGTAAAAATAACCTTACTGAATTTTCTCACACTATAAGATTCTTTTATTTTCTTGTTAAACTCTTCACTAGAATTTTCAACATATTCTATTAATATTTTTAATGCTTTAGGTTGATCCAAAATTTCCTCATAAAATAATAAAGACAATACAATCTCCTTTTTTGAAAGCAACAATGAAAAATGCGCTGTAAATGGATCTTTTAGATTATTATACTTAATTTAAATTTTATAAATTATGAAACTTTCTTTGTGTATTATTTGCACATTTGAGCAGTGATTGCAATTATTTTTAATTTTACTATAAAAAAGAAATATTGTCAATCTTAACAGTAATATTTATTGTTACAATAACAAAATGTTAAGAATAATTAATAAAACTAAATGTTAAATTTTTATTAGAAGGTAATCACGTGTAAGGATTTAATTTAAACCTTTATAAAAGATGTGATTACTAATGAAAAAACTAATTATTACAATGAAAGATATCAAAAAGTATAAGATTTTACATCAACTAATAAATAAGCAAATAAAAGGATATGAAACTGCTCAACTTTTAGTATATAATTATGTTCATATATTAATACTTAAGCAAAAGGTATTAAAATGTGGATTTGAAGGATTACTTAGACCTAAAGGAGAGTTTCCCCGTAAAAAAACTGCCTCTTTAAAAAAATAGAGCTAACCATTATAAAGAGATCTATTTTGCTTTTAATATAATATTGCCCATTTTAAAGATAATTTAAAAGAAATACATAATATTAAGTTTTTTTATTAGACTATAAGAAAGATCTTAATTAAATATACAACCTTCATAAAGTAAAAATAGAAAGAAACTATACGGGCGTAGAAGGAGAGTGCCTAAGGCAGGTATGTTATTTCAGGTGGATTCATCTTTACGTTACTGGATACCCTCAATTAGGAAAAGGTGGCATTTAATAGCAACATTGATGATGCTATCAAAGAATCACATTTTTACTAAGTTTTATTCATCTTATAGTGTATTTAACAATATTAAAGCTGTTAAAGAAACTATTAAAAAGAAAGTGTTTTTTTTATTGCTTATATGTAGATAAGGCATCTCATTTTAAAACTACAAAGTACAAGGGATTACATGTAAATGTGTCAAGTGAACAAGATGAAACACAGATTGAAAAAACACTGACAGAGTTAAACACAAATCTTATCATAGCAAACTCTCCTCAGGCTAAGGGAAGAATTGAAAGATTATTTGGAACATTTCAAGACAGACTAATAAAGGAATTAAAAACTATCAGAAGCAAACATTTATCTTGAAAGACAATTTCTACCATATTACAACAAAAGATTTGTTAATATAAAGGTGTAGAAAGTGTATATAAAAAATTGCCTTCTAATGTTAACTTAGATTTAATATTTTCTAAAAATTACGAAAGAAAGGTTAATTTTGATAACACTATTAAATTCAAGGGAAGACTTATTTTAATTCCTCCTTCTAAATACAGAATATCTTTTACTAAATGTTTAGCAAATGTATTTTTATTTGAAGATAAAGGAATTTATATTCTTTACAAAAAAGATATTATTCACATAACTAAATTGTCAGAGAACAATAAAGATTACAAGATAAGTAAGCAAATTGAAAGCTTTTTAAATCAAAGAGAATATCAGCAATTTGTAATTTAAAATTTTCACGTAGTAAAATTTAACATCTTGACGTAGTAGTAACAATATTACTTATAATTTATTTTTATTTTCTACTGACATTAAAAATTTATATTTTTCATTGATCAATATTTTTTTAAATTTTTTCACAATAAGGACAATATGGATATAGATATATTGTTTCTGATATTATATAATCCCCTTTTGTTGATTCATAACACTTTTTTGCACTATTCATATTTTTAATTTTTAACTATGTACCTTCCTTAAAATTTTTAGGAAGTATATAAGAATCAACAATTGAATCAACTAAAAATGATTGTTTTAAATCTTTTGGTGTAAATCATTTTTTGGTGTAAATCATTTATATAATTTCCAATTTAGATATTTTGTATAAGCATTTACTTTTTTATAACCATATTTCTTTATTAATGATCCGGCTACATTCTTATCTATTTTAAGATCTAAAAGTTTTTTGAAGGCTTCTTCTTATCTTTTATTTATTGGAAATACATAAACTTGTTGTTGTTTATTTTTAATCTGTTTATTTTTTATTTTAGGATTTCTTTTTATTTTGTTCCCCTATCTTACTTAGATTTTCTTTTATTCTCTCCCAGTATTTCATTCTCTTTTTGATTTCTCCTTCAAATCCCCTATCACTTGGAAAATAGTATTTTTTCCCTTTTAACTTTGATGGTAAATATTGTTGATTAACAATTGCTTCTGGTGCTATGTGGGGATACCTATAGCTTTTACCATAACCTAACTCTTTCATTAGTCTTGTTGGTGCATTTCTTATAGAAAGTGGTACTGGTAATGTCATACTATTTTTAACGTCCTCTTTAACTAAATTATATGCTTTATATAATGAGTTGCTTTTTGGAGCTGTTGCCATGTATGTTACTGCTTGAGATAAAGCCAAATCTGCTTCAGGCATTCCTATAAATTCTACTGCTTGCTTTGCTGCAATTGTTACTTGTAATGCCTGAGGATCAGCATTTCCTACATCCTCAGATGCAAATCTTACTAATCTTCTTGCAATATATAATGGATCCTCACCACCCTCTAACATTCTTGCGAGCCAATACAAAGATGCATCTGGGTCGCTACCCCTTAAACTTTTATGAAGTGCTGATATCAGATTATAATGTTCTTTACCAGCCTTATCATACCTTAGTGGTTTATGCTGCATTACATCAATTAATTTTTTCATATCTATTTTTATTATTCTCTCTTTACCTATAGGTTTTGTTGTTTGAACAGATGTTTCAATAGCATTTAATGCTACCCTTGCATCTCCATCAGAAAATTGTGTAATAAAATCAATAACTTCTGGATCAATTTCAATATTTAGATTTCCAAATCCTCTTTCATTGTCTTTAAGAGATCTTTTGATTATAATTTTTAGGTCATCTTTAGATAAAGATTTTAAAGTATAAACTCTAGATCTTGAAAGTAATGGAGAGATAATTTCAAATGAGGGATTTTCAGTTGTTGCTGCTATTAATATAATAGTTCCGTCCTCAACATATGGAAGAAATGTATCCTGTTGTGATTTATTAAATCTGTGTATCTCATCAATAAATAGTATAGTTTTTTTATTTTTAAAATCTCTAAGGTATTTTGCCTGTTCAATGACTTCTCTAATCTTTTTAACTCCAGATGATACAGCACTAAAAGATATAAAATTTGCATCTGTATATTTGGCAATTATCTTTGCTAAACTTGTTTTTCCTGACCCTGGAGGACCCCATAATATTATGGATCCAATCTCTCCAGATAAAATTGCACTCCTTAGTGCTTTTCCTTTTCCAATTATATGATCCTGTCCTAATAGCTCATTCAAATCTTCGGGTCTCATTCTATCCGCAAGAGGGGCCGTCACCTTATAAGCTTTTTTGTTCTTTGTTTTTTGTTCAAATAAATTTATTTTTTCCATAATTTCAGATTGGTTTCTTCATCAAATTCTCTTATTAAATCTTCCTCGTGTTTAAAAATTATTATTTCAGCAGCAAAAATTTCTCCTTTGAAAAGATGGCCTCCTTTTACATCTCCTTTCTCATCAGCGAAATTTATATGAGCATGTACAAAAATTTTATTATCAAGAATTGAAACATTTCCTGTGCAGGAGGTAATCTCACACTCTTTATCAAATGAGCTTTTTATATATTGCTTTGAACTTTGATCATAAAAACCATAAGTGACATTTTTTAAAACTCCAATTGCAATAAACCATCCTGTTTTAATCTTATTTTCTTCGCATACTCTTTTTATTTCTGAAATTAAATCCTTTCCATGACTTAATCTTGTAATAATCATATTTAATCCTTTCCATAACATCCAAATTCTTTAAAACTATCTCTTTATAAAAAGAGATTCCCTATCAATATAATAAAAATATATTATAGATTCATTAAAAAGTCAAACATAGGTTCGATTATTTATTTTGTTTATTTCTATTAAAATCATTTAAAAGATATGGATTTTTTAATTTAAAATTGTTTAATTTAATTAATACAATGATTTAATAGTTTAATATTTTTCCAAGCTCGTTAATTAACTCTTTAACATTTTCGATTACTTTACCATTTGGGTGTTTTCTTACAAATTCTTCACTCCAGGCAGGAACATAAGGGGCTTTGAGTAGAATAAAATCCATTCCCATCATTAATGGAACGGAGCCAACTAAAGAAAAAATATCACCAAAAGTAATAACTTTTGAACCATCTTTAGCCTGGTTTAAAAGTGCCTGATAATAAACTGGGCGCCTAAGATCAACCTTAAATTTTTTATTAATTGGAAGAATCTGAATTTTACCAAACTCTGGATGATTAAAATAATGATCCCACTTTTGATCCATATGATATTGACGAGTATCGCCTAATATTTCAATTTCATAGTCAAATTTATTAGATTTAGAATCTTTTTTACTAATCTCTTCTTGTTTAAATTTACTACTACTCTTACTACCACTATCTATATCAGTAATTTTCTCTTTTTTTAAATCTTCTTCTAATTTGCTACTATTAACTGTTCTACGATTGATTCCCAGGGTTTTTAAATGCTTTTTCACCTTATCCGTCTTTGAATTAGTCATAACAATTGGCTGAATTTGAGAATGTTTAATCATCTCAATTAAAGTTTCTCTAACTCCATCTCTAAATAGGGGTTTAATAAAAGCACTATTTTTATGAAAAAGATAATTTGCACACTCAGTTATTGAATCATACTCTTTTCCAGTAAAAACACTCTTAATAAGATTTTTATAAAATTCATTATTGTTCAGCATTTCTTGTATTGCTACTGTATTTAAGACAAAAGCTCCTTCATTACAATAACAAGCGGAAAGTCCATTTACTTTCCAGGTGTATTTGTTAGGGGAGGCTAAAATTTTATTCTGTGTTTCCTGATAATCTCTTCTAATTTTATCTTTTGGAACTTTTAAAATTTCTTTTGATAATGTATCAAAAGCTAACTCAGCTAACTGTTCAACCTGTTTTTCTTCCTGGGTTAATGTCCCATCATAATCAATAATGACTTTAATCTTTAGCTTATCTTTATGTTTATAATTTATATTTTCCCTTTTCATTTATTTATTTCCCTTCTAAATTATATTATTAAAAAGGTATGCATTTTAAAATTATCATTATACTCGGATAAGACGTTCTCCAAGGAGTAATTGCTGTGAGCGAAAAATAATCAAATTATAATATACATGTTAGCAGATGCGGGGGAGGAGTTCTCCAATCATCATATCTAAAATCCTTGTTGATCCTATTAATGTTTTCATGGTTACTCTTCCTGTTTTACCTTCTATAACTTCCCCTATTATTTCTGCATCTTTAGCAAATTGATGTTTTCTCATATGATTTAATAGACCCCTTGCAACATCTTTTGAAACTATTGTAATTAATTTCCCCTCGTTAGCTATATATAATGGATCAAATCCTAACAACTCACATGCTCCCATAACAGATTTTTTTATGGGTATCTTGTCCTCATATATTTCAAGAGATACTTTGGATTTTTCGGCAATTTCATTTAATATAGCTGCAATACCTCCTCTGGTTGGGTCCCTTAGAACATTAATTTTTTTTGTATAAGATAGCATATGTTGAACTAAATTAGAAAGTGGTGCACAATCACTTTCTATTTGTATTTCAAACTCAAACTGGCCTCTTTTACTCATTACTGCAATTCCATGATCACCTACACTACCACTTAAAATAATTAAATCACCTACTTTTGCATTTTCACCAGATATATTAACCTTATCTTCTATTACTCCTATACCTGATGTATTTATAAAAATTTTATCTGCACTCCCCTTCTCTACTACTTTTGTATCTCCACATACTATCAAAACCTTTGCCTGTTTTGCTGCATCCTTCATGGATTTTAATATCATTTCTAAATCACTTATTAATAAACCTTCCTCTAAAACAAATCCTACGCTGAGATATAAGGGAATAGCACCACTCATTGAAATATCATTTACGGTCCCATAAATTGCTAATTTACCAATATCTCCACCAGGAAAAAATATTGGATTTATCACATAAGAATCAGTTGAGAACGCTAATCTATTACCTTTAATTTTAAAAACAGCAGAGTCATCCAATTTTTTTAAAATCTCATTATCAAATTTTGGTAAAAAAAATTTAGAAATCAGTTCATGAGAAATTTTTCCACCACTACCGTGTGCCATCATTATTCTGTCTTCACTCATAAATTTCTCCTCTTCTATTTTAAATGTCCTAAACAATTATTACTCTATAACTAATAGGGTATTGAAAAAAATATGGAAAAATATTAGTAAAAATAATCTTTGTTTAAAAATGATTATCAATATATCATTTGCTATTATAATAATGCGTTTCTAATTCTATTCTTAAATTTTATTTTTTAGTTTTATATTGATGCTCTCTTAATCTTATTAGTGTGCTCAATGCTATTATCACTATGGATAAAATAAATACTGCTGGATTGTAAGTGACACTTATAATAAAAACAAAAAATCCTTTGGTTTTTATTTTTTCCCAATTATTGACAATATTTATAATTAAAAATACTATTAAAAATATTAGTAAAACATCTCTTATATTTTTCATAAATTTCCCCCGGTATAATCATTACCCAAACTATATATATTATATATAGTCAAGGTAATAAGTTAATAATTACATATTGTTGCGAACTACTCCCGGCTTTAGCAAGGAGACTTCCCAGCATGAAAATTAAATTTAAAAAATTATGATGCATAATGATAGTATGCAGCACAACTTCCTTCACTTGAAACCATACAAGGTCCGACTGGATTTAAGGGATTACACACATTTTTAAAAAGAGGGCAGTTATATGGCATAATTAAACCTTTTAAGACATCTCCACATTTGCATCCTTTGTGCTTTTTTACAGGTGGTGGATCAACTGGAAACTTTTTTAATGCATCAAACTGAGAGTATTTTTCTTTTATAACAAGACCACTTTGTGAAATTATTCCTAATCCTCTCCATAAAGCATCGGATTTATCAAAAACATCATTAATTAATTCTAAGGCAACTTTATTACCTTCTTTATTGACTCCTCTTTTATACTGAATTTCAACTTTTGCTTCCTTTTCCTTTGTTTGTATGACCAACATTAAAATTCCTTGCAAGATATCAAGCGGTTCAAACCCTGTTATCACACATGGAATTTTATAATCCCTTGCTATAAACTCATAAGGATTAGAACCAATAATAACACTTACATGCCCGGGGCATAAGAAGCCATTGATTTTTATATTCTCGTCCTTTACAAGCACTTTTAATGCTGGAGGTATTAATTTATGAACACTATATACATAAAAATTTTTAATCCTTTTTTTACTGGCAACTTTAATAGTATGCGCTATCATGGGAGTTGTGGTTTCAAATCCTACACCAAATAGAACAAAATCTTTTTCTGGATTTTCTTTTGCTAAATTTAGTGCGTCTATTGGTGAGTAAATAACTCTTATGTTTTTTCCATCTGCTTTTTCCTTCTCTAAAGATGAGTATGAAGAAGGAACTCTCATCATGTCCCCAAATGTAGCAAGTGTAATTTCATATTCTCTTAACATCTCAATTGCAATGTCAAGTTCTCTATTGTCTGTTACACAAACTGGACAACCTGGACCAGATATCAACTTTAAATTTTTGGGTAAAGCTTGTCTTATCCCAAATTTAGAAGCATTTACGGTATGGGTTCCACAAACTTCCATGTAGGTTGCTTCTTTAATTTTAACCTTTTTTAATTTTGATATTATCTTTTTTGCTAAATTTGAGTCTCTAAACTCTTCAATATATCTCAAAAAATACCCCTGTTATGAAAAACTTTTTTAAAACTTATCTTAATTCTTTACTATTATGTTGGTAGAATAATTCACATTTCTTGCTTCTCTAACTCTGAAAGAAGTTTTAGAGTTTCTTTAGCCTCTTCTTCGCTTAAAATATTAATAGCATATCCCACATGAACTAATACATAATCTCCAAGTTTTGCTTCAGGTAATAAAGCTAAACTAACTTTCATTCTTACTCCTGAGAGAACAACCTCGGCTATTTGATCTTTTTCAATTTTTACTATCTTAGTTGGAACTGCTAAACACATGTTTTTTAAAATAATTTATTTTTAGATTTTTTTACTATAAGAATTAATAAATATATTTAATTGTAAGTCTTATTTTTATCAATTATCAAAATATTCATTCATAAATTTATTTTTTAAAAATAAGATAGATAAATTAACTGTATTTTTAATAAATTAAGATGACAATATAATTTAATTTTTATTTATTTTTACCTAATAAAATATTTTCCTACTAGAAGAAATTGATTTTATCATCATTTCCTTAAATAAAAAATATGAACCTTTCTTGTTAATAGCAGATATTAATCTTTCAATGTATTTGCAATATGATGAGCAATAAATGCTTGACCAAGTGAAATCCCCCCATCATTTACTGGAACTTGAAAGTTAGTAAAAACTGCAAAACCTTTTTCTTTTAGCATCTTAAATGTTCTATTTAAAATTATATTGTTTTGGAAAACACCTCCACTTAGTGCAACTTTTTTAATATTAAATTTTTTATGCATCATTTCACATACTTTTGTAATTATATCTATTATTGTGTTATGAAACTTCGCTGATATATAAGAAGATTTATATCCTTTCTTAATATCAGCAATCATTCCCTCTATTATTGGTAGGGTATCTATCACAATAATCTCATTAATAAATCCATTATTAGATTCTCTCCTGAGCATAAAGGGATAACTTTCCAAAACAGATTCATCACTTACCATTTCTAATTCTATTGCTGCCTGACCTTCATAATAGTTATGTTGTGATATAGAGAGTAGAGAACTTACTGCATCAAAAAGTCTTCCACAACTGGATGTAAGTGGGGAATTAAATCCAGTGATTAGTTGGTTTATAATTACTTTTAACTCTGTATCACTACAAACCTTTCCTATTCCTTTAAAAATATTTTTAAAATCTTTCTTCACTAAATTAAAAATATCTTTTTTTCCTTCTTTTTTATTCTTGTATATTTTATTTTTATAGACCTCATAAAGATAGCTAATTGCCATTCTATAGGGTCTTTCTATTGCCTTCTCTGAGCCTGGCATTAAAACTTTTCGAAAATGTGCTACTCTTTCAAAACCAAATTCATCTGCAATTATAAATTCGCCTCCCCACATAGTCCCATCAGTTCCAAATCCAGTACCATCAAAAGAAACGCCAATCACTTTTCCTCTTAAATAATTTTCAGCCATAACACTTGCTATATGAGCATGATGATGCTGCACAGCAATTTTTACTTTTTTATCAATCCGTTGAGCAAACTGGGTTGATAGATATCTAGGATGCATGTCATATGCAACAATCTCGGGTTCTATTTTAAAAAGATTTCTATAAGTTGAAAGTGAGCTTGTAAAATGGTTCATTGTCTCTAAATTTTCTAAATCTCCAATGTGCTGGCTTACAAATGCATTTTTTCCTTCTGTTAAACAGAATGTATTTTTTAAGTGAGGTCCAACTGCTAATATTTTTTTAGAATTATAATCAAGTTTTATTGGATAGGGACAAAAACCTCTTGCTCTTCTTACCATCTGAACTTTACTATTAAATATTTTAGTAACAGAGTCGTCGTAACGAGCATAAATGTCTCTATTGTGAAACAAAAAGAAATCTGCTATATGTCCTAATCTTTTAATTGCTTCTTCATTTTCAATTGCGATTGGTTCTTCACTTATATTTCCACTTGTCATTACCAAAGGTTTGTTAAAACTTCTAAGTAAAGTATAGTGAAGTGGAGTATATGGAATCATAACTCCTAAATAATTGTTGTTTGGAGCAACTTGCTCACAAATTTTTATTGCATTTTTATTTGTATTTTTATTCCTTTTTACATTTGTATTTTCATTTTTATTCTCAACTACATTTTTATTATCATTTTTATTTTTATTTATATTTTTATTTTTGTAATCTAAAATTGATTCTTCCTTCTTCCTTAAAAGAACTATTGGTTTCTGACTGCCTGTTAATAATTTTTCTTCATCTTCATTAACAAAGCAAATTTCTTTAACTTGATCTATATTCCTAACCATAACCGCAAAAGGTTTTACTGGTCTATGTTTTTTCATTCTAAGCTTTTTCACAGCATCATTAGATGTTGCATCACAAGCCAACTGAAATCCACCAAGACTTTTTACTCCTATTATTATTTTATTTTTTAGAAGATTTGATGCTTCATCAACAGGATTTATATCATTTACCAATCTACCTTTGCTATCTGCAAGCCATAGATGTGGACCACAAATAGGACAGGCATTTGGTTGAGCATGAAATCTTCTTGACAGTGGATCATCATATTCTTTCTGACAGTCCTCACACATAATAAATTTACTCATAGTGGTTTTTGGCCTATCATATGGCATGTCTTTTATGATAGTGAATCTTGGTCCACAGTTAGTACAATTTATAAATGGATAGAGATATCTTCTGTCATTTTTGTCAAATAGCTCATTTAGACAGTCTTCACAGATGGCAACATCTGGAGATATAAGCTGATACTTTCCCTTCTCCTTTACACTTCTTTTTATCTCAAATTTCTTACGATAAACAGGCTCTATTTCTTCTAAGCTTAATTCATCTATCTTTGCCATAGGGGGAGCTTTTTCTCTAATATTTTTTATAAAGAGCCTTAAGTTTTCACTTTCTCCCTCTACTTCTATAACAACTCCCTCACTTGAGTTAAGAACCCAGCCATAAAGTTTATTTTCTTTTGCTAACCTATAGATAAATGGTCTGAAACCAACTCCTTGAACAACACCTTTTATATTTATCCTGTATCTTAAAATATTGTTTTTTTTCACCATTTTTCTATAATATTTCTAAATTTGAATCATATCCAAATACCTAAATATATTTCTCGATTCAACAAAATAATAATTCTATTACTAAATCTCAATGAGAGACAAATTAAAATATTGGAATATTTAGTAGAGAATAATTCAATATCTCGAGTAGAATATGCAAGAATGTTTAGAGTTTCTCTTAGAACAGCAAACTATGGTATTTCAGAATTAGAGAAATTAAACTTAATCAATAGAGAGGGTGTTGGACGTGCAATAAGATATACTCTAAAATAAATTGCACGCAAAATTTTTACATTTTTAGTTCAGATTTTATCCAATTTGTCCAATTATCAATTCCTTCGCTTGTTTTACATGACATGGTGAAGATTTTAATTTTTGGATTTAATTTTAATACTGTAGATTTAACTTTCTCTATATTAAAATCTACTGATTGAATCAAATCTATTTTATTTATAATAAGAACATCAGATATGGAAAACATTAGTGGATATTTGAAAGGTTTATCACTGCCTTCTGGAGTACTCAATATAACTACATTCTTATTTACTCCCAATTTATACTCTGCTGGACATATTAAATTTCCGACATTTTCTATAAAAAGCAAGTTGATATTTTCTAAATCCATATTTTTAAGTGCTTGTGAAAGCATATTGGCATCTAAATGACATGAAGCTGTTTCTAATTGAAGCGTTGGTATTTCTAACTTTCCTATTCTTTCTGCATCAATTTTTCCTGTATAATCCCCAACTATCACTGCACACTTTATTTCCTCTTTAATTCTTTTTAAACTTTCAACTACTAAACTTGTTTTCCCAGCTCCGGGTGAAGACATGAGATTAATTGAGTATATATTCTTCTTCTTAAAAAAATCTCTGTTCCTCTTTGCCAACTCCTCATTTACTCTTAAAACACTCTCTAAAACTTTTATTTCCATCCAAACTCCTTCCATATATACATTATTTTTAAATTAAGGATAATGATATCAAAAATAAATAATAATATTCTTTTCTACATTTAAGGAGATTTCCTTCACTTCGTTCAAGGAGAGGCTTCAGTCGCTTCTACTCCTTCAGAATTACATATTTTAATTATATAATTTCCTTCTATTGAACCCGAAACAAGCTCTGAGCAAATGTGAGGAAATGACAGCTTTTTTATAATATCAATCAATAGTAATGCTTTTGATAATAAATCCTATATCTGGTCTGATAAATACATTCTCCTTCCCACATTTTTTGCAGACTAAATCTAAATCTTCGATCTCAAAGTCCTCTTTGCAATTTATACAATAAGCCTTTGACTTTTCCTTTTCAAAAATAAGTTCTGCTCTTTCTGCTATTGTATTTTTGGATAAAATTTCAAAATAAAATTTTACATTTTCTGGAATAATTGTTGATAAAGATCCTATTTTAAGACTAACGGAATTTATCTTTTTTGCATTGTTTTCTTCCGCATATTTCATAATTAGAGAAAACATCTCTTGGGTAACTGGTAACTCATGCATTTATGTCTCCACTTAATTATAAAAATGTTCAAATTTAAATCTATTACTTTTTTTGGTTTTTATATTTATTTTTGTAAATTGCCAGTTCTGTCTTCAAATTCTACCACAATAACATTCTTTAATTTATTAACATTTTCATACATGTTGCAGATGATGGACATAAATACTTGAATTCAGTGGTATTTTGAATTGTTGATGGTACTAAAGCACGTTCAAATTCATCAAAACCAATTTTTTTAAAGAATTTCTTGGCAGTTGTTGTTAAAAGATATAGTTCCTTTACTTTATTTACCTTTGCATATTCTATTAATTTAAGACATAATGTTTTACCAAATCCTTTTCCTCTAAATGATTTTTTTACAACTAAAGAACGAAGTAAACCATAATCCTTAAAAATTTCTACACCAGTAATACCAACAACCTTAGATTTTTTATATCCTATGAAAAAGCAATTCACTTTTGAATAAATATCCTCATAAGGAAGATTATTATCACTAAGAATCTTTTCTATAATAGGGATGTCTTTTCTGCCAGCCTTTTTTATTTTCATTTTATCTTAATAAGGGGATGTGATTTATCATTTAGGCTTATGTTTTAAAAATACCAACTAACTTTTTTGAATAAATAAATTCAGTCATATTTCCCTCTTTCAATTTTAAATAAATCTTTTACATATAATACAATTTTCCTTTTATATTTGAAAAATATGAAGATACTTACCATAAATATTTTTATTGAGTGATATTTTCTTTAAATTTTTTTTATTACATTGCTTTTTAAAAATAATATGCAAATCTAAGATAAAAATATAGCAAATGAATAAAGACTTAATTTATTCTTGAGAACTAATTTTCTCTAACCTCTTGCTGGCTGAAAAAATCGATTTTAGTAACTGTTGTCTTTCCTCATAATCAGTTAAGCGAGGTTGGGAATAATCCTCCAACATTGTTGTTATTAACCTAGTATTAATATGTTTACCTTTATAGAAAATATGTTGAGCAATTATTCCCTGTCTGACTCCTAAGTTAAACATCTGATCAAAAAATAGGTTACCTAATCCATAATTTATAAAGCCATCATTATTGATTTCTACTGCCATTGGATGATGAGATTGACTTCCGCTTACAATATCTGCTCCTGAATTAGCCATTTTTCTGAAATCAATTATCTGCTGATCTGTGGGATCATAATCATAATGTTCCACATGTTGAAAGGTCACAATTACATTGTATCCATCTTTCTTTAATCTCTCTATTTCACTACACATATATTCATAGTCACATTTAGCTGCTCCTGGATTTTCATCGGTTGCCCATACATAAGCAGGACCCCAATAGTTACAACCAATGAAAGCAATTTTATTCCCATTTGATTCCATTAAAAGTGGGAATTGGGCTTCCTTTCTATTTTTTCCACCTGCGTAATAGGGCACTTTCTCTTTTTCGTAAAGAGATAGGGTATATAGCATAGCTTCATGCCCATAATCATTCATATGGTTTCCTGTCAATTCTATAATGTCTACTCCTACATCTTTTAAAAGTTCCATATATTCAGGTTTACTACAAAATACTAATTCCTTAGAAACCTTAACAGGACAGTCTTTTACAAAAGGAACTTCGTTTGAAATATGTGTTAAATCTGCATTTTTTAATATCTCCGCAATTTTTTCTCCTGGATAAAGAATCCCATTTTTCTCCATTCTATTAGCCGTTCCTCTTACCATAGCAGTAACTCCAGTCATATTGATTATTGTTAAATTATCAATATCTCTGCTTTTATCAAGATAATTACTTAAAGCAATTTTAAATTTCTCTATGCCTTCTTTATCCCCTGAAATCCAATAATTAATTGTTAATGGATAGGACGAAATATCCAATCTTTTATCAAAAATATCTATGTTGTCTAATTTAAGAACTTTTAATCTCTTATTTAATTCTTCAAATGGAATTATTGACCAGATATTTTGATCTTTCCAGGATAACTCTAAAATTTCCTTTATTGATAATATATTAATGAGTATATTCTCAGCAGGAGGTCCTAATAAATTTGTTAAAGAGGTTAAAGTATCATTAGATATTAAAATAGTGGGAGTACTTTTATTATTCGTAAGATAGTTTAGGACTCCGGTTTCTCCTTGCCAGTATAGTTTTATATCATTCCAATTGATATTGTCGGCATATGTAAAAAATGGAACAACTGGAACTAAAATCTGTGTATAAATTTCAATATAAAATTCTATATCTTCAATCTCTTTTTTTACACTTATTTTTAATTCAGCATTATCAATCTTACTTATAAGTATAAAATTATTGGGTTGAGCATCTACGACTTTTTTGAAGGCTTGTTTTAAAAAAAGTGGTGCATCCTCATCTACATATATTGATATAGGAGTAGGTGATGGCTTTGTTTCAGATAGTTTTTCAGAAGTCTCCTCACTTTTTTCTTCAGGAACTTCTGTAATAACTTCTTTTTGACAACCAAAGACCATTAGTAAGATTAAAATAAATAAAAATACCGATATAAACTTTAAAGTTCTCATTATATTATAGAAATTATATAAATTTTAATTATAACTCTTTCTTCTTATTAACCCACTTAGAAATTTTATATGAAATTAAGAATTAGGCTAAATATATAATATAGAAATATTTTAACTTATAATACATTTATGTTAAAATTTAATTGAAAATTTAATAATAGTTAAATATTAGGGGAGCGCAGGCGTGCTGAGATTAGAAATAGTTCTAATACCCTTTGAACCTGATCTGGATAATACCAGCGTAGGGATATTACTTATTATATATAATTAATCACTAATTAATTATTGTTTATATAATAATCTATAAAGGCGACCTAAGCTCCATGAATCAGGTCGCTTTTTTATATGTTAAAGGAAGGTGATGCTAATAAAAAATTGTATTTATTAATAAATCATTTTTCTAAATTTTTTATAAGTTGTCAGTTTGAGAGTAATAATTAGAAAAAATAATAAATTTTTTTAAGGAGGCTAAAATGAATAACAATAAATATGCTTGGAGAACAAGAGATATTATGATGGTTGCTACAATAGGTGTTATTTTTGGAATTCTGTTCTACTTTTGGAATATGTTGTGGGATGCACTAAAACCATTATTCCTATTCTTCCCACCAGCTCGTCATATAATATATGGCTTTTGGTTTATACCTGCAGTACTTGTTTCATACATTGTAAGAAAACCTGGGGCTGGTCTTATCTCTGAATTAATAGCTGCAATAGTTTCTGCACTTATTGGTGCTAAATGGGGAATAGATACTGTAATTAGTGGTCTTATACAGGGAATAGGAGCCGAGATTATTTTTGGGCTTACGCTCTGGAAAAATTACAAAATTCCTGTTCTTATACTTGCTGGTGCAGCCTCTGCTTTTGCAGCTTGGGTTCATGATTGGATAATGTGGTATGGTGGCACAGAACCTCATATATTAGTTGCTATGCTTGTCTTTATAATAATTAGTGGGATTTTCCTAACAGGTTTAGGAAGTAAATATATAGGTGATTCACTTAAAGCAACAGGTGTCCTTTCCGGTTTTCCTGTAGCTAGTGAGGAATCTAAAGAATAAACCATAACTATCTATAAATAAATGGATTTGCTATACATCTCCTCTCATTCAGCAAGCTATGAGCAGGAATAATCAACCATCCCAGCTATATAAATATATATAAGCAGAGACCTTGAACAAGAAATACTTTTGTAATTGGTGTTAGGTTCAGTTCATTTCATTACCTTTCAGGTGATTTCTCTTTTATAAATAAGATAAGTAATAAATGTTAATTTTTAATTATTTTTTAAAAAGTAACAAATTTTTTATATTAGGTGAAAAATGTCACAAATTTCAGTGAATACTCTAACCTGGCAATATGATGGCAGACTTAAACCTGCAATTTCAAATATATCTTTTGAAGTTGAAAAGGGTGAGTTCATTTTAATTTTGGGTTCATCTGGTTCAGGTAAGAGCACTTTAGCATTATGTTTAAATGGACTTATACCTCAAGAGATGCCGGGTAAACTTAGTGGCAAGGTCAAAATTGAAGGTCTTCCAACAGACACTTTCCCTCTTTCTCGATTAACCCAAAAAGTTGGAGTGATATTTCAAGATCCAGAAAGTCAAATTGCTATGTTAAAAGTTGAAGATGATGTTGCTTTTGGACTTGAAAATAGGCTTGTACCTTTAAAAAAAATTAAAAAGCGTGTTAAAGAAAGCTTAACAAGTGTTGGACTGTTAGAATTTAAAGATGAGATAACCAGTGACCTCTCTGGTGGTATGAAACAAAAGCTTTCTCTTGCTTCTATGTTGGCACCGTTACCAAATATTTTAGTCTTCGATGAACCAACATCGAACTTGGACCCAAAAAGCACTAAAGATTTATTCGATTTAATTCATAGACTAAATCAATCAGGTAAATATACAATGTTGACAATTGAGCACAAATTAGATGGTCTTATGGATATGGTAAATAGGGTTCTTGTTTTAAATCCAGATGGAACATTACTTGCTGATGGTAATCCCCGTAATGTTTTAAAAAAGTATTTTTTAAAAATAAAAGAATATGGAATGTGGATTCCTACTGTTTTTTGGATTGGAATTAAACTCAAAGATAAACTTAAAGAGAAAGATATTTCTATTGAACCACCACTTACCATTGATGAAGCAGCAAATAAATTTAAACTCCTATTAAAGGATATTAAGGATACTAAAATTAAGATAGGGAAAAAAGTAGATGCAAAAGAAAAAAGGGAATCTCAAGATAAGAAAGACAAAAATGAGTATAAGAAGTTTAATCAAATAGAAGTAAAAGATTTAAATTTTGCTTATACGAATAAGAAATATGTTTTAAAAAATCTATCATTTTCAGTGTATGAAGGGGATTTTCTTGCAATTGTTGGTCCAAATGGTTCAGGAAAAACTACGCTTGCAAAAATTCTAACAGGTCTTTTAAAACCCTCGTCTGGCACAATTTCTTTATATGGTAAGAATATTTTAACAATTGACCCATTAGAAATTTCTAAAAAGATGGGGTTTGTCTTTCAAAATCCAGAACATCAATTATTATCAGATACTGTATATAACGAGATTGCTTTATCCCTGCGATTAGCTAATAAATCTGAAGAGTTTATGGAAAAGAAAGTAAACTACCTTCTCAAACAATTTGAATTGATTGAATTTAAAGAAAAAAATCCCTTTTCATTAAGTCAGGGGCAAAAAAGAAGACTATCAGTTGCAACTATGCTTCTTTGGGATCAGGATATATTAATATTTGATGAGCCTACTTATGGGCAAGATTTTAAAAATTCACAGCAGATGTGGAATATTCTAAGAGATTTAAACAGTGTTGGTAAAACAATTATAGTTATAACTCATGATATGAACTTTGTTTCCGAACTAACCGAAAAAGTTATTTTATTATTTGAAGGAGAAATTAGATTTTTTGGGAATACCAATGAACTATTTCAAAAAACGGAGCTCTTATCAGATTATTATTTGATGGAACCAATAGTTACAACTTTGGCTAGAATATTAAAGTTAAATTTCAAGGATGGCTCTTTCCCCACAACAATTGACGAGTTTTTGTACTTAATAAATTAATATATTAACAGAAATACTACAAATTAAATATTTATGATAAAAATAATATAAATTTTTTATGAATTTATAATATTGGTTTCGAGGGCACTTTAAACTCTAAAAATCATTACTTTTAAAAATTAAACATAACATTTAAAAATGGAGCTTAAAACTCTCCTAATTATAAGTTTGGAAGATTCCAATGCGTGAGATATTTTTTAAATATATAGATAAAAAATCAATTTTACATTCCATAAATCCATCTATAAAGTTAATTGCATTACTAACAATTTTTGTTGCGATAACTATTGTTATGGATCCAATAACATCTTTAGTTTTTTTACTTATAATAGTTTTATCAACTAAATATCTTGCTAATTTAAAATTTAGGGAAATAGCTACCGCCATGATTCTTTCAATCTCGATGGCTTCTTTCATAGCAATATTTAATATTTTATTTTATAAAACAAATTTTATGCCCAACATACCTGCTATTTTTAATATTGGTAAGTTGAAGATAACCAATGATGCACTAAGGATTGGGTTATCCAGGGGAATTAGGGTATTTAGCCTAATTAATCTCTCTATTATATTCGTTTCTACTACTGATGTAACTGCATTAGTTGATAGCTTAGTTCAAAATATGAGAATACCTTACAGAATTGCTTATGGAACGTTGGTTGCATACAGGATGATTCCCCTTTTAAGTAATGAGTTCAGTCAGATTCAAGCTTCACAAAAAATAAGAGGGGTTCTGCCTGAAAAAAACATCAAAAGCAAAATAGAATTCTTCTTCAAGCAAGCAATAACTTTAATGGTTGGGGCAATTAGAAGGTCAGATAGATTAGCTTTGGCAATGGATTCAAAGGCATTTGGAGCTTTTAAAAAAAGAAGTTTTTATAGACCAGAAAGGGTTGAGTTTAAAGATGTTATATTTTTAATTTCCACAATACTTGTGATTCTAATTACATACTATATTATGTGGAAAATTGGGTTCTTAAAAAAGCTCGGGATATCAGCATAAAAAATTAAGATTTTTCTGCTAGTTTAAATCCTTTTTCTGTTAATGACCAAATTTTATTATATGAAGTTGTTACACAGCTATTGATATATGAGCATTTTTCACATTTGGCGGAACATTCTCCTTCTATAAGTTTTAAATAACCAAGCCTTTCTAAATCCTCAATCATTTGTAAGAGCAAGTCTTTACTAATGTCTAATTTTTTTGCAATATCTTGTAAACTATTTGAACCTTTTTTTGAAACAATTTTTAAAATTTCTTCTAACATTTAACACCCTGTACTCTGTATATTAAGTCAAAAAAATGTTGGCTATTTGATAAGTAACTATTCCACCTATTGTGGAAATTACCAGTAGAAAGACTATATTAAATATTGTCCATTTCCAAGAGTTTGTCTCTTTATACACTGTGACTACTGTTGCCATACAAGGTATAAAGAGCATTTGTAGCACCAAGAAAGAAAGAGCAGATGATGTTGATATTGTATTTTTTAAGATATAAGCCAATCCACCATTTTCATTCATTTTTCCATACAGAATACTTAATGTAGAAATAGAATTTTCTTTTGCTGTAAAACTAGTTAGGGTTGCTAATATCATACGCCAGTCAAAACCTACGACTCTCCCAATAGGAGTTAAATATTTTCCAAGTTTTGCTAAATAGCTAGTTTCTAGCTCTCCAGTAGGAAGTATTGTAAATAACCATACTATTATAGAAACTATTAATATGATAGTACCTGCTCGAACTATAAAGGATTTCAAATTGTTAAAAACAAAGATTACAATGGTTTTAAAATTTGGTATGTGATAAAGAGGTAGTTCCATTATAAAAGCGGATCTCTCCCCCTTAAAGAATATCTTATTTATTAAAATTCCTGATAAAACTAAAATTATTAGAGTTAATGCAACCAAGCCCCATGAAACCATTGGTGCTAATTTCCCAAAGAATATTGGAGTCAAGTAGTTTAATACTGCTATACGTGCTATGCAGGGTATTAAAGGAGCTAACATAATTGTTAGTAATCTTGCTCTGCGTGATTCCACTATCCTTGAGCCCATCACGGCAGGAACATTGCATCCAAAACCTGTAAATAGTGGTAGGAAGGATTTTCCATGTAGTCCCATTAAGTGCATAAATCTGTCCATAACATATGCAGCTCGAGCCATATATCCAACATCCTCTAAAAAACCAAAAATGAAAAAGAATATTAAAAGTATTGGAATAAATGTAAGAACAGTACCAGCACCACCAATAACTCCATCAATTAATAATCCTTTAAACCAATTTGGTGCTCCTATTAGTTTTCCCATAATTAAATTAGAGCTTCCTTGCACTAAATACTGATCAAGAATATCTTGTAATGGTGCTCCAATTGAATAAGTCAACCAAAAAATTAAACCAAGTATACCTATAAGAATAATAAATCCCCAAAAAGGGTGTGTTGCTATATTGTCTAAAATACGAGTAATTGTTACTTGCCCTACTTTTGGTCTTATTATGGCTGCTCTTGTTAATCTACCTATCCAGTCATATCTACCAGAGGCAACAGCTAAATAAGCATCCTCATGTTTATATAAAATTTCATGAACATTTTTCCAACTATTTTCATCTAATTTTTCTTTCATCATTCTAGTTATTTCTTCATCACCTTCTAATAGCTTTATTGCAATCCACTTCGTTTTATAAGGTTCTGGCGTTTCATTTTCTATTAAAGATTCTATTCTCTCTAAGACTTCTTGATGATCTTCCCTTATGCTTGGAATTTTAGGTTTATATAAAAACTTTTTTTCATAAATATCTTCAATTGATTTTAATAATTTCTTTATTCCAATTCCTTTTGTAGCAATCATTGGTATTACTGGTATACCTAAAGCACTTTGTAAAACCTTATGTTCAATTTTCATTCTATGAGAAATAGCAACATCAATCATATTTAATCCAACTATTACAGGAACACCAAGTAATATAAGTTCAGCTACTAAATACAGGTTCCTTTCCAAGTTTGCTGCATTTATTACAGCTACTACAACATCTGGATAATTTTTTATTATAAAATCCCTCGCAATAATCTCTTCAATGGAATTCGCAGTTAAGCTATAAGTACCAGGAAGATCAACTATTTCAAAAACATAGTTATTGAATTTGCAGGTTCCTTCTTTTCTTTCCACTGTTTTACCTGGCCAGTTACCAACATGTTGGTGAAGACCAGTCATAATATTGAAAACAGTGCTTTTACCTACATTGGGTTGACCAGTAAGAGCTACTGTAATTTTTTTCTTTTCTCTCAATAAATTATCATTCATCATTTTTACATCCTTCTGCTTTTAATAATTTATTTTTTGCGGTTTCTACGTTTTCTTTTCCATCTATGTTCTCTTTCAACTTTTTCACTTTCCTCCACATCACCATCGTTATCACTCTCCTCTATGATTACTTTCATAGCTTCTCCCCTACCCAATGCTATATTTGTATCTTTAATTTCAACTATAATGGGTCCATGACCAAAGTTTTGTATCATTCTAACTTCAGTTCCTGGTATGAACCCCCATACTGATAGACGAGATTTAAAACCATGTCCACCCTTTAAATTATGAATGATTGCAGTTTTTCCAGTTTTTAACCTACTTAATGATTTGGTTTTAACTATTTTAATCACCTTGCTTTATCCACAAATTTTTATCTTAAAATTTTATTTTTTAGATTTTGATTCAATTTCCAGATATAATTTAAAACTTTCTAATATGCTATCGCCTATTTCTGGGTACTCATTTAAAAAGTTCAAAAATGATATCATTCTTTTGAAAGTATCGGGTTTGATTATGTGTTCAATTTTACATGCTTCCTCTTCCGCAGTTTTAGAATCTATATTTAAAATCTTTTCAATAAAATCCTTGATTTTTTCATGACGATTGTATATTTTCCCCGAAAGCTTATTCCCATCAGACGTTAATTTTACATAGCCATATTTTTCATGATTGATTAATCCTTTTTCCTGTAATCTTCTTAAAGCAGATGTAACACTTGGCATTTCCACATTTAACATCTTACTAATCTCTTTAACCCTTGTAAAACCTTTTTTACCACATAAAATTTTTATTACTTTTAAATAATCTTCCAAGGCTTGTGTTAATTTATTACTTTTTTTCAAGTCTTTTCCTCCTATTTAAATTAATAATACAATTTTGTTAACAATTATAATAATATAATATAGTTTTATTAGTCTAACTTATTTTAAATATTATTTCACAATTTGTCAATTCAATTAAAAAATTTAAGATATATTTAATTAATAAAAAATACATAAAAATAAAAACTTTAATATATAATAGATTCAAAAATTCAAAGCTTAAATATAATTAAAGAAGTACATATTTCTTGGTTTATTTAACAGCACTAATGCTGAAATGGAAAATAGCAGATGCAATTAACTTTTATAAGAGGTTAGGATATAATTTAGTAAAAAACATTGAGAGTCTATGGGATTTTTATGTTTTTATGGAAAAGAATTTATAATTGCTTTACTCCAAATCAGTTTGATATTTCTTAATATTAATATTAATATTTATTATCAATTTTAATTTTTTAAATTTGAAAGGAGAAGATTATGAGACACATTCTATTTCCAATTTACGTAGTTAAACCCTTTGAACGTGGTATACAAGAAACCTTTGGAAAATATTCCAGATTTATCAAGCCTGGTCTAGGAATTCAGATTCCCATTGTTCAAATAATTCGCGTTCGTGATGTTCGTGAACATACCATGGATATTCCACCCCAGTCAGTTATCACCAAAGACAATGTCGAGATTAATGTAGATGGTGTTATGTGGGTACGTCCTAATCCAGACGAGGAGTCCATTAAAAGAACCTTCTATAGCATTGATAATTGGAAACGTGCAATTATTCAATTGGCTATGACTAATTTACGTCAAGAGTTCGGAGATCTTACATTAGATGAGAGTTTAATAGCTAGAGAGAAAATTGCAGAAAACTTACAAAGAGTTCTTAACACCTTTGCTGTTGAATGGGGTTTAATAGTTAGTAAAGTGGAGATTATGCTTATTGATCCACCCGATGATATCAAGCATGCTATGCATAAACAAAAGACTGCTGAGCAGGAGAGACGGGCTATGCGACTACTCGCTACTGGTGAGTTCGAGGCTGCTGAACAGCAAAAAAAAGCAATGATTCAGCGAGCTGAAGGTGAGCGAGAGGCAACAATTAAGGTGGCAGAGGGCAAGGCTGAGGCAATAAGGTTAGTTAATGAATCTGCACAGAAATATTTTAAGGGAAACGCACAGTCATTGAAGCAGATGGAAATGACTGAGACTGCTTTAAAGGACAATACAAAAATTGTCATCACTGAGGAGGGTATCAGCCCAACCCTATTACTTGGAAGTATTCCAATAACAACATCTGAGGAGAAAAAATAGCTTTTTCTTTATAAATGAGCATGTTAAGTAAAAAGAGGGGGTTAATTTTTGAATAGTAAAAGAGAGTTAGCTAAAGAACAACTTGATAAAGTAAGGGAACTTGCAAGATTGGCAAGGGGGGATATATTAAAGATGACTACTCTTGCAAAATGCGGTCATCCGGGTGGTTCCATGTCGTCTATAGATATATATCTTGTTTTATACTCATTTGCAAATGTTGATCCTGTGCATCCAGATGATCCTGATCGTGATCGAATAATTATTAGTCATGGTCATACATCTCCTGGAGTCTATTCAGCACTTGGCAGACTTGGTTTCTTTAATATTGATGATGCAGTAAGTGGTTTTAGAAAAGCTGGTAGCATATTTGATGGTCATGTTGACTGGAAGGTTCCTGGTGTTGAGTGGAGTAGTGGTAATTTAGGACAGGGACTTTCCGCTGGGTGTGGGTTTGCACTTGCAGGGAAACTGTTAAATAAAGATTTTCATACATTTGTTGCAATGAGTGATGGTGAACAACAAAAGGGTCAGGTTTCAGAAGCAAGAAGATTTGCCAAAAAATATGACCTCAATAAACTTACAGTAATTATTGACTATAACAATCTGCAGATAAGTGGAAGAATAACTGATGTTATGCCTCAAAATATAAAGGAGAATTACATTGCTGATGGTTGGAAGGTTTTAGAGGTTAATGGACATGACCGTAAGCAGATATACGAAGCTCTAAAAAAATCAGTAAACACAAAAGATACTCCCGTTGCAATTTTTGCTTATACAAAAATGGGCAAAGATGTTTCCTTTATGGAAGACGATGAGCAATTTCATGGAAAAGCTCTATCAATTGAACAGTATAAGAAAGCTGTAACTGAGCTTAATATTGACAATGATCTAAATAAATATTACAAATTACGTCAACAAATAACCCCTATAAAAGGAAGGGGGGATATATCACTCAAAGAAAGAGATAAAAAAATAGAAAAGGAATTAAAAAGAACTTACAAAATAAATATTGATTTTGGAACACAAAAAACATATTATAAAGAAGATAAACTTGATAACAGAACTGCTTTTGGAAATGTTTTAAAAAACTTTGCAGAATTAAACTGCAAAAAATCTCTTATTTATGAAAATTCTTCTAACTTTAATAAATCCCCTATTTCACCAATTGCTGTTTTTGATTGTGACCTTGCAACTTCAGTTAAAACTGATAAATTTGCATCAATATGCCCAAATAACTTTTTTGAGGGAGGTGTTCAGGAGCATAACACTGCCGCTATTGCAGGTGCATTATCAACACAGAATGTTCTTACATTCTTTGCAGATTTTGGAGTTTTTGGAATAGATGAAACATACAATCAACATAGACTAAACGATATAAATCAAACGAACTTAAAATTAGTTACTACACATTGTGGTTTAAATATTGGTGAAGATGGAAAAACTCATCAGTGCATAGATTATCTTGGTGTTATGAGAAATTTATATAATTTCAGCATAATTATTCCAGCTGATCCGAATCAGACAGACAGAGTAATTAGATATATTTCAAAAACTCCAGGAAATTTTTTAATAGCAATGGGTAGAAGTAAGGTTCCAATCATATTAAAAGATGATGAAAGTCCTTTTTTTGCTAATTATTATAGATTTGAGTATGGAAAAGCAGACTTAATAAAAGGCGGGGATAGAGCAACTATAATTTCTATGGGATTTATGCTTCATCGTGCCATGAGGGCGTGGGAGATATTAAAAAACAAGGGATATCTAGTTAGAGTATTAAATGTTTCCTGTCCAACTAATATTGATGAGAAAATTATTGATGAATGTATTAATATGGGACCAATTGTTACATATGAAGATCACAATATTCAAACTGGTCTTGGTAGTATCGTGGCAGATTATATCGCTTGTTCTGGAAAAAGAGTGAGATTTAAAAAAATGGGTATAAGCAGCTATGGATTATCAGGTGATCCAGAAGACCTTTTTGAAATACAGGGATTATCAATAGAAAATCTCGTTAATTCATTAATCCATGAAATCGAGAGAAAAGATTAATTTAAAGAATGAATTTTATTAACAAATTTCTCTTATAAGTTTGTTTTATAAAAACTTAGATTAGAAAGAATAGGATTTAAAAATTTATAATTTAATGATAAATAACTATATATTATTGGTTTATTAGGAAATATGGTTGTATGCCTGAAAATTGGAAGATAGTTCACATAACAAATGGTTTAGCTAAAGCAAATGTTATTAAAGGTAGGCTTAAGGCTGAGGGAATTGATGTAAGATTACAATATGAAGCAATTGCAAAAATTATGGGTTTAACTGCTGACGGTTTAGGTGAGGTTAAAATATTGGTCAAAGAAAAAGATTTTGATACTGCAAAAAAGATAATCAATTAAAAATTCCTAATTACCTTTTTTTATGATTAAATCACCAATATTACATCCTAAATAATTTGCTACCACATTACATTTTGCTTTTAAAAGAAAATATATTTTTTCCATTTTTTCTTCTTCTAAACCTTCGAAATTTCCTTGTCCTTTGGCTATAACCAAATCTGCTTTTCTCAGTTCTTCCATAAATTCATTGTTAACATATTTTAATATCGTACCAGGTAAGCTTATTCCACTGCTTATAACTTTGGCATATTCATCAATTCCAACTTGTAAGGCATCTTTTATAAGAACATCGTTTATGATAGGTTCACTTCTACATGCAAATATAATATCAATATCTGGGTATATTTCCTTTATTAAAGAAATGAGAAGTTTATCAAATACAATCTCCCCAGAATTATCCCCTATATATAAAATCCTTTTAGATAATTTTAAATCTCTTTCGAGTAAATTGTAGTCATTAATAGCAATTCCCTTCTTAAAAGAATTTCTTATATCTTCTTCAAAATCAACTACTTCATTAATACCAAAATCTATTACATTTCCAATTATTGCAAATCTAACTGCTTCAAAAAGAGGATTTTTTGAATTCAAAACAGATTTTCTAAAATTAGAATAATTTTTTAAAATTAAATCATTTTGCTTCCTCTTTATATACTTATATGGATCTCTCACTTTGGTGCTTTCAATTATAGTTTTATAAACTATTCCTCCTAATTCTGGTGGGAACTTTTCTACATTAACTAAAGAAATTGAATCTACTGCTTTCTTCATATTTCTAAATAAGAACTCTTCATCCTTACTTATTATTTTAAGAGTCCTTAAAACTATACTTAAATTGCATATAATACAATCGGGTTTTAATCTCATTTTTTATCCTTATTTATTATTTATATTTCTATGTTTTAGAGACATATAATCATAATTTAAAATAGCCTATAAGACTTTTTAGTATATTACAAATTACACCAAAAATAATTTTTGTTATTACTTTATTTTTAATTATATTTCAATTATATTACAAGGCTGAGAGACAACTCTCTAGTCTTTTCTCTATTATATTTATTGGAATTAAAAATATGAATAATATAAAGAATTTAAATTAACTTTTATTAAAGAGAAATTAAAATAATATCTTGACGTTTTTACTCTAATATTATATATATTGATGAAAAATAAAAAGATAAAATATTTACTTCACTTGAGAATAAACTCATGAAATATTTAATAATTAAAAACTTAATAAATTAATTTAATGAGATAAAAGTAAAGAAGTGAATACTATAATGTAAAGGAGGGTGTTCTCGATGTATTAGCAATTTAAAATTTTTTTAGTTTCATAAATTTATTTTATTTAAGGAGAGTATAATGTCAGAGAAAATAATAGATATTAATTGTAATCCTCCAGCAAGCATTGCTAGTAAAATAGCTGAAACTATAGGCGTTAAAAAAGCCAACGCATCAGTCTATAACCTTCTAATACTGGGTATTTTTGCTGGAGTTTATATTGGATTTGGTGCTGCATTTGCTACTTTAGTTTCTAGTGACTTATCAGAATTTGTTGGGATTGGATTAACAAAGTTAGCATCAGGTGCAGTTTTTTCTGTTGGTCTTATGTTAGTTGTTATTGCAGGAGCTGAACTTTTTACTGGGAATAACTTAATATTAATGAGCGCATTAGATAAAAAAGTTACCTTTGGTAGAGTGATTAATAAGTGGATTATTGTATATATTGCAAATTTTATTGGGTCAGTTCTTTTAGCATATATAATGTTTGAGACAGGTTTATGGAAAGAAGCCAATAATCTTACAGGTATTCAGGCATTAAAAATTGCTAATGTTAAAGTAAACCTTTCTTTCAGTGCTGCTCTATTCAGAGGAATAGGTTGCAATTGGCTTGTTTGTTTGGCAGTTTGGATGGCTATTGCATCAAGAAATGTTATTGGAAAAATATTTGCAATATTTTTTCCAATTATGGCATTTGTTGCTTTAGGCTTTGAACACTGTATTGCTAATATGTATTTCATTCCAATGGGATTATTCTTAAAAGGAACGCAGGCAGCTACAGCATCTGGATTGGATTTAACAAATCTAAATATTTATGGTTTTCTTGTAAAGAATTTAATACCTGTAACAATAGGTAATATAATAGGTGGTGCATTCTTTGTTGCTTTTCTTTATTGGTCTGTATATGTTAGGAAGACAAAAATTAAAAATGTTAAAAAAATAAGTAAATTATAATTAACAATCTATTTAAAATGACAAACTATTATAATAAAGAAACTTATGATGTTATAAAGTTGTATAATTTGTTAAGTCATAAATACTAATTCTTCAGTAAGGTAAGCTTATAATGTGTAGGATATCTTTTAACAGTATTCATTAATTTATACAGTAAATCAAAATGAAGAATAAGTTTAAAAACTGCAGTGTTTAATTAAAGCCATAGATATAATGCTAGTTTCTTATTCTACTTCTCGAGAAATAAGATGTTTTTTTACTCATTGAGAGGTTGTCTATTATTTTTGTAATTAAACAATATAGAATTATTTATTTTTACTATGACTCTTTTTTATTAATTTTCCCACCTACTATAATTGCGTCTCCTACTTTAACTTCTCCCTGTTTTATAACTTTTGCAAACACCCCCTCTTTGGGCATAATGCAATTACCAATTTTGTAATAAATTGAACACGGTTTAGGACAGATTTTCCCCTTCTGTGAAACTTCAAGTATAACATCATTACCTATTTTTAATCTATTTCCAATAGAAATTTTTAATAAGTCAATTCCTTCTGTTGTTATATTCTCAGCAAAAGAACCACTGCTTATGTTAAAAGCTTTTTTTCTCATCTTATTAATGCTTTCTTCAGATAAGAGGCTTACTTGCCTATGCCATTTTCCTGAATGTGCATCCCCCTTAAAACCGAAGTTGTTAATTAGGCAAGAATTGACAGATTTCTTAGAAACTCCCTTATGTTTACTAATGTTTATAGAAACTACTCTTCCATTTTTAATTTCAGATTTTTTACTTAATTTTTCCATTCTACTTTTGTGTTAACTTTTATATAGTTTTTAATCCCTTTTAATAGTTTCTACTATTTCACCTTTTGGAGAGTGTATTTCAATGTATAATGGCATCTGGCCTAAGGAATGTGTCGAGCATGATAGACAGGGATCATAACATCTTATTGCTGCTTCTACACGGTTTAATAAACCCTCGGTTATTTCTTTTCCGCTTATAAATTGTTTTGCTACCATATCAACTGATTTACTCATTGCCCAATTGTTATGTCCTGTTGCTACAATGAGATTTACCTTTTGAATAACACCCTTGTCATCTGTTTTATAATGGTGGAATAGTGTACCTCTGGGTGCTTCTAATGTTCCTACTCCTTCGCCTATGATTTTAGTCGATTCAGCTCTTAGGTCTGTTGAGAGAATATCTGGATCCTCCAAAAGTTCCCTTGTCCTCTCTGCAGCATACAGAACTTCTATCAATCTGGCATAATGGAAATATATTGAACCTTCAACAGGTTTACCATTATTTATGGTCTTAAATATTTTAAGCTCTTCATTAGCTAACGGTGTGCTTATTTTTTTACAAACATTTAATCTTCCCAATGGACCTACTCTGTAAGAACCTTTTGGAAATCCTTTCTTTTTATAGTAAGGGAATTTAAGATATGACCAATCTTCAACATGTTCAGCAATGTAAGAGAGATAATCATTGCCATTAAACTCCTCAAGTAGACTACCGTCATTGTCAATCAGTTTTACATCTCCATCATATATCTCAAGTGCACCATCCTTTACTAGCCCCATGTAACCTGATTTAAAGTTTGCAAAACTATCCACTAATTCTTTGTTTTTCTCTATCCAATCTTTAGCTATCTCAATTGCTCTTTTGGCTGAATTTATAACATATTCAACTTCTCTCAGAATTTTATCTCTACCTTCGACCGATAAAGCCCCATTAACACCTCCTGGTACAGCAAAAATAGGGTGGATTTTTTTTCTTCCTAAAATTTCAATAATTTCCTGTCCAAATTTCCTCAATTTTACTGCCATAAGAGCTAATTCTGGATTTTTATCTATTATTCCAAAAACATTTCTTATTTTAGGATCAGCATCAAATCCTAAAAGAAGGTCTGGGCTTGCAAGATGAAAGAAATGCAGTGAATGAGATTGAATAAATTGACCCATGTGCATTAGTTCCCTGAGTAATTTTCCAGTTTTTGGTATATCAACTCCGATAATTTCATCACAAGCCTTTGCTGATGCTAAGTGATGGCTAACTGGACAGATTCCACATATTCTTGGAGTTATCTGGGGCATCTCAAAGTACAATCTTCCTTCACAAAATTTCTCAAAGCCTCTAAATTGATTTACATGAAAAAGTGCTTTTTCCACATTTCCTTCATCATCAAGATGAATTGTTACTTTTGCATGTCCCTCTATTCTTGTTATAGGTTCTATTGTTATTTTTTTGCCCATTAATTACCCCCTACTGATATATAAATTCTTCAAAATAAGATTTAATTTTCACCTAAAATTTAAAAATATTAAAATACAATATATTAAACCTTAAAATAATAGGAATTTATCCTATTTAATTTTAAAAATAGAACATTATAATTTTTACAAGAATTTCTTTATGATATAAGTTATTGTTTTTGAACTTATTTAAAGTTTAAGATACTTTTTAATTGCTTAATCATAGTGTAGTAATTTTCCCTCAAGAATTGGTATTCTTCCATTTATCAATTCGTTTAAAGCATAATATATTGAATCAGCTGATGGTGGGCATCCAGGTATATAAACATCTACTTTCGCTACTCTGTTTACACCTGATACTTGATCAGTTAATTTTCCTAATTCTTCTGCTTCGGGTATCTTTCCTTCAGTAGTACTTTCTGTTTCTACATAACCTCTTTTTAAAACTTCTTCTTTAGAAATGAAATTCCTTAAATTGCATATTCCACCAAATATGGCGCAGTCACCAAGTGCTATAAGTATTTTGCACCTTTTTCTCATCTCTTTTGCTGTTTTTTCCTGGTCTGAATTTCCAATTCCACCTGAGAGAATTCCAACATCCACTCCTTCCTCTGGTGGATGTTTTAAATCAGTTAATGGACTGGATGTTATCTCAACATATTTAAGTAATTCTAATATCCTTTCATCAATATCAAGTAAAGACATGTGACAACCAGCACAACTCTCTAACCATGCAGTAGCAACTTTTACTTTAGCCATATTACCTCCCTTTTAAGCTTGGTTTAGAGTTATATATTTAAAGTTTTTAAATATATATAAAAATCAAAATTCTTATTATATAGTTTTATCGAATAAATTAATTTAAAGAGACATGCCTAATTTCTCTGCTAAATTTATCATTACCTCTCTATCCTCTTTAATCTCTGGTGGTGGAGTAATTGATCTATTTATATTTTGTTTTTTACCCTCCAAATTGGTATAACTTCCCGACCTTTCAGCCCAAGTCAACGAAGGAATAATTACATCTGCTTTTTGGCTTATAATATTTTCATAACTTGTTTGAAGAATTATGAATTCTGATTCATCTAACTTGTTTGATGTCTTGCTAAGAGATCTGTCATTTTCATCCGTTGTAAATATATATAGATATTTAGCCTTTATCGGTTCAAAATCTCGCTTTATTCCTAAACTATATGCACCATAGCTATTTGAACCTGGCAATAAACCTATTAAGTTCGTCTTCCCAGTATACTTTAAAATCCAACTCTCTATATTTGTACCTATGTTATATCCAAAAATTATACTAGTTTCTTTAGCTCTACTAATTTCTTCATCAATCTTGTCAAGATCTTTCTCGCTATATATTAATTTTGCATAAGATTGTACATTTTCCCCTTCCGTATCAACTAAGATTAGATTTGAACCTTTTGTAACTGCTCTTTTTACCAACGATCTAACTACTTTACTATCCCTTGTAAAATCTGCTCCAATTACTATTACCAGGTCTGACTTTAAAATTTCATTTAATGACCCCTCACATTTTAAGGTTGAGACAGGTCCATGTAACATTCCTATATTTTCACTATTAAATACATTATTTATTAGTTTCTTGAATATAATAATGGTTTCTGTTGTCGCTATTGCTGAAACTAAACCTAACATATCTTCGCCATCAATTCCAACTAATCTGTTAGCTATTATATCTATTGCTTCCTCCCAATTCGATTCTTTTAATTCACCATTCATTCTTACCATTGGTTTTAAATATCTCTTTCTCTCTTCATATAGTGGTTCAAATCTTCCCATATCACATAATAAACCGTTGTTTATATTTGAATCATAATCACCATTTATTCTTAGAATATGATTTGCTCTTGTAACTACTTCTATTCCACAACCGATACTACACTGTGAGCAAACAGTTTTTGTAAATTCACAGTCTTCAGATCTACCAATATAAGGACTTTTTCTATCATATATTGCTCCTGTTGGACAAACTTGGACACAACTACCACAGGAGGTACAAGTTGATTCATTAAGAATTGAATTCAAATCAATGTTTACCATTTTTTGCCAGCCTCTTTCTCTGAAATCTAAGGTGTGGTTACCTTCTAGTTCATCACATACACGAACACATCTTCCACATAAAATACATCTATTATGATCAATTATAATGTATTTATGAGATGCATCAATTGGAAGTTTGGGGAATAGGAGAGGGTATCTTATATAGTCTATTTTAAATTGATAAGCAAGATTCTGTAGCTCACAATCACCACTCATCTCACAAAACATACAAAAATGATTTCTTTCAGCTAAAAGTAATTCTAAATTAATCTTCCTAAGATTATTTAATTTTTCAGTATCTGTTTTTACAACCATCCCTTCTCCAGCTTGTGTAGTACAGGCTGTATTTATTGCTACTCTTTCTTCACCTATTTCTACTATACACATTCTACAAGCTGCTACATCCGTAAGACCTTTGAAATGACACAAAGTTGGAACATCAATTCCATTTTTTTCACAGGCATCTAAAATTGTATCACCAGTTTCCCCTTTTACTTCCTTCCCGTTTATAGTAAGTGTAATTTCTGCCAAGTTGCTCTACCTCCTTAACCAAATATTTAAATAATGAATATCTTATAAATTAAAATTAATTTTTATATAATAGTTGAGTATTAACAATTAAATATTAAAACATTAAATTTTTGAATAAATCATAATCATATATTATGATCTAAAAAAAATTCCATTATTTATTTTGATTTCCTTAAATCTCACATACACCCAAGGGGCATTTTTTATCAAATATATGAGTCTCAATTTCTCCCCTGAAATATTTTATTGCGCTTAAAATAGGAACTGCTGCTGCTTGTCCTAATCCACAAAGTGAAGTTGTAGCCATAGTTTTACTTATATCCTCCAACATAGAAATATCTGTACTTAAACCACCGCCTCTCGAAATTCTTTCTATAATTTTATATATCTTTGTTGTTCCTACTCTACATGGTACACATTTCCCACAAGACTCATGATTAAAGAAGTGTGCTAATGGTTTTAATAAATCAACCGTACAGTTTGTTTCATCACAAATAAGTAATGCTCCTGAACCTAAAGCTGCTCCTGCTTCTATCATGCAAGCATAATCCATGGGTACATCTAACATAGATTCAGGAATAATTGAACCTGATGTTCCACCGGTTTGAGCTAACTTAAACTTCTTATCCCCTGGAATTCCATCACCATAGATATTTATTACATCTCTAAGACTTATCCCCATTGGAACTTCTATTAATCCTTTATTATTAATATTACCCAAAATTGTATATACTTTAGTTCCAGGACATCTATCAGTTCCAAATCTCTTAAACCAATCTGGACCATTTCTTATAATTGGAGGAACATTTGCAAATGTCTCCACATTATTAACAACTGTTGGCTTGCCCCATAAGCCATAAGTGGGAGGATAAGGGGGTCTAAATCTAGGTTCACCTCTTTTTCCCTCAATTGATTCTATTAATGCTGTTTCCTCACCACAAACATAAGCGCCAGCACCTTTGTGTATCTTAATTTCGAAGTTGAAATCAGAACCAAAAATGTTTTCTCCTAAAAATCCTGTATTATGAGCTTGATTTATGGCATTTTTTATTCTCTCTATTACAAGTTCATACTCTCCTCTGATATAAATATAACCTATATGGGAACCAACTGCATATCCCGCAATAACCATTGCTTCTATTATTCTGTGAGGGTCACCTTCAAGAATCAATCTATCTTTAAATGTTCCTGGTTCAGACTCATCAGCATTTGCGATTATATATTTGGGTTCACCTTTTGCTTTTTTAGTAAACTCCCACTTAAGACCTGTTGGAAATGCAGCTCCTCCCCTTCCAAGCAAATTAGAATTCTTAATAACTTCAAGTACCTCATCGGGTTTCATTTCTTTAACTACTTTACCTAAGGCTACATAACCATCATTGGCGATATACTCCTCTATTAATTCTGGGTCTATAAGTCCAGCGTTGGAAAGTACAATCCTGGCTTCTTCTAACTCGGGTTTTTTTGGTAACCAAGGTAATTCCTTGATTAATCTTTTTACTACTCTTCCTTTAAGAAGGTGTTCCTCTACTATCTCATCGATGTCTTCAACTTTAACAGGAGCATATACTACCTTTTCAGGATATATCAATATGACTGGAACATCTTTAATTTGACCCAAAGTACTCATCTCTAACACCTTTACCTCTTGATCCAATTTGTATTTTTTAAGCTTATCAATCAGTGCATCTCTTACTTCCATTGCCCCTTTTAGAATACTAAAACTATCAATAGATACTATTACATGAGCACGATAAAGAGCCATATGATTTACCTCCTAAAATAATTATTAAATTACTAATATTTTTACTATTCTAATTCAATATTTTGCTATATTTAAGTTTTTTAGGATTTCTCTATTAGTTAATTTTTAATTTAAAATCTATTTATAATTTGCTAAAATTCTGGGAATATCCTCAGATTTTAAATTTCCATAAACATCGTTATTTATTACCATTACTGGTCCAACTCCACATATGCCAATACAGCTTGTTGTTAAAAGTGTAAATTTTTTGTCTTTTGTTGTTTCACCAATTTTTATTCCTAATTCTTTTTCGAGTGATTCCAAAACTTCTGGTGCTCCAACAACATGACAGGGGGCATTCTCACAAAATCTTATTATGTTTTTACCTAAAGGTTCAGTTAAAAGCATTGTGTAAAAAGAAGAAGTACCATAAATTCTGCCCAAAGGTAAATCGAAGAGTTTTGAAACCTGTTTTAAAACCTGTTTTGGCAGATATCCATATTCACTATTTAATTCACTCAAAACTTCTATTAATTTTTCGGGATTATTCCCATGTTTTTTTATAATTTCGTTAGCTTTTTCTAAATCTATTTTTATTTCCATACTATTCCTCCTCTAAATCACAACGTAAACATCTTTTTGCTTCAAATATAGCATTTTCTTCTGATAATCTTAATTCAACCTCATTAAAATTACTCAATCTATTTTTTACTTCTAAAACTGATATTTTAATTCTTGGTATTTCACCTTCCTTCAATTCAAAGGTTCTTTCTATCGTTATTGTTTCCTTTTGTTTCTCCTTTGCCATTCCTTCCCTTAGATAATTATCTACTCCTAAAGCAGCTTTTTCACCAGATGCTATTGCCTCAATTATAGTTGCTGGACCGTTTACAGCATCACCAGCTACAAAAATACCTTCAATGTTAGTTTCCATAGTTTTAGAATCAGTTTCAAAAAATCTACTTTTTGAGGTTTTTATTTCTGTATCTTTTGTAAGAAATGATGTATCTAATACCTGTCCTATTGCAGTAACAACAACATCAATATCTATTATACATTCACTTCCGTCAATAGGCATTGGTCTTTTTCTACCACTTCTATCAAATTCACCCAATCTCATATTTATACATTTTATACTGCTTACCTCTCCATTATTCCCTAAAATTTCAACAGGTGTCGTTAAGAAGTTCATCTTTATTCCTTCTTTTTCTGCTTCTTCTATTTCTTCTTTATGAGCTGGCATATCCATTTTTGTCCTTCTATATAGAATTTGTACATCTTTTGCCCCTAATCTTAAAGCACTCCTGGATGAATCGATAGCTACATTTCCACCACCAATCACTGCTACTTTTTTATCTTTCAAATCAATTTCTTTGCCTAAATTAACATCTTTTAGAAAATCTATACCAGATAATACACCTTTTAGCTCCTCTCCTGGTATTCTAAGTTTCATACTTTTTTGAGCACCAACAGCTACTATTATTGCTGAATAACCATGGTTAATAAGGTCATTTAAGGTCATATCATTACCTATGGGCGAATTTAATTTTATCTCAACACCCAATCTTCTTATTGCATCTACTTCAAAATTTATTATATCTTTTGGTAGTCGATAATCAGGTATTCCAACCATCATCATTCCTCCAACTACTGGTAAAGCTTCAAATATAGTCACTTTATAGCCCCATGTAGCTAATCTGTACGCAGCTGATAATCCCGCAGGTCCTGAACCAATTATTGCCACTTTTTCCTCTTTTAAATTCTCTATTATTTCTGGAGTCCATGGATATTTCATCTCGTTGTCAGACATAAATCTTTTAAGTGCCCTAATTGCTATTGGTTTATCTACATCTCCTCTTTTACACTTGTCCTCACAAAATGCTGGACAAACTCTGCCACATATAGCTGGGAGGGGGTTTCTTTTTCTATGTATATCTAAAGCCTCCTTATATCTACCTGCTGCTATTAATGACACATAGCTTGGAACATCAACATTAGCTGGGCATGCATTCTCACACTTAGATCTTACAAGTGCTTTACAAACACCTGCAGGACATCTTTTGTCTTCGATATGGGCAATATATTCATCCCAGAATAATCTTAATGTGCTCATTACAGGACTGGGAGTTAACTGCCCCAATGCACAAAGAGAGGCTTGATCCATAAACTTTGCCAAATTTTCTATTTCATCTAAATCTTCTAATCTCCCTTTTCCTTCTGTTATATTATTTAAGATCTCGAGCATTTTCTTTCCACCAACTCTACATGGTACACATTTCCCACAAGATTCATCTGTAGAAAATTTTAAAAAATACTTAGCGAATTCCACCATACATGTATCTTCATCAACAACTATCATTCCACCTGAACCCATAACTGCTCCTGTTTCTTTCAGAGATTCATAATCTATAGGTGTATTCAGAGATTCAACAGTAAGACAACCTCCTAAAGGTCCTCCTGTCTGTACAGCTTTGAATTTTTTGCCTTTTGGGATACCTTCACCTATATCAAAGACTATTTCACCTAAAGTTATTCCCATGGGAACCTCTATAAGGCCTATATTATTTATCTGACCAGTTAGTGCAAAAATTTTAGTACCTTTACTGGTCTCTGTTCCGATACTTGAAAACCATTCCCATCCATTTAAAATTATCTTTGGAACATTAGCATATGTTTTTACATTGTTTATGTTTGTAGGCATACCCCAGAGTCCTTTTATTGCTGGATAAGGAGGTCTTGTTCTTGGTTCACCTCTTTTTCCTTCTATTGATGCCATAAGAGCGGTTTCTTCACCACATACAAAGGCTCCAGCTCCCTCTTTTATAGTAATTTGAAAGTTAAAATCACTTCCTAAAATATTATTCCCAATCAAACCATAATCCATTGCTTGACTTATCGAAATTTTGAGACGATGTATAGCTAATGCATATTCTGCACGACAGTAGATAAATCCTTCATTCGCACCAATACTATAACCAGCAATAAGCATTCCTTCTATCACACTGTGGGGGTCTGCCTCTAATATGCTCCTATCCATAAAAGCACCAGGATCACCCTCGTCAGCATTGCAAATAATATATTTTTTCTCACCTCTTGCATTTCTTGTGAATTCCCATTTTAATCCTGTTGGAAAACCAGCACCACCTCTCCCGCGTAGACCCGATTTCTTAGTTTCTTCTATTACTTCTTCAGGGCTCCTTTCATAAAGTACTTTTCCAAGTGCTTCATATCCTTCTCTTGCGATATAATCATTAATATTTTCAGGGTCTAACAAACCACAATTTTTTAAAAGAACTCTCTTCTGTTTTTTATAAAAAGGAATATCGCTATAATGAGGAACTAATTCTGTACTAATGGGGTCTCTGTATAGAAGCCTTTCTACAGTTCTTCCTTTTACCAATGTTTCTTCCACAATTTCCTGTACATCATCTTGCGATACCTCACAATATAATATTCCTTCAGGGTAAATAATCACTATTGGTCCTTTGGAACATAAACCATGACACCCTGTTATAATAACTTTAATTTCTTTGTCGAGATTTCTTCTCTTTATCTCATCAAGAAAAGAAAGGTGAATGTTTTCTGAACCACCTGCAGTACATCCAGTTCCTCTACAACATAGTACCATTTTGTAAATAAGGTGCATTATATTATTCCTCCTCCAAATTATAAATTTAACCTCTACTTATAACCCATTCGTCTATGATGTTACCTTTTACTAAATGTTCCTCTAATAATTTAGGAACTTTTCCAACATTGATCTTTCCATAAGTGATTCCTGGTTGACCTCCTCTTTCAATTGTAACAAGGGGTTCCTCAGCACATAGACCTATACATCCTACTGTAATAACATTTGCTTCAATATTTCTTATTTCTAATTCGTCTAATATTGCATGCATTACCTCTCTTGCTCCAGCAGCTATTCCACAAGTTCCCATACCTACTGTTATTTTTGTACCAGTACTTTCTCTCACCTTCATAGATTTAATTGCTTCTTCCCTTAACTTTTTTAATTCTTCTAAAGATTTAATTTTTGGCAATCAAAACACCTCCATTTTTATATAACTCTTTAAAATTATTCTTAAGATAAGATTCTAACCATTTTATAACATTAATATTTACTAAAGATATGTTACCTAATATTTTTTTTATTTCTTGTGTATTAAATTCAAATTTTTTATTATTTACCTGGTGATTATAATAAAGATCTAATTCTTTGTCTGAACATAGTATGGCTAATATGGTACCTACCATATCTCCAAGAGGTGCTCTATCAATATGACTATGTTGAAAAGTAGCAGTAATTTTTGTTCCTTCCCCCTTTTTTGAATCAATTTTAAAATCACCACTACAATTTTTTGCTGCTGCCGAAAAAAGTGGTAGTCCCAATCCTACATGTCTTGTTTTTCTGGTTGTTTTAAAAGGGTCAAGAACATCTTTTAAAAATTCTGGAGTCATTCCTTTTCCATTATCTTCTATCTTAATTATTAGTTTATCCTGATTGTAATCTTCTCTTATTTTTATGTATATTTTATTTGCATCAGCCTCGATTGAATTCTGAACTGCATCTAAAATATGTAAAGATATCTCTCTCATTACTAAATTTTTATTCTCTTAAAGTTCAATATTTTAAAAACAACACAAATAAAATAAATATAATTTTAAATCAAATTCTTTGTTTTACTTTAAAAAATTAATAATGTTTATTAGTTTATCTTTCGTAATTGTCCTTTTAATTTCATTGTTTACTACTACAGTTGGGGCTAAGGCACAGCATCCCAAACAATATACTAACTCAAACGTAAAATTGTAATCATCGGTTGTTTCCCCTGCTAATATTCCTAATTCCCCTTTTATAGTTTTAATTAGTTCCATCGAACCTTTTACATGACATGCAGTTCCATCACATATCTTTATTATGTTTTTTCCTCTTCTTTCTCTATAGAATTGAGAATAAAAGCTAGCTACTCCTAATACCTGGCTTTGGGGTAATTTTAATTTTTTTGCTATCTTTTCTAATGCTTCTTTTGGAAGGTAACTATATATGTCTTGGGTTTTCTGTAATATTGGAATTAATGCTCCCTTTTCTTCCCCATAACTACTTACAACTTCATCAATTTTACTTAAATCAATTACCTCTTCCACTTAGTTTTCTCCTTTCTGTTTTTCTTTTAAACTTACTCTTCTCCCATTTTTATTTAGAAAAGCTAATTTTAGTTCATTTAAAGTTTGTTTTTCTATCCAAAATATCGTTCTATCCGAAAGCTCTGATAGTCTATGGGCATCACCTGATGAAATAATTGTGTAATTTTTAAGGTTTTTATATTTTTGTAATATATCATAAATATCCGCATTTAAAGAAATTTCAACAGCTAAAAAATTTAGCTGGGGGGGTATAAATCCTAAGTTCGATATGATGCTATAGGAAGATCTATCAATATGTGCAGGATAGCATATTCCATCCAACTCTTTCACCTTTTTTACTATATCCTCTATGGATAAAGATGTTGCAGTTAAAAGAAGCCTTTCATTCTTTCTTATAAATTCACCTTTTGAATTAACGACTAATTGTGAACCGAATATTTTCTCTTTGTTTTTTAAATTTGGAAGATTTCTGTATATAATTTTTTGTAGCTCCAAAGCTTCTTTTAATTCATCAAATATACATATTATATGAACTTCCTCTTTTGTTTCAACCTCTACTCCAGGAAAAATTTTAACTTTTGTTCCATTTGCAGCTTCAATAACTGCTTTAACATTCTCAGCTGAATTATGATCAGTTATTGCTAAAATATCAATTTTTTTACTTAAAGCTTTATTTATAATTAACTTTGGAATCATTTCAATCTCAGCACAAGGTGATAGAACTGTGTGAATATGTAGATCAGCCACATATGGCTTTATCATTATCTATCTCCCATCACCCCCATTTTGTAAAGTTTTCCAACAATACTAAATGTAGAATCGGTTGTCTCAAATATTGTAATATCTTCTCTTTCAGCTCTGTCCAGGGTTTCTTTTTCAACCTCTTTACCTCCGGTAACTATTACTCCAGATAGTTCTAATAATGAAGCAATAGCAACTATGTTAGGGTGAGATTGTATGGTTACCCAGATATTTCCTTTTTTTGCATTGGCCATCACATCACTTAATAAATCCGATGCATATCCACCGGTTACTTCAATGTTTAAATGTTTTTGGGCTGTTTTTATTTTTAGGGATAATTTATATTTAATCTCTCTTAATGTCAAGGTTCCTCCTTTTAATTTATGATTAAAATTATTAATAAAAATTTTTAGTTTTAAATTGTGCTTTATATATTAATAATAATTTTTAGATTAGTTCCTTCCCCTACCTTTGATCCAAGCTTCATTTCATCTACACAATTTTTTATGTTACTGAATCCTAAACCTGCACCAAATCCCAACTCCTTTATCCAGTTTGGTGCTGTAGAAAAACCAGGTGTAAGAGCTTTTTCTATATCTGGAATACCGGGTCCATTGTCTCTTACTTCTATTTTTATTCTCTCCCTATTAATTTCTGCTATCATCTCCCCACCATCAGCATGAATTATGAGATTCATTTCTGCTTCATAAGTAGCTACAACAATCCTCCTAATAATATCGGGTTTTACACCAATTCCCACTAATGATTTTTTTATTTCTTCCGATGCTTCACCTCCATGTATAAAATCGTTCCCAACCACATACCGCTTTATAATAATATTTGAATGACTTGTGACTATGTCCTCAAAAATGTTTATTTCTCTGTATTTTTGTAATACTTCATTGTGGTAATCTGACTCAATTCTTTTAAGAAGTCCTTTAATAATATCTTTTTGGGTTAATATTCCAACAAGCTTCCCTGCTCTATTAATAATAGGAAATCTCCCAAAATCATATTGACTAAATTTTTTAACTGCTTTAATAATTTGCTCATCTTCATATAAAGTTATTATATTTCTTGCCATTTTTTCATTAATCTTTGAATCCATTTCGTTATTTGCAAGAGCCTTTATAAGATCCTCTATACTAATTACTCCTACTAAGTCTCCGCCATTTAATACTGGTACTCCTGATATACGATTTTCCTTTAAAAGATTTCTTAAATCTTTTATATTCTTATCAGGACTTATCGTTATTACTTCCTTTGTCATAGCATCTCTTATCCTTAGCTCATATACAAGTTCTTGAGCTTTAGTAACCTTTTTTTCTTCCAAATCTTATCCTTTTTTCTTACTCTTGATTTACTTATTAAAAAAATTTAACACAAAAACAAACAAAAGAAAAGCACTATTGATGTTTTATCTTCTTTTTAAAAAGTTTTGCTTTTTCTAATAGCTCTCTTGCGTGCTTATATGATATTTTTGTTGATTTTTCACCTATTAGCATTCTATTTATCTCTTCAATTCTTTCATCGTTTTTTATTTTTTTTACTTTTGTAATGGTTCTATTTTTTCTTAACTTTTTCTCTATCAAGAAATGGGTATCTGCCATTGACCCTACTGGTGCAAGATGTGTAATACAGAAAATTTGATGAAGTAGTGATAATTTTAATAATTTAGCAGCAACAGATGGAGCAGCAGTGCCACCAATACCCACATCAATTTCATCAAACACTAAAATTGGAATCTCGTCAGCTTCATCTAAACATATTTTAATTGCTAACATTATTCTTGAAATCTCCCCACCCGATGCAATCTTGGTCAGTGGCATTAGGGGTTCCCCTGGATTTGGAGAAATTAGGAATTCGACTTTATCTACTCCATTTGAAAAGGGTTTTACATTTTCTCCATCAACCAATATCCCCTCATTATTAGTGATTCTGCTAAATCTTACTTCAAATTTGCAATTTCTTAATTCCAATTCTTCCAACTCCTTTGAGATAGCAATGGATAGCTTTTTTGCTATCTCTTCTCTTTTTTGGGAAAGTTTTGATGCAATTTCTGATAAAGAGGTGTTGCATTCTTTTAATCTTTTATTAATTTTCCTAAGATTCTCTTCATAGTTCTTTAATTCAATTAATCTATTGTTTACTGAATTTAGATATTTTAATACTTCATCTATTGTACTTCCATATTTTCTCTTCAAATTTGATATAAAATAAAGTCTGTTTTCAACCTGCTCAAGCCTTTTTGGATCATATGTAATACTGTTAATATATTTACTAATTTTAGACGAGATATCCGTTAAACTGTAATAAACTGATTTCAATTCCTCAGCATAAGGTTTTATTTTTGAATCTATTGACGATAATTTATCAGCATTATTAGATAATGTTGAAATTTTTTCAATTAATCCTTCATCATCTGTTTCTTCTCGTTCTAATGAATCATGGATGGCTTTAGATAATGAATAAACATTTTCATAGTTTCTTAAAACATCTCTTTCTGTTTTTAATTTCTCCTCTTCACCTATTTTTATATTTGCTCTCTCTATTTCTTTTTTTTCATATTCTAATCTATTAATTAATCTTTCTTTTTCTGTGCTTTCTAATTTAAAAAATTTTTTTAAAAGTTTTTTTCTCTCTAAAAATAGTTTCTCATAAGATTTTTTCAAACCCTCAAGCTTATCTTTTCCAAAATTATCAAGGAGTTTCAAATGGTTTGAAACATTTAGAAGTGACTGATGCTCGTGCTGCCCGTGTAAATCGAGGATTAAATTTCCTATTTTTTTTAAGGTTTTTAAAGTAGTACTTCTTCCATTTAAATAGCATAGGTTTTTTTCATCTCTATCGAGTTTTCTTCCTAAAATTAAATATTCACAGCCCTCATCAACACATTTTAGTTTTATAAGATTCTTTATTAATTTGGGCCAGTTATTTAATTCTATATACCCTTCAACATAAGCATTTTTTTTACCAGATCTTATTAAATCTTTATCTGCTTTTTCACCAACAAGTAGTTTTAATGCTTCAACTATTAATGTTTTGCCTGCCCCTGTTTCACCTGATAAAATTGTAAGTCCTGGGGAAAATTTGATGTGTGCTTTATCAATTAAGGCTATATTTTCAACCTTTATCTCTTTTAACAATCCCTTACCTCTTTTGTTGTAAGTGAAATTCTCTCATTAGTGCAAATCCCATTTTTAGTATGATAACTTAATAAATTTAAGAGAAGTTATAAATAGATAACATAATTATTAAACTTTAACATATATCCTAACCTCTATTTATTTTAAGATTATAATCTCTTTATTAATAAGATATTTTTATGTTTTTTTATTACGAGATGAGATTTTTTATATGTTAACAACAATACCTATTCTGAATATTCCATGTCTAATCCGGTTATAAGATAATATATCCTTTCAAGATCTCCTATTGATTCAAAGTCTATTTCAACCTTTCCCTTTCGCTTTCCCATCTTTATATTAACTTCTGTACCCAAATGTTCTGAGAGTTTATCTATTATTACAGGAAGTTTTGTTGGTATAAGTGCTTTGAACTTAGCCGGAATATCTACTACCCTTCCTTCATCACTCATCCTTTTTACCAGATTTTCTGTTTGTCTAACGTTTAAACCCTTTTTTATTACTTTTTTTGCAACAGCAATTCTATCCTTGTCTTCAGGTATTGACAAAAGAGCCATAGCGTGACCTGCTGTTATCACCTCTCTTATTAACATTTCTTTAATTTCTTCCGGTAGAGTTAATAATCGCAATGTGTTAGTAACTGATACCCTACTTATTCCAAGAACCTGGGATAAATCTTCATGAGTAATATTAAAATCATCAACCAATTTTTTATATGCACTTGCTCTTTCTATTGAATTTAAGTCTTCACGCTGTAAATTTTCTATTAGAGAAATTTGTATAACCTCCTCATCAGTTATGTCTTTAATTACACACGGGACAGTATCAAATTCAGCTATTTTTGCCCCTCTTAATCTTCTTTCCCCCGCAACTAACTCAAATTTTTCTCCCTTAGGCCTTACAACTATGGGTTGAATTACACCAACAGATTTTATTGATGTAGCCATTTCGTCTAAGCTTTGCAAATCAAAATCTTTCCTTGGTTGATATGGATTCGGTAGAATTTTATTTATTGATATTTCTTTAACCAATCCTTCTAACTTTTCCCTTGTGGGGATTAATGCACTAAGTCCTTTCCCCAAACCTCTTTTTACCATAATTTATCACTTCCTTTGTAAAATTTTCATAAGCTATTGCACCCTTACAATCTGGATTATATAAATTTACAGGTAATCCATAACTTGGTGCTTCACTTACTCTGACATTTCTTGGAATTATTGTTTTATATACTTTATCACCAAAATGCCTTCTAACTTCTTCAACAACCTCGTTTGACAATTTTAATCTTGAATCATACATAGTCATAACAAATCCGCAAATTTTTAAATTTTTATTTAGATTATTTTTAACTAACTCAATTGTTCTGAGCAGCTGACCCAGCCCTTCTAAAGCATAATATTCACACTGAATTGGTATCAGGATCTCATCTGCTGCAACCAAAGCATTTATTGTTAATATTCCTAAAGCTGGTGGGCAATCGATTATTATAAAATCATACTTTTCTCTTATTGGTTCTATAATTCTTCTCAATTTCTGTTCTCTCATCATCATATTTGTCATTTCTACCTCGGCTCCTGCTAAATGAATATTTGATGGTATTATAAAGAGACCATCAATTTTTGTTTCTTTAATCAATTCATTTATGTCCACTTTTTCTATTATTGCATCATAAATACTACTGTTCACTTCATATTTGCTAATTCCTAAGCCGCTGGTTGCATTTGCTTGTGGGTCGATATCAATTAGAATCACTTTTTTCTCCATATTTGCCATAGATGCTGACATGTTTACGGCAGTTGTGCTCTTACCAACTCCGCCTTTCTGATTTGCGATTGCAATAACTCTTTTGATTTTTTCCTCTTCCTTGTAGATTTTTGTATAATCTTCTTCTTCTTTTTTTTCTTCTCCCTCCTCAATAATAATTTCTTTCTCTTCTTCTCCTTCTACTCTTATCTCTTTCTCTTTAGTTATAATTCCTACCTCTTCTATCCCTTCTTCCTCGTATTTATTAACTTCCTCAGCAGGTCTATTTTCAATTTCTCCCTCTGTCTTCTCCCTTTCTATATCAGTAATTCCTTCTTTAATTCTCTCTTTTTCTTCTTTCTTTTTGCTTCTAAAAAAATTAATTATACGCCTGAAAACCATGCTTTTCCCCTATAATAAAATTTTATTAATTTTATCTTATTCCTTGATTTTAATTTTTCAAATAGCTTTAAATAACTTTATTTAAATATTTATTAATATTTTTCATTATAACTTAAAAATGATTAAATTTCTTGAGTTAAATATAAAATCTATTATCTTTTTAATCTCCCAGGAGCTAAAGTTTGGGGATTCTTACCAGTATCTCTACCTCCCCGAATCTATATATATTACTATGGTATTAAATATATTAACATTTATTTAATAAAAATATATAAAATATTTTGAGAATAAGTATATTTTTATATTTTTATAAGTTATCATCATAATTCTTTACTATATTAAAATATAAATTTTAAAGTTTTTGATGATCCGCTAAAAGTTATTATGTGATAAAAGACATAGACTTAGAATATTTTAAGTTTAAAATGAATTCTTTTCAATTTTTTAAATAATTAAATTGATACTTCTTCCATTGTTACACGTGTAACATTTCTATTACTACTATGTAAAAATGTTAAATTTTTGCTATATGAATATGTTAGAAATTTAAATATAAATTTATTAAAATTTTATATTGTTTTGATTAATCTTAAATAAAATATTGTTGAAACTATTTTATATTTTCTTTAAATTGATATTTTGAAATCTTAATGATCGCCAAAATCCTCAACATTGTTTCAAATAAACATTAAAAAAGAGAGAGGGGGGATTTATTGGGTTTTAAATATATTGCTAATATAAAATGTAAATATTATTAGTAATTAGTGTGCTATAATATATTTTTGTACTCTCTAAATTGTTAATTTATATTGATAATATTTCATGGCTTTTTCCAGGTGTTAGCAATTAATTTCTTTCATTTTTTTTAGAAATATATTGCATTACTTATTCCGAGTGAATTCTTACACTTTTAATCAGGACAAATTGATGAATCTTTCTGCTAATAATGATACAATTGTTTCACGTGTAACATTATTGTGGGCTATCTCTACCTGAGGGAAGTAGTTTTGGGCGACTAATTCAGAGATAGAATTCTTCATGAAATTTAAAATAATATTTATTTATTTTACTTTTTAACATATAATAATAAATTAATTTTATTTTTTACTTCTATATGTTTATGAAAATGAATCTTAAAAAAATATTCATATTAATATTACTATTTATAATAAATGTTCTATTTTTATCGAGTTGCGTGGATGTTGATATTTTTATAAATGTCAACTCGGATGAATCAGGTTACATTAATTACAGTATAGCTGTAGATAAGGAATTCTATGATAATTTATCTGAAGACGATTTCTTAAAAGATATTAGAGATTCATTTACCAATAAAAATGTTTCTTTTGAGGAATTAGATAAGGATGATAAACATTTTATAGTTTTTACATATAGTTTTTCTGATTTAAATGAATTAACAAAACTTTCAAATGAAATTAAAAGACATGGTCTTTCTCTATCTGTTGATAAAATTAATGGTATTTTTAAAAGGACCTATTTATTAAATGCATTCCTTAATACTTCTAACATTGATTTAAGCCTTTTAGAAATCGAAAATTCATCTATTGAGAATTTATCAGATCTTTCCGAACTTATTGATATTGAAGTTAGGGCTTCTCTTCCTGGAAAATATATTTATCTTACAGAACCAGTTAGCTTTAATCATGGAGAGGATAAACCAGTTTGGAAGGTTAACTTTTATGATGTCTTTCAAATAAAAGCATTGTCAGAAGAGGTGAGAACAGATTCTTTAATTTTATTAATCTCAATTCTTTTCTTTATTGTTGTTATAATTACTATTTTGTCTTACTTTGGTTTGAAATCTATAGGAAGGTAAATTTTTATAAGTATTAATTTTAACAACTCCCACACCTAATATAAGTAGATTATCAAGCTTATGCTTTTTGTTAAATTTATTTATCATACTTCCTAACAGGGGTTATAACAATTCTCCTTTCAGGTTCTTCTCCTGTGCTCATAGTGATGACTTCATTATTTTTAGATAAAAAATTATGAATCACTTTTCTTTCGCTTGCAGTCATCGGTTCTAAAATAACATCTTCTCCGGTTTCCACAGCTCTCTCAGCCATTGTTTCTGAAAGTTGCTCTAAAGCTTTTCCTTTCCTCTTCCTATAATCCTCAATGTCTAAAATTATTTTTCCTTTTACTAATGAATTCTTATTTGCTATTATGCTCATCAAGATTTGTAATGCCTCTAAAGTTTTCCCCTTATTTCCTATAATTATTCCCATCTCATCTCCGTACAACCTCATTATCGGTATATCATCTTTTTCTTCCCAAACAATTTCTGCCTTAATCTTAAAACTTTCTATTATCTTATTTATGAATTCTTCGGCATTCCTTTTTCTCAAATCAACAGGGGTAACTCTTATTCTTACTTCAGGGTCTTCGTTCTCTTCTTTCTTATCATCTATTATTTCAATTAAAACCTGATCACGTACTGCATTCATTATCTCTAATGCCCTTTTTGTAGCTTCTTCTATGTCTTTTCCAACTTCTTCAATATATTCATTAATCATTTTTTGATTTTCCCTTTTTTCTTCTTATAGATAGTTTCTTCACTTTCTTTAGGAACAAAGAATCTTGATATTATATATCTTTCACCTAATTGCCAAATATTTGATGTATTAAAATATACTAAAAGCGCTGCTGCTAATCTATAAAAAATAAAACCCATTGCTATTGGCATGATATATTTTATCGCTTTCTGACTTGGATCTGTTAGCATCATCTGTTGCGTAAGAAATGACGTAATAACAAAAATTATTACTAATATAAAATAAGGATCCGGTTGCCCTAATTCACTTAACCACAAAAAAGATTCCTCTTTAATTGGAGCATAACTTTGTAACAGCATAAACAAAGCAAATAGTATGGGAAGTTGTAGTAGCAATGGTAGACATCCCGATAATGGGTTAATTTTGTTTTCACTATATATTTTCATGGTCTCCATATTTATTTTTTCTCTATCATTCTTATACTCTTGCTTTATCTTGTTTATTTGTGGTTGTATTTTTTGCATCTGTGTCTGCGATTTTATCTGCGTCATTGTAAGTGGTATCATGGCTATCCTTACAACGACGGTTAGTAATATTATGTCAACACCGTAATTCGGATAAACATGGTCGTGAAAAAATACAATTATAGTTTTTAAAATTTCTACTACTGGATTTAAAATTGTCAATTTAGTTCCGTCCCTTCATAAGAATATAAATTTTACTTTTTTTCATTAAATTCTCCTATCTTACAGGATCATATCCTCCCTTTGAAAACGGATTACACCTTAAAATTCTCAATATGGCTATAAGTCCACCTTTAAAAAATCCATATTTTTCTATGGCTTCAATGGTATACGTGCTACATGTTGGATAAAATCTACATGAGGGTGGAAGTATTCTTGATAGGTATCTCTTATACGTTCTCAAAATGAAAACTAATACTTTCTTTCCTATAACTGAGATTATGTTAATATTTTTATTTTTCTTTTTATCTACCGACATATTTCTTATAATTATTTTTTAAAAATATCCCTAACAGGATTTATGTTGATAAACTTCCCGTGATACCTCCAACGACTAAAGCCATTGGGTTTCTTTCTAATTTATTCCTAAAATTATTAAATATATATTATATATTATCAAATAAGCTTAATTGGGTTCGTCTTCAATTATAATTTTTGCATTTTTTAAAGACTTTATCAAAGATTCCTTAATATAATAAAAATCATGTTTTATTTCAACATTTTTCACAGAAACTACGATATCATAACCATAAAATATCTTATTATAACTTTTCTCTATGCTTCTCAATGATTCCCTTATCCACCTCTTTATTTTGTTTCTAAATACGGCTTTCCCCACCTTAGGGCTAATGCTTATTCCCAACCTGTTTGTTTTATCTTCGTCCCTTTTTCTGTAATATATAGTAATTATCTCGCCTGTAACCCTTTTTCCTTCTCTAAAAATTAAATGAAAATCCTTTTTTGATTTTAATCTTCCCATCATTAATATTGCCTATTTTTTAAACAGTTAATTTCTTTCTTCCTTTCTTTCTTCTATTCTTTATAACTGTTCTACCACCAGGACTTTTCATTCTATTTCTAAAACCATGAGTTCTTTTTCTCTTCCTTTTCTTTGGTTGATAAGTTCTTTTCATCTTAAATATAAAGCTCATATACCCTTTTTAAAAAATTGGGTATTAGGACTGTTCTCCTTTCCAATTGAAATTATTTTCGCAAATTTATAGATTGTATTATAACTATACTCATTTATTTGTGCAAGCAAAATATTAATTTGATTATTTAGTAATAATTTTATTACAAAATTGTACCGTATTTTTTTATTATTTTTTTTTATATTTTATCTTTATAAAAAATTTTTTTTATATTTAAATTTCCCCCTCCCCCTACCCCCTCCCGTAAAGGGGGGGAATCGAGTGAAAAATCTGTCCTTGGCCATCGTGTGAAAAGCCTGTCCCTGACCCTTGATTGTAAAGCCTATCCTTGGACCCTTGAGTGTAATAAAGGGGAGGGAAAGGGGATGATGGGGTAGGGAAAAGTGAAGGAAGGAAATATAGCAAAAGCTTTTAAAATTTGTTTTTTATTTTTTTCCTAATATTAAAAAATATTAAAAATTTATTAACAGCTGTGGAAAATCCTGTGGATATCTTTATAAAAATCCTGTTCTATTATTGTTTTGTGTTTTTCATATTTTTTTTCTTTCTTATTGTTTATGTGTTAATATCTTAAAAAATTACTGTTAATAAGTATCTTAATAAGATTTATTTTCCAAAAAATTTTGAAAACTGTTGCACCTGTGTTATTATCGTATATCAAAAGAGTTTTTAATTTTTTTATATTATCTGGTGACCTATATGAGAGACTTTTTAAGACAAGTTATAGAAGAGAGAACTCTAAAAAAGGGTAAGGAAAAAATAGCTGAAAAGGTCTATGAAAGTGAACTTAGTCCTACTGGTAAAAGGGTTAGAATAGCATTATATGATTCATTTGCGTCTACTCCACAAATTATTGAACTAAAGGAGAATGAAATTAGAGAGTTTATGGATTTGCTTAGTCAAAAGACATATCAACATTCTCATGATCGTGGAGGTAAGATACCTTATGTGGTTATAAAAGAGATAGTTGAAAATCTAATTCATGCTAATTTTAATGAGGTGGTTGTGAGTATCTATAAAGATGGGAATGTTATAAGAATATCTGATCAGGGGCCAGGAATAACTGATAAGAAAAAGGCTATCCTTCCAGGTTTTACCACGGCTAAAGAGGATATGAAAAGGTATATAAGAGGTGTTGGTTCTGGACTTCCTATCGCCAAAGAAAGTATAGAACTATCCGGAGGTAGTATGAATATTGATGACAATCTCTCCTCGGGTACAGTAATAACATTATCTCTCCCAACATATGGATATAAAGAGGTTAGCCCAAAAAAAGGGGGGGTAAAATCATCCCAACAAATTAGCTTATCCAAAAGGCAAAGCAAGGTACTCTTTCTAATTACTGAATTAAGCAAAGCTGGTCCCTCAAAAGTCGCATCGGAGCTCAATATTAGTCTTTCAACCGCATATAGAGAACTTGTTTTTCTTGAAGGTATTGGGTTTATAAAATCAGATAAAGGTGGGAAAAGATCTCTTACTAAAAGGGGTTTAGAATTTTTAGAAAATTTCTTTTCAACATTTAAGGTATAAGGATGAAAAAACAGGAAGATTTAGTTTGGAATAAGGTATTAGATTTAATAAAAGCTAAGTTAAATATCCCGACTTTTAAAACATGGTTTGAAAACACAAGACCTATTTCTGTGGACAATTCCACTCTCTTAGTTTCCGTTCCCAATCGGTTTGCTAAGGAGTGGTTAGAATCTAGATATCTATCTTTAATAAATAACTCGATAAAAAGAGTTATGGGTGATTCTTGTTCTGTTGAAATTGTCGTAGATAAAAACTCCTTAGTTGATTCCAATTCTAAACCTACTAAAAAAATACCTTTCTTTTCTAAATTCAGTAAACCTAAGATAAAAAAATACGGGGACCTTTATCCAAAATATACCTTTGAAACATTTGTTATAGGAGAGAGTAATAGGTTTGCTCATGCCGCAGCTTTAGCTGTAGCTGAGTCTCCAGCTAAATCATACAATCCACTATTTATTTATGGCGGGGTAGGTCTGGGAAAAACCCATCTGCTTAATGCAATTGGTCATTACATTAGAAATCAGTATCCAAATATCTTAGTTAAGTATGTTACCAGTGAGAAATTCTTAAACGAATTCATAAATTCTATTAGGGATGATAAGTCTAATTTGTTCCAGAAGAAATATAGAAATAATGATGTTTTATTAATTGATGACATTCAATTTTTGGGTGATAAAACGAGGACTCAAATTGAGTTCTTTCACACATTTAACGACCTTTATAACTCTAATAAACAAATAGTAATTTCAAGTGATCGTCCCCCTAATGATATCCCTGAACTGGAAGAAAGACTGATATCCCGTTTTGAATGGGGTCTAATAACAGATATCCAGCCACCAGCTCTTGAAACCAGGATAGCCATTTTAAGAAAGTTTTCAATGAGAGAAGGGTATCAGGTTCCTGATGGTGTTATGGAATATATCGCTGACAGAATTAAGTCTAATATAAGAGAGCTTGAGGGATCCCTTATCAGAGTTGCTGCTTATGCATCTTTAAATAGAATCCCAATTGACATTAACCTAAGCGAAGAAGTTCTAAGGGACATCTTTCCAGAAAATTCATCTCACATTATTACAATAAATACAATTCAAAAAGAGGCTTGTAAATATTTCTCCATTCCATTGAAAAGATTTATTAGTAAGGAAAGAACTAAAGAAATTGCTCTTCCCAGACAAATAGCTATGTATTTATGCAGAGAGCTTACGGATTCCTCTCTTCCAAAGATTGGGAAGAGTTTTGGAAATAGAGATCATACCACAGTTTTGTATGCATTCTCTAAAATTAGTAAACTCTTAAACCAGGATAGGGATATCTATAATCAGATAAAGGAAATAACAAATAGGATAAAGAAGTTGTAGTTAATAAGTGTGTTAATAACCCAGGAAGATTCTGTGGAAAAATCTGTATATAAATAAAAATTTTTAAAAAATGTTTAAAAGTTTATTTTATTAACTTTTTTCCTCACAGTTTGCTAACACATTAATGTTCTTTCTTATCAGTTACTATTTGCATTTTTAACATATTAACAATTATTATTAATACTACTACTATATTTTATATAAAATAAATAATAAGAATTAACTTTAAATCTTTAAATCTACAATTTCTTTACTTAATTATTGAAAATTATTTATAATTAAATGTAAAATAATCTTAATTTTCAAAAATTATATATAAATAGTTTAATTATCAAAGGAAGAAAGGTTTATATCATGAAAGCAAGAATTGAAAGAACTGTATTTTTAGAGGGAGTTCAAATAACAAACAGAGCTATTTCTCAAAGAAGTTTATTACCCATTCTAAGTGGAATACTTGTTGAATCGGACAAAGTTTTAAACCTTTGCGCAACCGATTTAGAGACAACAATAATCACAAAAATTGATGCTAAAGTAGAGAAAAAAGGGAAAACAGTTATTCCATCAAGATTAATATTTGATATATTAAGAAATCTACCCGAGGCAGCTGTAGAGCTTGAATTCATTCCTAATAAGAGTAGGGTGGTAATCAGGTGTCAAAACTCAATATTTAATCTAAATACACTACCAGCAAATGATTTTCCTACCCCACCATCGATAATAGAAAAAAATAAATGTAGTCTTAAATTTAGCATATTTAAAGAAACCATAAATTCTGTTATAAAAGCTGCCTCAACTGATGAGACCAGACCAGTATTAACAGGTATATTAATAAGTATTGGAAAAGATTTCTTGAAGATGGTGACGACTGACAGTTATCGATTAGCAATTAAGGAAACAAAGATAAAAGGTGGTCCAAAGGAGGAAATAAAAGCACTTGTTCCAGCAAAGGTTTTATCAGAAATAATTAGATTGCCAATAAATGATGAAGAGAACATTGAAATAGTGCTGGGAGAGAACCTCATCTCATTTGAAACTAAAACAGCAAAGGTTATATCAAGATTAATAGCCGGGAATTTTCCAGATTATGAGCAATTATTAACTAAGGATTTTAAAACGGATTTCTTAATAAATACCCAAGAATTTGAAGATATAATAAGGCGCATATCAACACTTGCAAAGGAAGATGCACCAGTAAAATTATCAATCAATAAAAATGGATTACTTGTTTCCGCCAGCACAAGAGAAGTTGGAGATGCTGAGGAGAAAATGAAAATGAAAATAACAAAACCACCTATGGATATTGCTTTTAATCCCAAATTTTTATTGGATGGAATTTCAGTAATTGACGAGGACGAGAGTCAATTATGTCTTGTAGATTCACTAAAACCTGGTATCATAAAACCCAAAGAAAAGGACGATTATCTATATCTAATAATGCCGGTCAGGATCACATAAACTAATTTAGGTGTCTACTTTTACACTTTAAATTTACAAAAAAGTATCTACTTTTAAATTTTAAATTACACATAAAATAATTCAGTTTGACTATCAAAGCTAAAGATGATAAAATCTCAATAATTTTTATTACCGAAAGGAGGTAGAAAGTGCAAGGATATTGTGTAAAGTGCAGAGAAAAAAGAGAAATGAGTAATGAAGAAAGAGTAGTTATGAAAAATGGAAGACCAGCGGTAAAAGGAACATGCCCAGCTTGTGGAACAAAGATGTTCAGAATTGTTAAAAAGTAGGACAAAGAAATAGGGAATTATAAAAATTAAATAATAGTAAAAAAATCCCAGAGAGATCTGGGATTTTTTATTTACTAAAAAATGCTGTCAAACCCCTGTATTTATATATGAGGATATAAAGCATTTGACCAAACTATATATATCAAAATGTCAAATTTTTACAGCATTTAAATGTTAAATTTAATCACTTGTCATTGCGAGGGACGAGCTTCCTCACTAATGTTCGGAACAGACTCCGCAATCTCATTAATAAAATATTTTTTAAAATAATCTTAAATAGAGTATGATAATTTAACATTTTGTTTTAGTAATTATTTATGATATTTTGTTATTGTAATAAAAAATTTGGAATTTTTATTGACATGACAAATTACTATAATATAATAAACTTTCATAATATTAAAAATAAGTGTAATATTTAAAATATTAGAGTTAAAAAACATTTTTTTGTTATAAAAGAATTGCCAAGAAAACATCATCAGCTTGCATCAGGGATGAATTTACTAAATATTTTTTAAAAATAAATAAACAATTAAAAAATATATAGAACAACAAAAAGGTAAATAGAATGTTAATTCTATGTATGTGTTAATATAAAATTATGAAAATAAAAAATATTTCGTATTACCAAAATTAATAATTTTATGAGGAGTGAAAATGATAATGGAAGGGAACATAAAACAATCAAATAACCTAATCATTAACAACAAATTAGGTAAAAATACAAAAATAAAAGCTATTATATTACTCTTGATTCTCTTTATAGTCAACGGGGTAACAGGGGTAACAAATATAGGATGTGCAACACTTTTTGGAACAAAAGTCAGTGAAGAGGAAGCTGCAACAGTAGAAGTAGGAGATTTAGGAGAAACAATATCAATAATAGGAGAAGTTGTTCCTAAAAATGAAA
>JBARXA010000006.1:0-132213 GCA_049647085.1 Candidatus Humimicrobiia bacterium | reverse complement strand
TTAGCATCCTATTTTCCATGGTTAGTTCACCAACAAGACGCTCTAGCTCTCTTACCTTAAGCTCTAACCTTGCAATATCAGTACTATTAGCATTTTCAAAGAACTTTCCTTCTTTGTAGTCTTTCTTCCACTTAGATATCAATATGGGTGAAATATGATATTCTCTTGAAATCTCTGCTGCACTTGCTGAACCTGAAACTACAGTTTCTACTATCTCTCTTTTAAACTCTTTACTAAAACTTCTTCTACTTCTCATGATGAGACCTCCTATTTAATCATTTCTTTTTTGTCTCATCAGCTATTCTAACTTAATTAATTTTAGTATACAATGTGTCCAGTGATAGGGGTTCAGTCCAAGGTAGATATTAATGCTTCATTGATCCAATAATTTATTAATACATTAACAAAATGGATAGGTTTATTTATTGATTTAGTTTTAAAATAAATTTAAAAGTTTTTTAGTTAATTCTTTCTCATATCTAAAACTTATTTTAATTTTAATTATATTACAATTCTCTACTCACAAACTTAATATTTCTGTAATATTTTAAGCATTTGCACTATTATTGTAGTATATAGTATCTTCTGATTAAAAGTTACTGCAGGGATATACCAATTTAGAAGTAGGTCTTGCATGTAGTCACTATTCATTTTTAGACAGAATTATAAAAATAGATGATATAAAATTTTCATCAAAATTAGCTATTGTAAACTCACATTTGGTACTCCAATACAAGATAAAATAGCCAAAGAAAAACTTATTACCTGCCAGGAAGACTTAGAAGAAATCTAGAGAAAAAACATAAAAATACTTTAAAGAACTCCTGTAAATCATTCACACTACTTACTCTTAAACCAAAGCCTTATTCTTCCCCCTTTTATCCTTTCGCTAATTCCATAAAGTACCAGAACAAGAATAGCCAGTGCATATGGTATTATTTCAACCAGTTCCGAAGGTATCTTTAAAGTTTTAATATTATTTACAACTTGTATGGTAATCCCAAACAGGGTGGAGGAAAAAAATATTCCCAATGGAGTACATTCTGACATAAGAGCAATAGCAAGACCAATAAACCCTCTTCATCCTGTCATATTTTTTACAAAAAAGATAGGTACCCCATGGAAAGGAATATTCCTCCCAGAGAGGTAAAAAAACCACCTAAAATAAGTGCTAAAAACTTTGTTCTGAAAACACTTATGCCTACAGACTTTACGGCCTCAGGATTTTCACCAACCGCTATTATATGAAGACCTAGTTTTGTACAGTAAAGCAGGATATAGTAAAAAACAATCCCCACAAAAGCAAAATAAGTAAGTGCATTATGGCCACTTAATATTGAACCTACAACTGGAAGGTCTTTTATAATATGTATATTCCATGAGGGTACTGTTAAGCTCTTTAGTGAACTGGAGACTGCATTATCATGGGTGGTTAAATAAAGAATAGATATAGTTACACCAGATGCAAACATATTAAGAGCAATACCACCAATAAAAATATTGGTATTCAACTTTAGACTAAAATAGCTCAGCAAACATACAAGAGATATTCCAAAAATAATAGCTAGGAAAACGGCAAGAATAAGATTATTTAAATATCCAGACACTATTACCCCCACCAATGTAGCAACCAGCATTATACCATCTATGGCTATATTAATTGTATTACTTTTAATTGAAATTGCTGCCGCCAGAGATGCCCATATTAATAGTGTAGTTACTCTGAGTACAGCAAACCAAAAACTAACCGTTAAAATATTTTCAAGAATGAAATTCACCTTTCTTGCCTCCAGAATGGTAACCTTTTGTCTCCTCGAGCTAAAGGTAAAATCGAAAGATCTTATGGCTAGATTCAGGATAGACTCGTTAGAACCTGTGCCAGAGAACATATAATGGATGTTAAAAAAGCTCAAAGGATTCTTGAAAGTCTCATCAAAAAATACAACCATCAGTGGATTCACTCTGTAACTGAAGAAATCCCCTATCTTAGATTTCAAAGAGCATTAAAAGAAAGGCAGTCTTTATTCAGAGAATTTAGGCTAAAACCACCTTTTAAATCCATTAAAGATATCTTCTGTTTGAGATTAAATAGAACTATCAATGGCTACAGAAGAGTTTCTATTAGTAACTTGAAATTCAGTGTCCGTAATAGTACACCATATAAACTTTTTGAGCTTCGCATTTACCCTTTAAATAAAACTATTTCTGAAATAATATTTTGGTGTAATAACAAACTCATTGACGTTCAAAGAGCTAAAAACACTGATTTAAAAATCAACTCTAAAGGTGTCCATTTTTAAAATTTAAACTGTTCACTTTTAAAATTTATCTAACAGTCCCATCCCATGTGTCAAATCTAAAATATCTGCTCCAATTCGCTCACACAGGTTTGCAATCTCATTTATAAAAGATATTTTAGTTGCAAGATATACATTAGAGGCATACTTTATAAGTTCTGAACTAGTTGAATCTGTTATAAGGAGGGGAATTTTTCTTTTTTGTTGCTGTTTCCTGTTGCATAATCAAATTTTTGATTTATTATTGGCTCATATAGCCTTTCATTATATCTATAGCTTTTCTGCTGCTGGAGCCAATTACAAGCTTTTCTGGGGAAAAAACATCTTTTACTGCCTCTCCCTCTTTTAAAAACTCAGGATTTGATACTATATCAAAATCATAATTATTATCTATGGTTTGATTTTCTTTTATTATCTTTTTTATTCTTTTAGCTGTACTAATAGGAACTGTGCTTTTATTTACAATTATCTTATAGCTATTTGTAGAGCTTTCAATCAACTTTGCTACTTCATCATTGCTGTAAGATCAGAGTGACCTGAAGGATTGGGAGGAGTACCAACACATACAAAAATTATGTCACTCTGCCTTATCCCAGAGCCAGAGTCTGAGTTAAATATTATACTTCCGCTGCTTTTATTTTTGCTTATAAGCTCTTCTAAGCGTGGCTCATAGATTAGGTATCTTACCACTATTTAGCAGTGAAATTTTCTTATTGTCTTTATCCACACATATTACCCTATGTCCAATTTCTGCAAGACATACTCCTGTCACAAGTGCTGCATACCCTGTTCCTATAACACATACTTTCATAATTTGAAGCTCTTTATAAAAATTTTAATCTTTAATGTTATTTGCTAACTTTATTTACAACCTTACTTACTTTAAATTCACTTTAGATAATTCATCTGTTAGAAGACTCGTCATATCTAATTTTCATATATTTACCTTTTTAAATATTTGTCAATTTTGGTTGTTAAATAAGCCGTAAATATGCTGATATGATAACATAAATTTTAATCTTACAAAATGAAAAAATTAACTAGTGAAAGTTTAGATAAGAAAATAAAATATCTATATATTTACCAAAAAGCTGGCCAGTCTTAATTAAAACCTGTAAATTTACTTTTTTAATTTGCCGTAGTTTAGATTTTCTATTCGTAGCAGAATTATCACCAGTTAAATTTATATTTAGTTGTAAAGAAAAACACATACGCTTGCGGCGGGGATGAATTGGTAAAAATAATTTGACATCTCTAAAAACATATTTGTATGATATATCCAAGTTTGACAACAAAGAACTCCTACCGTCAGTCGAACTGAAATTAGCCCATGTAGATCTTGAGGGGTATCTTGGGCATTAAATCAGGAAAAAGAATGCTTAGTAAACCAAGCATAATCCACAGGGTTTGCTCTGTGAAGTGTTACTGTTTTATGCTTTGACTTTAAATAATAAAAAGCAGCCTTAAGAATATAAAAGTAAATCTTAAAGCTGCTCTTTTTCACAATACCTTTTTATTTACATGTGTTTCCTATTAGATATTGTCTTTATTAACCAGCACCAAAGGAATAATTACTAGTTCTTCTACTTCCTCACCATTCATTATTGCGAAAGCCGATTCTACAGCAGTAGCCATTTGTAATGCTGGTTGTTGTTTTACAGTTGCTACCATTTCTCCAGCTTTTATTGCTTCTATAGCATCATCAACCGCATCAATTCCAAATATTTTTATCTCATCTAATCTATCAGCTGCTATAACTGCCCTTACAGCACCAAGTGCCATCTCATCATTATGTGCATAAACGGCATCAAGTTCTGGATTTCCTTGTAATACATCCTCCATAACACTAGCACCCTCTTCACGAGAGTAATTTGCAGTTAAACTAGAAACTACTTCAATATCTGGATAATTTTTAATTACTTCCATAAATCCTGATTGACGTGCCTCTGCAGAAGGAGCACCTGCTATTCCTTCCAAAATAGCTACTTTTCCTTTTTCACCTAGAACTTTAACCATTTCTTCCGCAACAAGTCTCCCAGCAAAAGAATTATCTATATCAAGATGTTGCACAACTTCTCCACCGTTAGAAGGACGTGTTACAGTAATTACTGGAATTCCAGCATTATTTGCTTCTTTTACACTAGCCACAACAGCATCTGAATCTGTCGGGTTAACAATAATAACATCAACATTACTAGCAATTAAATCTTCAATTTGAGAAGACTGCTTTTCAGAAGAATCTTGAGCATCTAACGTAATCATTTCAATTCCCAACTCTGCTGCTTTTTCTTCTCCTCCTTCTTTCATAGTCACAAAGAAAGGGTTAGCAAGCGTTGATACTGCAAAACCAATTGTTTTTGTTTCTTCTTCTGCTGGTTGGCATGATGTAAAGCTAACTCCTGTAATAACAATCAGGCTGATTAGCATAAGCAACCAAGCTTTTTTCATTTTTTTCCTCCTTAATGTATTAATATTATTTTTTTACAAATTAATTTTTCTTTGTTAGCCTCCCTTCTTTAAAATATCTCAATATATCTTTGCTGCAAAGATATTTATATAACAGTAAAACTTATAAAAAAGATTCATTATTATTATAAAAAATACTTAATCACCCCTTTTAACCAACACAGCAACTAAAATAATAATTCCCTTAACAATTTGTTGGAAAAAAGCAGAAATTCCTACCAAATTCATTCCATTATTAATAACACCTATTATCATTGCTCCAATTAAAGTACCCATCAAGGTACCAACCCCACCTGATAAAGAAGCCCCACCTAATATTACTGCCGCAATAACATCAAGCTCCAATCCAGTTGCAGCAACTGGTTGAGCAGAAAGCAATCTGGAAGTAATTATTATTCCGCCAACTCCACATAATATTCCTGATATTGTAAAGACAAAAATACGATAACGGTTTATTGGAATAGCTGATAATCTAGCAACTTCACGATTAGCACCAATTGATTTTATATATGTACCATGTTTTGTTCTATTTAAGAAAATATATGCTACAAAAAAAATAAAAATTGCAATTATGCTTGAAGCAGGAATATTTTTTATATAACCAGCTCCAAAAAAACCAAACATTTCCAGCAAGCCTGAAATAGGTTTACCATTAGTCCAAAACAAAGCTAATCCTCTTGCTATCCCCAACATAGCAAGGGTAACTATAAATGATTGGACCTTTCCATAGACAACTAGGATTCCATTAATTACTCCTATTAACATCCCGATTGAAATACCGGCAATTATTCCTAAATATATTGAGCCAGTTAAGACCATAAATGATCCAGTTGCCACCCCCGCTAATGCAGCTACTGAACCAACAGATAGATCTATCTCTCCACAAAGTATCACAAAAGTCATTCCTATTGCTACAATAAGATTTGTTGAAATTTGGCGGGTAATATTTAATAAGTTTTTTGGCATTAAAAAATAATTAGATAGTATGGAAAAAAGAATTCCTATAAATATAAGAACCAATACCAGACCTAATTCTCCTTTTAAAACTTTTTTTATTTTTGAACCCTTTAACCCCGTTCGATTATTTTTATCTACTATTGTTTCCTCCTAAAGCTATTGTAAGAATTTCTTCACTTGAGGTATCATCTGACTTAACTTCATTAACTATTGCTCCTTTTCTTAAAATAAGTATTCGATCACATATATTTTTAACTTCTATAAATTCTGATGATAGGAAGATAATTCCAACTCCACTATCTGCTAATTCATTAATTAGATTATAAACTTCTGTTTTTGCTCCAACGTCTATGCCTCTTGTTGGTTCATCCATAATTACAATATCCGGATTACCAATCATCCATTTACCAATAACAACCTTCTGTTGATTTCCACCTGATAAATTCTGTGCCCTAATTAACACATCTAAAGGAATAACTCTTAGCTTCTTAGCAATATCCATGGCATATATTCTTTTTTTGCGTAAAGAAAGAAATAGTTTACCAACTATTATTTTATTAATATTCGCTATTAATAAGTTATCCTCAACAGAATGAGCCAAAAACAAACCCTGGTTTTTTCTATCTTCAGGAATATAAGCCATTCTATATATGCATGCGTCTTTAGGAGCTCTAAGGTCTACCTCTCTTCCTTTTATCTTAAGTTTTCCAGAAATTCTCTTAACAGAGCCAAATAAAGCTCCCCCAAGCTCACTTTTCCCTGCTCCAATTATTCCAGTTATCCCGAGAATTTCTCCTTTATACAACTTTAAACTTATTTTCTTAAGCATACCTTCAGCAAAAAAATCTTCTGTTTGGAGTAAAACATCTGATGATGGTTTTAATTTTCTTCTTGGATATTCATCATATACTTCTCTTCCAATCATAGTTTTTATTAAAGTTTGTTTATTAACATTACTAACTTTAAATGTTCCTACATTTTTTCCATTCCTTAACACAGTAACCATATCGCAAATTTTAAAAACTTCTTCTAGATGATGTGATATATAGATCATACTTACTTTTTGTTTTTTAAGGTTATACATAATTTTAAATAATATATCTATCTCAGCTTTGCTCATACCTGTTGCAGCTTCATCTAAAAGAAGTATTTGGGCATTAATTGATAGTGCTTTTAATATTTCAATGATCCTTTTTTGCCCTAAACCAAGCTCAGAAACTTTACGATTTGGGTCAATTTCAATTTTAAATTCTTTTAAATAATCTGAAGAGTTTTTAAGAAGAATTCTATTATCAGTCCATCCCATAAATTTTTTAGTTGGCTCATTTCCTAAATATATATTCTGAGCAACACTTAAATTTTCAATTAAACCTAGTTCTTGGTATATTGCTGCAATTCCTTTAAATCTTGCCACCACAGGGTTTTCTATGCTGATCTTCTTTCCATAAATAAATATCTCACCTTCATCCATTTGGGTTACACCAGTTAATATTTTTATAAGAGTTGACTTTCCAGCACCATTTTCACCTATCAAAGCATGAATTTCTCCTTTTTTTAAAGAAAAATCAACATCTCTTAACGCTTTTATGCCACCAAAGTGTTTATATATATTCTTAAGTTTTAAAATTGCCTGTTCCACACTATATTTCTCTTTATTTTTAAAATAAATCCTAAAATTTCAGACTTAAAAAAATATTAAATTCTTCTTTTCTTTCATAAAACCTATAACTTTCTCTAATGTGGGTATAGATGTTTGAGCCCCCTGGACAGTTACACTCAAGGCAGCTGCAGTATTAGCAAATTTCAATGCATCAGACAATCTTTCCCCTCTAGAAATAGAAGCAGCTAATGCTCCAGAAAAAACATCCCCGGCTGCAGTACAATCAACAACCTTCACTGATATTGAATCTATCTTAATAATTTTTTCTTCTAAATATGCAATTACTCCTTTTTCACCAAGCGTTATTATTGGATGAGAAAACCCCATTTCAAGTAATTTTCTAATAGCTTTCTCAGAGCTAGAAAAATCTTTTACTTCGATGCCAGTTATAGATGTAGCTTCAATCTCATTGGGTTTTATAATATCTATTAATGGTGGGATATCTGAATGTATATTATCCTTTGGAACTGGAGCTGGATCAAGAATAATAAACATCCCATTTTTTTTAGCTACGCGTACTGCTTCATATACAGTTTCAGGCTTAATCTCCATAGTAATTAAGAGAATTCCACCTGATGTAAAAAGATTCTCGTGTTTTCTTACATCCCCAGGAGTTAATTTGGCATTTGCTCCAGGAGTAAATGTAATAGAATTTTGACCTTTTTTATCCACTCTAATCATCGCAATACCAGCAGTAACTCCTTCCTCACTTATAATAGAACTAATCTCAACTCCTTTGCTGATTAAAGACTCCCTTAACTGACTACTAAAGTCATCATCTCCTAATTTTCCGAACAAAGTCACATTTCCACCTAACATTGATGCTGCAACTGCTTGATTGCCCCCTTTACCTCCAGGGTATTTATTAAAATTATCTGTAACAATAGTTTCTCCAGGTTCTGGTAGTCTATCTATAAACATAACTAAATCCATGTTTATACTTCCCATACAAAGAATATTTCCAGATATTTTAATATTGCTCATTTATAACTCCTTTCGTAGACTTTCAACCACAGTTATAAATTCTTTAACCCTTTTTTCATCCACTCGTCTTTTCCAATCATTGTCTTCCTTAAAATAGCTCCCAACTATTGCTCCATCCGCAAACTTCATAAGCTCGGCAACATTTTCTTTTGTGGTTCCGCTACCAATCAATACAGGGATATTTACATTATTTGCAAATTCTTCTACTTTCTCCGGAGTAGGAGCTATCCCAGTTTCAAAACCAGTTACTATCAATGCTTCAGCTCCCTCAGATTCTGCATCTTTCGCCTGATCTGCTATTGAACGATCCGATATTATGAAATGACTTCCATGCTTAACATTTACATCACAAAAGAATTTTATATCTTGAGCATAAAGAAAATTACGATATCTGGAAAGCTTACCACCTATCCCTTCTAAGATCCCTGCATGAGAAACATATGCATTAACCCACTCAAATACTCTAATCCATTTAGCACCTACAGCATTAGCTATCGCAATAGCCTTCATTCCACCATTTAGATGACAATTAATCCCTATGGGTATCTCAGTTGCCTCTTTTACTTTTAAAACTATAGCTGTCATAGCAGTGGTTGTTTCGTGTCCTATTTCGGAACCCTTTAAATATGGATAGTCCCAAATATTCTCAACTTGCAATCCATCAACGCCTCCTGATTGAAGTTTTTTTGCCTCATCCACCGCAGTTTTTGTAATTTTATTCATGTCCATTTTTATTGGGTCATAAAGTGGAGAACCCGGTAGTGGCCTTAAATGAACCATACCAATCACAGGCTTGATATTTTTAAATATCTTTCTGAGAGTTCTATCACTTGACATATTTGTCATACCCCTAATTGTTATCAACCTCTAAATTTAAAACCCAAAAATTAACCTACAGTCTTAAGAATAATTACTTCTCATATTATTTTTTGGTTATTAGTTCTTGAAACAAATATCTAAAAATCAACGCCACTGATTAAGATTATATTTGCATAAGGTGTAAATTCACCGGTTTTTACAAATACTTTAACCTCTTTTCCCTGAAGAGCTCCATTTAAAACTAAATCTTTAAATTCTAAATGAGGAATATTCTCTTCAATAATATCATTTCCCTTATTCTTTTTTTCCGATATTATTTTCTTAAGGTCATTATAAGTGTCAGGACTCTTAGTTTTTGTTTCATTAGCTATTATAACTTTTTCAATTTCTAATTCGTCTAACACAACTTTCACAACATCTATAAACTTTGGTAAATTTCTTCCAACAGAAACATCTATACATTCTGTCTCTCTATGTCTGGGAAAAGGAAACCCTCTATCTGTAATCACCAACATATCCCCATGGCCAAGACGTGCTACTGCTCTAGCGAGATCATTATGCAAAATTCCTTTTGTTTTCATTAATCTTACTCCTTTGTTTTTAAATTACATTTTTAAATCTATAAATTTCTTTTGTAGCTTAATGATTAACTACAAATTAAAAAACTTTTTTATACAGACTCTCTAATTATCAATTTGGAATCTAAAACTACTTCATGAACTCTTTTATATTTTCCAGAAGATTCATTATTAATTATATCAAGCAAAATTTTTGCTGCTTCTTCTCCTAATTTAAATTTTGGCTGATGAATAGTGGTGAGAGGAGGATTTAACAATGTTGAGAAATAGTTATTATCAAAACCTGCAATTGCAACATCTTCAGGAATCTTTAATCCTCTTTTTTTTACAGCCTCTAAAGCACCCCAAGCCATTATATCGCTACATAAAAATACACAAGTTGGTTTTAATTTACAATCAAGCAACTTATTCATAATCTCATAACCATCTTCGTGCTTAAATTCTCCATAAAAAAATAAAATATTTTCTTTACTAACTCCAGCATTTTCTAATTCTTTTCTAAAACCATAAATTCTTTTCTGCACATTAGGTACATGTTTTGGGCCAGCTATACAAGCAAAAGTTTTATGACCTTTTTTTAAAAAATATTTTGCTAGTTGAGCTGAGCCACTAATATTGTCAGTATATATATTTCCAACTTGTTGATTGTCGATTGATATTGGTCTATCTGCAATTACTGTTGGGATATCCAGAAAATTTTTCAAAGATCTCTCATCCATTCTAGGAGCAACATTTATAACCCCATCTACGCATGGTTCTAAAAATACCCTAAGTATCTCTTCCTCTCTTTGTATATTTCCATCTGTATTACATAAAAACATCTGGTATCCTTCTTTTAACACAATACTTTCTATACCTCTCACGACCTCAGCAAAAAAAGGGTTCGTTATATCAGTAACAACCACTCCAATTTGAAAAGTCTTTTTCATTTTTAATCCTCTGGCAATTTTACTGGGCCTATAATCAAGTTGCTTAATTACTTTACTAACTTTTTCTTTAAGTTCAGGACTAACATATTTAACACCAGATATTACATTTGAAACTGTAGCTACAGAAACACCTGCGAAAATAGCAACCTCTTTTATATTATATCTCTTTTTATTAGACAGACTCTTATGTAAATCTTTATTTTCCACTTATTTTTTCGTAGTAATAATTATAAAATTTATCGTTTAACTAATCGTTTAACTAATCGTTTAACTATAACATTATCAAAATATTCTATTCCTGTCAAGTAAACGAATTGCCTCTGTCATTTAAAATTTATCTAACAGTCTCGTGTAGGAGCATGTAGTACCAAATTAGAAATGTCCTATTTGTACAAAATAAAAATGTCCTCTTTTGCTAAATTAATAAGCAAAGGAGGATATGATGGAAGAGGAGATTATCAAAATGAGTAAAAAGGAGTTAAAAAGGCTGAAAGTAATTCATAAAGTGATTGATAAAAGAATAAATCAAAAAGATGCTGCTAAGATTCTTTCAATTTCAGTAATACAGATAATAAGAATCACTAAAAAGGTTAAGATACATTGGATATATTAAAATAGTTCATGGTAATAGAGGAAGACCATCAAAAAGGAAGTTTCCCGATGAATTCAAAAATGAAGTCATAAAAATCGTTAAACAGAAATATTATGATTTTGGACCGAAGTTTGCCTCGGAAAAGTTAGAAGAAATAGACAATAAGAAAGTGAGTAGAGAAACCTTAAGGCAGTGGATGATTAAAGAAAATATCTGGGTTCCTAGAAAACTCAGGGTTAAAGGCGCTATTCATCAGTGGAGAAAGAGAAAAGAATGCTTTGGAGAGATGGTTCAGACAGATGGCTCAATACATGACTGGCTTGAAGGTAGAGGTCCAAAGATGGTTTTAATGGGTTATTTTGACGATGCCACAGGCATCCCATTTGCTAGATTTTATTCTCAAGAGAACACATATGCAGCTATGGATAGTTTTAAAAGATATATTGAAAAATATAATATACCTGCAAGTATTTACTTTGACAGAAACAGCATCTACAAAACAACAAGAAAACCTAACCTTAATGAGCAGTTAAAGGGAGAGATCTAAGAGCCAACTTGAGAAGGTTTTAGAAATATTGAATGTAGAAGCGATTTATGCATATTCACCCCAAGCAAAAGGAAGATCTGAAAGGATATTTAAAACTTTTCAGGACAGACTGACTTTATGAGATGCGACTGGCTGGTATCTGTAATATCGAGGATGCCAATAAATTTCTTAAGAGCTTTCTACCACGCTACAGTTCAATGTTTGCAGTTCCCCTAGCTAATCGTAACAATCTTCACAGAGCGCTACCAGCTGATTTAGATCTCAACTGGGTCTTTGCATTTAGAGAAGAAAGAGTTATATCAAATGATTTTACAATCTCATTTAAAAACAGAGTATCTCTCATTAATAAGCCATCCATTGCCTTGAAAAGAAAAAGAGTTACTGCGTTAGAGAATCTTAAAGGAGAAGTTAAAATCTGGTTTAATAATAGATTTTTCGAATTTGAAGAAATCACAAAAGATACTTTAAGGCATCTAAGGCAAAGAAAACAAAAGATGAAAGCAACTATAAAAAAAACAAATCCAAAAACTCGGAAACCAGCTTTCAATCATGCCTGGAGATTGCAAAACTGAGCTTTATTTAATGAGTTACATAGATGAGAAGAGGACATTTTCTTTTTGTTGGTAACCGGACATTTTTAATTTTCCTTGATAGACTCGTTTGTTAGATGAAATTTTTCTCTTTACATCCGAAATATTTTAGATTAAAGATGTAAATTATAATATTAAAAACATTATTGGTTATTACTTAATATAATATATTTATAACCAACAACCCTTTTAAAAGCTTTTATATAAGTAAGAAATAATAAGAGAGAAAATGAAGAAACCTTTATCATGCCAAATAATAATATATATAATTATAATACTCTTTATTATAGGTATTATAATCTCAATATTATTTATTAGCAATGGTTTAGAGAATTTTGAGAGAGAGGAAAAAGAATTAGCAAAATTTGCACTTTATATCGTTTTTCAGGATGGTGACCCCATTGATAATTTTTTAGGAATGAAAATTATAGTTATAGATGTAAAAAAATTGATAATGAAAAATATACTTTCTGGATACCAGAACGCACTTTTTATATTAATTCTTAATATGTTGCAAAAGTTTGTTTTTATACACTATTTGGTATACCTACTAAATATGTAGATATTTATTATCCTCACTGGTAATATAAATCCACAATAAAATTAATGATCATTTTAATAAAATTATTTCTTTATAAACCCTCTTACTCTTTCAAACAAGATATTATCATCATCCTTTTTAAGTCCATCTACGTCTAACTTTACATCCATAAATGCCTTAACAAATCCTCTTATAATCATATTCTTTGGTATTTTATTTCCTCCAGTAAGTTTAGCTTTTTTACCTAATGATTCTAAATATTCATTTTCTTTTTCTGATAAACAAACACTTACCTTATAAAAAGGCTCTTTTGTTAATAAAGGATGTTCTTCAAAGGTTATTTCTTTAATAGTTTCAACCTCAGGTTCTTCTAGTGTTTCAATCTTCTCTTCAATAGTCTCTTCCCACTCCCCCCCCCGCTCCCCAACCCTCTCCCACCAGGGGAGAGGATAAATAGTAAAGAAAATGTACCCAAAACTTCTGATTTTTTTGTTTTATTTCTTTAAATATACTTTATTTTATTTCTTTGAAGATAATATCTCTTAGGATTCTGCGACCTCTGAAGATGTTACATTTTAGAGTTCCTAAAGGCTGTTTTAATAATTTTGCTATTTCTTTGTATGAGTATCCATAAATATCTCTCAATACTATTGGAACTCTATATTTTTGTGGTAATGAAATAATATTTTCAATTATCTTCCTTCCATCTTCCTTTTTTAAAAATTCCCTCTCAACAGATGATAGTTCTTTATACCTAGCGCTTTTTGAAAAATCCTTATCATACTCTAAATCTAATTCTTTAGTTTTAGAAGTATACCTTTTTCTCTTTCTTATGAGATCGATACAGGTATTGGTAGTTAGCCTAAATAACCATGTTGAAAATTTTGACCTACCACCAAACTTATGAAGGGATTTGTAAATCTTTAGGAACACCTCCTGTGCAGCATCTGAAGCATCATGACTATTTCCCATTATATAAAAAGCAGAGGTAAATACCTGATTTTTGTATCTATTTACTATTGCTTCAAATGCAAGATTATCACCTTTTCTTGCACGAGTTATTAGAAATTGGTCACTTAAATTATGATATCTTTCTATAAAAATATTTTTAGTTGATTTATTTTCTGAAACGTCCATCTTCTTTATTCTTATTATTTTTTTTATTAACCTAAAGAAAATTTTCTTTTTAATCTTTTCATATTTTTAAAATTATTATATCAGAATCCCCTATCATAATTGATAGGGGATATAAGAATCTATAAATAAATATAAAAAAAATAAATAGAAGAATGATACTTTAAATTACGCTCTTATAATCTGTGTCATTAAAGGAAGGCAAATATAAAAACTCTTATTATCAATTTTATAAGTTAAAAATTTCTTGAAATTAAAAATATTATCTTCCATACTCTGGGGGAGCATCCACCAACTGAACTTTTGTTGTAAATACTTTGCCATTTCTATTTATTTCTAATTCAATTTCATTACCAACATTATGTTTGACTATTTCTGCTATTAAATCGAGCTGTGTTCTTAATACTATATTGTTACACTTAGTAATAATATCTCCAACTTTTATTCCAGCTTTTTCAGCAGGTAAGTCTTCAAACACTTCTGCAATAAATACCCCAGGAACATCTGGATCTGTTGAATCTCCCATTTTTATACCTATTATTGGTATTCTGGATTTGCCGTATTTTATTATTTGATTTGCAATATTTGTAGCTATATCACTTGGAATAGCAAAACCTAATCCAACTGATGTAGGCATTAAACCATACATCTGATTAGGACTTATTATCAGTGTATTAATTCCCATTACTTTACCCTCTATATTGGCTAAAGCACCACCACTATTTCCCATATTTATAGCAGCATCTGTCTGAATTAAATCAACTACTACCTTATATTCCTCACCACCTATTAATTGAGGTATTTCTCTTCCAAGTGCACTGACTATTCCTGAAGTAACAGTCTGCTGAAATCCAAATGGACTTCCAATTGCAACTGCTAAATCTCCTACTTCTATATCTCTTACAGATATAAACTCAGCTGCCTTTAAATTTTTCTTATCCACTTTTATAACAGCAATATCAGCACGTGGTTCCATTCCTACTAATTTTGCCTTTTCTGTTTTACCATCAAAAAAAGTCACCTTAATATTTTCTTTTTCTGCTTCTTCAACAACATGAGCATTGGTTAATATATAGCCATCTTCTGAAAAAATTACCCCACTGCCAACAGCAGGAACTAGACCTTCACGACCAAAAATATCATATTCAATTACTTCAATAGTAATATTTACCACACTCGGTTGAACTTTCTTTGCTACTTCTGTAACAGGATTTACTAACATAGCTTCACTTTTAATTATTTCTTGTTCCTTTGAGGTTTCTTCTTTGGTAATTTCCTTTTCTTTTATGGTTTCCTGCTTTTCTGCAGTCTTTTCTATTCTTTCTTCAGTAGGAGAGGTAATTTGTAATTTTCTTAAATATACTGTTCCAAATATAGCTCCAACTCCAATAATTAATATTGAAATCACAATTAAAACTATTAAACATCCTCTTAAAAAGTTTGAAGATCTGTTGTATTTTATGTAATTGTTGTCATCCATTTCTTTAACACCTCTTAAAAATGCATTTCAAAGTTAAAAGCAAAGTATTTTTTATACCACCATTTCCTTCTCTTTTTTAGCTTTAAGTATTGAAATAAGCTCAGGAATAACTTTAAATAAATCTCCTACTATACCAAAATCTGCAATCTTGAATATAGGAGCGTCTGGATCTTTATTTATAGCTACAATTGTTTCTGATGCCTGCATACCAGCTCTATGTTGAATAGCTCCTGAGATGCCACAAGCAATATAAAGTTTTGGAGATACAGTTTTACCAGTCTGACCTACCTGGTGGTCTTTTGATATCCATCCTGCATCAACTGCTGCTCTTGATGCTCCAACTTCACCACCTAACAAGTCAGCAAGTTCTTGAATAAGTGGAAAGTTTTCAGGCCCTTTCAATCCTCTTCCACCTGACACTATTACTTCTGCTTCCTCAAGTTTAACTATTTTCTTCTCCAACTTTAAGTATTTAACAAAATGAGAAAGAATATCAGATTCTAAAATATTTGGCTTTATGTTGATGACATTTCCTTCTCTTGATAAATCTTTTTCAGGTTCTCTAAATACACCTGGCCTTACTGTTGCCATTTGTGGTCTATGATTTTTGCATGTGATAGTAGCCATAATATTTCCACCAAATGCTGGTCTTGTTTGTAGAAGATGTCGTTCAGTCTCATCTATGGTGAGTTCTGTACAATCTGCCGTTAGTCCGGTCTGTATTCTTTGAGCAAGTCTTGGAGCTAAATCCCTTCCCATGTGTGTTGCTCCAAAGATGAATATTTCAGGTTTTTTTTCCATAGTAAGGTCATAAATTGCTTTTGTATATAAATCTGTTTGATAATTCTCCAACAATGGATTATCTATTAAGTAGACATTATTAGCTCCACATTGAATCAATTCTTGAGCTAATTCTGCAATTTTATGACCTAAAAGTATCGATTCAACTCTGACTCCTAAAATATCAGCGATTTGACGCGCTTTTCCAACCAATTGCTTTGCAACTCTAGTTAATTTTCCATCTCTTTGCTCAGCAAAAGTCCATACACCAGAATATTTACTTATATCAATAACACCCTCTTCTATTACTTCAATAGATATTGCTTCTACAGGACATTCATCAACACAAGCTCCACACTCATTACAAGCATCAAGTAGTACTGCAATATTTTCGTCATCAAGCTTAACTCCATTAAAAGGACATATCTCTACACAAAGTCCACATCCAGAACATAAATCTCTATTTATATAAATTGCCATATATTTACCCCCAATCTATAATATATTCTTTGCTCTTAGGCGATTAAATAAAATCTCAGCAGCTTTTTTAGGTTCATCCCTGATAATTTCACCTTTACCTTTCGGTTCCGGAGAAAAGATTCTTTTGACTGAAGTAGGTGAACCATCCATTCCTATTCTCTTTTCATCAACATCCATATCTTTCTTTTCCCATATTTCAACCTCTTTCTCCCTATATGCACTCATAATCCTATATGCTGAAGGGTATCTGGGTTTATTTGCCTCTGCAGTTATAGTTAGAAGAGCAGGTAAGTTTGCTTCCCATCTTACTCTTTTATCCTCAAGTTCTTGAATTACGATTATCTTATTATCTTCAATATTCACCTCTAAAACATAAGTTATTTGAGGAATTGATAGAAACTCTGCTAATTGTGGTCCTACCTGTGCAGTATCTCCATCTATCGCCTGTCTTCCACACAGAACTAAATCATACTTTCCAATTTTCTTGATAGCAGATCCCAAGGAGTATGCTGTAGCCATTGTATCAGCTCCAGCAAAAGCCCTATCAGTTAGAAGTATTGCTCTATCAGCACCAATAGCTATTGCTTCTCTTAAAGCTTCATCTGCTTGCGGAGGTCCCATAGAAATAACTATAACCTCACCACCAAATTCTTCTTTTAATCTTAATGCTACTTCTAAAGCATTTTTATCCTCAGGATTTATAATGCTTGGAATTCCTTCCCTCATAAGTCTACCTGTTCTCTTATCAATTTTGACATTTGTTGTATCAGGAACCTGTTTAATACAAACAATAAATCTCATATTTTTTCCTCCAATAAATTATTATTGAAATTTTAAATTACTATTTCCTCTATTTTAGCTTATTAATTATTTTCCCTGTTTTAATTTATTAATATTATAATATGTCTCATGTCAAGACCTGACCCTTTTTAGGATTTCCTCATTTCTCGGCTAATCATATTAGCTATTACAAGTCTTTGAATTTCATTGGTTCCTTCATAGATTCTTGTTATTCTTGCATCTCTATACATTCTTTCAATTGGAAACTTTTTCATATAACCCATACCCCCATGAATTTGTAATGCTGTATCAATTGCTCTACAGAGAATTTCAGATGCAAAAAGTTTGCACATTGCTGATTCTTTAGTAAATCTTTTACCTGTTCCTTTTAACCAAATTGCATGATATACCATATTTCTCGCAGCATATACCTCTGTTGCCATATCAGCAATCATCCATTGTATTGCTTGATTTTCCCATATAGTTTTTCCAAATTGAACTCTATTCATAGCAAATTTGATTGATGCATCTAAACATGCCTGTGCTCCTCCAACACAACCTGCTGCAAGTGATAATCTACCACAATCAAGACCTTTCATAAAAACAATAAATCCTGCTCCAACATCACCTAAAACATTTTCTTTTGGCACCCTACAATCTTCAAATATCAATTCAGCTGTACTTGAACCTCTAATTCCCATCTTATCCTCTAATGTTCCTACTGAAAGCCCTGGTGTGCCTTTCTCAACTATAAATGCAGTTATTCCACCTCGAGCTCCAAGTGCTTTATCAGTTACTGTTAAAACTATAATTATATCTGCTCTGTCTGCATTGGTTATCCATATCTTGGTTCCATTCAATACATAGTAATTACCATCTCTTATAGCTGTAGTTTCTATAGCAGCTGCATCTGAGCCAGCATTAGGTTCTGTTAAAGCAAATGCTCCAAGCTTCTCTCCTTTTGCAAGCGGAACTAAATATTTTTGCTTTTGTTCTTCAGTTCCAAACATCTCAAGAGGCATACAACATAGAGATGTATGAGCTCCTAAAATTGTACCATGTGAATTACAAACTTTTCCAATCTCCTCTACAGCAATACAGTATCCTAATATTCCTGCCCCAGCACCACCGTACTTTCTTGAAATGGGAAGTCCCATTAAACCCAATTTTGCCATCTTCTTTATATTTTTCTCAGGAAACTTTCCTTCTCTATCCATATCTTCAATTACAGGCACTATTTCATTTTCACAAAACTCTCTTACTGTCTTACGCAACAACTTAAGTTCTTTTGGAATAGAATAATCCATCTGCACCTCCTCTCTAATGAAATTGTCAGATTTTTATTAATTATTAGTATTGTTTAATTTTTGATGTTTTTAATAATAAAATTTTTACAAATCTTTTTTAAAAAATAATATTCTTTTTGAGTAACTTTAGTTTACTTTACACAAATAAATCTACTTGATATTTTTACAGAAATTGATAATTACTTTCCTTTAAATTTAGGTTGCCTTTTTTCTATAAATGCAGCTACACCTTCCTTCATGTCTTCTGTTCCACAAACCTCACCAAATAATTCTGATTCTATTTTTAATCCTTCCTCTAATGATACCTGAATTCCCTCCCCTATAGCTTTCTTAGATTTAGCTACCGCAATTAGTGCCTTACTAATAATCTTTTTTGCTATATCTTTAGCAACCTTTAGTTCCTCACCATCCGGAACCACTTTGTTAACAAGACCTATCCTCATAGCTTCCTGAGCACTTATCATATCTCCCGTGAATATCATCTCTTTTGCTTTTGGTAAACCTACAATTCTGGAAAGTCTCTGTGTACCACCCCATCCAGGAAATAAGCCTAAATTTATTTCAGGTTGACCTACCCGAGCTCTATCAGATATTATCCTTATATCAGTAGCCATAGCCAGTTCTAATCCTCCTCCAAGAGCAAGTCCATTTATAGCAGTAATAACTGGTTTTCCCATTTTCTCCATTTTCGTTAAAATTGCTTGACCCTTTGACGACATTTCCTTTGCTAATTCAGGAGTGAGTTTTGGCATTTCTTTTACATCAGCACCAGCAATAAAAGCATACTTTCCACCACCTGTTATAACAATCGCTCCTACATTTTGGTCTTTCTCTAACTCATCCAATACTTCGCTTAATTCCTCCATAGTTTTGGTGTCTAAAGCATTTACTGGGGGACGATCAATTACCAAAGTTGCTACTTTATCTTCAATAGTGTAATTAACAAATTCTCTTTCCATAATTTTGACCTCCATATTTAACTTAATTTTTTTCTTTAATTTTAAAATTTAAACATTTAACCTAAAGATAAATTTTTAGAATTCTCATTAAAATTTAATATTTTGTTAAATCTAAGTTTTAATATAGATTTGTGGTATGGTTTCAAAGACATTTTAAATTCCCCCCTACTCCCTCCCATTAAGGGGGGAGTTCTTACTGCACTTGTAATTACAACATCTCTCAAACTAAACTCTTTTTTTTAAATATCTTTATTAATCGTTTGTTACTCATCTTTAGCAAATTTTTATAGTTAATTTTTTAAGTAAGGCTAAAGCCTTACCTTACATACCTATTATCATATTTCTCCCTTATTGATAAAATTTTTATTATCTTTTAAAAAATAATATGGCTTTAACTGTAGATTTCTTTTCTTAATATCTTCACAGCTTTTTCGAGCTTTTCCATCCAAGGTTTTTGTGCTTCTTTTATATCATTATATTTTTTAAAGCCCTCTTTAGTTAAATAGTAATATTTTTTATATGGTCTTTTAGGTTTATCCCACTTACCTCTTACAAGATTTAATTCCTCCATTCTTTTAAGAAGCGGATAAATTGTATTAGGATTTACTGTCATAATATTTCCGCTCATCTCTTTAATCTTTGATATCAGTTTATTACCATACTGAGTTTCATTAGAAATTAAATGAAGTATAAGAAGGGGGAATATGTTCTTAGATTTGACTTCTCCTAAGAAGATGTCTTTAACAGTACATTCAAACTCTTTAAAAGATTTTTCGTTCTTTTTTCTTGGCATAGAGTTATTTAAACCTTTAAAAATTTAGTTAAGTTTTTTATTATGTAAGCTTAATAAAAATAAATTTTTAAAATAAATACATAAAAATATTATTAAAAATAATAAAGTTTGTCAACTAATTGTTATGAAAAATAATTCAACTATTAGTATTATTTAGTATCATTAATAGTATAATTTTCATAATTTATACAGGATTCCTTGTACTTATTTCATATAAAGTTTTTAGGTTTATAAAAAACATCTGATATATTATACAAGATAATGGATGCAGCGTTGACTTTAAAAGAAATTAACGATAAGTTAGAATACTATTTTATCTATTAAAAAGGAAGGTGGTCTCATGAAAAATTACAAAATTTATTTAGTTCTCTTCTCTATAATCCTACTTTTGCTATTTATGACATCATGTCAAAAAGAAACTGTAATTACTCCAGGTAAGACTGGGGAAACACCAGAAGAAACCAAAGTAGTAGGAGAAGAAAAAAAAGAGGAAACAGGACCAGAAAGACCATCTATTGATTATTCAAAAGAAACACATGATATTGAATATGAGGGTTATATTCCAACATTTCTTTGTGCTGGGGATGAAAACTATATAAAAATCACTCTTAAAAACAGTAGTTCTTTTACCTGGCCAAGTACTGGAAAATTCCCGGTAAGGGTTGGATACCACTGGTTTCCAAAAGGAAATCAACCAGAGCCAGAGTGGGATGATGGGGGCAGGACTACACTGCCAAATGATGTTGCTCCAGGTGAATTAGTAACAGTAGTAGTTAAAGTAAAAGCTCCTGATGCTATAGGCTGGTATATTCTTCAGATAGAAGCTGTTCAAGAAGGTGTAACATGGTTTCAAAAAGTAACTGAGGGATCGACCTATGTTGATAAATGCAACATTTAATTAATATTTGACAGGATTTTCTAATGCTAAAGTGATTAATCTATCTAAAAGTTCTGTAAAACTAATTCCCGCTGCTTTTGCTTCTTTTGGATATAATGAAGCAAATGTTAGACCAGGAATTGTATTTACCTCTGAAACATATACATCATCTCCACTTATAAACAGATCCACTCTTGAAAACCCAATACATCCTAATACATTGTGAGCCTTTAAAGCATATTTCTGTACTTTTTTAGTCATCTCTTTAGATATTCTGGCTGGACATATTTCATCACATTCCGATGGAGTATATTTTGCAGTATAATCAAAAAATTCCCTTTTTGGTACTATTTCTATAGGTGGAAGAGCGATGGGATTTTCATTTCCTAATATTCCACAAGCAACCTCTGTACCTTTAATATATTTTTCAACTAAAACTATAGGGTCGTATTCAAAAGCAAGTTCTATAGCTTCTTCAAGGTATTTTTCTTCTTTAACAATAGTCACACCAACGCTTGAGCCCTGACCAACAGGTTTTATAACAGCTAGAAATTCTATTTCATCCTTAATTCTACTAATTTGCTTTTCTCTATTTTTCTGCCAATCTCTTAAATTTATATCTATATATTTAGGTACTAAAATTCCTACTTGAGTAAAAAGTCTCTTACTTAATAATTTATTCATTCCTAAAGCACTTGCCATCACACCTGATCCAGTATATGGAATATCTAATAAATTAAGAAGCGCTTGAAATTTACCATCTTCACCTTGGGGACCGTGAAGAGCAATAAAGACTACATCTGCTGCTGATTTAAAGTCTTTAATTATTTTTTTATCCTTATCATTTAAGATAAGTATTGGATTTGCTTTCTCAGATAATTTGAATTCACTGTTTATATATTTATCCTTAATTCTCTCACTTTCTTTTACATCAATCTCTTCTGCTAAAAAAGGTTCTGTTGAAATTTCATTCTGATCTTTATCTAATTTCTGGTTCTTAACTAATTTCTGTTCTTTTAAGGGTAATTGTTTCTTTGGATCTGGAAGAGCTATCCATCTTCCTTCCTTATTAATTTCTACAGGAATTATCTCATACTTATTCCTATCAAAATGTTCTATAACGCTTGCTCCTGTACTGAGAGAAACTTCTCTTTCTGCTGAAGTTCCTCCCATTAGTATGGCGACCCTTATCTTCTTTTTCATACTACAATTCCTTAATAAAAAAATATTTTTAATTTTAACTATATTTTACTTTGGCAGTGATGAATAATCTTACTACCTCCTCAGCAGCTTTTTCTAAAAATAATGATGCATTCTTTAAGGACTTGTTTAAACTAATTGGTCTGGGGATGATTGAGAATATTGCATCAACCCCACTCTCATGTAACTTTGATCTGTCATCAGCTATTGAGCCTGAAATAATAACAACCGGTATATTCAACTCTTTAGCTATATTTATAACTCCTGTTGGAGCCTTGCCCATTAAAGTCTGAGCATCAGTTGAACCCTCACCAGTAATTGCCAAGTCAACATTTTCCATTCTCTTTCTTAAATTTATAGTATCTATAACCATATCTATTCCAGGTCTAAGTTTTGCGTCTAAAAATGCAACAAGACCAGCTCCAAGTCCTCCAGCTGCTCCAGCTCCTTTTAAATTTTCAATATCTTTTCCCAGGTCTCTTTTTATTACTTTAGCAAAGTTTTTTAGACCTTTATCTAACTTTTTTACTTCATCAGAATTAGCTCCCTTTTGTGGACTATAAACATAAGCTGCACCTTTTAATCCCGTAAGAGGATTATCTACATCACATGCAATCTCAAAGATAGTGTCAGCTACTCTTGGATCTCTATTTTTAATATCAATTCTAAATAGCTTCTCTAATTGAACTCCACCATACCCTAACTCTTTTCCCTTTTTATCATAGAATTTTATCCCAAGGGACTGTGCCATACCCAATCCGCCATCAGTAGTCGAGCTCCCTCCTATACCAACTATCACTTTCTCAACACCAGAATCCAAAGCACTTTTTATCATATCTCCTGTTCCATATGTTGTTGTATATAGTGGATTTCTTTTACTCTTAGGAACAAGCAACAGTCCAGATGCAGCTGCCATCTCAACTACAGCTGTTTTATTATTACCCAAGATTCCATATTTAGCATTTATTTTCTCACCTAATGGTCCAGTTGCATCACAAATTATATAACTACCAGATGTTGCAGTTACTAATGCATCTACGGTCCCTTCACCACCATCTGCTATTGGGCATAGAACTGTCTCAATATTTTTATTAACTTTTTTTATGCCCTTCTCGATGGATTTTGCTGCTTCTATAGAAGAGAGACTTTCTCTAAATTTATCTGGAGCTATTAATATCTTCATTCAAATTAACCTATATAAACTAATTTATATTTAATATCTTAAAATTAATACTGTTCTATATTGAAATTTATACATTGCTATCTTAATATCAATACCTCAAAATTGCTGCAATTCCTCCAAATTTGTCAATAAATTCTGTTTCTGAAACAAAATCTAAATCAATATCATGTTCTATTGCTTTATTTACAACTTCATCTACAATATCTTTTACCTCACTCATTTCAACTTTACACATTGGGCAAACTTTTGAACCTCCACTTCCTAAATAATCACAATTGTTACAAATCCATCCCGACTCCTGAAATTTGTGATGAATAATTAATTTATCAATTTGTCCTCTTTGTAAAGCTAAAAGAACTTGATAAAGCCTAACAGCTACCTTTTCTCTTCCCAATCTCTCTAGTTGTTTTATTAATCTTCTATCAGCCTTCATTTCACTTTCAATCTCTTCTTTAAGTGACTTCTCGATAATCTTAAAATCATTGCCATGAGCGTCAAATTGAAATGTAGCCGAAACAATATCTTTTAGATGATTTGGAAGAAGTTTTAAAAATGGTTTCACATTTTTCTCAGTTCCAGCAATTATTATTCTTTTAATATCTTTATCCATGCTATTTTTTACCATATCAGCTACATCCTTATAATGTTTTTTAATATACTCTCCCCTTCTTCTTTCAGCTCTTGATTTCTCTAAATCCTTCCAGCCAGCTTTTCTGGTCCTTACCGGGATTTTATCCTCTTTGCAAATCCCTTCCACAACATCAGTTCTGTCTATCACATATATGCAAGAATAATCAATTTGAAGAATAACCAAGATATACTTTCCATAATCATCTAATGTTTTAGCTAATGGTTTTAAATAAGGGGTATTCTTTAAGTAAAACAGGTTGGTTATTGGAAAAGGAACCTGGTACAATTGAAATATATCCTCTCCTCCGCTTACAAAGAATGCTAAGCTTCTCACTGTTTTTCCAAGCTTATAATTTATATAATCTTTTATTTTTTCTACATCCTCTTTAAAGCTTTTTATTAGTTCTTTTGGAAGTTTTTCCTCATATTTTGATGCCATTGATTTAAGAAAAATATTTGCTTCCTCTTTCCATTCAAAAGGTGAGGAGGCTGTAAAATAAAATGTTATGAGAGGATATTTTTTAGTTCTTATCTTAGAAAGCTCTTTTAGATTAAGTCTTTTTTCCATTCATCCTCCAATTTTAATAAATATAAAATATTTTTTTAATCTACAATAATTTTGTCAAAAGAAGTGTTTTTTCAAAGAAATTGAAATATTTAAATTATTGCATGGTTGTAAAATTCTAGGTGTTTGAAAAAAAAGTTCTTTTGAGGTTTTAATCAGGTAGGGCATATACTTATGATTAAAAATATTTTTCATAATGCTTTTTTCTTCGTTTTTTATGATGATTCTTTAATGGCTTATTTTTATTATAACACACATTGACATTCTTAATTTATGTTAAAATATATAAAATACTAAACCAAATTGTATGGCTTATCCAAAAAAATAAGATTTTAAAAGTATGAAAAAAAGAAAAACAGGAAGAGCAATTATTACAATAATCATAGTTGTGTTGTTGATATATACAATAGTAAGCTCCATAAATAAAAGTATTTGGGATCGCCAAAAACAAGAATCTGAACTTGAATCCAGAATTGAAAAACAGAAAGAAAAAACAGAAGAAACTAAAGAAGAGATAAATACTAAAAACTCACCTCCTATAGCAAGAGCGGGAGAAGATAGGGAAATAGAAACAAATTCTACAATCATATTATCAGCTTATCGAACAACTGACCCTGATGGAGATGATTTAACATACATGTGGGATTTAGGAGATGAAAGAGTGGCTGAAGGAATAATGGTTCAAGTTCAATATCAAAATCCTGGTGCTTATCTTATAACCTTAACCACCTCGGATGGATTTGTGGAGTCAAAAGATTCATTTACACTTACAGTTTTAGAATCTATAAATAAGCCTACAATTACACTTGAGATAATTGAAGGACCATTTCTTGAAACAGGTTTTTGTGTCTATAGAGTTAGAGCATATGTTGAAGGAGATCCATTTCCAAAACTATATTTCAACAGGGATGATGGTTTACCAGCAAATGATAATATTGCACAAATAAATTTAACAAAAGAAGGGGAAAAATTTACATTAATAGCCACAGCAGAAAATGAATTTGGAAAGGCAGTTGAAAAAATTACTCTTATAAATACCTGTCACTAAGTAGGACCTAAATTTAAAAAAATTATGCTATTTCACCACTCAATTTTTTACGTTTGTAAAAAATTGCTAGAATAACTGTTGTTACAAAAAGCAAAAGTGAACCTGTTAATTGAATATATATCCCGGATCCTTTTCCAAATCTCTCAGAAAAATATCCTATTAAGGGCTGAAAAATCATATTACCCAATGATAACATCCCCAAAATATAACCTGAAATAAATCCTGATAGTTCAGGTTTTTGACTTATTGCTAAGGAGGTTGTTAAGGGAGTAAAACCTCCCAAGAAAAGACCCATCATTATAGAGGCAATAACCTTAATAACAATATTTCCTGAAAATGTAATAATTATCATAAAAATTGCATTTAATAAGCATCCTAAAAGAATAATTTTATATTCTTCAAGAAAATTCATTGCAATTTGCTTAAGCTTAACGCCAGCCATTAATGATAACCAATATAATGAAAGACCTAAAGAACTAACTGCTACCTTAATTCCAAATGATGAAAAATATGTTGTGTACCAGGTAGAAAAAGCAACTACTGTTCCACCAAAAAATATTAGAAGTATTCCCAAAAAAATTATAATCGGATTCTTAAAAAGATTTAAATATTCTTTTAAGTGAATTTTTTCTGATTGATTTTTTATGCTCCTTATGTCATTATTTTCTATATTTTTTACATTCTCTTTATTAAAATCCTTAATTTGCTCATCTTGTAAAGAATTTGTATTTTTTTCCTCCTGTAAACTTATCTTGTGCTCCGTAGCTTTTTTTCTTAAAAAATACAATGTAATAAAAATATAAATAAAAAAGAATATGATAAATGAAAATCTCCAATTCAATTTCAAAAATAGAATTATAGAAACAATAAAAGTTCCAATTGCTGTCCCTAAACAGAAAAAAGAACTTAATTTTAAAAGATTAGCCCCTCTTTTTTCAGGATAAATATTAACTACATGTGCATTTATTCCAGCCATTAGTGTGCCTCTCCCAATTCCCATAAGTAATCCACTAATTAGTAAAATAAAAAATGTATAGGTTAAACCAAATCCCAGAGCACTAATAATTGATATTAAAAGACCTAAAGTTATAGCAAGCTTAGTGCCATATCTATCTGACAGATAACCAGTTAAAATCACGGAAATAAAAAATCCAAATGAAATAGCAGATAATACTATCCCAATCATATCTAATCCAATATTTATATCCTTAGATACTATTGGGATTAGAGGTCTTATTACTATCCCCGTTAACCCAATAACTAAATTTAAAATTGAAAAAAATATTATTTCTCTTTTCATAACCTTTTATTTCTGTTTATAAATTATTATTCTAAAAATGTCCCTAAAATATACCCTAAAATCATAAAGAAGTCTAACATATTGAAATTAAAGAATTTTTTTTAATATTTTATAAAAGATAAATATTTAAAAAATATTTTAAACAAAATGCCACTTAAAAAACTGTCTTATAGAAAGTTTTTAAAATTTTTTTAAAAATCCATTGACATACAATATATTGCGTATTAGTATTTTTAAAACACTATATTTTGTATGTATAGATAATTTCCTTTTATATTTTTAAATTCTATTATTTTATTTATTTTTTGTTTTTTTTAACTCCATAGCTAAGAAGTCCCCTTGCGATAGCTGGGGGTAGTTCACTTACAGACAAATTTATTATTAAGCTATCTCCAGTCCTTTTATTGGATTATAAAATATAAAATTTTTCATATATTAAATAATTTCTTATTTCTAATTTTGTGATTATTTTTATCTTTGATTCTTATTTCATTTATTGATTCTTATATTTACAATAATTTTTGCCAAATATTAAATTTATTATATTTTCTCAAAATAAAATTTTTTTCACTAACAACTAAATACTACTAATTTCTAATAAATGTTACAAAAAATATAGTTTTAAATGTAGAAAGGTCGCAACAATGTTCGAAAAAATAAAAAAGAGAGATGGAAGAATTGTCAAATTTGATCAAAGAAAAATCACTGATGCAATATTGAAAGCAGGTCAGGAAACTAAAGAATTTGGACTAAATACATCACGAAAACTTTCCAATAAAGTTGTTAAAAAAGCTAAAGAAATTATTAAGGATGAAATTCCAACTGTTGAGAAGATTCAAGATATAGTAGAGACAGTTTTAATTGAATCTGGATATATAAAGACCGCAAAGGCATATATTATTTACAGGGATCAGCATGCTAAGATTCGTGATGTAAAAAGCGCTGTTAGCCTTAAGTTAGTAGATGAATATATTGAGAATGAAGATTGGAGAGTTAATGAGAATAGTAATATGACCTATTCTCTTCAGGGATTAAATAATCACATTGCCTCAGTAATCTCCGCACATTATTGGTTATATAAAATATATCCTAAAGATGTCAGAAAAGCACATATTTGTGGAGATTTCCATATACATGACCTAGCCTTGATTGCACCGTACTGCGCGGGATGGAATTTAAAAGACCTGTTAATTCGTGGATTTGGTGGTGTTCCTGGAAAGATTGAGAGTAAGCCAGCTAAACATTTCCGTGCTGCTCTTGGTCAGATAGTAAACTTTTTCTATACATTACAGGGTGAGACTGCTGGTGCGGAGGCATTTAGTTCAGTAGACACATATTTAGCCCCTTTTATTAAATATGATAAGTTGTCTTATAAAGAAACTAAGCAGGCTATACAAGAATTCTTGTTTAACATAAACATCCCAACTCGAGTTGGCTTCCAAAGTTTAGTCTGGGATGAGCTGGTGGTGATTAGAGAGAATGGAAAGATTAAAATAAAAAAAATTGGTGAGATAGTTGATTCCCAATTTGAAAAAAAATCCCACCGGGTTTTGGAAGATAATCCTGGTAGTTTTGCTATTGAAAATGATGATAATTTCAAAGTTTTGTCATTTAATCAAAAAGGTGAAGCGGTTTGGGCAAATGTTAAAGCTTTTATAAGACATAAAGTTCCTAAAGGAAGTAAGTTTGTTAAAGTCAGAACAAGTAAAGGAACAGCTTCTGTCTCTCCAGCTCATTCACTTTTTAGATTTGAAAAACTTAATGGAGAATTTATTGTTAAACCTTTTTCAGCTCAAGAGGTAAGAGATGAACATTTCAATAGTAAATTAAAGCCCAATAACCACTTTATAGCCATTAAATCAGTAAAGAATGAAGGAAATAAGAAAAAACTTGATCTTTTAGAAATTCTTCAGGAATTTCCATATCTCTGGCAAAAGGTTTATGTGAATGTTCCCGAGGGAACAATTGATAAATTAAAAGAAAAGGTAAAAGAGTATTATGGCGGAATAACTCCATTTTATATTCAATTTAATCTCCATAACCGCAGTGTATGGATTGATTGGAAGAGAAAGAAAATTGTCAGACTTGATATCTTTTTGAAGTTTTTAGAAGAAAATGATGCCTTAGGATTTTACCTTAGAAATAGTAAGATTAAGACTTCAAGATTTTTGAAAGGAAAAGATCTCTTGAATTTTGTAAAGATTTGTGCTTGGTATATGGCTGAGGGTCATGCTGATATCAGTAACTCATTTTTTATTTCTCAGAGTGAGCTTAGGGAGATTAAAAGAATTTTAAAAAGTTTGGGAATCCTTGGAAGAATAGAAAAATCAAAGGGTTATTCTCAAAAAGGAACTAAAACCAAGCCAGTTTACAAAATTTCTGGTAATGGTCTTTTAGCTGCTTTGGTGGTTGCAGTTTGTGGTACTTATAGTACACGAAAAGAGGTTCCCTGGTTTGTTTATCAATTGGAGCCTAAACTTCAAGAAGCTTTTATTAAAAGCATCCTATCAGGCGACGGATCAGAATATGAAAAATACTGGGATTTGTCAACAACTTCAAAAAAACTTTCAGCTGGGCTTTCTTTGCTTTTGAGTATGAACGGTTATAAATTTAGTGTTTACGAAGAAGAAGGAAGAAAGGAAAATTGGAGCAATCAATATACTTTGAGGATTTTTAAAGACAAAAAAAGAAAAGAGGCTTACTCCGTTGTTGATTTTACAGCTCGTATTTGTAGCCGGTTAGAGGAGTTTAAATATGAGAAAGAATTTGAGTATGATCTTTCTGTTAATTTACCCCAAGAGAATTTTTCTGGCGGTGCTGGACTTCTGCTTTTCCACAATACTCCGTTTACAAATGTCACAATGGATTTAGTACCTCCTAAAATAATTGCTGATGAGCATGTTATTATGGGTGGGAAAATGCGAGAATCACAGTATGGTGAGTTTCAAAAAGAAATAGATACTTTTAATAAAGCATTTGCTGAAGTCATGTCAGAAGGTGATGCTAAAGGAAGAGTATTTACTTTTCCAATTCCCACATACAACATTACCAAAGATTTTGATTGGGATAATCCAGTACTTGAACCTATATGGAATATGACTTCTAAGTATGGAACACCCTATTTTGCTAATTTTATAAATTCTGATATGAAACCTGAAGACGCCAAGAGCATGTGTTGTCGCCTTAGAATTGATCAGAGAGAATTAAGAAAAAGAGGTGGAGGATTCTTCGGAGCCAACCCCCTAACTGGTTCAATCGGAGTAGCAACAATTAATATGCCAAGAATTGGGTACTTTTCAAAAGATGAGAAGGAGTTCTTTGATAGACTTAAAGAAAAAATGGATCTGGCAAAAAAGAGTCTTGAAATCAAAAGAAAGGTATTGGAAAGATTCACAGAAAATAATTTATATCCATATGCAAAATACTATCTTAATTCAATTAAAAAAAGGTTTGAGGGTTACTGGCGAAATCATTTCTCAACGATCGGTTTAATCGGAATGAACGAAGCATGTTTAAACTTTTTAGGAAAAGATATCGTAACTCAGGAGGGTAGAGATTTTTCAATAAAAGTTTTGGATTTTATGAGAGAAAAGCTTATGGATTACCAAAATGAGACTGATAATATTTATAATCTTGAAGCAACTCCTGGGGAAGGTGCAACCTTTAGACTTGCAAAAACTGATAAGGAAAAATTCCCGGAGATTATATGCGCAAATGAAGAAGCTTCTAAGAATGGGGCAGCTCCTTATTATACAAATTCAACACAGCTTCCTGTTGGATATACTGATGACATCTTTGAAGCTTTAGATTTGCAAGATGAACTTCAAACTAAATATACTGGTGGTACTGTTTTTCATGGCTTTATTGGAGAAAAATTACCTGATGGTGAGAGTTCAAAGATATTAGTAAAAAAAGTTGCAGAAAATTATAGACTTCCTTATTTTACAATTACTCCTACCTTTAGTATCTGTCCACAAGATGGTTATTTGTCTGGTGAGCATGAAACTTGTCCAGAATGTGGAGCAATTACTGAAGTTTATTCCAGAGTGGTTGGATATATAAGACCTGTTAGACAATGGAATAAAGGAAAGAGGTCAGAATTTAAAGACCGTAAAACCTTCTTAATAGATAAAAAGTAAGTAATATAAAATAAAATGATTATTGGTGGACTGCAAAAATTTTCACTCATTGATTATCCTCATAAAATTAGTGCCATAATTTTTACTATTGGCTGCAATTTCAGGTGTCCATTTTGTCATAATCCAGAATTAGTAAATCCAAAACTATACCTAAAAAAAATCTCAGAAAATAATGTATTTGAGTTTTTAGAAAGTAGAAGGGAAAAACTTGACGCTGTTGTAATAACTGGTGGTGAACCGACACTTCATAAAGATCTTCATCAATTCATTTCAAAATTAAAATCAATGGGTTTTTTAATTAAATTAGACACAAATGGAACCAGTCCTCGTATCTTGAATAAGTTAATTAATGATAATCTTTTAGACTACTTGGCTATGGATATTAAAGGCTCTTTAGATAAATATGAAGAGATAGTTGGAACTAAGGTTAATTTAGAAAAAATAAATGAGAGCATTAAAATAATACTCAATTTAAATAAGTGTAATAAGACAAAAGATGTTCTAAATAAAGAAATTGATTATAAATCTATTGATACTAAAATTAATTATGAGTTCAGGACAACAGTTTTACCAAAGTTTCATAATGAGGATGAAATTCATAAAATAGGAAAACTAGTTAATGGAGCTAAATTATTCATTTTACAAAAATTTTATCCTTCAAAAACATTGAATTTGAAATTTTTAAAAGAGAATCAATTTTCTGATGACCAGATGCTGAAATTTAAAAAGATATTAGAGAATTATGTGCAAAAATGCTTGATTAGATAATACCTGTTCACTCTTTCGCTAGTTCGTACGCTTTTTCCACAGCAGATATTGGATCATCTGCTTTTATTATTCTTGATACACCAAACTTATCTTTGCCAATATCCCATGTTTTTAAACCAATTACTGGGGTACTCATTTTAAGAGCATGAGCAATTTCAGATAATGTTCCATACTCTCCCCCAATTGCAATGACAACATCAGCTGCTTTTACAATTAGTACATTCCTTGCTTCACCCATTCCAGTTGGAAGTGAAACATCAAGATACTTGCTTGCACCTATTCTTGTATCTCCTAGTAATATACCGACTACAATACCTCCTGCTTCTTTAGCTCCTTTTGCAACTGCATCCATCACTCCACCCAATCCTCCACAAATAAGTATTGCTTTTTTCTTTGCAATCTCTCTTCCTGCTTCATAAGCCATCTCATATAGTTCCTTACCACACTTACTGGCTCCTATAACTGATATATACATGTAACCTCCCAATTTTAGTCTTTAAAGTTTAAAAAATCTTTGATAGAATAATTAGCTTATTATATCTTAAATTTGCATAATTCTTGTTTTTTGCAGACTATTTTTTATTATCTGTTATAATTTAATAAAATAAATTATGCTTGATTGAAAATAATGCTTACCGTGGAGAAAAATCGTCTGAAATTTAACAAAAGTAGGCATTATGTTATGAATTCCTTGAAAGGAGATATAACAGAGTGAGAATAAGTGTTGAGCTCTTTGGACTTGCAAAACAGATTGTTGGAGAGAAAAAGGTTAAAATAAATCTACAAAATAAAAATACCCTCAAAGATTTAAGCCAAGAATTAACTAAAAAATACCCAAAACTTTTAGGGAAAGTAATTAAAGAAAAAACATTTAAGACTATTCCCCCTTATATGTTTAATTTAGATGGAAAACATACCATAACTGATTTAAATTTCAAATTACAGGAAGATAATAAATTACTTTTGTTATTTGTTACTATTGGTGGATAAGATATTATATTTAATATTTATTTTTAAAACTTGTTAATGATTATTAATCTTTAAAGATACAAATATTAAGTTAGGTGATAATATTTATCAAATTATTAAAAAGGAGGTAGATAATGTACTCTTATAATGGAAGGATTCTACATATTGATCTTTCCACTAAGGAAACATCTGTTCAAACTGTTAGTGAGGAGTTCTTAAAAAAATACTTAGGTGGTGTAGGCTTAGCTTCAAAACTATTATATGACAATATTAAACCAGGTGTTGACCCTTTAAGCCCTAAGAATGTTTTAACTTTTGCAGCAAGTGCCTTTGGTGGAACAATAGTTCCTGTTGGTACAAAACATGGAATAGCTTCAAAATCACCACTTACAGGATTTTTAGGAGATTCTTTGTCATCAAGTTATTGGTCCCAAGTAATAAAAAGAGCTGGATATGATGGGATTGTTATAAAAGGAAAAAGCAAAGAGCCAATATATCTTTTCATTGATGATGATGATGTTCACTTTAAAAATGCTGAGTATCTTGCTGGATTAGGTTGCTTTGAAACAGAAGAAAGAATAAGAGGTGAAATAGGAGATCAAAATGTACGAGTAAGTTCCATTGGATTAGCAGGAGAAAATCTTGTTAGGTTTGCTTGTATCTCTAATGATAGAGGAAGAAAAGCGGGAAGAACAGGTCAGGGAGCAGTAATGGGGTCAAAGAATTTAAAAGCTATTGCAATAAGGGGGTCAAAACCTATAAATGTAGCTAATCCAGAAGAACTATCTAAAAAGTGTTTTGATCTCATGAAAATAACACAGGGAACTCCAACTGAAAAATATAGAATTCTTGGTACTCCCGCAAATGTACTTGTTATGAATAGATTGGCAACTTTACCTACTAGAAATTTCCAGTCAGCAACCTTTGAAAAAGCAGAGTTAATAAGTGGTGAATATCTGCATGAACATTATATAGAAAAAACTGTAGCATGTTCTGGATGTCCCATAGCTTGTGAACATATTGCCAAGGTTGAGGATGGACCTTATAAAGGTGCAAGAACTAAAATGGAATATGAATCTCTTTTTGCTTTAGGACCATGTTGTGGTATCGATTATATGCCAGCAATTATCAAAGCTTGTGAATTATGTGACACTTATGGAATGGATACTATTAGTACTGGTGTAACAGTTGCATGGGCTATGGAATGTTATGAGAAAGGTATATTTACTAAAAAAGATACCGGTGGATTAGATATAAAATTTGGAAATCATGAAGCATATATAAAATTAATTGAGAAAATCGCTAAGAGAGAGGGGATTGGTGATCTTCTGGCAGAAGGGACAAAGAGAGCCTCAGAAAAAGTTGGTAAAGGTTCCAAACATTTTGCAATGCATGTGAAAGGTTTAGAATGTGCGGGATATGACCCAAGAGGACTTAAAACTTTTGCTTTAGGATGTGCTGTAGGTACAAGAGGTCCTTGTCATAATAGATCCGGAGCTTATGAAGCTGATATAAAAGGATGGACAGATAGATTCACATATGATAAAGAAAAAGGGAAATATGCTGCAGAAAGAGAAAATTATGCAGCTACTTTTGATTCACTTGTACTCTGTAAATTCATAAGAGGATGCTTCGAGGATTATTATAAGGAGGCAAGCGATTTATATACTCTTACAACAGGTATAGAGATGACACCAGATGAGTTGGAGAAGACTGGAGAAAGAATATGGAATCTTAAAAAAGCATTTAATATAAGAGAGGGTTGGACAAGAAAAGATGATACTCTCCCTCCAAGGATTATGAAAGATCCTATTCCAGATGGAGTTGCAAAGGGACACTTAATAGAAAAGCAAAACTTAGAATTCTTAAAGGATGCTTATTATAAAGCAAGAGGTTGGACAAAGGAAGGTATGATACCTAAGGAGAAGTTGATTGAATTAGGCTTAGATGACATAGTAGAGGAGGTGGCAGTCTAATGAAACACAGGTATATAGTTTGTGATCCAGATAAATGTGTTGGATGTCAATGGTGTGAACTTATATGCTCACTTGAAAAAACAGGGGCATTTAATCCACTTAAATCAAGGATACGTAATGTTAGAATAGAACCAGTCTTAACAATGTCAGTTGCATGTAGGCTTTGTGAAGACCCACCATGTGTTGCATCATGTCCTCATAAAGCACTCACCCAAAGTGATGATACTGGACTAATTATTATTGATGATGATAAGTGTGATGGATGTGGTTGGTGTATAGAGGCGTGTGAATTTGGAGCTATTACATTAGATGCTGCAGAAAAAACAGTTAGAATATGTGATTTGTGTAAAGACTTAGAAAATCCAAAGTGTGTTGAATTTTGTCCAAAAGAAGCTCTCACACTCTCAACTCCAGAAGAAGTTGCACAAAAAATGAGAAGAGAAGTTGTAGGAAAACTATTAGAAGAATTAGCAAAGAGTTAATATAATTGATTTATAATAAAAGTTTTGTTAAACATATTCATTAAAGGGAGAGTATGGAAGAGGATTTAAGAATAGGTGTTTTTGTATGTCATTGTGGTTCAAATATTGCAGGAGTAATAGATCCTAAAAAATTAGCTGAGAGGGCATCAGAACTTCCGGGTGTTGTTCTTGCCAAAGATCATGGATATGCTTGTTCAGACCCTGGTCAAGTTTTGATAAAAGATAGCATAAAAGAATATAACCTTAACAGGGTTGTAGTCTCAGCCTGTTCTCCAAGATTACATGAACCTACATTTAGAGTTTGTGTTTACGAAGCAGGGTTAAATTCATATTTAATGGAGATGGCAAATATAAGAGAACATTGTACTTGGGTTCATCCTGATTATCCAGAAGAAGCTTTTGAGAAAGCATTTGATTTGATTCGTTCCGCTGTAGCTAAGGCAAGGTATCTATCACCACTCGAAACTATAAAAGTTCCTGTAACAAATAAAGCTTTAGTAATTGGAGCAGGTATTGCAGGAATCAGTGCTGCTTTAGATCTTGGTGATATGGGATATGAAACCTATCTTATAGAAAAAGAGCCATCAATTGGTGGTAGAATGGCACAACTTGATAAAACATTCCCCACCATGGACTGCTCTATATGAATTTTAGCCCCAAAGATGGTTGACGCGGCGCGTCACCCGAAGATTAGAATCTTTTCATATAGTGAAGTAGAAGAAGTAAGCGGTTTTGTTGGAAATTTCAAAGTAAAGATAAAGAAAAAACCTCAATATGTTATAGCTGATAAATGTACTGGTTGTGGTCTTTGTGTTGATGTCTGTCCTATAGAAGTTCCAAATGAATTTGATGAAGGTACCACGACAAGAAAGGCAATATATGTTCCATTTGCTCAGGCAGTTCCTTTGGTTTATACAATAGATATGGACGCCTGTATTGAATGTTATAAATGTGTCAAGGCATGTGGTAAGCTTGAGGCTATAGATTTCTCACAGAAGGAAGAAATAACAGAGTTGGATGTTGGAATTATTATAGTAGCTACAGGATATGATATTTATGATCCAACCCCCATACAACAGTATGGATATGGAAGATATCCAAATGTTTTGACTGCTTTAGAATTAGAGAGACTTCTTGATGAAAGTGGTCCAACAACGGGAAAATTATACAGACCCTCAGATATGAAGATTCCAGAGAAAGTGGCATTTATCCAGTGCGTTGGGTCAAGAGATGATATTCATGAATACTGCTCAGGATTTTGTTGTATGTACACAATTAAAAATTCCCTTATTTTAAGAGAAAAATATCCAGATTTAGATATCTCTGTGTATTATATGGATATAAGAACTCCTTCTAAGGGATATGAGGAATTTTATAGAAGAGCAAGAGAAGAAGGAATTAAATTCATTCAGGGAAAACCCTCTGAGATAGCACAAGATCCTAATAATCATAATCTATTCATTTATTCTGAAGACCTGGCTAAAGGAAAGGCAATTAGAGATGAGGCAGATATTGTAATATTGTCAACAGCAGCTGAACCTCGACCAGATTCTAGAACATTGGGAAGTAAACTTGGAGTAACAAGTGGTACAAGTGGTTTCTATATGGAGAGCCATCCGAAATTAAAACCAATAGATACTCCTACAGAAGGGGTTTTCTTAGCAGGATCTGCTCAAGGACCAAAGGATATCCCCTATAGTGTTGCTCAGGGTAGTGCTGCTTCCTCAAGAGCGAGTAGGATTTTGTCCAGCCCAGAGTGGGAGATTGAACCTCTAATAGCATTTGTTGATGCTGATAAATGTAGAAATGTCAGGAAAAAGTGTGCTATATGTGAAACAAGATGTCCGTATGGAGCAATTATCGCTCCTGAAGGTAAACCAGCATATGTAATTGGTGCAAAGTGCCATGGTTGTGGAACCTGTGTTGCTGATTGCCCAGAAGGTGCAATAACACAGATGCATTATACAGATGCACAGATTGTAGCTCAAATTCATGCTATACTCAGAAAAAAACCTGAAGAAAAGATATTAGTCTTCACCTGCCATTGGTGTAGTTTTGGCGCTGCTGATACTGCTGGAACTAGCCACCTGAAATATCCACCTGATAATAGAATAATAAAGGTTATGTGCTCTGGTAGGTTAGATAGAAAATTTATTTATGAATCTTTCAGGATGGGTGCGGGTATGGTTCTTGCTTCAGGATGCCATCCTCAGGATTGCCATTACATAACAGGTCAACACCATGCTGAAAGAAGACTAAAAGCTGTACCAAAGATTTTAGAGAGAGCTGGTATTTCACCAGAAAGATTCGGAGTTAAATGGATGAGTGCATCAGAAGGGCATACTTTCTCGAAAGTTATGAAAGAATCGAGTGAAACTCTTAAATCAATAGGAATTGAAAGAATAAAAGAAGAAAATGAAAAGGCAAAACCTGAATTAGAAAAGAGAATAAAAGATTTCAGAGAAGACCCAGACATAGCCAGAATAATAGAGTCTGATGAAAAGATAAAAAAGGAATTATAACTTATTGTTTTAATTTTTAGGATTTGAATATGGAAATTGAAAAAAATATTGAAAAGTTGATAGAAGAAATTGGAGGAAAGGATTTTCAAAAGAAAGTTCAGGTCTGTTATCAATGTGGTACCTGTGTTGGAGGGTGTCCGGTAGCTTGGGTAAATGAAAATTTTAATCCAAGAAAGATTATGTTAGCACTCTCTCGAGGAGAGATAAAAGATATTATTACTAATGATCTGCTCTGGTTATGTTGTTATTGCCACACTTGCCTTGAAAGATGTCCCCAAAAAATACTTGTCTCTGAGATTATAGCTAAATTAAAAAATATTGCAGCAAAAGTTAGAGATATTCCAGAGGGATATATAAATGAACTTAAAATGATAGCTAAAACAGGTAGAACATCTTCTGTTAGCTCAGCTTCAGAAAGAAGAAGGGATATTTTAAATTTACCAAAAATATCCCAAGTTTCCGTAGAAAAAGAAATCAATAAAATCTTAGAAGAAACTGGCTCAAATTTATTTTTAGAAAAAGAGTAAAAAGGGAAATCTAAAGAGTTTTCATTTTTTAAAGAACAGATATGAAAGTAGCAAAAACATCTAAAGTAGAAAATAAGACAAAAAACAAAAATAAGGATTATTTATTATTTAAAGGTTGTTTAATACCAACCTCCCTTCCCTATATGGAAGTAGCTGCAAGAAAATCGTTAGAAATTTTAGGGGTTGAAACAACAGAAACTGATGATTTTTCCTGTTGTCCAGACCCAGTAGGAATAAAGGCAGTAAATGAGCTAACCTGGCTTTCTATAGGAGCAAGAAATCTCTCTATTGCTCAAGAATTGGGGAAAGATATTCTTACCCTTTGCAATGGATGTTATGAGACATTAAAAGAGACAAGCCATTATTTAACAGAAGATAAAAATCTTTTAGAAAAGGTGAATGAAATATTATCATCCTCTAATAGAAAATATAATGGAAACACTGTGGTTAAACATATCGCAGAAGTTTTATATTTAGATATAGGACCTGATCAAATATCTCAAATAATAAAAAAACCTTTGTATGGATTAAAAGTTGCAGCATTTTATGGATGCCATTTAGTTAGACCCAGTGAAATAATGAATTTTGATGACCCAGAAAATCCAAAAAGTTTAGATGAATTAATTACTGCTTTAGGTGCTGATAGTGTTCCCAGAGTGAGGAAAATGTTTTGCTGTGGTGCTCCTTTATTAGGAGTAAATATGGAACTATCACTAAAAATTGCTAAGGAAAATTTGGATAATATAAAAGAATCCAAAGCGGATTGTATTGTAACATTATGTCCATTTTGTCAGACACAATTTGATAGAAATCAGCAGGTAGTAGAGAGAAAATTTAATCAGAAATATAATTTACCTACTTTTTATTACCCTGAATTACTTTGTCTTGCGCTTGGAGTTGATATAAAACAATTAGGTTTTAATCTTCATATAGTGAAAGTTGATTCAGCACTTAATAAAATCATATAAAAATCATTTTTAATAAATTTTAATAATTTTTTTGGAGGTTTTAATTTGAAAAGGGGAACTCCTGTAAAAATAGACAAAAGAGATAAGCTAATTCTTGAGATGAAAACCATTACAAAAAAATATTCACTAACACTTGATAAGGATTTATGTTGTGGATGTGAGATATGTATATTAATATGTCCCAAGGAAGCTCTTAGTTTAATAGATGCAAAAATCGAGAATGGCTCATTAATTGAAAAACCTAAAATTGATGCTGACCCAAGTAAATGTATATATTGTGGAGAATGTGTAATTCTTTGCCCATATAATGCATTTAAATTAGAAGTAAATGATAAAGAATCAATTCCCTCAATAGATTTAGAAGCATTCCCTACTTTGATTAAGGAGATAGAAGTAGATGTTAAAAAATGTATACCTGATTGTAAACTTGCCTGTCAAGAAGGGTGTCCATTTGAAGCTATAGAAGTTATATATGAAGAAGAAATTGAAGTTTCTAAAAAAGAAGAGCAGGCTGAAGGTTCAGAGAAAGAAAGAAAGTTAACGGAATCTCAAGAGAAAAAGAAAAAAATAGAAAAAATTAAGAAGATAACAGATGTAAAGATAGATAAAATAAAATGTACTTATTGCTCAAAATGTGTTTATGACTGCCCTTATAATGCTATAAAAGTTACAAAACCTATTGAAGGAAAAATATCTATAAATTATGAACTAATGCCTAAAGGATTTAAAGCTGCAGCTGATGTATGTCCTACTAAAGCAATTACATACAATAAGAAAGAAGGTAAATTAAAATTGGAAGATAATTGGTGCTTATACTGTGGAGCATGCAGACTTGTAAGCCCTGAAAACGCAATAATTTTAGAGAGAACAAAAATATTACATGAATATATTGAATCAGGTGCATGGAATAAAGCATTAGAAAAACTAATATCTTCTGAAGAGTTGGCTAAAGAATTAAGAATAAAAGCTGCAAATAAAATTAGGTACTGGATTTTAGAATCAAAAATCCCTTGATCAATTTTATTACTTTCTAACTCTCCAGGCTTATTTTTATACTTATAATAATCCATATTCCCTCTAAGTTTATTAATAAGATCTAAATTATTATCATATTTAACAAAGATTAAAGAATACTCACTTCATTGATAAATGCTTGTTTAATATTTAATTTTTCTATTTATTTTATATACTTTCTTAAACATTAATTTTATAATATTTTTTTAATAGAAACTTAGTAGTGAAGGTTAGTCTAATTGGATAATAATAGTATTGAATGTTTAACATTAATATCTGATATTAATATAAAATAATATCTTTTATTTAAAATAAGCTAATCTATTGTTATTAAAAGTGTTAGATTTTTTTACTAACTTTCATATTAACATAAATAATATTTATTAAATATTTTCTAAATGAAAGGTATCTATATGGAATTACAGGAAACGTTGCTAAGTAGAAGAAGTGTTAGAAAATTTGCAGATAAAGAGGTCGAAAAAGAAAAGATACTTAGAGCTATTGAAGTTGCAGATTTATCACCATCTGCTCACAACTCAAGACCCTGGAGATTTGATGTTATATACAATAAAAATTTAAAAAATAGAATTGCTGAAGTTCATGATGGAAAATTGGATAAAAGATTAACAAATAGTGTTAGCTTTCCTAATAAATTGCGAGTTAGATTAATAATGCTCATGGCTAAAAAGGTTATTACAAAATCATCATTAATTATAGTAGCCTGGAATACTCGACCTTTGTTAAATATGCTGGGAGGCTATAAAAAGGGTAATCACGAAAAAAGTGATATTGCTTATCAGTTTGTACATGATATGGAGATAGAGAGCATCTCGAATTCTATATACAGTATCCAATTAGTACTTCATTCAATGGGAATAGGATCTGTATGGATGGGGATATCGGTACTAAAAGAACCTGAAATAAAAAAGATTTTAAAAAGTAAAGATCAATTAGTATCAATTCTTGCTGTTGGTTATCCACTATATAAATCGAGAGAAAAGAAAATAAGAGATAAAAATTTATTTGTTAATATTTATTAAGTAATCCTTCTAACCAGCCAATTTTAATATTTTCTTTTTTATCTCGATGTGTATAAGGTTTTATATCTAAAACAGGAGAACCTTCAATCATGTCTATCCCTTTAACTTTTAAAATATTTTTATTCCTCTCAAGTAGTTTAACTATTGTAAAACCAATTTTATTTGGTCTTTTAGGATGTCTAGTTGAAAATACGCCCCTTAAATTTTTATCAAGGTAGGGTTCTACATGTAAAGAATAACTTTCAATTTTGTGAAAAAGATAAATAATAATTAAATGAGAAAATCCCTCAATATCTTTTAATCCTTTCTCATACTTTTTAAAAATCTCTATTTCTCCTTCAACATCATCAAACCCATTAGATGATGAAAATTCAATAGTGCTTATATCTTCCTTTCTTTTAAATAGTGAGTGTATTATTCCTATAGGTTCAATATCTATTCTCATTTTTTGTTTTATATATATAATTTTAAATCTGATATATTCTTTATAACTAAGTCTGGTACTATTTCTTCTTCACCTGTATAGGGTCTCTTCTCTTTCAGTATAGCTGTCATTCCCACACTTTTAGCTCCTTTTATATCATCGTACAATCTATCACCAACAAAAATAGCCTTATCTGGTGAGACTTTCAATTTTTCTAACGCAACTTTAAAAATTTTGGGTTCTGGTTTCCTTAGCCCAACATCTGATGAGTAAATAGTAAAGTCAAAATATTTAAATATTCCTAACCTTTTTAAGTCACTATCATGAAGTTTTCCTTCAAATATGGTATTAGAAATTACAGCTAATTTGATACCTTTATTATGAATGTAAACAAGAGTAGGCAGTACATCATCATATAATTTTGTCATATTTGACCATGATTTATAATACTCTCCTAAAACTTCAGTTGATTGGCTATTGTTAAGTTTTATATTAAATGAATTAAAAATTCTGTTAAAAACCTTGTCTAATTCAATCTGTTCCTGTCTTTTTAGACTCTCCTGATACTCACTCTTTATAATTCTAAAAAACTTAGAGATAAAATTTATTTTTCCTGGTAATTCTATATTTAGTTCAGTTGAGGGTTTTTTACTTAATTTGTATAAATAGTTATATATACTGTTTATGCTTTTTATAGATAAATATATCTTGTTTAGTTTATTGAGAAATTTTTTACTCTCATCTATATTTTCATCTTTTACAAGTGTTCCCCACAAATCAAAAATAACAGCTTTAATATCTCCCATTCTAAATTTATTTAGCTTTTTTTGTTCAAATTTCACTTCTACCTCTTTTATTTCTTAATTTTTAATTAGAATTTAACAATTTTAATTATTAATTTCATTTACTTTAACTTTCTTAGGTAAAATCTTTTGTAGCGATAGGTATCCAGCGGAAGATATTAAACCTAAAATAAAAATTATTAACCAGATAAAGTTTCCCCCTACTTTATCAATAAATAATCCACCAATAATGGGTCCAATTCCCCAACCCAACATATTGGCTATTCCAAGCACTCCCATGTATCTACCTCTCATATCTTCTGGAGATATATCTGCAACAAAAGACGTATTTACTGGTATTATTACCATCTCTCCAACAGTTAATATTGCCATGTTTATGGCAAATAAAAGAAAGGAATTTGATAATCCTATACTTCCAAAACCAATAGCATAAAGAAAAGTGCCTAATGCCATTATTGTTGTTTTTTTATATTTACTAATAATTCTGGTTATAGGATACTGAAATAATACTACCATGCCTGCATTTAGCGCCATTATCAACCCATATTTATTTTCTAAAATTCCAAAATTCTCCTTCATATAGACTGGAAAGGTTGTAGTCATCTGTGAATATACAACTGAAACCAAAGTTGTAACTAGGCAGAAATACACGAAGATTCTATCATTTAGTATCTTTTTATAACCTTCTAATGATAGATTATCCTTTCTTGATAGGTTATCATTCTCTTTTTCATCGGATAAAACACTTGAATTATTTCTATAAACTTCTTGCTTCTCAGGTTTTGTTTCTTTTATGAAGAAAAGTATCACAAAAAAGTAAATAAAGCTTGTAATGGCAGCAATAATAAATAATACAAGATATGATATTTTTGCAATTAATAATCCACCAATTATGGGACCAATTACTATACCCAAATTATGAATAATTCTAAGCAATCCATAAGCCCGTAATCTTTTTGAAGAATCTACTATATCTGCAATCATAGCATTTCCTGCTGGATTATACATTGGACCAAATAATCCATCAAGAATAGTTAAAAATATCCATAAAGTAATAGTCTCAACAAATCCATAACCTAATAGAAATAAGCTACTTAAGAGTAGGCTGATTAGCATTATTATTTTTCTTCCTAATTTATCTGCTAAATGCCCACCAATAGATTGAGCTAATATAGATGGTAAAATGAAGGCTGCAATTGTATATCCTACGCCTGTCATTGATAAACCAAACTTCTTTCTAACATAAAGTGCAAAGAAAGGAAATATTAATCCACTCCCTATTGAACTTATAAATGAACCACCAAAAATAATCCAAAATTGTTTAGGATATGATCTTATAGTTTCATTTATTTTGGTTACAAACTTTAAATCTTTAATCTTCATCTTAAATCTTAAAATTATTTTTCACTCATATACTGCTTATATTTGAATTTTTAAATTATTGTTTTATATTAATTTATTTTTGACTTTCTTCCCAATATAAAATTTTTTGTAGTGATAGACATGCAGTAGGGGAAAATAAACCTAAAATAAAAATTATTAACCAGACAAAGCTTCTTAAAGGTGGTCTGTTTTATTCAAAAAATCTATTTGCCATCTATTATATTCTTTTATCCAGGAGAATTTACTTACTGCTGTAAAATCCATTTTAATAGTAATATCATGCCTTCCAATTATATTTCTTATTATTGTACCTATTACCCCTCCGTGGGTAATTATTAAGATTGTCTTATCCCAATTTTTAACAATTATTTCTTTAATGATTTTTTCAATTTTGCTTTTAAAGATCTCATATGTTTGTAGAAATGTATCTTTTTTTGGCCCTAAATTATCAACTTCAAAATCTTCCTCTTTTATAAAACCTTTTACAATAGAATTTGTGTCTTCTAAATTTTTTCCAAACTGAAATGGACTAGACCAACCTGATAGAAAATCGGGAATATAAAATGTTGCTTCTCTTAATTCATCTTTAAAAATTATCGGGAGATTTAAATAGTTGTTAACAATTTCGGAGGTTTCTTTAGCTCTTCTTAATTTACTTGAATAAAAAACATCTATTTCATAATTCTTTTGAAGCCATCTTCCCAAAAGTTTTGCTTGTTCATTACCTCGCTCACTTAACTCTATATTATCTAATTTTTTAAGCGCACCCTCATATTTTCCATGTGATTCTGTTTCTAAAATTTTTCTTAAATTATTGTTAATCTTACTTATTTCAACTTCTCCATGTCTTACTAATATTAATTCCATTTCTCTCCCTTTTAATTGATTTTATTAGAGTACATAAATCTTTATATCTTATTAATAGCATATATAAGATAAATTTTTCAAGAAATTTAAGTGAACTCCTACCACTTGAAATATTTTATATTAAAAATGATTAGATTTTATAAAAAAAGACTTGACATAACTGAGGAATCATATTTATAATAAGGCATACCTTAAAATTTAATTATTATTTTTTATGGTGAACATTAACTATGGAAAATAAAAATCTTACTTCACTTAGTGAAAATATACAGATGTATCTGATCACCATCGCACGACTGCGGGTGGATAACGAACCAGTTCCTCTATCTCAACTTGCTCAGGAACTCTCCATCTCTCCTGTCTCAGTAAACGAGATGTGCCACAAATTGCAGGACCAAGGACTTGTGGTATATAAATCATATAAAGGGGTATCGCTCACACAAGAGGGAGAACAGCAGGCTTACTATATCTTGCGCAGACACCGGCTGTGGGAAGTCTTTTTAGTGGAGAAACTGGGCTTTGATTACAGTCAGGCTCACAATATTGCCTGCCAGCTGGAGCATACAACATCTGACTTAGTGGCTGATCGTCTCGATGCTTTCCTAAAACATCCTTCTGTTAACCCACTGGGACAGCTTATCCCTAGAGCTGATGGAATCCTTCCAGAGCGCCCCTTAATATTCTTAGCTGGGTTCTCTGCTGGACAGTGTGGCTATGTAATCAGTTGCGATGTAGACAAAGCTACACAGTCCTACTTGGATGAGAAGGGAATACAGTCGGGTGCGCGATTTATGGTAGTTTCAACATCAGAGAATAGCTTACTTTTGAAGGTTGGTTCATTATACGTGTCGCTAGCCCGCAGACTGGCAGAGTCAATACATGTAGAAACTGAGGAAGCTAAAACTAAAAATGTAGTGGTCAAATCACTACAATTAAATTTAGAAAAGGAGGAATCAAAAATGCATTTTGAGAAACAAAGTTCAATAAACCAGATGCCACTGCATGAGTTGAAAGTCGGACAGCATGGTATCGTTGTGCGTGTAGGTGGTCAGGGACCGGTGAGACGACGCATAATGGACATGGGGCTTGTTAGTGGTACTGAAGTTAAAGTGGTGCGCGTTGCACCCCTGGGCGACCCTATCGAGTTTAAGGTCAAGGGGTACAACCTCAGCCTTCGCAAGGATGAGGCATCAAATATCATAGTTGAGGTGCCAACAGAGGAGGCTGTATGATACCACTGGCTTTGTAAAAGTTAAATGTTAGACTGTGTAAAAAGTATTTTTTAAATGAATCTTAAATTAAAAAACTCATAAATAAAGGTTTTCATTTTTAAACAAAATTAAATTTTTCAGGTTTTCAAACAGCCTGATGTAATGCTTAATATTTGGTAGGAGGATTAAATGACAAAAAAACTCGTAATACCTTAGCTGGTAACCCCAATTCTGGCAAGAGCACTGTTTTCAATGCCATCACTGGAGCTCGTCAGCATGTAGGAAACTGGCCGGGGAAGACAATTGAGAAGAAGGGGGGAACCTATAAACATGGTGATTTAGAGATACAGGTTGTTGACCTCCCTGGAACTTACAGTCTGACAGCTTACTCATTAGAGGAGGTAATCGCTCGTGATTATATTATTGAAGAAAAGCCTGATGTAGTAATTGATGTTGTCGACGCTGCTAATTTAGAGCGCAACCTCTACTTAGCAATCCAGATTTTAGAACTAAATATTCCACTGGTCATTGCACTAAACATGAGCGACATCGCTGATTCGCGGGGACTGAAAATTGACACTGAAATGTTAGCCAAGGGTTTAAAAAACACACCCGTGGTAACCACAGTTGCTAACAAGGGCAAGGGAATTCATGAGTTAATACATGAAGCTGTTCTAACAGCAGCTGCTAAATAACCAATTACATATTAAAAATAAACAAATTTAAAAGGAGGATGTATTATGACAATGCATGAATTGGCTTATACTAAAGGTATTCGCCTTGTGAATTATGGACGTGAATTAGAGGAGGAGATTTCTCGTCTGCAGGAAGTCATCGATAAAGTACCAGTACTTATTGAGCACTACCCCTCTCGTTGGTTAGCTATCAAGTTGTTAGAGGAGGATAAAGAGATAATTCCTAAGATTAAGGCTGTAGATGAAGGAGAGGAGATACTTACCCAGGCTCGTAAGAGCATAAAACACCTGAGTAACGTTTATGGCGCTGATGCTGAGACCATCATTGCTGACAGGAGATATGGCTTTATCAGTGGCTTAGTCAAAGAGGTGGTACAACGCCCAGCTGTGGACCGAATTACTCTTTCAGACAGGATTGACAAAGTAATAACTAATCGTATTATAGGTATTCCCATCTTCCTTGTTGCTATGTGGTTTGTCTTCCAGATGACAGCAGGTGTTTCAGGTGCTTACCTGGACTGGGTGGATGGTGTTATTGGTGGACCTATCACCAGGTGGGTAGTAGCTATCCTTAACGCAATAGGTTTGGGTGGCACTTGGTTTGAATCGCTTATGGTAGACGGTATCATCGCCGGAGTGGGCGGAGTTCTGGTTTTCGTACCAGTTCTTTTGTTCTTATACTTTTTCTTAGCTTTGTTGGAAGACTCTGGCTACATGGCTCGTGCTGCCTTCGTCATGGACAGGCTGATGCACACATTTGGATTGCGGTAAGTCCTTCATGCCCATGCTCATTGGCTTTGGCTGCACAGTGCCTGCTGTCTATGCCACTCGAACACTCGAAAATGAGGATGACCACGTGTTAACTGGCATGTTGGCACCAATGATGAGTTGTGGAGCACGACTACCAGTTTATGCTATCTTTGCCACTGCTTTCTTTTCAGCCAACCCGGGACGATTCATATTTCTCCTATACATGTTAGGAATTTTCTTAGCTATTGTGAGTGGTATAATCTTCAAAAAAACAATCTTTAAGGGCAAGCCAGCAGCGCCTTTCGTACTGGAACTACCACCTTATCGAATGCCAACTCTGAAGGGTGTATTAATTCACATGTGGGAGCGCAGTTCGTTTTTCCTGCGTAAAGCGGGAATCATTATTGTGCTTGTAGCCATTATTCTTTGGTTCTTGATGAATATCCCCTGGGGGGTAGAAAATACAAGGGACAGTCTATTTGGAAAGATGAGTGCTGCTATTGCTCCCATCCTGGCTCCAGCTGGTTTTGGAAACTGGGAGGCAGCTGGAGCATTGGTCACCGGATTCGTAGCCAAGGAGGTTGTGGTTGGCACTATGAGCCAGATCTATGTTGGTGAGGCTGAAGAGGAGGAAGAGGAAGAAACAGCACTTATTGAAGCTCTGCAAAATAGCTTTACGCCCTTGTCTGCTGTAGCCTTCAATGTGTTCGTGCTGCTCTACATCCCATGTATGGTTGCTATAGCTGCTCAGCGTCACGAGTACGGCACGAAGTGGATGTTGTTCAACGCTGGATATCTAACAGCGTTAGGCTGGGTGGTCTCAACTCTCATATATCAGGTCGGAAGTTTGCTCGGGATAGGATAATTTGAATATAAATAGAAAAAGGTTAGACAGTAATAGTAATATGAATAAAGAATTTGATACTTTGAAGATAGTAAAAGAGGATATATTAAGAATATTAGGTGAAAGAAAAGATAAAGTTTCACTGGAATCTGTAAAAGCGAAAATTAAGGTTTCTCATTCTTTTGTATCAAAAGCGATTGAAGATCTTGAAAAGGAAAACCTTATACGGATTGAAAAAATTTTTTTTAAATTGACTAAAATTGGAGAAGCTAAAGCAAGAGGTATTGTTAAAAAACATCTTGTCCTCGAAAATTATTTTAAGAAGACAAAAAATGAAGAAGAGGCACATGAAGTTGCTCATATTCTCGAACATTATGTTTCTGAAGAAGTTATTAAGAATATAAAAAAATTATCCACATTTAAAGAAAGGGGAATACCTTTAACTAAATCTAAATTGGGCAAAGAGAGTTTAATTACTGATATTACCATTCCCGACAATGAACAGTTTGAGAGAATAGTAAGTTTGGGGATATTTCCTGGAAATAAAATAATATTAATGAATGAAATCTCCAGTGGGATAGTTGTTAAAGTAAAAAATAAAAAATTTGCTTTAAGTAAAAATATAGCAAAAGAAATTAATGTATTGAAATGAAAAAAAAGTATTTATTAGAAATTAAAAATTTGTGGGTCAAAGCTGAAAAAAAATTGATTCTCAAAGAAATAAATTTATCCATAAGTGAGGGAGAATCTCACATAATATTTGGTCCGAATGGCTCTGGTAAGTCTACTCTTCTTGGGGCGATAATGGGATTACCCCATCTTAAAATAACAAAAGGAGACATAATATTTAAAGGCAATTCAATATTGGGTTTACCCATTTATGAAAGGGCACGTAAAGGAATAGGAATTGGATTTCAAAACCCACCAGTTATTAGAGGAGTAAAGCTGAAAAAATTTTTGGAGATTATAAATACATCCCAAAAAGAGATTCAAGATGTTGCTAAGGAACTTAATATAAAAAAACTGTTGGAAAGAGATATTAATAGAGAGTTCTCAGGAGGAGAAAAGAAAACCTGCGAAATAATGCAATTACTATTACAAAAACCCGACTTATCGTTGTTGGATGAGCCCGATTCGGGGATAGATGTTGAGAATATAAAAATTGTTTCTAAATCTATCAAAAGGATGTTGCAAAAAGATTTACCTTTAATTAAGAGAAGGAGGTCCGCAATAATAATAACTCATAGTGGCAGTATTTTAGATTATGTAAATATGGATGCTGGTTACGTGATGATCGATGGCAAATTGGTATGCGGAACTAATCCTTCCGATATTTTTGATAAGATAAAAGAGTGTGGTTACGAAGATTGTTATAGATGTTTTTCTTGTAGTGATAAAAATGTCAAAAATTAGGAACTTTGTAGATGAAGAGATACTACATTATGTTGGTTATAGTTCTTCTAATAAGGATCGTTCCGGATTTTTCCTTATCATCGATGACTACATAGCAAATATAGAAAGTTTGAATGGAAAATTGGAAATTTCTCCTTTAAATAAAGCTATTGAGAAGCATTTGTGGCTTAGGAATTACGTCAAATCAATTCCCAAAAAACCTTTGGGTTATTTCATAAGAGTGCTTCCCAATGCTAAAATAGATTTCCCTATACAAGCATGCTTTTATACGAAAAAGAGTAAATCTCAAATAATACATAATATTTTTGTAGCTGAACCGAATTCCAAAGCTCATCTTATATCAGGGTGTACAACTTCCATTCAGGAATGTAAACATATGGGAATTAGCCACTATTTAATTAAAGATAATGCTTCACTTTCAGTTACAAGAATCCATCACTGGCTACCCACAACTTCGGTCTTTTCAAAAAGCAGCACATTAGTGAAAAGGAATGCAATTTTTATTTCTAATTATATAGTGCTTTCTCCCCCTAAAAAGGAACAATCTCACTCAATTACAAATGTCAAGGAAAATGGGACAACGAGATTTATTTCCGTTGTTTACGCTAAAGAGCATTCCAATTTTAATATTAACGATGAAGTATTTTTAAAAGAGAAAAATGCGAGATCTGAAATTATAAATAAGACACTTTCCAAGGGTGGAAAAGTTATTACAAGAGGGCATATACAGGGAAAAGGGGAGAATACAAAGGGGCATATGGAATGCGATGGTTTATTACTTAATGATAGAGGGAAAATTGAAACAATTCCAGCCTTAGAAGCAATTAATTCTAAAACAGATTTATCACATGAGGTGGGGATAGGAAGGATATCAGGTGAGGAGCTAAATTACTTGATGTCTCGAGGGATTGACGAAGAAACTGCCAAGTCGCTTATTGTACGTGGTTTTTTGGATATAGAAATTAAAGGTTTACCAGAACAGTTGCAAAAATTTATAAACGAGTTGATAAAAAAGATATCTATTGAGGGTACCGTCTAAGAATCTTTAGGATAGTATTATGAAGATTAAAAATCATAAAATACTTTTAATAGGACAGCCAAATTCAGGCAAATCATCTTTACTTAATGCATTAGTTGGTCCAAGAGTTGTAGTGTCTAATTATCCCGGAACTACTGTTGAGGTTGTCAAAGCCAAAAAGAAAATTAATGATACGGAAATTGAGTTTGTAGATACACCAGGAATATACTCTATCTCTGATAGAAGTGAAGAAGAAAAGATTACTGAAAAGGTGTTGTTTGAAGAAAAAGCAGATGGAGTAATAATAATTGCTGACGCAACTTCTCTCGAGAGAAGTCTTTATATGGTTTTGCAAATCTTGGAGGCGGAAATACCCTCTATTATAGCTTTAAATTTTGTTGAAGATGCTGAAAAGAAAGGAATAAAAATTGATTGCAAAAAATTGGGAAAACTTCTTAATGTTCCAATTGTTCTTATAAATCCCCTAACTAAAAGGGGGATAGATAATCTCATAGATTCATTATTAAGAATTAAAGAAGAAGTAAAAGGTTTTAGGGTTGAATATGATGATGATATAGAAAAAGCAATAAAACAGATTAAATTAAGATTAAAAGAAAGTAGACTACCAAAGAGATTTATTGCCTTAAGAACCTTAGAAGAAGATGAAGATTTCTATAAATATTTGAGGAATAAAAAAGTAATTAAAGAAGTAAAGAAAGATTTGGAAGAACATCATCCAAAAGTTGCAGAAGATATAGCAATAACTAGATATGGCACAGCTTCGTTTATTGCAGAAAAGGTTACCCAAATAGTTCCTTTGGGAAAAGAAAAAAGACTACAAGAAAAGATTGATGATATTCTCTTGCATAAAGTCTGGGGTCCGCTTACTACTGGTTTACTCCTTCTTTCTATCTTTGGAATACTATTATATCTTGGTAATTTAACACAAGAGATTCTTATGGACTTGACCGAGGAGCTTTTATCGTCTTTTGGTGCAGTGGAGCATTCTATTATTGGTACAGTATTGATTCAAGGCCTAACCGGACTTGCAGCAGGTGTTTCCATTGCCTTACCTTATGTGTTTTTGTTTTATTTGATTTTGGGTTTATTAGAAGACATAGGACTTCTTTCCAGATTTATTCTTAATGCGGAAAGGTTTTTGAAAAAAATAGGTTTACCCGGAAAATCATTTATTCCTTTAGTATTAGGTTTAGGTTGTACTGCACCAGCATGTAGAGCAACCAGGGTTTTGTCCAGTAAAAAAGAACAATTTCACTGTTCATCATTTTTTACTTTTGTACCTTGCTCCTCAAGAATTGCAATAATAATGGGTATAGTCGGATTCTATGGAGGTATAAAGTTGGCTTTTTCTGTTTTTGCTACTTCATTTGTTACTGGTTTAATCTGGGCTTTTGGAATAAAAAAAGTTATTCATATAGAGATGGAACCTTTACTTTTAGAACTTCCTCCTTATAGAAAACCGCTACTTGGAAATGTTCTTGCTAAAAGCTGGATTAGGATGAAGGATTTTGTGTATGTAGTTATGCCACTTTTAGCTTTAGGAGGAATAGCTTATGGCATTTTTGAAATAACTGGGATTACAAACATCATAATAAAACCCTTTTCACCAATTACTACTTGGCTGGGATTACCCGATGTAACTATTATCCCCTTAGTATTTGGATTTTTACAAAAAGATTTAACTTTAACGATGCTTTTATCAGTTTTAGGTAGTAATATATCTTTAGCTTTAAATCCTCTTCAAATTTACACATTTGGAATAGCTTCTACAATTGGAATCCCGTGCATAATTGCTTTAGGAGTGCTTATTAAAGAATTTGGGTTTAAAAAAGCATTAAGTTTAACAATATTATCAATAATTTATGGTCTTTTATTTGCTGGCTTAGTTTGGAGAATAATCTCAATTTTTAAATAATTAATAATAATAAATATATTTTTTCATCATAGATTTTTGAGTTTTACAAAAACCTTTTGTTTTCTTAGTTAATGCATACAACCGGGAAGGTTTATAATCTATAAAGAAGGTCTATAAGTTTCTCCTCCAGTATCTCGTATGAGAGGTGTTTAGCAGCTATCTCATAATTTTTATTTACTATTTTTTGCTCTTTAACGTTTCTTAATTTTTAAGATTTCAATTATTTTATTTATAATATCTTCTATTTTTGCTAATCTACCAATTCCTATATCACCACTTACCAGTTTTCCAGTTTCTGGACCAATAAATTCAAAACCTAAATCTTCTAAATTTTTAATATTTTGTTGGACTATTGGATTTTCATACATTGAGGAGTGCATAGCTGGTGCAATCAGTTTTGGGCATGTAGAAGCCATGACTGTTGAAGTTAAAAGATCATCTGCAATCCCTGATACAATCTTTCCAATAATATTAGCTGTTGCTGGTGCTATCACAATTATATCCCCTCTTTTTGATAGAGAGATATGACCTATTTCAGCTTTTTCAATTAGTTTGAACATATCAATATACACCGGATTTTGTGATAATGTTTGAAGAGTAAGTGGAGTTATAAACCCAGTAGCATTTTTAGTCATTATTACTATTACATTTGCCCCTAAATCCTTCAACCTACTCACAAGTTTTGCTGATTTATATGCAGCGATTCCACCTGTAACTCCTAAAATTATTGTTTTTCCTTTTAACATTTTATCCTCCAGGCTTTATTATTTTATAAATTAATAATTAATATAATTTACATTAAATTATGTAAAGCAACCCTTCAGGATTACATTATTAAGCAAGGCTAAAGCCTTGCCCTACATCTTATAAGTTTTATCTTAATTCTTCAAATATAAATTTAACTAGTTTCTTAGCTATATTCTTTTTACCCTTTTTAACGTCTATAACTTTTCCATTTTTGTCTACAAAGTACGCTACGTGCCTTTCTTTTTCTAAATCTTTTAAATCGTTTGCCACCATCAAATCAGAATTACTCTTTATTAATACCTCATGAGTAATTTTAATTAACTCTTCTTTGGTTTTATTAAACTCTAATTTAAAACCTACTAGAAATATATCTGGGGCTATTTCTTTTATCATCTTAATTACTTTTGGGGTTTTGATTAATCTTATTATCCACTCATCTTTACCAGAAGCAACTTTATCACTTATATATTTATCTGGAACATAATCTAAAACTGCCATACTATGAATTACAACATCATAAGTTCCATATTTTAACTCCTGATTTATAGATTTTATTAAATCACTAACTGTTATAATTTCTATTAATTTTAGATTTAAATATAAGTTCTCTCCCACATCTTTTATATCTGGTACAATGCTTCCCTTCCCATATATGAAAGTAACTCGTGCACCCTGATTAAGTGCTTCCTTGGCTATCTCTGTACCTAATCTACCTGTGGATTTATTTGTGATATATCTCATTGCATCAATTGGTCCTCTTGTAGATCCTGAAGTAATTAAAATCTTTAATCTCTTTTTCATACTTATAACCTCATGACATAAAATAAATTGAGTTCCTCAGTTTTTGTATATTTATCTTGTATTTAATTTTTTAAACGAATATTTTACAACATTCTTTGTATTTTAAAAAAGCCATGTTTCTATTTTATTACATATTAATTAAAATCAAAAAAATATCTATTAAACTAATATTAACTTAAAAAATTCTGATATTCTTGTTAAAATAAGATACGTTTTAATAATTTTCAAAAGAAGTTTTGATAAAGGAGGATCAGTAAGGTGAGAAAAATAAATTTTAATTTTATCAAAGATTCTACATATGACATTTTATTACCTGCAATTACAGTATTATTTGGGTTACAAACTCTACGAATACTTATTCCAACAATAGTTTATGTTTATGGTGATTCAATGGGAGCGAGTACTATTCAATTGGGAATATATGCTGCAATTGTTTTCTTAACATCATTTCTATTTGCTTTTATTAGTCGATTTATTGGAATCAAACTCACTCTTTTTATAACTACTTTAGGAGTTGGTTTAATTAGATTACTTGAACAGATTTTTTCATCTCCATATATTGATTTTTACCTAAGTACTTTAGGAACTGCCCTTTTTATTCTATTTATACCTTCATATTTAAGCTATATGTGGAGTAGAAATAACAGGAATGTAAAAACAAGTGAATATATTTTGGGAATTCTTTCTGGGTTTGTATTAGATACAGCAATTCTTGGAGCTTTTAGAACTTATGACATCAATTGGCAATCCAATATCATTTCATTTTTTCTAATTCTTATATTAACAATAGCTCAATTCTATCTTCTATTTAACTGGATAAGAAAAACTGGATTTTTTACAAAAGAAAAAAGTATATTGAGAAAAGAACCAAATTTCTTATTTAGTATACCAATAATGGCATGGGGTTCCTTTTTATTTCTACAATTATTATTTTTCCAAAATATCGGATATGAAACAGTTATTACAGGGTTACCTCAACCTATAGTTTTAATATTCATAACTTTAGGAAATATTATTGCAATTTTGTTTTCAGCCTTTATCTTAAGAAATTTGTATAAAAGATGGTTATTAATTTCAGGAGTTATTGGAGCAATATTGCTAATATTGTTCTTCCCTTTAATAAAAATGGGTGGAAATATTGCAATAATACTGCTCTTTATAGGTCAGATAATACTTGCAAGTGAATTTACCTTTATTCTAATAGGTTTAGAATCCAAAGTTACATCTAATGGGTTTTGGCGAAGTACAATTTTTTATGGTATTGGAATGATGCTTTTTGTAGCAATGCTATTTGGTTATTATGCTGGTTATGATATAAAGCTTCCTATAAATAATCAAATCCTACCTACTATCTCTGCTGGAATTTTATTTTTTTGCACACTAATTTCCTCATTTAAATTATATGAAGGTAGGAGATTAAATTTAGTAAATGAAGAGAAAAAGATAAATTTAATAAGAATAGACTCTAAAAATATTTCTTTAATTACTATTATTTTAATTCTTATATTTTCATTATTAGTCAATGTAATAGGATGGAAAAAATCTAAACACTTATCAGGTAAAGGATACCCCATTCGAGTAATGACATACAATCTTCATCAGGGATTTGATACAAAAGGATATTTATGTATGGAAGCCTTTGCAAGGGTAATTGAAGAAAGTGATGCTGACATTATTGCATTACAAGAAGTTTCAAGAGGTTGGTTTATAAATGGTTCAGTTGATATGCTTACATGGTTATCTCAGAGATTAAATATGCCATATATATATGGTCCTGTTGGTGATCCCCTATTTGGAAATGCAATACTAAGCAAATATCCAATTTTAAAATATAAAAATGAACTTTTACCCAAAGGAGATGTTCCTCTTCAAAGAGGATTTATATGGGCAAATATTGATTTGGGAAATAATGAAGAATTATTTATGATAGCAACACATCTACATCATGTTGAAGAGGATAATCATATTCGCAAACCTCAAATAGAAGCAATTGTTGATTATTGGAGAGGTAGTGATAAGACAGTAATTTTAGGTGATATGAATGCTAAACCACACTACCCTGAAACACAGATATATTATAATTCAGGACTGTTAGATACCTTTATTGAAGCTGGCACTGGAAACGGTTTTACTTATTCCTCAGATAATCCCGATAAACGCATAGATTACATCTGGATATCCCCTGATTTAGCTGCAAGTGATTTTGTAATACCTGAAAGCACAGCTTCTGACCACTTAGGTGTAGTTATTACTATTGACAAAAGATAGGGTAAAGAAATAAAATTACTTTTATTACAATTTAATTCATCTTTAGATATAATATGTAGATAATACAATCTGCGATAATTAGAGAAATTTCATAATAATTACAGTACAAATTTTTAAAAAATAAAATTAAATTTTTAAGAAAGGAGAGTAAATGTATGTTTTCTTATTTATTTTAGCCATCATCGTAGTAATAGGGGCTTTCATAGTTGGTATCTATAACAGATTGGTTGGTAGTAATATTAAAGTTGATGCTGCCTGGAGTGATATTGATGTTCAGTTAAAGAGAAGATATGATTTAATCGGAAATCTTGTAGAGACTGTGAAAGGTTATGCTTCTCACGAAAAATCTGTTTTTGAGGAAGTAACAAAAGCAAGATCAGTCGCTATGGGGGCGGGTAATCCAGCAGAAAGAGCAGAAGCTGAAAGTGGTCTTACCTCCACACTGAAAACACTGTTCGCTGTAGCAGAAAATTATCCCGAATTAAAGGCAAATCAGAATTTCCTATCCCTTCAAGATGACTTGGAAGAAACAGAAAACAAGATAGAATCTTCAAGGCGTTACTATAATGGTGTAGTAAGAGATTTCAACACTACGAGAGAAGTATTTCCAAACACTTTAGTAACAGCACTCTTTAGTGGAAAATTCCCAAAGAGAGAAATGTTTGAGGTTGAAAGACCAGAAGAAAGAGAAGCTGTAAAAGTAAAATTTTAAGTTATTTCAAATAATAAAAACCTTGTTGAAATACTTTAAAACTATGAACTTAAAAAATAAAGTTCTATAGAACGCTGTAAAAATTTTAAAATATATTAATTAATATTTGAGAAAAATGGGAAAAGGAAAGTTTAAACTCATTTTTATTTCGATCTTCATAGTTACCATTCTTCTTCCTTTTGGTTCAGCACTTGCCCAGGATGAGAAGATAAATGAATTTGATGTGAATATAACAATAAATAGTGATAGCTCAATAGTAGTTACAGAAAAGATAGCTTATGATTTTGGTCCTCAAGATAGACATGGCATATATAGAGATATTCCAATTCGGTATAAAACAGAAGAGGGAATTTATAAACTCGATTTTAGAGTATTAAGCGTAGTTGATGAAACTGGATCAAAATATAGATATGATACCAGTACTGAAGGAGATTTTATAAGCATTAAAATTGGTGACCCAAATATATATGTAACTGGAGAGAATATCTATATTATTACTTACGAAATGGATGGGGCACTAAATTATTTTGATGAACACGATGAACTATATTGGAATGTTACAGGAAATAGGTGGCTTGTCAATATTTATAATGCATCCTGCAAAGTAACACTTCCACAAAAAGCTAACGCAAATGATATTAAATTAACATGCTATACGGGCAAAGAAGGATCTCGAGCAAAAAATTGTGAAAGTGAAATTTTAAGCGAAACTGAAACTTACTTTTCAAGTACCAGAGTACTCTCTCCTGGAGAAGGTTTAACAATCGTATTAGGTTGGCCAAAAGGAATAGTAAAAGAAGTCCCTAAAAAATATTCAACAGATGTTGGCTCTTTATTACTAAAATATCTTCCATACTTAATAGCCCTTTATGTATTTATTGTTCCACTTATTACATTAGGTGCTCTTTCTTTTATTTGGAGTAAATATGGAAAAGACCCAGCTGGAAAAGGAATAATAATTCCTATCTATTCTCCGCCTGATGATTTAACCCCTATGGAAATAGGTTCCATAGTCGACGAAAGAGCTGATCTAAGAGATATTTCAGCTACTATTATTGATTTAGCAGTAAAAGGTTATATGAGGATAAGAGAAATAAAAGAAAAAGGCTTCTTAAAAACAAAAAGAGAGTATGAATTCATCAAGTTAAAAGAGGCAGATGAAAATTTAGAATCTCATGAAAGAGACCTCTTTAATGCTATTTTTACTAAAAAACCTGGTTTTATGGAAAAAATATTTGATTTTATTAGAATTTTCAATAAAGGTGGGGATTTAATAACTGAAAAAAAATATACTACTCAAGAAGAAGGAATGTTATCTACTCTAAAGATATTTGATAAAAAAGGAAAGATAATAAAAGAAGAAACTTCTGAAGAAAAACCTTTAACTGGAAGAACAATTGTTAGATTATCTGAACTTAAAGGTAAGTTCTATGAAAATCTACCAGGCATAAAATCGGTGACATATGAAACTTTAGTAAAGAAAGATTATTTTCCAACAAATCCTGACAGTGTAAGAAATAGATACTATATTTTAGCTGGTATATTTGTAATTATAAATATAATCTCTGCCATTATAATAGGTCTTTTTGGTAGAGCAATGCCAAGAAAAACAAGAAAGGGTAAGCTGACACATGAGGCAATTCTAGGATTTAAGGAATTTCTCCAGGTAACAGAGGAAGATAGGTTGAAGTTCTTTAATGCACCTGAAAAAAGTCCTGAGATGTTTGAAAAATTCCTACCCTATGCCATGGCATTAGGTGTTGAAAAGCAGTGGGCTAAACAGTTTGAAGGAATCTTTGAAAGACCATCAGACTGGTATGAGGGTGATTTTGATACTATTAATGCTGTTATATTCACAAGTATGATTAGTGATCTTACAAATAATGTGGATACTGCATTTGCTTCAACTCCTGGAGGTGCTGCTTCAGGCAGAAGTGGATTTAGTGGTGGAGGTGGATTTTCAGGAGGAGGATTTGGTGGAGGCGGAGGAGGAAGCTGGTAAACTGTTTAGAATGCCTCAAGTGTTCCTCGCTTTCTTGCCTGAAACTCAAACCAGCGAAAGAAAATAAAACCTGCTAATGCATAGGCGAGCCCAATAGCAAATTCGCTTGCTAGTAGCAATGATACTTCAGTTAATGATGCGCCACTTACAAACAACCGAGCAGACTTAATGCTTCGAGTGAGTGGCAACCATTTGCTGACAACCTGCATCCAAGCTGGCATCTTGTCTAATTGTAGATTTGCTCCACTAAATACAAGTAGTAAAAAGAAAATTGTATTGTTGACAAACATCACATTAAGTGCTGTTAAACTAATACTACCAAGCATAAGTCCTAGCCCACAAGTGCTGATAGAAGAAATCAATATCGTTATTGCCAAACCAGGCAAATTAGCTGAAGTTAAATCTAGCCCTATAAGATCGCCTACAATAAAACCGATCACTACACCAAGCATACCATCCAGAATATTAAAAAAAGCCCGACCCATAAAGATAGCCAATCGATTAGCTGGAGAGCCGATCAGGTAGATTAGTGTTCCCATATTGCGTTCACGGCTTACAGTCATTGTCACTCCGTAGATAGCGCTAACAGCAACTATTTGTAATGCATTCCCTACAATATAGAACTGGGCTGTATCATGTCCAGTGGCTGACATCCCCAGGTATAAAAAAAATAGCATACTAGCAATTGGCATGACAATTTTTGAAGCTATATAGCTGGCTGGATGAGTCCAGTGGAAAAGTGCAATATATGATAACCAAGCTCCACTAACAAATATTCTCAAAGAAGCAATCAATCTACGCATAGAAATCTCCTCTTATTGCAATCCTAATGTTGCTTTCTCCTTAGATTTTTTTAAAAGTACTCTGAATAACCAGGATGAGATGTATAAATATACTAAACTGAGAAAAACAATTAATCCCCAACTAATGAACACATCATTAAGAGGAGCATTACCACTTGATGTTGCATGCAACGCTCTTGCAGCCCAATAGGGAGATAAAATGTAACTAATAGGTGTTGTCCAAACAGGCAACATTAATACTGGGAACAGGAAGCCACCCGCGATGTACATAGGAAACTCAAATGCATTAACCCATAAGATGTTTCCTGGGTTGAGAGAAAAAATAGGAGCAATAACTAAACCCAGTGACATAAGTGCTAATATCGTTAGTATAAGTGACACTATAAACAGAGTTGGGTGAGCAATTGTTAGTTTAAAACCAAATAGAAATGCAGCAATTGGATAGCTAAAGATCATTGAGCTGATGGATATTGTTATATTAGCTAATGCCTTGCCAAGGACTACTGTTTGTAAGTGTGTAGGACTACCTACTATGTTTTCTAAACAACCACTCCAGCGTTCACCCTGAACATTGAAAGAATTAAAAAAAAGAGTACCGCTCCATAACCCAGTCAGTGCACTTCCCACAATTACATAAATGGCTTGGAAGCCCTCAGTATCCCGAAGCATATAAATTGCCAGTAGTGCTACCAATAGTGGTTGTATAATGACAGTAAAAATAATAAATCCGTCTATAGCTATTTGCTTTAGATACAGGTAAAAAACTGTCCAGACTACTCGTAATTTTGATAGCATTATATTTCACCTCCGACCAATCGTACGTATGCATCTTCAAGCGAAGGCTCTCGAACAACTACATTACCTATCCTTAAGCCCATATTCTGTAAAGTACTGACAACTGGTGCTACAATACCTGACCCATCGCTTGAGTGAATATGTAATGCTTGTTTTTGGTCTCGGTTCTCTATCGAAACCATATCTACACCTTCCAAAGACTGTATACGCTGTTTCGCTTCAGACGGAATTCCAAACACTTCAATCTCTACAATCGATAGATCCTGAACATAATTCTTTAGCCCAGTTGGGGTGTCCAGAGCCACGATCTTCCCATGATTTATTACTGCAATACGCTGACACATAGCATCAGCTTCAAACATATAGTGAGTAGTTAGCAAGATAGTCTTTTTCTCCACCTGTAAATTCTTTATGGCTTGACGCAGTTCCCTTGCACCTACTGGGTCTAAACCCATCGTTGGCTCATCTAAAAAGAGAACTTCGGGGTCATGCAGTAAAGTTCTGGCGATATGCAAACGCTGTTTCATACCTCGTGAGTAACCTTGAACCTTCTCATTTCCTCGTCCTTTTAACCCTACTAGTTCCATAAGTTCAGGGATACGCTTTTTTTGCACATCTGGTGGAATATGGTATAAGTTAGCGAAATATACCAGATTGTCATAACCAGATAATCGCCAGTAGAGTCCCCTTTCACCACCAAAGATGAAGCCAATGCGTGGTCGTATCTGTTCCACTTCTCGAACAACATCATAACCCAAAACATAGGCCTGTCCTGCTGTTGGTGTGAGCAGTGTGGTTAATATCTTAACAGTTGTTGTCTTACCAGCTCCATTTGGTCCCAGTAGCCCAAATAGCTCTCCTTGTGATACACCGAAGTTAATACCATCCAACGCTAATACTTCTTTTACTTTGCGTCGTAGGACACCAACCTTTGCATAATATATTCGTTTTAGATCTTTTACTTTAATAATGTTCATTTTGGGGTCTCTATGGTTTTTACCACCTATTAAGGGTAAACGTTCCAATCACTTTTATTCAGGTTAATTATTTCAATGAAAATTTAACCTTTACTATAGAACAAACTATTTTTAATTTCAATTACTTAAGTTTACAGTGCTATATAAATTTTAAAAGTAGACAGGTTAGAATTTAAAAATAGACATCTTAATCAAAAGGGCTATCCTAATACAGGATTTAAGGTTACAGCTATTTAGTACTTTGTTGCAACACTTATATTATCAAATAATATTGCTGGCACCCATGCATTATAATTACCTAAACCTATAAAAGAAGGATGCAATGTATCACCAATATCAATAACATATTTCATTGTTTCATAAATATTACCTGCTATCATTGCATCTTTTACACGACCTATAATTTCACCATTTTCAACATATAGTCCAGGATTAACACCAACAGAATAATCCCCATTAGGAATATTTCCACTGTGAGCTCCAAGCGCACCTTCTATAATTATACCTCTATCAATTGATTTCACTAATTCTGAAAAGGATTTTTTACTAGGTTTTATAGTCATATGAGCAAGCGCGGGTATAGGTTTTAGTGTTATCTGTTCTCCTCCCCATTGGAGAACTTTATACCCATGTCCAGTAGATTCAGCATTCAGTTTAGTTGCATAATTCAGGTCATAGTAGAAACTTTTTAATATCCCATTCTCTATAATTGTTAACGGTTTGCTTTCTACACCCTCATCATCAAAAGCTCTTGCTCCAGGATATTTATCATTTAATGAATCATCATAGATTGTTATTTTTTCATTAAATATTTTTTCTCCAATTTTATCGGCAACAGGTGAGATTTTCTCATAAATACTTTTAGAACTTGTTCCACTAAAAATTCTCCCGTTAAGAGTATGCATACTATTTGGCATAAACATCACTTTCATTTTGCCACCTTTTGTTTCCACAACATTAGATGATAGTGTATAAAGTTCTATTATCTCATTCACAATATCATCTGGTAACTTTTCAAATTTTTTACTTATAAAAATTCGCCAAATAGCAGAAGCGGATCCAGGATATATTACACCTCCATATATACCGTAAAAAGTCCCTTTTTGAGAAACATCTGTTCCTTCGCTATTTATAATTCGAATGTTTTCAATATAAGTAGAGGAAGTTATTGAAATTTCCCCATCTGTTTTGGACCTCAAAATATCGCAAACTCTTGCACATTCTTCTACCATTTTAGTAGTGGACAGATTTTCAACTGAGGGGTTGTATGTGTTGAGCTTAGGGAGCTCTTTTGTAAGAGGAAAATCATAGCTTGCCTCTACTTCTCCCTTAATAGAATCAAGGGCATTCTGTAAAATTTGTTCACGATTTATAAGATTTTTTGTGTAAGCAAATCCAAGCTTACCATTTTTTATTATTCTCAGGCTAATACCTGACTGAAATTTACTTTCTATATCGTGTAGTTTAGCATCCTCAAAGGTAACAGGATTATATGTATAATCAATTGAATAAACTTCTGCCTTATCACAAACTTTTTTTGCCATCTCAAGTAATTTTTCCATTACAAACCTCCTATTACAATATTATTAACAAGGATATGTGAACCACCATGGCAAGAATGAATATTTAATTGACCCTTTCCACATGCTCCAGCTTTTGATAAAACAAAATCATCTCCTACTGCAACAATATCTTTTAAAGTTTTATATAAATTGCCTGAAATATTTATATCACGTATCATCTCACCTAACTTCCCATTTTTTATCACATAACCGTATTGCGCACCAAAAGTAAAATTCTCTCCAGCTGTCTGTCCTCCTTTAGCATCCAAAATATACAACCCATCCCCAAGCATAGATAAAAGTTCTTCAAAATTATTTTTACCTGGTTTTAAAAAAATATTTCCCATTCTAACTATTGGAGAATAACGGTAATCCTCAGCAACACAATGTCCTGAGACTGGTTCTTTGAATTCAGCAGCAGTTCTTCTTGAGTGCAGTCTACCTATTAAAATTCCATTTTTCATAAGTTGTGTTGGACGAACTTTTACTCCTTCATCATCATATTTGTAAAACCCAAGTTGGTCAGGTAATAAGGCATTATCTATAATATTTAAAACACCATTACCTAATTTATTTCCAATCTTCATCTTTTCACGCATAGCTGGAAGGGTTTCTATTATATCTGCTTCAGAAAAATGTCCAAAGGCTTCATGAGTAAATACCCCTGCCATATCTGGATTTAAAATGCAATTATACACCCCTGCTTCAACAGGTTTTGCTTTTAAAAGATTGAGTGCAATAGCAGTTCTCTCTTCAAAATTGCTTTCCTGATCTCGAATAGTTGAAAACCCATTACTTCCACCTGCACGAACTCTTACATTCTGAACTAAATTTCCATCCTTGCTTATAATCTCACCTAACAATCTTGTTGTTATAAGATCCTCTCTTATTTCAGCTCCTTCAGTACTTATAAAATATTTTTCTCTAATCACCTCTTCATAATCTACATTTGTTGTGGCTATTTTTTCATAGGAAAGCGGAATATCGTTATACTCTCTAACAAGTTCAAGTTTCTCAGCCATAGAAATTTTCCTGGGATCCTCCTTTAATTCTGGAATAAAAGTATCCCTAACTACCTCTGTCTGAGCAAATTCAATAGGTTTTTCTATGTTTTTTGCAATTAATTGTGCATTTTCCATAGCAGTATTTACAGCTTTCTCACTATCACTTTCTTTTGTAAAAATAACAGAAGACAATCCACCATTCTTTAAAACCCTTAAAACATATCCGTCAGTAGAATTAGAACCTATCTTTGTCAGTTCTTTTCCATTAAAGGAAATTACAGTTTCTTTTTTTATTTCATATCGGACATCACTGTAATCTGCATCAACTTTACTGAGAATTGTCTGCATTTTATTAAACATAATACCTCCATTTTTTAAATTTTTATGTAGATTAAATATATATGAAAAATTATAAATTTTCTTTTAAACACCAGAGAGTGGCTTTATTCATTAAATCCCAATCTGAACCTTTATCATCTAATTCATTTCCAAAGTTCACTCCATCTCGATCAGAATTCTCTTCAATCTCAGGATGTGTGCCAATGAGAAATACTCTACCTTCACCGTATTCAAATATTAACATAGTAGGTTGATTTCCCTTATCATACCTTCCTAAGATGGTTATATCGGTATCTTTGTTCGGTATTAACATTGGTCCCCAGTAATAAAGCACTGATATAGAATCTGGTTCAGATATAGTTACTGGATGTATTGAATCCATAATATTTACTTTACACATAGTATAATCAGGATAATTAACAATTTCATCTATAGGACCTTCGGCTGTACCAGAAAATAATCCTAACGGTTTCATAGGAAGTTTTTGTCCTTGCCATATAACTTCTTCACTTGCAAAGTAAGCTCCACCGCAAATCCCTAAGTAACCTCCACCATTTCTAATAAAATTTCTTATATGGTTCTTACCTTTTGAAGAAATATCCTGAGCATATTGGTACATGTCACCACCAGGAATGCAAAGAATTTTGAAATTATCAAGCTCCTTCTTATTAATAGAATCTGCATTTATTAATTTAGATTCATAACCCATCCATTGAAACATTTTTTTAGTAGCTTTGACAGAGTCCTCCCATGTACCTTTGTCAGAATAGATAGCTATAGTAGGAATTTCTTCAATTTCTGCTACACTCTTATTCGATTCCTTTAAGCCCTTACAATTGATGATTAACAAAGGTAGCAAAAAAATCAATAACCAAATAATCAGAAATTGTGATGTTTTCCATTTCTTATTTACTGTTTGCTGGAACATATTGCTACTCTTTAAACTAACATATTTAATTATTATACTCATTGTAGATTTAATATTTAATATAGTTTTCAATGTATTTAAAATTATTAAAGTTATTAGTTGAATAATTAATAGTGAAAAATGGTTTTAAGTAATGTAATTTCTCTTAATATGATGTTGTACTTATTGCTCTTCTCAATGCAGCCCTTGCTAAAAGTCTTGTAGAATCTAATGTTGGTAACGAAGAGTCTTTTTTGTTTATTAATAATGGTATTTCTGTACAACCAAGAACAACAGCATCGCATCCCTCATTTTTCAACTTATCAATAACCTTTTTAAAATAATTGCGAGAATCTGCTACAAAATTACCATAAACTAACTCGTTAAAAATAATGTTATTGATTTTGTTTTTGTCCTTCATTTTGGGTGTCTTGTAATCAATACCAGCAGTAGCAAATTTAGTTGAATAAACAGAACCTTCCATTAAAAATCGTGTTCCTAAAACACCAAGGCACTTATAATTCTTGTTTTTTGCTTCATCAATAACTGAATCTGCAATATGAATCCATGGAATTGGTGATTTCTTAATAACTAAGTCAAATGCTTGATGGATTGTGTTATCAGGACATATTGCAAAATCTACTCCAATCTTTGTTAACTTATTCACTGAGGATAACATTAAATTAGCAATACTCTCCCAATCCCCAGTTTCTATATATCTTATATACTCACTAAGTGAGTGGGTGTGCATAGTAACCTCTGGATGACCATATCTTCCCATAAAGTTTTCACCTTCTATGCAGATTGTTTTATAACAGAGCGCTGCTCCCTCTGCACTACATGCAACTATTCCAATATGCTTGACCATGATTTTTCCTCCTTCCAATATGTATTGCTATTAATGTTGAAATTTTCTCTTCTTCTTTTCATCATCTCATCTGTGCCACCAAATAAAATTTCACACATGTCCTTATCAAAAAAAATCTCCCACCAATCTTGCTTTTTCATACTATTCCTCTTTATTATATTTAATTTAAACCATGAAAAATCAATCAATTAGATATATTTTCTTGATTATATTTTAATTCTTGATAATAATTTGTCACAATTTTTATTTGCAAATTCTATAAAATCATCAACTGAAATAATAGGTTTTTTTAATTCAGATATTGTCTTTTTTGAAAGACTTAAATTTTTAACTATTTCCTTCCCTGCTTCTCTTAATAATTTCTTATACTTTAGTATAAACGATTCTGTTAATAAGGATGTTTTAAGAAGCCAGCCACCTCCTCTATATATTTCAGCAATAACTTCAGAATGCATGTTTCTAGCAGCTCTTTTAAATAACATATTTAAAACTTGAAAATGGCTCTGTTCAGGATATCCACAGTTTGAAATCACAACAAATTTAGGGTATTTTTTAAATCTTTTTGTATGTCTACACTCACCAGTTTCATCCCTCTCAAAATGAGGATCTATAATAGAAATTAGCCTATCCATGAAGTTTTTCATAATTCCAGTTAAATTATCTATATAAATAGGAGTTGCAAAAACAACAATATCCGACGATAAAAATTTTGACAATAATTCATCCATATCATCTTCTATAATGCATTTACCTGGTCTTTTAAACCAACAATCAAAACAACCCAAGCATGGTTTTATTTCTTTTTTTATAAGAAATATATTCTCAATTACACCACCAGCCTCTTTTACTCCTTTCGAAAATTCTTTAACCATAATATGGGTGTTACCCCTTTTGCCACGAGGGCTTCCATTAAACACAGTTATTTTCATAGTCAAAACCTCATTTCCAAATAATTTAATATGTTAATTAAAAATTGTATACAAAAGAAGTATTTCAATAGCTAAATTTTTAACAATTATATCTAAAATTGATTTTAGTATACAATGTGTTTAATGATAGGGGTTCAGTCCTAAGAGGGTGTAATTCTAATAATAATTAATAATAATAAAAAAAACAAGGAATATGAATCTTTTAACATTTATTTTTGAGGCAGTACTCATTTCTTTGTCTGGTGTTATGGCACCTGGTCCCATCACAGCTGTATCTATCAATAGGAAAAGGTAATGAATCTCCTCATGCTGGGGCATTAATTGCTATAGGTCACGGAGTAGTAGAGTTTCCGCTTATGATAGCTTTATTCTATGGCTTTGGATATTTATTAAATCTAATTTATATAAAAGCATTAATTGGTATTATTGGAGGATTATTTCTTTCATTTAGGGGTGGAAAATTCTTTGGAAGAAGATTCCAAAAGATTATTTTTACAATATGTGGTTTGTTTCTATTATTTTTCAGCATTAAATTTATTACCGATGCTGTAAGATTATTAATATAACTAAATTATAAGAAGTCTACTTAATAAAGCCATTTTTAAAATTTGATTACTTTTTTAAATATTTTAAAACTTCTTCATCTGAAACATCATACCAGTTTTCATAAGCATCAGCCACAGCGAATGGATATGCATACCTTACATCAAGAGCTATAAGTTTATCTATTTCAGATTTTACTAATTGATAAGCACTTCCTGATGCAGTGGGAACTGCAACTATAATTTTCTTGGGTTTCTTTTTTTTAACAAATTCAATTGATGCCAACATTGTAAATCCACTTGCAAGACCGTCATCAACTAAAATTACAATTTTTTCTTTTAATTCAGGAAATGGTTTTTTACCTCGATATTTCTCTATCCTCTTTTTAATTTGATCCATTGTTTTTTGGATATTTTGCTTGATAATTCTATCTGAAAGTCCCAATGCTAAAACCAATTTTTTATTTAAAAAACAACTTCCATCCGGTGCTACTGATCCATATCCAGCTTCAGGATTCCATGGAATCTGAACTTTTCTACAAACAATGACATCAAAATCTATATTTAATGATTTTGAAACCTCATGTCCAACAGCTACTCCCCCATTAGGTATTGCTAAAACAATTATACTTTTTCTAATCTTCTCTGCTTCTTCTTCTTTCCCTAACCTATTTTCTAATTCCTCTTCAGTTTCTTCTTTTACCTTTTCTTCTAAAATGTGTTTTACTACTTTTTTCTTCCTTTTTGTAAATACTTCTTTAGGTTTAATTGCTTTCTCTTCCCTAAGAATATTTAAAGTTTGAAAGAGTTTCTTGGCTAAAATCTTTCCTGCTTCTGTTCTATCTTTAAAAATCATCCCTAAATTTTTCTAAAAAATTTTAATTATTATTTAAAATTAATTTTTGCTCTTATATTTACTATAATCAATCCTGCTATAACGAGAAAACCACCTAAAATAAACATCAAGGTAATTTTTTCTTTAAACATGAAATAACTGATAATTGTTGATAAAACTGGGATTGCATAAAGATAAATGCTAATTTCACTTGCACTTTTTATTTTCAAAACAATATACCATAATCCATATCCTACAACAGTTGAGAAAACGCCAAGGAATATAACTGCGAACCATCCAGTCATCGACATTTTTAAAATTTGATCCAAAAGTGAACCTCTAATAAATGGGGTTAATCCAAGGCTTCCCAAAAGCATTGCGTAAGTTGTCAATGATAATGCAGAATATCGAGTTAGAAGTTTTTTACCCGCTATTGTGTATAATGCTGACATTATTGCTGCAATTAATACTGCTAGAACTGCAGAAATATATTCAATATGAATAGAAGCACCTGCTTTTCCCCAAATTGAAATTACAACTACACCGCATAATGCAATAATAACCCCTATCAATTTTTTAAGCCCTATTTTTTCTTTAAGAAATATTGTTGATAATATTATGATCTCAACTGGAACTGTTGCGATTATTAAACTTGCTGCAGCGGGTGAAATGAATTGTTCTCCGTAGTTTAGTCCAAGATGATAGACTATTACTCCAAAGAACCCTAAAAGAAATATTGGAACTATATCTTTTTTATGTAGTTTTGAAAATCTTTTTTTTTGAAAAAAAAGAATTAAAATCAAAACAAGGCATGCAATAAGAAATCTCATTATTGTAAGATTAACAAATGAAAGTTCTTCTAAACCAATTTTTATAAATAGAAAAGCAAAAGCCCAGACTACTACTAAAATTGTAATTGTTATCACAAATTTCAATTTTGAAAAATTGGTAAAATTTGATTTGTTTTCATTCATCTTCGCATAATATTAAAAATTTAAACAGGATTTTTCTCTATTAAAATTTCTGCAATCTGTATAGCATTTGTAGCTGCACCTTTTCTGAGTTGATCAGACACTATCCATAAATTTATACCATTTTCAACAGAGTTATCTTCCCTAATTCGACCAACATAGACCAAATCATTACCCGAAGAGTCAAGAGTTGTAGGATAAATTAGATTTTCTGGATCATCCATTACTTTAACTCCAGGTGCTTTACTTAAAATTTCTCGCACATCTTCTCTTGTAAGTTTAGATTCTAATTCTAAATTTACAGACAGAGAGTGAGATGTAAACACTGGAACTCTAACTGAAGTGGTAGTTATTTTTATAGAATTGTCACCTATTATTTTATGAGTCTCATGAACCATTTTCATTTCTTCTTTTGTGTAGCCATCTTCATAAAAATCATCAATATGTGGCAAGATATTAAATGCTATCTGAACTGGGTAAACCTCCGATTTTACCTCTTTGCTATTAAGAACTGCTCTTGATTGTTTTTTTAATTCTTCAATTGCTTTCCTCCCAGTTCCAGATACAGCCTGATATGTTGATGCAACTATCCTTTTAATTTTCGAGATTTTGTGAATTGGATTAATTGCTACTACCATTACAATTGTAGAGCAATTTGGGTTTGCAATTATACCTTTGTGTCCCAAAACATCCTGGGGATTCACTTCAGGCACAACAAGTGATACATCTTTATCCATTCTAAATGCACTAGAATTATCAATAACTGTTGCTCCATTTTCAACTGCTATTGGTGCAAATTCCTTACTAAGTTCTGCCCCTATAGAGAAGAGAACAATTTCTGTGTCTTTAAATGCATCTTTAGTCAATTCTTCAACCATAATATCCTGATTTAAAAATTTATATTTCTTACCAACTGATCTATATGATGCAAGAAGTTTTAATTTTTCTACAGGAAAATTTCTCTCCTGTAAAACCTTTAGTATTGTTTCGCCAACAGCACCAGTTGCACCACAAATAGCAACATTATATTTTTTCATCAGTACACCCCTTATTGATAATTTCTAGTCTCTTAGATAGAACATTAGATTAGTCCAAATACATTAAATAAAAGACAATCAATAATAATTAATTGGCTTTTACTTAAGATTGTAGTCCGCATTTCTTAAGAAGGTTTTGCCACTCTTTATCAATATAGTTCTGTATTTCACCTATAATATGAGTGTTTTCTGGTTTGAATAGATGTTTAAATCTACCCTGTTTTTTAAGCCATTCTTCAATTGAAGTTTTTTCTTTAGGTTTATATGTTAATTTCCACTCTTCATTTTCAATTTCATATAATGGCCAGAAATTGCTAGTTACTGCCTCTTTGGCAATATTGATGGTTAGCTTAGAATCATATCTCCATCCTCTTGGACATGGTGATAAAACATTTAAGAATGCAGGTCCATCAACCTCAAAAGCCTTCCTAGACTTTTTTACCAAATCCTTCCAGTGACTGATTGACGCTTGTGCGACATAAGGAATTTTGTGAGCAGCCATTATATATGTAAGATCTTTTCTTTGTTGTAGCTTTCCAGGAATCACACTTCCAGCAGGACTTGTTGTTGTACTTGCTCCAAAAGGAGTTGCACTTGAACGCTGGATCCCAGTATTCATATATGCTTCATTATCATAACAGACATAAACCATGTTATGACCTCTCTCCATAGCTCCAGAAAGAGCTTGTAAACCTATATCATATGTTCCACCATCTCCTCCAAAAGCCACAAACTTTATATCTTCCTTTATTTTGCCTTTTTTCTTTAGGGCTCTATATGCAGTTTCTACACCACTAATAGTTGACGCAGCATTTTCAAAAGCACTATGAATATAAGGAATTCTCCATGCTGTCTGTGGATATACAGTAGTTGAAACTTCTAAACATCCTGTAGCAACACATATAACTACTGGGTCATCTGTTGCCCATAGAATCATATTTACTACAACTGATGCACCACAACCAGGACAAAGTCTATGACCTGGTGATAATCTTTTTTCCTTCTTTATTATTTCCTTTAGACTTACCAAAATACACCTCTACTTTCTTACTCCAAGATAGCTAACTGGTTTTTCAACTCCACCAATTTCAGCTATTTTTTCTAAATCAGAATAAACAGACCTTATATTTTCTAAGCTTATGTCCCTTCCCCCCAATCCAAAGATATAATTTTTTATAAGTGGTTTTTGTACTAACTCATATAATGCACTTCTAATTTCGATATATAAAGGTCCACCCTGAGCTCCAAATGAACACGATCTATCTAATACAGCTACAGCTTTCATATTTTTAAGAACTTCAGCTAATTCAAAATATGGGAAGGGTCTAAATACTCTTGGTTTTATAAGCCCTACCTTTAGTCCATCTTTCCTTAACTCATTCACTACACTTTTTGCAGTTCCAGCTGTTGAGGATAGAACTACAATTATATATTCAGCATCATCTGCAAAATATTTTTCAATTATAGGTTGGCTTCTACCAGATAATTTCTCATATTGACGACTAACTTCTTCTATTACAGATCTTGCTTTATAAATTGCATCAGCCTGTTGTCTCTTTGTTTCAAAGTAGTAATCAAATAATTGTAGTGGGCCATGACTGATTGGCTCATTTATATTTAAAAGAGAATATTTTGGTTTATTTTCACCAATAAAGTTTCTTACCTCGTCATCTTCTAATGTCTCAAATTCCTCAATTCCATGACTTATAATGAAACCATCCAGCATAACCATTACTGGAAGTCTTACCTCCTCTGACTCTGCTATTCTTACTGCTTGAATAACATTATCATATGCTTCCTGAGAATTTTCTGAATATATCTGTATCCACCCACTATCCCTTGCTCCCATACTATCAGAATGATCACAATGGATATTTATAGGTGCCGAAAGAGCTCTATTTACATTTATCATAGTAATTGGCATTCTTAACCCTGAAGCGACAGATAATATCTCCCACATTAAAGCTAATCCAGCAGAAGCTGTGGCAGTCATGACCCTAGCTCCGGCAGCAGCAGCTCCAACACAAGCACTCATAGCAGAATGCTCACTTTCAACTGTAATAAATTCAGTATCTACTTTCCCATCAGCAAAATATTGTGAGAATGTTTGAACAATTGCCGTTTGTGGTGTAATAGGATATGCTGCTAATACATCTGGATTAATCTGGCGCATTGCCATTGCTACTGCTGTTGTTCCTACTTCAACATGTTTTTTTGCCATATCTATCCACTCCTCTCACTTATTTTTGTTTCCGCTTCACTTGCTTTTGTTTCAGGAATTAGTTCGATTGCGTCTTTTGGACAAATATCAGCACAAATTCCACATCCCTTGCAATAAAAATAGTTGATTCCAGTCATTTTTTTATCTTCAACTTCTATTGAAGAATCTGGACAATACACATAGCATAGCAGACAGTGAATGCATTTTTCCTCATCCCATATTGGTCTTTGGCTTCTCCAATCCCCAGTATTGTAATTAGATGCATTTCCCGCTTCCAAAATCACACCACCAATTGGAATTTCCTTCCACCCCTTCTTCACAATTTTCATAATATCTAACCTTTCTTTTGCATATTAATTTTAAATAATTAAAAGCTTCAAAATAATAACTTGATTATTATACTGCATTATTTTCTAAATTATGATTATTTTATATTAAACTATTTAATTAATTTTCTAAAATTTTATTTCCTTGCCTATGCCATTTTCAATATATTTTTGAGGAAATAATTTAGCTAAGTCTTTTTTGTATCTTGTACAATGACAAGGCATTATAAATGAGATATCACTAATTAGATGAAATTCTTTAAATCCATGAAATCCTCCAATTAAACCATAAACTTTCCCATAATTTGAAGCCACTTTTAATATAGTTCCTATACCAGGGTGAGCACATCCAGTTACGACAATTAATCCCTTCTCTGTTTTAAGTATTATTGATTGTTCTTTTATATCCTTTCCTAATTCTCCAGTGGTATAAACATCTTCACAAATCTCTTCTGATTTTAATACCTCGAAAAGATTTGCTCTATATTTGATTTCCTTCTTAAGATGAGTTGAGAAATATTTTGGCACATATACATCAATTTTCTTATCAATTCTCAATATTTGAGGAAGACCACCACAATGATCCCAATGAAAGTGTGAAATTACTACAATATCTATCTTTTCAGGATCAATGCCTAAATATTTCATATTATTAAGAAGAATATTTCCATCCCATCCGGTATCAAATAGTATGTTTTTTTCATCTGTTTCAATTAAACAGGAGAAACCCCAACCAGTTCTAAGTTCTGGCAGTTTTTTATACTTATATGAATCATATAAAATAGTAATCCTCATATCATATCTTTTTTAAAACTTTTATTAAAATGTATTTTTTATAATTAATCTGAAAGAATTTTTAAGTAAAGAATTACTTTATTAAGTTTTAAACAACTTTATATTATATATTTATTCTTTTCTAATTTAAAACTTAGTTCTATTTTAGAAAATTTTTATGCTCTTAATTTTTAAGGAAAAATTAAACTTATCTTATATACATAGCAAAAATTACTAAAAATATTTGAATTAAAAAAATAATAGAGTTATTATTTATAGATTTAAATAAAAAATAATTAGAATTGGGTGTTATTAATGGATGCTAATAAAAATGTAAATGAGAAAGTAAATAAGATTGGTAAACTAGATAATATTAAAAAAAGAATTATGGTGTTTAGTGGTAAAGGTGGTGTTGGGAAAACAACAGTTGCAGTAAATTTGGCTTTTAAATTAGCATTAAATGGTAATAATGTTGGATTGCTTGATGCTGATATTCATGGACCAGATGTTACAAAGATGTTGAATGCTGAAAAAACAAAACCAAAAGTAATAGATAAAAAAATAATTCCTCCAACAATTATTAATAAATTAAAATTCATTTCTATAAGCATGTTTCTTCCAGATAAAGATTCGGCAGTTATCTGGAGAGGACCTTTGAAAATGCATTTATTAAAACAGTTTACAGAGGATGTTCAGTGGGGTAATCTTGATTATCTGATAGTAGATCTACCTCCCGGCACGGGGGATGAGCCTTTAAGCATTGTACAGTTAATGCAACCATATGGAGCTATAATAGTTACAACTCCACAAGATGTTGCACTACTTGATTCAAGAAAAGCTGTAGATTTTGCAAAAAAGGTTAATGTTCCAATAATTGGTATAGTTGAAAACATGTCAGGATTTAAATGTCCTTATTGCGGAGAAGAGATTGATTTATTTAAAATTGGTGGAGGTGAGAAAGCTTCTAGGGAATTAAATGTACCATTTCTTGGAAGAATACCTGTTGATCCTGAAATTGTAAACTCAGGTGATTCTGGAAATCCCTTTGTTTTAAATTCTGATTCGGAAGCATCAAAAGCATTTAATGAAATTATTAAAAAAATTGAAAGATTCAAATGAAATATATCTATGGACCTGTTCCTTCATGGAGACTTGGTAGATCTTTGGGAGTAGACCCGGTATCAACTGAAAAAAAGACATGCTCATTTGATTGTGTTTACTGTCAACTTGGTCGTACTATAAATCCAGTAATTAAGCGAAAAGTATTCATAAAAGCTAATGATTTAGTTAAGGAATTAATACTTGCAAAAAAACTACTTAGAGAATCATCATTAGAAAAAGAATTAAATGAAAAAGAATTACCTATAGATTACATCACTTTTTCAGGATTAGCTGAGCCTACATTGGCTGGAAATTTAAGTGAATTAGTTAAAGTAATTCATCAAAATATGCCTCAACCAATTGCCATTCTTACTAATTCCTCACTAATGCTTAAGGAAGAGATCTTAAGAGATTTATCATTGTTTGATGTTGTAGTAGCTAAAATAGATGCACCCAATGAATTATTATTTCAAAAAATAAACAGACCTTTTGTAAATTATGGTATAGATAAAATTATAGAACAAATTAAAATTTTTTCAGAGAATTTTAAGGGTAGATTAGAATTACAGATGATGTTTATTGATGATAACAAGTATTTTGCTAAGGAGTTAGCAGACATTACTAAGGAAATAAGACCCTATCGTGTTCAACTTAACACTCCTTTAAGACCTAGTCCTATTTCACCTCTTAGTGTAGAAGAGATGGATCATATCGAAAAAGAGTTTAAAGGATTAAATACATTAAATGTATATAAAGCGGTAAGACCAAAAGTTTTGACATTAAATGAGAGAGAAACTAGAAGAAGACGACCATCTGATTAAGTATAATGTAATAATGCAATGAGATTGCTTCGTCGCTAATGCTCCTCGCAATGACAACCGGAATCTCGCTCTTCACAATGAAACATTATTAAAATTTATTTTTTATGATCTTCTTCAGGATAACAAGCTTTAACACAACAAATTAATTGTTTTATTATATAAATCTCTAATCTCATTAGATACCTTATTATCTATATGCTCAACAACTGGAATACTATTAACCAAAGCTTCAGTAACTATGGGATCAAAAGATATGTTCCCTGCTATATCAATGTTATTCTCTTTACAATATTTTTTTATTTTTTCAGTATTCTCAAGATTTAAATCATACTTATTTATACATACAATTGACCTTACTTTAAAATGCTTAGCTACCTTATAAACTCTATCTAAATCATGCATTGCAGATAAAGTTGGTTCAGTAACAATTAAAGCTAAATCTACTCCTGTTATAGAGGCAATTATAGGACATGCGATTCCTGGAGGACCATCAATAATAATTAATTCTTTATTCTCCTTTTCTGCCATATGTTTCGCATAATTTCTGACCATACTTACAAGTTTTCCTGAATTTTCTTCTGCAACATTTAGTTTTGCATGTATTAAAGTTCCATATTTTGATTCAGAAATAAATAATTCTCCTGTTAAATTCTCCCTCATCTCAATTGCATTAACTGGACAGATATGAAAGCAAACTCCACAGCCCTCACATGAAATAGGAACTATTATCATTTTATTTATTACATCATTTTCTATAATCTTTTCTATAGCTTCAAATCGACATACTTCTACACATTCCCCACAATTTATACATTCTTCTTCATTAATAAATGCTTTCTTACCACTTTTAAAATCAAAAGTTTGTTTGACTTTTGGTTTTAATAGAAGATGAAGATCCGGAGCATCCACATCACAGTCTGCTATAACTTTAGCATTGGATAGAGCGGCAAAGCTTGCGACTATAGTTGTTTTTCCCGTTCCTCCCTTTCCACTTATAACAACTATTTGCTTCATTTAACTAACTCCTTAATCTGTTGATAAAGATTTTTGAAATTCTGCTTTTTCTCAATCTTTTTTACAACTATAGGGATACCTTTTGAATATTCAAATGCAATATCTTTGTCAAAAGGTATTTTCATTAAAATTGGTATATTTAAATTAAGACAATATTGCTCTACTTTCTTATCACCAATATCAGATTGATTGATTACAATACCAAAGGGTATTTCCATTTTCTCAATAAGTTCAACTGCTAATTTTAAATCATACAGTCCAAAAGGAGTGGGTTCAGTAACTAATATACAAAAATCTGACCCTTTAACTGCTTCAATCACAGGACAGGAAGTTCCCGGGGGAACATCAATTATAACAGTTTTATCAGTATTTATATATTTTTTAACCTCCCTGATCAAGGGAGGTGACATGGGTTCTCCAATATCAAGCTTTCCATCTACAAATAAAATATTATCAGACTTACCAATCTCCGCTATTCCTATCTTATTTCCAGTTTCAGCTATTGCGTCTTCCGGGCATAGTAAACTACATCCACCACAACCATGACACAGTTCAGGAAATACTAACACTTTCTCTTTTAAAACCGCTATGGCATTAAAGGCGCAAATTTCAGCACATTTTCCACAATAATTACATTTGCCCTCATCAACTTTTGGTATGGGAATATTAACTTCTATTCTTTCTTCAATTTTTGGCTTTAAAAAAATATGAGCATTGGGTTCTTCTACGTCACAATCAATAAATTGTACATTATCGATTGATAAAGCTAAATTTGTAGCAACAGTGGTTTTACCCGTTCCACCTTTTCCACTAGCGACTGCTATTATCAACTATCGCCTCACTTCTCTATATAAATTAATAAGTACCTTATATCCTATTCTTTACCTTGCTATTGATATTATCAATTATTGCCTTACCATATTTATCCCGCATTTTGGACATTTAATTGAATAGCAAGGAGTTCCTACAGTATGAGAAACCTTATGCCCGCAACTTGGACAAACACAGAATCCCGCTGGTCCTGCGCCTGGTCTTGTTCCTCCCATACGACCCCTACCTCCACCTCTACCTGAACCCCCTCCTCCACCTAATCCTGCTCCACTTCCTGCTCCTTTTCCTGCTCCTTTTCCTCTATTTAATGGGTTTCTTCTATTTGTCAAAATTAAAACCTCCATCCATTTTTTAAAATTTAATTAAAATTTATTAAAATCCAAATTTTGGTGAAACACTCGGTCCAGAATCGGATTTAAGAGAACCATCTTTATATTTTTCCAATATCTCCCTAATTGTTCCCTTCACACCTGTTATTACATCAATATTTGCAGACTTAAGTGTATGAAAAGCATTAGGACCACAATTACCAGTTATAACAACATTAACTCCTTTATTAACAACAAGTTGGGCTGATTGTATTCCTGCGCCTCCTGTTGCATGAATGTTTGGATTTTCTATAGCTTCAAAATCCATCGTTTCTGGATCAATGATCATGAAGTAAGCACATCTTCCAAATCTTGAATCGACTTCTGACTTCAGATCTGAACCTTGAGAAGTAATACATATTTTCATAACGATTCCTTTCTATAAAATTCTTAATTATTTCCTATTATTATATTTATAAGTCTAAGGGACTCTATTATTTATGATAAGCATCTTCATAATCTAACTTTCTAAAAGAAAATCCATGCTTATCTGAAGTATGGTGTATATTATTTCTTGTGATTATTTTCATGATTATGTTCATCATGGTCACATATAGATTTTTCAATCCCATATCCTCTACCAGAGCCTGGAACACATAGACTTTCTCCAGCTTTGAGTCTACCACTAACAAACCTTGAAACCACCTCGTCTATTTCACCAGTTACTCCAATCATTATTTCTATGTCTTTTTCTGCAAACAATCCTTGAGCTCTACGCCCCATACCTCCAGCCATAATACAACTCACTCCTATTTCCGATAAAAACTGAGGAAGAAATGCTGGTTGATGACCTGGATTTTTTATTACCTCTTTACTTAGAATTTTTTCATCCTCAATTTCAATAATTGTAAAATAGGGACATCTTCCAAAATGAGGGGATACAAAATTGCCCTCATCTGTCGAAATAGCTATTTTCAAATCTTTCTCCTTTATAAAGATTTTAGGGTAAACAGAAAATAATCTGTTTACCCATCATTCTATATATCTACTTTTTTTCCTTTTCAAGTTTGGATTTTAGGGATTCTACTCTTTTTTCTATATCCTTAAGTGTATTGGTTAAAGATTTAGCCTGTTCTTTTAACATACCCATTTCCTGCTCAGGGTTCAATGCACCTTCATAGGGATAAAGTTCTTGTGGGTAAGGTACTGGGGGATACTCCCATCCTGGTCTGGAACTTGCCCAGTATGGTAATCCTGTAGCATAGTACCTGTGCCTGAATCCAAATCCTCCGCCCCGACCTCCATATCCTCTACCCATACCGAATCCTCTTCCAAAACCATAACCTCCACCTATTGGATTAGCATATCCTGGTACAGAATATCCAGCACAATAACCCATAGCTCTGCCTGTCATTGGTCCAAACCCCATAGGTCCTGTTCTATCTCCTCTTGGCATAATTTCACCTCCTTTTTTAATATAAAATAAGTTTTCTATTTAAATCATTAATATTTAAGATGTTGTAGCTTACTTGCATTTATCACATAGACCATAAAAACCTACCTGATGGTATTTAATCTCAAAATTGTGTTTTTCTGATAAAACCTTTTCAAGCTTATCGAATAGTTTTATTTCTTCATCTATGAAATCACTATAATCAATTATTTTTCCACAACTCAAACAAACTAAATGATGATGGTGTTCACTTTTTAGATCACCAATTAGCTCATATCTGCTTCGTCCATCACCAAAATCATGTCTACTGATCATCCCCATATTAATTAAAATATCAAGAGTGCGATAAATTGTTGTTAAACCAATCCCTGGATATATTTTATATACTTCCATATATATGTCTTCAGCACTTAAATGTTCTTTAGCTTTACTAAAAACATCTAATATAATCTCTCTTGGTTGTGTCATCTTATAGCCAAAATTTCTAAATCTTGCATGACACCATCTTGGTCCTCTTCCCAAAATACAGTCTCCTAAATGATAACGGTTTTCATTTTCAGTTAATTATAACATAAATTATTAAAATTGCAAGAATTTTTTTATTATTATTAAAAAAATAAAGCAACCTTTAAAGATTGCTTTTATAATTTTGATCTTGTTCTTTCTATAACTATTCGTTATAAGGTTCTTCGCCACCTTTGGTAGCTCAGAATAACAAATTTATATTGAAATACAAAAGTGATAATTAGTAGGAGTTAATTTCCCATTACTTCTTCGTATCCCCTTCTTAGGGCTTTTATATTAGCATCTACAATAGAGACGGGGAATTTTTTTGAAAGCTGCTTTTTTACTGCCTTTTCCATATTTTTAAGACTAACAAGTCCAGATGTCTTAGAAAAGGCTCCAAGTAAAGGTGTATTGGGAATAACTCTACCCAACTCTTCCAAAGAAATAGTATTTGCATCTATAGTGAAAACCTTTCTTTTTCCAACATCCAATGTCTTTCTTATTTCTTTTGGAGATTGTGTTGAATTTATAATAATAGTTCCGTCTGGATCAAGCCCCTCTAAAATGTCAATACTTACAATTAATGAAGGATCTAACACCAATACAATTTTTGGATTTTCAACATGTGAATGAATTATTATTGGTTCTTTGCTTATCCTGGTAAAAGCCTGAACTGGAGCCCCCATTCTTTCTGCTCCATATTCTGGAAATGCTTGAACATGATAACCTTCACTCAAAGCTGATTCAGCTAACATTTTTGAAACAGTAACTGCCCCTTGACCTCCCCTGCCATGCCATCTCACTTCAATTAAGTCTTTCAAATTTCCTCCTATATAAATTATTAAATTTATTCTTAATATATTATTTAAAATATATTATTTGCTTTATTGGTTGGTTTACTTCTCTTAGTATAGATCAATCTTCTTTTTTTCCTTTAATTAAACTTTTAGAAATTCTTATAATAAATTCTTCTTCCTCAAGAGCGTCATACACTACTTTTGTCTCAGTTGTATAAATCACATCTCCATTTGCATTTCTAATATTTAGATAAATATCTGGTTCTTTATCAAGTAAAAGTCCCATGAAATCTTCCTTGTTATATTTAATTTCAAAATTGCCATTCTCATCAGTGGTTACTTCACCCAATATGTCATCATATAATAAATCCTTATCAACAGCTTTGACTATTAAGTTTGGTATTCCTTTCCCTGTTTCCTTTTCTAAAATTTTCCCATAAATTTTAAATGCCATTTTTTTTCTCCTGATTTATTTTTCACCATCTAAAGTTTAACAGTTTTAACTTATCATTAATAAAAATTGACAGGCTTTAATTATATAACTATTTTTATCAATTTTTCTTAATAATTATAATTTTAAAAACAATTCTTTAAAAAACACTATCATATAAATATTATCAACATTTAGAAAAATACTGGATTAGATTAGTAATAATATCCTCGTCTAACCCCTACTATTAACCAAGGTAAATTAAAAGTATTTTCTCTGGTATTAATCTCTGATTTCACTCATAGTTTACACTTAATCTAATGAAGAGATAAGTTTGAAGAAGGAATAGCGACTGAAGAATCTCACTACATAAAAAGAAGAGATTCCTCGTCACCTCTCAGATATTCTATTTTAATATAACAAAGACCAATAAAGAGAACAAGTGACTAATGTCAATCTGCCTTTGTGGTTAAGTCCAGATTATCCTTGTTCCCCTCAAAATAGCTTATTATGACAAGTAATAAATTTTATTGTTCATTCTGAATCATTTTACTTTTTCGAGCACCTGTTAAATATAACACTCTTTGCCAGTTCATAGGTAACTAATTGCACTTTGAGCTTGGTAGAATAGTACAGAAGAAAGGCTAAGACGCTTTGATATATACATATATAAATTTCTACCGATGATGCCCTTGAGATTACCCTACGTGGGCAAACATGGCTACTTTTTCTGAAACAAGCAGATCAATTTGATCGCTGGGTATATAATCAGCCTTCTCACTACTACACGCACAGAATTATGTCGCGCAATCCATTTGGCTGGTTGCGGTGATATTGTATAGTAAATTTTAACAATTGCTTGTCCAATCGTAGACTTGAAAAGGTATGTGTCGCGAAACTCTCTTAGTACATCTACTTCAAAGGCAGCATCGCTTCCTATCGCAGCAGTTGCAATAAAACAACCTCCTCGTCCTCTTTTCTTCTCTGCTGCACGAAGATTCTTCTTTGCGTTTTGGGCGTTGGGGAAATCCTCAAGAATAGCACGAAACTGTTCCTTAGCTCCTTCCCAATCCTTTTTGTCAATGAGAATTAGACCTAGGTTATTACGCGCTGCAGCAACGCGCGGATTCAATTCGATCACCTTGCGATATATTGTTTCAGCTTCATCCACTCGCCCAACCATTTTCATTAGTTGACCAGTCCGGAAATATACTAGATCGAACTCAGGGTCGATTTCCAAGGCTCTAATAAACACATCAATTGCATCAGCAAACTTTTTAGTCGAATCGAGGACATAGCCCAAGCGGCAATGGGCGTTAGTGAAATCAGGGTACTCCGCCAGTAGCGACTCGTATAACTTCCTAGCCTTTTTGAATTTGCGGCGATTCTCCAAATCGATGCCTTTCTCGTACTGTATTGTAACGTGCTCCATTATCTCCTTATTTTTAACTTTTTCAAGCCAGCGCTCGTACGCTTGGTCCTGACTCTCGACCTCCGGTAATTGTTCAATCATGTCAGCACGACCCATTTGAAGATACAGTGTGTGAATCGAGTTTTTGAGATTACTATGCATGCTCATGGTAGTTGACCTTCCTTTATTTTTATACTGAACTATTGAAAATTCCAGTATAGTTTAAACTAATTATTAGAGTTTTTCTTTAAAAATCAACTAATATTTATTGTTTATTACCAATATATAATATTGTTTATATCTTTAACATATTGTTGTAGTAATAACACTATTAACAGATCTTAAAAAAATGTGTCCCAACATTCTCAATAAATGTTTAAAAACTGTGCTTTAAACACCTTAAAATAGGTAACTCTAATTCATAAAATTATATTATTTCTGTTCTACCCTGAATGGCTTTCCCCAATGTAACCTCATCCGCATATTCTAAATCTCCACCAACTGGAAGCCCTCTTGCTATTCTGGTAACCTTTACCCCCAAGGGATTTAACAGTTTGGCTATATATAATGCAGTTATGTCACCTTGAATGTTGGGGTTAGTAGCAACTATTACTTCTTTAATTTTATCTTCTTTAATCCGGTTAAGTAGTTCTTTAACTCTAATATCACCAGGTCCAATATTATTTATTGGTGAAAGGGCTCCACCTAAAACATGATATAATCCTTTGAACTGCCCTGACCTTTCTAAGGCTATCACATCCCAGGAATTTTCTACAACACAAATAACAGTTTCATCCCTTCTTTCATCCTTACAAATATTGCAGATTTCCTTATCTGATACATTAAAACAAATCCTGCATTGCTTTGTTTTTTCTTTTAAATCAACTATTGCTCGTGCAAGACTAATTGCTTCCTTTTTCGGAACTGATAATATAAAAAAAGTTAATCTCTGGGCAGTTTTCTGACCAATCCCTGGTAATTTTTTTAATTCATTTATAAGGTTTTCAATTGTTGTTGAGTGGTAATTCAAAACATTCTCCTTTGAATATTCTTATTTAAAAATTATTATAAAGTTAATATATCTTTTGGAATTAATCCATTGATTCAGCATCAAATTCAGCTTTTAATAACTCTGCAACCTCATTTTCACTTATCTTTTCTTTCTTTACAACCTTTTTTTTTGGTGTGATTTCTTCTTTCTCCTCCTCTCTAATAGTAAGATGAATGTTCACTTTTCTACCTAATATTTTTGACAAGGTGTCTTGAATTTTTTTAAAATGATCCTCCCTTTCTAATATCTCCATTTGGAACTTTGCTTCTGGTTCAAACTGAATTTCTATTAAATTATCTGTTACTTTAACTGGCATTGCATAAAGCAAAAATGCATGTGTGGGTTTGCTTTTTTCTTTTAATTCCTCAAGAACTAAAGGCCACAATTTTTGTATAGATTCAAAATTAAAATCAGCTGCTTTCTCTTTTACTTTTTTCTTTACCTTAACTTCTTCTTTTATTTCTAATTTCTCTGGTTTATATTCAATCTCCTCAACTCTTTCTGGTTCTAATGCCTCCTTCTCCTCCTCTTCAAAAATTTCCTGTACTTCTTCCTCAAATTTTTCTCCAGTTTCTAAAATCTCTTTTTCCAAATCATCTTCTTTAACCAATTTTTCCCTCTTTTCTACTTCAACCTTCTTTTCCCTTTCTAAATGCGAATCAGTAACTATAACTTCTTCCTTTACTTTCAATTCTAAATGATCTTCTAACTCCTTTACCCTGGATAAAAGCCCAGACAAAGTATCATCTAATGAGAGTCTTGTTGCTTTTATTAAACTTATCTCAAGCAGTAATTTATTATCAGGTGCCCATCTCATATCCTTATATGTTTGACCGAATAGATCTAAAAGTCTCTGTATTTCTTCTAATTCAAGTTGCTTTGATTGTCTGGTAAAAGCAGCTTTTAAATCTTTTGGAATATAAACTAAATCCATTGTTGTTTTTTTAATATTTTTAGTTATTAACATTCCCCTGAGATACTCAACTATATCTCCTACTAATTGCCTTAAATCTATTCCTAACTGAGATAATTCATCTATTAGATAAATTAAGCCCCCGGTGTCCCTCTTTATAATAAGATTAATAATTTTAAAAAGATTTTTATAATCTAAAACTCCAAGTAAGGATGCCACATCCTCTTCTGTTATCTTTTTATCAGTAAATGAATGAAGTTGATCCAGTATTCCAATAGCATCTCTCTGACTCCCCTTTGAATGTCCTGCAATTAATGAAAGAGCTGATGATAAAACCTTTATTTTCTCCTTCTTGGCTATGTATTCTAAGCGTTTTACTATATCTTCAGGAGAAATTAAATGTAGATCAAATCTCTGACACCTGGATAATATGGTAGGAAGTATTTTATTAGGTTCAGTCGTTGCCATCATAAAAATCACATGAGCTGGTGGTTCTTCTAACGTCTTTAAAAGTGCATTAAAAGCTTCTGTTGTAAGCATATGAACTTCATCTATAATATAAATCTTTTTTCTAGCTTGAATTGGAAGATAATTAACTTTCTCTCTCAAATCCCTTATCTCATCTATTCCCCTATTTGATGCAGCATCTATTTCAAGTACATCAATACAACTTCCATTTGAAATACTACTGCAAATATTGCATTTATTACATGGATTAGTGGTCATGCCTTTTTTACAATCTAAGGCTTTGGCTAATACTCTTGCAATTGTAGTTTTTCCAATCCCATGAGGTCCACAAAAAAGATAGGCATGAGAAACCCTATCCTGGCTAATAGCGTTTTTTAATGTTTTTAGTATATGTTTTTGACCAACAACTTCTTCAAAGGTCTGAGGACGATATTTATTATATAATGCCTGATAACTCACAAATATTGCCTTTCGCTTAAAGGGGTTATTAATAAAAAATTTATTAATAGAAATATTATAATAACATTATAATAAAATTTATATGTATTTATAATATAAAGTTGATAATATAAAAAGTCCAAAAATATTTTTTTAATAATTTTTTATTTCATTAATTTTTATAAAATCAATTTTCACCCTTATAAATTTTTATATTTTTTAACTTTTTAATTTTAACACAATAACAAAACAAAAACTTTCTTTTGTTCCAACTTAATTTAGGTTAGATTTGTTTCTCATAGTATACAAATATAGTATACTTGCAGAAATAACTTACCAATAAAAATTTAAATCTTAAATTAAGTAATTATCTTTAATATTTAGTTATTGAAAATAAGATATGAATAATAATTCATGAAGCTTAAAATAAATTTTATTTTTAAAAATATTGAAATTACAAACTGCTATACTACAATTAAACTATAATATAGGTGATCTTAAAAAGTTGTTAATAGTAATATGAAGAAATTGCAACATTTTAAAATTGCTAATCTAAGAAACTTCCTGATAATTTCCTTTCTAATATTAATTATGATGTTCTCTCTGAGTCAAATAAAAAACGAGGTCTTTACAATCTCTTCTCTTTGGAAAAGTCATGGAAAAAAAATCTTGCAAGGAGATCTGGATAAGACTTATGCAGGATTTGAAAATTTTGATTATTTCCTGTGGTGGTGTGATGAAAAAATTCCAGCTTATAAAAATGTTGCAATTTTATATCCAAGGGAAACACAATACATATATCCAAGAACTGCATATGTTCTTTATCCAAGAAATGTAATTACCATAAAAACAGAGGAAAAGAGTTTAGATGAAATCTATGAAGAAATAACCGATAACTCAGTTAATTATTTAATTGTACTTAAACCATCAGAGAATCTAAAAAACTTAGAAGATAGTTTTAAAAATTTTCAAATAATTGATAAATATAAAGAGCAGGCTGGTTTTATTTACAAAATTTCAGATTAATTTTAAGAAATTTCATAGTTTAGATAAATTAAAGAATAAAAGAATTATCTTAATCGCCAACCTAATCGCCAACCTTATTTATGTATGCAATTTGTGGATCTTCCTTTAGCCCTCCTTTTAATAACTCCTAATTTTATTAGCTTCTTTTGTCACAGTAGATGTCACAGTATTGTCACAGTAAATCGTCACAGTAACTTATAATATTTTGTGGGATCTGTCTTGCTTTTGGAAATTTCTTTAACTAAATTTAAATCACATAGTTTTGATAGATCCCGCTGAACAGTTCTTCTAACCAAATTTAATATATTCCGCATTTCTTCAACTGAAACTCGCTCTTTTTTTAATAAAAGCAATAAAATTTTTTGTTGTCTCTCATTCAAATTAAATTTTTTTGCTTTTTCGATGATAATCTCTTTCTTAATAGCTTTTTCTCCTTTTGCCCTCACTTCTATCAATTGATTTTTTAAACCTTCTGTAAAATATTCTAGCCAATAAGTCATATACATCTCATTTTCTCTAACAGATTGAATAGCTTCATAATATCCTGCTCTATCTTTATCATAGTATTCAGATAATGAAAAAAGTTTCTTAAAATCATAGCCATTTTGATAAAGAATAAGAGTGCATAAAACGCGTGCTGTCCTACCATTTCCATCTAAGAAAGGATGTATATCAACAAGCTTATATTGGCTAATTCCTGCAGCTAGGACTGGGGAAATATTGGATTTATTATTTAACCAATCAACAAATTCCTTCATAAGCTGAGAAACATCTGAAGGTGGTGGAGGGGTATAAACAACCTCTCCAGTAAGTAAGTTCACTACATAGTTCTGAACCTTTCTATACTTTCCTGGTTCAAGAGTTCCTCCCCTTACATCTTTAATCAAAATTTCATGTATTTGTTTTACCAAATTCTCCGTTATGTCAGATTTTTTTCCAAGATATTCTGAAACAAAATCCATTGCTTCCTTATAGTTTAAAAGTTCTTGGCGGTCATCTTTATTTATCCCTGTTACAGTTTTTCCAGTAAGAATTTTTTTTGATTGTGCTAAAGTTAATTTAGTTCCCTCAATATGAGTAGAATAATGTGATTCGAGTATGAGCGCCTCACTTTGCATCTCTCTTATCCACTCCTCTTTCAATTTAGTTGCTTCGAGAAACCCTCTCGCTCTTTCAATTTCAAGCAGAGCTTTGTTTATTTTGTTGGTAATTGTAAATTTTGGTTTAAACATCTCAACTCCTTTTTACCACTATATAATAAGACAAAAAAGACAAGAGTTAAATATCTTTTCTTTTTTAATCTTTTCTTTTTTACTTTTAAAAAGGAATAGCTTTAGGGTTTCTTTATTTTATAAACAACCTCTCGAGGTTTTTAGGAAATAATAGATTCTGTAATTGTTTTTTTTAAAGGTATCTTTTATTATATTGTATACGTGCTAAAAATAGCATTTAAAGAAATAAAATGAAGTATATTCAATTCAAAGTCATTTGAATAGTCTTTTCATACAAGAGGTTAAAACATGACTAAAAGAAAAAGGTAAAAGTAAATAAACAAAAGGAGACTTATTATGACAATTGAACAAACTAAGATCGGATGGGGTTTTTGGCTAAAGTGGGTATTAGCCACAACCGTAGGCTTTAGCATCTGCGTTATCGTTTCACGAGTCGTGAGCCATAACGTGGGTGAAATGATCGGTTCTAAGCTTGATAATTCCTTTATCTTCCCCTTTATCCCCCTGTTGGCTGGGTTCTTTTATACAATCTGTGCAGGAGTAGGAGTTGGCATTATGCAATGGCTTATTCTAAGAAGAAGAGTTTCCCGAGTCGGTTGGTGGGCACCATCTATCGTAGCAGGCATGGTTTTAGCATCCGTCCTGCTTTTAGCTTTATCCATAGCCAGGAAATACTTCTTAGACTCTGAGAACTTCTTCGCTCTAGGCATGATTATTCTCTTGTCCTTAGGTGGGACACTAGCCGGTGTATTTCAGTGGTTTTTTCTGCGAAGGCAAATCTCCCGAGCTGGCTGGTGGGTGTTAGCTAGCGCAGTGGGTTGGAGCTTGGGCGCAGTGGTTTGGTTTAGCAGCTGGTTTAGATTCTTGGGAATTTTAAACGCAATAGGGTTATTTTTCGTGATTATTATGGGGGCAGTAACAGGAGGAGCACTTGTCTGGCTGTTGCGACAACCTGTTAATGTAAAATAAAAATGTCTAGTTTTTCATACATTTACTTGTTTTTATAACTTAGGATTAAAATTGGATTTTAAAAAATTAATATGATTACAATAATAAGATTATTTTTAAGATTATTATTAGTTATATTAAGTGGACTGCCTTTTTCATTTATTTTACTTCCTCCAAAATTAAAACAAAATCTTCTTTTTTTTATAACTATTTCATACGCTATTGGAGTTGGAAATGTTTCTTTAGTAATGATATTAATATCTTTATTAGAGATTAATTTTGCTTTACAAACTATATTATTATTTTTGACAATTATTGTTTTAATAGGCTTTTTAATTTTAATTTACCAGAAAATAAATCTTAAACTTCTAGAAAAGGTGGTCAAAAACAATAAAGATTCTTTAAATAGAAATATAAACATAGATGAAACTTCAAATAAAAATAATGGAACAGAGAATGTTAAAAATAACATCAATGCTTATAAAAATCTAGGTTCAGAAACAAGAATAAAAAAAATAAAAATATTAAATTATAAAAATTACTCTGAGGTTCTTAACAAACAAAAACTATTCAAAATTATTGAAATCGTCCTAATTGTCTTGATCTTATTTCAAGTCTTAACCTCAATATTTATTACTACAATTTTTCCAGTTAGATTCTGGGATGCAATAACCTGCTGGAGTTTTAAGGCGAAAGCTTTCTTTTTGGATAAAACAATTTATGATTTTTACAGTAAACATTCATACAAATTTTCTCATCCTTCTTATCCAATACTTCTTCCACTTCTTCAAACATATTCATATTTCTCTATGGGGACTTTAAATGAAAACCTGATGAAACTAATATTTCCATTATTTTACGTATCATTACTTATTGTCAATTATGGCTTTTTAAGAATAAAATATTCAGAAATAAATCCTAAAGTAAACAACAATTCAGCAAAAATTAAAAAAGATAATAGAATTTTAGGGAAAAACTATCCAAAAATAACCTCTTTGTTTTTTACTTTTATACTCTCTACTGTCCCAATTATTTTCGATCATTCATATATTGAGTATACTAACCTCGCTTTTGCTTTTTATCTTTACCTGTCAGTTATGTTTATGATTCTATGGATAAGATTTAAAAATGATGGATTAAAGACTAATAGATTAATAATATTATCAGCTATTTTCGCTTCACAGCTTCCTCTATTAAGGTCTGAGGGAATCCTTTTTTTAGGATTTATCTTTATTTTATTTGCCTTTTTTTTATTTAAATCAAAAGACCATATATTTAAATCTAATAAGTATGAGAATAAATCTCTACTATTAAAAGAAGATAATAAAATAAATTGGAATCATAAAGATAAGTTTGATTTAGTAATAAGAGATGAAACACTACCTTTAAAAGAGAATAATAAAATAAGTAAGAATCTCTATGAATATAAATTTTTTGAAAAGTATTATAAAAAGTTTGTTATATTGATTTTGGTGTTAATAGTTATGTTGATCTTTATAGCACCCTGGCTATTATTAAAATCCAAATTAAATTTAGGTATATTAAGTGTTGATTGGGGTGGTTTTAAAAATTCCATTACTTTTTATAAAGAAAATTTTATTAAATCTATCTCTGGATTATTTAATGAATTTTTGTTCTCTAAATATGACTCAACTACTGGTTTCTTCAAATCCAGTTACTCAATATATTGGATTATAATAATTCTTACTTTTTTTATATTTCCAAAAAAAGTTTTTGGCAAAGAAAATAGAGTAATTTTATCTATCATTATATTTTCATTAATTATCTATCTTATAGGTTCATCTTTAGTACCTGACTTTTTAACTTCCTTGGAAAGATATCTGCTTCATATATTTCCAATATCCTTTTACCTAGCAACTACTATTTTCAGTGAAAAAATCCAATCTTTTATAAAGGCTTTGATTTAAACATTTAAATATTGAACTTGTTTAAAAATTTTTTATTTTATAAATTTAATTGTTGTAAACATAGTTATATTTCCTTATACTATTTACAGTTACTAAAACTTTATGTAACTAAATGCTCAAAAGGGGTACTATATAACGACAATTTACGATAGTTTTTAATTTATTTATTTGGGTAGCATCTTTATACTTAAATAATTTTTGGAGGTAGCATAAATTGAAATTCAGAAAGATATTAGATGTTTGTATTTTAATTTTATTTTTAGTTTCATTTTTATTCTCTATAAGTTGTTCTAAAAAAGAACAATCTAACATCTTAAAAGAAGCAACAGAGACTGAGGAAAAGACCGAGGAGGAGACTCCTCAGTGGAAAGAGATTCTGGATGAAGCAATTAAACTATATGAAGAAGGTGACTTTGGAGAAGCAAAGAAACTTCTTAAAGAAGTATTAAAAATGGATCCAGATAATAAAGTATCTAAAGAAATGATCGAGAAAGCTAATGATTTTATAATGCAAGCAATTGAACATTTTAATAATGCTACTAAACTTTTTTATGAAAAGAAGATGGATAAAGCAATCGATGAATTAAAAAAAGCAATAGATATATATCCTAAATACAAGGAAGCATTAGATATTTTAGAAGAATTAGGATTACTTGAGGAGTTAAATATAGAAAATGAATAAAAATGCATATGTCTTATGTCAAGACCTGGTACTATATTAAACTCCGATTAAATACAACACCAATCCTATTAATAAAGAGAATAGTGTGGTAAATATTTGAACCTTAATCGTATCTTTTACAGAGTAAGATAAAAGTGGTAGTAACCCATGTCCATCTTGGCTTAAAGTTGAAACAAGAAGAACTGAAAATGGAATTAAACCCCTTGAATATAGCGTAAGGAATACCAGATGTGGGCCAGATTCCGGAATTATTCCAATTAATGCTGCTAATAGAATTAACAATAATTTATTTTGAGGTAATATACTTTCTAAATCAAAACGCTGCATCAAAAATTGAATAATTAGTAATGTAAAGAAAATCCATAAAAATAGTTGGGGGATATGCTTTTTTAAAATATGATTATATACATGTTCTTCAAGAAAATGCTTTATATCAAATTCCTCTTTATGTATATCTATATAACAGGGTTCTGCTCTTTTTAGATTTATTTTACTGGCAATCTTCTCAGTTATAAAACCACCGATAATTCCAAGTGTGGCACAAACAGCAAAAATCTGGAGTGCAGTCTTTGGTGCCATTGCCAACATAAAAAAAGCCTCATCACCAGCTGTAGAAAGCATAACTGCCACTAAAGCTCCAAAACCTACAAGTCCATGAGAATAAAGTGAAACAACTAAAAATGCATCTATACAACCTGGTATTGCACCAAGTAATGAAGAACCAATTATTTGATTATGTGGATTTTTAGTAAGAATTTTCTTTATTTTTTCTTCATATCTTATTTGAAACCATTCTATAACTATCATCAAAACAGTAACTATTCCTACTATCTTTAATGTTTCAAGAAAAATCTTTTGTATCATATTCTAATTAGCCATTAATTTATATTGGTTTGAAATATTTTATATCTAGTATTGAGCCTTCGCGTTCTTCTTTTGCTTTAAAGATAGCTTCAACAGTCATTCCAATCTTTACTTCTTTTGGATGTATTTCACCTAACCAGTGAATAAGACCTCCATCTGTCCCATCAATTTTTACCATAGCAATAATTGTTGGTTCTTCTTTTTTTGTACCATCTAAATTCTTATGAAGTATTGTAAAAGTGTGAACAGTTCCTTTAGTGCCTACATCTATGTAATTTTCTAACCTGGCAAAACATCTCTCACAATATATCTTTGGAGGAACATAAATAACATTACATTTATCACATTTTGTACCCACAATTTTTCCATTATCTTTAATCTCTCTAAAAAATTTCTCTCCAGCAATACCAGCAGTATATATATAATCAACAGGTATTTTTCCTTTCCAAGAAGTCATATCAATATTTCTATTAATTTTCTCAGTTATTCCCATATTAACTCTACCTCCTATATAGGTTTGAAATATTTAATATCAGTTATTGCACCTGTTCGTTCTTCTGAAGGTTTCCATACAGCTTTAACTCTCATTCCACTTTTAACATCTTCTGGATCAACCTCTCCTAATACATGGAGTATTCCCATTCCTTCAGAAGCTCCATCAATTTCTATTACTGCTGGAATAAATGGTTTCTCTCCTTCCTTAATCCTTCTTGCATCCCAATGAACATAACTTATCGAAAATGTGTTTATACTCCCTGTATCTTCTACATATACCCACTCATCCGTTGCTCTAAAACATAACTCACAGAACATCCTTGGAGGAATCATTATTCGTTCACACTTATTACATTTTCTAGCAATTATCTTCCCATTTTTTAACTCTTTTAAATATCTGCCAATTGCTACTCCATCATCCCAGGCATATTGAAGATTTGGCTTCCACGAAGTAGTTAAAACTTTCTTCTCCTTTATATCGCTCCCCCTAAGTGGTGTTCCTTTAAAATCATATTTTTTATTATTCATTTAAATACCCCCTTATACCTTCATTACTATGACGGTTCCGACTTGCATTAGGTCTCCCCAGGCCTGAGCGAGGCCTACTTTTGGCTTTCCTGGAACCTGTCTTTTTCCTGCTTCTCCTCTTAGTTGCCAGAAGATCTCACAAATTTTCATTACTCCAGATGCAGCTATCGGATTACCAACACCCAATAGTCCACCTGATGGACATATAGGCATATTACCATCTCTTGCTGTAACTCCTTCAGCAGTAAGTCTGGGGGCTTCTCCTTTACCGCATAAGAGAAGACCTTCCATATGGTGAAGTTCTTTGTAATCAAATGGGTCATATGGTTCAGCTACTTGAATTTCTTTATGGGGCTCCTTAATTCCAGCCATATCGTAAGCCATTCTTGCAGCCTTCTCAACATATCTTGGATAACAAAGGTCTCTTGTAGCCCAATAAGCTGTATCAACATTCCAACCAACACCGTCTATCCAGACAGGTTTATCTGTTATTTTTTTAGCTATATGTTCTGCTACAAGTACTAAAGCTGCTGCTCCATCACTTGTTGGGCTAATATCTAACCTATGTACTGGATCAGCCAATACTTCTGAGTTTAGAACATCATCTACAGTTATCTCTTGTGGTATCTGTGCGCAAGGATGGTCCATTGCATTCTTTTTATTCTTCACTGAAACCAAGGCAATGTCTCTATGACTAATTCCATAAGTTTCCATATATCTTCTCATCTCAAGAGCAAATATCCAGATTAGATTTGGTTTTAGTGGTTGTTCTGTTGTATGGTCAAATATGGTCAAGAAAGCTCCCGCTGGATGAGGATAACAACTTGACATCTTCTCTTCGGCGACAACCAAACAAATATCAAATAATCCAGAAGCTACATGAAACCATCCATGGATTGCATTGAATACTCCCGTACCACCACCAACATATGGTCTCATAACTGGTTTCCTCCATCCACCAGCACCATCACTTAAATACTCTCCCTTCATATGAACACCATCAAATGCATCAGGAGCAGTTCCTAAAGAAACACAACCTACATCTTCTAATGTTAATTCACAAGAATCTAAAGCCATTTTAGCAGCTTCGTAAGCTAATTCCTTTCCAGTTTCTTGAGCTCTTCTGACAAACTTTGTCATCCCTGCTCCCACTATCGCTACTCTTCTCATTCCCACTTTTTTACACCTCCCATCAATTACTTAAAATATATATGCAATTATTTTGAGGATCTAAGATAAAATTCATTAAAATTATCCAATTCCTCCCCTTAATTACTTAAAATGGCAATGACACTGGTTGTGGTAGGAACACCCCTCCAAGCATGTGCCAAGCCAATATTTGCATTTTTTATTTGCCTTTTTCCTGCTTCTCCTCTTAACTGAAGAATAATTTCTAATGCTTTTTGAGCACCTGAGCATTCATACAGGTTACCAACTCCTAAACTTCCCCCTGAAGGATTCACTGGAAGTTCTCCTCCAATCTCTGTTACCCCATCATCTACCATTTTACCTGCTTCACCTTTACTGCAGAACTTTAAAGCTTCCAAGTGCTGAAGCTCCTTATAGGAAAATAGATCGCTTAATTCAACTAAATCAATTTCTCTCTTTGGATCATTTATCTTAGCCATTTTATAAGCCATCTCAGCAGCTATTTTTGTAGATATTGGTTGTGCCCAATCTCTACTTTCTAAACTGAATGTATCTGAGCACCAACCAACTCCTCTAATCCATATTGGCTTATCAGACAATTTTTTAGCGGTCTCTTCTGAAGCTAAGACCATTACTACTGCTCCATCAGAAGAAGGACTAATATCTAAACGGGTTAATGGATATGATATCATCTCAGAATTTAAAACATCTTCAACAGTTATTTTAGCTCCATGTCCTGCATAGGGATTATTTAGAGCATTTAATTTGTTTTTAACTACAACCTTTGCACATTGCTCCCTTGTAATTTTTGTGTCATAAAGATATCTGTTCATCTCAAGACCTGCAACAAAATGTGGATTTTCTGCTAATGGGCGATTAAAAACTGGATCAAAGGCAAATAATTCTAATTCTTTTAATGTGGTCATGTTAGAAGCTTTACTCATTGCTTGAACAGCAACAATATTAAGTCTTCCAGTGAGTATTTGCATATAGGCAGTAATTAGTGATTGTAAAAAATCTCCGGCTATAGTATTAACTGGTTTTAAGACTGCTCCCAATTGATCTGGACAGTATTCATCAGCAATAGAATATCCCTCAAAGAAATCTTCTGCTGTACTCACAAAACTATCTATATCTTTTGGCTCAACTCCTGCTTCCTTATAAGCTTTTGTGGCTGCTTCATAAGTCAACTCTCGATAAGATAGATCTGGTGTGGTTGACCTGAAGTTTGTACAACCTACGCCAACTATAGCTACCTTTTCTATCATTCTTAATCTCACCTTCTTTCTTCAATCAAAAACATCCTTTTAAACATCCTTTTAAATTTAAACTTTTTTTTATTTTTTGTAAATCACCCCCTTCTATAAAAATGCTATACATTTATTATTAAATAACATCATTTTTAATACACCTTTAAAGATTTTACATTAATTATATATTATAAGATTCTATTTTTTGCCTTTTCTTTCTTTTTTTTATATCTTCTTTCCGGTAGACATATTTCCTAAATTGAACAGAGATGATTTGCTCGAAAACGACAAAATTCATCAGGCATTGTACACTGACAGCAATCATCACAATATCCATAATTAAATTTCTGACAGATATGAATAGCCTTCCTACCAGGGTGATTTTTACATTTCATTTAAAACCACTTTTAATAAACTTTTTCATTAATTTGGTAATTTAATCTTTTTCTGATTTTTTAATATTATATTTTTATTGTAAAGATTTCAAGATAAATAGGCATCTTATCTTTATAAAAATATCATCCTCAAAAATCAGAGATGAAGTGGAGAGGAATCTTTTACTAAGGTTAATTATTTCTACTTCCCCTCCCTTGATGGGAGGGGGTAGGGGGAGGGTGATTCTAAATCCCTTTTTATTCAGGTCAATTATTTCTATGAAAGGAGGATAGACCATGAAAAGGATGACATGGGTATGGATGTAATCTTGATACTCTCCTTTACTTTGCCAGTACCTCAGCCATATCATATAAGGTTATGTCCAACTCCTTGCGTCGCTCAGTTACCTGCTCCAAGCTTGTGGTCTTTATTTTGTTACCTATCAACCCAACCATCATACCTCTGACCCCCTTAGCAAGCTTCTGTACAGCTGATGCGCCTAAGCGTGTTGCTAGGAGCCTGTCGAATGCACTCGGTGACCCTCCCCTTTGGACATGACCAAGTATGGTGGTGCGCACCTCAAAGCCTATCTCCTCTTTCTGAAGGTAAGCAACTACCTCCGAGGTTTTACACTTAGCTCCCTCTGCTATGACGACGAGAGCGTGGGCTTTACCCTTGATGTAAGCTTGTTCTAAGATCTCAGCAACCTCCTCCAGAGCAATCTCTTTCTCTGGGATAAGGACGACCTCGGCCCCACCGGCTATCGCAGCCATCAAAGCAAGATATCCACAATTCCGCCCCATCACTTCTACTAGGAAAGCCCGTCCGTGCGAGGAGCCGGTCTCTTTTATTTTGTCAATAGCATCAAGCGCAGTGTTGAGGGCTGTGTCAGTGCCGATGGACATGTCGGTTCCACAGATGTCGTTGTCAATGCTGGCTGGCACGCCAACTACAGGAAAGCCCATCTTGTGAAGCTCCAAAGCACCCTTCAGGGAGCCACAACCACCAATTACCACCAATCCCTCGATGCCGTACTCGTTTAGCTTTCGCAGCGCCTTGCATCTCCCATGTATTGTTTTAAATTCCTCACATCTCGCTGTTTGTAAGATGGTGCCCGCTCTTTGGATTATGCCGCCCACGGAGCGTGCACCCATTTGCTCTATCTCCCCATCTATTAGTCCAGTATAGCCACGTTTAATGCCTATGACCTTCAGTTCAAGACTAATACCTGTCCTCACTACCACCCTTATACAAGCGTTCATCCCAGGGCTATCTCCGCCACTGGTCAACACCCCAATACGCTTCATAAAACTGTCCTCATTAATTATTGTTCATTACCTATTACCAGAATTATATACCAAAACGACAAAGGAATGAATTCCCCTTTTCAGTGAAAGCTATTATAATATCCGATGGTCCGTAAATGAGCTAAGTGAGATAAATGCGCATTGACATCACGGGAGCGAGATAACAATTTGGAAGGTTTTTGTAGGAAACTTTGAAGGATGAGAATATCATCCCTCTAAACCGCCCAGATTCTGGCATTGCAGGGTTACTGATAGTCGCTTTTTAATCCCTTTTTCTTCAGGTCAATTATTTCTACTTCTGCATACTTTTTTGTATTAATTATCAGGTCATTTATACCTAAAAATCGAGTGTCTTCTAATATTATATTAAATTTAATATTTTATGATTTAAAATTTTTCATTTTTAGAATATCAAAATATATTTTTGCAGGTTTTTTAAATTTTGCTATCATCTCTCAGTAATTTTGCACACCATTAATGCTCGAATTATTTATATCACTATTGTTTCTTTATCTATAATTGGTTTGTCAGTTCCAATCTTCTCAATTTTACCATAACATCCTGGACATAATCTGTAAAAATGGATTCTGTCTTCTTCTTTATTTATTAAATTCTTTAAATAGAATTTTAATTTTAATAGGTCATCAAGTTTTAATTTACATTCAAACAGACTATATTGAACTCTAATTCCATAATTTTCTAAGATATCACTAACTTTTTCTCTTTTATAGCTGCTTTAAGGATTTTGAAATTCTCGTTAATATAATACTTCCTTTGCTCTTTCTCAAGCAAAGACCCAAGTTTTACTTTATAATCATTTTTCTTAAATAATTTTATTCCATCAAGTATTTTTATTAATTTTTCTGGAGATTCTTTGAGCTCAATTCCCTTTTTATATAAAAACTCAATATCAAATATATCTCTTATCTCCTTTCTTTCAAGAAAAGCGTCAATTTTTTCACTCATCATTGCATCAAGGGTTGGAACTCTTAGAAGTACCTGTATATTAGAGTATTTGCTATAAGCAATAACCTGCTCAGTTTCAATATTTTTGATCTCCTTTCTTATCTCTAATTTTAAGTTCATTGGGTATTTAGAAGACTTAAATTCAAAAAGTAGTGTATTCAATTTATTGGCACTGTCACTTATCTTATAGAACTGAGAAAAATATTTATTTATTTCTATAAATAATTTATTTTTATTAACTTTTTTTGTTAGCCAAAAATCTATATCAATTGAAAATCTGTTAAGTCCATGACATAACCGTAACATGGTTCCGTCTACAAATATAAGTTTTTCAAGAATTCTCTTGCTATTTAACCTGTCTAAAACGCCCAATTCAAACTTTTCTTGTTCAATTAGATCTCGCATAATTTCCCCACCAATTTTTTCGTCTTTGCTGGAAATATATTAATGATTTCTATAATTTTTTCTTTATCTAATTTATTAAGATCGAGAGAACTGAAATCAATTCTGTATTTTCCAAAAGAATAAAGATATGTAGTATCAATAAATGCTTTTTCTTTTGTGGCTAAAAATATATTGTTTTTTCTTTCAAATCCAAAATAATAATCTTTCTTAATCTTATAATATCTAAACTCTATTCCTCCGACATCGAATACCTTTGTTCTCTTTAAAGAACAAGACTCAAAGAAATTCTGCTGCACCTGCGTTGTAACACCATATTTCATAAGAGCTGTCATGTAAGAGATATAAGAAGGAACCTGAATATAATTTGAAATTCTTAAAAAATCTTCTCGGGAAAATTTATCCCAATTTTCAGACAGTACATAAAAATTATTCTTTAATCTTATAAAAAAACCGTTTTTTGCATAGCGGCTGCACATTACACGTGCTGAAGATTGTTTTATGTTTAAAACACTTGCTACATCTTCAACTGTAAAATATAGGTTTTTCTTTAGTCTTCTAAGTTTTAAGTACTTCATATTAAATATATATAATTAACATTTTTGTTAATTATATATACTTAGTAAAACTTTGTCAATGGGTAGGGTTGGTATTTTATAAATTAGTGGCATTAATTAATTTTTTTCTGATTTTTTAATATTTCAATCCCTTTTTATTCAGGTCAATTAATTAAATGGTAAATTAATACTATTTAGAGAAGCTTTAATATTTAAGTTTATTTTACCAAACATTAATTAATTCATTTGTTAAATCTCTTAAGAATAGACCTATATCTGTTACCATACCCCTTGTTTGAAAGCTTCCCCTATCAGTTAATTTAGTAACAACAGCTGGATTTATATCTATACAATAGGTCTCAACTGTTGCTGGTAATAGATTTCCAACTGCTATTGAGTGAAGCATTGTGGCTAACATCAAAGCCATTTTGATATCTTTTAATTTACTCCTCATTGCATCCTGAGCCTCCACTACATCTGTTATAACTTCTGGCAAGGGTCCATCATCCCTTATTGAACCAGCTAAAACATATTCCTTTTTATTTTTTATAAGAGCATGCATTATCCCATCTTTTATTACACCAGCATCTATAGCATTTTTAATTGATCCATAATTTTTTATGATATTTATTGCTCTTAAATGATTACCATGACCTTCATCAGTAACAGCTCCACTTTTCAAGCTTATGCCTAATGATGTTCCAAAAATTTCTGACTCTAAATCATGAACTGCTAATGCATTTCCAGAAAATAGAACATCTATATATCCATTGTTAATTAATCTAACTAAATATTTCTTAGCACCAGTATGAACTACTGCAGGTCCACAAACAAACAGTATCTTGCCATCACTTTCCTTTATTAATCTCATTCTTTTTGCTATCTCTTTTATTAATAACCTCTTAGGCTTCTCACTGGATACAGAGGATGTCATAAATTCGAAAAAAGTGCCCTCTCTCGGTCTCTCGGTGGGCATTACCCTTATCCCATTTCTACCAATTACTATATGATCTCCTTTCTTAACTTTAGACATACGAACACATTCAGGGATTTGGTTTTTATTAATTACCACTGCACAATCCATCTCCTGATTTTGAACATCTATCCAGTTTCTAGAGATTCTAATTTTAGTGGCAATGTTTGTAGTTGAGTAAAAATCATCAGGCAAAATTCCATCCTTTGGAGCTGGAGCCGTAGATGCATTCTTTACCTTAACTGGAACTACTCCTAATCTTTGTAATCTATATAAAATTATGTCTAAAACTTCATGAGAAATTGCGGAAATTTTTATTTTAGCCAGACTTTCATCAATGTTTGTTTTTCCTATTACAAATTCCACTACTTCAAACTCACCACCAGCTTCTACAATTTCATCAAATATCTGGGGTAAAATTAAAGAGTCAATGATATGACCTTTTATCTCAATCAATTCTATTGCATTTTTATTTTCCATAATATTTTCCTTTACTTTAATTAAATATTAAAACTTAGAAAATTTTTTTATTAATTGATCTACAATTATATAACTTTTTTAAAATTTTTATAAATTCTAAAAAAAGTAACAAATTTAGTATGATAGATAATTAAAGTAAAAACACTCCCAAGCCACTCCCATCAAGGAAGCTAATTCAAACTACAAGTTTCAGTGTGATTGATAATTAAAGTGAATTAGATTTTTATAGAAAATTACAAATCTTTTTTTTATTCGTATATAATTTAATTTGTATACAATTTATATACAATTGACTAAAACACATATACAAAAGATGAACAATTAGGTGAGGATTTTTTATTATTTTTTAATAAAGTGTAAAAGTTTAATTTTATAAGAAAGGAGACATGTTATGGTTAAGTCAGAATCTTTGTTAAACAAGATTAAAGAGTGGGTTGGAGAGGGGTTAATCTCGCATGAACAGGCAGAAGCTTTGAAGCAGAGGGAAATAAAGAGCACAATGGAATTTGTGCCAGCTCATCGAGTAGGGATTAATGAGATTTTTGTTTACCTGGGTAGCTTGGTTATCTTTCTATCATTAGCTTTCTTGGTAAGTCTGAACTGGAAAGCATTGGGAAGTGTGGGTAGAATACTCTCTATACTTATTCCTACAATTATTATGTTGGTTCTGGGTTGGTTGTTACGTAGTTCTGATAGTATTTATCTTAAGCGAGGAGCACAGGCTTTGTGGTTAGGTGGTTGTTTGCTGAGTGGACTAACTTTTTGGGTGATCTTTTATGAGTTAGACCTCATGAATTTACAGGAGTTAGGGCCTAGTGACCCCTGGGTGCTTTTGGGCTGTCTTTTGGCAACAGTACTAGCTGGAGCTGCTTTTATATTTCTCCCAAGCATTACTCAGAGCATCACTTTCCATCTCTGGGGCAGTATCTTGCTATCATCGTTCATTGGTTGGTTAGGTAACATTATTCCACGCTTTAACCATTTCTACGAAAACCTGTCATTACTATTGATTGGTCTTATTGCTGGTGGTTTATGGTTAGTATTGTCAGAGTGGCTACGGATGAGGGAGAAAAAAAGTTTGGTATGGGTATCTCAAATATTTGGAGCTTTGACAATCCTGAGTTTCACCGGGCTTTTGGCTACAGATACATACGGTTTTACCTGGTGGCAGGAAATAATAATGGTGGGTATAGCCTTTTTAGCCAGTATTGCTTTCATAGTTATTAGTGTTAAAAAGCAGTCCCGAATCTTTCTATATTGTGGAGCAGCTTTCCTACTTTTTATAATCACCTATGTTAATTTTGAACACTTCGCTGATAAAATCGGAATGCCAATTGCACTCTTCATTACAGGAGTACTCCTTATAGGTGTTGGGTTAGGAACAGGACGTCTAAGAAGGCGTATACAAGTTTCTAAATAAGCTTTTTTTAATAGTCATTCATATCTGAGAAATCGTATAAACTATACAATTTTTGATTAAAGTTATACGAAGTACTATTGGAAGGATAACAGGATTATTGATTTTGACTCCAGAGCCCAAGCTTATTCTCTTTTGCTTCTCTCTGACACTTTAATAAAAGGTCATCATATTTCACATCTGGGGGGTAGGGTTTTGCATAAGCATAGCCAAGTCTGACTAATTCAGCATTAATCATCACGTCTTCCATATATACATAACGAAGTAATCTATCATATTTGTCAGTTTCTGATACATCTTTTTCTAACTTAACAATCTTTCCACTAACTAACTCTTTATTCTTCTCTAAAGCTTCCTCTGCCATAAATTCAGCAGGTTTGTCTAAATCACTTATTTCAGGAGCATCTATTCCAATATATCTAACCTCATAACTCTTTCCCTTAATTTCTACAACTATGCTGTCACCATCAATTACTCTTAAAATACGAGCACTAATAAAATCAGAATTAGATTCTTCTGAATGGGGAGTAATAATGTCTTTCACCAAATCATACAACTTCTTTATTCCAAATAACTCTTGCTTTAATGTTTCTACTAACCCAGTCATCAACTCTTTTATTCTGGATAACTCTTTTTTAAAGTTTGTTAGTAACTCATTCAATTTATTAGTCAAAAAGTCAAAGCCACTGAGGTTAAATTTAGAAGGCAAAAATTCAAATCCAGTAAAATAGTAAAGGACAAATATTAAAATAGCTATAATAATTAAAAATTTAAATATAGTAGATAATTTCATAAATAATGCTTTCTGTTAAAAATGTCTTAATTGTACTTAAAGCTCTCTTTTTTAGTAATTATAATTTATCCTATCATTAATTTAATATCATCAATTATAATATATATTTATTTCAATCTACACCCTCTCCCTACCCCCTCCCATCAAGGATGGGGGACTAAAGAAAAATGCTTATTATTAAACTACCTGCCATCAAGGGAGGAATTAAATAAAAAAGTTCCATTAAAGTAGAAGTTTATTTTTTATCAATATGAAGCTAAAATTTCATCAAACTAAAAACTTAATCATACCCCTTCTCCCCTTATGGGAAAGGGAAGTGGGAGTGGAATGGAGGAGAATTTTAATAATTTTTAAAAATCTTACGAAAATGGAATCCGTAAATGGCAAAGGTTACTGCCAGTGGAAAAAGTTGTGGACGCTTAAACAAAGACCAGAAAAGGAGTTTCCAATAATAAATCCTTCCTTTTCCTCTTATTCCTAGAAGCCATATAGATTTAACGAATGCCTTAAGATAGCAGAGATGAAATTGATATTTCTTTTTTTGTAAAGGCTTAAAGTTTCTCAAAAGAGTCTGGATCCGTTCATAGTAATGCTTATGGGAATAGATTGTACGGAGAACTCTTTTATAGCCGCTTATAAGCGCTTCGTAGTTCATTTTGGGGATAAAGTTGATTGAAAGGTCTGTGTTATCACCCGAAACATCCTTCAATAATCTATCCTCCTTTACAAGTCGATGGTAGAGTTTGGTACCACGAGGAGCATTTAATAACCCAACCATGGCAGTGACAATTCCACTTTTTTGAATAAATTCAATTAACCTTTCAAAAATTGAGAGTGGATCACTATCGAAACCAACAATAAATCCTCCTTGAACTTGCAAACCAAACCTTTGAATTTTCTTAACACAAGCTATTAGATCACGATTTTGGTTTTGAACCTTTCCACATTCGGCTAAGCTCTCTTCATTGGGAGTCTCAATACCAACAAATACTGCGTTAAACCCTGCCTGAACCATCAACTGCATAAGTTCTTCATCATCGGAGAGATTTATTGAGGTCTGTGTGGTAAAGGAGAAAGGATGTTTTCTTTTCTTCATCCAGTCAATCATAGCTGGTAGAACTTCCTTTTTTAACTCTCTCTTATTTCCAATAAAGTTGTCGTCAACAATAAATACTCCACTCCTCCAGCCCTGTGAATATAGGCTATCTAATTCTGCTAATATCTGGTCTTTAGTTTTTATTCGCACCTTGTGCCCAAAAAGTAAGGTGACATCGCAGAATTCACAATTAAATGGACAACCTCGTGAATATTGGATACACATAGAGGCATATTTCTTCATATTAGCTAGTTCCCAAAGTGGGATTGGTGTCTTTTTTATATCTGCCCACTGATCTGATGTGTAGATATGTTTAGGAGACCCCTCTTTTAAATCTTTTAAAAAGGATGGTAATGTAATTTCAGCCTCATTAAGTACAAGATAATCTACGTCCTCGAAATCTTCATATCCGCTCGTAAAGAGAGAACCACCAGCAACAATCTTAGCTCCCAACCTTTTGCATTTAACAATTACCCTTTTCACAGATTCCTTTTGAATAGACATAGCACTAATAAATACATAATCAGCCCACTCAATGTCACTATCACTTAATGTTGTTACTGTCATATCCACAAGTTTTTTCTCCCACTCTTTGGGAAGCATTGCAGCTATAGTCAACAACCCTAAAGGTGGGAAGGTTGCTTTTCTAGAGATAAATTTTAAGGCGTACTTAAAACTCCAGAAGGTGTCTGGATACTCTGGATAGACAAGAAGTATTTTCATATTAACAATCCTATTTATTCTTTATTTGAGAAATGGTAATAAGTTTTACCTAACTCATTTTTATAGTTTCAATCAATTTTTAATTAATTTAAGTATCCTTACTGAGAAATTTATGTTACTTACGACGATTAGCTTATCATATAAGTTTCAATATTTCTACCTGCCTGGAAGCAATTAGAGTGGGGGTTCTTCAATCCCTTTTTATTCAGGTAAATTATTTCTATGTATAATACAGCTACATCTGTGGTGAGACAGGGTGTACCGTTTCTCTCTTGCTTCTTCCGAATACAGACACATACACAAATAGTGTACTCCCAAGCCTCCACTCCACCAAAGAGAGGATCGCTGAGAATCGTTGTAGTGTTCCTACCAGATCAGTGTACTACCACTTGGACAGAGAAGGTTTCTAGTGGGTCCACATTCTCTTCCCAGGGTCGGTGGTATATCAATTTGAGAGTTATCTTTCCTACATTAACAGCCTCTAAACGCAGGGTCTGTATACCTGGAGCGCCTATTAACTTAGAATCCGGTTGAAACTCAATTTCTCCTACTTGCTGCAGGATTTGTTCCTCATTTTCGATCATTTCCCACGTATAACCAGTAGTGGGATTAGCCTCCAATGTAATGACCAGGATTTGACCTTGCTCGATCTCGATCTGGCTGCCATTGTTACCAGCGTCCAGCTTGACCTCTTTAGAAGGTCTGCAGTTAGCTAGTAGAACCAAAACTGCCAGCAACACAGCTATTGTGTTCCTGCGGGTTTTAAGCTTTTTCGACATTTCTGAACCTCCTTATGAGTTGAGTATTGGGTTACTAATAATAATTACATTTTAGACGAAGCAAATTTGGAAATTGTTCCCGTACTTCCGATGTGTGAGACCATCTAATTTTATAAAATTATTAGATTTTTGAATTTTTATTCATATAAAAATGCTAAATGAAAAATAATGACTATTTAAAATTTCTACAATTTTTAATTATTTTACATAATTTTAAATAATTTCCATGATATGTTAAAATTTAAAAGTTAGAGTCGCGAGGTAATTTATTTATATTTCTTAAAATATATAAGGATATGTTTTTAAACAAAAATTCCTTTGTTATAAAAAAACTAAGTGATATTCTTAACACTGAAAGACTGATAGGGAGACCATGAGTAGGTTGGAATCAAGAATAATTGGCCTTTTCATAGGAATTATGTGTCCTGTATCTCTATTTGTTCTCTTTTGGTGGACTACTGCAGCACTTACTATTTATCATATCTTGCTGATCTCAGAAAGTGGCATAACAATTGCAGCATTCACAGGTTTAATTATTGGAATTATCTTTGATGTGTTTCATTTGAAGAAATGGATAATCAGGTTCTATAATGCAAATAGGAAGTTGATGTTATTTACTTATCTCCTCTGGTCTATTATGGCAGTTACTTTATTTATGGGATTACCGTTTGGCAATATTGCTTTAGGGACACTTGCTGGGCTGTATGTAGGTAGGAAACAATACCATGCAAGGGCGAGTACAGAAATATTTGCGAGAAGTATCAGAAATGTGAGTATATTTACGACCTTCGTAACTGGTTCAGAGGCACTACTTATAGGAATTCTCGCTCGAGGTGAGCCAATCATCGTAGAGATTCTTCAAGCACTTTGGGACTTAAACCAATTTGCCACAACTGGTCTGAATTGGGTGAGCTTAGTCACCATAGGGTGCTTGGCTCTTAGTTTCATACAATTCTTGTGTACCAGAACTGCAGCTACATTAGCATTCAAGCTAGGCAAATAGTTGTATAATGTCATGTTTGCTGTTATCGGAGTTTATCTTGGACAAAGCCAAGGTGCTAACTTAAATAAATTTGGCACTTTAGCATCTTAGTCTCTATTATAGTTTCAATATCTTTTTATTTGGGTCAATTATTTCTACGTCAACCCTTTGATGTCATTAGCTGATCTTATATGATCCATATGCCCATGTGTTATAACGATTAGCTGAATTTCATCAGGTTTAATATGGATTCTTTCAATGGCTTTTTTAAAGGCTTTTGCTTTCTTGGGTGACCCACAATCAATCATAATCACCCCTTTGTCCTGGATTATATAGCAATGGTCAACCCACAGACGAATTGGAAAAATATTGATGCCCATATTTAATCTCCTTGAATCCTAAGTTTCTCAAACACTAAAGAAGGATTGGTCAAACCTGATGGCCAAACTTGTAGGAATTTCAATTTCATATCTTTTCAAAGATACGATCAAATTTAATACTTTGAGGATGATAAAGGGGATGTGCTAAGCAAAAATCTACTCCTTGCAATAACACCTCAGTATCCCAAATAGGCATTCCTGCATTTTTTTTAATAGGTAACCACATTAGTAAAGATATTTTTCATATTCTTTTTTCTTGGTTATATCAATTATTTTGTATATCATTTTTTGTCCATTATTTCCCAATATCTACATTAAAGATCCCTCTATAAAAGAGTCCAAAATTTAAAATAAATAATATAATTTTTTCCTTTTCATTTTTCTTCCAATCAATTTATAAATAATATTAAATAGTCTAATCAGAATAGCATTTATAAACTTTTTATAGTAAATTTTGTATTGACTATCATAAACATTAAGCCTGATATTCTATATTATATTTTTAATTTTAGGATCCCAAGGATAAAAGACATTAATGAAAACAATAGCTTTTTTGGCTGGTATCGTCTTTATCACTACCAGCGTGAAAAAGCATTCTTAAACTTTCCTCTATATTTCTTTTTTAATTTATTTTATATTTTTAAATTTCTCTTTTAATTTTTCTTTAATTATATCCTTTAATTTTTCTATCTTTATTGGTCCTATAAATGGTGCTTCATCATCAACATAAAAATTTTCATCACCATAACGCAAAATATCTTCCTGCGTTTTTAAAATGTGTTCTGTAATTATAACCCTATCAGATATATTCTTTGCAACCTCTATAGCTTTATTGTAGCTTATAGTCATAAATGGACATCTTTTTGAATGAACCACAGTTACATTAACCTTATTATCAATTATTTTTGGATTAAATTTAACATCTTTAAATTCTACTTCAGCTTTAGGATCGAATCTTTTTAACATCAAATCTGATATTCCTTTTGATTGCACTAATTCAAAACCAAAATGTTCAAAAAATTTCCTTGGCATTCATCCTTCTACCATAATAGTTGCAAGTCCATTTTTATTTTTAGATACTTCAACTATCTTCTCCATTAGTTTTCTGCCATAACCCTTACCTTTAGCTTCCTTTTTAACCCAAAGACAATAAAGAAAATATACATCTTCGCCTTCAATGGCAACTAAACATTCTTCTATTGGAGCAATTTCTGCTCTACCTACTACTTCATCATCTTTATATGCTACAAAACCTTTCCATCTTTTATTCATTTTATTAACAAAATGTTCTGCACTCTCCTTCATAGCACCCAAATAAGGTTCTTCATAAGGACAACAGATTTTATAAAGGTCAATAATGTTATATTTTGTTAATTGTTTTACCTTCATCACTTCAACTTCTCTCTTTATCAATATAAATTTGTAACTTAAATTATAATACTTGAATTGAAAATAGTGAAAGTTGGCTATCAAATTAAAGATACTGTTGAGTAAAGTAAATTATTAACAAATTATTATGGTAATTTTCATTTTAAAATTATATGCTTATTAAAGGTAACGATAATTAATAATTACTTTTCTTTTTTAACTCATTCTAAATTCAAATATTATAGTGGTTAGTTTTAGAATGACTCTATTTCATAATTATTTACTGATAATATCTTTCAACCACTTAAGAATTCCTTTATCCAGGTTAATGAATTTTTTAATATATTTATAAATTCTTTTAATTTTGTGGTTAAAAAATCCAGGTTAATATCACTTAATTTTGAAATCAAATTATCCAATCCAACAAAATAGTGAAGAATGAATAGCACAACAGCTATAATAATTAAAACCTTTAGTATGTTGGATACTTTCATAATCAATCTTTTTAATATAATAAATATTACTTATAAATATGCTATTAATGATATTAAATATTTATTACTTAAAATTTTATAAAGTAAAAGTAAGTATTATTTAAAAGTCTCAATCCCTGTCTGTTTAGTGTAATTATTTTATTGAAGAAGAATAATTTTGTTGTGCGAAGAAGGTGAAACATCTGTCTCAATCTCCATTTACCAATGTAAATGATTTCTATTAATTTGTATATTTTTCCTTTGCTTTAACATTTTTTCTATTCTAAAAAGAAGTGGGGAGCTATTTATAAATTTATTAATCGATTTGAAAATGTTGTATTTCAAATTTTTGGAAGATTAATTCCTTTTAATGCTTGTTTGGCTTTCTCTTTTTGCAGATCAAGTTGCTTTCTAAGGCATGAAGTAATAACTTTGAATATTGCCTTTTCAATTTCTTTTTTTCCTTTATTATAAAGTTCTTCTGACATTATAAAACTTTTAACTTCACCAGTTCCACTTATTGATAGTTTAGCTCCATTTACTTCACTCTCTAAGATAGTATTAGATATCTCTTTCTGTAATTTCTTTAAATCCTTTGCTTGTTTCATTAATTTCTTTATATCCATTTTTACTCCTTACTTTTATATCTTTTATTATACTGACTTATATCTGATTATTTAATTCTTGACATTCTGAACAGCTCCTGTTTGTCATTGCGAGCCACTGAAGGTGGCGTGGCAATCCCCTATTATAATATACCGACTTATATCTGATTATTTAATTCAAATAGTTTTCTAATTTGTTTCATTTTTGAAATGACATCCACTTCAAATGGACATCTTTCTATACACACTCCGCATTCATTACAATCTGATGCTTTTGCTGGAAGCTTGTTATATTCATTCTGAATTTCTTTAGTTAACTCTTGTTTAGCAACTTCAAATAATCGTATCATTTGACCTATATCTATATCTGATGGGCATGGAAGACAATGATTGCAATAAACACATTCTCCTGTAATATATTCATTAAAATCAGTTAACAGTTCAGAAAAATCTTTTTCTTCATCAGTTGCATTTAAATAATCAATAGCATCATTTAGCTCATCAACGTTTTTAACCCCTGGTACAACTGTACAAACACCTACTTGTGAAAGGGTATAACTTATACATTTAATAGGAGTTATAGATGGAGAAATCTTTTTCTTAAGTCTCATTCCCCCTGTTCGCCAGGCAGCAATATTAACTGTTCTATTTCTCTGAAGCAACTTTCCTCCAGCAAAAACCTTCATAGCAACAAGACCAATTGCCTTCCTTGCACACGTAGCTAACATCTCATTTCTTCCCACCATTGCATTGTTTGCTAAATTTACCTGAATCATTATCACATCTATTTTTCCACTTCTTGCTACCTTTTTTGCGACTGAAATATCGTGTGTACTAATACTAATGAAACGTGCTAAACCTTCTTCTTTCAACTGAAGAGCAAAATCTAATAAACCACCTGAGGATATTACTTTCTTATACTGATTTTCATTTCTTACATTATGTAAATTGACTATATCAATATAATCAATGTTTAATTTAGAAAGCAGTTTATTAAATATTTCTTCACATTGCTTAACCTTATAAGTCTTGTAATATTTTCCATTCTTTTCACCAGAACCTAAATGTCCGGTTAGGATTATCTTCTCTCTTTTACCCTTGATTCCAGCAGATATATTATCAAGGAAATTTGTAATATTAAAAACTATATCAATATAGTTGATGCCATTATCAATAGCTTTATTTATTACAGATACAACTGTATTTTTATCTTGGTAAAACAGATATTCTGCTCCCAATCCTATTACACTAACATCCAAACCTGTGTTTCCTAATTTTCTATATTACATTGAATCTTTCCTCAAAATTTAATATTTCTATTAAAAATATATATTATTTCATTTATTTAAAAAAGGATTTTTCGAATGTTCATTTTAGTTTAATCCTCTTTTATTTATACTAATATTAGAAGATTTCTTCTTCTTTTTTTATTACATAACTTTTTATACTGTTTACTGCTTCTTCAAGAGCTGGGAAAACATTCTCTCTGATATCACCTGCAATTACTACATACATGATATCTTCTCCAATTGATAGTTCTCCCTCTCTTATATTTACTAAGACATCAATTATTCCTGGTTTCTTTTTAATTCTATTAATTAAATCTTTTAGTTTAACCTTATCTAATTTTACTTTTAATCCTTTTACTTTTTTTCCGTCCTTGGAATATCCTCTAACTACTCCGTTATGACAAAGAATCATTCCTACTTTTTTAAAATCTTGATTTTTTTTTATGATTTCTATCATTCTGTTCATGTCTAACATTAAAACTCCCCTTTAAATTTGAAATTCCGGTTATTATTTAGATTTCATCTTGCTAAGTTGCTCCAAAGCTTTAGTGTATCTTTTTCTTCTTTAAACCAATCTGAAATTTGCTGTGCTACCTTTGAATTATTTGTTGCTTCAAAAATGTCACATTTGCTACAGTTTAAACCACAAACTGCAATTATCTTGTTTTCTTTTTTCATATTAATCTCCCTTCACTTAAGATGGTATAAGTGATTTAACATCTTAATATTTAACATTCTAAGTTAGTCAATTTGAAATTTTCAATATTGCACTATTTTTTCTAACTACACGATTTTTGTTAATTATAAGTATATATTAAGCGAAATACATTTTTGAAGTTTAAAAATTTCTTATTAAAAGTAATTTAAATCATTAAAATAGAAAATACCAATTTAGATATAGATACTTCATTAAAATTAATAAATACACACTTTATGTGTATTTTATATTGATTTTTTTATAAAATTATAGTAGTATTGATTTAAATAAACTAAAAATAGATTTTGGTGATAAATATGGCTAAGAGAATTAATATAACCATCCCAAAAGATTTTCTATCAAGGGTTGACGAATTCTCAAAAAAAGAACATAGAAAAAGAAGTGAGTTAATCAGAGAGTCATTAAGAGAATACATGGGTAGAAGAGATAAAGATATGGCAGTTGAACAAAAAAAAGGTCTCATTTATTCAGAAGCTAAAGAAACAATCACGGTAGAAAAAATTAAAAAAATATCTAAAGAAAAGAAAGCTGAGCTTTTTTCAATAATTAGAATTTATTTTAAAAACAGTCCTGAGGTAATTGCGTCCTTTATATTTGGTTCCTACTCTACTGATAATGCAACAATTTTAAGTGATCTGGATATTGGAATTCTTCTTAAAACTGATACAGGTAAAGACAAATATTCAGAATTACTTTTAGATATTTCCTCTGACCTTGTTAGACTATTAAAGATGGATAATATTGACTTAGTAATTCTTAATCGAGCAAATCCAATACTCAAATATGAGGTAGCCACTAAAGGAACGGCAATATTTGAGAGAGAGAAGGAAATACTGGATAATTTTAAAATAAAGTCATTAAAGTACTATATGGATACAAAAAAATTTCGTAATTTATATCAAAAAAGTATTAAAAACTTTTTATTGGAAAATAAAATTTGAATTTTTTACTGGGAAGCGTCTTACACAAGACAGAGCAGTTTACTTATGTTAAATAAAGAGGATTAATTGATAAACAAAGATATTGTATTAAGCAAGCTACTAAAAATAAAAAATTATATACAGGAATTAAAAACTTTTTCTAACATTACTTTTGAAGAATACAAAAGAGATTTTATCAAAAAAAGAGCAGTTGAAAGATTAATTTTATTACTTGCAGAAGTAGCAACTGATATAAATTCATATGTTATTGTTGAGATTGGAAAAAATCCACCAACTGATTATTATGACTCATTTATAAAAGCTATTGAAATTGGATTAATATCAAAGCAATTGGGAGAAAAATTAGCTCCCTCGGCTGGTTTGAGAAATAGATTAGTTCACGAATATGATGAGATAAAGGATGATATTGTTTACAGTAGCATCAAAGAAGCAATAAAGCTTTACACAGATTTCGTAAAAGAGGTAAATTACTATATAAGACAATAATACATAGCCAACTGTTTAATCTTTATATTTTTAAGACATATTGTGGAATCAACTTAGCTACAATATCTATTATTCCAATTTCTAAAGCGCGCAGCACTACATTCCGTCCTCTATATTCATAAGCTAACTCCCGCACTTCTGATATGATTTTCTTACCTCTATCGTTTTGCATCTCAACTTCAAAGTATCTTTTCCTCTCAACTTCTATCACTTTATTTATAGTTAAAATATCAGGAAAGACATATCCTCCACCATGGGGTATTATGTTAGCATTTATAAGCCTATCATAAACCCCCAATCTTTTTGCTCTTTTTTCAAAACCTAATAACTCTATACTTTGGGGACTCAAATTTGGGTTACCTTTTACTAAATAGGCAGGTAAATCTCCTCTTAGTGTTATTGAAAAAAGTGTATTTAAGTTTCTTAAATAATGACAACCCAAAATTATCTCATTTATATTTATAAGACCTTGGTGCATTTCATTAGAAATTTCTGTGAATTCTTCAAACAAGAGTTCAGCACCCATTCTCCTTTTCTTTTTTGCAAAATCCTCAACATAATTATATTTTTCAAAATACTTTTTAGCATCATTACCTGTTAGGATATTAAAAGTTCCAAAAGGTGTCTTAATACGTTCTGCCATATTATACAATTGTTTGCTCTTATCATAATATATTCCAAAACCTGATTTATTATCCCCTCTAAATTCATCAGCAGATCCGTGTATTACAAAAGCATATGGAGGTAGATTTATATCAAATTTTGCAACGGGTTCTACTTCAAATATATCTATAAAGTGATTTCCTTTGTAAAAGTCCCATTTCAATGTAACACCATCCATCTGTATTTTACTCGTTTCCATCTTATGTAGCTTTCTAATTAAAACCTCAATATCGGGTAATTTATCTAATCCGCCAACAAGCATTCCACATGCATTAGGCTTTGTGTTAAGAATAATTAATTCATCTTCCCCTTCTCCCCAGCTTATCTTCCCTCCATATCCAAACCCGCTTTTCCATCTATTTGTGTTTCTAGTAATGGTCATATCTGGTGAAGCAATAAAAGTAGCATTTGGGCTCATACCAAGTTGATGTTGAATGTAATGAATTGCTGCAATGCCATAAACAGTATTAGCTCTACATAATTCTGCTCCACTATCATTTAATCCAATGAAAAAACAATAACCCTTTGCATTCTGTAATATTTCTTCTCTTTTCATATTTCTTACCTTATTTTGTTTAAGTTATAAAATTCACTTATCATTTTTAGATTTCTTTAGTTGTCGTTGCGAGCCACCGAGGGTGGCGTGGCAATCTCTTTATAAAAATTTACCTATCATTCTTAGATTTCTTTGCTCTAATTCTAATTAAAATCCTTTTAGCTGCCCTCTGAAGATCCTCATCTTTGTTTTTTAGAGCTTGAATTAAAGGTTCTATTGCCGGTTCTCCTATCTTTCCAAGAGCAGCTGTTGCTGCTGCTTGAACATACAAATTTTTATCTTTAAGAACTTGAATTAGAGGTTCAATTGCTATTACATTCTCTATCCTTCCAAGAGCTTCTGCTGTGTATCTCTTAACAACCGCATCCTCATCTTTAAGGGTCTGAATTAATGGTTCTACTGCTTTTAAATCCCCTATTTTTCCAAGAGCTTCTACTACACTTATTCGTACATCTTTATCTTTATCTTTAAGGGCATTAATTAATGGTTCTACTGCTTTTACATCTTTTATTAATCCAAGAGCTAATGCTGCTGCTGCTTTAACAAAGGTATGTTCATCTTTCAGAGCTTGAATTAGAGAATCTACTGCAGGCTCCCCTATTCTTCCAAGGGCTTCTGTTGCTGCTGCTTGAACATGTAAGTTTTTATCTTTGAGAATCTTAATTAGTGGTTTTACTGCTGGTTCTCCTATATTCCCAAGAGCCAATGCTGCTGCTGATTTAACATACAAATTTGTATCTTTGAGAGCCTGAATAAGAGGTTCTAATATCCTTACATCTCTCATTAATCCAAGAGCTAATGCTGCTGCTCCTCGAACAAAGACATGTTCATCTTTTAAAGCTTGAATTAGAGGTTCCACACCTCTTGTATCCCCTATATTTCCAAGAGCCCATACTGCATGCCTCCGTACGACAAAATCCTTATGTTTTAAGCTTTTTATCAAACCTATAACATCTTTTCTTTTTATCATTTCTTCTATATTTGGCTCAAATAAATTAAATGTCTTCATGTTCATATCTATTAAAAAATAAAGTCACTGGAGAAACCATCAGTGACCAGATGAACATCTCTCAATGCTTACGGAGTTAGCTGACGGGTTTGGATCGAAAGACTTTAACCCTACTTGCTTTTGCAAGATTCACCCCAAAAAGATGGTTCCTCCGCTTCTTTTGAATTCAGCAAATTATTAAATTTTCTATTGTTGGGTAAAATTCTAAATCAAAAATTTATTATTTGTCAATATTTATAAAAATCTATATAATACCAAATTAGAAATATCCGATTTTAAATTAACTAATAAATTACTTTTTTCTCCATTATTACTTAAAGAAATTATTGAATAGATATCCTAAGATAAGGATTTGAGGAACTGTTATAATCGGAAGCCAAATAGCAACTTTCTTACCTATATTACCCCAGATTAAACAAAGAATAACTAAAAAAGTTTTTTCCCTATACCATTTTTCTGATTTAGCACCAGTAATATAATCTCTTTCTCTTTTAATATTATATTTTTCTTCATATATACTAATGCATTCTTTGCTACAAAAATAATGACTGTAAGCTTCTATTGTTCCTTTTTCCCCGCAGATCGGATCTGTTTTTCCCATATCAATTCTCCTATATATTAATGTAGAAAATTACCTTGTAAATAGACTTTTTTAATTTTAACAGATTGGAGAATTATTTAAAATATTCAAAGTCAATTGAAATAGACATAAAATAGGAACATGAAAACAATCGACTCTATAATATTTTTCTTTTAGTTTTGAAGTATAAATTGCATGGAGGGGATTTTGGTGAAAAGCACTTTATTTTAAAATTGGCGGAGGAGGTGGGATTCGAACCCACGAGGCGACTTTCACCGCCTACGATATTTCCAGTATCGCCAGATCGGCCACTCCTGCACTCCTCCAAGTTTATTTCACTTATTTATAAATATTATATCAATTTATCACAAAATGTGTTCCCAAATAAAAAGGCTGAGGAGATAGAGAAATTTCTATTTAATAATTCTAATATGTCTCATGTCAAGACCTGACACCTATTCTACATGTCGAGATCTGACACCTATTTAAGGCGAAGGAAATAGATGCCAAGGGTGAAGAATATTAATGACATACCAAGTAGAGTAAGGCTGGGTGTAATAACAGTTTGAAATCCTAAACCTCTTACTATAAGGTCAGTGAGTCCTTTCATTGTTAAACCTGTTGGGGTAAATTTTGCAACTGTTTGCATATATGAGGGAACAACTTCTATTGGCCAGAAACATCCACCCAACATAGCCATACTCATCATAATAACTGGAGCTATTGAATGGGCCTGGTCAATAGTCTTTACCAACGATGCTAACATGATTCCCATTGATGTTCCGCATATTATATATGAACCCATTAACAGAATTAATCCTAATGGATCCCTTCCCCATCTAACACCAAATAAATATCTACCCGCTAAAATTAGAATTGTAAACTGAAATATACCCACAAAAATTGAGCCTAATATTTTTCCAGTAATATATGAGCTTTTGTAAGTTGGTGTACTTAATAGCCTAAATAAAGTTCTTTTAATCTTATCCTCCATTATTGTTGCTGAATTACCTACTAAAACAAACCCTATAAATGTAACTGCATAACCCAACGATCCCTGAGAAAAACCACTGGCTATAGTTTTTTTACCTCTTACTTCTGAAGCAACAACATTTTCAAAAATAACTCTAACAGGTGAAGCTGGTTTCCAATTCTCATGAGCAGCTTTGAAAACTTTCTTCCACAGATTTTCCTCATTACTTTCAGCGGTTGTTCCAATCTTATTTAAATAATCTATAGACATATTTGCTGTGTAATAATTGGTAGCTATCCTATTAATGGCACCCCTCACAACTTCTAAAACTACAAATACTCTCGTTGATGTCTCAAGTTTTATTACTGTTAATTTAGCTCCACCACCTCTTTTTATTTTATCTCCGAAATCTTTTGGAATTACAATTGCTGACTCAACATTTGACTTCCTTACTTTTTCTATAGCGTCTTTCTTATTATCTTTTATTACACTTAAAAGTTCATCTTCTTTTAATATATCCGTAAACATAGAGGAGTAATTTGATTTATCCTCATCAACAATTATTACTTTTAGTCTATTCTCACCCATTCCTCCCCATACAAGACCCATAATCATTGTCATAAATAATGGAATTACAAACATCATCATAAGAGACATCTTATCCTTAAATAAGAGCTTTAAGTTTAACAGTGCTATTTCAAATGCTTTTCTCATTTTTAAAATTACATTCCTTTTTGTTAATCTGAATAGATCCTGACTCGTAATGACAATTTAATGTTATATGGTTTTACTCATATGAAAATCTCCAAATCCCAAATATAAAAAATATTAAGGCAATCGCCAATAATATAAAGATGGATTTTGATATGGATATAACTCCTTCACCACTCATGAGAGATAGAAACCCTTCCATTGACCATTTGTTTATTGTAAAGTTGCTAAAAAATCTTAGCCAGGGTGGCAACAAACTTGGTGGAAACATAGAACCACCTAAAGCTGACATACTCTGAATAAATATCTGACTTATACCTGAAACAGCATTTCTGGTCTTTGCTATTGATGCAAAGAATATTGACATCCCGGTTGTTGCAAGTACTGTAGAGCTAGGTAAAAGAACTAATCCAATAATTGATCTACCCCAATTTACATTAAATATCAATTTAGTAGCAAATATAAAAGCAGTAAATTGCATTATTCCTATTATAAAAATACCAAGAAGTTTTCCACCTAAAACTGAATGTTTTTTTAATGGGCTAGAAAGCAGCCTTGCAAGTGTCTTGTCATCTCTTTCTTTAAGAATTGAGTCTGCACCAAACATTGAAGAGAAAAGAACAAACATTGTCGACATACCTGCAGCATAATACTGCATTGAGCTCATGCTTTCCTTCTGAGAGGTATTTTCCTCCTCTATTTTTATCAGGTTCTCCACATCTTTGTCAATCATCTCGTTAATCATGAGTGGTATATACATTGCAATTTCAGTCTGATTTGTATTTTTACCTAATTTAGTCAATGATTCCCATCCTGTACCAACACCAACCATTATCGAAGAAACTTTATTTGTATATGCATTAGTAATACTTCTTATTATTGATGCTCTTATCTCCTGACCAGGATCACCGTAGATATTGATCTCGGTGAATTTGTTTTTCATTATTTGAGATGTGAAATCAGAAGGAATTATAATTACCGATGAAATATCACCAATTTTCACTAAATGCATTGCTCTTTTCTTGTCCATTTCTATAACATCTAAAAGTTTTGATAACTCATCTCCTTTTAATATCTCTTCAATGAAATCCTCCGAGAGTTTACCATCATCATAATTTACAACTGCAACTTCGATTTTTGAAAGCTCTGGACCTTTTGAAAATAATCCGCCCAATGCCATACTCATTATAGTCATTAGGATAAATGGCATTGCTAAAAGAATAAGTAGTGCCATCCTATCTCTGAAAGTAATTTTTACTTCTTTTAAAGCGATGTTTAATAACTTCAAATCTTACTCACTCTGTTATAAATTTTTTCTTTCCTGTATCTGATTCTTTTCTTTAATTTCTTTTGAATGAGATCCTTCGCCACCCTTGGTGACTCAGGATGACAAGTTATAATTATTCTCTTAGACTTTTGCCTGTTAGGTGAATAAATACAGATTCTAAGTCAGGCTCCTGAACCTTTACTGAATTTATTTTGACATCTAATTCATTTAATTTAGAAATTACTGAAGAGAGCACCCTTCTACCATAATAACTTAATATTTCAATCTGATTTTCTTTTATTTTAATTTTATCCACATCATCTATCATTTTTAACGATTCTGCAATTTTTGGATGGATGTTTTTGACATCCATTCTAATTGTATCTTTTCCACCCACTAGCAGTCTTAATTCATTTAGAGTTCCCTTGGCAATAATTTTTCCCTCATCCATAATAGCTATCCGGTTACATAGCATCTCAACCTCTTCCATATAGTGACTTGTATATATTATGGTCATCCCTAATTTATTTAGATTCGTTACCATTTCCAATATATTAATTCTTGTTTGAGGATCAATTCCCACGGTTGGCTCATCCAACATTATTACCTTTGGTCTGTGAATAAGACCGGCTGCAATATTTATTCTCCTTTTCATTCCACCCGAATAAGTGTCTACTCTTTCTTTTGCTCTATCAGTTAAACCTACAATTTCAAGAATTTCCTTTACTCTCTTTTTTATTAAACTTCCTGAAAGTCCATACATTTTTCCCCAGAAATAAAGATTCTCTTTTGCAGATAGAGTTGGGTATAGTGCTATTTCTTGTGGTATAAGACCTATAACTTTTTTAACACCCATTGGCTCCTTTTTTATGCTCTTTTCATCAATAAAAGCGTCTCCTGATGTTGGTTCCAAAAGACAGGAAGGCATTGATATTGTTGTTGATTTACCTGCACCATTAGGTCCTAAAAGTCCGAATATTTCTCCCTCTTTAACATCAAAACTTATGTTATCAACAGCCAGATGCTCATTATATTTTTTACTTAAATTTTTAACTTCTATTAAATTCATAGTCTTTAATTAAAATTTATTGGATATTTCAATTTTGTTATTCTTTGGATATTTTGTCACCTTCTTCAAGTCCTGATAGTATTTGAGTATAATTCTCACTCTCATAACCAATACTTATTTCAGTTTTTACCTTCTTGTTCTTCTCTGATAATAGATTTATATAATATTTATCTTCTTCTTCAAATATATAATCAGATGGAACAAATATAGTATTTTTAATTTCTTCCGCAACAATTTCTATATCACAAGTCATTGCTGGTAAAATGTTCATGTCTTTAGAAGCTTCAAAATCTATATCAACATCATAAGTAACCACTCCTTGAAATTCAGTTCCTCCCAAAGATATCTTTGTTACTTTTCCTTTTACAGTTACACCTGGGTATGAATCAAAACTTATTTCTACTCCTTGACCCTCATTTATCATTGAAATGTCTTCCTCGTCTACATCTGCAACTATCTTTAAATCATCTGATGTTCCAAAATAGATAACTGGCATTCCTGGTGAAATCATTTCACCTACTTTTTGATAAACTCCTATAACTTCTCCATCAAATGGAGCTTTTAGTGTTGCGTTTTCATAAGCCTCTTGCGCCATATTAAGAGATGCATTAGTAGAAGCTATCTTCTTTTCTGATAGTTCTATTGCCTTTTCTGCTGAATCAATCTGAGACTTAGCTCCTTGTTTCATACTTTCGCCATTCCAATATGTCTGGGATAAAGCTACCTTTGCTTGCTCAAGTCCTGCTTCTGTTTGATGAATTGCCATGTTTGCTTGTTTTTTCATGGATTCTGTTACCATCGGTTCATTTTTGAGCTTATCATAGTAAACATGAGCATCCCTTAATGCAACTTCTGCTTGTTCAACTGCTTTTTGAGCTTGTAAGTAGTTTGCATTTGCAATTTCAACAGTATTTTTATGCGCATCTTTTGCTGATTTTAAAGTCAGTTCTGCCATTTCAAGCTCTTTCTCCGCTAAATCTAAAGTTGTTTTTGCAAGTTCTAATTGATTTTTAAAGTCTTTCTCATCAAGTTTTGCTACTACCTCACCCTTTTTAAATAATTCACCTTCCTCGGCTATAGATGAAATTTCACCTATACTTTTAAAAGAAATTCTTAAATAATCTCTTGGCACTACTTTTCCATCTGTGGATATTTTCACTTCCATATCACCTTTTTTGACAGTATAAATCTCTTCCTCCTCAACTTTAGCTTTACATCCAGAACTTATAAAAATTAGTAAAATTGTAAATAATATAATTAAGAGTGACTTACAAAATTTTTTAATTTTTTTAAAATCCATTTTTGACTCCTTATAATTATGAAAACTTAGATTTATTAGTATATATAATTTTTAATCTTCCGAACTTATAAAAATTATTATAACAGCATAAGATTATATTTCTCCGTTAATTTCCCTCTTTAATCTCTTAAAGAACTGTTTCATAAATTTAAATCTTTGTTTTGCAATTTCTTTCGCTTTTTTAGTGTAGAGCTTTTCTGGAATATGTTTGAATTTCATTTCAAACTCAAGATTTACAGCATGTTTGGATAAATCTTTGATTCTACCATTTTGCTTCTCACCAACAATATTATCTTTAGTATATTTATCAATAGGAATATCAGAATAAATTTTCTCTCCATATTGTCCCGCTATAATAAAAGCTCTTGCAATTCCTATTGAACCAAGAACATCCAATTTATCAGCATCAAAGAGAATCTTTGCTTCCTTTGTTTTGGGAACATTTTCACTTCTGAATCTATGAGTCATTATGCAATGTTTAATTTTTTCTATTTTACTTTCTTCATAACCTAAATTTCTTAAGATTTTTTCAGCCATTTTGGTACCAAGAATTGCATGGTCAATTCTTCCAGAATCATCTTCATCTTCTTTAACCCTTCCAATATCATGAAGTAAGGCAGCTGTTTTTAGAATATCTATATCTATATCTGGTTCATTTTCTGCTAAATGTAAACATAGATTATAAACTCTCATTATATGCTCCACGTTATGAGCAGAGCATGATAATTCTTTTTTAACAATTCCTTTTATTTTCCTGTATTTCTCTTCCATAATAAATCTATTATATTTAAGAATTATAAATCTTTTAATTTTACCTACTATTTAATAGAGGTTGAATGCCAAATGAATTTGAGTAGTCAAAAACTACTTAAATTCAATGAAATATCTTGACAGAACTTTAAGATTTATTAATGATAATATTAACAATAATTATAAAAATAAGTAAGGTAAATGTGAAAAAAAACTATTCAAATTGAGGAAACAGGTGAACGATCTATTTTTTAATAACCATTTAACAAAGACAATAATTGCCAAAAAGAAAAGTGTCTCTAGAAATTTCGTCATAAAATGGAGTAAATCTAAAGATCTTAATTTCAGTAAAGATGACAGGGGTTGGCCCAAGGGTAAGAGGAGGAAATGGGACAGGAGCATAGAGCAGAAAATTAAGCAAATTCACAAAGATTTAGAAAATGATCCTCATGAATTTTACACCTGCTTTTAAATCAGAAATAGATAAATATAAATTCCAATCTCATTTAATCTTATATTGGCTGGCAAGTTCTAAGAATTCTGAAACTGAGACAATTTTTATACCATTATATTCGTTAAGTTGCTTGATATGTTTATCACCAGTTACAATAAAGTCAGCTTTTGCTTCAATAGCACATTCTAAAATACGATTATCAGGTTCATCTTTTAAAACTTTAATTGACCTCTGGGGTTTGATAAACCTGGCTATTTGGCTAATATACTTGAGTGTAGTTTGAATAATCTCATTAGAAAACTTGAACTTGTTTTTAAGAACATTAGCTATCTCAGTAAGAATTGATACTGAGATGAAGAGATTCGTTTCTTCTTTTAATGTGAGAAGGAAAGCATCTTCTGACTTACTTCCAGGTATACCAAAAGTTGAAATATAGACATTTGTATCAAAAACAACGCGCACTTTAGCGCTCCTCAAAGACAATCTTTTTTACATCTTCTTCAGTATAAATACCCTTTTTTCGCACAACTTTAGAAATTTTCCTTTGGATTTTATAAAAATCGTCTTTCATCTTTTCTTGTTCGTAAAGAAATATCATTTCTCTGAAAAGCTGGCTCTTATTCTTGCCACTTTTTTTTGCCAATTTCTCATATTCTTTATATAAACTTGGGGGTAATGAAAGACTAAGAACTTTTCTTACCATCTACAACACCTCCTGTATTACATTGTAATAAAAAGAGTGGCTTATGTCAAATTTTATACTGAGGATTTTTTATTACTTTATTAAATATTCGTTATCATATTAGTCATCATCTTTTTTAATAGAAATGAATACGGAACATTTTTAACAATTTCTATGTCTAATTGCAATGAAATATTTTATTTTAAAGTGAGGGGGAAATGAAACACATTTTATTATTATTATTTTTAGTAATTATTCTAATTAATGGTTGTGTTAAAGCACCGGAGAATCCAGAAGAAATAATACCAACAGCAGCTGATAGCAAAGCAACCAATGAAGGGGTTGGTATTGTTGTAGATGCTAATAATCAATTTGCATTAGATTTGTATTTAAAATTTAAAGATACCCCGGAATATAGTGAGGACAATATCTTTTTCTCTCCATACAGTATCTCTACAGCACTGGCAATGACTTATGAAGGAGCAAGAGGAAAAACAGCGGAAGAGATGAGGTCTGTTTTTTATTTACCCCAAGATGATGATATTCGCAGATACTCTTTTGCAAGAATTTACAATCAGATAAATAAAAAAGATAAGAAATATAAACTACATACAGCAAATGCACTGTGGACACAAATAGATTATCTTTTTTTAGATGAATATTTAGATGTAGTAGAAAAATATTATGCTGGAAAAGCTACAAATTTAGATTTTGTAAATGAAACTGAAAAGTCAAGAAAAACAATTAACAGCTGGGTAGAAGAAAGGACAAACAATAAAATAAAAGACTTAATACCACAAGGTGTTCTTGACCCAGATACACGCTTAGTTCTCACCAATGCAATATATTTTAAAGGAACATGGTTGCTTCAATTTAATAAAGAAGATACTAGAGAAGAAGATTTTAAAGTAAGTTCCGAAAAAACAGTTAAAGTTGATATGATGAGTTTAACTGATGAAGAATTTAACTATGCTGAAACCGAAGAGCTTCGGGTTCTTGAGATGCCATATGATGGAGAAGAATTGTCAATGTTAATTATTCTTCCAAAAGAAGATAATTTAAAATCAGTAGAAGATTTACTCAGTTTGGAAAAACTTAATGAATTAAGAAATGCTCTAACAAAACAAGAAGTTGATGTTTATATACCTAAATTTAAATTTGAAACTAAATATTTTATGAAAGAGACATTAATTGAAATGGGAATGCCATCTGCTTTTGGTGGTGCAGATTTCTCAGGAATGAATGGTACAAAAACTCTTTTCATTAGTAATGTAATTCACCAAGCTTTTGTTGAGGTTAATGAAGAAGGAACTGAAGCTGCAGCTGCAACTGCTGTAGTTATGAAAGAAGCTATTTCTGAAAAAACTGTTTTTAATGCAGATCACCCATTTATATTTATGATACAAGAAAGAGAAACTGGTAATGTTCTATTTATGGGAAGAGTTTTTGATCCTACTCAATAAATAATTGAAGATCTATTGAGCTACTAAAGACGCTAACCTTTTCTCCTGGATACCTATAGCATGGTGTAGTTGCAATCCCAAAAATAAATTCAAGCCTGCGCTGAAAAAAACACTATCAGTCCATATACCAGTCCTACAACAGGTGTTACTGAGTACCAAGATGGTACTGGTACCATATCAGGTGCAAAGAAAAGTAGAACATCCTGTGCTCCACCATAGAGCATTAACAACCCACCTAATAGTAATATGATTAGCCAAGCCCATTTATGAAATCCTTGCTTTGCCATAATTAGCTTTGCCTTTCTCTCTTTTTAAATCCGAAATACCAATAAGCAAATACTGAAGGGATTGCTAACAAAAATCCCCACAAAGTTATTAAGATTTTTACTTAAAAATGGCTACAGGGATGACTCCTTTGAGTAATTGACATTCTCGAGCTAAGATTTTATCTCCCAACCGCAATTCCCACTGACCTTTTTGTCCAATTGCTTCAGATACTAATGTGAAGTGTGACATCACAATTCCAGCATCAATGTATTGCGCTTTTGCAAGTACATTTCTTTTCACAACACCAACAATTGAAGATAGTCTATTTGCAATACCAGTCCCTAAGGGCTTTGTTAATACTAGAGTAAGAACAATATTCCCCGGTCTAATAATGAAACGCCATGGCTGTCGATTATAACCTGATGGAGCCAAACGAGCGTGTTCGAGTATGGTAATCAGTGTTTGATCTACCTCCTCTGGCTTCCAGACCTTCCCCCATCGCTTAGAAAACACTATTTCATTTAGTTGTTTTCGCCTATGTCCACCTGCCATCCTGCGCACAATTTTGCTGTGAACACTTTCTAACATTTCCTCAGCTGGATAACCAAGAGCACATACTACTTCTACTATCTCCCCAGATTTTAAATTCACTTCATCACTAGCAATTTTAGGGTCATAAGAACCACTTATCCAACAAGTGCTTAACCCTAACTTTGTGGCTTCTATCACCACATGTTCTAACACATATCCAAGATCAATTCTGGCAATGTCACTTTCTTCAGGCATTATTCCAATTAGTAAGTAGGGTGGATTTCTCACCAGACCATATGAGCCAATTATTGAAGTTAAAATGTGATTTGTCTTATCAACACCGTTTACCAGTTCTATTCGCGGTGGCACTATTGTTAAATGTTTGGTACTTTTTGCAAAATTAATCAGTTGCTCAATTTTGGCTGAATCTACAATATTCCCACTATAACTACGTACACTTATACGCTTTTTAATTGCAGTTAGTGTATCCATTTCTTTCCTTAAAATATTGAATCTCTCTTTATTATTTTGTTTCATTTAAAGTCTTTGTCTCTTCTTAGAATATTGTAAATTTCCCCCATCTTTTTATTTTTACTCTTTTAAAAATAATATTAATAAGAAACATTATTTATATTTTTAATTTTTTGGTATTTATTACTCATACTTTTATCTTATTTTATTTGAGAGTTTTTCTAAGATTAGAATAAGACTTTACTGGTCTTTTGGTGATAGTGGTTTTAATGTTTGTTTAACTATCTCCATCTTTCGCTTTTGATGAGATATTGCAATTTCATTACCTTTTTTTGTCAACATTGGCTTTACTAATCGTCTTAATATTAATTGAATCTTTAGAATGGTTAACCAGAACTTCACATTTGAAACTCAATGATTGACGAATTAATCATTTTATAAACTTCTAATATATTTGATAATTGGCTCTAAATTTTCTTTTTTAATATCTTTACCGGTTTGTTTACCAAGTTTTCCTGGAATTTTAAAATATTTGATTTTAGACCTAATGTCAATTGATATTCTTTTATATGATTTTTTACTCCATTCATCATCCTCTGGTGCTGCTCCAATAGCTACAACAACTACCTTCTTGTTTTTTATATATTGCCAAATCCTTTTTAAATATCCTGTTAGAGGCATCCAACTAGCATAAGTTCCTGAAGAGATAATTAAGATATCATAATTATCAAATTGATCTCTTTTTATTTGACCAAATCTAAATAAAGCTGCATCAATTTCTTCACTTAACCATTTGGCATATTTTTCTGTCGTACCTAAAAAACTTTTGTAAATAACTGCTGTTTTCATTTTGGACCTCGCTTTCTTAATTTTAATGATATTTTTTCTTTTTACTATTCTTATTTTAGAAGAATTAGCTTTTTAAAGTTTTCAATTTCTTCTAAATGCAGAAATATTATTGGAGTTTTTTCAATGTTGTTTCTATATTCTCCTCCAAAATGTTAAATCACTTCTTTCTCTTAATAACTCATTATCTCCTAGATCAAATCCAAATGATAATTTCAGTGCATCCTTGGCACATATACTAACGCATGTTTGGCAAAGGATACATTCTGTTTTTTACTGTTTTTCATCTTTCTTAATCTTTATGAGCCTGTTTAAAGCTTCGCCGTATCTTTTATTTCCTTTAGCCCATTTACTTAACCTATCGCAGGGAAAATCATTACATTCATTACAAAAATCCAATCTCTTTTTATCAACACAACATTCAAGTATCCAGCAGTCCGCAGACCAGTGCTTCTTCCTATCACCCTTACATTCTAAGCAACGGATGTCCTCAATCCTTACTTCTTTATTTCTTTCTTTTTTAAACCAATCTGCAATTTTTTGTGCTATCTCAGGATTGTCTGTTGCTTTAAAAATTTCACATTCACTGCACTTAAGTCCACAAACTGCAATTATCTTTTTGTCTTACTTCATATCTACCTCCTCCTACTTCTTGATACTTTAATTTCATTTAATTTTCTCAGCATATGTCAAGTCTTAGAATAGTTAAAAATTGAGGAAATTAAAAAATATAGTAATGTATAATGTCTTTTGTTTGTGGTGATATTCTATTAAATATCTATATTAAAAGTATTTTTGTGTTTATTGTTTTTTCTTACCATTAACTGGGGAATTTTTAATAACTTTTCACTATATAAAAAACACTTTTATAGTATCATAAATAAATTTTCCACCAAAAAATAAAAGAAACGTACCACATATGGTAGAAACAATCTTCTGGAATTTTTTTCCAAAGTACTGTCCACCCCTGAATGATAAGATTGAGAGAAAATAGCACCAGAAAAAATCACACAACCAATGAAATAACATAAAAAACAAAAAGCCTAACATACCAAAACTAATAGATCGAAAAATTAGTGTAGCTCCCACAGTAGCCCACCAAATAAGAAAATAAGGATTCCACAAACTTAGAAGTATTCCATCTATTATAGGAAGGTGAGTGGATTTTTTAGAATTAACATCAATTTGTTTAATGCTACGAAACATGCTGATCCCCATAAATAAGAGAAATAATCCTCCCACAAAAGCAATTACTTCTTTCACATAGTTCAGCTTCAATAAATATCCAAAGCCATAAAATATAGATATAATAAGAGGAAGCTCAACTATTCCATGACCTATTGCAACCAATGCTCCAGCATGGGGAGACTTGTTCCCTTTTTCTACTGTTACAGCTGTAATGGGTCCAGGTGCCAAAACACCAGACAAGGAAATAAGCACTGCTTCAAAAAGAAATGTCAAAAGAAGCATATTTTATCCCTCTCATCATTTTATATAAATTTTATTAACTTTAAAGGTTCAGGTAACTCCCAAAGATTTTCTATATTTTTTTCTTCTCCCCCTAACAAATCGTGTTTTGTAAAAAATATTATTGCTTCATTGTCTGATGAAATCAGAGTGGGGATAGGATTACATTTTAGATTATTCAGCCATTTACTCATTTTTTCTCTTCCTTTATTGACTTTAAACTTATCAAAATCTTTTATGTAAATCTCTATTTTTTTTGAATCTTATCAGCCATGTATCTGAGTGATATACTCATTATTGGAATCATCAAATTAACCTCAAATTTCTCATGTGTAGGGATAATAGATATATAATAACAGTAAAACTCATTTTCCTTTTAGAAATTTTCTAACAACAGAAATGTATTCTTCTCTTTTGACAATCATGGTTAGATGACCACTGCTTTTGAATGTATGCACACGCGTTTTAGGATATAGTTCCTTTACTTTATTCCTTTCGGAGGGATGAAATTTATTGAGATTTATCTATAATTTCTTTTTTAGTCTTTATTTATTATTCTTTTTTAAATATCTATCAAACCAACCCGCAATATGTTTTAATCTTTCCATACGCTTGTCAGTTCTACCACTACGTGAAAGTCCATGAGGCTCTTCGGGAAAACTTACCATTTCGGTATCTACACCTAATTTTTTTAAGGCAACAAATATTTGTTCACCTTGCTCAATTACACAACGAAGATCCTGTTCACTATGGATTATTAATGTAGGTGTTTTAACATTACCTATGTATTTCATAGGTGATTGACGCCAATAATTTTCTATATTCTCCCAGGGTGGTTCATTACCAAGTTCATATTGAAATGCCCAATTATAGTCACTAGAACCATACATACTTATAAGATTGCTTACACTTCTTTGTGTAACAGCAGCTTTAAAGCGATCTGTATGTCCAATAATCCAGTTAGTCATGTATCCACCGTAACTTCCACCTGTCACACCCATTCTTTTGGCATCTATGTATGGTTTCTTTTCAATAAAATCAACCCATTTCATTAAATCATCATAATCTGATGTTCCCCAGTTATTCCAGATTGCTTTCGAATGTTCTTCACCATATCCTTGGCTTCCTCTGGGGTTGCAAAAATAAACAACATATCCTTGCGCAGCTAAAAAGTAGAACTCATGCATAAAAAGGTTACCATACTGGACTCTGGGTCCCCCATGAATTTCTAAAATTGAGGGGTATTTTTTTGATTCATCAAAATTGGGTGGTTTGATAATCCAACCTTGTAGATCATTATTTGCAGCACCTTTAAACCAGACTTCCTCCGTTTCGCCAAGATCTCTATATCGCAATAAGTTTTCATTAATATGGGTTAATTTTTTGGACTGTTTGGTATTTAAATCTTCAATCCAAACCTGTCCTATGTCAGTCATATTTGCATTAAAATAGGCCAGTTTCAATTGTTCATTGTCAAAGCTATAAAAACCAACAACTCCCTTACCTCCAGCCACTGTTTGCAAGCTTTGCTTTTTTCCACTTAATGAAATTGATTTGAGAATAGTATTCCCATGTTGTGAAACCTGAAAATATATTTTATTTCCATTATTAGACCATATTGGTGACATTAAAGGAAGAAGCCCAGATATGTCATTTATAGTAATGCTTGATACATCAAAATCAAACTTATCTGTTAGGTTCTTTGCCTTCCCACTACTATCCACTGGTACAACCAATAAGCAAGTGTTTTTCCACCACTTCCCTTTACCTTCTTGGCCAAAGTAAGCAATCAATTTTCCATCTGGAGAAAAAGTTGGTTTAGCTTTTGGTCCTATAGGTGTTTTTATTTTATGGAGTTCCCCTCCATCTGCTGGAATTACGAATAAATCTATAGCATCTGGATCAAGGTCAGGATCTTTACTGCGATTGGAACAGAAGACTATTTTCTTACCATCAGAAGACCAGTGTGACTCTAACTCATCATAGATATCACTTTTGGTCAATTGTTTAGCTTTACCAGTACGAATATCTATTGTCCATATATGCCATCTTTCTCTGGGTAAAGGTCCTATTGCATCTAATTTATAGAAAATACGCGTAATGTGACGGGATACAATACCAAGGTTTTTCTTCTGCTCATCCTTTTCTCTCTCTATTTCATCCTTGTCCTTTTTACGAAACTGGCAAACAAGTCTTTTACTATCAGGTGACCATTCAAATATACTTATAGTGCCTTTTTGGTTTGTTAGTTTTCTTGCTTCACCACCATGAAAGGGTATTATGTAAATCTGTGATTGTTTTTCATCATCTCTGTTTGAAATGAAAGCAATATATTTTCCATCTGGTGACCATTTTGGTTGACTATCTACTTGATTTCCATATGTAAATTGCCAGGCTCTTCCCCTTTCAGTTGGTACAATCCATAGATTTGAATATTTCTTTTCAGTCTTTCTATCTACTCTCTGAACACAAAAAACTACATGTTTACCAGATGGAGAGATTTGGCAGTCAGTAATCAATTTAAATCTATATAAATTATTAGCAGATATATACTGCTTTTTTCGCGTTGGCATAGTCTCTCCTTTTATAATGTTAAAAATATAATTTATTAGGATATTATATAAGATATGCAGGAAAGTCTATTGATATTCTTTAATAATGAATTTTTCAATATACTTCTTCCATAATCAATTTTCGCTTGTCTCTATTTAAGACCTTCAGAGAACATTTGAGCTATAAATCCTGCAATGGGTGGAAAGAAGAATGTACTTGCAATGCGAATGAGTGTAAATCTCCAGCCTAATATTCCAACTTCCATCGGTAATCTACTGACTGCCCATAATGACCATCCTGTTAAAAATGCAACTATTGTGCCTACACTGGCACCAGAACGCAGAAGTCCAGTAGCAACCGGTAAACTGACATAAGGACCACCAGGAGTTAAACTACCAGCTACTGTACCAATTAATATACCTCTTATACCAGATTCTTCACCTACCCACTTTGATATGATTTCTTTTGGGATAAGAACCTCAACCATGCCAGCAACGATAAAAGACAGAATTAATAGTGGTATTATCTCAACCATTATGTTCAAAGCTCTTCTAATACCGGCGATGTGTTGCCCCTGTCCTCTATAGTAAGCCAGAAGAAGAAGGATAAATGCAATAATTCCCATTATTAGTGTTGGAATTAACATCTCTGATCCCTTTCTCTTTTTATCCATAATTAACTCCAATGTTAAATTATGAAATATTTAATACATTTATTATAGTATCAGATTATATAATACTACGTAAATTTTTGGTTATTTAAATATTTTATAAAATAAAACATTAGTATATTGGTTAAGAAATTCCAAATTAAAGTTAAAATTGGTAAATGGTTGCTAGTATAAAATATTATTTTTGAATTGGCGGTGTGCTTTTGAAAAAATTCGAACTGATTTCGCCCAAAATTTGTAGGGCGGGCGGAATTCCCCCCAGACCCCCCTTCCGCCAGCCCGCAGAAGCGACCCTTTCGGATTGGACGATTTCAAGTTTTTCTTTGGCGGCAAATTATTATGTAAAAAAAGATGAAGATTAAGGCTTAAGAAGTCTCACCGTGGAGGACCCACCCCAACTCCTAGTGCAAAGCCTATTGCCTGGACGGTGCGCATCCAAGCGAGCCCGCCCAAAGTCTCGATGCCACCACCCAGTCGGCACAAGGTCACTTTTTACATGTTTTACATATTTTACATATTGACCAAGAAACC
>JBARXA010000005.1:0-15209 GCA_049647085.1 Candidatus Humimicrobiia bacterium | reverse complement strand
TCTTGCATTTAGACAATATGTTATTGCTGAAGTTAAGGTTGTTTTACCATGATCTACATGACCTATAGTTCCAACATTGATATGTGGTTTTGTTCTCTCAAATTTCTTTTTAGCCATATATTTCCCCTTTTGTTAGATAATTATTTTAGTTAAAATTTATTTTTTATTTTTATTATAAACCTTTAATTAATTTCGTAATTTCTTTTGCCATTTTTTTTGGAATCTGTTCATATATTAAGAATTCCATAGTGAAGTTTGCTCTTCCCTGCGTTTTAGATCTCAAATCTGTTGCATATCCAAACATCTCCCCTAAAGGAACTTGGGCTGTAACAACCTTTAACCCCATTCTGTCACTTAAATCAGTTATATTCGCTCGCTTTGCATTTAAATCTCCAATCACATCACCTAAATACTGTTCTGGAAAAACAACCTCTAATTTCATTATTGGTTCAAGTAGTATTGGTCCTGCATTTTCATACGCTTTCTTAAAAGCAATAGCACCAGCTATTTTAAATGCCAGATTTGTTGAATCCACTTCATGATACGATCCATCAATTAATGTAACTATTACATCAACTACAGGATATCCCACTAGTTGACCACTTTCCATTGCTTCTCTTATTCCTTTCTCAACATATGGGATAAACTCTCGTGGTATTTTTCCGCTTTTTATTTTACTTTTAAATAAAAATCCGTATCCCTTTTGATTTGGTTCGATTCTTAATTTAACATGTCCATACTGACCCTTTCCACCACTTTGCTTTATGAATCTTCCTTCTGAAACCGATTCTAAGGTTATAGTTTCTTTATAGGCAACCTGAGGATTACCCACATTTGCTTCAACTCCAAATTCTCTAAGTAATCTATCAATAATAATCTCCAAATGTAACTCGCCCATTCCTGATATTATTGTTTGGCCAGAGTCCTGATCTATATTTACTTTAAAAGTCGGATCTTCATTGACCAATTTGTTAAGAGACAGCGAAAGCTTCTCATGATCCATTTTTGTTTTTGGTTCAACAGCAACTGATACAACCGGTTCAGGAAATCTTATTGATTCCAATACTATTGGGAAATTCTCATCACATAATGTATCACCTGTTGTTGAATCTTTTAGTCCAATAACTGCAGCAATATCACCAGTGGCAACTGTCTTTAGGTCTTCTCTTTCCTTAGCATGCATTCTAACAATTCTTCCTATTCTTTCCAGCTTTTCTGAATTAGAATTTAATACCATGTCTCCTGCATTTATCTTTCCTGAATATACTCTAAAATAGGAAAGATTTCCCATATATGGATCATTCTGTACTTTAAAAATAAACGCTGTGAAAGGTTCACTGTCAAGAGGTAATCGAGATTCACGCTCATTATTTTTTGGATTCTTTCCCCAAACCTCTTTTACTTCCTTTGGTGAAGGAAGATAATTAGCAATTGCATCAAGTAATGGTTGAACACCTTTATTTTTAAGCGCAGCACCACATAAAACGGGTACTATTTCTCCCTTTATTGTGAACTCTCTAATAACCTTTTGAATTAAGACTGGTGAAATATCTTCATCCTCAATATATTTAGCCATTAAATTATCATCCAGTTCTACTAATATTTCTAAAAGTTCTTGCCTTTTTTTAATCGATAAGGGAACCAATTCTGAAGGAATATCCAATATTTCCCAATCTTTCCCTATTTTATCTCTATAAACTATCGCTTTCATATTTATTAAATCCACTACACCTTTGAATTTATCCTCTTCTCCTACTGGTACTTGTAAACATACAGGATTTGCGAACAATCTTTTTCTAATCATATCAACTACACGAAAAAAGTCCGCTCCAGTCTTATCCATCTTATTCACGAAAGCAATCTTTGGTATTTTATATTTATTAGCTTGATTCCAAACAGTTTCCGATTGAGGTTCTACTCCAGCAACAGAGTCAAATATTGCAATTGTTCCATCTAGCACTCTTAAAGACCTCTCAACTTCAACAGTAAAGTCCACGTGTCCGGGAGTGTCTATAATATTGACTTGATAATCATTCCAATAGCATGTAGTTGCAGCAGCTTGAATAGTTATTCCTCTCTCCTGCTCCTGTTCCATCCAATCCATAACAGCTGTACCTTCATCAACTTCTCCAATCTTATAGGTTTTCTCTGTATAATAGAGAATCCTCTCAGTAGTTGTGGTTTTACCAGCATCAATATGAGCTATTATTCCTATATTTCGAGCTTTTTCTAAGGGAAATTGCTCCATCTTTATCGACCTTTTTTTTAGTAATTTAATATCTTTACGCATACCTTAAAAATTTTTAAGTTAATTTTTTATTTTTTATAATTACCACCTGTAGTGAGCAAATGCTTTATTTGCTTCTGCCATTTTATGCACATTTTCTCTCTTCTTTACAGATGCTCCAATTTTATTTGCTGCATCTAATATCTCACCCGCAAGTTTTGATGCCATACCCTTTTCCTTGCGCTGTTTTGCAAAATTTATTATCCACCTAAATGATAGAGATTCTGCTCTATAAGAACGAACTTCTATAGGAATTTGATAAGTAGCTCCACCAACTCTTCTTGATCTAACTTCAAGTAAAGGTCTTACATTTTCCAATGCTTTAGTAAATACCTCAATTGGATCTTTTTTAGTTCTCTCTTTGATTATATCTAAACTATCATAAACTATTTTCTCTGCAACAGTTTTTTTACCTTTTAACATAACGTTGTTAATAAGTCTAGTTATGAGTTCACTTCTATATTTATAGTCTGGTACTATTGTTCTTTTTTTTGCTACACCTCTTCTTGACATAACTCCTCCTGTTTTATCCCTCAGGAGCCTTAGCTCCATATTTGGATCTTGCTTTTTTTCTACCCTCAACTCCAGCAGTGTCAAGAATATTTCTTACTATCTTATACCTTACTCCTGGAAGATCCTTAACACGTCCACCTCTAATTAAAACAATAGAGTGTTCTTGAAGATTATGTCCTTCTCCTGGGATATAAGCTGTTACCTCCATCCCAGTTGTTAATCTTACTCTTGCTACTTTACGCAAAGCTGAGTTAGGTTTTTTTGGTGTCATTGTCCAAACTCTAGTGCAAACTCCTCTTTTTTGAGGATTTCCTTGTAGTGCTGGATTTTTCTTCTTAGCTTTAATTCTCTTTCTTTTTCTTTTAACTAGTTGATTTATGGTTGGCAAACTTTAAATGCCTCCTTACTTAACATATAAAATTTATATTAACTATATTAAAGTTTAAATTTTTACTAAATTCAATCGCATTTTAAAATTTATTTTTTATTTTTTTAACAATTTAATATTAAACTAAAATTAAATCCTTTTAAATACAAAAAGAGATAATAACATCCATTTCTTTTGTTGTCAACTAAAAAATAACTAATTGTCATTTAAAATTTAAAAATGGACACCTAAATTAATAAAAGTATAATAAATTTTTTATTCAGTATCTTCTCCACCTATTTCAGATAATTCTCCACCTATTTCAGATAACAATAATAGCTCCTCCTGTTGATACTCCTCTGGATAATTTATTTCAATTTTCCTGTACTCCCTCATACCAGTTCCAGCTGGAATCAATTTACCTATTATTACATTCTCTTTTATTCCTAAAAGTGGATCAACACTATAATTTAGTGAAGCATCTGTAAGAACCTTCGTGGTTTCCTGAAACGATGCAGCTGATAAGAAACTATCCGTAGCTAATGCAGCTTTGGTGATTCCCATTAATGTCTGTCTGGCAGTAGCTGGTTTCTTCCTTTTGGATTTTATATCTTTGTTTATCTTTTGAAAAGCTATTTTATTTACTAACTGACCTGGTAAAAAATTAGTATCTCCTGGCTCTATTATAGCAACTTTTTTAAACATTTGCCTTACTATTACTTCTATTTGTTTATCATGTATGTCAACACCCTGAGATTTATAAACATTTTGAATCTCATTTATAAGGTACGTTTGTGTATCTTTCACGCCCTGTACTTTTAAGATATCATGAGGATTTCTGGAACCATCAGTTAATTGTTGTCCCGCAATAACATCATCTCCCATGTTGACGAGTATTCTGGATCTGGGTGATACCGTATAGGAAAATTCTTTTCCTTTTTTATCAGTTACTATAACCTTAGTATATTTATCAGTTTCTTTTATTTCAACCTTTCCACTGGTTTCTGAAATTATTGCCTGTCCTTTAGGTTTTCTCGCTTCAAAAAGCTCAACAACTTTAGGAAGACCAGCAGTTATATCCATAGCTTCATAGGCTTTCTCATGTTTACGAATATATTTCTTCCTCTTCGCAGTTTGTATTACCTTTGCAATAATCTCGCCTTTTTTAACATTTTTCTTCGTTGTTATTTCTAATTTCTCTCCTCTATGCATCATTACATCAACCAACTTTTTGTCATCCATCTCTACCTGCAACATGAATCTACGAGTAAGATGATCTATATTCTTAGAAAAGAATTCTTTACCTTCCTTCTCTCTCTTATTTCTCTCTTCATTTAAAGCTTTTTTGGTCATTTTGAGCTTCTTCAAAACTGTAGAAGGAATTATTAACTCACCATCAACCGGAACTCTTATCGGTTTCTGAATATATGTACTCGCTACACCTCCTGTATGAAAAGTACGCATAGTAAGCTGTGTTCCTGGCTCTCCAATAGACTGAGCGGCAATTATTCCAACAGCTTCACCTATTTCAACCAACTTTCCAGTAGCCATATCCTCACCGTAACACATTTTACAGATGCCGTGTTCAACTTTACAATTTAATACTGACCTAACTGTTAACATCTCTATATTAGCCTTTATTAATCTATTAACATGTTCTGATTTAATCACCTTACTAGATTTTATAATTATCTCTCCAGTTGAAGAATCAGCTACAGTCTTTGCACAAATCCTGCTCAACAAGCTCGGATTTGGTTCACCCTCTAAGGTGAGAACATATATATCTTTACCTTCCTTGGTACCACAGTCATGCTCTTTAACTATAACATCCTGGGATACATCTACTAATCTTCTTGTTAGGTATCCTGAGTCAGCTGTACGAAGAGCGGTATCTGCTAAACCTTGTCTTGCGCCATGTGTTGAAAGGAAATATTCAAGAACTGATAGACCCTCTCTAAAATTTGATTTGATAGGTTTATCAATTATCTCTCCTCTAGCATCTGCAACAAGACCTCTCATACCTGCTAATTGTCTTAGCTGCTTTACATTCCCTCTAGCTCCTGAATTAGCCATCATATAAATTGGATTAAATTTTCCAAAATTTCTCTCCATTTCCTCACCAATCTCCTCTGTAGTTGTTGACCATAATTGAACAACTCTCTGTAGTCTCTCATCATCTGCTAAAAAGCCTTCTTTAAAACTTGTGTTTATTTTTTTAACAGTTTCTTCGCTCTCCTTTAAAATTTCTGCTTTCTTTTCTGGAATTTTAATGTCGTCTATTCCAATAGTTATTCCCTCTTCAGTAGCATGTGTAAAACCAAGCTTCTTCATCCCATCCAAAATCTTTGAGGCTAACTCATTTGAATAGGTATTTATTATCTCTGTAACAATTGTTGATAATTGCTTCTTATCTATTGGAGAATCTATATAGTGATAATCTTCAGGTAATATAGAATTAAATATTGCTCTTCCCAATGTTGTTTTTCTTACTTTTTCTCTAAATTGAAGTCGTATTGGGGCTTGAAGAGATAATTTTCCAAACTCATATGCAAGCAATGCCTCATCCAGACCATAATAAATTTTACCCTCTCCAACTTGACCTTCTTGTTGAGATGTTAAATGGTATATTCCTAAAACCATATCCTGGCTTGGTGTTACAAGCGGTTTACCCGCTGCTGGGGAAAGAAGATTATTACTTGATATCATAAGAATTCTTGATTCAGCTTGAGCCGCCTGAGAAAGGGGAATATGAACAGCCATTTGGTCACCATCAAAATCTGCATTAAAAGCAGTACATACAAGAGGATGTATCTGAATTGCTTTTCCTTCTACAAGTATAGGTAAAAATGCTTGTACTCCCAAACGGTGTAGTGTTGGAGCTCTATTAAGTAGCACTGGATGATCTTCTACCACTTTTTCAAGTACATCCCAAACAATTGGCTTTCCTCTTTCCACCATTCTTTTAGCACTTTTTATATTTTGAGTGTGTCCTAAATCAACAAGCATCCTCATTATAAAAGGTTTAAAAAGCTCTAAAGCCATCAGCTTCGGAATTCCACACTGATTTATCTTCAATTTTGGGTTAACTACAATTACAGAACGGCCGGAGTAATCAACTCTCCTACCTAATAGATTTTGACGAAATCTTCCTTGTTTTCCTTTGAGCATATCTGAAAGAGATTTTAAGGCACGATTTCCGGGACCTGTTACTGGTCTACCTCTCCTTCCATTGTCAAAAAGTGCATCAACAGATTCTTGTAACATTCTTTTTTCGTTATTAACTATAACCTCCGGGGCTCCAAGATCTAAAAGCTTTTTTAATCTATTATTTCTATTTATAACCCTTCGATATAGATCATTAAGATCTGATGTTGCAAATCTCCCGCCATCTAACTGAACCATCGGTCTTAAATCGGGTGGTATAACAGGTATCGCTTCCATTACGATATCTTGAGGGCGATTGTCTGTGTTATCAAATGCAGCTACCACTTTTAATCTTTTGATAGCGCGAGTTTTCTTTTGCCCCCTCGCCTTTTTAAGTATCTTTCTAAGTTTCTCAGTTTCTGCATGACAATCCAATTTGACAAGCATCTCTTTTATTGCTTCAGCCCCCATACCACCGGTAAAATATTCTGCATACATGAGCTTTATTTCTCGAAAAACTCTTTCATCATCGATGAGTTGTTTTTCCTCTAACTTCATAAATTCTTTATAAGCCTGTTTTGCTACTTCAATTTGGTCTTGTGTATATTGATAATCCTCTTTAATGTCTTTATCTATCTCACTTTTTAGCTTTAAATATTCTTCCTTTTCTTCATCAGTTAATTTTTCCTGATCATCTAATTGATCAGGAAATCTATCAGTTATTATTGATAATAAATCTTCCACTCTCTCTTTGTGTTCCTCTTTCAACTGATTTGTTCTCACATCTATAATATTTTCAATTTCTTCCTTTTCTAAAACTCTTCTATCTTTATCAATTGAAGTAACTATGTATGAGGCGAAATAGATTACCTTATCCAGATCTTTAGGTGATATATCCAATAAATAACCCAATCTTGATGGAATACCTTTAAAAAACCATATATGTACTACTGGCGATGCAAGTTCTATATGACCCATTCTTTCTCTTCTAACTTTTGACCTGGTTACCTCAACTCCACATCTTTCACAAATTATTCCCTTAAATCTTATTCTTTTATACTTACCGCAATAACACTCCCAATCTTTTGAAGGTCCAAAGATCTTTTCACAGAAAAGTCCATCTTTTTCTGGTTTAAGAGTACGATAATTTATAGTTTCAGGCTTTTTTATCTCTCCATTTGACCATGACCTAATCTGTTCTGGAGATGCTATTCCAATTCTAATTGCGTCAAAAAGATTAACATCTAACAAAAAACTTACCCCCTAATTTTTAGAAAGTTTTGTGTCCTCTAATATCTCTATAATTTCTTTCTCTTCTCTCTATAAACTTATACCTAATTCTTCAATGGTTTTATACATATCTTCACCAGTATCTATTAACTCTAACTTTTCTCCATTCTCAGATAGAATTTCAACATTTAATCCTAAACTCTTAATTTCTTTAACAAGTACTTTAAAAGATTCTGGTATATTGGGAGCTTCGATCGACTCCCCTTTAACAATTGCTTCATATGCTTTTACTCTTCCAAAAACATCATCAGATTTTATTGTTAACATTTCTTGAAGAGTATAAGCTGCTCCATAAGCATCAAGAGCCCACACTTCCATCTCACCAAATCTCTGTCCACCAAATTGAGCTTTACCTCCAAGTGGTTGTTGAGTTACTAAAGAATAGGGTCCTGTTGACCTTGCATGAATTTTATCATCTACTAAATGGTGTAATTTCATTATATACATATAACCAACTGTAATTGGCTGTTTAAATCTTTTTCCAGTTCTTCCACCATACAACCAGGTTTTTCCACTTGTTGGTAATCCTGCTTTTTTGAGCGCTTTTCTTATTTCATTTTCATTAGCACTTTCAAAAATAGGAGTTGATATGTAAACAGACCCATCATCACTTCTTTTTACACCATCATCATCCCATCCTACTTTTGCAGCCCATCCTAAATGGGTTTCTAATATCTGTCCAACATTCATTCTTGAAGGAACACCCAATGGATTTAAAACAACATCTACAGAGGTTCCGTCTTCCATATAAGGCATATCCTCTTCAGGAAGTATTATTGAAATTACGCCCTTATTTCCATGCCTTCCTGATAACTTGTCCCCGACTGATACTTTCCTTTTTTTTGCAATATAAACTCTAACCAATTTGTCTACGCCTGGAGCAAGTTCGTGTCCCTCTTCCCTTGAAAAAGATTTCACGTCCATTACTTTACCAGACTCTCCATGTGGAACTGTTAAAGAAGTATCTCTTACTTCCTTTGCCTTCTCTCCAAATATGGCACGGAGTAACTTTTCTTCTGCTGTCAATTCTGTTTCACCTTTGGGTGTCACCTTCCCAACTAGAATATCACCTGCTTTGACCTCAGCCCCAATTCTAATTATTCCTCTTTCATCTAAATCTTTTAATGTTTCTTCACTAACATTTGGTATGTCTCTGGTAATTTCCTCATCACCCAATTTGGTAGTTCTTGCTTCAATCTCATGCTTCTCTATATGAATTGATGAAAGAATATCCTCTTTCACTAACCTTTCACTGATAATAATTGCATCCTCAAAGTTATAACCCTCCCAAGGTAAAAATGCTACCAACAAATTTTTCCCTAATGCCAGTTCTCCATCACTTATTGCTGGTCCATCGACTATGATCTCGTTCTTTTTTACTTTATTTCCAGCATAAACTAAAGGCTTTTGATTTACACAAGTTCCTTGATTTGATCTTCTAAATTTATGTAATTTATGTCTTATTGAACCTAAATTCTTGTAATCTATCTCTATGTAATCTGCACATACTTTGGTTACAGTTCCATTCTCTTTAGCTAATATGACATCACCTGAATCAATTACTGCTTTATGTTCCATACCAGTTCCTATTAATGGTGCTTCGGTTTTAATTAATGGTACTGCCTGCCTTTGCATATTTGAACCCATAAGTGCACGTGGTGCATCATCATGCTCTAAAAATGGAATCAACGAGGTAGAAATAGAAAATATCTGTCTTGGTGATATGTCTATACGATCTACTTTATTAGAAACAACTGTATCTACCTCACCTCTTCTCCTCACTACAACTTCTTTCCCTTTAATCTTTCCTTTCTTATTTACGGGAATATTATATTGAGCAATCACATGTTCTTCCTCTTCGTCAGCATCAATATATTCTATTTCATCTGTTATGATACTTTTTTCAACTTTCCTATATGGTGTTTGTATAAATCCCATATCACTTATCTTTGCATAAGTCGCTAAGGAGCCAATAAGACCTACATTTGGACCTTCAGGAGTTTCTATTGGACACATCCTACCATAATGAGATGAATGAACATCTCTAACCTCAAATCCTGCTCTCTCTCTACTTAAACCACCTGGTCCTACAGCCGTCAATCTCCTTTTATGTGTTAATTCAGCTAAAGGATTTGTTTGATCCAAAAATTGAGATAGCTGACTGCTGCCATAGAACTGTCTTAATATAGCAACCATAGGTCTTATATTAATCAGTGATTGGGGTGTTACAACATTTACATCTTGAGTCGTCATTCTATCCTTAACAACTTTCTCAATTCTTGAGAAACCTATTCTTAACTGGTTTTGAATTAGCTCACCAACTGTTCTTACCCTACGATTGCCAAAATGATCTATATCATCGATTTCCCCTAATCCCTGATTTAACTGAATCATATATCTAACTATTGCTAAAATATCTTCCTCTGACAGAGTGGTTTTTTCTAAAGGTATATCTAATTGTAATTTCTTATTCAACTTATATCTACCTACTCTTCCCAGGTCATATCTTTTTGGTTTATAGAATAAGTTATTAATAAAAGCTTCGGCACTATCCAAAGTTGGTGGTTCCCCAGGTCTCTGTTTTTTATAAACTTCTATTAATGCTTCTTCACGCGACTCTGTTGTATCTACTTCTAATGTTTTATCTATTACTTCTGAATGTTTGAACAATTCTTTAAGTTTTTCATTGTCTCCAAATCCGAGTGCCTTTAAAAATGTGGTTATAGGTAGCTTCCTTTTTCTATCAATTCTCATAAATAAAGCATTCTTCTTACTAAAGATCATTTCTAACCATGCTCCTCTACTCGGGATAAGTTTACAATTAAATAGAGTTTCATCTGTTTCTCTATCTACCTCCCTATCAAAGTAAACACCTGGAGATCTAACAAGCTGACTAACAACTACCCTCTCAGTTCCATTAATAATAAAGGTTCCCTTCCTAGTCATAAGTGGTAAATCTCCTAAAAATACTGGTTGTTCTTTTATTTCACCAGTTTCCTTGTTCTTCAGTCTTGCAAGAACCCATAGAGGTGCACAATAAGTAATATCTATCTCTTTACAAATATCTTCATTGAATTTTATATCTACATTCTTATTACAGTTTGGGCATTTTTGATAAACTTCGCTGGATGTTTTTTTTGTTTTCTTATCCATTTCATGAAGATGATAATCACCAAATTCAAGTTGAAGTGTTTCTGTAAAATCCTCGATAGGAGATATATCATCAAGTACCTCTTTTATTCCATGTTTTAATAATTCCTCAAATGACTTCTTCTGAATATCAATAAGATTTGGTGTATCCATGATCTCTTTAGCACTGGAATAATTGTATCTTTCTATTTTTTTGTAGCGTTTTTTAGACAAAAAAAATCACTCCTCTTTGTTTTAAAAGGAATAATTTAGTAGAATTAATATTTAGTAGAATAAATACTTCAAATAATTATTTATATAATAATTATACATTAATATATTAATTAAATAAAGTTTATAAACCCTTATTATATCATTAATATACTAATAAATTCAACTAAAATTTATAAATTTTTTTAAATTTTTTTAAATATTGAGCTTTTCTATTTCAATTAATGTCTATATATTGCGTGAATTATACATATGAAGTATAAAATACACAATTTCAATATATTGTAATATTAATATTGATAATTACTTAATCTCAATAGTAGCGCCAACTTCCTCCAGCTTCTTCTTCGCATTTTCAGCATCATCTTTACTAACATCCTTTAATACTACTTCGGGGGCATTATCTACCAATGATTTTGCTTCTTTTAGACCTAATTTTGTTAAAGCTCTCACCTCTTTTATAACTTGAATCTTCTTTTCTCCCACATTAGCTAATACCACATCAAATTCAATTTTTTCTTCCTCTTCCTTTACTTCTTCTTTAGTGCCAGTAGTAGCTACAGGTGCTGCTGCTATTACTCCAAATTTCTCCTCTAACATCTTAACAAGTTCTGCTAGCTCCTTTACACTCATATCCTCAACAGCTTTTATAATATCTTTAGTACTAATTTTCTCCTTTTCCGTAATTTTAGTATCAACCTTTTTCTTCTCTGTAGCTTTAGTGCTAACTTTTTTCTCTTTAGTAGCTTTTTCGCTAACTTTTTTCTTTTCTACCATTTTTCCTCCAATTTTTTTGTTTTATTTTTTTTAACGAAATTTTTTTCATTAAATTTTATTCTTTTCCTTTTTTTGATTCTGCTATCATATTAAGCTGATTTAATAAGCCAACAATAGGATTCTTTAAAACTCTTACAAAATTAATTAATGGATTGGCAATATGTCTTGTTAAACTAGCAATTAATTCTTCTTTTGAAGGTAAATCTGCTAATTGTATAATTTCATCAAATCCAAAGACTTCTCCTTCAACATAACCTGCTTTAATTTTCAGAGTTTTTCCATTTATATTAAAATTTTTTAATATCCTTGCAGGTAAAATAGGTTCAGCGTAACTAAAGGTAGCACTTGTTTGTCCAACAAGGTAATCATCCAATCCTTCTATTTTCGCTTTCTTTAGTGCTATCTTTGATAGTGTATTTTTTATAATCCTAAATTCTATTTCTGATTCTCGGAATTTACCCCTCAACTCATTCATTTCTTGTACTGAAAATCCACTATAATCTGCTAATATAACACTCTTTGCATTTGAAAATTTCTCAGCAAGTTGTTTAACAATATTTCTTTTTTTAATGTTTATCAAAATTCCTCCATTTATGAATTAATCTTTTTTAAAAAATAAAAAAGACCTTAAGTGCAAAGGTCAATTACAAAGCACCTAAGCAGGAAATATTAAGCACTAAGCACCCACAATCTTTGGTACTATATTAATTATTAATATTTATTATTCTATTTCTTTAACTAACAGATTCTTTACTTTTGATGTGTCAACAGCTACTGAAGGACCCATGGAAGATGAAAAGTGAATACTTCTTAAATATCTACCTTTAGCTGCTGACGGTTTTACTCTTATTATCTCGTCTATTAATGTTGCATAATTTTCAACTAATTTTTTAACTTCAAATGAGATTTTACCTAATATTAGATGAATAATTCCATATTTATCTGCTTTATATTCAACCTTTCCTTTCTTTGCATCCTGTATTGCTTTACTCACTTCAAATGTCACCGTCCCTGTCTTCGGATTTGGCATTAGACCTCTCGGACCTAAAATCTTTCCTAACCTTCCTACTATGCTCATCATATCAGGAGTAGCAATGGTAACATCAAAATCTAAAAATCCTTTTTTAATTTTTTCAGTCAGTTCTTCTCCACCAACAATGTCTGCTCCTGCTTTTTTAGCTTCCGTCACTTTTTCACCTTGAGCAAAAACTAAAATCTTAGGAATTTTTCCTGTTCCATGAGGTAAAATCACGGTCCCTCTAACTTGTTGCTCTGCTTTTTTAGTGTCTATTCCTAATCTTATTACAACTTCAACAGTCTCGTCAAATTTAGCTTTTGAAATGTTTTTTATCAAACTTAACGCTTCCAATGGTGAATATAATTTATCTTTATCTATATTTTCCAAAACCTGTTGATATTTCTTTCCTCTTTTCAAAAAGATTCTCCTTAAATTAGTTAATCAATTATTTCCAATCCCATATTTTTTGCAGTTCCTTCTATTATCTTCATAGCAGATTCTATATCAACTGCATTTAAATCCGGCATTTTTAATTCAGCTATTTCTCTAATTTTTCTTCTTGTAACTTTGCCCACTTTCTCTCGATTCGGTTCTTCTGAGCCCTTTTCAATATTTGCTGCTTTTTTCAATAAAATAGCTGCTGGCGGAGTTTTCGTAATAAAATTAAAGGACCTATCTTTGTAAACAGTTATAACAACTGGAATTATCATTCCTTCCTGATCTTTTGTTTTATCATTAAAAGCCTTACAAAATTCCATTATATTAACACCATGTTGTCCTAATGCAGGACCAACTGGTGGAGCTGGATTGGCTTGACCAGCAGGTATTTCCAATTTTATTTTTCCAATAATCTTTTTAGCCATATAATTATCCTTTTTTCAAATCTATCTAAAATTTTAAAATTAATTTTTATTAGTAGATTTGTGGCATGGTTTCGAAGACATTTAGTCAAGAAACTATGCCCAAATCTTTCAAAGGTTATTTAATTAATTTTTAATGCTAATAACCTTATAGTATGGTTTCGAAGATATTTATTTAATTTTTTTATATTTTTTCCACTTGGTTAAAATTTAATTCAACTGGGGTTTGTCTACCAAATATTGCTACTAAAACTCTTAATTTTCCTTTATCAATATTTATCTCACTTATTGTTCCATCAAAATTAGCAAATGGGCCTGATTTTATTTTAATTGGTTCACCGATTTCAAAATGGGTACGTGCTCTTGGCTTTTTTACTGCTATTCTTTTTCTTATTTTCATGACCTCTATTGGAGAAAGAGATGTTGGTTTTGAGGCTGATCCCACAAACCCAGTAACTGCTGGGGTATTTCTTACAACATACCAAGAGTCATCATCTAAGATCATTTTTACTAAAATGTATCCAGGAAAAATTCTCTTTTTAGTTGCAACTTTTTTCCCATCATCAATTTCTAAAACTTCTTCTTCGGGGATAAGAACCTCAAATATCTTATCCTCCATTTCCATTGACTGTATTCTTTGTTTTAGATTTTCCTTAACTTTTTTCTCATAACCAGCATATGAGTGTATAACATACCATTTTGGTTCCAATTTATCAATCACCTTTTAGAATTTAATTTTTTGTAAAAGTACAATCAACTGTGTAAATAAAAAGTCACATATACCAATAAAAACTACAAATATAAATATAGTAGTTAAAGTTACCATTGTATATATTAAAATAGACTTTCTATTTGGCCAAGAAACTTTCTTTAGTTCAAGCCATACACCTTTAAAATAATTTACAATTTTTAACCAGCTATTTCTGAAGAAATTAATAATTCTTTGTAAAATAGGTAAATTTTTTTTAGATTTCTTCTTAATACTGGCTTTCTTTTTAGGAACTTTTACCTTCTGTTTCTCTTTTATAGTTGCTTTTGTTTCTAATTTTCTTAATTTTTTTGATATTTTTCTTTTCTCCATATATTTACCCTATTATATTTTATAAAATAAGTATTTTAACATAAAAAAAATGAAATTAAATATATTTTGAAAATTATTTTAAAAATGTGGCAGGGCTGGAGGGACTCGAACCCCCAACACCCGGTTTTGGAGACCGGTGCTCTACCATTGGAGCTACAGCCCTACACTACATAATTAAATTAATATTATCTTGTTTCTTTATGTATTGTGTGTTTCTTACACCACTTACAATATTTTTTTAGCTCCAATCTCTCACGAGTATTAGTCTTATTTTTTTCAGTTGTATAATTTCTACGCTTACATATTGTACAAGCCAGTGTGCTAATCTGTCTCAATTTATCCTCTTTATAATTTTATTAAATAAAATTTATTCAAAAAATAAAAGTATTTATTTTTAATTACTTAACTATCTCTGTTACAGTACCAGCTCCAACAGTATGACCACCTTCCCTTATAGCAAATCTTAGACCCTTCTCCATTGCTATTGGTTGAATCAATTCAACTCTTAACTC
>JBARXA010000004.1:0-13453 GCA_049647085.1 Candidatus Humimicrobiia bacterium | reverse complement strand
GCATTAGGAGATTGGATGACTGAAGACTTTGTACCATTTAACGCAACCCTTCCTCTTGCGGTTCCTTCTACCCCAAAAGGTAGATTGATTTTAGAAAAAGATAATCCTTCAGGATTGCCAGAGTATGCGGAAGAATTAACAATCCCGGTTTATTTCAAAGAGGCACCAGAAATTTCACAAGAGTTTATGACCGTGAATATATTTTTGAGTGACTCCCGTTTCGTAGGAGAACCATATTTTGATTGTTCCCGAACTATAGCTGTTGAAAGGCAGGTTCCTAAAACTTTGGCGGTTACCAAGACAGCTATTGAAGCTCTTTTACGAGGAGCAACACAGGAAGAAATTGATCAGGGATTTGTTTCAAATATAAATTCAGGAGTGAGAATTCAAAGCTTAACTATTGAGAATGGAGTAGCCAAAATTGATTTTGACGAACAGTTGGAATTTCAAGTTGGTGGCTCCTGCCGAGTGGCGGCAATCTGGGCTCAAATAACAGAAACATTAAAGCAGTTTCCATCAGTAGATAGCATTATAATTTCAATTAATGGTCGAACTGAGGACATTTTACAACCTTAGTTAATAAAGTTGTGGGTAAGATTTTATCGTTTTAAATTCCTTTTCTTTGACTGATGGATAAGGTTTGGTAAAACGATAGAGAAGGTTCGCAAATATTTACCTTTAGGGAGCCATTCTTATAGTAATAACTAGAAAATCGCGCAATCCAGGGAGAATTTGATCGACAAATTTCTCCCAAAGTTTTTTAGCCCTTTTACTAAAATTTGAAGATTTTAAAATGTTAGGACTTTTATGTTCATATTCTTTGTGTGTTCACTTATTATGAACATATCATAAATGGGAACAAATTAGTTTAGCTTTTCAATGTTGTAATTTGTTTTAGATTAAGAAATAATTTGACTTTTGTTCATAATTTTGGTATGTTCATAATTAATGAACATAATTAAAAATTGAACAGATAAAGGATAACTATATGATTAGGAAAAATATGGAAAATGAAATACTTCAATATGCTATGGAAGCATTTAAGAAAAATGTTGCACTACCGGTTGAGATTGAGAAGGAAGCAGAGGTAACTGTGCAGAATTTAAAAATAGATAGGCTATTGCGAATAATGGTTCAGGGCACTGAATTGCGTTTTTATGCTGAAGTAAAGACTAATATTACAAAAGCTGGAATTGGATTAATTTTGCTTCAAAAAGCTAAATTTCCATATCAAATATTACTGGTAACTAGATATGTTACCACGCAGATGGCAGAATGGTTAAAACAGGACAATATACAATTTATCGACACAGCTGGGAACACATACATAAATCAACCCCCCTTGTATATTTTTGTAAAAGGGAATAAACCCCTTGATATTTTCTGTCACGCTCCTCTCAAACGAGCCTTTAGACCTACAGGGCTAAGAGTGATATATGCTTTTTTGTGCAATCCCGGTTTAGAGAATAAAACGTATCGCAACATTGCTGAAGTGGCAGATGTGGCACTTGGAACTGTTAGCTGGATAATAAGAGATTTGAAGGAGATGGGCTATTTGCTGGACATGGGAAAGCGGGGTTATAAATTAATCAAAAAGGAAGATCTGTTGAATCGTTGGGTGATAAACTATCCAGAAAAGTTAAGACCAAAGCTAGTATTAGGGCATTTTAGGGGTCCTTACGACTGGTGGAAGCAAAAAACTTTAAATCCTATATATGCGCAGTGGGGTGGAGAGGTTGCTGCTGCTAAGCTTATGAAATATCTGAAACCTCAAGTTATTACTATCTATACAACACTACAACAGCTTAACCCTTTGTTAATTGAAAACAGACTTAAAAAAGATCCAGAAGGTGATGTTGAAATTCTTAATAGATTCTGGATCCCCTTAGAAATGTGGCAATATGAGGATATGGTACATCCGATACTAATTTATGCAGACCTTATGGCAACAGGCAACAAAAGAAATATTGAAACCGCAAGGATGATTTATGAGAAATATCTTATTCGACATATCAGGGAAGATTGAAAAGATAGGCTCCAATAAGGTTAATGTCCTTTACGAAGTTAAAAAGGTAGCTGATTCTCTGAAAATTCCTTTCTTTGTTGTTGGGGCATCAGCCAGGGATTTCATTCTTGAACATTGCTATAATATAAAATCACCTCGAATGACTATGGATATAGATCTGGGTGTTGAGGTGGCTGACTGGGATGAATTTAATAAATTATCAGAGGTTTTACTTTCAACAGGTAAGTTCTCTAAGACTCGAGGGAAACAAAGGCTTTTCTTTAGAGATGTTTATATCGATATAGTTCCATTTGGTCCTATTGCAGGTAAGGATAAAAAAATAAGCTGGCCATCAGAACATGAAATATCTATGAGCATTCTTGGGTTTGAGGAAGCCTATGAGTATTCAATAACTATAAGACTTAGTTCAAAGCCAGAACTTGATATTAAATTTCCTACATTATCAGGCTTGGCACTTATGAAAATAATATCCTGGAAAGAAATGTACCCTGACCGCAAAACTGATGCTGAGGATTTATTGTTTATAATGAAAAATTATGAAGACGCTGGAAACGAAGAACGATTGTATAGTCAAGCACTGTCTTTGCTTGAAGAGGAAGATTTTGATACCCGGTTAGCTGGTATTAGATTGCTTGGAATGGATATAGCAAAAATATCTAATCCTCAGACCTTAAAAGCTGTCAAAGAAATATTAGAGGGTGAAACTGGAGAACAATCCCGCTACAGGTTAGTTGAAGATATGATTTCAGGAATTTCTATGTACAGTGATCAATTTGATGAAATATTAAATTATGTAGAAAAATTAAAAGAAGGAATTTCAGAAGTATTACATAATTGATTATATCATTAACGTACTTAGTTACTAATTAAAATCTACGAGATTTAACCTAATCACGCATTATTTTAACTTTAAGGAGGTCAACACGCAAGATAAATTAAAATGTACCATACCATATATACAAGAGTAAGTACAGATAATTGGCAACTCCCCCCTCAAACAAGAGGAGAACTTGGTGGTGGTGCTACCCCAAGGAAGAATTTAAAGAAACTATCGAAAAAGCTCAAATAGGAGTGAAATATTTCAAGGATAGAAAAAAGATAGCCAGAGAATACAAGAGAAGATTAGAGAAACTTACTGCAAGTAAAGAACCGAAAACATTTAGAGAACCAAAGAAAAAAAGAGATAAAAATTTGAAATTCTAGAGTGTTAAGTAAATGTTTTTTAGAGGTCTGGTTTTAAACCAAAAAGCCCATTGCTGAGTAATTTTTTTCAAATTTGATTATAATTAGAAAAGAGTTATGGAGATATATTTTTGAGAAAAGTTTGGTTAAGCAGTAAGATTGAAAAAGACTTAGTAAAATGATTGAAAAAGCAAAAGGATTGTTAGAAGAAGTAAAAAATTATCGGAATAAAAGACTATTTAAAAGATAACTAATAGGATATTAATTACAAGAGATAGTATATTAAAAACTATCATATTAAATATTTCATATAAAAATTAGTTAAGTAAAATTGCAGTTTTTTAACTAAAAGGGGAGATTATATAGAGATATAAAATTATTTTTTATTAGAATGGTAACTAATATAGGGAGATGAAAAAATGAAAAGTAAAAAAAAGAAAAAGTTAGATAGACTAAGACATAGAAAACGAGAAAAAAAGAAAAGAAAAGGTAAAAAATGACTAAAAAAATAATTATTTTTATATTTATAGCAGTGATATTGCTTAATACAACATTTTCGCTAACTTAATTCCGGTTTTGAGAAAGAAAGAGAAGGAAATAATAAAAGAAAAATTAATTCTATTGCAAAAGAAAATTTAGAAATTGAATCAAATCTTTTTCCTGATACAGAATTGTTAATAGATCAAGTCGAAGTAGCAAAAAACAGAGAATTATTAAGAAATGCTTGCATTGATCTAAGGTCATGCATTCAAAAAATCTCTTCTCCAGAGCATAACATTGAAGAAGAATTAGCTCTAAAACTAATACCAGGGTCAACTTCAGAAGATTTAAACAAATCAATTAATAAACTTTTTCTATATTTAAAAAGCAAAAGGGTGAAAGTTGATCCTGGTTTGTTCGGCTTTAGGGATTTAAATAAAATCATTTCCCTGTTTGGCGCTCATCCTGATCGTGAAGAAGAGCTTAAAAAAATTCTTGGAAAAAGAGGTGTATTAGAATTATATAAAAATGAGAAGTGGTCAAATATACACAGAAATATTTTGCAATTGTATAAAAAAAGTCTAGAAGGTTTGTTAGATGCAATTACCAAAAAAAACAAATGATAATGAAAAGAATCATAGATTTAAAAATAACAGATAGCTTTACGGAGAAGAATAATTTTTATAAGTGAGACATTTATTGGGTAACAAAAAATCGTCAAAAGGGCAATGTTTTAGTAGAATAGTAAGAATTATTGGGGTCTTAAAAACTTGACATTCTAGAATGTCAAGTAAATGTCAAGTTTCAATAGATGACTTTTAAGAATTTTTGCCCTTTAAATCTTCAAAACCCCATTTCTGAACATAAATAAGGGTGAGGGAGCGAGCGTAATCCAGCAATAGCTAACATAAGCCAGCAATAGCGAGCGACCAAGCCCAACAAAGAGATAATAAAATTAACAATAAAAATAATAAAAATATATATAGTCGGGGGTAAGATTTTTAGTTTTTTAAGTCCTTTTTCCTTGATTTATGGATTAAATTTGGTAAGACAATAGAGAAAGTTCGCGAATTTTTGTCTTTAGGGAGCCAATTTTTTAATGTATATTTTATTTATAGCTTATAAACTTCCTGAAGAACACATCTAATTTACATTTATAATCTTTTTTCTTGACACAAATTTATAAAGATAGTATATTATGTTAAGAATTATAAACATATGATTAATAAATTAAACATATGTTTAATTTATTAATCATAAAAAGAAGGTTTATTATGAGAATTCATAACCCATTGGATAAAATTTTAAATAATGAGGCAAAAATTAAAATACTCCGTTTTCTCTGTAGGACAGAAGCAGAGTGGAGTGGTAGACAGATTGCTAAAGAAATAAAATTGAATCCCGTGACCTGTCATAAGGCTCTTTTAGAACTCAATAATGAAAGGGTACTTTTACTTAGAATTATAGGGAAAAGCTATCTTTATAGTATAAATAAGAAAAATTTTATTGTCTCAGATCTTCTTAAACCTCTGTATGAAAAAGAAAGCAATATACCTGATAAGTTATATAAGATGATAGTAAGAGATACCCCATTTTTTCAAAGAAATAATGTAATTTCCATAGCGGTTTTTGGAAGCATGGTAAAAGGAGAAGAAAAACCTACAAGCGATATAGATATTTTAGTATTGATAAAAAATTCAGAGGATAAAAAAGAAATAGAGAAATATTTTGAAAGAATAAATGAGAGAATAATGAGCAAATTTAGCAAAACAATATCTGCTTATATTCAGAGTATTGATGAATTCAAATTAAAGTATGAAAGAAATCTTGTATTGATAAAAAATATATTAAATTCTCATAAATTACTTATTGGCAAGCCACTAAAGGAGCTATTATAAATGCCACCTAAGAAAATAAAAACAAAAGCAGTTGATAGAAGTGACTATAAAATTTATTTGAAGAAAGCTAATGAATTTTATGACACAATGATTCAAGCTAAGGAGAGAAAAAAGTGGAATGCTGTTGGATTAAATGCTGTGCATTGTGCAATATCTTCTTCAGATGCTATGCTTATATTCTACAAAGGTATACGCTCTACAAATGATTCTCATTTAACAGTGATTGATTTATTAAATTCCATAAATTTGACTGAAATTAAATCTAAATGCATGACACTAAGAAGGATTTTAGTCAAAAAGAATTTAGTTGAATATGAAAATAGAGATTTCACTCAGAATGAAGCTTTTGAAATATTTAAACGTACGAAACGATTTTACAATTGGGTTATTTCAAAAATAGGAAAATCCCTATAATTTCACCTATGATTTCTTAAAACTTTTTTTGCACTAATAAATATCTAAATAAAAATATAATACTTTACACTCCCAGTAGCTCAATTGGTAGAGTGCTTTATGTTAACCGTTAGGTTGCAGGTTCAAGTCCTGCCAGGGAAACCATTTAATACTATCTACTTCACCCAGAAATGATTAACATGTGTAGGATTTTTATATAAATAATTGGGAGATAGGTCTTGCACAAATAGAGCCCCATTTTTATATAGAAATTGGTATCAAAATAAACAGTCATTTATTTTGATAAACAAAAGTCTTATCAAAGGCAATTTATATAACTTTATCCTTTATCAAAATTTATTTGGCATTTCTTTGATAATAATGTATAATATCAACAAATGGATATAGAGAAATTCAAGAATAGTCCAACAGGACGACTTATTAAAACTGTTAAAAATAATTGGGCTTTTGTTCCCAATCCCTTACCTCCAGCAGGTATGGATAAGTTTTCAGCAGAGTTTGTTGGAATTTTGTCTAAGGCAGATCGAGGTATTGGTGTCCTTAAGTCTTTAAGTAAACTTATCCCAAATCCTAATTTACTTGTAGCTCCATACATTAGAAAGGAAGCAGTTCAAAGTTCAAGAATTGAAGGTACTCAAGCTTCACTTTCTGATATTTTTTATTATGAAGCCTCAAAGGAAAAACCGAAACGCGCAGATGTTCTAGAAGTTTTGAACTATGTGCGGGCTATGAACTATGGGCTTTCTAGACTTAAGCAATTGCCACTCAGTTTAAGATTAGTCAAGGAAATCCATCTAAAACTTATGGAGGGTGTTAGAGGAGGAAAAATGAAACCAGGTGAATTTCGGACTACTCAGAACTGGATTGGACCTCCTGGATGTTCACTTGCTAAAGCAACATATGTACCACCACCTGTTCTCGAAATGAATAAGGCACTTAGTCAGTGGGAAAAGTTTCTTCATACTGAGGATTCTATTGCCCCGCTTATCAAATGTGCTATGATGCACTATCAATTTGAAGCAATCCACCCATTTCATGATGGCAATGGAAGAGTGGGACGACTTTTAATTACTTTTTATCTTTATGAAAGAGGCTATCTTGAGCACCCAATTCTTTACATCAGTGATTTCTTTGAAAGATACAGGAATGAATATTATGATCTTCTTCTTGGAGTCAGTCAGGATGGTAATTGGGATGCGTGGTTGAATTATTTCATTCGCGGAGTTGCAAAACAATCAAAGGTTGCTGAAGAAACTGGATATAAAATTTTAGATTTGCAAAAGAAATATCGTCAACAACTTCAGAAAGAGTCAGTTTCTACACGGGTTTTTCAGTTATTAGATATGTTATTTTTGAATCCATTCGTCAGTTTACCGGGAATAAGTGATTACTTGAAGATAACATGGCCTACTGCTAAAGCATCAGTAGAGCATCTTGTTAAATTAGGAATTATTAAAGAAGTGTCTGGTCGCAAACGCAGTCGAATCTATTGTGCTGAAGAACTTCTTAATATTCTTGCTGAAGGATAATTGATTATATAAATCTTGGGAAAAATGGTTAGGTTAATCTTTTCTGTGACTTATTTTAAGAACTAGTACCCCACCATCGACTGTTTTTACATAAATTACTTGATAAACACCAACTCTGTACTGGTAAAGTCCTTGAAATTTGCCTTTAAGCAGCTCTCCTTTGTTTGGATTTTTTCCCAGATCATTTTCTTTCTTATTTAGAATTCTCTTAACTTCCAGCTTAGGTATCTTTTTTAAATCACGTTTAACAGAAGCTTTATAAAGAATTTTATAAGCCAAGCCTATTCCTTAACTCAGAACTTTCAATTATTTTATCATCTTTATTAAGAAGTCTATCAAGAGCTATCTGATAATCACTGTATTCTTCTAAATAAGTTGCAATAGCTTCACGAATTAAAAAACTTTTTGACCTTTCCATAGACTTAGCCATATTTTGTAAATCTTTAGCTAATTTTTCAGGTAATCTGATTGAAATAGTATGCATTTTACATTCTTTCTTTTATTTAAAATTGTAATATATTTATATCATAGTATTACAAATATATTAATATAATACATTGATATAATGACTTAACAAAGAAATTAAAAAATAACTCCTTTTTACCTTTATATTGATGAGTTCCAGAATTTTGCCACCCAGAGTTTTATTGAGACTTTAAGTGAAGCAAGAAAATATAGACTTTCTTTAATTTTAGCTCATCAAAATTTAAGCCAGATGCCAAAAGAACTGCAAGCTTCAGTTCTTGCAAATTGTGGAGTTGTTTCCTGTTTTAGAGTTTCAAGAAAAGATGCTTCAATAATGGCTAAAGAATTACTTACTCCATTATATAAATTACCACCAGGCTGGGAGATTAATATCCAAGAACTTCAAGAACTACCACAAAGATATTGCTTTGTTAAAAATAAACCAGAGGGAGGAGTAATTGTAATATATACTCCAGATGTTCCATATCCTTGGCAACTTCCTCCTCAAGTAAGAGGAGAACTTGGTGGTGGTACTACAGAGGAAGAATTCAAAGAAACTATCAAAGAAGCCCAAATTGGAGTAAAATATTTTAAGGATAGAAAAAAGATAGCCAGAGAATACAAGGAAAGATTAGAGAAACTTACTGCCATTAAAGAACCAAAAACCTTTAGAGAACCAAAAAGATAAAAATAAATCCACTAAAAATCGCCAAGGAGGCGGTTTTTTGGTAGGATAGTGTAAAGGGCTAAAAAATAAGCTATAATAAAAATATGGAAGAACAAAAAACTAATGGAAAAAAGGGAAGGAAGAGGAAGGGCGATATTTTCATTCCGGCTGGTTTAATCCTTGGCTTTGGAATCGGCTTTGCCTTTAACAATATACCAGCTGGTATATTCGTCGGTTTTGGAGTAGGATTTGCCGCTTTTGCTATCTCTGTTTTTTTTGAAAAATAGATAAACACCAACTGGTCGCCAATTAGGCGATTTTTTGGTAGAATAAAAGTGTATGAAATTAAAATTAAGCCTTATATTAACGATATTGGGTTTTCTCCTAATTTTGCTTAATGCAATTGATTACATAGCAGATTGGCAGAAGATACCAAGTGGCTTTACTTTCATAGGTTTAATACTTGTTGCATTGAGTATGTTTTTAGCGAAGAAAGAAAAAAAGAGTAATAAATTAATCTAAAAAATTTATGGAAGAAAATAATAAAAGATATCCAGAAGGTCATTTTGTAGGATTGTGGATGGTAATTGGCATTGCTATATTTTCAGGATTAGGAATTCCTCTTGCAATTGTCACTGAAAATTCTGGATTAATTGGAATTGGACCCGCTATTGGTGTTTCTTTTGGGTTGGCAATTGGCTCGTCAATTGAAGCTAAACACAAAAAAGAAGGAAAGATTAGACCACTTACAGAAAAAGAAAAGAAAAGGAAAAAAATAGCAATAATGGCCGGTCTTGTGATTCTTTCGCTTTCAGCTTTATTTTTTTTACTTCTTTTTTTACTTACTTAATTGTAAGCAGGTTCTAACGTCGTCCGTCCCCCGGAACAAGAAATCTTCAGAACGCTAAAGAAAAAAGAGATAAAAACTTGACATTATACAATGTCAAGTAAATATCAACTTTTAATTTTTAGAAAAAAGTCCATCACTGGGCAATTTTACCAAATCCGAACCTTTGTTCGGGTTTTTGATTTAATTATCTATATTGACAAAAAAATTTTGGTTTTATAATATAATACTATCAGGTAAAACGAACATTAACAATTAAAAGGGGGTAGGAAAATGGAGGATAAAAAACAAATATCATCAAAGGAGGCTTCAGAAATCTACTTTGAAATGCAAGCTGCTTTCGGTTTTACCAAACACACAGGAGGGTTAAAGGCTACCAATGAGCTGATTGAGTTGTGCCACATAAACCAAGGTAAATACGTTTTGGATGTCGGCTGCGGCGTTGGAAGAACTGCTTGCTACATTGCAAAAAAGACACGCTCCCGAGTGGTTGGTGTAGATATCTCTGAAGGAATGATCAATAGGTCAAGTGAAAGAGCCAAAAGGGAAGGAGTAGAGAATAGAGTTGAATTCAAGGTGGCAGACGCGCAAGATCTCCCTTTTGAGAATGCCCTTTTTGATGCGGTCATCGGTGAATCCATAACCGCATTTCCAGAAGATAAACAGAGAGCGGTAGGTGAGTATGTACGGGTGACAAAGCCAGGAGGATACGTTGGGCTTAATGAGACAACTTGGATAAAGACACCGCCTCCTGACTTGGCTGAATATTTCACCCACATAAGCGGCGCTAAACCTGAAACTCCTGACGGTTGGAAACAATTGTTGGAAGGCTCTGGATTGCAAGATTTGGTAGCGAGAGCCTACAAAATCAGCGCTCTAAACCAGTGGGTTAACGAAATTAGGGGGTTGGACTTTAGGGATTACTTAGGAGCATGGTATAGATTTCTGTCCCTGCTCATTAAAAGTCCAGCTTGCAGGAGGTTTGCAAGAGAAGCATTGAGTATGCCCAGGAACATTTTCAGCTTGTTCAAGTACTTGGGACACGGAATATATGTTGGGAGGAGGTGAAAAATGGGAAATAAAAAACAAATATCACCAGAAGAGATTTTAGAACTGGAAACTCCCTACTTCGAATTGCAAGTTTATGTGGGCACCACAAAACACATGGGGGGATTAAAAGCCACAAGAGAGCTGATTGAGTTATGCCACATAGACAAGGATACGTACGTCTTGGATGTGGGCTGTGGCGCTGGAGCGACTCCTTGCTATCTTGCAAAAAGGCATGGCTGTAGGGTGGTTGGTGTAGACATTTCTGAAGGGATGATCGATAGGTCGAATAAGAGGGCGAGAAGAGAGGCCAGTCAAATTAGCCGGTATGGTTTCAAAGATCTTTCAAGAATGTTGTACAGAACACTATCTCTGTACATCGGAAGTTCGGCTTTCAGGAGGTACATGAAAGAAAGGGCGTCTCTTCCTGAGAACATTTGGGAATACCTCGGATACGGAATATATGTTGGGAGGAAATGACCCATAAAAAGAGAAAATAAAATTAGGTCCAATTTTAGGGCGACTTGAAAATTTGAGAGTCGCCTTTCTATTTAGAAGTTTCTATCCAAGGTTTTGTCTTTGGTTTTCCGGAATAAATAGTGAGTAGAGGATGGAAGTAGACTATAGACCAGCCGAATGGCGCTTCAAAACTTGACATTTTAGAATGTCAAGTAAATGTCAAGTTTCAATAAATGACTTTTAAGATTTTTTGCAACTATTAAACCTTCAAAACCCCATTTCTGAATATAAAATAAGGGTGAGGAAGCGAGCGTAATCCAGCAATAACAAACGTAAGCGAACAATAGCGAACAACAGAGCCCAACAAAGAGAGAATAGAATTAACAATAAAAATATATATAGTCGGGGGTAAGATTTTAGCCTTTTAAATTCCTTTTCCTTGATTGGTGGATAAGATTTGGTAGAATGATTGAGAAAGTTTGTAAGCGATTAACTCGTGGAGCCAAGTAGTGCTCAGTTCGAGAGACCGAGACCCACTCAATACAGAAAAACAAAAAATTGCCAAGAAGGCTGTTTTTTGGTAAAATAAAAATATGAAGCGAATTAAAATTTTAAAACTGGTAATTTCTATTTTGGTCTGCCAAGTAGCAGGGCTTATTGGTTCTTTGTTTACTTTGTCTTCAATTTCAACTTGGTATGCTCAGCTTGAAAAGCCAACTTTTAATCCACCCAACTGGGTTTTTGCTCCTGTGTGGACATTACTGTTTTTACTGATGGGTATTTCTCTTTATTTAATAGTGAGTAAGGGAGTAGAAAATAAAAAAGTAAAAACAGCGCTTTCTATCTTTGTCATTCAGCTTACTTTGAATATGCTTTGGTCATTTCTCTTTTTTGGTTTACAATCTCTGCTTTATGCCTTTATTGAAATAATAATCCTCGGGCTGGCTATTCTATTGACCATTATCAGCTTTTACAAGATTTCTAAAACAGCTGCTTATCTTTTACTACCGTATGTTCTCTGGGTTAGTTTTGCAGCAGTATTAAATTTTTCAATATTGATTCTTAATTTATAGTTTTTAACCCATCAAACAGGTTCGAATGGCGTTCAGTTGGGAGGAGCCAACCTGGACAACGGTTTATGTAAGCTAACAGAAAATCATTAAGAAGACGGTTTTTTGTTAGAATGGGGTAATATGAAGAAAAAGATAGTTTTTGGTTGGATAGCTGTAGGACTAGCCACACTTATATCTAGCCTTTGGGCTTATTGGGGAATAATTGAAAATTTTCACGAAGGCTGGTATTATCCGACCTTCTGGCAAAATGTAGGCCTAATGCTAATTCAGTATCTCAGTCCGATGATAATTTTTGTAATACTCAGTTTGATTGGCATAAGGTGGCCAAAGTTAGGCGGTGCTTTATATTTTATATCTGGTCTGATCTTTAATTTTTTAATTTTCTTTTCAGGTCAGGAAAGAAGTTTAAAACAAATAATAGGTTGGCTACCAGCAACTCTACCGTTATTATTAATTGCAATATTTTTTTGGTTCAGTCAGTCTCTGCCTCGAAAAAAAGCTTTAATTATTACTGTAGGACTACCATTATTAGTAATGATAATACTTAGTATTGAACCAGCAATAAGAGTAGCGGGTAGAATTGATGATGGTATTCGTGATGCCAGATTGGTAGAAGGTAATGGCGTTAGTTTTATCTGGGCACCAGCTGGTCCAGGTTGGCCAGAAAGAGGAATAAGTTGGTATGAAGCTAAAGAGAGATGTCTTTATTTAACTGAAGATGGTTTGTCTTTGGCAGATAGTCCTCAAAATATTTGGCGCTTACCTACAATGGACGAGGCGGTAAGGTCAATGACTAGGCATGGTGAGAACGCTGGTGGAGTTTGGGATGAAACAAAAGGTAAAGCAAGTTATAATATTAAACCAGATAAAGAATCTCCTCTTTGGGATACTCGTTCTATGATAATTTATTGGTGGACAGCTGATGAGAAAGATGATGAGTAAGCATATTTAATTTCTTATAATGGTCAGAGGTGGACCAGATTAAAAGATAACTCTGCAGGTTATCATGGTTGTAGGTGTATTAAAGAGCCAGTGGATAAATTTTAAAGGATTTTTGGGAAAAAGAAAGAATATTATAGGATGCAAAAATCAAGTAAGGCGATGGTTATAGTTTCTTTGCAATAACAGAGAATCGCCAAGAAGACAGTTTTTTGGGAGGATACAATATATGAACAAAAAGATATTTATTTTCTTAATAATTGTTATTCTTGTAGGAACTGCAGCATGCTTCACAATGTTTAAACCGAGCGAAGTCCCAACCCCTGATATTAATAGTTTTGAAGAATGCGTTTCTGCCGGCTATCCTGTATTAGAAAGTTATCCCAGGCAATGCAAAACTCCCGATGGCAGAACATTTACAGAAGAT
>JBARXA010000003.1:0-43203 GCA_049647085.1 Candidatus Humimicrobiia bacterium | reverse complement strand
ATCTTCTGTAAATGTTCTGCCATCGGGAGTTTTGCATTGCCTGGGATAACTTTCTAATACAGGATAGCCGGCAGAAACGCATTCTTCAAAACTATTAATATCAGGGGTTGGGACTTCGCTCGGTTTACATACTGTAAAATATACTGCAGCTCCTGCAAGAATAACAATTATTAAGAAAATAAATATCTTTTTGTTCATATATTGTATTCTACTAGAAAACCACCTTTTTTACGATGAGGCGGCAAAAATTAGCTCCGATGAACGGATGATGTTAGAACCTATTTAAGTAAGTATTCAATTAAAATATTACTGATGCCTTACTCTACTAGTTATTATTTCTAAAACTAAAAATAGAGCTAACTCGGTTTTTCTTATCTAAACACTTCTTGTTTTAATTGTTACTATAATTCCATTTTCTGTATAATCTCTTTTTTCTTCTCGAAGTTGGTTTCTATTTAATATTGCATCTAATCCGCCATGTTTAAGATATTCTTTAAAACATTCATAATGATTTCTCCCTGCAAAATATTCTATGGCTTTTACTAAATAAGAAATTATAGTTGAAGGTAAAGGAACTTGAAAATCAATAAAAATTAAAAAACCTTCCTTTTTCACAACTCTTTTCATCTCAGAGATTATTTTGTCTATTTCATCTATTTTTATTTCATGTAATCCGAGACAAATAGAGACAAAATCAAAAGAATTGTCTTTAAACGGTAATTGCTTACCATTAGCAACTTGAAAGGAAACATTAGTTAAACCAGATTTTTCTTTTCTCTTCTCTGCTGCTTTGATCATTCTGGGACTTAAATCTACTCCTGTAGCAATGATACCCTCTTTCCCATAATAAAATACTTGATCTCCTGTGCCACAGCAAACATCTAATACTTTGTCTCCTCTTTTCATTCCTGAAAACTTTGAAATATAAGTCCTGATATCTCGCAAGAAAGGATCAATAAATATTGAGTAAAGATTGGTGATAGACATATTTAAAATTATACAGAAAAACCGTCTTCTGGGCAATTTTTTGTTTTTCTGTATTGAGTGGGTCCCGGTCGCTCGAACTGAGCACTAGCCTTCTCTGAGGATAGTACAATATTAGAACTTGGTTCTTAGAAGGATTTCCTATAGTAGAACCTATAACATGCCTATATTAGTTATTATTTTCGCCCAACATTCACTATTTTTTGATTGATAAAAATCTAGCATTTATTGCAACTATCACTGTACTTAAAGACATCAAAATTGCACCCATTGCTGGATTTAAAATGATTCCGAAATTATAGAGGACTCCCGCCGCTAAAGGAATGGCAAAAATATTGTAACCAGTAGCCCACATAAGATTTTGCTTCATTTTTCCATAAGTAGCTCTTGCTAAACCAATAATGGAAACGACATCTCTAGGATCGTCTCTTACCAGAATAATATCTGCTGATTCTATAGCAACATCAGTACCAGCTCCAATTGCTATACCAACATCAGCCTGAACCAAAGCAGGAGCATCATTAACTCCATCACCAACCATTGCCACCTTTAATCCTCGGGATTGAACCTTTTTAATGGCTTCTGATTTTTCATGAGGTAAAACCTCCGCAAAGAAATCATCAAGCTTTAATTCCTCTGCCACCCACTTGGCAACTTGTTTGTTATCGCCTGTCAAAATCATAGATTTAATACCCATAGATTTTAATCTTTCTATTGCCTCTTTTGATTCTTCTCTAATCAAATCAGCAAGAGCAATTGCTCCTATGACCCTGTTCTCCAATAGAGTATAAACAACTGTCTTTCCTTGTTTTATCAGTTCATTAATTTCTCTATTTTCTATTTTAATTCCTTCCCCTTTTAGATAATTTTGACCTACTGCTTTGATTAATTCTTGTCCAATAATTCCTTGAATGCCTTTTCCTGGAATAGATGTAAATTTTTGAACAGGCTCTATTTTAATACTTTCCTCCTTAGCTTTTTTCATAATGCCTTTAGCTATTGGATGTTCTGAATTTGATTCTAAAGAAGCAGCATAACGTAAAACATCATCTTCTTTGTATCCTTCTTGGGCAACGATGTCGGTAACCCCAAACTCACCTTTAGTAAGAGTGCCTGTTTTGTCAAACACAATAACATCTATATTCCTTGCCCTCTCGAAAGCTACTCTGTTCCTTATCAAGAGCCCGTTTTTTGCCGAGAGAGATGTAGAAACCGCAACGACTAAGGGGACAGCCAGACCCAAAGCATGAGGACAAGTGATAACCATTACTGTAACCATTCTTTCAAGAGAAAATACAAACTGTTTCCCAAGATAAAGCCAAGTCAACAAAGTTATTGTTCCTATGGAAATAGCTATTATGGTAAGCCATAGGGCAGCTCTATTTGCTAAATCTTGGGTTTTTGATTTAGATTCTTGTACCTGTTTAACGAGACTTATTACTTGTGAAAGATAAGAGTCCTCTCCTGTGTGAGTTATTTTTACATTAATCGCTCCCTCACCATTAACAGAGCCACCAATGACCTTGTCTTCTCTCTTTTTGTTAACAGGTTTGGATTCTCCTGTTAACATTGCCTCATTTACGTTTGTCTCCCCTTTAATAATTACACCATCAGAAGGAATTTTCTCGCCTGGTTTTACCAGAACAACATTACCAATAACCAATTCCGAAACAGGAACATCTTCTATCTCTCCAGTATCTTTTAGAAGATGAGCTTCAGAAGGCATTAATTTGGCAAGGGCTTCCAAGGCCTGAGAAGCACCCATAATGGAACGCATCTCTATCCAGTGACCCAAAAGCATAATATCAATCAGAGTAGCCAGCTCCCAAAAGAAAAACTTTCCAGCAAGACCGAAAACAACAGCTCCACTATAAAAAAATGCAACGCTAATAGCTGTTGCAATAAGAGTCATCATCCCTAGTTGTTTATCCTTAAACTCTTTAACAATACCTTCCAGAAACGGCCATCCACCATAGAAGAATACCACGCTGGACAACACAAAAAGTAAATATTTATCTCCAGCAAAACCAAAAGTGAAACCAAAAAACCGTTGAATCAACGGGGATAAAACCAGTATAGGAACAGTCAAAACCAAGGAAACAAAAAATCTCTTCCTGAAATCTTTGACCATCATTTCATGATGGTTGATATGTTTTTTGTGCTCTAAGTGTTCTTTCCTCATCTATGTTTAAGAATGTCTAAAGCGTCTTTAGTTTTAGCCTCGCCTCTGCCTTGTTTTAACAACCATTTAATAAAAGCAACTATACCAACAACAACGGCAACCCAAAACAAAATCATAAAAATCCAGCCAAACATACCTCCACCGAACCACATTAAATCATTCATCATTCCGTGATGATGTTCCTCGTTATCGCCATTAGCATATACAGTTGAGGTAAGAGTAAATAAAATTAATAAAATTGTAACAATTATAATAGTTTTTTTCATAATTAATTATTATACCAAAAAACCGCCTCGTTGGAGATTTTCTGATGCGGCTCGGGTCTCTCGAACCGAGCACAACATAGCTCCCTAAAAACAAAGATTTGCGAACCTTCTCTATCGTCTTACCAAATCTAATCCATAAATCAAGGAAAAGGAATTTGAAAGGTTAAAATCTTACCCCCAACTATATATATTTTTATTATTTTTATTGTTAATTTTATTATCTCTTTGTTGGGTTCGGTCACTCGCTATTGCTGGCTTACGCTTGCTATTTTGACCTACGCTCGCTATTTAGGCTTACGTTCGCTCCCTCACCCTTATTTTATATTCAGAAATGAGGGTTTGAGGTTTAAATAAAGGCAAAAATTCTTAAAAGTCATTTAATGAAACTTGACATTTACTTGACATTCTAGAATTTCAAGTAAAGGTTTTTTTAGAGGTGACTTGTCGGCATATAAGACTTCGATTTTAGGACTTGAAAGGGGTTCAATTTTTTCTTTTGTAATGTATTTTAAATAACTTTCTTCAACAGTTAGTCCAACTGTCTTTTGCCAAATCTTTTCTTCCCCTATTCCTTTAAAAACAATTTCTTCTGGGGCTTTGCCTTTTCGAAACCCCTCAACCTCTAAATCCTTTCCCAAATCTAAAATAGCTTTTTCAATAAAAGTTTCAAATTCCTCTACTGGAATCTCAATTCTCAACTCAACTTGCGATTTAGGAAGTTTTTTCAAAAACGCTTTCATTATCCAAATAAAGTATATTTTATAATCAAGGGAGCAAAAACAGTAGCCACCAAAGACATAACCGTAATTAGGGTGTTGATGGTCGGACCGGCTGTATCTTTAAAGGGATCTCCGACTGTATCGCCGATGACAGCTGCTTTGTGGGCTTCAGAACCTTTTCCTCCAAAATTTCCGGCTTCAATACATTTTTTAGCATTGTCCCAGGCTCCTCCCGCATTTGACATCAAAAGAGCAAAGATTATTCCGCTAACAATACTCCCTCCCAAAAATCCTCCTAAAGCATATTTTCCTAACAAAAAGCCAACAATTAAAGGAAAAGTTATTGATAAAAAGCAGGGTAAAGCTAATTCCTTTAAAGCTCCTTCTGTTGCAATATCCACACACTTTGCATAATCTGGTTTTGCCTTTCCCTCCATTAGGCCTGGAATTTCTCTAAACTGTCTTCTAACCTCTTCAATCATCCGAGCTGCATTTTTTTGAACTCCTAAGATTAAAAGGCCAGAGAGAAATGGCGGCGCCATAGCTCCCAAGAACAAACCAACCATGACATCAGGATTCATTAAATTCAAACTTTCAATCTCAACTAATTCAGCATAAGCTGCAAAAATAGAAAGAACAGTTAAAGCAGCTGCCCCAATAGCAAAACCCTTTGTGATTGCTTTTGAAGTATTGCCTGCTGCGTCTAATTTATCAAGTATTTTAACCACTTCTTCCCCCAAACCCGACTGCTCAGCAATTCCTTTAGCATTATCAACAATAGGGCCGTAAGCATCAGTTGAAATTATCATCCCAACAATAGATAACATGCCCACAGCTGAAATCGAAACCCCATAAACACCACTTAAATTAAAAGAAATTAGGGTTGCAGCACAAACCCCAATTATTGGAGGCAAAATGCTAAGCAAACCATAAGAAAAGCCGGACAAGATATTTATTGCTGCTCCTGTTTTTGAGGACTCGGCCATTTTCAGAACTGGTGTTTTATCAATTGAAGTAAAGTAATCAATAGTAATTCCAATTATCCCTCCAGCAATTAATCCCGAAATGGCAGCCAGGAAAATCTTTAGTCCCTGGTCTCCAAGCTCTAAATAACGAATTAGCAAAAATGCCAAAATGGCAAAGAAAAAACAGGTTAAGAAAGTTCCCCTATTTAGGGCTGCTCCTAGATCTTGATTTCTAGTTCTAACAAAAAAAGTTCCAATTAAAGAAGCAAATATTCCAATTGCTCCAATTAAAAGAGGGAGAACAACAAAATTAATTCCCAAAGTCCTTCCCAAAATCATGGCTGCCACCACACAAGCAATGTAAGAATCAATCAAGTCAGCTCCTGTTCCCGCAACATCGCCAACATTATCACCCACATTATCAGCAATAACTGCTGGGTTTCTGGGATCGTCTTCAGGAATTCCTAACTCTACCTTTCCAACTAAATCTGCTCCAATGTCAGCAGTTTTAGTATAAATTCCTCCGCCTGCCTTAGCAAAAAGAGCTAAAGCTGAAGCTCCAAAGCTAAAGCCCAATACAACATCTAATCCTTCTGGTCCAAAAATGAGATAGAAAAAACTTATTCCGAGCAATGCCATTCCAACAATGGATAAGCCCATAACTGCTCCACCATAAAAAGCAATTTTAAAAGCATCATTCAAACTCCCTCGGGCAGCATTAGCAGTTATAACATTAGCCCTAACAGCAGCTGCCATGCCCAAAAAACTAGCTAAGGCTGTACAAATTGTTCCTAAAATATAAGCCAAAGCAATCCGGAAATCTAACAAAATCCAAAGCAAAATAGCCATGATTAAAACGAAAATGGCCAAGGTTTTATTTTGTCTTTTTAAATAAGCATTAGACCCTTCTCTAATAGCATCAGCAATCTCAATCATTCTTTCTGTTCCCTTTTCCTGTTTGAAAAGATTAAAAAAGAGATAAAGAGCTGCCAAGATTGAAATAATACCAGATATGGGAACAATTATTAGTGTTTGCATGTTTTTTTGTTTTTTTATTTATTTTTTATTTATTTTTTTCTTCTTTGCTTTCTTTTTAGGAGCTGTTTCTTTTTTCTCCTCTTTTTTTCCTCATCAAAGAAGGAGATACTTCCTTCAGAAGAATCTCCACTTTTGGAGCCTCTATTTCTTTCAAGTTTTCATCTACCTTTTTAAAGAGCTCCTTTCCTCTTCCATTTGCTCCATCAATTAAAACTGACCAGCAATCAATGATTTTTTCTTCTTTAAGTTTAGCCATAATTTTAAATTAACTTTAAATTTTAAATGAACTTTAGATTTTAAATTAACTCTATCTTTATTCTAATAAATGATGTAAAGTATCATCTCTTGGTGATTGCCAGATTTGTTTTAAAATTGATTCTGGTTTCTCTAAATTATAATCCTTTTAGTAAGAAAACAAAAACATTTCACTGCCTTGTTGTCTATCATCTGCTCTTTTTGTAATCTTGCATAAGTTCTCTTTTCTTTTTTTCGAAATAGTAATAGTTAAAACCCTAAATACAGAAATATTAAATTTCTTTTTGTGCCCTTCTTCCAACCACCATTGCCAGTAAGCTTGCATTTTACTCAAAAATCTCTTGCCTTCCATTGTAGAGCGATCAGCTTCTAAAAAGAAATGAAGCAAGTCATCTTTATCTTCAATTGTGAAGAAACCATCCGGGGCTATTGGCAATCTTTCTCCTTCTAAATAGATGCTGTCAGTTATATTTTCTTCTTGCCAGTTTACTAATTTTGATTCTGTTTTGTTTTTTAAAGCCAAAGTCAAAATAACTCTAAAATTTGAAATCATCAAACTGTGCCAAAGAAAAGCAGGTTTTACTTTTTTACTCCATTTTGTGGTTCTCTTACTGGGAAAAAGAAATTTTGCTCCTTTTCTACCCAAAGTATAAATAATATGGCTTGGAAATTTATATTGAGAAAACTGCTGGATTGGTCTTTCTAAAAAACCTGCATGGAACAGAAGTTTAAGTCTTCTTTGAATGGTTCTTTTGGATACTTTGGGATGAAGCGCTGAAATATTTCTTATATCCAATACCCTGTAATTTGCTAAATCCTGAAGGATTTTTAAATCGGTTTCACTAATTCTGATTTTAGGTGGAGTATTACTTCTTTTAAATTTTTTGTATCTCTGTTTTACCACTGGAATTTTCTGAACCTCCTTTTTTGGTAAATGAATCAGTAATGAATTAACTTTGATTAGTTTTGACCTTAAATAATTGGCTTTTCTGTTAATCTTTTTAGCTTTTAAAAGAAAAATAGCCAAATCTGGCTTTAAAGCATTTAATTTCTTAATTGATTTCTTCCTTATTTGAGAATGGTCAACCTCAATACCTATTGAATAATTATCTTTTTTAGTGAACACATCAACTTTACCTTCTTGCCCTGCCCAAATCTTTTTCTCTAACTTTACATAATACCCTAACTTTTGGATGAATAAAAAGGGAGTTATTGTGATACTGAATTATGGTTAAGTTCCCCAGCTATTAAAATTATATTCGCTCCAATCCTTCTTCAATCCCAATACACAACAATCTACTAAAAATTGTCGGATCCAATGCATACAAAATAGCAAAAGAAGTAATGAAAATAATCACTGCCAGCCACTTAGTATAACGACCACGGGTACGAATAAATAGTACTATTGACAAGATCGCCATAATAGCAGGTCCAACAGCTTTAATGTCGCCTAAGGGCACATTATAGCCACCAACTCTCTTTTCTGTCACACCTAAAAACTCTACTAAGTCAAAACTTATATTAGCAACAATGAAAACAATTTCAGCAATGAAAACAATAAGCAAGATCAAAGAAGCCCACTTGGTTGACTTTCCTTGCGTTCGATAAACTTCATAAATCACCGTTGGTAATAGGAGGACAATTGTTATCAGGGGATTTGATTTAACAGCGCCAATAACTATTCCTAACAAAGCAAGAATGCTAAGAAAAGCACAAATTAGTGTAGCATATTTATATGGTTTAGCCATTTTACCAATCCTTTCTCAAAATTAATTTTACCTTTGATATATTATAACAAAATAAAAGTCTAAAGAAAATCCTCAAGATTCACAGCTCCCCTAGCAGGGTAATTCCTGCCCAGTAGTGGACTTGCAAAGTTCGTATCCAAAATAAATGGCTCCCCAGGCAGGACCCAAACCTGCAACATAACGGTTAACAGCTGCACACTTTACCAACTGAGCTACTGAGGAATGCCTAATATTATATTTTTATATTATATCTATATTATAGATTTGGTAGTTATAAAACAAAAATCAGAAATGGAGAAGGAATTGGTGGCTCTATAAATTTTACAGAAAAATTGGGATTGACTCATTTTTAATTGTAACTTGTTAATATTTTATATTTCTATTTCCAGAAACTTGGACGTATTAATTTCTGGTTCTCATCAACTTCTATAACATCATCAAACTGACAAGTTCTTAAGTGCTTTTCTTTCAATTTCATATGAGAATCTGCTGTTTGCTTTAATTCTTCAGCTCTTCTTCCTATTGGAATAATAATCCCTATCCGCTTTGTTGGGAATGTTCTTTTGACAGCCTTTAGTGCAGGGATTAAGTCACTGTCACCAGAAATAATCAGTGCTGTATCCCATATATCATTTATTGCTGTTTGAAAAAGTTTTATAGAAATATTGACATCCGTTTGTTTTTCTTCAAAAGTTGAATACTTATTTCCACAGATCCTACAAATCCTGTCTTTTCGTTTAAATGCTCCAAAAACTATTTTTACACTTATGGTATTTAGTATTGCTATCTAAGGCATGATAAAGATTAAAACCATCAATGAAAAAAATAACTCGGTTCATAAGCACCCTCTAAAAAAAAACCGAACTCACAAGAGTTCGGGGCCAATAAGACATGAATTCTCATTGGGATAATGATTAATTGTAACATTATAAATTTTAATTTGTCAATATTTTTTATCACTCTTAATATAAAATATTGAACCTTATAATATTTTATTTTCAATTTATTTTATATCATATGTTTTGTAAAAGTTAGCTCAACACCTTAATATCATTTAATAATCTGACAAACTTCAAATCTTTTGTCTTTTTAACTAATTTTACATCAGCGGTGATGAAATTACAGTTAAGTCTTTCAGCTAAAATCATATAGCTCGCATCATAAACACTTATTTTATATTTATAGGAAATGTTGATCGAAGAAAGAAACTCTTCCACACCCAGGGTATAGGTTTCAATCTCAAGATTAAATATCTCAGTTAGAGCTGAAGAAGAACTTTTAACAGATAAAGGAGTTTTAGTGGCTAAAACATTAGCCAGTTCATAATACAAAAGTTCAGGAGCAGCCATTTTTTCTTTTCCTGTGATGTGATTCTCTATCAGTTGAAGTACCAGATTTGTATCTTGCTCTTCAAAAATCATTTTCAATATTACGGATGCATCTAATATAATCATCTCTCTGCTCTCATTTTGCGAATTATTTCCACTGAATTTAGACCTTTTAACTGTTGAGCATGTTTCTTTCGCCATTTATCGATCTTAGATGCAGCCAAGCGAAGTCTTCTCTCCTTCTCTCTTTCTTCTTTCTGCTCCTGATAATCCTCATAAGGAATTATCACTGCTAAGGGCTTATTTGCTCGGGAAATAATTATACGAGTTTTTTTATTATGCACTTCATCAAGAGTGCTTCCAAATTTTTTACGAAAAGTCAGTGCATTTATGGTCTTCATTTTCACCTCCCAAACATATTTGTTAATATATGATATAATATAATATAATATATAATATAATATATGTCAATATTATAATTTAATTATATTTCGATAATGACAAAAAAATATAAGAATGGCACAAGAATTATCTTATAATATTTGGCTCCCCGGGTAGGACTTGAACCTACAACCTAACGGTTAACAGCCGTTTGCTCTACCAATTGAGCTACCGGGGAGCGTTTATATTATATTGTGATTAATTTTTTGTTTTAAAGTTCTATATTGTAAGTGATACCTCCAATGACTAAAACCTTTGGGTTTCTTTCTAATTTATTCCTAAATATTTAAAAATAATTTAAAATTTTAAGTTTATTATTTTAACTTATTATATTACTAAAAGCTTTTAAATAAAAGTATAGATCACTAATTATTATAACAATAATTTACTGTAATAATATAGATTTGTGATTTATGCTTAATTATTACTTAGTTTAATGAGATTTTATTAATTTATGTAGATAGATTTATGTAGGTTATTCTTCCAAGAAGTCTCTTAATGTGGAGCTTATTTCTTTGCGGCGAAGTTTACTTAAGGTTTTTGATTCAATCTGACGAATCCTTTCCCGGGTAACATTAAATCTTTTACCTACATCCTCCAATGTTCTTGGATAACCATCTTCTAAACCAAATCTATATTGAATTACCTTTCTTTCTCTATCATCTAAGGTGTGAAGAACTTTTCTTATCTGGTCTTGTAACATGCTAAATGAAGCAGCATCTGGTGGAGCTGTTGCTTCCACATCCTCTATAAAATCACCCAGGAAACTGTCCTCTTCCTTGCCTATTGGAGTCTCAAGTGAAAGAGGTATTTGAGAGATTTTCTTTATTTCTCTAACTCTCTTGGGAGTTATGTCCATTCCTTTTGCAATTTCTTCATCAGTTGGTTCTCTACCTTCCCGAAGAAGTTGTCTTTGTGTTCTTATAAGTTTATTTATTGTTTCTACCATATGTACGGGAACTCTTATTGTTCGAGCTTGATCAGCAATTGCTCTGGTTATAGCTTGTCTTATCCACCATGTAGCATAGGTTGAAAATTTAAAACCTTTTTTATAATCAAATTTCTCTACAGCTTTAATAAGACCCATATTTCCTTCCTGTATAAGGTCTAAAAATGAAAGGCCTCTTCCTATATATCTTTTAGCAATACTTACTACTAATCTCAAGTTTGCTTCTACAAGTTTGGCTCTTGCTTCTAAATCATCTTTTTCTATTCTTTTTGCTAAAAATACTTCTTCTACTTGTTTTAATAAGTCAACTTTTCCAATTTCCTTAAGATACATTCGAACAGGGTCATTTGTAGGTGGTTTAACAGTTAGGTCTAATTTTTTCTCAATCTCCGCTCTTACTCGCTTTTTTGCTTCTTCAAGGTCAATCTGAACCAAACCTTTATCTACTATTTCTATTTCATATTCTGCAATTGAATCATATATCTCTTCTATTTGATCTATAGTTAAGTCTATTTCTTGTAAATGTTCTGCAATCTCGTCAGTAGTTAAGGAACCGGTTTCCTTTCCTTTCTCCATTAGTTCTTTTAATTCTGGGATAGCAAGAAGTAATTCGTCAGTCAACAAAATTTAAACCTCCAATTGACAAGTTATAATTTTAGAATGAAAATTTTAATAATATATTTTTCTTTCTTTTAATTTTCTTATTTTTTCCTCAATGTTTAATAACTTCTTAAACAGCTCATCGTAGGTCTTAGATTTACTTTCATGTTTAGCCATTTCACCTTTAATATCACTTATTTGACACCTTAATTCAAATTCCTTTATTCGACAATAAATTTCACGTGATATTATAATAGGATTTTCATATTCTCTTTCTTCAAATAGTAGTTTGTTGAAAAGCTTTTTTGAGGCTGTAGAAGTTAGATCATCTATAATATTATATATCTTATTATACTTTTCTTCAATTAATCCTCCTTTTAAAAGAGCAAATATTTCTTTTGCTGGAGGATATTTAAAGTCATCTTTTTCAAGCTCAAATAGAATCTCTCTTGGTTTTCCTTCGCTTTGTATTATTATAGAAATAGCTTCCAGTTCAATAGACGTTTGAGGAGAAATTTTTGTTTCATCAAACTCAACTTCAGCCTTAGGATAAGTTTTTCTTCTTATAGTTGTTAAGGTTTGTTCTCTTTTTTTCTTATTCACATCTGATAAATAAGAGAAAAGTCTCAGCTCACTCATATCAATTTTTTGAGCAACCTTTTTAATATATTCTTCCTGTAATATCCTTGAGGGTAGATCCGATATGAAATTTACAGCATCATATGCAGTTTTTAATTTACCGTTAATTGTTGATGTATCTTTTCTTTCTAAAATAGATTTTAAGGTAAAATCAACCAATGGCTCTGCCTTATTTACTAAATCAATAATATTCTCATCCTTTTTTTCCATAATAAATTTAGCAGGGTCATATCCTGAGGGAAGAGATACTGCTGACATATTGACATTATATTGATGGTACAGTTCCATATTACCATTATATTCCTTTAATAGCTCAATTCCTCTTTCAGTAGCAGCCTCTCCAGCTGTATCTGCATCAAAAATTGTGATGATATTATTTGTAAATCTGTTTAATAACCTGATTTGTTCTATAGTTAAAGCCGTTCCCAAACTAGCAACACAATTTTTTATTCCTTCCTGATTTAAAGCTAATATATCGGTATATCCCTCTACTACAATTACTCTATCATCTTTTACTATTTGCTCTTTTGCTTTGTTTATTCCATATACTGTCTTTTTCTTCTTGTATATCATCGTTTCTGGAGAATTTATGTACTTTGCAATCTCTTCTTTTAATGTTCTACCACCAAAAGCAATTACCTTCCCGGTTAAATCCCAGATTGGAAACATAATCCTATCTCTAAACATGTCATAACAACCTCGCTTAGTTTTTGAACTTTCAAATGCAAGACCAGATTGCAATAATTCATTAACATTAAATCCTGATTTAATTGCATAATTTGTTAAACCATCCCACCTGTTTGGTGCATATCCTAATTCAAATTGTTTTATTGTTGTTGATTTGAAGCCTCTTGAATTTAAATATCTTCTAATATGAGCTGCATTTTCTGAATATAGATTTTTTACATAAAAATTCTTTGCCAGCCTATGAATCTCATACACTCTTTCTTTGATTTTCTTCCTCTCACTACTGGGGATGCCATACTTATCTCTTCTTAAAGTGTATCCAACTCTATCAGCTAAAAGTTGTAAAGCACCAGAAAAATCAATGTTTTCAATTTTCATGATAAAGGTAAAGATGTCTCCTCCTGCTTCACAACCAAAACAATGAAATAATTGCTTTGTTGAATCCACTGTGAAAGACGGTTTCTTTTCTGGATGAAATGGGCAAAGACCCGTATATCTCTTACCAGATTTTTTCAATTTAACATATTGAGAAACAACTTCTACTATATCGCTTTTATTCCTAACCTCTTCAACATCATCAATACCTGAATCTCTATAATCTTTATATGATTGACTCATCTTAGTCCTTTATTGTGAGATTGCTTCGGGACTTCGTCCCTCGCAATGACATATAATTTTATTATTTCTGTTATAAGTTTGTTATTTTTGTTATTCTTTATTCAATAATGATTGTAAATTTTTTATTTATTTATTCTTTTTATTTATCTTCGATTGTGGCTTGGGCTGCTGCTAATCTTGCTATAGGAACTCTAAATGGTGAACAGCTCACATAATTTAAACCAACTTTATTACAGAAATGTATGGATTTGGGATCTCCACCATGCTCCCCGCAAATTCCCAATTCTATATCAGGTTTTGTTTGTCTTGCTAATTTACATGACATTTCCACTAACTTACCTACTCCCTCAATATCCATAACTTCAAAAGGATTTTTCTCAAGAATTTTTAATTCAATATATTGTGGTATAAACTTAGGTTCTGCATCATCTCTACTAAAACCAAATGTAGTCTGAGTAAGATCATTTGTTCCATAAGAGAAGAAGTCAGCATATTTTGCTATTTCATCTGCAGTCAAGGCAGCTCGTGGAAGCTCAATCATGGTTCCAATTTTATAAGGAATATTTTTTCCTCTTTTTTCTAAAACTTCCTTTATTATCTTCTCAGATTCTTCCCTTGTAATCTTTAATTCCATCTTATCTGCTACAAGTGGAATCATTATCTCTACTATTGGTTCATAACCCTCATCAATCACATCACAAGCAGCTTCTATTATCGCTCTAACCTGCATCTGGTAAACATCTGGTCTGGTGATACCTAATCTGCATCCTCGTAGTCCTAACATAGGATTAGCTTCTTGCATAGAACGAATTGCTCTCAGTAGTTCTTCTTTCTCTTTAATCTCTTCCTCAGATGTTCCTTCTTGTTTAAGTTTTTGAAGTTCCAACAATGTCTCAACATAATCAGGTAAGAATTCATGAAGAGGTGGGTCAAGTAATCTTATTATTACAGGAAGACCAGTCATCGCTTTAAATATTCCTACGAAATCTTCTTTCTGCACCCTCCATAACTTTTCAAGTGGCTTAACTCTTTCTTCATCTGTCTTTGCCAATATCATTTTTTGTACATATGAAAGTCTATCTTCTGCCATAAACATATGTTCTGTTCTGCATAAACCTATCCCTTCTGCACCATATTCCCTGGCTTTTTTAGCATCCTCAGGAGTATCAGCATTTGCCCAAACTCCCATTCTTCTTATCTCATCACACCACTCTAACAATGTAATAAAATCCACATTTATTTCTGGTTCAATTAATGGTACATCTCCAAGTATAACATTTCCTTTAGTACCATCTATTGTGATGACATCACCTTCTTTTATTATAATATCTCCAACATTAAACTGATTTTTATCATAATCAATATGAACCTCTTCAGCTCCACAAACACAAGGTTTTCCCATGCCTCTTGCTACTACCGCAGCATGGCTTGTCATTCCTCCATGACTTGTTAATATTCCTTGTGATTCTATAAGTCCATGAATATCATCAGGTGTGGTTTCCCACCTTACTAATATAACTTTCTCACCAGCTTTTCCCATCTCCGCTGCTTTATCAGCATCAAAAATTACCTTTCCAATTGCTGCACCTGGAGATGCATTGAGTCCTTTCGTTAGAACATCTAATTTTGCATTAGGGTCTATTCTTGGATGCAAAAGCTGGTCAAGTTGATATGGTGAAATCCTTTTTACAGCTTCTTCCTTTGAAATAAATCCTTCTTTGTGCATATCAACCGCTATTTTTAGTGCTGCTGCTGCTGTTCTTTTTCCTGTTCTTGTTTGAAGCATGTACAATTTTCCCTGCTCAATAGTAAACTCAAGATCCTGCATATCAGTATAATGTTCCTCAAGTTTATCCATAAGACCTGTTAACTCTTCATACATTTCAGGTAAATCATTGTTAAGTTCAATAAGTGGTTTAGGGGTCCTTATTCCTGCTACTACATCCTCTCCCTGAGCATTTAAAAGATATTCACCATAATATATCTTTTTACCATTAGCAGGGTCTCTTGTAAAAGCTACTCCAGTTCCAGAATCCCAACCCATGTTACCAAAAACCATAGTTTGTATATTAACAGCAGTCCCTAAATCCTCAGGGATTTCATTTGCTTTACGATAAACTTTAGCTCTCGGATTGAACCATGAGTCAAAAACAGCTTTTATTGACATCTCTAATTGTTCTATTGGATTCTGAGGAAACTCCTCCCCTTTTTCTTTTATAATGATATCTCTATATTTTAAAATTAGGTCTTTAAGATCATCTGTTGTTAATTCTGTATCAAATTTATATCCTTTTTCTTTCTTCATTCTTCCTAATGTCTTTTCAAATTTTAGACCATCTATGCCAATAACAATTTCCCCAAACATGGATATAAATCTTCTATATGAATCATATGCAAATCTCTCATTTCCTGTTAGTTGTGCTAACCCTTTAACTAATTCGTCATTTAATCCTAAATTTAAAACAGTATCCATCATACCTGGCATAGAAAACATAGCACCTGACCTAACAGAAATGAGTAGAAGATTATCTGGATCTCCAAATTTCTTTTTAGTAATATCCTCAAGCTTTTTTAGGTTTTTTTCTATTTGACCATCTAATCCTTCTGGAAAAGCCTTTCCTAAGTCATTGTATTTAATGCAGGTTTCCGTAGTAAGTACAAATCCTGGAGGAACTGGAAAACCCATTTTGGTCATCTCGCAGAGATTTGCACCCTTACCGCCAAGTAATGAGCGCATCTCCTTTCCACCTTCATCAAAAAAATAAACATACTTTTTTTCCATCTTCATCCTTTCTATCTATTATTTTTCTAATAATTATTTATTATCAATTTTTATTTCATAAAGGCTTTTGACACTACTTTAAAAATCAAAAAAAGTATCAAAAGCCCAAATAAAAGACTAATACATTTAATCCTTATATATTATAGCAATTATAGTTAAATATATGGGTAAATATTGGTTATTTTTTAAAATATATGTATATTTGAATCAATATATTTTTATTTTTTGTATACGAAATGAATTATTTTTGAAAAGTCACAAAACATGTTATAGGTTTTGACACATAATAAGAGTAAAGATAGACGGTTTCTCTTAATATTTTCATCCTTTTCCATAATCAACACGTCATCAAATAGTTTGTCAACTAATGGTCTTAAGCTAGAAAGTTTTTTTAAGACTAGATCATATTTCTTAGAATTTATTAGTTCTTTGATTTTTCGCTTACTGGTTTTGATTAAATTAGTTAATTCAACCTCAGTTGGATGAGACAGTAATTTATCATCTACAGGATAAAGCCTAGGATAAAACATTTCTCCTTTTGAAAGATTGTAACATCTCTCATAAGGAACTATTATATCTTCAAAATTTCCAGATTTTACAAAATTAAAAAGTGCAGATTCTCTTTCTAAGATATTAACTATCTGTTCATCATTTACACCTATTATGGCTTCAAAAAGTTCAGATGGATGTTCTAATCTTATCAAATATGCTTTTAATCTATCCAAAATGAATTCTTTAACAATCTTTACAGTTTCTTTCTGGCTCAACCCTAAAGTTTTTTTAGAATGAGAGAGTGTTTGTATCTGATCTTTATAAAGTTTATAATTTTTGGTTATCATATCTGATAAGGGAAAAGATAGACCAATATTTAAAACAATTGATATTATTCCATTAGCTTGCCTTCTTAATACATGTGGATCTTGAGAGCTAGTAGGAATATGTCCTATTAATAACATTCCTACTATATTATCCAATTTATCTACAACTGAAACAATGGAGCCAACTTTTGATTTTGGTAAATCGCCATCAGCTTGTATTGGAAGGTAATGTTCATAGATAGCCTCAGATACAATTTTTTCTTCCCCACCTAATTTTGAGGGTTCATATAAAGTGATTATATAAGAAGAGTCTGTATAAATCTTTCCAACAACACCCTGTAGTTCCGGAAATTCACCAACCATTTTAGTCGTAAGATCGTTTTTACATAACTTTACTGTTCGCTTTAAATTATCTATTAAATCTTGCATATTATTTATATCAGCAAGATATATCCCTAATTCTTCTAATCTTTTTATTTTGTTATATAGAGAGCCTAATTTATCATGAAAAACTATACCTTTCAAAAGCTCTGTTCTATCACTGAAATTAATTGAAATATCTTTATGAAATGAATATGAAGCATCTTCAAGTCTTGCTTCTAAAACTCTTTGATGTCCTTCTTTTATTAACTCCTCACTTTCCTTAAGCCCATTATGAACAACGATGAATTGGTTAATTAGATTTCCCTCTACGTCCTCAACAGGAAAGTATCTTTGATGGGATTGTATTGCCATTACCAAAATCTCTTTTGGTAACTTCAAAAATTTCTCCAGGTAGTCTCCTATTATTATTTGTGGAAATTCAACTAAGTTAACTACCTCATCAAGCACTTTTGGAATGATTTTAACTTTTATCTTCTTATCTTCTATTTTCTTAATCTCACCCAGTATTATGTTTCTTCTTAAATTTTGATCTACAATTACATATTTTTCCTCTAATTTAGTAAAATATTCTGAGCAGTTATTTATTAAAATAGTTTCTTTGCCAAATAATCTATGACCATATGTGAATCTGTCCGATTTCATTCCATCTAGTGAAAAATCAACTAATTCATCCCCAAAGAGTGAAAGAGTCCACCTGATTGGCCTTGAAAATCTTAAATCAGGATGATCCCAGAACATAGATTTTTCAAATTCTAATGAAACAACAAGTTCCTTTAATATATTGGGTAATATATTTATTGTTTCTTTACCATGTTCAACTTTTTCAGCAAAAACTACATCCCTCTTCTTCCCTTTTTCCACTCCTAATTGGTTTAAATCAACTCCCATAGCTTTAGCAAAACCAATTGCTACTTTGGTTGGTTTGTCATCTTTATCATATGCATCTTTCTTAAAAGGACCTATAACTTTTGTAACAAGGGGGGATTGAGTTTCCTCAACACTGTTTATATAAAGAATAATCCTTCTTGGTGAACCAAAACTATTCATCTTTTTATAATTTACTCTGTGGTTCTTAAAAGTTTTTTCAGCATTTTTTTTAAGTTGCTCAATTCCTGAATAAATAGCTGATGACGGTAGTTCTTCTGTTCCAATTTCTAATAATAAATCCTTAACCAATATTTTCACCTTTTAAAAGAGGAAGTCCTAATTCTTCCCTATGAGTTAAATATGCATTTGCAATTAATCTTGCTAAGTCTCTCACTCTTTTGATGTAATTTGTTCTTTCAGTAACTGATATTGCTCCTCTTGAATCTAACATATTGAAAGCATGGGAGCATTTTAAAACTAATTCATGAGCAGGAAATATTAGCTTTTTCTCCAAGGCTTTTTTACATTCTAATTCCCACATATCAAACTGTTTTTTTAACATTTTAATATCTGCTAAATCAAAATTATAAATTGACCATTGACTCTCTGCTTCTTTATAAATCTCCCCATATGTAATCTTATCATTCCATTTCAATTCAAAAACATTGTTTTTTCTTTGAATATACATAGCCAATCTTTCCAAACCATAAGTAAGCTCAGCAGTAATAGGAAAAAGTTCAATACTTCCCATTTGTTGAAAATAGGTGAATTGGGTTATCTCCATTCCATCTATCCAGACTTCCCATCCCAGTCCTGATGCACCCAATGTGGGTGATTCCCAATCATCCTCAACAAATCTTATATCATGTTCCCTTAAATTAATCCCTAATGATTCCAGGCTTTTCAAATAAATATCCTGTACATCTGGTGGAGAAGGTTTTAATACAACTTGATATTGATAAAAATACTGCATTCTAAAAGGATTTTCTGCATATCTCCCATCTGTTGGTCTTCTGGATGGAGATATATAAGCAGCTTTCCAGGGTTCTGGACCTAAACATCTCAAGAAAGAAGCCCAGTGGAAGGTACCTGCCCCCTTTTCCAAATCTTGTGGTTGTAAAATCAAACATCCATAATCAACCCAATATTGATGAAGGTTTAAAATCATGTCCTGAAAATTCAAAAAACCTCCTTAAATCCACTTATTTAAAATATATAAAGAAAATTATAATTTAATTGAGAATAAATATACAAGAAAAACTATTTTTTGTCATTCCTTCGCTTTGCTCTGAACAAGGTGTGCAATCTCACTTAATAAATTTTTTCTATTTCTCTCAAAAATTGAATGGTTTTTAACTTGCTCTCTAAATAATAGTAAATATAATTTTCCAAAACTTTTTGACATTCTTTTTGTGCTAAGTCACTGTAAGTATTTTCATTCCAATTTTTAATATCCTTTTCAGATAAATCTCTTAGCATTTCAATTGTCTCGTTTTCTAAAATGGTTGGTGTTTCCTCTTTAATTGAACAATCACTACACAATAAACCCCCATGTTTAAAACTAAATGCATTTTTTGTTAGTTTTTCTATTTCTCTACTACACAGGGAGCATTTATCTAAAATAGGTTTATATCCTGATAAAATGATATATTTTAATTGAAATGTTATTAACCATTGTCTTAAGAGAGAATCGTCTATTTTTTGCAATTCTCTAAGACTAAATAAGAAGAATGGAAAGATATTTGTAGGGTCTGATTCTGCTCCACTTCTTAATATAAGGCCAGTAATTACATATGCATATGCAAGTTTTTTTAGACTCTCTCTAATATTAGAGAATGATTCTAAAATCTCAATTTGTGTAATTATGTCTAAATTTCTACCTTTATATAGAACAAGTTCACAGTATGAAAATGGTTCTAAGCGAGCTCCAAATTTGCTTTTTGTTTTCCTTGCACCTTTAGCTATCGCAGATATTCTTCCGAAATGAGGTGAGTAAGCTCTTATAATTTTATCAGCTTCTTTAAATTTCATATATGAAAGTATAATTGCTTTAGTTTTATAAGTTGGCATTTTTAAAAATAATTTTAGAATTAATATTTATATTTATCTATTCAATTTACATTATTATATTTTTAAGAAGTATAACCGAATCTATTTATGGAGGATTCATCCTTCCTCCAATCTTTTTTAACCTTTACCCATAATCTCATAAAAATTTTTTCACATAAAAATAGTTCAATTTCTTTCCTGGCTAAGCTACCAATTTTCTTTAGCATACTACCATTTTTGCCAATAACTATGCCTTTTTGCGAGTCCCTCTCAACATAAAGTGTAGCTTCTATTTCAATTATATCTTTATCCTTTCTCTTTTCCATCTTCTCTACTTCTACTGCAATACTGTGTGGAACCTCCTCTCTCAAATTTTCCAAAGCTTTTTCCCTAATTATTTCAGACACCCAGATTTTGGGATGTTGATCTGTGAGCATATCTTCAGGGAAATAGGGAGGTCCATATGGGATAAAACAAGATAATGATTCTAATAGGATATCCAAATTTTTATTATATTTTGCAGATATTGGTATTATCTCTTCAAATTTTCCTAACTTCTCTGTTTCAGATATCTTCTCCTCAATTTCGTCTTCATCAATTAAATCTATTTTGTTTAATACCAAAATTTTTGGCTTATCAATTGAATTTAGTTTTTCAGCAACAAACTTATCTCCTTTTCCGATTGCACCACTTGCTTCAATCATAAATAAAATTACATCCATCTCTTCTAAAAAACCTAATGCAGCAGCATTTAATCTCTCTCCAAGTTTGTCATGAGGTTTATGAATTCCAGGCGTATCCACAAATACCATTTGATAATTTTCTCTATTTATAACACATCTTATCCTTCTACGTGTGGTTTGCGGTTTTGGAGACATTATTGCAACTTTTTGTTTTACTAAGTTATTAACTAATGTTGATTTTCCAACATTGGTTCTTCCCAAAATTCCTACAAACCCAGACTTAAATTTTTTTTCCATTATTTTAATACCTGACAATTAATCTAAATGAATTTTTAAGAATTAAAAATTAAAGTTTAAATGGTTTTGGAAAGAGTTCTTTTAAGTTAATTGTTATTATTTTTCCCACTGTATTTAACAATATTAATTCTAAATCTGGATTAAATTCACTCATAATCTGCATGCAAGCACCGCAAGGAGTTAATAAACTTTCATTTTGCTTTTCTGTAAAACCTCCTACTATTGCCATTTTTATGAACTCTTTTTCACCATTTGAAACTGCATTTGAAATTGCTACTCTTTCTGCACAAATAGTTAAACCATATGATGAATTTTCTACATTACAGCCTTTATATACATTTCCAGATTTAGTTAATAAAGCAGCACCAACTTTAAAATTTGAGTATGGTGCATATGCATTCTCTCCTGTTTTTTTTGCAATTTCTACAAGTTCTCTATTATCCAATTTATTCCTCCAAATTTATTAATCTTCTTCTTGTGAATTTATTTCGGAACATAGTTTCTCAACTAATTCTGACTGTTTTTTTTCCATTATTTTTGCTTTTTCTTCACTACTGTCATCATATCCTAAAAGGTGTAGTAGACCATGAGAGATTAAAATCGCAATCTCTTTTTCAAAACTATGTTTAAGTTCTTTTGCCTGATTAAAAGCTACTTTGGGACAAATTAACAATTCCCCAAAAATTGGTTGTTGTTGATTCTCAGAAGTATTAGTTTTTGTGGAATCGATATGTGAATTGATGTAAGAAAAAGATAAAACATCAGTAGGTTCTTTCTCTCCTCTGAATTTCTCATTCAATATTTTCATTGTGCTTTCATCAATAAAAGCAACATCTATCATTTTTCCTTCGAGTTTGCTTAAATGTGAAAATAAAATATCTGCAATATTTTGAATCTTTCTTAAATCTATTCTTACCTCATTCTGATGATTTACTATTTCAATTCCCATCTTTAATTATCTTTTTTATTATTATTTTACTTACTAATTGGTTGTTTATTTTCTTTATTGTTTGGTTGTTTATTTTCTTTACTACTTTCTTTAAAATTCTTTGTATTCTTAGGTTCCTTTTTTTTATTGTTTGATTCTTTATCTGGGTATTCAATTCGGGAATGAAATATTCCTTGAACAAGAGTTTTATAAAATGAATCTGCTATTGTTTGAATCTCTTTTAAGGTTAAATCTGATTCATCCAATTGATGATCTTCCAACTTATCTTCAATAAAATCATCTATCATTCTCTTTAAACCAGTTGTAGTTGGATTAGTCATTGCTTTTCCCCCCGCCTGCACAATATCAGCTAACATCAGTATAGCAGCTTCCTTTGACTTTGGTTTTTCACCAAGATAACGGAAAACCTGTTCTGTGGTTTTTTCTTCTTCATAAGCTTCTTCCAATTTCTTTTGTTTATTATAGAAATAGGATATTATGCTATTGCCATGATGCTGAGCTATGCAATCAATTATCTCTTTAGGAAGTCTAGCTCTTTTAGCCATTGATACTCCGTCTTTAACATGGTTTGCGATTATCAACTTTGAAAGGCTTGGTTTAATATATTCATGTATGCTCTCTTTATCACTAAGATTCTCAATAAAACTCGAAGGTCTCTTTAATTTTCCTATGTCATGATAGTATGAAGCTACTCTTACTAAAAGAGCATCAGCTCCAATTGCTTCAGCAGCAGATTCAGCCAAATTTGCAACAAGCAAGCTATGATTGTATGTACCCGGAGCATTTTTTATTAATCGTTTCAGTAGATGTTGATTGGGATTGGAAAGTTCAAGCAACCTCATAGAAGTAGTAATATTGAATAAATTCTCAAGAAAAGGAATAGCACCAAGAGTTATAATTGTACAAATCAAACCATTCGCAAACCCTATTAAGGAATAAAAAAATGCAAGTTTTATATTGGCATTCGGGATATTTATTGTAAAAACAAGTAAACCAATTATCAATGCTAAAAGAACTCCAGCTTTTATAATCTTCTGTCTTTCTGAAACTTTAGAAACTAAATAAACCGCAAAAACTCCACTGATAAGTGCAACTAAAAAAAAGTTAAAAAATCTAGCAGTTAATATCCAGTTAAAAACTGTCAAAATCAAAGTGGTCATAATTCCCAAATGTGAATCAAAAAGAATTGTTACTATCATAGAAGCTGCAGCTATGGGTATAATATATCCCCACCATAATGATGGTCCCAATATCAGCTTAGATACAAATTCAGAAAAGATGCGTATTGTTATAGTAAAAGATAAAATAATAATGGATAATAGAATAACATTCTTTATTCTTAAATAGTTACTTTGATGAAATTTATATAGATAAATTGCGAATGATAATACTGATAAAAATACTAAAGAAGATGTACTAAGAATCTGTTTCCAGGTTAAGCTCTTACCAGTAAGGCCTATATATTCGAGAATGAGGAGAGCATCCCGTTTTATGGGATATCCCTCTTCGACTATTGCTTCATTTGCCTTTTTTAGTATTTTTGTGAGAGGTACTTTACTGGCTGCTTCTTCTCTTAGTCTTTGAGTCTTTGCTTCTTCATAAACTGCTGTCGGACGAAGAAATCTTTCTACAATTTTTGCTACTATAACCTTCTCATCCTCTGATAAATCGACATCAACCATATATTTTTTATCAATATCTTTGACATACTCTGATAACTGTCGAGGTTTTATTTTTTCCTCCATTATTTCTTTAGTTACTTTCTTGCTCTCATTTAAAATATTTTTTATTTGTTCCTCATCAAGAGTAAGCAAGTAAGCAGTAGACTCATTTGAAAAACCCTTATTATAATTTGTATTGAAATGATTTAGTTTTTCTTCAGGAGAAAGATCTTTACGATTAGATGTTACTAATAAATTTATAAATAGATTTTCAACATCATCAATACTCTTAGTTAAAGCTTCAATATTATAGGAATATACAGGTTCAACCTCTGCATAAGCATCCTTTTTATCTTTTTCCCAACTCTCCTCGTCTGGAACTTCAAGTTTATATGGAGTTATGTAAGTGAAAGGGCTCATTTCGCCCTCTTTTAAATTATAAGTTGGACCAACATTTGCTGTTAGAATTATGATTATTAAAAATGTTAGAAGGGCAAATATATAACCACTCTTAAAAGTTGGGCTTGTTAATTTTTTAAATATTTTTGATATATCTTTATATTTTATATTTTTAACTTTCCTATTCAAGAATTTCTCACACTTTCTTTTATTCTTCTTAAATATACTATTACTATTTAAAAATGAGATTTATTACTACTATTTTATTATATTTACAAATAATTTTATTACTTATTTAAAGAGAATTATCTTCTTTTTTATTCTCATAAGTATCATAAGCTTTCACAATTTCCTGTACAATTTTGTGCCTTACTATATCCCTGTCAGAAAAATATATAAATTTTATATTTTCTATTTCAGAAAGTATTTTCTGCACCACAAACAGACCTGATTGAGATTTAGATGGTAAATCTATCTGGGTAATATCACCGGTTATCACAGCTTTTGAACCAAATCCCAATCTTGTTAAAAACATTTTCATCTGCTCTGGAGATGTATTTTGTGCTTCATCTAAAACTATAAATGAATCGTTAATAGTTCTTCCCCTCATATAGGCTAATGGAGCTACTTCAATTATTCCATTTTGCATAAGTGAATAAAATCTTTCAGCTTCCATCATATCATGAAGAGCATCATATAGTGGTCTTTGATAAGGATCAACTTTAGCATAAATATCACCTGGTAGAAATCCCAGCTTCTCTCCTGCTTCAACAACAGGTCTTACAAGTATAATTCTTCCTATACTTTTATTCATTAGTGCATTTATAGCCATAGCCATTGCAAGATATGTCTTACCTGTTCCTGCCGGTCCAATTGCAAAGACTACAGTATTTTTTTTAATAGCATCTATATATTTTTTCTGCCCAGATGTTTTTGGTCTTACAACCTTTCCTCTTCCCACTACAATTGTATCGCTAATAAATTTATGAGGTAGAATTTCTTCTCCAACTTTAATGGATTCTATGGTATAACTTACACTCTCAGGTGTTAGATTTTGATCATCATTTATTTGTAAAATCAACTCTTTTATTAAATCAGAAGCAAGATTTACATTTTTCTTCTTTCCACTTATAGATATTTCATTTCCTAAAGAAAATAGTTCAACTTCAAAATTATTTTCTATTATATCTAAGTAGACATCGCTCTTACCCCAAAGGTCAACTATAGATTTACCTTCTTTAAACTCTACTTTTAACTCCTTTTTAAACTTTATCAAGATAAGTTCTCACCCCTTATTGTTTATCAAATACAACAATAGCACATAAAAACTAATTTTTAACAGATATAAAACTATATAAAGATGAATCTCATTTTAAATAAACTAAACAAAATACTTTGGTTGAGATTGCCACGTCGCTAATGCTCCTCGCAATGACAAGATATTATTAATTATATGTTAAATTATTTTTGTTTAGTCTCTAAATTCGATAGTGCTTTAAAAACTAAATCTTTAATGACTTTTCCATCAGCTCTACCAGTCACTTGAGGCATAATTTTACCCATCACTTTACCAAGATCTTTTTCTTATTAATTCCTGGTACATATTATTGCCTTATTCCTTCCATTCTTAAATCTTTAACTTTTTGTAATAATACATCGACTATTTCGCCCTTTTTCGAAGTTCTATCTTCAAAAAATACTTTGATATAATTTTCAGAAGTCCCTATTTTCTGATAATTATTTTTACCATTATTTTCTATCAAAACTTTTACTTTTTCTCCGATATTACTTTTTAAATATCTACTTCGAAGCTTATCAGCAAGTTCTAATGCTTTTTCACTTCTTTCTTTAATTATATCTGAGGATAGTTTATTATCCATTCCTGCTGCTAATGTTAAAGGTCTTTCTGAATATTTAAATACATGTACCTTACTAAAATTTAGTCTTTTCATCATTTTTAAACTTATTTTAAAATCTTTTTCCTCCTCCCCAGGAAATCCAACTATTAAATCAGTGGTTATAGCAATTTTTGGTATTTTAAATCTTATTTTATTTATCTTTTCCTGAAATTGCTTTATATTATATCCTCTTCTCATTATTTTTAGTATTCTGTCACTCCCACTCTGTAATGGAATATGTAAATGAGGACATAATCTATTGTTTTCAGATAATAAATCAATCAATGAAGATGAAATGTTATTGACATCTATAGAACTCAGTCTCACCCGAAAAATATTAGTTTTTTTTAATATCTCCTCAATCAAACTTGTTAAATTCGTTTCATTTTCTAACTCTTTGCCATAAATACCGATGTTTATTCCAGTTAAAACTACCTCTTTAACTCCTTCTGAAACTAAATACTTTATCTCATTTATTATCTCTTTTTTATTTCTGCTTATAGGTTTTCCCCTTACATATGGAACAATACAGTATGAACAAAAATTATCACAACCATCTTCTATTTTTACTAAAGCCCTAGTATGGGAGGAATAATTTAAAAATTCTGGCTTTGTTCTACCTAATTTTATATTACTTAACCTTATTCTGTTTATATTAAAATTTGAACTTTTTGATATTCGTAAAATATCATCCAAAATATCTGGAAGATCTGCTTTTTTTTCATTAGGAAACACACCAAAAATCCCATTTATATCTTTCAGTTCTTCTTTGTCTCTATTTACATAACAACCCATTGCAATTACTTTACTATCTGGATTTTTTGAAATAAGTTTCCTTAACATCTGTCTTGATTTTCTGTCTGCTTGTTTTGTAACTGTACATGTATTTACTAAACAAATATCTGGATTATCTTTTTCTGATACCTTATCCCATCCTCTTAGGATGAGTTCTTTTGCCAATCTATCTGATTCATATTGATTTGTTTTGCAACCTAAAGTTTTTATATAAAATCTCAAATAACTCTTCCTCTAAATTATCTTATGTATCTTCCTTAACGTTCTCTTTTAGACAAAAAAATCTTGGAATAGACTTGTTACTCCTTTAAATATTTATTTTTATATATAAATGTTAACACATACCAATACCTAAAAATCATTATTATTTTACAATAAAATGAACTATTTAAGAGTTGTATTTACAAACACTTGTTCTTATATATTGAAAATTAAGTAAAAATAATTATTTCTTAAAGGGAGTTAATTTAAATTTGGGTTTAAAAGAAATATGAGAGTTACTTTTAAAAATTGGATTATGATTTGAAGGCTTTTTTTAGTTTGGTTATGAAATTTGTAGTTCCATTTCCGACTTTTAATCCTTTTGCTTTTGCTATTTCTTGAATAAGTTTTATCTCCTTTTTAGTCATTTTCTTTGGGGTTTCAACCACAATCTCTATTATATGATCCCCTCTCATATTTCTACCTAAATGCTGGATTCCTTTATTTTTTAATTTGATTCTCTCTCCGCTTTGAATACCTGGAACTATCTTTATCTCATCCTTACCATCAAGGGTTTCAACCATAACTTTAGACCCCAATGCAGCTTCATAAAAAGTGATTTTCTTCTTAGAAAATATATTATAACCATCACGAACAAATTGTTTATGAGGTGTTACTTCAATCTGAACATATAAATCTCCATAAGCTCCGCCTCTAATTCCAGCATTACCTTTTCCAGATATTTTCAATCTTGTCCCAGTGGATACTCCAGCAGGAATATTCATTGCAAATTTAGTCTTTTTATAGACTCTTCCCTCTCCATTACATTGACTACACGGTTTTGCTATAACCTTACCCCTCCCTCTACAATTAGAACATGTTCTGGATGAAATCACATTACCAAAAAAACTTTGACGGGTGGTTCTTATTTCACCTGCACCATTACACACAGGACAATTTTTTAACTCTCCGTCTTCTGAACCAGAGCCTCCACATTTTTCACATGCTTCATACCTCTCATACTCCAAGTCTTTTTTCACTCCAAATGCAGCTTTCTTAAAGGAAATCTTTATTCCCTTCAAAATGTTATCACCCATAATAGACCATGTTTCAGGTCTTGTTCTAACTCTTGTTCCAAAAGAGGTTTCCCCGAAAAAATCAAATATATTTTTCAGGAAAAAATCACCAAAACCAAATTCCCTAAATATTGACGAAACAGAAGAGTAGTCAGGTCTATAAGAATCTCCAAAAACTTTATGACCAAACATATCATATCGATTTCTCTTTTCAGAATTACTCAAAACCTCATAAGCTTCAGTTGCTTCTTTAAATTTATCCTCAGCTTTTGGGTCATCCGGATTTACATCAGGATGATATTTTCGAGCAAGTCTTCTATAAGATTTCTTTATTTGAGTATTATCTGCAGATCTTGGAACTCCAAGAACCTCATAATAATCTCTTTTAGTCAATTTAGCTCACCTTAAAATAAATATTAAAATTTTTATAGGAAATTTAGCAATAATTTAATCTATCTTATAATTAGATTGCTTCGGGACTTTGTCCCTCGCAATGACAGAAATATAAATCTTTAATTATAAAATATTTTTATTCTATTTTAAAGAGGGATTTGAAAATTTCTGACGGAACTTCAACTTTTCCAAACCTTTTTAACTTTTTCTTCCCAGCTTTTTGTTTCTCAAGTAACTTTCTCTTCCTGGTGACATCCCCCCCATATAGCTTGGCTGTGACATCTTTTCTTCTTGCTGGAATGGTCTCACGAGCTATTACTTTTTTTCCGATAGCTACTTGTATTGCAACTTCAAAAAGTTGTCTTGGGATTAGCTCTTTTAACCTTTTTGCGAGTTCTCTCCCCCTATTATAAGCTTTATCTCTATGAATCATAAATGAGAAGGCATCAACAATTTCACCTGCCAATTTTATATCCAACTTAACAATATCACTCTCTTTATATCCAATAAGTTTATAGTCAAGTGAGCCATAACCTTTAGTTTTGGATTTAAGCAAGTCAAAAAAATCAACTATAATTTCAGAAAGTGGAATTTCATATTCCAAATGAACTTGTGCTGGTGAAGGATAAGACATATTTAAAAATTCTCCTCTCTTTTCTGTGCATAAATCCATTATTGCTCCGATATATTCAGCTGGAGCATAAATTATAGCTTTTACATAAGGTTCCTCTATCTTATTTATTTGAACATTAATGGGAAAATCTGCAGGATTCTTTACAACAATGTCTCCCCCAGTTCCAGTTGTTATCTTATATGCAACTTGTGGAATAGTTGCTAATAGATCAAGATCGTATTCTCTTCTCAACCTTTCCATCACAATATCTATGTGAAGCGATCCCAAAAATCCACATCTGAAACCAAATCCTAAGTTAGGTGAGGTCTCAGGAGTAAAATAAAGTGCAGCATCATTTAATTTTAATTTTAAAATTGAATCTTTAAGCAGCTCATATTGTCCTCCATCAACAGGGTAAAGACCACAATAAACCATCGGTTTTGGTTCTCTATATCCTGAAAGAGGTGATGATGCTCTAAAAGCCTTATCAGTAATTGTATCTCCAACTCCCACCTTTTGAACATCTTTAAATCCAGTTATTATATATCCGACTTCTCCAGCTGATAGCTTATTTAGCGGAAACATTTTTGGAGTAAATATTCCTATCTCCTCTACCTGAGTTGATACATTTTTTACCATCATCTCAATTACAGTTCCATTTTTAATAGAACCGTTTATTATCCTTGTAAATGCAACTACTCCTCTATAAGGATTAAAGTCTGAATCAAAGATTAAAGCTTGAAGTGGCTTATTGATATCCCCTTTTGGTGGGGGAATGTTTTTTACTATATTCTCCATAAGTTGTGGTACTCCCTCACCAGTTTTAGCTGAAACAAAAGATATATCGTCACTTTTCACACCTAAAATATCTATAAGTTGTTGACTGACCTCTTTTGGTCTTGCTCGGGATAAATCTATTTTGTTAATTACAGGTATAATCTTTAATCTATTTTCTAAAGCTAAGTATATATTAGCCAGAGTCTGTGCTTGAACACCCTGAGCAGCATCGACAACAAGTAATGCTCCCTCACAAGCAGCTAAGCTTCTTGAAACCTCATAAGTGAAATCAACATGACCGGGAGTATCTATCAGATTAAAAATGTAAAAATTGCCATCCTTGTAATGATACAATATTCTAACAGCATGAGCTTTTATAGTTATACCTTTCTCGCGCTCCAAATCCATATCATCTAAGTACTGCTCAGCCATTTCCCTCTCTGGAACTGTTTTTGTTATTTCCAAAAATCTATCAGCCAAAGTGGATTTTCCATGATCAATATGGGCAATTATTGAAAAATTTCTTATAAACTTAATTCTGTCCATTTTTCATCTAAAAATAATAAAGTATTTAATGTATTGCTAATTTTACTTTAATAAAAGTCTAAAATCTAAAAATAGCTTTGGATATATTATATATTGGATTAATTTAGGGGGTTTTAAATCTCTCTTTTATAACCTGCAGAAAGCTATTCACCTCTTCTATTTTCAATATAAAGCATAATGCAATATAGACCATTAAAGCAAGGATTATAGAGATTAATATAGAAAAAAGTAAACCTAATTTATATGAGGAAAGCAGGTTATAAATATAGTTATGTGCAAAATTGGCAAATACAGCCATTATACAGGAGGCTAAAAATATTTTTAAATTAGAATATAAAATCTTTGTTCCTCCTAATCTTCCTATCTTTTTTCTAAGTAGTAAAAATAATAGTAAAAAATTAATAGAAATAACTAAAGATGTTGATAAAGCCAAACCTGCTGTTTTTAAAAATCTTATCAAAATCATGTTAAAAAATAATGTACAAAAAATAGAGAAAATTGCAACCTTTAATGGAGTTTTTGAATCTTTTAATGCAAAAAATGTTCTATTTAGAATAAGCACCATTCCATAAGGAACTAAAGACAAGGCAAGGTATGAAAGAACTACTGCTGTTGAAAAAGTATTATTTAAAGTAAATTCTCCCCTTTCAAATAGAAGTTTTACAATTGGATGAGCCAAAGAAATAATACCCATAGATGATGGGATTAATAAAAAATTGGTTAATTTTGTTCCTGATAAAAAGGAGGCTTTTAAATCTTCTATTTGATTTTTTGCTGCTTGTTTTGAAATACGTGGAAAGATAATTGTAGAAACAGCTACAGCAAAAATCCCCACTGGAAAGAACCATAAATACGAAGCATATTCTAAAATTGTTGTCTCACCAGTACCTATTGAAAGTGCAAAAACTTTGTTTATCACATTATTCAACTGAGCGCTTCCTAAGCTTAATATAATCGGAAAAGAAAGTAACATTACATCTTTTACACCTGGGTGATTTAAATCAATATCTAGTTCATAATGAAAATCTTTATTTCTTAAGAATGGTAAAAGAAATAGAAATTGACCTATTGTTCCAATTACAATACCAACAGCAAAACTTAAAATTCCATATTTTCTATAAAGTAGAAGAACTACTAATATTATTAATATATTCCATATAATAGTTGAGAATGCGGGGGGTACAAAACTTTCATATGAATTTAAAAGAGCACTTACTATTGCAGTTAAACCCATAAAAAGAAGAGAGAGAAACATGATTCTCGTTAATAAGATTGCTAAAGACCGCTGACTTAAATCATCCTTAAGACCAGGAAGAATTCTATATATTGAAGGAATTGTGATAAATACTATGATAATTATTAAAATAAAAATAATAATAAGAAGGTTTATAAGTGTATTAGCTAATTTTTTTGCATCCCTTTTTTTACCAAGAGCAAGATATGAAGAAAAGACAGGTATAAATGCAGCTGATAGTATTGCATCTGCTAATAATTGCCTAAACTGATTGGGTATCAAAAATGAAATTCTAAATGCATCTGTTTCCCAGTTTGCTCCAAAGAAATAAGCAAATATCTGTTCTCTTAAAAGACCAGTTATTTTGGATAAAAGAATACAAATCGTGACAATAATAACTGTGCTGGTGAACTTTACTTTAGATTTGTTTATATCTGATGTTAAATCTTTTTTCTCTTTCAATTAATCATTCCTTAAAGTTTTTTTACTAATTAATTTTAGCATTTAGTTTGAGTAATAATAGTATTCAAAAATTATATAGTATTTTTGATAACCTTGTATTATAATATTGCTACTTTACTGAAAAAAATAAAAAAAATAAACATAGGGAGGTAAATTGGCAAAACAAAGTTCTCTAAAAAGAGTTAGAACTTCGGCAAAAGTAAGACTAAGGAACAGGAAGAAGAAAGCAACTATAAAAACAGCAATAAAAGAGTTTGATAAAGTAATCGAGGAAAAGGATTTAGAGCTTGCAAAGCAATTACTTATAAATTGTATTTCTTTACTTGATAAGGCAAAAAGTAAGAAAATATTTCATAAAACAAAGGTAAACAGAATTAAGTCTAAACTTAGTGGGAAATTAAATACCTTATCACAGAGTTTATAACTATTTTTTTGATAATCACATTACAAAATTAATTTTAAAAAAATTGTAAAAATCAATCTCAAATATTCTAAATACTCAGTATTTTAGAAACTAAGGTCTCTAATATTATCTCAGCTTTTTGTTTTCCTCTCTTTATCCCTTCATCTGCCTCCAACAAATAGAAAAGGCAATTTCTTAAATCCTTTTTGGAAAAATTCTTTTGTTGATTTTTAAGTTTTTTAATAGCAAAATTTTTCGCAGATAAAATTTGCTCCATCTGCTTTATATCTATCTTCTTTTCAATTAAAGATTTGATTTTTAAGAGTCTTTTAAAATACCATCTCATTGTCCCCAAAATTCTTAAACTCTCAATTTGAAGTTTTCCAGGTTTGGTTTTAAAAAAAATAGATCTTAAAGAACTATATGCTTCACTTTCTTTCTTCTCACTTAAATAATCTAAAAATTTAAAAATATTTATATCGGGATTTCCAGCAACAAGTAATTGTACAGTTTTTTGGTCTATGACTTCTCCTTTTCCAACATAAATTGCAAGTTTTTCTACCTCGCTTTCTAAATTCCATAGATCATTACCTAAAAAATTTGTGAGTAAATAGACAGCAGCAGGATTTATCCTGACTTCTCTCTCCCTACATCTCTCTCTAACCCAACTTTCCAAACCTCTGAATGAAATTGGTCTAAAATCGTAAACTTTGCCCATCTTTCCAATAAAATTTTTCAATCTATCCCTAATTTTTCTGGTTGAATTTTTTAGATTTGAATTATCCCAAACAGTTTCTGCTATTAAGACTAAACAACAGTATGGAGATGGTGATTTTGCATATTCAATAATCTTTTCTAATTCATCATTAGATAATTTATGAACATTCCTTGCTATAACAAGTCTTTTTAGTGATAAGAAGGGTAAAGTCTTGCAGACATTCAATATATCATCTACTGATACCTCTAAAAAATCGAATTGCTGGAAGTTGAGTTCTCTTTCACTATCATCGCCAAATCTCATTTTAAGTCGAGATATTGATTTCTCAATTTTCCAATTATTTTCCCCAGTCAATAGATATATTGGAAGTAAAGACTCTATGCTCTTTTTATTAGAATTTTTAAAACTATTATTTTTAATCATAACTTTAATAATTATAATATCTTTCGGTTAGGATTTTCCAATTTTCATTTTCTACAATTATATCTATGTCTCCTAACTTATCTGTACGGAGAATATTAGAGTTAATCTTTTTTAAAGAATTGATTGTTTCTTCTGACGGATGATCGTATTTATTATTTAATCCAACTGATATTATAGCTATCTTAGGTGAGACAGCTCTTAAAAATTGGTAAAAATTAGCATCTTTACTTCCCTGATGAGGTACTTTTAAGATATCAGCTTTTATTAAATAGTTGTTAATATCATTATATACATCATTATTTATTGATATATCTTTTAAACTATTTGATTTATTCATTGATGGATTTTTTAGGCTACTTAATATCTCTCTTTGAGCCTGAATTTCAATGTCACCAGTAAAAAGTATCTTTTTATTCTCATATTCTAATAAAAGAACTAATGATTGATTATTTATATTCTCTCTTAGATAGATAAGATCATCAGGTTCTGGCCAGATTGGAATTAAATTCAACTTAGAAGATATTCTCAGAATATTTTTTGACTTTACAATAAATAGAGGTATCTGTTTAGTATTAATTATTTCTAAGAATAGATTATGTTTTTCAATGATAGATTGGTCGCTTTCAGAAAGATCTAAGTTACCCATTAAAACTGAATTAATCGGAATCTCATTTAATACCTCTATTAATCCACCTATATGATCTGAATGTGGATGAGATAGAATAACTAAATCTAATTTTTTAACACCTCTTAGATAAAGTTTTTTTACAATATCTTTACCTTCAGGACCCCCATCTATAAGAATATTAATTCCTTCCGGCGTTCTAATTAAACAGGCATCACCATTACCAACATCAAAAAAAGTAAGAGATAGATTCTTTGGTGGAAGGTATAAAAAAACCTGGTAAGCAAATACAAGTACTGTTAAAAAGATTATTAAATATATTATAAACTTTTTATTGAATTTTTGATCTATATTATTTTTTTTTAAGAAACTAACTGTAAATAATAGAAATAGATAATACAAAAATACAAAATGGATAGAAAATTTTGAAAAATATAACTGACCATATGGAATATTAGAACAGACTTTACTTATAAAAAATAGATAACCTGTTGCTTTGTCTAAAACCCACAAAAAAGGATAGATCATTTTTTCAAATAACAAAGAGAGCCAGACACATAACATACCCAAACTCATTATCAAGGTTGATACGGGAAGAGCCAGGAAATTACTTAATATTGAAACTATCGAGAATTGCTTAAAATGATAAAGAGTGATGGGAGCTATAGCAAGAAGCACTGAAAATGTAACCGAGAAAGTATTAGTTAGAAAATTTGATTTATTGCCAAAGAGTTCATCAATTATAGGTGAAGTCAAAAGAATTCCAGCAACAGATAGAAAAGAAAGCTGAAAACCTATATCATATATTGAGAATGGATCATGTAGAGTAATTAATAACCCTGACGTTAAAAGAAGAGCTACTGAATCCCTTTTTCTTCCCAAAATTAATACCAGCATTGTTAGTATTGTAATGATTGAGGCTCTTATAATTGATGCTTCGTAACCAACAAGATAAGTATAAGATAGAATAATCACTATTATTATAAGAATTTTTTTAAAAAATGAGAGTTTAATGAGCTTTGAGATAAACATTATAGAAGAAGCAATGACTACCATGTTAGCACCTGAAATTGCCAATATGTGGAGTAAGCCCGATTTAGTAAAGTGATCAGTCGTTTCTGGTAAGATTTCACTTCTATCACCCAAAATTGTACCAATTAAGAAAGGAGCGTATTTATGATTCATATACTTTTTAAAAATTGCTTTAGCCTTATCAGTTATATACTTTCTAATCCTGGATAAAAGAGGTGTTGAAGTCCTTAGAATTTTACTTGTATTTGTTATGAGTTTTGTTTGAATCCTTTTATTATATAAATACTTTTCCCATGAAAATTTTATAGAATCTTTTATTTCAATCTTATTTAATTTTCCCAGGACGGTAATGCCCTGACCTAAAAATATAGTGTGTTCTAAATCATTTTTTGGATTTGATTTTTCTAAAACTTTGCTAATTTTATTTAGATTATTTTCATACTTATTAAAAAAGATTGATACCTGAGTTCTTTCATTTACTTTCCACTTATTTCCTTCAAATTCTAAATATTTAACATCCAAAAAGAATGACACAGAATTTTTAAAAAACATTGGTCTTGAACAAACAGTTCCCTTTAATGTAACATCCAAATTCCTCTCTGAAAATTTCAATAGAATACTATTTGACATTCTATTTATAACTATAGTAACTACTAAAATTCCAATTAGGAAAAATAATGTTACTATCAGATATTTAATAAATTTTGTCCTATATACGCTATAAGAAATAAGTATTAATAAAAAAATTGTGAGGATAATTAGAAGCAATGATAGAGAGAATTTATAATTAAAACCTATTATTATTCCTATTAAATAAGAAGGTGTGATCCAATATATCCATGCCTGTAGGTTCTTCTTTTTCAAATCAAAAACCTTAAAAAATATTATATTTGTACTTTATCCTTTATCTCTTCAAATTTAGAGGGTCCTATTCCTTTCACATTCAATAGTTGTTCAATGCTCTTAAATCTTCCAATATTTTTACGATAATCAATTATCCTTTGAGCCAATGTGGGTCCTATTCCCGATAATTTCTGCAGGGTTGATGAATCTGCATTATTTATATTTATTTTTTGATTTAACATTGAGTCTGAATAAAAACTATCTGATGAAACAACCTCTCCTTTCTTTGGAACATATATTCTCGCCTCATCAGATAATATTTGAGCCAAGTTTAAAAGATGAATATCAGCCTCTTCTGTAACACCACCGGCTTTTTGAATTGCATCATAAACTCGCCCTCCATTCTGGATATAATATACTCCAGGATATTTAACTTCTCCACAAACATGAACAACAATTTTTAAATTATCTAATTTATCACCGCCATTCTCATCTTGTATTATTAATTCATTTTCCTGAAAATATTTATTTTCTTCACTTCCATTATTTTCAATCTCATTTTGGTTTTTATAAATTGATGATAGATTTTGATTATTCTGACTGTTATCTATTGGAACAAGTAGTTTTGGTTTTGAATTAAAATACAAATAAACACCTGCAATAATCATAACTATTGCCAGAAAAATCACAGCCAAAATCTGCCATTTCTCATATGTCATATTTTTAAAATTATAAAATTTTGATCTTGCTACATCCTTTACTATATCTAAGTAGTAATTTGCTTTTTTCCTAATTAATTCCATCTAAAAACTCGATAAAAAAATTATTATTTCTAAGATTTTTTAATTTTTATACTTTTATGAGATTTTTGGCTATATTAGTAAATTCAGAATTCATATATTAAACACTTTATATTTAATACCCCTCTCCCTTCCCTCTCCCACAAGGGGAGAGGGGTTATGATTAATACCAATAATTTTTCTAACCAATATTTATTAAATTATAGCATAAATATATATTTATGTAAATATGTATTATTTTGTGCTATTTTAAATCATTATTTTTGATTGTAATTATTATTAGTTATATATTTATAAATTATGTAGGGTAACCCTTCAGGGTTGCATATGTAATGTTTAATCTTATTTTATAAGGCTTAATATGGAAGCAAGGCTAAAGCCTTGCCCTACATTAATTAATATTTATTATTTAATTCAACAAATGAGGTTAAATTAAAAGAAATAACTATAAAATTGATAAAATAAAATAGGATTATATGAAATGATATTTTTAAATCAGTGTCTATTATTCCCTTAAATATGTATTGGAGGTTAAATAGACGGAAATTGTCAAAAATAGGTAAGATAAAATAGGATTAAATATAATGAGGTTTGATTAGGGAAAATGAAATGAGATAAATTGTTATTTTCTCACTAATTAATTAATTTGTAAGATATTTACTGAAATATATTTTGTGTTAGAGATTATTTGCCCTTAGCACTCAAAATCTTTTCCAGATCGGATCGCATTATTCTATTCTTCTTTAAGAGTTGAGTAGATAATTTATCAAGCTTTTTACGATTTTCCTTTAACATTTTTATAGCTCTGTCAAGTTGTGATCGTATGATATGTTCAGCAGCGTTACTCAATTTAGCAGCTAAGGGACCATCCTGTAAGTAGCGCGAGTCATAAAAAATCTGACCGATTTCATCACTCATACCAAATTCCTGTATCATACGTTTCGCCCAGATAGTAGCATTCTTCAGATCACTAGCTACACCAGTAGATAATCCATCTTCATTACCATAATATATTAATTCCGCAGCACGTCCACCCATTGACAAACAAATCATATCTTCTAATTCATTCTGTGTATATATTATCTTTTCCTCTTCAATCTCTTTTTCCATATATCCACCTGCACTACCTCTACCTATAATTGTAACCTGCATTGGTATATTTCCTGTTAACCATCCAATTAAAGCATGTCCAGCTTCATGATGAGAGATGCGTTTCAATGTTTCCTTATCAGGTGTTTTTTTAGCTTCTCCCATTCTTATCTTTTCAAATGCTTCCTCTAAAATTTTATCTGTTAAAGGACTTGCCTTTTGTGCTGCCATTACTGAAGCCTCATTAACTATATGGCGTAAGTCAGCAATTGTCATACCAGCGGATCTAACAGCTATACTATCAACAACTTTCTTAGAGATTTTTGATGATTTCCTGTTTAAAAGCTGATGTTTTAAATAACCAGAACGAGCTTCTCTATCAGGTGGTGGTACTTCAATTATACGATCAAAGCGACGAAGCAAGGCTTTATCCAGATGTTCAGCTAAATTGGTAGCTGCTAATAATATTACTGATCTCATTGTAGGATTACCAAAGCCATCCATTTCAGTAAGCAATGCATTAAGTGTACTTTCCTCAGCACGACCTGCTCCTCCACCTCCCATACGTGTTTTTCCAATAGCATCCAATTCATCAATAAAGGCAATTGAAGGAGCATAACGTCTTGCACGGTTGAATAGATTACGAATGTTCTGAGGTCCACTTCCTTGCCATATTGTTACAAAATCAGTCCCTGAAGCTACAAGAAAAGCTACATCACTTTCACCCGCTAATGCTCGAGCTAACATAGTTTTACCAGTACCTGGTGGACCTGTCAACAGAATCCCTTTTGGTGGACGTACACCTAACGCTGCATAACGACGGGGATTACGCAACCAATCCACAACAAACTGTAGTGCTTCTTTTGCTGCATTTGCACCAAACACATCTGAGAAGCGTACAGTTGGACGTTCTACATCTTCTAAGACCTCAGTAGAATCCTCAGCTGCTACTGCTCTTGAAAGATGCAAGTTACGTAAGCGGATCGCTACCTGACGATTATATTGGTCTACAGATGGAGCTGTATCAAATGCTAATACTTTACGTTCCTGTCCTAAATTTCTTGCTTTTTTCTCCCTGTATATATGAAGGACAGTTTTTTGAAGAGTCTTAATAAATTGATCACATCTTTCCTGCCACCCTTCTATCTTATCTGAAGTGAAGGAAGTGGTCAGGATACCTCGTGCGCCACCACTCTTAACACATGCTAAAAATAGTTCCTCATCAACAGTACCTACTTTATCATCCTCTTCAGCTATAGATATTAAATAAATTGGAAGTGTCGGTAACCGTTCATGCACTGCACGTAGTAATTCTTGACCTTCAGCTAACGCTCGGGCAGCTGCTGGTACATAATCAAACTGTCTGATTGTACCTGATAAAATCTCAGTCATAGTATTAATATCACGGTCCAGCCAGATATCTAATAGAATCATATCTATCTCATTAGAAGCTATAATTTGGATTGCATCCTTTGTCGTATTAGCTGTTAACCATTCCACTCCTGATACATGCTTTTTAAATAACTCCGACAATTCATCTTGTGCAACCAGTAAAATTTTGGATTTTTCTGGAGATTTAAATATACTTGCTATATCTTTATTCTCCATTTCAGTTGGGTCAAGACAAAAGTGTATTGTATCTACACTATCTAACACCTGATCAAGGCGTCGCTTTTTATAGAGTCTAAAGAATTTGAATAGTTCAGTTTTTACAAAAATACCGCTTTGAGAACTTACAGTTCTCGCATCTGTATTAGCTCCTTCTCTTAATACCATAGCTAAAGGTAACTCATCATCATATGTAATTGATTTGTAATACTGTTGTTCTATTAAACCTTTAACTCTATTAATCTCTGTACAAGCAATGCGTTGTAGCTCATTAACACCAAGGTGATTAAACAACACAGGATAACCAGTAGCAAGACGAGAACAGATAGCTGGAGGAAAAAATGGTCTACCATCAGGTCTTCTTTCAGTGCGAAGCGCATCCAGTATAGTGCGTCTATGAAATGTTGCATTAGCAGCATTTATACCTGTTTCATTAGGATTATCGTATAGGGAAGAGCCAGCATTAGTAGTGAATATAATTTTAGTATCACGAAATGCCACCTTTTCAGCTTTGAATTGGTCCTCGATTTCACCTGAATCCAAAATCTGTAAAAAAAGTTGAATTACATTAGGATGAGCCTTCTCAATCTCATCAAAAAGTAGAACAGCATCGGGGTTTTTGAACACAAATTCTGTTAATATACCAGGTTTGGCAGCTTGAAAACTAGGTTGAAAGCCAACTAACTGAATGTGTGATTGATGATCTGAGTATGAACTCATATTAAACTGTTTAAATGGATGCTTAAAATAAGATGCTCCTAATTTGGCTAAATAACTTTTACCTACACCAGGTGGACCAGCAAAGACAAATATAGCACTTGGACTTTTACGTGTAGTATCGGCATGAGCTATAACTTCAGCATTGAAAAGTCCCTCAACAAATGCATGAACAGCATGATCTTGACCAAAGACTTTACCTAAAAGTTCTGTTCTCATAATACGCATATGCTCTGTAAGATCACCTAATTCTTGTACATCTTCGTCACTTTCATACAAGGTTGACAAATACTCTATAGCTTCTTTCTCAGATACAGGTGTAACATTTAGTAAATTACAGAACGATCTGGATATTGCCAAAGCACATACCAGATGTCGCAATCCTATTAGACCTGGATGAAGTCGGTCAGGTACCTTCATTGCCAATTCCCTTGCTTGTTTAATCACTGCCTGCACTTCTTTAGAGGTAGATATCTTAGCCATATATAATGTAACATCTGGCTGGAGTTCAATATCTTGACCGCTTAATTTATCGATAGATAATCCAACAAAACGAGCTAATAAAACCCGAGCTTCTATATTCTGTTTTATTGCAGTTAATAAAATTTCAAGTGTTAGTTCATCTTTTTTCTGCATCATTGCATATGTCTTGGCATTATCCAATAATTGTTGTGCTTCATCAGTGAACACTTACTTTCCTCCTTTTAAAAGTTAAAGTAATATACTATAGCTCTTTTAATACATAATCATCTTTTAGTTTGTGAAGCCATATAGTTTTGAATATCTCATAAAAAGTTGAGTCAGTTTCAATAAAATTCATATAAGATGCTTCACTAACTGCAATTATGAATTGTCGCTTATTATTTATCAAATCAGGTTTTAATATATTTAATAAAAGAGATATTTCCTTCTCCTTTTTCGTTGTATCTACAAATAGTATTAAATTTTCTATATTAGAAGATTTAGTTAATACATCTGTCATAAGAGTTTTAAATTTTTCCTTATTTTCTGTATTTTTAAGCATTGTATTATAATCAATCTCTGCAATTCTTTTTACACCCTTAAGCTCCTGAGCAACATATTTGATAATAGGTACTGCTTGAACTTCAGACATGCATATTAACAATATTGGGTCATTTTCTTTAGATTGTATAGCCAGAGTTAAAACTTTAACTTGAGGTAAAAGAGTTTTCGGAGCTTTTAATCCAGTTGCCTTTACACTTTGGGAAATATCTTTTAAGTATTGAGAAGGTAATGGTCCTTCTCTAATTGGTCCAGGTGGAATTATATCTAAATCTAAAGGTTTTTTATATTTTAAAACCTGTTTGATTGCAGAAGTTGGTTCTCTAAGAAGTGCTCTAAGAAGCCGAGATGAATCAAGTTTCTCTCTGTTTTTTTGAGCATCCAAAATAGCTTTCATAAATAATTCTCGTGAAGTTTTAGAACGATGTATTACTCCACCTTTGTGTTGATAATTGCCATATCCTATAACTTTGCGTAATTGACGTCTAACTTGGGTAGTATTTATAGCATATCCTTTTAGAATTTCTCTTATTTTGTCACGCTCAGATATTATGGAATCTATTAATTTTATATCAGTAATTGTTGGGGGTATTTTGCTTTCATCAATTTCGGAAAATTTAAGTAATGCACAAAAAAAGTGCTCAGGTTCAATCTCCTTCATTCTTGCAACAACTGCTTCATTAGCTGCCATGATTACCACAAGACCTAGACCTGAGAATATCTTCATCAAATAACCTCCATTTTAAAAAATTATAACACAGAAGTAGTTTCTATATTCTTTGTTATTATTATATAACTATTATAATTATATTTAGTAATCTATTTGATAATTTTAGAAGTTTTATTGTTTCTTATTTTAAACTATATTACTTAAAATACCTATTTTTGTTTATTCTTAAACCTTATTTATTAATTATTATTTAAGTTAACAATTTCTATAGATTTTTAGCTATCTCTTCAAGTTTCTTTCTTACTCCTTCTTCTCTAAGCCAACCATATCCAGCACAACCTAATGTATAAAGTAACTGTTTAAAATCTTCTTCTGTATAGTTAGGCTTTCCTCTACAAGTTAGAGCTAGATTAATCTCTTCTTCTATTGGTTCAGTATCTTCTGTGATTACAGCTATATAAGGTGTATGTAGAATTAGAAAGTTCTTTATATAGGGAAGCGCTCTATCATCCCAGTCAGCAGGATGATTATCTTCTAATTCCCATTCAAGTTGCCAAAGCTTTAGTGTATTGTCTTCACTTCCTGATAATGCATATTTATTATCTGTGCTAAGACATATTGAAGTTACATCATTTTTATGTCCTTCAAAGGTTCGTAATAGATTCTTTGAGATAGCTAATTTATCTTTTGCATACTGAAGTGTTGATACAACCTCCTTTTGGCTTGCATCTTCTCCTTTGATTTCTTCAAGAACCTTAACTGCTTCTTTCCACACTTCTTCAGCTTCTTTTGTTTTACCTATATCTAAATATGTTAATGCCTTATTATTTAAGCTATCAGCACGAAGCTTGACTTCTTCTGGTATCTTTCTAAAATATTCTTCTCCTATTTCATCTTTATATATACTAATTAATTCATTTGATATTTCTAACATATCTTTTGGTCTAGC
>JBARXA010000002.1:0-130683 GCA_049647085.1 Candidatus Humimicrobiia bacterium | reverse complement strand
ACTACTCCAGTGTAGTAGCGGATTGTACCATCACCACTCCATCTTATCTTGAATACTCCATCAGATGTTTTGAATATAAAGTATCCTAGATCTTTACCTGGGGTGTAATGAGTTGATGGTGGTGGTGTCGTTGATGGTGTTATCATTAATAAATGGAGTTCTCTATAAGGCTCTATATTCTCACTTTCACCTTTATATAGCAAAAATTCGACCTTTATATTCTCATTAGCTTCATTAGGAACAATTTTGACTCTTTTCTCCCATTTCTCATCATGAGCAAGTGTTATTGAACTTAATCTATCTATCTCTTTACCTCCCATATTTATAACCACATCATAGTTAGCATCTTCATGTTCTCTGTTTATAATTCCCACAATCACCTCACAAGTTTCTCCAATAGTTAACTCAGTTGGATAATCATCAGCCATCCCACCAGGTCCTAGGATATAAAACTCAGTAAATTTCTCACCAATTTTTGGTTTAGCAACCACATATATTAACATTCCAATAGCTGATATTATAGAGATTATAAGAATAATAGATAAAAACTTATCAAGTCTTCCAATTGCTTTCCATTTTGGAAAATCAAATTCAAAAGAAATCAAAAACCTTTTATCTTCAGAAAGCTTATTTCTTCTATACCAAGTAATAATAGAGCATATCAAAATAAAAGCTGATATAGAAAATAGAACAGGATAAAATCTAATTCCCCAGGGAGTATAATTTAATATAAGACCAATTAGTGGAACTATTGCAATGCTAAGCCCAAAACTTAATGCCACTCTCTCAATACTGTTCAAATCCTCTTTCTTAGGAAATAGAGCAGTAATAAAAATATATCCAGGTAAAAAAAGAACAAATAAAAGCCCAAGAATAATCCTAACAGGTTTAATAGAAATAACACTAATAATAAGAACCAAGATTAAAACTATTAAATTTACCCATATATAATCTCTTTTTATCTCAAATTTCAAATTTAATTTTCCTTTATATAATATCTTTATTCAAGTTGTTAATTTCATCGTAATTTAGATTTCTTTTAAATAACCTAACTATAGTTTAACCATTAATTTTATTTATCGTTTAAAGATACCTTTTCTCTTAGTTAAAATTCATTTTATCTTATTTTCCTGATTACCAAAAACTAAGAATTTTCAATCATTAGAAAAACAACTCTTAACCATAAATATAATACTTAACTAATACTACATTTTATCAAATTAGCATTTACCTACTTAAAATTATATTGTAAGCTATAAAAGATATAAATTCTATTTATTATATAATGCTTAGAGAACATATGAAGTTGATTTTGGTCGTTATTACATTTGGATTGATTACTTTATCAATTAATCTTTTTAAGAGAGCAAACAATCTAAAGGTGATTATATGAATATTCCAATACCAAGAAACCGTGAGGAACTTAAACAACATTTAAAAGATCCATTATATAGAAATTCCTATTATCTGATGGCAACTTCTATTATTGGCTCTGGTTTAGGATTATTTTTCTGGATGGTTGTTGCTAGGTTCTATGATGTTTCTGATGTTGGACTGACAGTTGCTTTGATTTCTTCAGTAGGCATAATTACAAGCATAACAAGATTTGGGCTGGATGTTTCAATTATAAGATTTTTGAATAAAAAAAAGGATAAAAGAGAATTCATCAATACCTGTTTAACTGTTGTTGGGATAGCAACCCTTTTAATTTCTATTGTTTTTCTTTTAGGTATGGATATCTGGGCCCAGAAATTGGTTTTTATAAAAGATTCAGCACTTTATATATTTGCATTTATTGTTTTTACCATAATATCTGCATTACTTGTGATTTTGAGTAATGCTTTTATTGCTCTCAGAGATACAAAATATGCCTTATTTCAAAATACAATCTTTGCTAGTTTGAAGGTCCCCCTTCCAATTTTATTAGCTCCAATATTTGCAACCTTTGGTATATTTGGCTCATGGGGCATTTCAATGAGCATTGCCTTCTTTATCTCTATATTCTTCTTTTTAAGAAAGATTATTCCTTCCTATTTTCCTTTTCCTGTTGTAAAAAAGGAAACAATGAAGAAAACAATAAATGAAATCTCCAGATTTTCTGGGGGGAATTACATAGTAAATCTATTTGAGGCTACTCCTGCACTTATCCTTCCCTTAATGATTCTGCATTTTCTTACTCCTGAAGATAATGCTTATTATTACATTGTCTTTGCAATTGCCAGCCTTCTCTTTGTCATTCCCGGGGCTTTTTCAACATCCCTATTCGCAGAAGGTTCATTCAAAGAAGAAACATTTCTCAAAAACTTAAAAAAGGCAATAAAACGTGCATATCTTCTTTTAGTTCCGGGCATTGTATTTATAATAATTTTTGGAAAATGGCTTCTTTTGCTGTTTGGAAAAGAATATTCAACAAGTGGGCATTTCTTACTTTCAATCCTTGCAATCTCTGGTATATTTATAGTACTGAATTCATTTTACATAACATACCTTAGAATAAGGTTAAAGATTACAGAGCTTATAATTATAACAATCTTAACTGCACTTGGAATCCTTGGAATTTCTTATCTTTTAATCCAGCAACCAATACTTGGAATAACTGGAGTAGGATTTTCATATCTCTTTACACAAGGGATTGTAAGTGGGTATGTTGGATTTAGCCTGCTGAGATTTATGAGACGGAGCCACGGTACATCTTCTCCAATTTCAACCCCGTCTCTCAGGTGATTTTGGGGCAAAATTATGCAATCGCTTGATAAATTGGGTAAACTGCCCTAGGCCCACCAAACCTTATCTTCTGTCAAATCCATTTTCCTGATAAACTGGCGGAACTAAGTGTCAATGTTGGCTAAAGAAATTAAATCTTATCTGAAAATTGTTAGGTTTATTGGAAAAAATCTGAATGTGGTATTGATTCAAGTCTTTTGTACTTTAATTGCATATATCCTGATAGCATTGCTAAAAATGTTATATGGAATGGGTATCTTAGAAATAAAAAGGAGGAGATTGAGTTTTTTAGGAGATTATTTTGTCTTTAACCAAATGAAGATGATTTTTAAGATACAAAATCTGAAAACCGTTTTTTATTTTTTCTCAAATAATCTGTCAGTATATTCGTAGCTTCAACTATATCCTTTACATCGTTAATCCTAGTACCGGTACTTCCTAATAAAATAAGTCTAATTCCCTTTGGTATGAGTTTAATCAGTCCCCAACCAGGACCAAGCAGCAATGAATAACAGAATTGAAATGTCCCCACCAATTGATTTTTATTCATTATTCGGAAAGACTTATACATATCACGCAGGACAATACGGGTATATTTTGGATGAGCAGCAACACAGTAGGCAGCAAGAAGAGGCAGATTAAAATCCTGTAAGATATCATCTCGCCCCAATGCCTTAAGCGCCGCTACCGTTGAATCTGCCCAGATGGTCTGGACGCTATAGAAACGAGGAATAATCTCTGCCCATTTATAAGTGCCCCTATATCGAAAGAGAGGCGCATCTTCAAGATTTCCTAAATGTTCTCCCCTCGCACTCTGTGCAGAACCACTTGATTTAGAAACACCGGCTATAGTTAATGGATAGTCAATAGAAATTACATTCTTTGTAAAATTGGCCACAGCCAAAGCGGCAAAAATATCAGGACTCAACCCTCCAAAAAAGGCACCTGTCTTCTCACGAACCTTATCCAAGCACTTGTGTTTCACAATACCATGATAAAGTCTTGGAATTTCAGTCTCTAAATATTTAAAGCCTCCACTTTGAACAACTTTTCTTAGTTCTACCTCAGGATCCGGTCTAATAACCTTTCCCGAAAATGGTCCAATTGTGAAAACACCGTTTGTTGACACATTTCTGAAAAGAATGGAAGAAACCCCTGATTCCGGCCATAAGTAAGTTGCACTAACGGTTGGTTTCAATGCATTGACATCATTCATATCTGCCCAATGAGTTGCTTCAATAATCTCAGGATTGACTCCGTCATCGTCCCCAATAATACATAGATACTTGCCAGAAGCCAATCCAATAGCAGTGTTAAAATTATCAACAAGTGATAAGGGAGTTGGTGTGTAATTATATTTCAAACGGGGATCGTTAACATTATTGAGGATGTAATTTTCCAAATCTCTTGAATCACTGTTGTCCTGTACAACCAATTCAAGATCGGGGGCAGAAATGTTCATAATGCTGGTTATGGCAGAAATTGCATATTTCTGTCTATTGCGAGTCGGAATAATGATAGATAGCAGCGGTAAATTCTCCATTATGATTTCCTCCAGTATATCTCTGTCCAATCAATCACTTTAATTTCATCATCTATTCGGTTATTAGCCTGATAATCATCAACCGCTTCCTTACAATTTTTTAAACATCCGTAATCATCGATTATGCAGAATCCTCCTTGTAACAGTTTTGGATAAAGATTGTTTAACGCATACGTCTCTCCATTTAGTTTCATATATTTTTCCAATAATATCATAAAGGCTTCTTTTTCATTATAACTCTAATTTGATATGCCCTATATAAATTACATAAATATTTTTCATATATTGCACCACCCTTCGTAATTATTTTCTCAAGCACTGTTGGTTTATATGCTCGTTTTTGTGAAAATTCTATATTTCTTACCAATATCTCGAAATTTGCATTGAAACAATAGTGATATGACCCATTTTTGTCAAAGACATCGAACCCTCGAATGTTCCAATATGTTTTATGCATCCAATGATAAGAATCTATATTTGAGAAATGTGGCACAACAATTTCTACAATCCCATTCGGTTTTAGGACCCTATAAATCTCTTCAATTACTAATTGTGTATTTCTAACATGCTCCAAGAAATGAAAAGAAAATATTTCATCTACGGAATTAGATTTTAATGGTATACCATATTTTCCAATATTACATACAATATCTGCATCACTCGATGGCATTAGATCTATCCCAATGAAACCTTTTTTTTTGTTATTGCCACAACCAATATCCACTTTTACTTTTTTCATAAAAACCACCAGTCTATTTTACATAGGTATCTGGATCATCAGGATCAAAAATCATATTACTTATTACTATCAAATGCATCTCAGTTCCACCAATATTTTCTAAACTATGCCATATATTAGGAAGGACTTTTACTACTGTGGGTTTATCGTGATATAAAATTATCTCTTTCTTCTCTTTGGTTGTAATATTTTCTAAAAACAATTTACCCGTTCCTTTGACTGCACAGAACCATTCTATCTTCTTTTTATGATAATGTCCTCCTCTCACAGCACCGGGTTTTGAAGTAGAGAAATAGATCTGTTGTATGCTTTCATTTATTTCGTCACTTTTTAGTATTTCCAATAGGAGACCCCTTCCATCCTCATGTTTTTCCAGACTCTTTATTTCTATATTCATTTTACAATCACCGTTTCTTTAAATTCAATTTCCTTTTCTTTCATGGATGTAATCCCTTCTCTAATACTCGGCATTTTTCTTCCTAACTTATTTTCTATTTTGGAAACGTCTAAAGATACATTCATAGGACGATTTGCAGACAAAGAAAACCTTTTTATGAGATTATCTAAGGTAATAGCTTCTATCAAATTTTTGTTTAAATTAAATATTTCTGCGATCTTTAATGCAAATTTGTATTTTGACACAGAGTCAGCACTTGCAACATTATATACTCCCTTTAAATTATATTTTAGCATCTCACTAAGAATATTTGCTAAATCATTTGTAAATAGCATAGAACTTATTTGATCGCTAAGAACAGATATTCTTTTACCTTCTCTTAACGAATTGACGATCCATGATGCAAAGCTCGATTTATTTAAACTCCACCCATATAAACTTGTTCTGACGCTTATAAAATTGTCATAACTTTCTTTTATTAGTTCTTCTCCCTGTAACTTTGTTTTAGCATAGATAGATAATGGATTTGGAGTATCAGCTTCTGAATAAGAATGGTTTCTCTTTTCCCCATCAAAAATGTAATCAGTACAAATATAAACTATTTTAGCATTGCATTTCTCAGCAACTTTTAGTACATTTTTTGTGCCATCTACATTGATCTTGTATGCTATTTCTGGATTTTTTTCACAAAATTCTAAATCTGTTAATGCAGCGGCATGTATAATTACATCAGGTGATTTTTCTATAGCTTTGAGCGAATTAATATCGCAAATATCAATATTTACGGATGAAAAATTATTATTTTTAATACTAATGTAATTATGATAATAACCACTAATCACTTCATTTTTTTTTATCAATTCAAAAGCTAAAGCACACCCTAACAAACCACTTCCACCAGTTATGAATATTCTCATTTAAATCCACCCTTCTCGCTTGAGCAAAGACGTGATTTCATCTTCATTGAGCATTTTAGTATTATTAGACATGTACTCATTTAAATCCCTAATCAAACGCGGTTTTTCTAACTTTCCATAAGGATGAATAATATAATGTGCTTCTGTCTCAACAGCTCTTCGCATTTCTTCTTCAGAAACCAACACCTCATGAATCTTCTCGCCTGGTCTGATACCAACTTCTTTTATTGGATAATCTTCTTTCCCGGTCATTGCCTTGCTCATCGCTTTTGCCAGGTCTATAACATAACAAGCAGGCATCTTTTTGACGAATAATTGCCCTGTTTCACCCTCAATTGTAGCTTTAAAGACAAGGTCAAGTGCTTCCTCTAATCTCAATAAAAACCTTGTCATCTCAAAGTTGGTTATCGGCAAAAATTTACACTCTTCTATCCGCTGTTTAAAGAAAGGTATGACACTCCCTCTACTTCCTATCACATTTCCATAACGCACACAAATAAATTTTGTATACCATCTTCCATTGTTTGGATTAAGCATTATCCTCTCCTGAATTGCCTTGGTCATGCCCATGACATTGATTGGCTTTACTGCCTTGTCCGTACTTACTGCAACAACCACATCCACCTCATTCTCGATTGCTGCGCGTCTTACATTTTCAGCGCCGATAACATTTGTCTTTACAGCCTCAAAAGGATGAAATTCACTATTTGGGACTTGTTTTAGTGCTGCGGCATGATACACAATATCAATATTTTTTGTTGATTCATAAACACGGGCATAATCTCGAACATCACCAATAATGAAATCCAAAATATCAAGGTATTTTTCAAATTCATTTTGCATATCATACTGTTTTTTTTCATCTCTGCTGAATACTACAACTTTATTTGGATTAAATTTTAGCAGCTGAGAAACAATTTGATGCCCAAAACTACCCGTGCCACCCATGATAAGTATATTCTTATCTGCTATTTTTTTATTGATATTCATCTTATTTATCCCCCTTATCTGATCTTTTGCGTTTCGTGAGACAGTATAATTTTAAGATATAAAAGTATTACACACTGAGATGGGGATGGTCTTTCCGATACTGGAGCGTCGTATGTAAACGAGATAAGTGGAAGATTTACTGAAATCTTCCAGCAGAATAGACAGATGGAACCTAAGTCCACACTCAAATGGGAGCATAGTTAGTAAAACGCAAAACTTCAGTCCCTTATATTTTTTTAATGATTTCATAATATATCTTCTATATTTAAGTTTTTTCAAAATATTCTTATATGATTACATGATTACTTTTATTCATCTCCACGCCTCTGAACCCCCATTGTCATAAATCCTTTTTCTATCAACAAATAAATGGTCATATTCTGTTAAATTATACCATTGGATACCTCTACCCAACAACTTTCTATCAACAACATTAACATACCTTAAAAAGATATACCCTTCTCCAATAGCTTCTTTATCTTCAATAAAAGATGGATCATAAATTGATGATCGAACCATACCCTGGCTTGATAACCAAAGACCTCCAAAATAATCAGTGTATATTTTAACCATCTCATCGACATTGCTTCTCAACCACATCGCACTACAACTCTCTTGATCGTGAACATACAACATATTATACTGTTCTCCTTCTGAGTTTAAAATAATCGCATGAGGAACACCAAAAACTTGATATGTAACACCAGTAGCCGATAAAAAATAAGGAATTAAGACCAATAATATAATCAAATACGCCCGAACTTGCGAAGCATTTTTCCCATAAACACTTTTTCTAAAAGAGTTGTGTGAAGCGTTTTTAGTTGAGACTTTATCTCGAAGAACTACAAATATTTTATTCAAATACTTTGTCACTATTATCTCACCAATCACAAAAAATACGGATAATAGAACGATTCCAAGAAAATATACTCTATCAATACCATAACCTATTGAAATAAAAGGAAACGCAACCACCACAACAAGTAATCCAGAACAAACGAGTGCAGCCACGAAATATGCTACTTCAAACTTATTCATTAAAAAATCTGTCTTCTTAAAATTCAGTTCTGGAAATGACATCTCTTTGTATCTTCTTATTAACGTGATGAGTCCGATTCCAATGAATGCAAAAGTTAGCCATGTAAATATGAACTCTATCTTATACGGAATGCCTTTTTGCCAGATACCTTCTCCTATCACCGCATGTACGCTCCTACTTCGAATCTCTTTCACAAAGAACCTGTTAAAATTACTAAACACATTTTCGATGAACCTAACAACAGCACTAAAAACGACCTCTGTTGCCAGAGAATACCAGAAGAAAATAAAAGCAAATAATAAGATCATAATCGTTAAACTTATCTCCTTTTTTAATGTGTATTTCTTTGATAATATTTCCACCCCTATAAAAGTTCCGAGCAGGATAAAAAAGAATAGGTATGTGGTTGAATAATGGGACACTATACATGAAGCCATAAATACGATGAATAATATTCTCTTTTTCAGCGGATCTATTTTATCATTGAAGAGCGTCATCATCGCAAGTGCAACGAATAATATCGCAGTATTTGTGCGTGCGTGAAGCTCAGTCAATAAAAAGTTAAACTGAGACATGAAAAAACACGATGTGAGAAAACCATAAAGTTCTTCAACGTATCTCTTTGATAAGGTGTATATAACTAATGGAGCGATAGAAAATATTAGTGAATAAAGAATTTTGAAGAGAAATTCTGGGCTTATATTTAAGATGGATTGGTATATCGTTGGCAGCAGAGAAATAGCAAGGCATGTATCGAGTGTGGAATGCCCGAATGCACTCCAATGTAAATTATTCAATGTAGTCCGAAAAAAATAGTATTCTACATGTGTATCTATGCCTATGATGTGGTTAGACCTCAATGAAAGCATCAACAGCAAAGATATACTTATCAAGAATATCACAACTGGATAAAGCCTCTTTGGAAATTTTTGATTGAAAAAACAAACAAATGCAACATAAATTGGAATTAAAAAAAGTAAGAGCATCAAAATAAGATTGTTATCTATCGTGTTCATTACATGCATTCCAAATATACTCAGTGCTGGAAATAAAACTGGAACGATCAAAAATGCCTTTTCTGATGTGCTTAAACTGAGATTCGGGAGGGAAAAGATTGGTTCTTTATTTATCTTGTACCCAATCATCGCTAATACTATAAATACAATATTAAACGAAATTAGTAATGGAATCGTTGCTAATGGTGTTTTGTAACCTAAACTGAGTGATAAACTGTTCATTAATAATCCAAAGAACATCAAAAAAGAGATGCTTAGTCCTACTGATAATACAAACTTTTCCGTTGAACCCATTTTGTTTAGTTTGAGCATCTGAAGGATTAATAAACCCGGTAAAATAGTGAGAAAAAAGAATCCAAAGATCTGTCTTAAAAATGGAATGTTTAAAAGTATAGCGAGATCCATTGCAATGAGAAAGATCAATATGAGGACGAAGAATTTTTTAATACCCGAATTCTTTGGTAATTCAATCATCTAAAACTCACCCATACTATCGAACAATTCGATGTATTCTCCAATAATAGGAGTAATATCATGTTCTCTTTTAACATACATCCTTCCATTTATGCCCATCTCCTTTCTTGAATTTTCATCCATGCATATTCAACCACCGTTTCAAACCCCTTCACCTTTCTTTAAATCTACTTTCAGGCTGGTACTTGCCAATAATAGACGTGAGAAAGCTTACTAGGCTGTCTATGCTCATTTATCAGTTCACGCTCCAACTAATCTCTTGTTTTTTATTTTGATAATGCTTGTGCATATTTTAGGCACTCGATATTATGGGATACAACTCTCATAAACCTCCTCCACTTTCTTCACTACCTTATCCCACGTCAAATTCTCCTCAACATACCTCTTCCCCCTTTTCACCATCTTAGTCCCTTCTTCTGGATTTTTAAGGAGATACTTAATCTTCTCTTCTAAATCATTTACATCCCCGTATTCAACTAAATAACCGCAACCTGCCTCCTTTACCAATTCACTGCATCCACAATCATCCGTAACGATTACTGGCGTGCCACACATTATCGCTTCAAACGGAACTAATCCAAATATCTCATATATTGAAGGATAAATTAAAACATCTGTATCTTGGTATGTCTCCGCAACGTTATCCACACAACCAATGAATTTTACTCTATCTCTTAAATTCAAATCCTTAGTGAGTTTTTCACATTCCTTTCTATATCCATCATCTGGTCCAGCAATCACTAAAATAACATTATCCATCTCTTTTACCAAGGAACCAAAAGCCTTTATCAAAAAATCAACACCTTTTATCTTGTGAATTCGCCCCAAAAATAGGATTATGTGATTCTCTTTAATGCCATGCTTCTCCCTAAATTGTCCATGTTTCGGCAGATTTTTAAATCTCTCAACATCGAGACCATTTGGAATTAAGACGATCTTATTATCATCAACTCCTATTTTTTTATATTGTTCTACCTCAACTTTTGAAACTGCTATTAACTTAGATGAATCTTTTAATATTTTATATCCCCAAACCCAATCATATAATTTCTTTAACCTTTGCTTTTCTATTATTCTTAGAGATGAGCCATGAGCCTGTAGAATATAGGGAATTCTATATTTTTTTGCATATTTATAAACTACATTATTTTGGTAAGAACGAAAGTTGTGCAGATGAACAACATCGAAATTCTTTACATTATCCCTAAGCCATTTCTTCATGCTCGGAGAATACAAGAATAGACCACAGTTTGCGACGCATTTAAATTGGATGACATTAACTCCCTCGATTGATTTTGCATATTCTTCATCAAATTCAAAATCTGTGGTGATTATTGTAACTTCATGACTTTTTTTAATAAGATGTTTTGAAAGATTATAACAGACATTTACATCACCACCTCGCTTTGGAGTGAAATAAGGAATGACATGAAGAATTTTCATACTACCTCTTCCAAAATCTTCTCAAACTTATCTATGATATTGTCCCAGCCATACTTCTCAACAAATTTCCTCGCTTTCCTTCCTTCCTCCTCAATGCCCCCATCTTCAATCAGCTCGATTGCCTTCTTCAAAACATCCTCTGGTTTATCCACATATATAACACCATTATCATTACCAAACTCCTTTATTATTCCTTGAAGTTTTGTTGAAATTACTGGTTTGCAACCAGCCATATATTCATAAATTTTTATAGGTACAATATTGCGCATTATTTTAGTGTTTTGTGCCGGAAGTAAACAAATGTCAGAGGCTGCAATGAATTCTGGGATTTTTTTATAAGGTTGTTTACCTGTAAGTATAATTTTATCTTTTAATTTATATTTATCTTTGATCTCTTGAAGATCACTATATATATCACCTTCTCCTACAATTAAGAGTTTAATATTCCTCTTCTTATCTTTTAACTTAGCTAATTCTAGGGTAACTTCTTTTAAACCTGAAAAATTATATAAATAACCCATAAAGAAAAGAACTATATCATCTTTTTTAATACCATATTTCTTTCTTATACTTCTATCATCGGAATTTAAAAAACGATCAAGATCTACTCCAGCACTAACGATATAAGTTTTTTGAGGGTTTGCTCCTAAGCTAATTACATAATCTCTTAGTTTTTTATTAATAACAATAACTCTATCTGAAAGTTTTAATGTTCTACTCTTTATTATTTTTCCTAAAGGTTGAAATATTTTAAATGCAATAAACCTATGGAGTTCATCTATCAGATAATAAATAAATGGAATATTATTTCTTCTTGATAATGTTGCAGCTATAAATGTATTTAAAATACCAAAACCAATAATAACATCAGGTTTGAAATTTTTTATTTGTTTTCTTATTTCAATTCCATGGGTAAATATAATAGATATGTAATCTAAAATTGGAATTTTAATAATAGTTGGACGAATAACATATATATTAGCACCATCATAAAATTTTGAAACTTTACTAAAAACTTTTCTTTTTGAGTATATTTCTTTATTAGTTTCATTTTTCCAGGAAACCTCATAATCAATTACACGAATATCATGTCCCTTAATTGAAAGTCTTTCCATTAAATGGTGCTGTTGATGAGGTCCCCTTTTTAGCCAATCTGATTCTTGAACTAATAATATTTTCATATTTATTTTTAAAATATAGCACTTTCTTCTATCTTTTCATTATTGCTTAAAAACCAATCAATAGTTTTTTTTATTCCTTCCTTTATTTGTGTTTTTGGATTGTATCCAAGGATTTTTCTTGCTTTTTCAATTGACGCACATCTTTTTGTTATTTTGTCCCATTTTCTTTTCTCAATAAATTCAATTCCATTTGGATTTTCTAATAATTCATTGATTATATTTGCTAAATCTATTACTTTTGTTTCTGTTTGTGAAGCTATATTGAAAGCCTCTCCTACAGCTTCAGATATTACTCCTCCTCTTAAGATTCCATCGACTGCATCCTTAACAAAAGTGAAATCTCTTGTTTCTTCTCCAGTTCCAGTTATAGGTAGTTTTTTCTTGTGCATTGCCCTATAAATAAAATTGGGTATTACATTTCTGTATTTTCCAGGAATTTCACCAGGTCCATAAACATTAAAAAATCTTAATATTACTATTGGTAATCTGTAGTAGTTATAGAAGAAATTGCAATATAGTTCGCCTAATAATTTAGTTATCTGATAAGGTGTATCAAGATTAATTGAAACATAATCTTCTTTTAATGGAAGAGGGTTCTGACTTCCATAGACTGAGCATCCTGATGATGCAAATATGAATTTTGGAATCTTTGTCATTTGTGAATACTGTAATAATTTTAAAGTACCTAATCCGTTTACCAGTAAGTCAGTTTCAGGATGATCAACCGAATTTTGATTGGCAAAATGAGCTGCTAAGTGAAAAACGTAATCAATTTTCTCTGAAAAAACTCTTTTTACCCTTTTCTCATCAAGAATACTTCCCTCAATAAATACTACATTTGGTTCATCTGGTATATTCCACCTTTCTGAAGCTGAAAGATCATCAAGAATAATTATTTTTGATGCTTGTAAATTTGATAACTTTTTGGTTAGATTACTACCAATGCAACCCGCTCCACCAGTTATTAATATATTTTTATTCTCATATTCTTCAAAATAATTCATTTGTTATGCCTTCCTACAATAAATATTTTTCATCCATTCTATGGTTTTTGGTATTCCTTCTTCCAAAGGAACTTTTGGAATATGTTTTAAATCTCTCATTGCCTTGGAACAATCTATATGTTTTACCTTTGTTGTAAAAGGTTCTAATTTTTTATAAGTAACTATGGAGTCATCTTTTCCAAGATATTTTAGTATAAGGTCTGAGACATATTTTATCTCACATTCCCATTCTTTTTTTCCTCCGATATTGTAAACCTCTCCAGGCTTGAAATTCTCAATTATGTTAGCGAGTGTTCTACAAGTATCTTCTATATAATCAAATATTCTTTTATGACCCATATACACAGTATATGACATATCTTTTAAAGCTCTATATATAAACATAGGAATCACACCTCTATATGAACTATAATATTCATGAGGTCCATAAGCATTAACAAGTCGAACTCGCACTGTTTCAGTTCCAAACATATCTGCTGAATTTATTACCTGCATTTCTCCCACCCACTTAGTCATAGCATAATCATTCATCTGTTTTATGGGAACTTTATCCATAACTTCCTCTTTCATTAAACCGTCATAATCCCCATATACTTCTGCACTGCTGAAAAATATAATCCTAAATTTCTTCTTTTCCTGCATTCTAATAATATTCTTAGTGCCTATTACATTTGTCTGCCATAGATTTTCATAATAATCTTCACCATTCCAACGACCATATTCTGCTGCTAAATGATACACATAGTCAAAATTACGATCTTCAAACATCTTCTCTACCTGACGATATTTACTAACATCATATCTAATATAATTCTGCTCTTCTGAGTGTATTGAATCGCAAATCCAGACTTTATATCCTCTTTTTTCTAATTCTGGAACTAGATTTGATCCTATGAACCCCTTTCCTCCTGTAACTAATATCTTTTTTCTTTCCATTCTTTCACCTATTTTTATTACTATTAAAAATATATTTAATATGAAAATAATCTTTAGAATAGGATGATTTTTACTTATTTTTTCTCAAAATTAATAAAACTACTCTAATTAAAACCCCAAAACCATGAAAAAGTGGACTTCTTTTAGCTCTTTCTTCATATAAAGTAGTAATTGGAATTTCTAACATTCTAAGTTTATTTTTCTTAGCAAGAAATTGCATTTCAGATTCAACAGATAAACCTTTTTCTTCAAAATATAAATTATTAATTGCTCTTTTAGAAAAAGCTCTAAATCCACTTTGTGAATCTGTTACTTTTATATTAGAACCAAAATTAGTTAATATTGTTAATATATATAATCCTATTTTTCTGTAAAAAGGAATGAAGTTTTTATTCTTAAGAAATCTAGATCCAATAACAATATCTGCTTCATTATTAATTATTGGTTTAATTAGAGAGGGAATTTCTTTAGGTTGATGTTGACCATCAGCATCTAATAATACTAAAATATCTGCTTTTATATCTCTCGATTTATAAAATAATTTATTTACTGCAATGCCCTTACCTTTATTATTTTTATGGTTTATAACTAATGCTCCTTCCTTTTGTGCAATAGTAGCTGTTTTATCAGTTGATCCATCATTTACAACTATGACTTGACTAACATATTTCTTAGTTTCTTCTATAACTTTTCCTATGAATTTTTCCTCATTATATGCGGGTATTCCAGCAATAATTTTCATATTTTTTATTTAAAATTATTTCTAATTATTTCTATAATTTTTTTACTTGCCTTTCCATCACCAAAAGGATTATACCAATTTCTATCTACATTTAACATTTTTTCTACCCCTTTAAGGATTGTTTTACTTTCTGTGCCAACTAATATATTAGCCCCTACTTCTATTGATTCTGGTCTTTCAGTACTTTCTCTTAAAGTTACACAAGGAACTCTTAAAACACAAGCCTCTTCCTGAATACCACCAGAATCAGTTAAAATTAGTTTTGAATTTGCTTCTAAAGTCAGGAATGTTGAATATGGTTGTGGATCTATAAAAATAACCCCAGGGGGAATTTTTATATTAAATTCATTTAGCTTCTTCTTTGTTCTTGGATGTATGGGAGTAATAATAGGTAAATTATATTTTATATATATTTTTTTGAGTGATTTAAAGATTAGTTTTAATTTCTCTAAATAATCAACATTTTCTTCTCTATGCATTGTCATAAGAAAATAATCTTTTTTATCTAAATCAAGTTTATTTAAAATTTCTTTTTGAATAGATTTTAAATTCTGTATTTGATCTATTAAAACATCAACTACAGTATTTCCAGTAATATAAATGATATTGTTATCGATACCCTCATTGTTTAAATTTTCTTTTGAATTATTTGTTGGACAGAAAAGAAAATTAGAGATATGGTCAGTAAGTTTTCTATTCTTTTCTTCTGGCATTATCATATTAAAACTTCTTAAGCCGGCCTCTATATGTCCTACATGTATTCTTAATTTTGTGGCTGCTAAAGCTCCAGCTAACGTAGAATTTGTATCTCCTTGGACCATTACTATTTCAGGTTTTTCTTTTAATAAAACTTCTTCAATTTTTTCTAACATTTTCCCTGTCTGCATTCCATGAGTTCCAGAGCCAATATTTAAGTTATATTCAGGATTTGGGAGGTTTAGTTCTTCAAAGAAGGTTTTATCCATGAAATAGGAGTAATGTTGACCAGTATGTATTATGAAAAAATTAATCTTTTCTTTTTGGCACTGTTTTATAACTGGTGATGTTTTAATAATTTCTGGTCTTGTTCCAAGGACAAAACATATCTTCATATCACTTTTTTTCTTCTTTAATTTCTTTTATATCTTTTGCTTCTTCAATTAACATTATTGGTATATCATTTTCAATATTGAAGTATTTTCTGCAACTATAACAAATTAGTTTGTCTTCTTTAAGTTTTAGAGAACCTTTACAGATAGGGCAAGCAACTATTTTTAATAATTTTACATTCATATTATTTTGTTTAAATTTAGTTTTAAGTAAGTAAAAATTAATTTGATAAGTTATAAGGGACTATGTTAGCTAAAACAATACTAACATCAACACTATTTTTCTTATCTATATCCATAATATTTATCTCTTCAAATATTTTTTGAATCATTTTTTATCATTATGATACTTAACTATTTATTTTTAGAACTGTTTCTATTTAAATTTATCTATAATAAAAAAATGCATAAAATAAAAAATACTTTTATAAAACCTATTATTAATCATAAAAAATTAGTATTGGTAAAACTAATGTTATTGATCCTGCAATACATGAAATTACATATGATATTGTTCCAAAATCCTTTATTTTAACCCAAACTAAAACTGAACAGATTAGTCCCATAATAAAGAATAAAAAGATATCTTCTCTTTCTAATTTTCTCTTTTCGTTAAACTTTTTCTCCTCTTTAATTATTGGAAATAGAAAGAATGCCCCACTTATTAATAGCAAGATAAAAATTGCATGTATATTCAAATATTCTATGAATAATTTACCATAAAACTGATTTAGTATCACTAATGATAAATATACGAAAGTAATAATTAAAAACAATAGTCTATTTATCCTAAGAAAAAACTTAAATTTATCACTATTTCTCTCTATAAAAGACTTTATATATCTCAAAATAATCCCCCCATATAACTTTTTTGGTGTCTAATATTTCCTCTTTCTCCTCAATATTTTTAACTAAATTAAAATGATTTTTTTCTAATATATAAACTGGATAATTCAAATCAAGGAGAATTTTTATATATTTTATTGTAGTGTCAACTACCTCATCAGTTTTAGGATTTAATGAATCTAAATCAATAGTAGTTGCTGAATATATCATTAGCATATCAAATACCTTTCTATTTCGTATTCCTATAGCATAATTAAAAGTGTCATTAATAATAATGGAATTTGATGGTAAGTCTTCAATAGCAGTATCTATTTTATTAATTTTCTTTTTTATTTCATGAGTTTCAACCATTCCTAATGTTCCATAGTAAGATAAATTAATTGTATTAAGTATAGAACCAATAACAATCAGTATTGTAATAAAGTAGATTAATCTCTCAGGTAATCTATTAAGAAGTTTAAAGATCAGGTATGTAGAGAAAAGAATTATATAAGAATAACTTATAATTAAATATCTTATTAGAGATGATCCAGCTATTGCACTTTTCGCATCCCAAAAATCAAAGTTTAATACATAAAACATCCAGAAAATTAGAACAAAAATAGCATAGATTGTGAAATTTGCAATATTTTTATTTTTACTTTTTAATGTATGAATTATCCCAAACAAAGTAAAGGGAATTATTTGCGGGAATATGTTAAAAATAAAATGTTTATAATTATGAAACATCATATAAATGTTAAAATTAAATAATCTTGAGAAAAATGTCACAAATGTTAATTTTGATTTACTTATAATTTCTGTAATAAATTTTAGTAATATATTATCATTATTAGGAATTTTATCTTCAATTTGCTGATGACTCTCTGCAGTATAGCCTATTAAAAGGGGTGATTTATATAAATAGTTATTTAATAATAAAATTGAAAATAGAATGATTATCAAAACAATTATTGAAATAATTAAATATTTAAAATTTATTGATTTTCTGTCATTTAAAATCCAAACAATTAATAATAAAACAAATATTAGATATTCATATCTAACCCAAATTGATAATGCAAAAAATATGAAACTTAAAAGATAAAATATTATCTTATTCTTTTTTTTTACTAATACTTCTGAAAAAAAGAAAAGTCCTATTATGTAAAAAGAAAAAGCAGGTATATTGTTAAAGAGCATGTTACTCCAATGAATCATGGGGAATGATGAACTAAAAAGAACGGTAGATAATAATGCTATTTTTTTATCAAATAGATTTTTTGCAAATAAATAAAAGAATATACAACTAACTAAACCTAAAATTGAAATCAGAAAGAAAGGTCCATTTTCTCCAAATAAAAATCCAAAAACAGTTAAAAAATATATACCCAGAGTATTTCTTGGAACAATCTTATTATCAACAAACGCAGCAATAAAAGTATTAAAAACTTTATGTTCTAAATATTTATATAAAGGTTCTTCATAAGTTAAACTATGATTTCTATAAATATTTTTAGAGACTTCCCAGATTTCTCTATCATCAACATGAATTAAAGATTGTGAATTAGTAAGTGTGGTCCAACTATAGAAAATAAACATTAAAATAAAGTAGAAAAATAAAAAGATTTCGACTTTATGTTTTAACACAATCCTTTTTAAAAAAGAGGGTAATTTTTTTATATTGATTTTATATATTGAAGGCATATTGTAATTTTGTAATTTGAGAATATACTTAAAATTTTAAAATTTGATTAACAATTCATCTGTTAGACTATTCTAACATCTATAAAAAAGCTACACTATTGATTTAATACATTTTAACAAAAAAGAGGTGTTTAACTCAAAAATTAGAAATATTTTAATTTTTAGTATTAACATTTAAAATAAATAAATTAATATATTGATTATAATATCATTATGATTTTTGTTAATGTATTAAGCTAAGATATAAATTAGCATAAGAGATTAAATAGATATGTCATTTAATTTTTAATATAAAATTAAAAAAATAACTTTATACTTAGAATTAATAGATTTGTAATTAATTTTAACAAGAAATTAGTTTAATTTAAAATGAGTAAAAAATTCATAGATTCTTTAATAAGTGAAGAGAGAAAAATATTAATTTCACCCATTTTTATTAGTTTAATTATTACTTATCTTTGTGTAAATGAATTGATTTTTTATCCGATTTGGGTAGGTATTATAATGTTTTTCTTCTTCATTTATTCTTTATATTGTGAATCAAAAACTTTTTATTACTTTATTTATGGATTATTCTTTATTCTTCTTTCATTAGTTTTTTTAATTTTAATAAGAACTAATATTTGGTTGAGATTTTTAATTAGCTCCATACCCATTTTTATTTTTGGATTAGTTAATCCACTCATTTTAAGTTTTAAAAAAAGGGTTGAAATCAAGCTTGGTAACAATATAATTAAATCTTTCTTTATTTTTATTTTACTTTCTGTAATCATAAGCTCTATATTATTTCTTTCACATCAATTGGAAGACATAAATCTTTCTAAAAAATATTATAAAGAAGGTTACAATTTCTACCAAAAAAATAATTTCTCTAATGCAATTGATTCTCTTGAGAAATCTGTTGAATTAAATATTAGAAATTACGGAGCACTTAATCTACTTGGAAGAGCATATTTAAAAGAAAAAGATTTTGAAAATAGCAAAAAATTCTTAATAAAAGCAGTAGAAATAAAACCTGATTATTTTGATGCAATAATTGCACTTGCAACTGCATATGATAAAAGTGAAGATTTAGAAAATGCAATAAAATATTATAAAAAAGCTCAAGAATTAAGAGATTGGGATTTTGGAGTTTATTTTGGAATGGGAAGGATATCATATAAAAAAGGAGATTTAGATAGGGCTCTTGAAGAACTGATAACTGCAAATACTTTATATTCAAAAAATTTTGAGCTTCATTATATTTTGGGAAAAATATATTATGAGAAAGGTGAGTATGAAAAAGCTTTGACTCAATTTGAAATCTGTAATCAATTGAAAAAACCTGAAGAATTTGAAATACCTGAAGGTGAAGAAATAATGGATTTTATGGAAAAAATTAAAATTAATATGAAAAAATAGTTATTAATAAGTTATATAAACAAAGGAATTTTTATGGTTGAAAATATATATAAAAATGATAATTCAGATGAAGTATTAAAAAAAATTATAGATAAACTTGTTGAACGTAATAATTCATTTATAAAAATTAAAAAATATTTAAACAAGATAAAACTTTTTGTCAAAACTAAACCACTTATAAGAGATTTTAGTTTGAGAAAAGATAATCTTAATGTAATAATATGTGGGATAAAATATCCATTTGTTTATGGCGGGTCAGAGATTTTGATTGAATCTTCACAGACTGAATTAAAAAAAAGAGGTCATATTGTTGATGTTGTAAAAATGCCATTTAGAAACTTACCCTTAGATCAAATTATAAAAAACTGTTTGAGCTGGAGATTAGTTGATTTTAGAAACTTTGATGAAGGAAATGTTGATATATTAATAGCTACTAAGTTCCCTTCCTATTTTGCTAAACATCCAAATAAGGTTGTTTGGCTTCAACATCAGCATAGACAATCTTACGATTTAGCAGAAACAGAATTTGGTATTAAAGGCTCTAAAGAAGCTGAAGAATTTAATAGTTGGATAAAAGACATGGATACGGAAGTTCTTTCTGAAGCCAAGAAAATTTTCACAATTTCAAAAAATGTTTCTTATAGGTTAAAAAAATATAATGGTCTTGATTCAAAAGTGTTATACCCACCACCAAAACTGCTTGGTAGATATAGAAATGATGACTATAAAGATTATATATTATATGTAGGTAGATTGAGTAATTTAAAAAGGCTTGAGTTATTAGTTGAATCAATAAGATTTGTAAAAAGTAATCTAAAATGTTTAATAGTTGGAGAAGGTATTATAAAGGAGAAATTAGTAGACTTAGTCGAAAAATACAATATAAAAGAAAAGGTTGAATTTCTTGGATTTGTAGATGATGATAGACTGTTAGATTTGTATGCTAACTGTCTTTGTGTATTTTTTGCACCATTGGACGAAGATTACGGATTTATAACAATTGAAGCATTTAATTCTGAGAAACCTGTAATAACTTTATCTGATTCAGGTGGTGTTTTAGAATTTGTTAAACATGAAAAGAATGGTTTTATCTCAAAAGAGGATCCAAGAGAAATAGCAAAAATTTTTGATTATTTATATGAAAATAAAAGTATTGCAAAAAAGTTAGGTGCTGAAGGGAAAAAGACTGTTGAGTTCATAACATGGGATTATGTAATTGATAATCTATTATCTTAAATATATGAAAGGAGATCGATGATTGAGGGAGTTATAGTTAAAAAACTAAGAGTTATGCCTGATGAAAGAGGATTTTTAATTGAGTTGCTAAGAAGTGATGAAGAAGCTTTTAAGGAATTTGGGCAGGTCTATTTGACAACCTGTTATCCTGGGGTAGTGAAAGGTTGGCATTATCATAAAAAACAAATGGATAACTTCATATGTGTTAAGGGAATGGCAAAGGTAGTCTTATATGATAACAGAGAAAATTCTCCCACACATGGAGAAGTTAATGAATTTTTTATAGGTGAACAAAACTATTCAAGAATAACTATTCCACCTATGGTGATACATGGATTTAAAGGTGTAAGTAAGGAAATGGCATATATTATAAATTGTCCAGACAAACTCTATAATTATGATAATCCGGACGAATATCGTATTCCTTTTGACTCAGAGGAAATTCCATACAACTGGGATATTAAGATGGGACAATAAATCCTATACAAAAAGTGTCATTCTTGTATGTGAAGAATCTCATTAAAAATAGTTAGGAGGAATTAATTTGAGAAAAATATTAGTAACTGGAGGAGCAGGTTTTATAGGTAGCAATTTTATAAGATATATGCTCAAGAAACATAAAGATTATAAAATAATTAATCTTGATAAGTTAACTTATGCTGGAAATTTGGATAATTTAAAAGATATAGAAGACAATCCAAATTATAGATTTATTCGTGGAGATATATGTGATGTGAATTTAGTCAATGATATTGTGAAAAGTAATGTAGATATCATTATAAATTTTGCTGCAGAAACTCATGTTGATAGGTCAATTGAAGATCCTTCAGAGTTTATGAGAACTGATTTCCAGGGTGTTTATGTGTTGTTGGAAGCTGCAAGGAAATATAATGTATCTAAATTTATTCAGATATCGACAGATGAGGTATATGGAACTGCTTATGAAGGTTTCTTTAAGGAGGAAGATAACTTAAAGCCAAGAAATCCTTATTCAGTTGGCAAACTTGCTGGAGAAAGGTTAGCTTATTCATATTTTGCTACTCATAGGGTTCCTGTAATAATTACTCGTGCCTCTAATAATTTTGGACCATATCAGTATCCGGAAAAATTTATCCCACTTTTTATAACAAATGTATTAGAAGGAAAACCATTACCATTATATGGAGATGGAAGCCAAATTAGAGATTGGATCTATGTTATTGACCATTGCAAAGCAATAGATTTACTTTTAGAAAAAGGGGAAGAGGGGGAGGTTTATAATATTGCTACTGGAAATCTAATTCAAAATATAGATATTGCAAAGAGAATTATTAAGATATTAGGTGTTTCAGAATCTATGATAAGGACTGTTACAGATAGACCAGGTCATGATATAAGATACGCATTAGATTTTAACAAAATTCAAAAATTGGGATGGAAACAATCAAGAGACTTTGAGAATAATTTTAGAAAAACTGTTATGTGGTATGTAGAAAATAAATGGTGGTGGGAAAAGATAAAGGGTTCTGAAGAATATAAAAAATATTATGAAAAACAATATCCTGAAATAATTTAATAACAATAATTTAATTATAAACAATTTACGGAGTGAATATCATTGAAGGTACTGATAACTGGAAGTAAAGGACAATTAGGATCAGAGCTTGTTGATTTACTTTCAAAAGAAAACGAAGTTCATGGTTTTGGTCATAAAGAGTTAGATATAACAGACAGAAATCTTGTAATAAATACAGTATCTAAAATAGTTCCAGATATTGTTATTCATTGTGCAGCATTAGTAGATGCAGATGGATGTGAAACTGATATAAAAGATGCTTTTGATGTAAATACCATAGGTACTGGGAATGTTTCGATAGCATCAAAAAAGGCTAAAAGTACAATGGTTTATATCAGTACTGATTATGTGTTTGATGGTGAAAAAAATTCACCTTATCTTGAATATGATATTCCAAATCCAATTAGTATTTATGGTATTTCAAAATATGCAGGAGAACAAATAGTTAGACATTATTTAGAGAAGTTTTTTATTGTTAGAACAGCTTGGCTTTATAGAAGAGTTGGTAAAAATTTTGTTAATACAATAATAAATCTTGCAAAGGATAAAAAAGAGCTAAAAGTAGTAAATGACCAGGTTGGTTCTCCAACATATGTTCCTGATTTAGCAAAAGCTATTTCTACTCTAATTTCAACTGACTATTATGGAATATATCACATTACAAATAGTGGTAAGGTTTCCTGGTATGAATTTACAAAAAAGATATTAAAATATGCAGGAATAAAGAATGTAAAAGCAACCCCAATTTCATCAGAAGAATTAAATAGGCCGGCACCAAGACCAAAATATTCAGTTTTAGGAAGTTATAATTTAGAAAAGAAAAAAATATATAAGATGCGAAATTGGGAGTTGGCATTAAAGGATTTCTTTAAAAAGTAAGGTTATGGAAAAAATTTACAATATATTATCAAGATTAATAGAAAAGATTTTAGGTAGGTCATTTACAAAAGAATTAGTTTTGATATTTATTGCGATTAATATAGTTAATTTTTCAAATTATATTTATACATTAATAATGGCAAGAATGTTAGGTCCAGCTGAATTTAGTCTTTTTGCTTCATTAATTTCTATTTTTATGATTTTATCTTCATTAATATCTACTATTCAAACAGTTACTACAAAATATGTTTCTAATTATTTTGCAGAAAGGGATTACAAATCAATTTCAAACTTTTTTTTCAGTTCCTTTAAGAAGATAGCATTAATCTGCTTAATTGTTTTTCTTTTTTTTATATTAGCCTCAAAACAAATAGCCTTATTTTTAAATACAGTGTCTCCAATTCCAATAATTATTTTGGGTTCAATGGTTAGTATCTCAATGTTTGTTTCTATAAGCAGAGGGACATTACAGGGTATTCAAAACTTTTTTCATTTATCCTTAAACTTAATTATTGATGCAATCTTACGCTTGGTTATTGGAATATTACTTGTATATTTTGGTTTTAAAAATAGTGGGGCTGTTGGATCAGCCTCTATCTCTGGCTTTTTAGCTATATTGATATCAGTTATCCCTCTTAGTTTTATCTTTAAAAATAGGAATAATAAACAAGATATAAATTTTTTTGAAGTTTATAAGTACACTGTACCTGTTCTTATTGCATCAATTTGTTTGTTTATATTAATAAGTTTTGACATTGTATTAGTTAAACACTTCTTCAATGAATTAAATGCAAGTCAATATTCAGCAGCTGCAACAATGGGAAAGATAGTAATTTTCATTCCAGGTGCTATTGGACTTGTAATGTTTCCAAAGGTGGCAGAGTATCATAAAAAAAATTTAGATTCTATTGGAATTTTAAAAAAGAGTCTATTTATTACACTAATTCTTTGTGGAGGAGTAACAATTTGCTATTTCTTATTTCCAAACTTTATTATCAGAGTTATGTTTGGAAAAGCATATGAAAATAGTGCCTATCTCATTAAATTTTTTGGAATTGCTATGACGTTCTTTGCTCTAAACAATATTTTAATTTCATATAATTTATCAATAGAAAAATTTAAATTTATTTTACCTACTATTATTTCTACAATTCTTCAAATAGTCCTTATATATCTTTTTCATGACTCTCTAATACAGGTAATTTTGATATTACTATTTAATAGCCTTGTTATCTTTGCAGTGAATCTAATCTCAACTTTAGTTTCTTAAAATCTTGTCTTGGAAACGATCTTTTTCTTTGCCAATTTTTTTTAACTTTTCCCTCCATTTATTCAAATAAGTTGATAGGACTGTAAATAATAGTAAAAAGTAGGTATAGTTTGCCATATTATCTGCAATTTTATAATTATTCGTTATCAATAGCACTGGTAAAGATAATAACATCAACAAGCAAAATGAGAGAGCTAATCTAAATTCAATCTTAAATACAAGATAATAGATTATATAAAGAATTGATAAGATAAAAGGCACTTTACCCATATTGACTGAAGTACTTAGTACTAATGAAATTATGAATATTAAATATATTAATATAAAAAATATATATTTAATATTGAGTAATTTATATATCCAATTTTTTTCAATTTTGCTTTGAAATTTTTCCATTTCTAAATTTTTTCTTTATTTAAGCTTCTTATTTTGATTTTTAAGTAGATTAAAAAGATTACTAAAATTGATAGAAATACTAAAGATATAAAAAGACTATAGTAGAAATATTTTTGTGGAGCATATTCAATTACTACATTATAATTGCCTTTTTTATTTATATACCAGGTATTTGCATAACCAAAAACTTTTTCATGTTCTTCTATTATATTTTTATCTATCTTAGCATTCCAGTATGTATCATAATTTTCAAGTTGAATTAAATAGAATGGACCTTGTGCATTTTTGACATTGACTAAATATTTAGTTGGATTTATTTTCTTATATGAAATTTCGGGTAAATTTTCTTTCAGTTCCTTTCCTTTTTGAAATAGTAGAAAATAATTTGCTTCTTTTTTAACTTTAAAGTCTGCAAACATTGGATTGTTATTTTTAAATGATATAGTATGGATACCCTTATCAATAATTATCTTACCAATCATATATTTTGAGTCTTGCTTTATTACCTCTTTTGTATTTAGTTGCTGCCAATTACTATCATCTATCTTAAAAAGAAAAGAATTGACTCCGTTTTCCCATATATCATTTACATATACTTCATATTCCCCCTTTCCTGGAAATAAGATTTCTTCAGGTTCTGTTTCAAAGAGAGGATAATCTTTATATATTTCTTTTAATATATTTTCTTCTACAATTAAGGGTTTAGCACCCTCTTTAATTTTAGATACAACTTTAACTGGTCTTATGAGCGGAACAACCCCTTCTTCGTTAAACCATGTAACAGTTTCATTAACCAAATCATATGTGAGCAAATAATCTCCTGATTTTGATGGAGCAACTATTTTTGTCTTAACAGTTACTTCTTTCTTAGGTTTAACTGATTTTGGTAGCTTTGACCTTATACCGTCATAAATAACTATTTCACCTGATTTTAAATCACACCAGTGATAGCTAAGAAAAATAGGGGAGATACCTTCATTAGACCATTTTACTGTACCGTAGTTAGTAAGTTTAATTTCAACTATATATTCTTTGTTAATTTCCATTATTTTAGGTGTGAGATCTTTATCATCATAATGAGCAGAATATTTTCTATTAGGATGTTTGGTTTTTAAAAAAATGTAAATATCCTCATAAATATTATTTTTTGTATATTCATTTTCATAATTTTCATTCCAAAAGAAAGTTTTTATTTTTTTATCTTTATTTTGAATGAAGTAATCATTTAAGAATTCAACATCACCTGATATATAATCAAATTTTTGAGCTGGGAAGATATATGGTAAATTATTACTGTTTTTGTAAATGTCTATTTGACCATATTTTTTATACAAGTCTATTTCCTTAGATTTCTCTAAAATATTACTGGTTATTATTGGATCCATTGTACCTGCGATATTAGGGTCTAAATCATTTCTTTGTACTATGAATTCAACATTTAATATTGAAAAAAATTTACTTAGAATAGTTTTATCGATTTTTTCTATTCCATTCTCAATAAAATCAATTATTTTATTCTCATAGAAAAACATAGCTTCATAATCATTGATACTAATTATTGGAACTAAATATTTAATAATGCTTGTTCCAGAAAACCCCCATTTGTATGACCGATATAAAAGAGTTTTTGGCAACCAAAAAATCTTTAATTTATTTTGTCTTAGAAAATCAGATGCTTCCCACCAATAATTTGGTATTTTTACTTTGTTTCCGGGTTCTGGAATGACATCTCCATTAATAAGTGGCCAACTTGTAAATATTATTAAAAACATTGATATCAAAGTTAACGTAATTATTAGAAATTTTTTTAACCAATTTTTTTCAAGAATAGAAGATTTATTTAAAACTTTATTGATAAAGAGAGATATTAAATAACCAACTGAGAATCCAATTAGAATTGAATATGAGAATGCAGTAATAAGTGTAAATTTGGCAAATGGTTCTCTGTAGATCCAAAAAATGGGAATATATTTATACAGTAATGTATATATTTTCGTTGTAGGTTCATGCAAACCATGTGCCATAAATAGGGAAAATAGAGCTAATATTGTAAAAAATTGAATTTTTTTATTTTTTGGTTTTATTAAAATAGCTAAAAAAGCTAAAAATGTAAAAAGATATGTAGCAGTAATAAGATAGGGATTTGTAAAGTAAGATTTGGCAAAACTTATATAAGGGTGTCCTTTATATTCGGTAAACCATGCCCAATGTCCTATTAATCTAAAAATATTTAAAAAGCTAGATTTTGCATGAGCTCCTATAAAAGTACTTATTGGGGGTTTTTTCCCAGTCATCATCCCTTTTATTGGTGAGGAGTATGAGAAATAAAAAAGGATTATGATAGGTAGCTCTAAAATTATATATGATATAAAAAATTTAAAATAGTAAAAGAAAATTTTTAGTATTTTCTTTCTTTCTATTAATATATGAAAAACGAAATATATTCCAAGTATTATAAATATCATAGAGTAAAGTGGGGGATTTGCTATACCTGATGAAATAAAAAAGATGCTTAATAAAGACATAATAAGATAAAAATTAGATTTCAATTTATCTTCGATTAAATTCAAACCTTTAATAAATAATCCAATAATCAAAGGTACAAATGCATATAACAGTATTAAAGGAGGAAGAATTATATGTGTTAAAAAAAGATTAAACATATAAAAAATTGATGATATGAGTGAAGCTATATGGTTTTTTTTATTAAAAATAAGGTTAGTTAAATAATACATTGAGAGCCCTGAAATTAAGTAGCATAAAACAAACCATATTTTTTCAATAATTTGCAGTTTAATGCCAAGAGTATGAAAGATAGCAAAGAATAAATAATAAGGCAGGATATTTTGCTGATTTATTGACATGGAAAAAAAGGCTGCATATAAATCATCTGTTGGAGATAGTGGGAAGTCCAAATCTCCACAAAGAATTAGGTAGTCTCCTTTGAACCAAAGAAGTGGAGTAAGACCCAGTAAAACAATAATTAGGATTGGAATAATTCTTTCTTTTTTGATTTTCTTAATTTTTATTATTTTTTTCAAAATTCAATAATTAAATATTTAAAATATTAGAAACAGTTTTTAAATAGAAGATTTTTATAAAATCAGATTATAGTTTTATTTCTTTCTAGAAAAATCTCTCAAATGTCCAATTATTGGCTTTATTCCTCTTAATAAATATTTTAAATCTTCATAAGATTTTATTCTTTTCAAGTGTCTAAGGATAAACCTAAGACTTAAAAAAGATCTATACATCCCTTTTGAAATAGACATTACTTCATCAGGTCTCATATCGATTGTTTTTAAAATTTGAGCTGTCATATCAAATTTCTCATATTCATCTGGCTTTATTAAAAACCAATCATTCTCTACTGCCTGTTGATATAAGGGTGTACCGGGATAGGGAATAACTATAGTAGACTGTAGCATATCTGCTAAACCAGACCTCATTAGATTATAACCTAGTTCTAATGTTTTTAAAGCATCTTCTCTTGATTCCCAAGGATAACCCACCATTATAGTAAGGTGCACATCAAGTCCAGCATCCTTTGCAATCTTACAACCATTTTTTATTTGTTCAACTGTATTATTTTTTCTAAGTCTATCCAGGGTTTTTTGATTTGCTGATTCCAGTCCCAATTTCATAAGCCTGAAACCCGCTTCTTTCATCATCTTAGCTCTTTCTTCTGTCAGGTAATCAAATCTAAAATTACAGTCAATAATTATTTTTTTGTTATATCCTCTTTTCACCATACCTTCACAGAATCTTTTAAGCCAGATACCTGATGGGAAAGTACCAGTGTCATCAAATATTTCCCTTATTTTATATTTTTCAATAAGAATTCCAATCTCATCTAATAGACTTTCAGGTGACCTTGTTCTAAATTTAGGATATAGAGTAGTCCATGAACAGAAAGTACATTTTCCATAGGGACAGTCTCTACCAACCATTGTGTAGGTAAATGGCTCTCTTTTATACAACCTCTCACCATAAAGATGCCACTTAGTTAAATCCCTATCTATAAAAGGAAGTGAATTCAAATCATTATTAAGTTCAAAAACTCCTGTATTTTTAATATTCTCATTTTCTCTATACCATATACCTTTTGGTAATTCATCACTGGTTTCTTCTATATAATCTACTATTTCAGCTAACAAGAAATCATAATCTCCCCCAGTTATAACATAATCAACCTGGCATTTTTCCATTGACTCTAATGGAAATGCAGTTACATGATCACCCATTAAAACAATAATTCCATTGGGACAAATTTCTTTTAGTTTGTTTATTATCTTCCAGTGCTGTTTAATCACAGGAGTTTTAGTTTCAATAGAAATCAAGTCAGGCTTCTGCTCATTATAAAAGTTTAAGAATTTTTCATAATTCCATTTCTCTGCAATACAATCATTCCATATTACATTATGACCTTTCTTTTTTAATAAAGTTGCTGCTGATGCAGGTACCATTGGATAAATGAAAGATGGATTATGAAACCACTGAAATTGTCTATTTTGCCCTAACATCGGGCAACCTTCACCTTTAAGTGGGGGAAATGATATCATTATCTTCATAACTGCTCAAACCTCACTCGAGTTAATCCTCTTATGAAACCTAAACCATATACAATATGAGTTAGAAAGATTCCAGTGATAACAAATAGTTTCATTTTAAAGTTTTTTATATTTAAAGTAGTAAAAATTATTATCAAAAAATAAAATATTAAAACAGAAATATAAAGATTTCTTAAAATTATATTATAAAAGGATAGTATAAATCCTGCAAACAGACTAATAACAAAAAGACTTGGAATGAAAAAGAATGGTCTGAGAGAGGTTTGAGGATATTTTTTTGCAAAATAACCCCTATATAATGCATAACTATACACTTGCAGTAAATGTTGTATAAATAGAGGTCTTCTATGGTGATAAACCACAACATCTGGAGCATAAATTATCTTTTTTCCTAATTTTTTAGTTATATTTAAACATAAAATAGTGTCTTCACCAGGCCAAAAATTAGTTTTAAATCCACCTATCTCTTCAAAAACTGTCTTTCTTATAAGAAGATTCATTGATGGAAAATCATCAACTTCAATTTGCTTCTGTGGCTTATATCTATAAGTAAATTTACCTCCTCCTAAAAGAGATGAATAAACTTCACCACTTGCTTTTTGAAGAAAACTGTCACTGTCTGGAGTTATTCCTGGTCCTCCAACTGCTCCTACATTCTCATCCTCAAAATATTTAGAAGCTTTTTTAAGCCAATCTTTTTTGGGAAAAGCATCCCCATCAATAAAAGCTAATATGTCTCCTGAACTATATTCAGCACCAATATCCCTTTTATGAGGAGGACTTAAATTTCCAGTAGATATAAATTTAACATCATCAAATTCTTCATTTAATTCATTATCAGGTAGAACTATTATTTCAAAGTTAGGATAGTCCAACTCTTTACAATATTTAATTGTTTCTCTAAGATGATCAGTTATATTTCTAACAGGTATTATTATTGAAAATTTCATTTTTTATATTAGATAAACTTATAATTGAAAGTTTGTATCCTCATAATTAACCTTTTCTTTTTTTGAATAGGTTTATACTTAATCAATTATTATATTCAAAAAATATAATTATTTGTAGAATAAATTAATTATAATACAATATGTTGCTACTACATCAAAATGTTAAATTTTTACTACATATAAAAATGTTAAAATTTAGAATATAAATTCATTAAAATATTAAACTTAAAAATAAGAGTATTTATTAAATAAAAAAGATATGACATGAGATTGCTTCGGGACTTTGTCTATCGCAATGATACTAATTTAAATATATCATTTTCAATATTTTGTTTTAGTAACAACAGAGGGGAATCTTTAACTTATTTAAACTCAAAGAAAATGTTATAATACAATACTTAAAAAAGATTTTTTGAAGGATTGAAAGTTGGAAAATTTTAAAGGAAAAATATCAGTAATTATACCTGCATATAATGAAGGTGATAATATTGAAAATACAATAAAGGAGACTATAAAAGTATTTGAGCAAGTGGGTAGTAAATATGAGATTATAGTAGTCGATGATGGAAGTGAGGATGATACATTTCTACTGGTAAAAAAAGTAAGTGATAATAATGATCATGTAAAAGTAATAAAATGTAGTGATACAAATATGGGTAAAGGATTTGCTATAAAAAGTGGCTTCAAACATATTAGTGGTGATTTAGTTGTTTTTATGGATGCAGATTTGGACTTACATCCGGAACAGATAAGAATATTATTTAAGCATCTAAAAGAAAAAGATGCAGATGTTGTTATAGGCTCTAAAAGGCATCCTGAATCAATAGTTGATTATCCATGGTATAGAAAAATCATGAGTAATATTTATTATTTGCTTATATTGATCTTATTTAACTTACCAATTAGAGATACACAGACGGGATTAAAAATGTTCAAATTTGAGCCACTCAAAAAAGCTTTTGAAAGAATATTAGTAAAAAGATTTGCTTTTGACTTAGAGCTTTTACTGATAATTCATAAACTTGGTTATAAGATTATAGATGCTCCTGTAAAATTGGTGTTTAAATCAAAGAAATTTAGGAGTGTAGGTCTTAATGCAATATTTCATGTTTTATGGGATACAGCTGCAATTTTTTATAGATTATATATTTTAAAGTTTTATAAATTATGAAATATTTTTATATTTTCAAGAGAGTTTAATAGATACTACGAAAGATTAAAATTTATGTGAATTTTAAAGAGTTTGGTAATAAATGAAAAAAAATAACTATAATCCATTGGTGTCAGTTATTGTTACTACAAAAGATTCCGAAAGATTTATTGGTTCATGTCTTAAAACAATAAAAAACCAGTCATATTCAAAAATTGAGATTATTGTTGTTGATAATTTCTCAAATGATAAGACAAAAGATATAACTCTTAAATATACAAAAAATTTCTTTGAAAAAGGTCCTGAAAGAAGTGCGCAGAGAAACTTTGGTGCAGAGAAAGCAAAGGGTAAATATTTACTGATAGTAGATTCTGATATGGAGTTATCAGAGAATATAGTGAAAGAGTGTGTAAAGGAAATTGAAAGTGAAAATGAAGTTAAAGAAATAATAATCCCTGAAATCTCTTTTGGTGATAGTTTTTGGGCAAAATGTAAAGCATTAGAGCGAAGTTGCTATGCAGGTGATGATATAATAGAAGCAGCAAGATTCTTTGATAAAGAAACCTTCTTGGACTTTGAAGGGTATGATGAACAAATTACAGGTCCTGAAGACTGGGATTTATCACAAAGAGTTGGAAAAAAATATAAAATTTCAAGAATAAAATCACCAATTAGACATAATGAAGCTGATCTATCTTTAATTAAATCTACAAAGAAGAAATATTACTATTCTCATAAATTTTTAGAGTATGCAAAAAAACATCCAGAAATAGCAAAGAAGCAAATTAACCTCATATTCCGTCCCGCTTTTTTTAGGAATTGGAAAAGACTTATAAAAAATCCAATTCACACCTTAGGTTTTTTATTCATGAAATTATGTGAATCTATAGCTGGAATTATTGGAATTATTGTTAGTAGATTTAAAAAACATTAATTTTAAGGATATTAAAAAATGAGTAATAATATAATGCTCAGGATTGGTGTATTAATTGACCAATTATCATTAGGCGGAGTTACAAAAATAGCCAGCGAGGAAGTAAGATATCTAAAGAAGCTTGGCTATCAAGTAGATTTATTAGTTTTATTAAGAACTAAACGGAAGAAATTTATAAATCTAATTGATAGTGAAATTAAAATCAAATTTTTATCTGATAAATTTCCAAAAATTTTTAAAAAGTATTTTAAATTTCCATTTTTCTATTATTTCTCATCATTTCATATAACCTCGCCTTTTATTATTAATAGAGCTATAAAAAAAAATGACTATGATCTGATAATAGCACATGGAACATATACATGTCTTTCTGCAATAGGATTGTTTAAAAAGGTGAAAGTACCTTTCATAGCATATATCTGGGATCCAGTATCATATATATTAAGAAGAGTCTACTCAAATACACGATTAAGGTTTTTTTTCCCAATTTTAAAACCAATTGCTTATTTTGTAGATAATATTATTGTAAAAAACTCTATTGCTACAGTAACAGGCTCAGAAGTTCATTATAAAAATTTAAAAAGTTTTGATGAAAATAAGATTTTTATAGTTTACCCAGGTTGTAAAGAAATTAATAATTACAATAATAACAAAGAAAAATTTATCTTATCTGTAACAAGATGGGATTTTGGCAAAAAACCAGAATTTTTACTTGAAGTTATGAAAAGATTAAAGAATGAATATAACCTTATTGTAGCTGGAGGGTGGTTGAGAGATAAACAGAAAAGTAAATTTGAAAAAGCAATAATCACTGAGAATCTGTCTAATAAAGTTAAAGTTTTAGGATATGTTAGTAATAATAAACTTGAAAGACTATTTTCAAAAGCGAAGGTTTTAATTTATCCAAATTTTGAGGCATTTGGATTGACAGGTCTTGAAGCAGCTTCTTTTGGATGTCCAATTATATTTCCCAAAGGATCTGGAGTAACTGATTTATATGAACATGGAAAACAAGGTTTTTTTCCAGAAGAAGGAAATGTTGATGAATTTGTGAAATATTTAAATATTATTCTTTATGATGATGATCTCGCTTTAGAAATGGGAAAATCAGCTTTTAAGATAGCAAAAAATTACACATTTTATGAACATGCAAAAAATTTAAGTAAAATTATTAAAAAATCATTTGAAAGGGAACAATAATATATGAATTCAGTAATAAAAAAACATTTAATTTCTTTGATCTTAGTAAATTACAATGGGAGTTTGTTTATAGAAAAATGTTTGGAATCTATAAAAAATCAGGTTTATGATAATATTGAGCTAATTATTGTAGATAATGCTTCATCAGATAATTCATTATCCAAAATAGACAAAATAACAAAAGATTACATTCTTATTAAAAATGAAAAAAATTTAGGTACTTCAAAAGCTTACAATATTGGAGCAGAAAAGGCAAAAGGTAAATATCTTTTCTTTTTAAATATTGATATAAAATTGGAGAAAAATTGTGTTTCAAAGTTAGTTAATATATGTGAGGAAGATGAAAAAATCGGGGTCTGTGCATGCAAAGAACTATCTTACGAAGGAGATGAATTTCACCATTGTGGTGTTGGGACGGATGTTTTTGGTTATACTTATCCAGGAAGATTAGGGAAAATATTTTTTACGCCAAGTTCTGCATTTTTTACGAGAAAAGACCTCTTTTTATATATTAACGGATTTGATGATAGTTATTTCATGTATAGGGATGATTTAGATTATTGTTGGAGAACTCATTTAGTAAATTATAAAGTAAAACAAGTACCATCAGCAATTATATATCATAAAGCTGGTGGAGTTAGTCGGGGGAGGAAAAAGAAAAATTTATCACCAAGGAAACAAAAAGGTCGGAAATTCATATTAAGTATAAAAAGAAGATATCTTGGAGAAAGAAATAATCTTATTACCTTAATAAAAAATTATAAATTAATTTCACTTCTTTGGGTTTTACCCATTTATTTTGTAATAAACATATTTGAGGTAATATTCTTTTTATTTTTGGGTAAATTTGAAGTTATCTATCATGCATATATAAAAGCATATCTCTATATTTTTAAAAATTTAAGAGATATCTTATTAAAAAGAAGAGACATTCAGAAAAAGAGGAATATACAAGATAGAGAAGTTCTAAGGAAAATGGAGAAAAAGATAGGGAAATTACATGCACTATTTGAAACTGGTATCCCAAAAGTAGAATAGTAATTATTTTTATTAAATTTGATGAATATTAAAGAGAGTAAAAAAAATTGGATTAAAAAATATAAAAGTGAAATCATCATTTTCACCTTTTTTATACTAATAAGCATTATCTGGACATATCCTCTGATTTTCAAATTAAATTCAATTTTCATTGGTGAGCACGGAGATTCATCTGCAACTATCTGGTCAATATGGTGGTTTAAGGAAGTGTGGAAGGATAATATTTCAAGTCAGTTTTGTCCAATAATTTCAGCTCCTTTTGGTCATGATTATAGTAATGCTATACCATACCAATTTACTGACACCTTATTTTTTATTTTTTCTTCAATATTTGGAGAAATTTCTGCTTATAATATAATTCTTTTCTTAAGCTATCCACTTTCAGCAATTACAATGTACTTTCTTGTTCATTATTTCACTAAGAATAAATTAGTTAGTATGATATCAGGTTTAATATATTCCCTCTGTCCTTATCATTATCTTAGAATACAAGGTCATATTCTACTTTCTCAAATTGAATGGATTCCACTATATTTTCTTTTTCTATTCAAATTTAATGAGAAAAAAACTTTTAAAAGTGCAATTACATGGGGATTTGTCTTTTCATTGATCTTTTTGATGGTATATTATTATGGATTCTTTACTATTATCTTAACAGTTTTATTTTTTATTCTGAAGATTTTATATTCCATTGTAAAGGAAAAAAAGTTAGGGTTAGCATTTGCTGATTTTTTTAAAATTTTTTTAGCGGTGCTTGTTTTTACATTGATAGTTCTTCCGCACTTTTTACCACTATTTACAGCTATTAAAAAGGAACCAACAGATTTTACAAGAGAGCTAGTTCAATTAGAAACATATTCTGCAAGAATATGGGAGTATTTTATTCCATCTGCAGGAAATCCATTTTTTAAAAACATTGTTTCAAACTTTGTTTTTTCCCATCTTCATGGAAGCAGTTTATTAGAATCTACATTATATTTGGGATATGTGCCAATTATCTTTGCTTTGATTGGGATTTATTATCTTTATTTTAAGAAGAATAAAATTGAGTTTATGAGAAATTCAAATATAATAGAAAATCGCCAAAAAAATGATAGAAATAAGTTGAAAAAATCCTCTAAGATAATAAATAATAAGAATTTTTTAGTTTTTTTCCTGATTGTTTTATTTGTCTTTTCGGTTATCGTTTCACTTGACCCAACAATGAATATTTTTGGCAGAGAGATTAAGTTTCCATCATATTATCTTTTTAAGTTAATTCCCATATTTAGAGTTTACACAAGATTTTATCCATTTATCCTTATGTCTTTGATAGTGATTGCAAGTATAGGAATGAGTAAAATTTTAGAAAAAATAAAATTAGTAAAATATAAAGTAGTATTTGCTGTTGTAGTAATTCTTTTTATTATTTTTGAATTTATAAACTTTCCACCATTTCATACTACAGATTTATTAAAAACTCCTGATGTTTACAAATGGATTAAAGAACAACCCGAGGATTTTATAATAGTTGAATATCCTTTGGCGTCAAGGGAACATATAGAAAATTCAATATACAGTTTTTATCAGTTCAGACATCAAAAAAGGATGTTTAATGGAATTTATTTAAATACCTATGCAGATGAGATTCGAAAAATCTTGGATGACTTAAGAGAACCGTCTGATATAGACCTTTTGAAATTTTATGGTATTAAATATGTTATAGCTCATGACAATCAACCTGAGCATGCAGAATATAAACTTCATAATCTTGAAAAATTAAATTTGGTTAAAGAGCTTGATAAAGTAAAAGTATATGATACTGGTGTTGAGGTAATAGAGAAAGAAATCTATCAAGCAAAAGATGTTTATTGGATAGAGGGTGATATATATTCTGTAAGTGGGATTTTAAGGTTTGAGGATTTTGATAATGAGGATATAATATTAATTTCAGATATAGTGGGAGATAGTTCAGAGATAGTAGAGGATAGTAATAGAAGATTTATTGATAAGGCAAATAAAATAATAGTTCCAGTTGAAATAAAGCTTAAACCACAAAAATATGCAGCTTTCTATGATGACAACAGTAAAACTAAATCTGTTATGTTAACTAATGAGTCTTATTTAATTCCAGTAGATGTTGCAAATTTAGGAACAGTCAAATGGCCAAAGGAAAGTGAAAGTCCTGTTCTTTTAGGTTATCGCTGGTATAATCTGGATAAAGGTCAAGAAATTGAATATGATAGTGAAAAAAACGGGGATTTTAAAAAATGTTTACCCTGCTTAATGAAAAATTATAGTGAAAATATTATATATGAAGGTGAAAAAATTGAACTTCCTGAATCTCTTTCTCCAAATGAATATATAACTATTCAAGCTAATATTAGAACTCCAACTACTCCAGGAGATTATATTTTGGAGTTTGATTTAATTGATGAGGGTTTAACACGCTTTTCTGAACAAGGGGTTCCCCCACTTATAAGAACTGTAAAAGTGGTTAGTCCTGATCAAAAATTTGATCAAAAGGAAAAAATTGTATTAATAGAATTAGCTAATGAAGTTAAAAGAAATCTATATAAAAAATATTTCAATTATGTATCAGAACCATTTGAATTTAATATTCCATTGGAAGGAAAATACGAACTATTCGTAGACAATATATGGTCAGATTATGTTGACTCCATTATATTTAGAATTGATAATAAAGACTGGCAACAAATTCTTTTTGATGAAATACCTGAATTTCAGAATGAATTATCCAAGACTAAGAGTAATTTTTCTGAAGCTCAGAGTGATGCAAAAGTAAAAATTGCTGATATTTATCTATCCAAAGGTAAGCATAATATTACTTTTAAAAATGTGAATCCCTCATTTAATAATGATTATTTAGGAACAAGATTTGTTGAACTTGTGTATAATGTAGAGTCAAATCTTGGCATGGATGCTAATCAAATAAGTTATGAGAAGAAAGGTACATCGGATTATATTGTTAATGTGAATGCAAAAGAACCTTTCTTTTTGATTTTTAATAAACCATTTCAGATGAAATGGGAAGCTTATATTGAAGGAGAAAAGTTAGATAATAAATTATGTAATAGAGATTATGGTACTGCATGGTTTATTGATAAGATTGGTAATTATGATATTGAAATTAAATATTTAAAAACAGGTCATTTTGAACCTGCTATAATATTTTCTTTCTGTTCATTTATTTTATTTGGATTGTTGTCTATTTTTGGAAAATATATTCCCTTTTTAAATAAAAAAAATTAAGTATCTAATTTTTTTTATAATATTTTTTAATAATAGATATAATTAATAAAAATTGAATTTATTTATTACAGGAATCTTATGATTAATTATTTCAAAGAATTATTTAAATACAGGGAGCTTCTTTGGAATCTAACAAGAAAAGAACTCAAGGTTAGATATAGAGGCTCAATATTAGGAATTTTCTGGTCGCTACTTAATCCAATGATTATGACTTTAGTCTACACTTTTGTATTTTCAATTGTTTTGGGATCAACAACTAAAGATTTTCCGATTTTTTTACTTAGTGGGTTGATACCATGGAATTTTTTAGCAAGTTCATTAAATGTTGGTATCGATAGTATAGTTGGAAATAGTCATCTAATAAATAAAATAAAATTTCCTCGTGAGATACTGCCCTTATCAATAATATTCTCAAATTTCATAAATTTTCTTTTAGAGCTTGTTGCATTTTTTATTCTTTTGATATTTATGGGTTACAAATTTTATAAACTGTTATATCTGCTACCATTAATTATTCTTATACAGATATTTTTAGTAATTGGAGCAACATTAATTGTAAGTAGTGTAAATGTCTATTTTCGTGATACTAAACATATTTTAAATATTTTTATGCTTATCTGGTTTTTTGCGACTCCAATAATTTACAATATTGGAATAGTTCCTGAAAAATTCAGGTATTTAATGATAGTAAATCCAATGACTGTTTTCACAATTTTGTATAGAAATATTTTTTATTATGTTAATTATCCTGGATCTTTAGAATTTCCATCATTCAGGACTTTATTATTGTGTGTATCATTGTCTTTGGCATTCTTACTTTTTGGTTATTATCTGTTTAATAAATTAAGTCCTCGGTTTGCAGAGGAGATATAAATGGTTGGTTTGAAAAATAATGATAATGCAATAGTTTTCGATACAGTTACAAAGAAATTTCGAATATATCATGATATAAATCCAAGCTTAAAAGAAACTATAATTCATAGAAAAAGGTCAACATATGAAGATTTCATCGCTTTAGACAATGTTTCTTTTAAAGTAAAAAAGGGTGAGACATTTGGAATAATTGGACCAAATGGCTCAGGAAAAAGTACTATTCTAAAGTTAATTGCAGGGATAATTCAACCAACAGAAGGAACTATAAATGTTAACGGTTCTCTTTCTGCTTTACTTGAACTTGGTACAGGTTTTCATCCTGATTTAACTGGAAGAGAAAACATCTTTTTAAATGCTTCACTTCTGGGAATTCCTCGAAAAAAGATTGAGGAAAGATTTGATGATATTGTAAAATTTTCAGGTTTAGAGAGGTTCATAGATACACCTGTTAAAAACTATTCTTCTGGAATGTATATCAGGCTTGGATTCACAATAGCAATAAATGTTGATCCCGATATTCTTCTAATTGATGAGGTACTTGCTGTTGGGGATAGGATGTTCCAGGAGAAATGTAAAGGTGTGATACAGAATTTCAAAGACATGGGTAAAACTATAGTTATTGTTTCACATGACTTAGATGCAATTTCAAGATACTGCACAAAAGCGATTTTGCTTATAGATGGAAATACTATTATTGAGGATGAGCCAGATGCAGTAAATAGGGAATATCTCAGTTATGCAGCTCAGAAAGAGGAAGAATTAGCAGTTAAAGAGAAACCCATTATTTTAAGGAGAGGAACAGGTGACCTTTTTATAACCAACATTAAATTGATAGATAGAAATTTAAATATTGTAAAAAATGTTTATTCAAATGATGAGATTAATGTAGCAGCTGAGGTTGTTTTTGAAAATAGTGTAAAAAAACCAGTATTTGGATTACAGATAGAGGACGAGGAAGGAACAAAGATTTATGAAACAAATACTGATTGGTTAGAAAAAGATACTGGTATTTTCCCTGAAGGGATGAGGGTTCAGGTAACTTTCTCTCAAAAAATGAGTTTGAATGAAGGAGCTTATTACCTAACAATCTATGTTAAAGATAGAGATTCTGAAAGCTATTACGATTTAAGGGAAAGAGCTTTAATTTTTTATGTACGAAGTAGAGGTAAATTGGAGGGTATAGTTGATCTTGGAACTAAGGTTAGTTTGGAGGAAGAAGAGAATGTTTATGCTGTAAAATTTATTTACGACAATATTCCAGAGATAATGAAAAAAGATAAGATTTATACAATTAATTTAAAAATTCAAAATATCAGTAAATTCCTATGGCAGAATGAAAAGGATAATCCAAATTACCCTGTTAGGATTGGCTATAGATGGATTGATGAAAAAGGAGAGATTTTACCATTGGAGGGAATTAGAACTTCTCTGGGAAGAACTATAAATCCTGATGAGATTTTAGAAACAGAAGTTAATATAAAAAGCCCAAGAAAAGTGGGTAAATATACTTTAAAGTTAGATTTGGTAAAAGAGTTCTTTAGCTGGTTTTCAGATTCAGGAGGAGATTTTTTACAGAAGGATGTATTAGTAGAGTAATTTATTCAACATTTCTGCTGTTTTTTTTCCGCTCATGATGCTATGATCCATATTAAAGTACTCCCACTCGCCGAATCTTCCACAGGAAATAATATTATTTGCTCTTAAAAAACTTTGAATCTTATCTACATTTTTTCTGTGATTTAAATCATAAATTATATATGCATATTTCAAATTTAAAACCTGGGTTACTTCAATTTTGTCATCATTAAAAAGTAAGTTAGCTTTTTTTAAACTATTAATAGCTCTTTCAATCACAGTATCTTTACTCATAGGTCTAAACTTAGAATATGCTATCTCAGTTGAAATAGAACTTTTTCCTTCAGGAGTAGTGAAGGCAGAGAAATTCATAGGAAAGCTTATTCTGTGGAAAACAAAATCATCTTCGTAAAAGTACATCCAGTGTTTATCAGTAATATCTGGTCTATCTATTCCCAGGTTTACACAATAAATTGAGTTATTTAAAAGATTATTTGCAGCTTTTTTAACATCTGGAGGAACTTCATCTATTATCTTAACTAATTCTGGGAGGGGCAATGTAGAAACAAGGTAATCATAGGAATCTTTATTTTCATAGTTAATTTCTGCCTTTTTCTTTTTTAAATATATTTTTGTTGCTTCTGAATTTAAGTTAACAATTTTAATGTGATTTAAAAAACCATTTGGTAAAGCCTGGATTCCTCCTTTAATTGGATACCAGAATTCTATGTTAAATCCAGCTTCTTTGCTTGAGTCTCTTATTGCACCATTGATTATTTCCTTAATATCAGGAGTAGGTACTCTTCTTTTGATCCAATCATAATTCATCTTTTCAGGACTAATTGTCCATATACGATATGCATAAGGAACCATTAAGTAATCAGTAATTCCCTTGCCAAATACCTGGTACATCCATTCCTTATAATTTTTGGGCTCCTGTTTATCTGGATTTGTGTATGCTTTAAATAATCCAGAAATGCATTCTTCAACTATATTTTTTGGGAGCCCATAAAGGTGAGATTGGAAAGGAAATCGTGTATAAATATTATTGATTTTATGATAAATCCAGGCCTCTCTTGCTTTTTCGTATAAATTTTCTTTAAGTAGTTTATGTATAAGTTTTGTTGCATAAGGATCAATTGAATAGAGGATATGAGGACCATAATCAAAAGTGTAACCTTTTATTTTTTCAGATTTACATAAACCACCAATTCTATCACTTTTTTCATATATCTTATAATTATATTTACAGTGATAGGCACAACTGAGTCCTGATAATCCAGCTCCTAAAATAATTACATTTCTCAAACTTAACTCCAAAATTATTTAAGTATTATTTAAAAAATTTCTTTATAAATGAATATATTTTATACGGCATAGTTTTTTGAATTCTATCTAAGATTGTTTCCAATTCTTTTATTCTATCCCTTGTCTCTTCAAGTTCTATGTTTCTAGTTTTTATAACTTGTTCCATTTCTTTAGAATAATCATTTATTTTTTTTATTTCCTTATGTGCTTTTGATATTTCCTCATGTGCTTTCACTGCATCATCATATCTTTCTTTTGCTAATTTTTCCAAATATGAAATATGTACATTTTTTTCTTTATCGAATCTTTTTATCTTTCCCTTATCTGGTGCAAACGCAGGATTTTTTACCCACTTTCTCAAAGGCTTCGTCGTAACATTATAATTGAGATTTTTAAAAGCATATTCTTTACCCTTAATTCCTATTTTTCTTATTTCATCTTTATTGGAAGCCATCCATAAAATTTTTTGTTTTAAATCAGAAATGTCAGTTGGTTTGAAGGTAAAGCCAATCTTTTCTGTCTCAATTATTTTAGAAAGTTCACAAACTTTTGTGGTTAATACAGGAAGACCTGCCCTTAACCAATCAAGTATTCTCATCTTACATCCCAATCTCACTTCGTGTATATTTTTATCAATGTTGATACCAACATCAGCTTCAAGATAATAGTTTTTTATATCTTCAGTTGGAATCCATCCTTTCATTATGAAATTTTGTGGGAATTTTGAATTTATAATCAAATTTAAAAAATGAGGATAAGTTTTTTCATCTTGACCTTTTATTTCTCCACCAGTGGAAACAAATTTTATTTTTTTATTTACCTCCATAGCTTCTATTAGTACTTTAAAAAGTGTATCTATATCACACCAGGTATTGTATCCACCACTCCATAAAATAACAAAGTCATCTTCTTCAACCAATTTTCCTCTTATAACTTTTTTATCATGTGTAAAATCCTCATCTATAATTCCATTTTGTATTACATATCCAAATTCATATTTATTTGTGAATCTATTTAACCTTCCAATTGTTCCAAGTTCACCAATAGTGGCTAATAATTGGGGATTAGATACACAAGAAAATACATCTGCTTTTTCAATTATATTTTTTTCCTGATTCCAGTAGTTATATAGAAATTCATCACTTTTATCTACAGCAGCCTTTGCCTGTGCTTCAGCCATAGCATGTCCAAATAAATCTGCCCATAAAGGTTTTTCAACTCCTAAGTTTACAGCTTGATAGCAGGGAAATGTGTTTGTTGATACAATGCAATCAGGTGAGATATCTTTATATATATTAAGTAGACTTTTTAACTTTCCGAATTCACTTTCACTCAGAGAATAATATATAAAATTGTCTTCCTTCTTTATAATTAAATCTTGAAGATCCTTTTGTTCATAGGCATCTTCTACTCTCATACATACCAAACAAACCTCATGACCATCATCAATTAATGGTTTGGTAATTTGCCATGTTCTCTTACCAAGTGCTGACAGTTTTTTCTCATTCTCAAAAGGAAGAGGTGAGTTTCCAAAAATCATTATTTTTGTCATGAACCTTTGTCCCCTCTTTTTGAAGTCCTATGAATATAATATATTTTAAATTATCTATGTTTATTTTCTAATAATAAATTATATTGATATACTAATCGTGAATTATATTAATTCATTAATTATGAATTTTAATTTGATTGATTTGATTTTTTAATAAAATATGTTAATTTGTTAAATTTAGTAAATAATTATAACATCTATAAAAAAGCTATACTATTAATTAATAATTTCTTGAGAAAGTTTGAGAAAGTTACATTATTAATTTGAAATATTATTAAAGTTTATTTTTTTTCATTATATAATTAGAAAATTGATAAATTATTTTTGAAACTATATAAATTTTTCCTTCTTGATTATAATATTGTAAATTATAAAAATTTTTAATAATTTTTTATTGGAGATATTAAACATTCTTTTAATAGTTATATGGAAATTTAAAAATAAAGTGAATTAATATAAAAATAGGGTGAGTTATTATGGATTTTTCATTTTCTTTTCCAAATGCCTCAATAATTATTGTTAATTATAATGGTAAAAAGTATCTAAAGGATTGTTTAGATAGTATTAATCTTTTAGATTATCCAAAGGAAAGAGTTGAAACAATTGTGATTGATAATGGTTCAACTGACTTATCAGTAGAATTTATTAAAGAAAGTTATCCAAAAGTAAAAATTATTGAAAATGATAAAAATATTGGATTTGCTCCCGCAGTAAATCAGGGTGCAAAAGCAGCTGGTGGGAAATATATTGCAATACTAAATAATGATACAAGGGTTGACTCTAAATGGTTAATAGAACTTATAAAACCAATCTATGAATATAATCAGGTAGTATGTACTGGGTCTAAAGTTCTTAGTTGGGATGGTAAAAAGATAGATTTTGTAGGTTCTATGGTTAATTTTGAAGGTAAGGGTTTTCAGATTGATTACGGTTTTCCAATTGAGCATGATAAGTACACAGAAGATAAATATTATCTATTCGTAAATGGTAGTTCAATGCTTGTAGATAAGGAAGTATTTTTAAATGTTGGTGGATTTGATGAGGATTTTTTTGCTTATTACGAAGATGTTGATTTTGGATGGAGACTCTGGATATTAGGTTATAAGGTTATATTTACCCCAAAATCAATTGTTTACCACCATCATCATGGAACCTCATATAGGTATGGTCATGATAGACACAGGTACTTAATGGAAAGAAATTCTCTTTATACAATTTATAAAAATTATTCAGATAAGAATTTAGGAAAGATATTCTCTTCATCACTGCTCACTCAACTTTCCAGAGTTTTTGTAGAAACAGAACTTTCCAGTGATAGCTATAAAATCAATTATAAAGGAGATGTAAAAGAGAAGGAGGAACTTTCAAGACTTTCTGGTAGCTCACTTTTAGCCACAAAAGAATTCATTCAGAATCTTGATAAACTAAAACAGAAGAGAGAATGGATTCAAGCTAATAGGAAAAGGTCAGATAATGTTATTTTTAACTATTTTAAGGGAGAGTTTCTTGCTATTTCTCCAAATGAGGAGTATCAGAAGAATCAGCAGCAGATTTTAAAAGCATTTGATGTTTATGATATTTTTCAAAAAAGTAAAAGAAAAACAATTTTATTATTGTCTAATGATATAGTAGCCAAGAAATTAGCTGGACCAGGAATAAGATGTATTAATTTTGCACAGATTCTGAGTGAGTATTTTAATATAATAATAGCCATTCCAAATGACCCTGATTTTACACCAGAACGATATGAATTGGTCAAGGTTAACTCAGGAAATATCAGGGAATTGGTTGATAGAGCAGATATTATCATGACTCAGGGAACACAATTTATTAGGTACCCTTCATTAAAGGAAACTGATAAACCCATTATAATGGACTTATATGACCCATTTAATATTGCAACTTTAGTAGAATATTCGCATCTTTCTATTAGAGAATGGGAAAAGGTTTATAAGCAGGTTCACAACGATTTAAAAGAACAACTGTATTATGGTGATTTCTTTATGTGTGCAAGTGAAAGGCAGAGAGATTATTGGCTTGGTTTGTTAACTGCTTTATATAGAGTAAATCCCATAGTTTTTAAAAATGATATAAGTTTAAGAAAACTGATTGATGTTGTACCTTATGGAATCTCATCAAAAAAGCCATTCCATTCAAAAAATGTATTAAAAGGTATCATTCCAAATATTAAAGAAGAAGATAAAGTAATAATATGGGGAGGGGGAATATATAACTGGTACGACCCGTTAACATTAGTTTATGCAATTAATAAGATATCAAAAAAGAGAGATGATATAAAGCTATATATTATGGGAGTAAAACATCCAAATCCAGATGTAAAGGAACTTTCGCTTCTAAATGAAACATTTCGTTTATCAGAGTCTTTAGAATTAAAAGATAAATTTATATTTTTTTATACAGATTGGGTGGAATATGAAGAAAGGCAGAATTATTTACTCGAATCTGATATAGGAATTATTACTCATCCTGATCATATTGAGACTAGATTGTGTTTCAGAAATAGAATTTTAGATTATATTTGGGCAAACCTTCCAATAATATCTACAAAAGGTGATATATTGAGCGATATGGTAGAAAAGGAGGAGTTGGGTTTGACTGTTGATGCAAACGATGTAGATGGTTTAGTAAAAGCAATAGAAGAGCTTTGTGATAATCATCAGTTGATAAAAAAATGTAAACAGAATTTAGAGAGAATTACCCCCACATTTTATTGGGAGGAAGTAGTAAAACCTTTAATCAATTATTGTAATGATCCAGTAAAAACAGCGTATAGAAAAGAAGCAGAGGAGAAGAAATTAAGAGAGAAAAAATTAGAATTAGAGGGAGTTCTATTAATGAAGGAAGGATCAGAGAAAGGTTTACAAAGAAAAGGTTTGTACTATTATATAAAAAGGTTTCTATATCATTTGCGGTATAGCGGTTTTAAAAAAGCTATTCAATTCACAAAAAATATATTGTCAAAAAAATAATTTTAAATTACGGAGATTAAAATTTGGAAGTAGGATTTAAAAATAAATTTACAAAATTTTTAAAAAATATTCTTAGAAAGATAATTACACCTGAAATATTTGAAAATAGTGAATATAGAATTTCCTTTTATAAATATTTATTAATTGGTCTATTTTTAAGGTTTTTATTTCTTCCATTTTTATTTCAAGTTGATATTTTATCAAGCTATACAAGAGCTGCTGGCCAACTTTTTGAAACTATACCAGAAACTCCGGCTGTTATACAATTAGTAATGCATTGGTTCCATGTTTTCTTTTTAAAAATAATAGTACAAATTATTCCAAATCTAAAAACCATCTTAGAGATATCAAATGAACACATACAATGGCTATCTTTTGCGGGTGATAACCAGGTTTTTAGAATGTTATCGGTTATAAAATTTCCATATTTTATATTTGATTTAGCCTGTGCTTTCTTACTTTTAAGATTTACAAAGGATACAAAGACCAATCTGAAGGTTTTTAAACACTGGATGATAAATCCCGTAGTAATTTTTGTGACTTATATCTTTGCAAGGTTTGATGTGGTCCCTCTCTTTATAACCATTCTCGCACTTTATTTTGCTATGAAAGACAGAAAATATATTTCTATACTTTTATTAGTAATAAGTATAGTAATGAGATTTTTCCCTGTATTGATTTTGCCATTTTTAATTATCTATCTTGCAAAAAACAGAAAAGATTATGTTATCTTTTCATTATTAGGAATATCCGGGCTTTTGGCATTAGAGATTGGCTCAAGACTATTATTTGGAAGTAGTGCTTTATTTAAGTTGCTTAATTCGCAACATTTTACATTTTTGATTGCCCTGAAGTGGGGGATGGAAGGATTACATGTATATCTTATTCCTTTGGTGATTTTCTTTACTTTGATTATCATCTCATTTTTTGAAATTAGTAATAAGAGTTTTTCTAATTTATTAAAGTATAGCCTCATAGCTTTTCTACTCTGGTTTTCCTTCGGATATTATCATCCACAATATTTACTCTGGACTATTCCATTTTTAATATTTCAATTTGTGGAAAATGATAGGATATTTTACTATCATATTTTACAAGTATTAATTATTCCATTTATTCTACTTTATTGGGGTCAACTTGTTACTACTTTCTTATTTGTGCCAATTGATAGCAAATTTTTTACAACATTACCTGATGTTGTAGATATAATCAGAAAATATTATTCACCAGCTAAATTTGCAAATATATTTAGCAGTATATTCTCTGGTGTTTCAATCTGGATAATATATGAGGTTTTTAAACTATCTAAAATAAAATCAAATTTAATCTTTAATACAAAAAAAAATAATAATTGAAACTGATAATTTTTTATATTATTGATTTTAATATTTTTTGAAATGAACAATAAATATCAAAAATCTATAAATAGAAGAATTAATATTAAAAAAGAATGGATAGTAAAACAAAAATTAAAAAGCTACTTATAATCTCATTGCTTTTAATTGTTATATTGACTTTAACTAATTGTGGTCGTCCATTTTATGTTCCAGGAGCAAGTATGGGTTATTTTCTATGGCAAACTGCAGATGGTGATTACCATTTACGCTGGAGTAATGACTGGGACCCAAATAAACCAAATGATAATCTACGAAAATTTTCTGGCTCAATTACTACTGATGGAACAATAGATATAAGAAATCCTTATCAGTTGGAATTGGAGGAAGGTTCTGAAAAAATAGAGAATTCAGATATCTTAAAAGCTGAACCGTCTAAACTCGAATTTACAGCATTTACTACTAATCATGATTTTGAGGATGGTATAGATTTTTCTGTAGATAATGAAACTTATGTAGAGTTTGACCTGAAAAATAATGATATCTATGATTTGGGAAGAATATCTTTAGGCTCCTTTGCTAACAGCCCTGATGAGGCAATATTTATAATATCGGAAGATGAGCTTCTTTATGAAGCAAAAAAACCTTTTTATCTTAAACACCCATTTTCTACATTTCTTTACAAACTTTCATATGATAGAGTATTTACAAATATATATTTTTTAATAATGGGAATAATTATAGTTGAATTAACCAGAGTTTCAATTTTATCAAAAAGTAGAAATTATAAAAAGCTAATTTATATTTCTTATGGATTATTATTTTTAATTTTAATTATAGTAAATATCATATTATTAACCAGATAATTAAATTTTTGTGTTAAAATTTGCTATTAAATTTTGAAGAAGAGGTGATTTTAAGTGAAATTATGTATTATGGGAACAGGATATGTTGGTTTAGTTACTGGAACCTGCTTGGCTGATTTAGGCAATGAGGTTATCTGTGTTAGTGGTGATGAAAACAAAATAAATCTATTAAAACAGGGCAAAGTTCCAATTTATGAACCAAATTTAGATGAACTAATAGAAAAAAATATTAAAGAGAATAGACTGTTTTTTAGCACAGATTCTAAAAAATCAATACAAAAATCAGAAATTATTTTTATTTGCAAAGGTACTCCTTCTCAACCAAATGGACAGGTGAATCTTAAATATGTGGAAGATGCAGCAATTGAAATTGGGAGAGCAATAAATGATTACAAAATAATTGTTAATAAAAGCACTGTCCCCATAGGTTCAGGTGACTGGGTATCCATGATAATAAACGATGAACAGGAAAAATTAAATAAAAAAGTTCCTTTTGATGTTGTTTCCTGCCCTGAATTTTTAAGAGAGGGTTCAGCAATATATGACGTGTTCTTCACAGACAGAATAGTAATTGGCTCATCAAGTAAAAATGCAATTGAAACTATGAAGGAACTATATGAACCTATAATAAATCAGACATTTGAGACAGATATAAAGCCAAGACCAAAAACTAAAGTTCCATTGGTTGTTACTGATTTAACAAGTGCGGAGATGATAAAGTATGCAGCAAATTCATTTTTAGCAACAAAAATATCCTTTATAAATGAGATCGCCTCTATATGTGAGAAAGTTGGAGCTGATGTCACTAAAGTCGCTGATGGAATAGGTTTAGACAAAAGGATAGGAAGAGAGTTTTTAAATGCAGGATTAGGTTGGGGAGGTTCATGTTTTCCAAAGGACTTGTCAGCAATAAGTCAAATAGCTGCTGAATATGGGTTATCTACTCAAATAATAAATGCAGTAGTTCAAGCTAACAAGCAACAGAGATCAAATATTATAAAAAAGGCTCAGGAATTACTCAAGATACTAAAGGGAAAGACAATAGGAGTTTTGGGAATATCATTCAAGCCTGATACAGATGATACGAGGTATGCACCTGCTATTACTATTATAAATAATCTTATTAAATTAGGAGCAAGAGTAAAGGTTTATGATCCTATTGTTAAGAATAGACCGATGGATTTAAGTGAGAAAGTTATTTTTTGTAAAGATGCATATGATGCTACTAAAAATAGTCATCTTCTTATTTTAGCTACAGAATGGGATGAATTTATAAAACTTGATTTTGAAAAGATAAAGAAATCTATGATTAATAGTTTAATAATTGATGGTAGAAATGTATTAGATAAGGAAAAGCTTATAAATTTAGGATTTACTTATATTGGAATTGGCAGATAAAAATATTAAATTGATTAAATGGAAGGAAATCTAATGAAAACACTTGTTACTGGTGGGGCAGGTTTTTTGGGAAGTCATTTATGTGATTATCTACTAAAAAATGATCATTATGTTATATGTATGGATAATCTGGTAACTGGATCTTCAGATAATTTAAAACACATAAACTCAGATAAATTCATTTTTATAAAACATGACATTACTAAATATATAGAAATTGAGGAGGATTTAGATTTTATTTTTCATTTTGCAAGTCCAGCAAGTCCAGTAGATTATCTAAGATATCCCATAAAAACTTTAAAAGTGGGTGCATTGGGTACCCATAATGTTTTGGGTCTTGCAAAAGCAAAGAAAGCGAGGATATTACTTGCTTCAACATCTGAGGTATATGGCGATCCAAAAGTTCATCCGCAAAATGAGGATTATTGGGGAAATGTTAATCCAGTTGGACCAAGAGGTGTTTATGATGAAGCCAAAAGGTTTGCTGAGGCAATGACAATGGCTTATCATAAAAAACATAATATTGAGACAAGAATTGCGAGAATTTTTAATACATATGGAATCAGAATGAGAAAAGATGATGGAAGAGTAATACCAACATTTGTTAACCAGGCTTTAAAGGGTGAGGATATAACTGTTTTTGGTGATGGTAATCAAACTCGAAGTTTTTGCCACGTTTCAGACATGATTGAAGGTATTTACAAACTGATGATGTCTGATTACATTCTTCCAATTAATTTAGGTGATCCTGATGAAATGACAATACTTGAACTTGCGAAGTATATAAAGAAAATAACAAATAGCAAAAGTAAAATTGTGTTTCACCCTCTACCAGAAAATGACCCTAAGACAAGAAAACCAGATATAAGTAGAGCAAAAAAAATACTTGAATGGGAACCAAAGATTAGTTTTGAAAAAGGAATGGAAGGGTTCATTGAGTGGTTTAAAAGAATATTTTTTTAAATACAAAATGGATAAAAAGAAAATATTAATAATAGCATTGGCTGCAATTTTATTAGTTGGTGGATTTATTTATTTACTTTTTTATCTTTTTACTCCTAATTTTGATAACCTAAACTACAACTTTTTAGAAACAAAAGCAAATGACCCCTTGTCCCCTGGAGATACTATTACTTATAAAATTCATTATAAAAATACAGGTCTGAGACCTGTTAATGAATTTAAAATCATCGCTTCCTTACCTGAATATTCAATATTTATTGAAGGTAGTAAAAACAATTCTTTTGATGAGGAAAATAATGTTATTGAATTTGATATTGGCAGGCTTTATTCAAAAAGGTCTGATGAAGTCTGGTATTCAGTAAAGTTAGAAAATCCACTTGATGATAAGACATTAATTAAAAATGAAAACATGAAATTTGTGTATAGAATTGGCAATAAAGATATTGAAAATAATATCGAAAATAACTCCATCTTGCGAGTGACAAGTTCTCCAGATTTCTCAAATTCTAATTTTTCAATTAAAGATGAAAATGGTGGAGCTTTAAGAAATAACGATATCCTATCTTTTAATATGACTGTTAAAAATACTGGTAATATGAATGCAACAAACACAGAAGTAATGATCAATATTCCTGAAAATATGTTCTTAGTTGAGGAGAGTTTAAAGATTGAAGATTATATCCGGGATGTCTCAAAAGGAGTTTTTACTATTGATATTGGCAATTTTAATACAAATATGGAGAAAGAATTTGAATTTCAATTAAAAGTTCAGGATGTAAAAATCGATGAAACTGTTCTAAAAACTGATGTGAAAATAATATCTGACCAGATTGAGGAATTTTTAGGTGAAAAGGAATTAGTAGTCAGGATTTTTCCAGATTTTTCAACATCTGAGGTTTATGTCATAGATGAAAATGGTGGTTCAGCTTGGGCAGGTGATACACTTACTTACACTTTAAAGATAAAAAATACTGGAGATAAAAATGCAGAAAATGTTAGGATATTTTGTCCCATTCCATCAGGTTCTTCTTATATTAATCAAAGTGCTACAAAAGAGGGGGTTTCCTGGAATAATGATATAGGTAGTCTTATGTGGACATTTGAAAACTTTGGAATTGGTGAAGAAAAAACCCTTAGTTTTAGAACAGCTGTAAATATAGTTTATAACCCCATAACTGTGACTTTAAGTCCATACTTAAAAAGTAATGAGATTGAATCATTAGAACTCACCAAGGTAAGTTTAGCCATTAGACCCAATGTTAAATTAACCGTTGTAGCATTGGGGGATTCACAGGTAGGTTTAACAACCTGGGTTGAAAGATTGGATACTTTGCTTGAAAATACTTATCCTCATGCGGACTACAATACGATTAAGTTTGGATATAGTGGTGGGAGAATTACAGATGGATATAGGCATGCAAGTGAGGCATTATCTTATAGTCCTAAAGTTTTTCTCATAGGATATGGCACAAATGATGCTGGTAGTGGTATGAGCTCATCACAATTTGGGTCATATTTAGGAAAAATAATTGAAAAAGCAGGGTCAGAATTGGAAGTGATTAGAATTGTTTATTCAACAGCTCCAATTGATTTAAATAAATGGTCATTTAAATCAAACTATACGGAATTTAATAATGTTTCAAGAAGTGTAGCAGCAAGTAAAGGGGCTCTTTTTGTTGACATCTGCTCTCCATTAAAGGGGAATATGTATAAGTATCTTCAATCAGATGGTTTACATCTAAATGAAAATGGTTCACAAAAAGTAGCAGAAATAATGTTTAATGTTTTAAGAAATCATCTTAATGAAGTAGGAGCACTAAAAAAATAAATTAAATTTTAAATTTCTATGGAGGATTTTTTAATATGAGTGAAAGAGTTTTAATTACTGGTGGTGCTGGATTTATAGGCTCACATCTTGTAGATACTCTGCTTGAAAAGGGCTATTTCGTCAGAGTATATGATAACCTTGAACCTCAAGTTCACGGTAAGTCTCAAAATATACCTGATTATTTTAATAAGGAAGCAGAATTGATAGTTGGAGATGTTAGGGATAGGGAAAAATTAAAGAAAGCAATTAATAATATTGATGTTGTATTTCATTTAGCAGCTTCAGTTGGTGTTGCTCAATCAATGTATGAAATAGCCAAATATACTGAATCAAACACTATGGGTGGTGCAACTCTTTTAGATCTAATAGCAAATGAAAAACATAATATTAGAAAAGTAGTTGTCGCATCATCCATGTCAGTTTATGGAGAAGGAGCATACAGTTGTAATAATTGTGGTAAAGTTTACCCTAAAATTCGATCACTTGAGCAGTTCAAAAAGAATGACTGGGAGATGAAATGCCCAAACTGTAATATAGATGTTATGCCAATTCCTACTGATGAAGATAAGCCACTTTTCCCCACATCAATATATGCTGTAAGTAAAAGAGACCACGAGGAAATGTTTTTAATAATTGGAAGAGCATATCAGATTCCAACTGTTGCTTTAAGATTTTTCAATGTATACGGTCCTCGACAAGCATTATCCAATCCATATACAGGTGTAGCAGCTATTTTCTCAAGCCGATTAATGAATGATAAACCTCCAATTATTTTTGAAGATGGCAATCAAGCAAGAGATTTCATACATGTATCAGATATAGTACAAGCATGTATTTTAGCTATAGAAAAGAGTGAAGGAGATTATCAGGTCTTTAATGTTGGAACTGGAAGAAAATTATCTGTTCTTGATGTAGCAAACGTTTTAATGGATAAATTATCCTTTAAAGGAGAACCTCAAATAGTTAATAGATTCAGAGAAGGAGATATTAGACACTGTTATGCTGATATATCTCTTATTAAAAAAATTTTAGGATATGAACCAAAGGTAAAATTTGAAGATGGAATAATTGATTTGGTCAATTGGGTAAAATTACAAAAAGCAGAAGACAAAGTCAATTTTGCTATTGATATATTAGATAAAAAAGGACTAACAAAATAGTATGGAAAAAAAGTTTAACATATTAGTGATAGCCCCAACACCCTTTTTTGCTGATAGAGGATGCCATATAAGGATACTTGAGGAAATACGAGCTCTTCAAAAGTTAGGTAATAAAGTAACTCTCTATACTTATGGTCTAGGAAGAGATATAGCTGGAGTTAACATTAAGAGATCTATAAATTTTTCATGGTATAAAAAATTATCAGCTGGTCCTTCCTGGCACATGTTCTATATTGATCCAATATTAGGAATTAACTGTATGATAGCTATTTTGAAGGAGAAACCTGATATTATACATGCTCATCTTCATGAAGGCGCAATTATTGCTTATTTTGCTAAGATTTTTAGACCTAAAACCCCAATTATTTTTGACTATCAAGGTAGTCTTACTCAGGAGTTAATAGACCACAAATTTATTAAAAGAAATGGTATTTTAAACAGATTTATGTATTTTATTGAAAATAGAATAAACAGAATGCCAGATGTAATTGTTACAACTTCTAACAATTCAACCAGACAGTTAATTAGTAATTTCAAAATTGATAATAAAAAAGTTTTTACAATTACAGATGGTGTTAATTCTGACAAGATAAGTCCTGGAGAAGATAGTTTAAATATAAGAGAAAAATTCGGAATTTCTAAATCAAAAAAAATCATCATATATGTTGGAGTCTTAAGTAAATATCAGGGCATAGATTTACTTTTAGAAGCAATTCAAATTTTAAAGAATAAGAAAGCTAAGGAAAAAATTCATTTTATAATTGGTGGTTTTCCAGAAAAAAGCTATATTGAGATGTCAAAGAGATTACAAATTTCTGACATGGTTACATTTACTGGTAGAGTTGCTTATAATGAATTGCCAGATTATTTGAGAGTTGCTGACATAGCAATTACTCCAAAAATCTCTCAAACAGAAGCAAATATGAAGGTTTTTGGTCATATGGCAGCAGGGATTCCTACTATCTGTTTTGATAATCCAGTAAATAGGGAAATACTTGGAGACTTAGGTGTATATGCCAAGTTAGGTGATAAAGATTCTTTAGTAGAGGTAATATTGGATTTAGTTAGTAATCCAGAAAAGATCAAAGAGTTAGGTAAAAAATCCAGGGAAGTTGCAGTTAGAAACTATTCCTGGGAATCCGTGGCTAGGAAATTTATTGAAGTTTATAAAAAAGCTGGCGCTATTCCCAGCATATAATTTTTATATTTAAGGGGTTATTTTTATGAAAGTTTTAGTTACTGGAGGAACAGGATTTGCTGGAAGCCATTTAGTGAACAGATTAATCTCAGATGGATTTAAGGTAAGAGTAATTGCAAGGAGCTCTAAAAAAGCTGAAAAACTAAAAGAGAAAGGTGTTGAAATAATTTTAGGTGATATAACTGATAAAGATATGGTTAAAAAGGCAGTGAAGGGAGTAAAAAAAGTATATCATCTGGCAGCAAATTGGAGGACAGCAGGTGTCTCTGATAAGGTATATTGGGATGTAAATGTTGGAGGAACAAAAAATCTTTTAGAAGCAAGTACGAAAGAGAATATAGAAAGATTTGTTCATTGTAGCACTATGGGTGTTCATGGTCATGTTGATGAAATCCCTTCCAATGAGAATACAAGATATAATCCAGGAGATATTTATCAAGTAACTAAATTAGAAGGGGAAAAATTAGCTCTTAATTTCTATAAAGAAAAAGGTCTTCCAGTATCAGTTATAAGACCATGTGCAATTTATGGACCAGGAGACATGAGGTTACTTAAGATGTTTAGAGCTATAGCTAAAAAAAGATTTATAATGTTGGGTTCTGGTGAAATTTTATATCATATGGTTTATGTTACAGATTTAGCTGAGGGTTTTAGACTTGCTGCAGATAAGGAAGAAGCCATAGGAGAGCCATTTTTAATTGGTGGAGAAGAATATGTAAGTTTAAATAAACTTACAGAAATGATTGCCAAAGAAATAGGTGTTAGTCCACCAAAAATTCATTTTCCTGTTTGGCCAGTTGAGTTACTGGGAACAATTGTGGAGAAGATATGCATTCCTTTTAAAATAGAACCCCCCATATATAGAAGAAGAGTTCTATTTTTTACAAAAGATAGAGCATTTGATATATCAAAAGCAAAAAATATTTTAGGTTACAGACCAAAAGTGGATTTAATAACTGGAATTAAACAAACAGTTAAATGGTATAAAGATAACGGTTATTTATAAAAATACAAAATTAAGTTAGTTTTTTAATAATTCTTTTTAAATATATTAAGATTAATCCAAGTCTTGAAACCAATGTTTTAACTATTAATCTTTGAAAAAACCTGCTTTTTCTAAAAATTAAAGTAAGTGCATAAAATCTTTCATTTATAAAATCTTTAGTTGTAAAATTAGGCAACTTTATATAGTAATTTGGAACTATTTTGCCTCTTTTTTTTGCTCTATCAAGTCGTATTGAATTAGTTTTCTTTTTTGTATAAAGTACTGTCTTATTAGATTCAAATAATTCATTTTCTGGAATCTGTTTTAATATTAATTTATTTCTACTCTTTATATCTGAAAGAACTTCTTTACCTTTATTTGTCCTTTCTATAACTAGAGACCATCCACCACTATATTTATAGTTTCCCTTTTTATCTTTTATCCATGGATCACCAACTGAAATATCTGCAAATTCACTTGATGCATCTATGCAATATAAACATCTATTGCAAGGATATAAACGCGTTAGGAATACAAATGCTCCTTCTTTATGTGAAAGATGATGTAATTCTTTTTGTGTTCCATTTTTTACTTTAACTCCTATTTTTCCAGGCCAATCTCCTTTTCTAAATTCTATCTTCTTTACATCTTGTTCTTTTATTTTTGATGCCCATAACATGTCTTTTGTAGATATTTCTTCAACATTGGTAGAGCACAAGAGACCTATTATTATATAAATTTTACCTTTTAGCTTTCTTTTTAAAGAAATAGCCTTTTTTAGACCATGAATATGACAGGGGAGACCAACATATGCAACTTTACCATCAAAACCATCTAATTTCTTTAAAAGAGAGTTAACAGGGGAAACAGAATATTTTGATTGAGCACTTTCTAATATTTCATCACTTTTCCTGGCAAGGATCGGTTTTGCTTTCCAGGGTTTATCATGGCAAGAGGTAGTGACAATAGCACCCTGGATTATATTTTCATTTAAAAGGTAATCTAATATTTGGGTTACAACCCCACCGGAGCTTGCTTTTTCTAATATATTTTCATCAGTTGCTTTACCTATGTATGGTTTTGTAAAGAAACCATTGGAGTAATAGTCATAATCTATTTCACCAAATGTTTGTTTCACAATTTCTGGAAGATTTACTTCTATTCCAGGACATACCTTTAAACATAAACCACAATCATTACAGATTTCATAATCAGGACAATATGGGTAATAATCTTCATTTAAAATAATTGCATCCTTAGGACAAATTCCAACACAGGTTCCACATCTTAAACAGAGCCCCTCTTTTACAATAGTTTCTATTTCTCTAATAGATTTTTTATACATCATATTTTTTTAAAGTAAATCAATGACCATTCTTGGTGTTTTTTTTGCTTTCTTCTTGAGTTCCTCTATTCTTATTGTAAGATGTTTTTTTATTTCCTCTCTTTCATACCAGGATTTCTTAATAATATTAAAAAGATTATCAGCGCTGAAATTTGAAAATTCGATTTTTTGTTTTTCTAAGTTTAGTTCTTTTAAATAATTTCTAACCTTGTCTTGATAAATCAAGCCTAAAATAGGTGTATTCATTGCACTTGCTAAAATAAGTGAATGAAGTCTCATACCTACAAAGAGTTCCATTTTTCCAAGAAGTCCCATTATCTCCTGGTTAGAATATTTTCTATTAGTTATTAAATTGACTTTATCTTTATTTTTTATGTAATCTATAACCTTTGAAATGATTGGTATATCCATATGTTGAGTTGCAAAAAATATTACATTAACATCTAAATCCTTTATGACTTTATCCAGAACTGATGCAATATCTTTTAAAAAACTACTTTTATTAATTGGTTCTTTTCCTGTTTCAACCCATGTATCAATATAAGTATTTATATTGAATCCAAGAAGGGGTTTATCTTTTTCGATTTTTTCTGATGATAATATTTTTTCAACATGTTCTTCTGAGCAGGGTGTATTATTTAATGCAGCGTCTGCAGTTAGAATTATTTTAGATTCTGGTATTTTTAAACTTCTTAAAATTTGAATGGATTGTTTATCCCTAACAGTTATTAAATCAACCATCTCTGATATTTTTTTTAACATTCTCTTTCCCATATTAGTGCTAATTGGTCCCACTCCTACATTGTAATAAACAATTTTTTTCCCCTTTCTTTTAGCAAATGGAATGAGAAAATATAAAGTTGAGAGAAAATTAAATAGTGGGTTATAAAGAGCTCTATCAAAAAGTATCGCATCAAAAATGATTGTCATATCAGTTCTTGCAACAGAAAGAAAAGTTGGAAACCCAAGCATCTTTATACTCAAATGCCAGGGGAGCATGGAAATTGGTTTGGCATCATATTTACTGAAGCTTTTCATAATAAATGATGGATTAATAGTAGGTATTTCAAATCTTAAATTTGGGTCCAATCTCTTTAAATCGGACATTATTGAATTTAGAAGTGCAGCATCTCCAGCATTTCTTCCAGAGGAAGAACCGAGAAGTGTTATGCTTTTTATCTTTTTATCTAAATTTGTTTTATTTTTCATAAAATTTTAAATATTTCTTATTTTAAATGTAATATTACAAAACCTGACCCATTTATTTTCTGTTTCTTATTAATTTGGCCGGTGTTCCTCCATAAATAGTATATTCTGGTACATCTTCTGTTACTACTGAACCAGCAGCTATAATCGAATCTCTCCCAATTTTTACTCCATCTAAAATAGTTGATCCAGCTCCTATCCATGAATTATCTCCAATTTTAACTCCACCTCTTAAATCAAATCCTTGTTGAGCAATTGGAATATCAGTTCTTTCAAATTTATAGTTTCCACCCCCGATATAATTCTTAGCTGCAATTAAGACATTTTTTCCTATTTCTATTTTCTGGAAAGTGGCAATTCTGCAATGACTTCCAATTTTTGTATTTTTTCCAATCCCAATTTGGCCATTTCTTGCAGAAATTATGGAGAAATTAGAGATAAAACAATTATCATCAATTCTTATTTTTGAATCTTTTTTGCCTTGAGCATCTAAAATAATGTGATCACTTACAATCACATTTTTTCCTATTTCAATTTTATGAGGATGTCTTAAAATGAGGTTCTTACCAAAAATTGTACCTTTTCCAACTCTTTTGAAAAGTGTTGGATAAAAAGTTTTTCTTAAAAAAAGTCCTAATGCTCCCGGAATTTGATCAAACAAGGTAGTAAAGAGTTCATATTTAATTAAATAAAAAAGATTTTTATTTCCTATAAATATATCCTTATATTTTGCAAAATCGCTCATATATTACCTCTAATTTTATTTAAAATTTTTTTGGTTTATCACTTCTTATAAAAAAATAGATTATACCACCAATTAATCCTAACAATATTACTTTTGCTCTTAACAATAGTGCCACTAATGCTGAAATAGAACCCAAAACTCCTACTAAAGAGAACAAATATACAATTGCATTTTCAAATAAACCCAATCCCGCAGATGTTATGGGAGCAGATAGCACTATTAAAAGAGTCAATGGGACTACTATAAAAACATCTAAAAAATTTGGTTTATAGTTGAAGGTTAGAAATGAGAAATAAACATTAAGTATTGCTAATAAGTTATAGATAATTGAATAAACAAGGGAATAAAAAATAACTCTTCTCTCATTTTTATACCGATTTATAGCAACTACCCATTCATCAACTTTTATAAATAATTTTTTAAGTAGATCTATTTTAATAATATTTTTTATCAAATTTAATATTTTTGGATTAAAAATCATCCATATAAAAATAATTAAAGCTGTAATTATACAAATAATAATTAAAAGTACTGTTGGATTTTTTAAAAAAAGCTGAAATTTTAGAAATATTGAGAAGATTGCAAACATCATTAAAGCAATTATTCCCATAATTCTTTCCATGAACACCGCTGCCAAAGAATCCGGTGTATTTTTTGTTTGTTTTGCAGTTTCATAGATTCTAACAAAATCTCCTCCTAAAAAACCTATGGGAATCATGTTATTGAAGAAGTACCCAGCTAAATAGAGTCCTATCAATTTAGAAAGTGAGATATTTAGATTTTTACTTTTTAGTAACAACTGCCATTTAAGACAACTAACCAAAATTAGTGGAAAAGCTATGAAAATTACTATTAGAAGATAAAAATAGTTAATATTTTTAAAAGAATCTATTATTGTTGGCCATTCAGGGATGATGATAAATGCTATAAAATATGCAAGGAGGATTAAGCTAACTATTAATTTAAGTAAGTTGAATATTATTTTTCTTCTTGTTTTGTTTTTTTCAATTTTCATTACTTTTTAAGCTAAAATTTAAATTTCAGATTGTATAATAAGTATCCTTTTTAATAAATCTTTAATTATATAAATATACAGGTATATATTTTATTTTTAAGAAATAATTTTTTTGGGTTTTAGTATAGTCCTACTTTTTTCTAAAACTTTGATTTGGTAAAAAGATAAATCTATATTTAAATTAGTATTATAATCTAAAATTTTATATTTTTTTAAGTTAATATATTAAATTCTATATATTATATTGCAGGGAGGAAACAATAATAAAATTGTAATTTAAGGAGGGAACTGATAATCTATATTGAAAGTCTAATATAGTAATAAGATATAAAAAAATCTTTTAAAAAATTTTTCAAAAAATTAGTAAGTATCTTTATAAGGGTGGTTTATATATATAAAGAAGCAATTAGTATATAAATAAAAGCGGTTGATATTTTTATTTAAAAGATGGAAGATATAAAAAAAGAAATTAAAAATAAAATAAATTTTAAAAAAATATTATTTAGAATTATTCAGTTCGTTTTAGGATTTCTGATACTAATAATTCTTTTTAAATTTTCTGGTGTTACATTCCAGGACATAACCAAATCTTTTTCAAATATTTATCTCAAGAGTCTTTTAATTTCTTTTTCAATATCTGCTTTAAGTGTCTTTGTGAGAGCTATTCGTTGGAAATTGTTAATTGGACCTCAAAGTCCCATTATTTTTAATTTGTTTCTTTTTACTTGGGCTCGAGCTTTTCTTGAGGAGACTGTTCCAGCAAGGTTGGGAGCACTTTCTCATATTTATTTCTTAAACAGGAGATTTAGATTTCCTATAGAAGTTGGACTGTCAACAATGATTGTTGCTATGTTTTTTGATTTTATAACGATTACACCTCTTATTATTTTGTCACTACTGTTAGTTGGAATTAATATTCCATTTCTACCAGTAAATATAGTGCTTATTGTAGTAGTTATCACTATTATTTTAATAATCATTCTTTTAAATTTAACAAAAATAATAAATTTAGGTTTGACCTTTTACAATTGGATAGTTAAAAAGATTGGAATTGGTGAGAAAAAGTTTGTAAAGAAAATAGGAGAGAAACTAAATCTAACAAAAGAGAGTATTATGAAGATAAGAAGTCAAGGAGTATATACATATGTTTTTTTAATAACATTAGTAATAAGAGTATTAAAATTTACAGCATACTATTTTTTATTACATAGTGTTGTTGCATTTTATGGTTATGTATATAAAGACCTTAATTTTTTAAAAGTTTTTTTAAGCACTTCAACTGCGGAGTTCTCTGCACTACTTCCTACTCATACATTTATGGGTGTTGGAACATATGAAGTTGCATTTGCTTATCCATTGATTTTATTAAGAGTATTAAGCAAAAAAGAGGCAGTAGTAGCAGCTTTAAGTTTTCATATTATTTCTTTAGTCTATACAATAGTTTTAGGTGGTATCTGTTTAATTATTATGATGGCACCAATCTATTTTGGAACTAAGAATAAGGATGATGCGAAAATATAATGGAAAAAATAACAAATTATATTAAAATTATCAAGAGGGCAAAGTATAATACGAACACTATCAAATTTTATTAAAATAGGGAAAATGTGAAAATAAAATGAAAAAGACATATTTTATACACATCATAAAAAAAATATTTTTAACAATTATTATGATGTTTTTTATTTTAGTAATTATTGTAACCAATACTTCCTGTCGTGGGTGCTTAGGTGTACAAATTAGCACCGAGGAAGAGACATCTGAAACAAGTTTAGAAGAAACAGAACAAAAAGCACAAGAAGAACCAACGGTAATTATTCAAACTACTGAGGAATCTACCGAAGAACCTCCACTAAAACCTGTTAAATATGGAGAAAAGTGGATAGTTTTTACCTCAAATATGGATGGGGATGAGGATTTATATAGAATCAAACTCGATGGAACTGGATTAGATTTACTTATATCTAGATCAGATAAACGAGATGATAGGTATCCTGCACCATCACCGGATGGAAAATTAATAGCGTATTCTTCAGAAGTGAATGGACATTGGGATATGTTTATCATGAAGCCTGATGGAACAGATAAAAAGCAACTAACAACTCATCCTGCAGATGATGCCTATCCTTCTTGGTCACCTGATGGAAATTACATATTTTTTCAATCAAATAGGGATGGGAATTGGGAAATTTATAGAATGAATTCAGATGGCAGTAATAAAAAAAGATTGACTTTTAATGCAGCAGTTAGTGATTGGCATGTAACTGCTCATCCATTTTTTGATGAAATTATATATGAATCAGGTCCTCCTGGAAGAGAGGATATTTATGTTATGGATTACGAGGGTCAAAATAGTAGGAAAATTTCACAGGATAATAGAAGAAAAAGGATACCAGTTATTTCCCCAAATGCGGATATTATAGCATTTGTTTCTTATGAAGGGGGAGGCGATGATAAGCATAGAGAAATACTCACTATGACTTACTATGGAGAAGAAATGAAAGATATCACTCAAAATCCAAATAGAGAGGATTCACATCCATCATTCTCACCTGATGGTGAATTTATAACTTATCATACAGAAGATGGTAGGAGTAATTACTCTATTATGATAATGAATCCTGATGGTACTGATAAAAGGGTTATTTTTACCTCAAGTGATAAAAATTGGGATCCAGCATTTCTTTATGAAATAATTGAAAATTAAAATTTTTCTTATCCCTTCTCACCCTTGGAAATTTTAAAGGAAGCACCTAATGCAAATCCCAACCACAAACCCCATAAGTCAAACTTTTCGAAGATGTATTTGAAAAAGATGGATAAAGCTTCAATATTTTTAAAAACTTTCTCACTTATAATAGTATGTATTGAAGTTAAATATATAACTAAAGAAAGAAAAGGGACAATACCAAAAATTACGAATCTTCTAAAATCAAAATTTGTACTTTCAATTTCCGGATTTTTTAATTTAAAAATAAAATAGCTAATAAAAAAGCCAATAGCAACGGGGAGTAAGCATATTATTAATTTGTATATAAGAGTTGGTAAGGTCACATGTATAAAAGGAAGTATATAGTCAAATAAAGCATAAATGGAGATGAGGATTAATACTAAAATTAAATAAATTGCTAAAATTGACTTTTTCACATTCTTCTCCTTAACAACTTATTAACTATTTGATAGATATATTAGTAGATATCTTTAACTTTTTAAACATTATCTTTTACTAAATTACCTTTTTAGGTGAGATGGTTTTTTACTTAGGCTATATTTCTATTCTAAACTCAATTTAAGAAATGGCAATAGATAATCTGTTGGGACTCCTAAAAAGGTTTTTCTCCAGACTCTATCACAACTATTACAGGGTATCATATTTTCTATATCACCATTTGAGATTGTTTCTCTAAGATTTATTAGTTTTTCACTATTAAAAATATCTACTAAAGAATTCTCTCTAACATCTCCAATTGAAATCTTTCCAAACCAATCCTGGGGACAGGGAACAACTTTTCCATCATAAAATATAGTTAATGAATACCATAAAAAGGGACAAGGAACATATTTAAAACCCATTTTCTTTAATTCTTCAGCATTTTCTAATATTGGAATACTTCCTCCCCAATTATGAGGTATTCGTACAACCCATTCATTGACTGGAAGACCTTCGAAATTTTTTAGAAACAATTCTTTCTGTTTCTTTAGTTTCTCTTTATCATATCCGTTTGTATATTCCATTACCTGAATTTTTGTGTATGGAAGACTTGCTCCAATATTTTTCTTTAATTTTAAAAATTCAATAATTTTAAAAAGAGTTTTTTCAAATTTAGCAGGTGTTCTGTTTGATTCATACATCTCTTTATCGTAACCATCAAAGGAAAATGAAATGAAATCAAGTTTTGCGTCAATGAGTTCTTTTGAAAGTTCTTCATTTAAAACTGTTGCATTTGTATGTAAAACTGTCTTTAAATTTTTTGAATTTGCATACTTAATCATATCTATTATCCGGGGATGAAGAAGCGATTCACCTCTATGGAAAAGATATATTTCATGGAGATAATTATATGATTGGTCAATTATATTTTTATAAAGTTTCCAATCCATAAATCCCTTTTGTTCTTTTGGGATATCCTTATTGGGACATAGTCTGCATCTCAAATTGCAAACATTAGTAGTTTCAATCCAGAGTTTTGTTGGTTTATAGGAAAGGGTACTATTTCTTCTTATATAATTAAGGTAGATTCTAAATAAATTAAATATTTTTTTGCTTTTTTTCATTTCTAATCGAGTATTTTTTTAATAAAATAAATGGGTTTGTTTTGTGCTTCATGATATGTTCTAACAGCAAGTTCTCCTAAAAGACCCATAGAAATAAACTGAAATCCTAAAAAGATAAGAAGAACTGCTAATAGAAGCAATGGTCTATCTCCAATGGATTGTTTCTGTACAAGTTTTACATATGATAAAAAAAGTGCAATTAGGAATCCCAAAAATGCAGTTATTATACCAATAGATCCAAAGATTTGAATTGGTCTTGTTGAATAACTGAGTAAAAATTTTAGTGTAATAAGGTCTAAAATAACTCTTGGTGTTCTTGATAATCCATATTTTGATTTCCCGAATTTTCTTTTATGATGAGAAACTGGAATTTCTGTAACATTTATACCTATCCAGCTTGCTAATGCAGGAATATATCTATGCATTTCACCATAAAGTTGTACATTTTTTACTACATCTTTAGAGTAAGCTTTTAATGTACAACCATAATCGTGAAGGTGAATGCCTGCTAAAATTGAAACAAGCCAATTAGCGACTTTTGAAGGTATTATTCTAGTTAAAAAAGGATCTTTTCTTTCCTTTCTCCAGCCACTCACAACATCATATCCTTCTTCCATTTTCTTTAGTATCCTGGGGATATCTTTCGGGTCATTTTGAAGGTCAGCATCTATTGTTACAATTACATCTCCTGTAGCATAATCAAATCCAGCTGAAATTGCTGCTGTTTGACCATAATTTCTTCTGAATTGAATGACCTTATATTTTGGATTTCTTTTACGAATTTCAGCCAATTTATCAATAGTTCCGTCTGTACTTCCATCATCAACCAGTAATACCTCATAACTTTTATCTAATTTTGATAATACTTCTTCTAATTTTTCATATAAATTTTCAACATTTTTAGCTTCATTATAAATGGGAATGACTACTGATAAGTCTAAAGTTTTATCCTTATTTCTTTCTATTTTTGTGTTTTTAATTAACTCCAAAATTTCTCCTTAAAAGATATTTTAAAATTTATTTAAATACCATTTTACAAATCTTTCTATTCCTAATTCAATATTTAACTTGATAGTGCATCCAATTAATTTTTAAACATCATATTTTATATAATTTTAAAAGTCTGGAATTGTTGGTGTTTTTCTTTTATGTACAGATTTAATGATCATTTCTTCTATTTTTTCTTTAAAAGACTTCTCAATCCTTCCTGAGATTATATATTTATCTATTTGGTTATAAGTTACTCCCATCTCACCTTCATCAGTTTGTCCTTTCCACAAGCCTGCTGAGGGTGGTTTTTCAATTATTCTTTTGGGAATATTTAAATATTTTGCAAGTTCTCTTACCTGCGATTTTGTAAGATTACTTAGTGGAAGTATATCTACACCCCCATCTCCATATTTTGTAAAATATCCAACCGCAAGTTCACTCCTATTACCCGTTCCAACTACTAAATAGTTCAAGCTATTTGCAAAATAATAAAGAGTTAACATCCTTAGTCTTGGCTTTAGGTTTGCTTTTGCAATTTGGTAACTTTTTTTATCCAAAGTAATCTTGGGTAAGATGGATATTAAATTATTATATACTTCATCTAAAACAACTTCTTTGCAAGGGATAGAAAACTTATTTATGATAAGATATACATCTTTTATATCCTTTTTGATGCTATTGCAGGGCATAATTAACGCAATACATCTATTTTTTAGTGATTCCTTACAAAGAACAGCTGTAACTGATGAATCTATTCCTCCGCTTAAACCAAAAACCACACCACCAGTTCCAGCCATTTCAACCTGTTGTCTTATCCAATTAACTAATTTATTTTTTAGCTCTTCCATCTTATTCCTTTTGATTTAGATACCATTTTACAAACTTTTCTATTCCTTCTTCAATACTGACCTTGGGTGAGTACCCTAGTAATTTTTCTGCTTTAGAAACGTCTGCATATGTTCTTTCAACATCTCCTGATTGAGGAGGTAAAAAACTCAACTTTGCTTCTTTACCCATCTTTTCTTGAATTAAATTTACTAAATCCAGTAGTTTTATTGGATCTGAACTACCTAAATTTATAGTTTCAAATCCTAAATCTTTTTTTATTGCAGATTTTATTCCATCCAATATATCGGTAATATAAGTATAATCTCTACTGCTACTTCCATCACCATATATTGGTATTAGTTCATTATCATTCATAAGTCTTGTAAATTTATGAATTGCCATCCCAGGTCTTTGTCTTGGTCCATAAACAGTAAAAAATCTCAAGCAGGTGATAGGGATTTCGTAGAGATGATAATAATTGTAGCAAAGTAATTCCGCACCTTTTTTAGTGGCAGCATAAGGAGATATCGGTTCATCAACTTTATTATTTTCACTGAAAGGAACCTCACCATTACCGTAGATAGAGGACGAAGAACCAAAAATCATTTTTTTAATTTTATATTTCTTACACATTTCAAGTAAATTTAAAGTACCCAGGACATTTACTTTTGTGTATAATTCTGGATTTTTTATTGAGCCTCTTACACCAGCTTGAGCAGCCATATGTACTAAAATATCAATATCAAATGATGAAAAAATCTCATTTAAAAGATCTTTATCCAAAATGTCGCCTTCTAATAGTTTAAAATTTGGATTTTCTTGAGCATTTGAAATATTTTTCCACTTAATTTTTGGATCATAGTATGGATTGAAGTTATCAATTACAACAACATTTTCTCCCAATGAAAGAAGCTCATCTACAATATGGGAACCTATAAATCCTGCCCCACCTGTTATTAGAAATCTCATAGATAAGTCTCCTTTTTTTTAAATTTGTTTAATTATACATCAATATGGGATTTTTTTATAAGAGGAACTTTTTATTTATATTTAATTATGTGTATAATTAAGCATAAATTAAACAAAATATTAAGAGTAATCAGGATTTGATTCTATATAAAAATGAGTAAAGTTCTTATATTAGGTATGGCACCTCTTCCTTTTGAAAAGGAGAGGAAAGTTTATGGAACAGGCATCAGAACATGGCAATTTGCCAAATCTTTGCTGGAAGATAAGCATGAAGTTTGTATTGTAGCATACAAAATACCATCCACTTATGAAAATAATAATAAAGTTAAGGTCACATATCCAATTGATTTAAACAAATACAAACAGGAATTTGAAAAATATTCCTTCTATCTCATTCCTCTTGAGAAAAAAGAATTTGAAGATGAATTGATTTTAAATAATATCCATGATAAATTCATTCCAGATTGTATTATTGGTGCCACATTTTACCCTTCATTTATTGCAACTAAAATAAAATCCAATGCCCCTTTCTGGGCTGATCTCTTTGGTCATGTAATGGCAGAGGCACAGGCTAGAGCTACATCTATAGATGATGATGAGGTACTTTTTCATTATTTAAATCAAGAGATGAGAATAGTCAATAATGCTGATATTTTTTCATGTGTTTCAAAACGACAAGAAAGTGCAACAATTGGTGAATTGGGGATTTTAGGAAGATTAAATCGATATACTTCTAAATACAACTTTACAAGATTGATTCCATGTGCGGCACCTGAGGATGATTTTTCTCACACTAAAAAGGTCTTGAGGGGAATTGATGTAGAAGAAGATGACTTCGTGATTCTTTATAGTGGTGGTTACAACACATGGGTTGATGTTGATACACTTTTTAATGCTTTAACGATGGTAATGAATGAAAACCCAAAAATAAAATTTGTTTCAACAGGGGGAGAGATTAAAGGAATTGATGAAAAGACATATTCTCACTTTTTAAAAAAGATTGAAAATTCACCTTTTAAAGATAGATTTATAATGAAAGGATGGATCCCTACTCAAGATGTTAAGAACTATTATTTTGAAGCCAATTTGGGAATTAATGTAGATAAAAAAATATATGAAGTTTTTTTAGGAAGTAAAAATAGGATTTTAGAATGGATGAGAGCGGGTCTTTTAGTACTGAGTTCAAAGGTTTGTGAGCTTTCATATCTTTTAGAAGAAGAAGGATTGGGATTTACCTACAAAGCGGAAGATGCAAAATCTTTAAATGATAAGATTGTTGAAATAATCTCAAATCCAAATTTAGCAAAAAAAGTTACTGAAAAAGCAAAAAAGTATGTAATTGAAAACTTGACTTATTACAAAACAACGGAACCTCTAAGAGAATGGGCAAGAAATCCAAAAACATCACCTGATAGAGGAATGGAAAGAGTATTGGATAGAAGTAGAGAGGAGGCTTTTCAAAATTTAGAGAGGATTGTTAAATCTCAACAAGAGATGATTAAAGTTAGAGGTGAAAGAATAGCGGAGCTTGAGGAACTTTTTCATAAAAAACTTATATACAGAATTTATAACTATCTAAAATTCATAAAAAAAAGAATATTTTTAATATGAATGAAGAGTCAAATTTCAAAAAAGTTTCTATAATTATTGTTAGCTATAATAGTTCAAAATTTATATTTGATTGCATAAATTCGATTAAGAATCAAGAATATCCTTATTATGAAATTATTGTTGTTGATAATGCTTCCTCTGACAATTCTGTTTTTATAGTTAAAGAAAATTTTCCCGAAGTAAGAATTCATAAGTTATCAAGAAATCTCGGTTTTGCTGGAGCAGTGAATCTGGGAGTTAATTTATCAAGTGGAGATATAATTGTTCTTTTAAATCCAGATGTTGTTGTTAAAGAGAAATGGCTACTAAGTCTAATTGAAGCTTTTAAAGTAAAAGAGATCGGAATAGTAGGAAGTATTATATTAGATAGTAATCAATCATTTATTCAGCATGCTGGAGCAGTAATTAAAAAAAATGGTATAACTGAACATATTGAATTAAACTTAGAAGAGGTTTCATTAGAAGATAATGAGGGGATAAAACAAAAAATAAAAGAAAAATTAAAGAGTAAATTTGGTAAAAATGACGTAGATTATCTTACAGGAGCATCGATAGCATTTAGAAAAAGTCTTCATAAGAGATTAAATGGATTTGATGAAGCATATTTCCCCGGATATTTTGAGGAAGTAGATTTTTGTATAATGGCTAAAAATTTGGGATATAAGTTGATATTAGAACCAAAATCAGTATGCATTCATAAACAAGCATCATCAAGTGGCTTATTTAGTTCAACTTTTTATTATTTTTATCATAAAAATAGAATCAGGTTTATTTTTAAAAACTATAGTTTTAGAAAATTTATTTATGATTTTTTACCTAATGAGATAAATTGGATAAGAAACAAAAGGATATCAAAAGAGAATATACCTCTTTTAAAAGCATATCTTATTAATATAGTAAATATTTTTTCAACTTTACATAGAAGAAAGAAATATATTTCATAAATTTATGTTTAATAATTTTTAGATGTTTTTAATAAGCCAACACAGGTTAGGTGAAAAAAATTGAAAAAGAATAATATCTTAATAATAAGCTACGATGTTATTGGAAGCCAAATGGCTGGACCAGGAATAAGATACTATGAATTTGCCAAAACTTTATCTGATTTAGGTGAGGTAACCCTGGCTGTTCCAAATGAATGTGACCTACCCACACCAGGTTTTGAAACAAAAAGATATGATTACAAAGCTCCAGATTCACTAAAACTATTTACTAATGATGCTGAAACAATAATTATTCAAGGTTATATATTACATTTCTTTCCATTTCTGAAATTTTTTGAAGGAAAGGTTGTAGTAGATTTGTATAATCCTTTTCAATTTGAGAGCCTGGAGATGTTTAGTTATCATGGTATGGGTGAGAGACTAAGAATCGCAAGTAATGACCTTTCTACAATTAAAAGTCAATTACAACTTGGCGATCTGTTCATTTGTGCTAATGAAAGACAAAGAGATCTCTGGTTAGGTATGTTAAGTTCTGTTGGAAGAATAAATCCAAACACATATGATCAGGATAAGACTCTTAGGAAATTGATTGATGTTGTACCATTTGGAATTCCAGCAGAAAAACCCAAACATACGAGGAAAGTTATGAAAGGAGTTATAGAGAATATAGGTTCAAATGATAAAGTCGTTTTATGGGGAGGAGGTATATGGAACTGGTTGGATCCAATAACTCCCATTAAGGCTATGGGAGAAATATGTAGAAAGAGGGAAGATATAAATTTGATCTTTCTTGGCGTAGAACATCCAGATCCGAGACTTCCTCAAATGAAAAAGGTATCTGAAGCAATAGATTTAAGTAAAAAAATGGGACTTTATAATAAGAACATATTTTTTAATAAGTGGGTTGATTATAAAGATAGGCAGAATTTTTTACTTGAATCTGATATCGGAATAAGTGCTCATCCTTCTCATATTGAAACAAGATTTTCATTTAGAACAAGAATACTGGATTACATCTGGGCTGGTTTGCCAATTATTACAACAAAGGGGGATTGGTCTCACAATTTAGTTAAAAGATATAGTATGGGAAAAGTTGTTGATTATAAAGATTATCTGGGATGGGCGAGAGCTATATCAGAAATAATAGACAATACTTCAATTTATACAATCTATAAAAATAATGTAGCTAATCAAACTAATAATTACATATGGCCAAATGTAGTTAAACCATTAAGGGGATATTTCAAAGAACCTTATTATGCTTCTGATAAAAAATACATTCATATTTTAAAAAACAAAGCTGAAGATGAGTTAATAGAAATATGTAATAATGAATTTAAAAATTATAATAAGATACTTCTATATTCAAATAAAAAAGATTTTCTATTTGAAAAGCTTAGTAAGGAAAAGGATATAAATTTTGTCCCAATTGAATTTTTAAAAGACATCGAAAAGAAAGATGATTATTTAAGAGTAGAAATAGATTTTCATAATTTAGAAGATGAATTAAAAAAGAGTAAAAGATACGATGCTGCTATTGTAAGAAGTTCATTTAAACCTATTTCCTATCAGGATCTTTATAGTATTATCTCTCGGATATTAATACTACTAAAGAAGGATGGATTATTAGGAATTATATTACCAGGTTTACCTTATTTCAGTAGATTTGTTACTGAACAAGAATCAATTGATACTCTTTTGGAGAAATATATATTCACTATTGAGCTTCTTTTAAAAAATATAGGGTTTAAGATTTTAGATAAAACCGTTCTTAAATATTCAGCAATATTCAGTAGAGCATTAGAAGAGAGTCTGAAAGATTATATAACAAAAATTGAGGAAATATTAGGTGAACCAAGGATAATAAAGCTTGATAGAAAAGATTTTAGAGATATAAAACTTATTAGTAGATTTGATATTTTAAGAGATGATTTAATAGAAGAGTTATTCTATAAAGAGATTAATGAGGTTAAAGGAGAATCAACAGAAAAGGAACCTAAAGTAAAGAAACGAAGAGGAATAAGAAAGTACTTTGATTTTGTTGCAAGTTTATATTTTGAAAATATTAGAAGAAGTTATAATAAAACAATGCAGTCTATAAATCATAATGTTCACTTACAATTAAACAGGGAAACCAATCAGATAAATTCATTGTTAAGAAATGGTCTCCTGGCTATTAACAGTGACCTGGAAGAATTATTAAGTAACAAACTAAACAGAATTTTAGAAGAAGTAAGAATGATAAAAAGGAGCTTTAAGCTCATTGATACTAAAAAATTAACTGATCATGAAGTGGACAACTTAAGGCAGAGAATAGAAGACATCTCTTCTGAATTAAGTCTTTTAGAAAATTTTGGTATGAGAATATCAAAGCAGATGGTAATATTTGCAAAAAAATAACTACTACTTAAAAATAATTGGAAGATTTGGGCATAGTTTCTCAACTAAAATGTCTTCGAAACCATGCCACAAATCTATAAGAAATTAATTAATTTAAGTATTAATAAAAATTAAGTAATTGATAAGTAGAAAGATTAATGGAATTTTTGCCTTTTGTATCCATAATAACTGTAAATTTCAATGGTAAACATTTTTTAGATGAATGTTTTTCATCGATATTTTCAATAGATTATCCTAAAGAAAGATATGAAGTTATTATGGTTGATAATACCTCTACTGATGGTTCAGTTGATTTTGTTAGAAGAAATTATCCTGAAGTAATACTTATAGAATCCTCACGAAATCTTGGTTTTGCAGGTGGAAACAATTTAGGGATTAGAAAATCAAAAGGGGAGTATATAGCTCTAATCAATAACGATGCTCAGGTCGATGGAGATTGGCTAAAGGAACTTGTTTTGGTTGCAGATAAATTTCCAGAAATAGGAGCGATCACCTCTAAAGTTTATTTCCATTATTTCTATTTACCTATTAAATTAGATTGCAAAGCTGTTGTGCCAAAAGAAATGGGAAAAGGAAGGGATACAAGAAAGTTAGGTATAAGGGTAAATAAAGTTCTTATAAATAAGATAGATGTTACGGAGGATGTTAAATTTATTAAAGGATTTTATCTTCCAGAAAAAATAAAGTCGGGTAATTTTTGCTGGAGTAGAGATAGTTCGGTTCTGGCAATTCCAATCAAAGATGTGGGGAAAAAAATAAAAGTTAGTTTATTTCTACAGTCTTTCTCACCCGATAATTTTCTAAATATAACTTTGGGTGATGAGTTAATATATAAAGGTGATATTGGATTAAAGGAGATAAAAACAGTATTTTCCATTTCAAAAGAACAATCGTATCAGGTAAAAAATTTAATAAATAGTACTGGTATATTTATAGACAAGCAAGGATATGGTGGCGATAGAGGCTTTGAGAGCTTTGATGAAAGTCAGTTTGATGAGGTGCAAGAGGTTTTTGGAACAAGCGGTGTGAGTGCATTATTTAAACGTGAGATGTTAAAGGAAGTTGGACTATTTGATGAGGATTTTTTCATGTATTATGAGGATTTAGATCTTTGCTGGAGAGCAAGGTATTTAAATTGGAAGATTTTATATAATCCAAAGTCAGTTGTTAGACATTATCACAGTGGTTCAAGCAAGGAATGGTCACCACTTTTTACTTTTTATGTTTTAAGAAATAGATTATTAACCTTGCTAAAAAATGCTCCCTTTAAAGTGGTTATAAAATATTGGTTTAAATATTACCTTTCAATTCTATATTTAATAGGGCATTTCTTTAAAGATCTGCTGCTTGAAGGAAAAATTGAAAATATGCTTAAAGTAAGATTAAAAGTTGCCCTTAGTCTTCTATTGAAATTACCAGGTCAATTAATAAAAAGATATAAAATTCAAAAATCAAAAAAGGTTGATTTTAAGGAAATTTACAAGTGGATGGAAAAATGGGAGAAATATAAAAAAGAAATGTAGAAAGCTTTGGGCAAAGTTTCTCGACTATTTATCCTCTCCCTTGGTGGGAGAGGGAAAGGGAGAGGGGGAATTCAAAATGTCTTCGAAACCATACTATAAATTTATAATAGAATTAAAATTAAAGACATAGAATCTTATTTATTATAAGAAGTATTTTTGTAAAATCTAAATTGGATAAATAGAAATGGTTATAGTTTTAAAAAAAGAGATACCTAAATATCCAAAGATAAAAAGAGATGAAAAAATATCCGTAATAATAGTTAGTTACAATGTTGTTAATTTGCTTGAGAAATGTCTTAAGTCATTGACCTATGAAACTAAACTGTTGTTGGATATCTGGGTTGTGGATAACAATTCTGGTGATGAAAGTGTGAATATGGTAAAAGAGAAATTTGAGCAGGTAAATTTGATTGAGAATAAAGAAAATGTAGGTTTTGCCTGTGCAGTAAATAAAGTTTTAAAATTGTGTGATGGAGATTATATATTTCTTATTAATCCAGATGCTATTATTAAAAAAAATAGTATTGAAAAATTGGTTGATTTTCTAAGGTCAAATCCAGAAGCTGGAGCTGTTGCACCAAAAATTTTATATCCTGATAATTCATTACAACTTTCCTGCAGGACTTTTCCTAATATAACTACACAATTTCTCGAAAGTAGTTATTTGTTCAAACTTTTTCCTAAAAACAGATTTTTTGGTCAATATTTTATGAGCTGGTGGGATCATAATAGTCTAAAAGAGATTGACTGGGCATCGGGGTCTGCTTTAATGATAAAAATAGAAACATTAAATGAGGTTGGATTTTTAGATGAAGAGATGTTTATGTATAGTGAAGATACTGATTGGTGCTACAGGTGTTGGAAAAAAGGGTGGAAAATATATTACTTGCCAGAAGCTAATGTCATACATTATGATGCGCAAAGTGCAAAAAATTCTGAAGCAAATAGACTTATACAAGTATTAGAATCAAGATATCACTTTTTTAGAAAACACGGGTATAAAAATAGGATGTATATTATAAAAGCAATTGTTTTATCAGGACTTTTAGGAAGAATTATCATATCCTTTTTAGCCTGGTTACTGACTTTTTCTAAGGAAAGAAAAATTGTTAAATTTGAAAATTTAAAAAATTTTTACCAAGCTTTTTTATGGCATTTTTAAAGGATTATGGAAATTTCAATTGTTGTAACTGTAAAAAACGAAGGTGAAGAAATAGAAAATTTCTTAAACTCTCTTTTTAATCAGAGCTTAAAAGCAAAAGAGATAACAATCGTTGATGGAGGTTCAACTGATAACACTGTTGAAAAGTTGAAAAGGTTTAAGGACAAAATGCCAAATCTAAATATAGAGATAAAAAGAGGTTTTAATATTTCTCAGGGTAGAAACTTTGCTATTAAGAATTCTGATACCGAGCTCATTGCAGTAACTGATGGAGGAGTAGAATTAAAACAGGATTGGTTAGAGAATCTTTTTGATAGTTTTAAATACAATAAAGATGCAGAAGTTGTAGGAGGATTTAGTTTACCATTATGTAAAAGCTGGTTTGAGAGAACAATTTCATGTCTTTTTATGCCGCAGGTTGATGAAATAAATGGGAAAAAATTCATGCCTTCTTCAAGATCAATTGCTTTTAAAAAAGAAGTGTGGGAAAAAGTTGGTGGATATCCTGAAGAATTATATATTGGCGAGGATATGTTTTTTAATTTCAAGTTAAAAAATCTTGGATATAATATAATTTTCAATCCGAGAGCTGTTGTTTTTTGGAAAATAAGGAGGAATATTTTTCAACTCTTTAAACAATATTTCAGATATGCATTTGGAGATGGATTTGCAAATATGTATTTTTATAGGCATGCACTGAGATTTTTTGTTTACATTTCTTTAATTTTATTAATTTTAGTGTTTCTTTTAACTAGAAATTTTATATTTTTACTTATTCCATTACCTTTTGCTATATTTCACGTAAGAAAAGCTTATGCACGAAGTATAAAGACTTTTAAAAGGGAAACCTTTTGGAAAATGTTTTTTGCATGGATAGCTTTTCCAGTTTTACAGTTTTTAATAGATATTGCGAAAATGGTAGGTTATATTTCAGGATTGATAAAAAGAAAATTTAAAAAGTAATAATTATTATAATTTTAAATTTCGGGAGGATTTATAGGATGAAAGCAGTTATTTTAGTAGGTGGAGAAGGAACCAGACTAAGACCAATAACATATCAAATACCAAAACCGATGATTCCATTGGTTGGTATGCCCTTAATTGAATTTGTAATAAGAAATCTTAAAAAATATGAAATAGAAGATATCATACTAAGTACTTTTTATATGCCATCTATATTTAGTTCTCATTTTGGAAATGGTGAAAAATTAGGAGTTAATATTACCTATGTAACCGAAGAGGTTCCCCTGGGAACATGTGGTGCAGTTAAAAACGCAGAGAAATATTTAAGAGATGAACCCTTCTTAGTTTTTAATGGTGATATTATAACTTCTTTGGATTTTAGAGAACTGATAAAATATCATAAGCAAAAAGAAGCAACTGCTACAATCACATTAACTCCTGTTGATGATCCCACAATGTATGGTCTTGTTCCTATTGATTCAAATGGTAGAGTTTTAAAATTTTTAGAGAAACCCAGGTGGGATGAGATAACTACAAATCTTATCAATGCTGGAACGTATATATTAGAACCAGAAGTTTTAGAGCTTGTTCCAGAAGGAAAGAATTATTCGTTTGAGAGAGAACTATTTCCAATACTTTTGTCAAAAGGTGAAAAAGTATTTGGGTTTCCTTCAAAATCATATTGGCTAGATTTAGGAACTTCTCAAAAATATCTAAAGGCGCAGGGTGATATTTTAGATAGAAAAATAGATTTTGATTTTCAATTTAACCAGGAAAAGGTGGGCATTTGGATTGGAGTAAATACAGAGATTAACAAGAGTTCTAACATGTTTCCACCGCTTGTAATTGGTGAAAATTGTAAGATAAAAGAGAATGTAATAGTAAATAATCATTCAGTAATACTTAATAATACTGAAATAGGTAATGGCACAAAAATTAAAAATAGTCTTATTATGGATAATTGTAAGATAGGTAGCAACTGTGTATTAAATAAAAGTATTATATGTAGTGGAGTTATAGTTGGAAATAATGTTCATATTTTGAATGGAACTGTTATAGGAAGCGACTGTTTAATTGGAGATCAAAATGTTCTAACTAATAATATAAAGCTATTTCCAAAGACAGTTTTAAATAAAGGAGTAATTACTTTCTAAAGAGGTGCAGCAATTTGAAAGTTGGAATATATGATCTTTACCTTCCCACTTTAGGTGGTGGGGAGAAACATATGGGAAAGATGGCAGAACTATTAAGTAAAGATCATGATGTTGAAATTTTAACTAATAAATATTTCGATTTAGATAAATTATCAAGACATCTTAATTTAGACCTTTCAAGAGTAAAGTTAAGAGTATTTCCATATATTTCATCTGATTATGGTAGCAATATTACAAAGGATTATGACCTTTTTATAAATGCTACTTATCTAAGTTATATGAAGGGCTATGCAAAGAAAAATGTCTATTTAACTTTTTTTCCTACACCCTTTGATGTGGACTTCAATTTTATTCATAAAATAACTTTATTTTTGTTTAAGAATATTTCTAGAAATATCTACAGTTGGTTTTTAAGCAAAGAAGAAAAATATAAGGATGGTTTGAATCCAATTGAAGGAGTTCATGATCCAAAGCGTTTTTTAATGAAGAAATCTACCTGGACCTCAGGAAAAGCAACTTTTAAAATTGAAGAGAATTTAATAAAGAAGGGGTTAATCAGATTAAAAATTAATAGTGGTAGAAAATTTACTGCCCCAGATACACATATTGACATTAGTTTTGGTAAAAAAAATGTTTACACATATCACAAATTACCAAGAAGTAAAAGTAGAGTTTTTAAAATTAAAATTCCATTAAAAAATAATGATACGATGACCATAGAGTCTAACTCATTTTGCCCCGCAGATTTTTATGCTTCAAATGATACAAGACAGCTTGGTGTTTCTGTTAAAAATATTTCGTCTTTATCAATTTTTCGGAAAATAGTTTATTTTATAATAGGTTTTTTCCCCACATATCTTATAAACTTTCCTGATGATTTAAGCTTTTTAGATACTTACGATCTTATCTTAGCAAATTCAAAATATACTAAGAGATGGATAAAGAAACTTTGGAAAAAGGATAGCTTTCTTTTTTATCCACAGGTTGATATTGATTCCTTCAAAGAGAAGGAAGCAAAGAAAGAAAATATTATACTAAGCGTTGGTAGATTTTTTGTAGGACATCATAATAAAAAACAGATAGAACTTGTTAAAGCATTTAAAGAACTTTATAACCTGGGACTTAAAGACCAGAGTCTATATTTAGTTGGAGGAGTAGAAGGGAAAAAAGAACATTTCAGGTATTTAGATAGGGTAAAAAGAGCTTCAAAAGGCTATCCAATAGTAATAAAGACAAATGTTCCGAGAGATGAACTAAATACTATTTATAGTAAAAGTAAGATATATTGGCATGCCAGTGGACTTGGAGAGGATGAGCAAAAGCATCCAGAAAGATTTGAACACTTTGGAATATCTTCTGTTCAGGCAATGGCAGCTGGGTGCATTCCCATTGTTATAGATAAAGGAGGGTCGAGAGAGATAGTAGAGAATGGATATAATGGATTTTTATTCTCTAATTTAAAACAGTTAAAAGAGAAGAGTTTAAAAGTCATAAATGATACTAAATTACAAAATAAACTTGTAAAAAATTCATTAAAGAGTTGCAAAAAATATAATTCAGAAAATTTTGAAAAAAGACTCCATAAAATAATTGAAAATATCTTTGACATTTTGTAATTGTAACAACAAAATGTGAAATAAGGTTGATATAAAATATTTTATTTTGTAATATAAAGATTATATTAGGGAGGAGGAATTTACTAAAATGAGAGTTTTAATAACAGGAATTACAGGTTTTGTAGGAAGCCACTTGGCTGAGTATTGTTTGACTAAACCTGATGTTGAGGTTTATGGAACTATAAGATGGAGAAGTAAAAAGGATAATATCTTTCATATTGAGGATAAAATAAAGCTATATGAGTGTGATATCAAAGATGGAGTATCTGTTCAGAGTATGTTAAAGAAGGTAAGACCACACTATATATTCCACTTAGCTGCACAAAGTTTTGTTCCAACATCATGGCATGCTCCTGTAGAAACTTTAACTACGAATATAATTGGAGAAGTAAACTTATTTGAAGCTGTAAGAGATTTAGGTATTGACCCAATAATTCATGTTTCTTGTTCGAGTGAAGAATACGGTTTAGTATATGAAGATGAAATACCAATAGATGAAAAGAATACGCTACGACCCTTAAGCCCCTATGCAGTAAGTAAAATAGCTCAGGATTTTTTAGGTTATCAGTATTATAAATCATATGGAATCAGGATAATAAGAACAAGAGCGTTTAATCATACAGGTCCAAGAAGAGGTGAAGTTTTTGTTGTCTCGACTTTTGCTAAACAGATTGCTGAAATAGAGGCTGGTACAAAAAATCCTGTTGTAAGAGTAGGAAATCTTAATGCAAAAAGAGACTTTACGGATGTAAGAGACATAGTAAGAGCATATTGGTTAGCAGTGGAAAAATGTGAACCAGGTGAGGTATATAATATTTCATCAGGTAAATCCATTAGCATTGAGAAGATATTAAAAATGTTACTTGAAATGAGCGAAGTAGATATTGAAGTGGTTAAAGATGCTGAAAGAATGCGACCTTCCGATGTTGAAATATTGGAAGGAGATTCTACAAAATTCAGGGAATTAACAGGTTGGGAACCAGAGATTCCACTTGAAAAAACCTTAGAAGATACTCTTAATTATTGGAGAGATAAAATCAAGCACCGAGTTTAAAATATTTGAGTATTTTTATCATCTGAAATTTCTACGAGAATTTTCTAACGAAAGCTTATAAATATCCAACTTTTATAATTGTTTTTAAAACTCAAATTATGGAGGATATTAATGCAGTATGATATAAAAGATATTAAACTTTCAGAAAAAGGCAATCTAAGAATTGAGTGGGCTGAGAATTTTATGCCCGTACTTTCCCAGATAAAAGATAGATTTTTTAAAGAGAAACCGTTAAAAGGAATTAAAGTAGGAGCATGTTTACATGTTACTACTGAAACTGCAAATTTAATGAGGACTCTTAAAGCAGGAGGAGCAGATGTAATGCTGTGTGCCTCAAATCCATTAACTACTCAGGACGATGTTAGTGCTTGTTTAGTTAAGGACTATAAGATTTCAGTATTTGCTATTAAAGGAGAGAGCGATAAGATATATTATTCTCATATTTCAAAGATGTTGGATAGTAATCCACAAGTAATTTTAGATGATGGTGCTGATACAATAAGCCAATTACATTTAAATAGAAAACAGCAATTATCATCCATATTTGGAGGAATTGAGGAAACAACAACAGGTGTTATTAGATTAAGGAGTATGGAAAAAGAAGGTATTTTGTCTTTTCCAATAATTGCTGCAAATGATGCTGAAACAAAGTATCTTTTTGATAATAGATATGGTACCGGTCAAAGCTCTATTGACGGAATTTTGAGAGCGACAAATAGATTGATAGCCGGTTCAATTTTTGTGGTTTGTGGATATGGATGGTGTGGCAGGGGGGTTGCTATGAGAGCTAAAGGAATGGGTGCTCAGGTAATAATAACTGAAGTAGATCCCATTGTTGCTTTAGAAGCTGCTATGGAAGGATTCCAGGTAATGCCAATATCTGAAGCAGCTGAAGTTGGGGATATTTTTATAACTGCTACGGGAGATATAAGAGTTATAGGTGAAAAGCATATAAAGTTGATGAAAGATAAAACCATTTTATGTAATACTGGCCATTTTAATGTTGAAATTGATGTTAAAGCTTTGGAAAAATTATCAAAATCTAAAAGGAAAATAAGAGATTTTGTTGATGAATATACATTATATAATGGTAGAAGAATCTATCTTTTAGCTGAGGGGAGACTCATTAATTCAAGTGCTGCTGAAGGACATCCAGCAAGTATAATGGACATGAGTTTTTCCAATCAAGCATTATCGGTTGAGTACCTAATAAAAAATAAGGAAAAATTAGAAAACAAAGTTTACAAGGTTCCTATGAAGATAGATAACTATATTGCAGAATTAAAATTAAAATCAATGAATATAAAGATAGATAAATTAACAAAAGAGCAACAAAAATACTTAACTTCTTGGGAAACAGGAACATAAAATAGTGGAGGGAAGGATGAAATCTATAGAATGGGCTGATAATAAGGTAAAAATGATTGATCAGAGAAAATTACCTCTTAAAGATGAATACATCATATGTAATGACTATAAATGTGTTGCAAAAGCAATAAAATCTATGGTAATAAGGGGTGCTCCTGCAATAGGAGTTGCAGCTGCATACGGATTTGCATTAGCAGGTCTTTCAAGTAAAGCAAAAACATCCAAAGCTCTTTTAGATGATCTGAAAGTTGCACATAGTCATTTATCCGAGGCCAGACCAACAGCTGTCAATCTTTTTTGGGCTTTATCAAGAATGATGAATATTGCTATAAACAATATTGATATGAGTGTTAATAAATTAAAGGATAGACTAATTGAAGAAGCAACAATTATTAAAAGCGAGGACATAGCTATTAATGAAAAAATTGGTCAGTATGGCTCAGCTCTCTTTAATAAAAAGGTTTCAGTTTTAACTCATTGTAATACTGGAGCGTTGGCTACTGGAGGTTACGGAACTGCTTTGGGTATAGTAAGAAGCTTAAATAAGCAGGGTAAAATAAAAAGAGTATGGGTTGATGAAACTCGTCCATTTCTTCAGGGTGCTAGATTAACAACTTACGAACTTAAAAAGGAGGGAATTGAACATATTCTTATTACAGATAATATGGCTGGTTATTTTATAAATAAAGGCGATGTTGATGCTGTATTAGTGGGAGCTGATAGGATAGCAGCTAATGGAGATACAGCAAATAAGATTGGCACATATTCTTTAGCTGTTTTGGCAAAAGAGAACAAAGTTCCATTTTATGTTGTTGCACCAACCTCAACTATTGATATGAATATTAATTCCGGTGGAGATATCCCCATTGAAGAGAGAGATAAAAGAGAAGTGTTATTTATTGGTGAGAGTCGGATAGCACCTTCCAGGACTAAAGTAAAAAATCCTGCATTTGATATTACTCCCGCAAGATATATAACAGCTATTATAACAGAACTTGGAGTTATAAATTCACCATATGATATAAATTTAAAAAATAAATTATTATTAAATAAAAGAAACTAAACATAAGTTTTAATTAAATCTAAAATGCTCAAGAGGTTAAAAAGAGTGTGTTTATGATATGAAAGTAATGATTTTAGCAGCAGGTTTGGGAACAAGGCTTCGCCCCCTTACTGATTTAATATCAAAACCTATGGTTCCAATAGTAAATAAACCGGTCATGGCTCATATAATTGAATTGTTGAAAAAACTTAATTTTGAGGAAATAATCGTAAATTTACATTGGTATCCAGAAGCAATTAAAAACTATTTTAAGGATGGAGCTGCATTTGGAGTAAACATTCATTATTCTTACGAGGACAAACTTTTGGGAACTGCTGGTGGAATGAAGAAAGTGAAAGATTTCTTTGGTGATAAAACATTTTTAATAATGAGTGGGGATGCACTCACTGATATAGATCTTAAAGATTTAATTACATTTCATAAACAAAAGAATGGATTGTGTACGATGGTATTGACTACTGTGGATGAACCATCAGCATATGGTGTAGTTATTTTAAATGAAGAAAAAAGAATAATTGGGTTTCAAGAAAAACCCCCACAAGGTAAAGAAAAGAGCAAATTAGCTAACAGTGGAGTATATGTTTTTGAACCTGAAATATTTAATTATATTCCGGATGATGAGTTTTATGATTTTGGCGCTGATGTTTTTCCTCAAATTGTTGAAGAGAATACTTCAATTTATGGATACATAAATTCTCGATACTGGAATGATGTAGGTAGTCTCTCAGAGTATATGAGAGGAAATTTCGATGCTTTAAATGGAAAGGTTGAGGTTAATATACCGGGAACTGAAATAAGCAAGAATATAAGAGTTGGTGAAAATTGTAAGGTTCATGAGGATGTTATTATGTCTCCACCGATCTGTATTGGCAAAAATTGTATTATTGAGAAAGATGCAAAGCTATTTGGTCCACTTATTATAGGTGATGATACATTGATTAAGGAGAGAGCAGTTCTATATAAAGGTATTAAGTGGGGGAGTGGATATATTGGTAAAGATGCAAGTTTAATAGGTGCCATAATAGGAGAATCAACAGAGATAGGGGATCAAGCACATATCTTGGAAAATGCAGTAATAGGATCTGAAAGTGTAATAGCAAGTGGGACGATCATTCATCCCAGTGTTAAAATAATGTCACAACAGATAATTGATAAAAATAATCATTCCTATTAATTATGGATAAATTTTTGAAAGCATTCCTTGATATATTTTTTTCACCCAAGTGCGTAATTTGTTCAAAATTAGATGAAAAATTTCTTTGTGAGAATTGTATAAATACTATTTCTAAAATAGAAAAACCCATCTGCCAATTTTGTGGTAAACCTGCTTTAAGATCAGTTGATAGATGCATAGAATGTAGAGATGAGAAACTATATTTTATTAAAGCGAGGTCTTTTGGTCTCTATGAAACTGTTTTAAAAGATGCGATAGTAGAGTTTAAATATAATCATATTAAATCTTTAACTGAGGTGTTAGCTCAGCTTCTTTATAAAGTTTATCAGAAGAATTATGAAAACGATTTATTTAATTCAATAGAGTTTGTCCCAATGACCAGAAAGGATAAAAATTTAAGGGGATTTAATCAATCGGAGCTATTAGCAAAGAAGTTGGCTAAAATGACAAAAATACCTGTTAACGGTTTTTTAATAAAAGTGAGAAATACTGAAAGTCAAATGGGTTTACAGTTAAGTCAAAGGAGAAAAAATCTTGTTGGTGCATTTAATTTTCAGGGTGATAAAGGAAAGTGTGGTAGTAATATACTATTAATAGATGATGTATACACAACTGGTTACACAGTAAGTGAATGTTCAAAAGTTCTATTAAAAAATGGGGCAAAGAATGTTTATATTTTAACTTTAGCCAGGTCAATATTGATGTAATATCAACAAAAAATAAAATTTAAAAATAATTGAATTCAAGACATAACAGTTTAATCATTTTGAAAAATGGAGGTTAATTTGCAAAGAGGAAAAGTCAAATGGTATAGTGAGGAAAAGGGGTACGGTTTTATAGAGGTTAAAGAAGGTAATGATGTTTTTGTACGCTTTTCGTCGATATTAGAAAAAGGTTATAAATCATTAGAAGATGAGCAAGAGGTAGAATTTGAGATTATAGATGGTGATAGAGGTCCTGAAGCTTCAAATGTTAGGAAACTGTAAAATTTTATTTAATTAAAAATTTAAACTTAAAAAATTCATAATTTTTTTGAAAGGAGAATATCAAGGATGAACATCATTATAAAAGGTAAAAATATAGAAATAACTCCAGATATTAAAGATCATGTTACAGAAAAAATTTCAAAGATATCAAGATACTTTAATCAAGCTATAAATATAGATGTTGAATTATTAGTTGAGAAGAATCCAAGTATAAAAGCAAACAATATTGCAGAAGTAACTTTAAAAACGAAAGGAGCAACTATAAGGGTAAAGGAAGCTTCTTCTGATATATACAGTGCAATTAACCTTGTTGTTGATAAATTGGAAAGACAAGTAAAAAAATATAAGAATAGATTGATTGATAGTACTCAAAAATCTAATTTATATACAACACACGAGTTAATTACGGGGGGAAAGAAAAAAGCAAGAATAGTTAAAATTAAAAGTTTTGAATTTATCCCAATGACTCCAGAAGAAGCAGTGGAACAATTGGAATTACTTGGTTATGGTTTTTATATTTTTAGAAATTCTGAAACAGATCAAGTAAGTGTAATTTATAAAAGAAAGGATGAAAATTTTGGACTTATAACTCCATCTGAATAAAATAAATCTGGGTAAATTAGAAATATATTTTATGTTTTTAAAAGGTAAATCATTTATGCTTTACCCTAATTTTTAAACGTCGTTGCGAGGGACAAAGTCCCGAAGCAATCTCAATAAATATATGTATTATCAACAAATTAGGTTAACACTTTTTGTAAATTTTTTATTATTAATCAAAAAATAATACCTCTTAGTAGGAGAAATAAGATAAGTAGGAAATTTGATTTAAATTGAACATATTAAGCAAAATTCTTCGCATTGGAGAAGGAAAAACAGTTAAAAATATTCAAAATCTCGTTGATTATATTAACTCATTAGAAGTTAATATTAATAAACTGAGTGATGAGCAGTTAGTTTCTAAATCTAATGAATTTAAAAGCAGATTTAAAAGAGGGGAATCTCTTGATGATTTGTTGCCAGAGACATTTGCAGTTGTTAGAGAGATCGCAAAAAGAACGATTAATATGCGACATTTTGATGTTCAGATTTTTGGAGGAATTATTTTACATCAGGGTAAGATAGCAGAGATGGCGACAGGTGAAGGAAAAACGTTAGTTGCTACACTTCCTGTTTGTTTAAGTTCACTTGAAAACAAAGGAGTTCATATTGTAACTGTTAATGATTATCTTGCAAAAAGGGATGCAAACTGGATGGGTCCAATATATAAAAAATTTGGGCTCAATATTGGACTACTTCAGAATGAAATGGGAGTAAGTGAAAGAAAAGAAGCGTATAATTCCGATGTTATTTATGGAACCAATAATGAATTTGGATTCGATTACTTAAGAGATAATATGATCTTCAGTGCTAATAATCAGGTTCAAAGGGGACATTATTATGCAATAGTAGACGAAGTAGATAGCATATTAATTGATGAAGCCAGGACTCCTTTAATTATTTCTGGAGCTCCTTATGAATCCGCTAAGATTTATTACACTTTTGCAAAATTAACTCCTGGATTAAAAAGAAATGTAGACTATGAGGTCAGTGAGAAAGAGAGATCCGTTTTTGTTACAGAAAATGGTGTAAAACGTGTTGAAAAAATGTTGAAAATTGATAACCTTTATGATCCCAAAAATGCAATTTTGATTCATCATCTAAATCAAGCATTAAAAGCTTTAATTCTTTTTAAAAGGGATGTTGATTATTTGGTTAAAAATAGCGAGGTGGTAATCATAGATGAATTTACAGGAAGATTAATGCCAGGAAGAAGATATAGTGAGGGATTACATCAAGCAATAGAAGCAAAAGAGGGTGTAAAAATTAAACAGGAGCACCAAACATTAGCTACAATAACCATACAGAACTATTTCAGGATATATAAAAAATTAGCTGGTATGACAGGAACAGCAGCTACTGAAGCAGAGGAGTTTAGAAAAATTTACAGTCTTGAAGTGGTTGTTATTCCTCCTAATAAACCATTAGTTAGAAATAATCTTCCTGATTTAATTTATAAAAATGAGGAAATCAAGTTTAAAAATGTTATAAAAGATATAAGCAAAAGACATGAGATAGGTCAGCCTGTCTTAGTTGGAACCAGATCAGTTGAAAAATCTGAGTATCTTTCAAATATGTTAAAAAGAAAGGGAATAAAACATGAGGTATTAAATGCAAAATACCATGAGAGGGAAGCAGAAATCGTTGCCAAAGCGGGACAGATGGGAGCAGTTACAATTGCAACCAATATGGCTGGAAGGGGAACTGACATTGTTTTGGGAGAAGGAATTACCAAAATTGGAGGTCTTCATATTTTAGGAACAGAGAGACATGAAGCCCGGAGGATAGACAATCAACTTAGGGGTAGGTCAGGAAGGCAAGGTGATCCTGGTTCTTCACAATTCTATTTGTCTCTTGATGATGAACTTATGAGGTTGTTTGGTTCAGAAAGAATTGGGAAAGTTATGGAAAGATTTAATTTTCCAGATGATGAACCAATTACTCATCAATTGGTCACAAAATCTGTAGAAATTGCACAAAAGGAGATTGAATCAGTTCATTTTGATATGAGAAAAAGGGTTTTGGAGTATGATGATGTATTAAATAAACAAAGAGAGGTTATATATAATCAGAGAAGTAATATTTTAAAACAAGAAAATATTACTGAAAATATAAAAAATATGATAGAAGATGTTGTAGAGAAAGAAATGAAGACACTCTCTTTGGAAGAGATAAAATCTTACCAAGGTGACAAATCAATAATAAACTCATTTCTTATTCGACTTCTTCCACCTGAAAATTACACAAATTTTACGATTTCAGATATAAATAAGAAAGTAGAGCTTGAAAATTATTTAAAAGAATACCTTTTGAATAAATACAAATCAAAAGAAAGAGAAGTTGGTATTGAGCAGATGAGGAGCTTGGAAAGGTATATTCTATTAAATGTAATGGATTATCACTGGCGTGAACATTTAAGAGATATGGATGATTTAAGAGATGGAATAGGTTTACATGCATATGCACAAAGGGACCCATTAATAGAGTATCAGCATGAAAGCTATAGTATGTTTGAGCAAATGATAGATGAGATGAAAGAGTATGTTTTAAGAGTTTTATTTCATGCAAAAAAAGTAGAAGGAGAAGAAGAGGATAGAGAAGCTTCGAAAGAAAGGATATTAATTAAAAATAAAAAGGTAAAAACAAAAAGAATAGCAACAAAATATAAAAAGATTGGAAGAAATGACCCATGTCCATGTGGAAGTGGAAAAAAGTACAAACTTTGCTGTGACAGTTAAAATTAAATAAAAATATTTTGAATTTAATCAGATGATAATAGATTATAGTGATGAAATTAAAAAGTTAATAGATAAAATAGAGTATTTTTGGAAACATCTTGATATTGATTCCAATAAACAAAAATTGGCTGAACTTCAGAAAAAGGCAAGTAGGAAAAACTTCTGGGATGATACTGAAAATGCAAAAAAAGTGATGGATAAAATTTCAAAACTTGAAGAAGAAATCAATGATATTTACACACTTAAAAAGGAGTTATTAGAAATACAACTTATGAATCAACTTGCATTAGAAGGCAAGGATAATGATTTAGCGAGTGAAGTGACAATTAAAATTTCAGAATTAATTAAAGATGTTAAAGAATTTGAATTAAAAAAAATTTTTACAGACAAAGATGATAAACTACCAGCTATTATTAATATACATCCTGGAGCTGGTGGAACTGAGTCTCAGGATTGGGCTAATATGTTAATGAGGATGTACATGCGTTGGGCAGATAAAAAAGGATTTAAAACAGAAATAATCTCAATTTTTTACGGTGAAGAAGCTGGGATTAAGAGTGCAACTTTTACAATAGATGGCAAATTTGTGTATGGACTATTAAAAGTTGATAAAGGAGTTCACCGATTGGTGAGGTTATCTCCCTTTGATGCTGCTCATAGAAGACATACATCTTTTGCTTCAGTAGAGGTTACTCCATTAATTAAAAATGATATAGATATTAAGTTAGAGCAAAAAGATTTAAAAGTTGAAACCTATAGATCAAGTGGTCCTGGAGGACAGCATGTTAATGTCACAGATTCAGCAGTTAGAATAACACATTTACCAACTGGGATCATTGTTCAGTGTCAGAAGGAGAGATCCCAAACATTAAATCGTAGAACTGCTCTCACAATTTTAATTTCAAGACTACATCAAAGAGAGATTGATTTAAGAGAAATAAAGAAAGAAAAACTTCATAAACAAAAAAAAGAAATAGCATGGGGTAGTCAAATCAGAAGCTATATTTTACACCCATATAAAATGATAAAAGATCATAGAACTGGATTAGAAGTAACCAAGGTGACAGAGGTTTTAGATGGAGATATTGATATTTTCTTAAAAAAATTTCAATAGTTAAAAAAATTTGATATAATTTAAAACTAATTTAATATTAGAGATAATTTATGGATGAAAGTTTAATAGAATTTAAAAATGTTACTAAACTCTATGAAAATGAAGACTATTCAGTAAGGGATATTTCATTTGAAATAAAAAAAGGTGAATTTGTTTTTCTTATTGGACCAAGTGGATCCGGAAAATCCACCATAATAAGATTAATATTGAAAGAGTTTGAGCCATCTTTTGGAGAAATTTATATAGCTGGAAAAAATATATGCAAACTTCACGAAAAAATGATTCCATTTTTAAGAAGAAATATTGGATGTGTATTTGAAGACTTTAAGTTACTTCCAAATAAGACCACTTATGAAAATATCGCCTTTGCTCTTGAAGTTTTAGGCAAACCTAAATATGAAATAAAAACTAAAGTTCCACAAATTTTAAAATTGGTTGGATTAGAAGATAAAGCGAATAACTATCCCGAGCAACTAAGTGGTGGCGAACAACAGAGAGTCTCCATTGCAAGAGCTTTTGTAAACAGGCCACCACTATTTTTAGCAGATGAGCCAACTGGTAATATTGACCCCGAAATCTCACTGGAAATTATTAAATTGCTTGCTCGAATAAATAACACTGGGACAACAGTTTTAATGGCAACACATGATTGGTCTCTGGTTGATATGATGAAAAAAAGAGTAATAGAATTAGATAACGGACAGATAGTTAGAGACCAGAAAAGGGGAACCTACGGTTATGAAACTAATAATTTATAATTAAAAATATTATGAGAATTAACCCAAGACTATTTTTTAGAGAGGCTTATTTAAGTATTCGAAGAAATTTTGTAATGACTTCTGTAGCCATTATTCAGGTTGCAATATCACTACTTATGGTTGGTACTCTTGCCATAGTTATTTATGATTCCAGACAAGTTATAAAGGCTGTTGAAAGACAGGTTGAGATAAGTGTTTATCTTGAAGATGATATTTCTGAAGAATTCCTTCATAAATATGAAAATGAGATAAGATCCTGGAATGAGATTGAAAATGTTGAATATCGTAGCAAAGAAAAAGCAATGGAAAAATTATTGGAAAGTTTTGATGAAAGTAGCTCAGTATTTGAGATAATAGATCCAGAAACTCTCCCAGCTTCATTTGAAATAAGTTTTAAAAATCCGCAAACGGTTGAAGACGTTGCAAATAGGTTTAAGGATGGGAAAATATTTGATTTAACAATACCTGAAGAACGGGAAGAAGAAGAAAAAGAAAAAGAATATTATTGGAAATGGATTAATGATATAACCTATGGGAAGGATTATGTAGGTAAGTTTTTTAGAGTTACTAACACTATTAAAATTATAACACTTCTTATAATTTCACTTCTATTTATATCTTCAATTATTTTAATTTTTAACACAATACGTCTTTCTATCATTTCAAGAAAAAAAGAAATAGAGGTAATAAAACTTGTTGGAGCATCAAATTGGTATGTACGCTGGCCATTTATAATTGAGGGCACAATTCAAGGAATAATGGGAGCATTAATTGCAATAGGTTTGATTTTTATAATCAATATGTCATTTCTAAAAAGATTGGAGAATGCATTTAATAATCTTTTTCCCTTACCATTGAATTTTGCTATAACAGGTACAAATCCATTACAATTTCAGATTTTTCTATTACTTTTTATAACAGGAATATTAATTGGAGCAGTTGGTAGTTTGATTGCACTCAGAAAATTTATTAAAATATAATATTAGTTATAAATAGAAAAGGTAATTTCTATTGATAATTTATAATAAGAGGATTTTAATAAAGGAGATAGAATATAATTCTTAGTATATTATTGCCAGTTCTTGATAATAAAAATCACATATTATGAGATTAATGAAAACAAAATTGAAAAAGAATTTAATTTGCGCTTTCTCTTTAACCCTAATTTTTATCTTCCTTTTCTCTAATACTGCTTATGGTGTTAACAATAATATATATACAAATCCCGAACAAAAGCTTGAACAAATTAAGAATGAACAAGAAAAAACTAAAAATCAAATAAACCTTTCCAAGCAAAAAGAAAAGGAATTTCAGACTCAGGTTAATAATATAGAAGGTGAGATAAATGAGATTCAAGCAGATTTAGATGACCATTTAGCTAAGCTTGATGAGCTTAACTCAGAAATAAGAGGAATTGAGTGGGACTTAGAAAAGAAAAAGAATAAAATTATTCTACTTGAAAATGAACTTAGAGAAAAATATGCAATTTTAGTCAATAGGTTAGTAGAGATATATAAAGGTAAAGAGGAAGGCTTTATTTCAATTCTTTCTGAACCCATAGATTTACAGGATTTTATTAATAGATGGAAATTAGTGAATGTAGTTGCTGATAAAGATGCGATAATTGTTGAAAATGTATTAAAAACAAGAGCTGAAATAATAGCTGAAAAACAAGCAGTTGAAAAGGAAAGAGATTATTATGAACATTTGGTTGAAAGACAGACCGCATTAATTATAATTACTGAAAAAAAGAGAAGCGATCTTCAAGAAATTTATAATCAGAAATTCACTCTGTTAACAAGTGCAAAGAAAAATACCACACAACTTGAGTACTTACTGAGACAGCAAGAAGCAGAAGCAAAAATGATTGAGGCATATTTGGCTAGCTTAAGAGAAGGTAGCTTTTCAGGAAAGTTTTTATGGCCAACTGTTCGTGGAAGGATATCTTCTGGTTTTGGTTACAGGAATTATCCCCGCAAAGCTTTTCATTACGGAATAGACATTGCAGTTCCATATGGATCACCAATATTTGCAGCTGCAAATGGTAAGGTTGTTAAAGTCACTTTTGGGTGGGGAGGTGGCTACGGGAATTATCTCATAATTTATCATGGTGGTGGGTACTCAACATTATATGCCCATTGTTCGAGAATCATTATCTCTAATGGACAATCAGTAAAGGTTGGACAAGTAATAGCATATATAGGGTCAACTGGATTTAGTACAGGGTCTCATCTTCATTTTGAAGTCAGGATAAATGGAGTTGCAAAAAATCCTTCAAATTACTTCTAATTTACACCCTTTTTCTTGTTTTATATTACCTCTAATTTACACCATGTTTAATAAAATATCTAATTTTTAATAAAGCTATTTTTATTCAGGGCTCTATAGTGATTTCTGGTAAAATTATAATCGGTATATTTTTTAAGTAAAATTTAAAAAATAAAGAAATTTTTATTATGGTAAAAAAAATATTTACAAAAAAAGTAAAAAATAGAATTTATATAATAATTTTATCTACATTGATATTTTCAATTATTACTTCTAGTATTGGTTGTAATATAAAGCAACAATTATTTAAAATACCTGAAGAAATAAAAGAAGTAGTAAAAATAAGGTCAGATATTAATATTTCTCCAATTAATGATGTTATTGGTAGTATTGAGGAGGAATTCCTATATGATATTAAAAGAGAGGAATTAATTGCCTCAGCTTTTGAGGGGATAATTAAAAGCACTGATGAAAAATATCCTGGACTTTTATCAACTCAGGATAAAGATGAATTAGAAAAAATTAAAGACAAATATCCAGAGGACTCTTTAGATTCCATAGTGGAAATAATAAGGAAATTAATAGAGAAAAAAGATGAACTTAAATCAGATGATCTTATTATGTATGCAAATGAATCCATAGTAAAGAGTTTACAAATTAAAGACAAATATGCATATTTCTTTTATCCGGAAAATTATAAGATTATGATAGAAGACTACTCAGGACACATTTCTGGTGTTGGTATGTATGTAAATCAGATAGATGAAAAAATTGTTGTAGTTAAACCAATAGAGAATACACCAGCTTATAGAGCAGGAATTAAAGGTGATGATGTAATAATAAGTGTAGATGGACAATCAATTGAGAGTAAAAACATTGATGAAGTAATAGCACTAATTAGAGGTAAAGCTGGTACAAAAGTTACTATAATTTTCTTTAGACCTGAGACAAATAAAAAATTTACTAAAGAGCTTATAAGAGAAGAAATAGAAATTCCTAATTTAATAATTGAAATCTTAGATAACAAAATAGGGTATGTTAGATATATTCGATTTATTGAAGGAGGAGCAAATAGATTAAAAAATGAACTAGAGAAATTATCTGATCAAGGCATAGAAGCACTAATTTTAGATTTACGTGGAAATACTGGTGGTCTTCTTTCAGATGCAGTTAATTTAGCTCAACTTTTCATTAACAGAGGAAATATTGTAATAGTAAAAGAAAAAGCAGATACTATAACATATAGAGGGAAAGATACACCATATGCTCAAATTCCTTTAGTAGTTATAGTAGATAAGTATTCAGCTTCTGCCTCGGAAATACTTGCAGGCGCACTACAGGATCATAATAGAGCCAAATTAGTTGGAAATACCACTTTTGGAAAAAGTACAGTTCAACAGATTTTTTCTCTTCCAGATAGTTCAGGCATAAAATTTACTACAGCAAATTATTATCTACCTTCTGAAAGAAGCATAGAGGAAATAGGAATTATACCAGATATCATTATAAATGATGATGATAAAACTGAGGAAGATGAACAATTAGAAGTAGCAAAAAAGATAACATTAGAAATCATTGAAGAAAATAAAACTTCTCAAATTAATAAAGATGGAAAATAAAATTATAATTGCAACTAATAGAAAAGCCTATAGAAATTACATAATTGAGGAGAAATATGAAGCTGGAATGGTATTAGAAGGTTCTGAGGTGAAATCTGTTCGCAGTAGAAATGTGAATTTTAAAGATAGTTATGCTACTGTAAAAAATGGTGAAGTTATATTACACAGTCTTCATATCAGTCCTTATAATAAAATTGGATATGAAAGGATAGTTCCTGATAAAGACAGGAAACTTCTTCTAAATAGGAGAGAAATAAATAGAATAATGGGTAGAACAACTGAAAGAGGTTATACAATAATTCCATTAAAAATATATCTTAAGGGTAAATATGTAAAAGTTGAATTAGGTTTAGCAAAAGGTAAAAAGAAGTATGATAAGAGAAGAGATATAATGAAAAGGGAGTATGAGAGGGAGAAAGAAAGAGCTTTAAAAAATTATAAAAAAGTTGTATAATTATTATGTGGGGGTGAATTGGTTTCGACGGGGAAATTGAAGCAAAAGTTGCAAGTCGAGGACCAGATCCTCGTAAGAAGCTGGAAAAACATATAAATGCAGAACCTGCATACGCACTAGCCTAAAAAGGCTACATTCTTAAAGTTTTGTCTACGGACTTTAATGAATGCCGGTAGTAGACTATCTCACATCTTTTCTTCTGAGGAAGATGGGAGTGAAAAGATACTCGGAATAGCAGTTGGTAATGTATTTCTGTATATAAACCAAATAGCGAATTTTAATACAGAATAAACTTGTAGATACTTCTGATATATTTCTTCGGACCCGGGTTCGATTCCCGGCACCTCCACCAAATTTATATAATTTCACGAGCTCTTGAGTTGAATTAAGAGCTCTTTTTTATATAAATTTTTTTAAAATTTTAAGAAAAAGTGACATTGGATATTTAATAATAATAAGATTAATAGTAATAAAATTATTAGTAATGATATAATCCTAACTACTTTCTTAATAACACAAAAATTGTTAGACTGTATATTTAAGGTAATTAAATTCCTATAAAAAAACTAACCTAATTGCTTTCTTAAAAATAGAAGAAGGAAGAAATATGAAAAGAATAGATGGAAGACAAGCTAATGAATTAAGAGAAATTAAAATAAAAAGAGATTATATAGAATATGCAGAGGGTTCAGTACTAATAGAGGTTGGAAAAACTAAATTAATATGTGCAGCGAGTGTTGAAGATAGAGTACCACAATTTCTAAGGGGGAGTGGAAGTGGTTGGATAACTGCAGAATATTCAATGCTACCTCGTTCTACACCCGTAAGGACTTTTAGAGATTCTACTATTGGGAGGGTTAAAGGTAGAACACATGAAATTCAAAGATTAATTGGCCGGTCATTGAGAGCTGTTGTTGATTTAGATAAAATTGGAGATAAAACAATCTGGATAGATTGTGATGTAATTCAAGCTGATGGTGGGACAAGAACTGCAGCAATAACTGGTGCTTGTGTAGCGTTATATGATTGTTTAAATAAAATGGTTTCTCAAGGGAAGATTATCGATTTACCAATAATAGACTTTGTGGGTGCAACAAGTGTAGGATTAGTTAATGGAGAAATTCTCCTGGATCTCTGTTTCGAGGAGGATAATAAGGCACAGGCAGACATGAATGTTGTTATAACTTCAAAGGGTGATATAGTTGAGATTCAAGTAACTGCAGAGGATAAACCTTTATCAAAAGACATATTTCAAAAAATGTTAAAAGTTGCAGAAGAAGGAATAAAAAAGATAATCGATATTCAAAGTGATTTAATAGGTAAGGATATAGATAAATTAAAAAAGTGATATAAAAAAATATTTAGATATTCATTTTAACCATCACTTTTATATAAAATTTGAGAACAAATGATATGTATACAAATAAACAAATTGAGATAGTTATTGCATCAAAAAATAGAGGTAAGATTAAAGAAATAAAATCGATTTTATATAATAAAAATATTAGATGGCTAACCTATTTAGATTTTAAAGACTGGCCAGAAATAGAAGAATCATATAATAGTTACGAAGAAAATGCTTTAAAAAAAGCTAAAGTAGTAACAGATTTTACTAAAAAACCGACATTAGCTGAAGATTCAGGACTTGAGATAGATTATTTGAAGGGAGAACCTGGAGTAAAATCAGCAAGACATGCTGGAGAAAACTCTACTGATTTAGAAAATATTAAGAAAGTTCTGAATCAAATGAAGGAATGTCCTTTTACAGAAAGAACAGCAAGATTTCGTTGTGTGGCTGTTTTATATCTACCGAATGACAAATTTTTTATGTCGCAAGGAAAATGTGAGGGAAAAATAGATTTCTCACCACATGGTGAAAGTGGTTTTGGTTATGACCCCATTTTTGTTCCTGAAGGACATTCACATACAATGGCTCAAATAGGAATGGAAGAAAAAAATAAGATAAGTCATAGAGCAAAAGCATTAAAAAAATTATTTAGAATTATAAGTATAGATATTTTTTAATTTCACTTTATTATTTATTATAATTATTTTTAGTCTAAAAATTAAATTCACTTGATACAAATTAAAAAATATTGATAATTATTTATAGTAGATATTAATAATTTTTATAACAGGGAGAATTTATTAAAATTTAATAGTTACTAAAGTTATAGTTAGAAATAAAAATAAATCGGGGCGTAGCGCAGTTTGGTTTAGCGCGCTTGCTTTGGGAGCAAGAGGTCGGAGGTTCAAATCCTCTCGCCCCGACCATATAAAACCTTGCGATTTTCTTTCTACTTATATCATGAATGAAGACAGAAGGTGCTCTTGAATGATTGAGAAGAAATCTGTTTAATTTTGATTGATTCACTATAATATGTTTAACTAATGAGCGGGAATAGCTCAGTTGGCTAGAGCGTCAGCCTTCCAAGCTGAAGGTCGCGGGTTCGAGGCCCGTTTCCCGCTCCATTTTTATTTAGTTTTAAATATGCGAATATTGTTAAAAATACTAAGGATTGTAAACAGATATCTTAAGTAGTTTAAATTAAGACTTTTAATTACTTAATTATTTGCTTTTTAAATTTGCAATTACAATAATTTTTCGTCATATTATTAAAAATAAATTTGAATGATTTATTTAATTAATATAAAATCTTAAATATTATTTTGCTATTAGTAATATATAAATTTAATTTTAAGAATTTTATAGGTATAAAATTAATAGAAAGGAGGATAGCTCTCATAAACTTCCTTAGAAAAAGGGGAAATGAGCTACATTTTTAGGATGAAAATTACAAGGAGACAAATAGAGTTTCTGTCGAAATTTTTAAAATTATGTAGTGATGCAAATGGATATATTCATTATACTGATTTAGCTGAGAAGCTTGGTGTAAGTAAATATACAGCTTATGATATGCTAAGACTTTTAGAGAGGAAAGAATTGGTTTCTCATAAGTATGTACTTGCTTATAAAAGAGGGAAAGGGCGCTCAAAGGTTTTGTTTTATCCCTTTCCAAAAGCAAGAGAATTGCTCATAGAGTTATTGGGAGAGGATATTGAAAATAAGAAATGGAGAGATTTTAAAGAGTTAATGCTAAAAGAAGTGGGTGAGGGGAGAAAAAAATCATATTTAAAACTTTTAAAAAGAATTTCCAAAAAAGCTGATGGAGTTGTAAGACCAATGGAGTATTGCACTTATTATATGATGAGTCTATTTATAGAAATTAATAAAATAAAAAATGAATTTTTAAAGACTAAATTAATAAAAAATCTTAAGAAATTCAGGAAAAAAAGTAAATTGAAAATTAGTTCTTTTGCTGCAATGATTTTAGGTACATTTCAGTTAGATGAAGACCTCGATATTGATAATGAGCTTTTTTTAAATGACTTTCTAATATATGAAAAATATTTAAATGAGATGAGCAGTAATAGTAGAGATGAGCTTGATTCATTTGTAGATAAAATTTTTAGCAAGCTTTTTGCTTAAAATTTTTTTAAATTATTTTTTTGGTTTTTTTGGAATTTTTTTAAATAAATAATTATTAAAATTAATGGAGGAATAATGATTGAGAAATCGGAAAAAATTAAGCTTTTTTCTCAAAGATTAAAAAATGCAAAAAAAGCTAATAGGTATTTTTATATGAGAGAGATTCAAGGTCCTTCACGTGCAAAAATAATTGTTGAAGGAAAAGAGTATATTAACTTTGCCTCTTATAGTTATTTAGGTATTTCAGACCATCCAGATATAATGCAAGCTGCTAAAAATGCAATTGATAAATATGGCTCAGCTGCAGGTGGTGTTAGATTATTAGCAGGAACTACAACATTACACACGAAACTGGAAGAGAAGATAGCTGAATTTAAAAAAGCAGAGGCAGCAATTACATATAGTAGTGGTTATGTTGCAAACTTGTCTTCCATTTCGAGTCTGACAAGTCCAAAAGATATTATTGTAATGGACAAACTTGATCACGCCAGTATTATTGATGGTTGTATATTATCCGGAGCTCATTTTAGAACTTATAAACATAATAATATGAAACATTTAGAAAAGATATTAGAGAAGAACAAAAATTATAATATAAAGTTAATTATAGTAGATGCAGTTTTTAGTATGGATGGAGATATTGCTGATCTTCCAAATATAATAAAATTAGCTTATAAGTATGGAGCAGATGTAATGATAGATGAAGCTCACGCATTAGGAGTATTAGGAGAAACTGGGAGAGGAATTGAGCAACATTTTAATATGGAGGGTAGTGTAGATATTAAGATGGGGACATTGAGTAAAACAGTACCAAGTGTCGGTGGTTATATTGCTGGCAACAAAGACTTAATTGATTATTTAAAACATATTTCAAGGGGTTTTGTATTTTCTGCAAGTCTTCCACCATCAGCGGTTGCTGCAGCTTTAGCGACTTTGAATGTTATGGAGAAAGAAACCTGGAGATATGAAAAGTTGAGAGAAAATACCAGGTTATTTAATCAGGGATTAATTGAAATGGGCTATGATACCATGAATAGTGAAACTGCAGTAGTTCCAATTCTAATAGGAGATGAAGAAAGAACATTGGAGCTTGCAAGATTTGTAAATGACAATGGCATATATGTTTGTCCAATTCTTTATCCGGCTATTCCAAAAAATACAAACAGGATTAGAAATCATGTGATGGCGACTCATTCTATAAAGGATATTAATAAAGCTCTTGATGTATATTATAAGGGTGGAAAGAAGATAGGAATTAAATAAAGTGTTAGCTCATAAATCTAATCTTTTTTAAAGTTTAAAATATATAAAATAACTTAGTATTTTTTAACTTTATATATTAACCTAATCTTAATTATAGATTTTTAAAAAGGAGGTGTCTTGGAGATATTATTATCAGGTTCATTAGTGATATTGGGATACTTGTTAGGTTCAATACCTAATGTTTATATTGTAGTTAAACTTTTTACAGGTAAGGATATAAGAAATATAGGAAGTGGAAATGTTGGTGGATTAAATGCTGCAAGAAACGTGAGTTTACCAATCGGTCTTTTAGGTGGCCTTTTAGATGTAGCAAAGGGAGTCTTAGCAGTATTTTTAGCTCAAAAATTTAGTTCAAATGAAATAGTCCATCTTTTAACTGGTATAGCAGCTGTTGCAGGTCATAACTGGCCTCTATATCTAAATTTTATTGGTGGAAAGGGAGTTGGAACAACTTTAGGTGTGATGAGTATGATAAATCCTATAGTACTTATTCCTTGTTTGGTAGGTGGAGCATTAATTGCACTAATCTTAAAAGAAGCTTCAGTTGGGGCAATTGCAGGATTCTTAGCAGGAACTATTTATCTCTGGATTAATTCTAAATCTGTATATTATCTTCTTTTTGGATTAGTTTTAACTTTATTTACTATAATAAGATTCAGGAAAGATTTATTTGTATACCTTAAGAAGAGAAATATAATTAAAAGTTAGGAAAATTTGCATAATAACAATGTTAAAATTTTTCTTAAAAAAATTGATATAATTAGATAAAATTATAAATTCAAATTATATGCGCCTGTAGCTCAGTTGGATAGAGCTACGGACTTCTAATCCGTAGGTCGGGGGTTCGAGTCCCTCCAGGCGCGCCATTATTTTTTATTAATATTTTTTATTTTATTAAAAAAAGTTTTATCAATAGCTTTGTAGTATATTTTCAAAGACATTTTGCCCTCCCCCTACCCCCTCCCACTAGTGGAGAGGGTAATTCCCCTCTCCCTTTCCCTCTCCCACCAGGGGAAAGGCTATATATTTTAAGGTTTTATTAATATCTTTAGGGTGTATTTCTGAAGAAATTTTAAGATGAAATAAGATTTATTGATATTTTTTTAATTGAAATATTTTTCGTAGTTTGAGATAATTAAATTAATGGTGAGCGTAGCTCAGCTTGGTTAGAGCGCAGGATTGTGGCTCCTGAGGTCGCGGGTTCGAATCCCGTCGTTCACCCCAGATTATTAAATGCGGATGTGGTTCAGTTGGTAGAACATCACCTTGCCAAGGTGAAGGTCACGGGTTCGAGCCCCGTCATCCGCTCCATTTGATTATAAATTTTTCCTTTATTATAAATAAATTTTACGATGATTAAGGTTAAAAAGAATAGTTTAAAGTTTCAAGTCCGAGAATCTAATATAAACTACTTTTAAATGATAAATTATCTTCAATTTGTACATTTAAAAGTCTTATTTTGAAAAGTGAAGATAGAGAGAAATAATAATAACTAAAAAGACACTTTCAAGGGTAATAAAGAATATCTATTATTTCAATGAAAAAAAGATGTAAGCGCCTGTAGCTCAGTTGGATAGAGCGGCGGACTTCGAATCCGATGGTCGGGGGTTCGAATCCCTCCAGGCGCGCCAGAAAATTTATATAATAGTAACAAAAACACTACAAAGAGAAAGTGGGTCGTTAGCTCAGCTTGGTAGAGCAGCTGACTCTTAATCAGCAGGTCGCAGGTTCGAAGCCTGTACGACCCACCAGTTTTTAAAACTGCGAGAGTGGTGGAATTGGCAGACACGCTAGACTTAGGATCTAGTGGGTAAAACCTTGGGGGTTCGAGTCCCCCCTCTCGCACCATTTTTTAATAAATAAGTTTTATGAATTTTTTGTGTATATAAACAAAAAGCTATATCCTTCAAGATTTAATAATCAGCAGGTTTATGTTTAATGATTATAGAAATAATTTTCTGATATAATTTTGTAAAAATTAGTAAGAGGTATGAATTTAAAATGAATAATATAAAAATAAAGACATCAGTAGAAAAAATTGAGAAAAATAAGGTGAAGATAGAAGTGGAGGTTCCGTATGACTTGTTCAAAAAGGATATTGAACAAGCTTACAAAAAGATCTCAAAATCATTAAAAATTCCTGGTTTTAGAAAGGGAAACATACCTAAAAAAATTATAGATGCAAGAGTTGGTCAAGATTATATTTTAAAGGAGGCTTTAGAAGAATCTGTACTAAAATATTATCTTCAAGCGGTTTCACAGTCAAAGGTAAAACCTGTTGTTAAGCCAGAAATAAAAGTTGAACAGTTAGAGAAAGAAAAAGCTCTAAAATTTATAGTTAAAGTATTAGTTGAACCGGAGGTTTTACTGAAAAAATATAAGGGAATTAAATTAGAGAAAAAAATAGCAAGAGTTGGAGAGAAAGAAGTTAAATCACAACTTGAAGGATTAAGAAATCAATTTGCAAGATTGGAAGAGGATGAGAACCAAGTTGTAAAAAAAGATAGTTATATAGTTGTTGATATTGACTATTATTTAGACAATACAGTAGTAAAAGAAAATAGTGGTACAGATTATTTATTACAAATTGGATCAGGAGCTTCATTTGGTGATAAGGAGAAAGAGTTAATTGGAATGAGAATAGGTGATGAAAAGATTTTGGAAATGTCATATCCAGGGAACTATTTCAACAAGAAAATAGCAGGTAAAAAATTAAAGTGTCATATTAAATTAAAAGCTATAAAAAAGAAATTACTACCCGAAGTTAATGATGAATTTGCAAAAATGGTGGGTGGTTTTAATAACTTAGATGAGTTAAATAAATATATTAAAAATGAGACAAAAAAGAAAAAACAGGAGGATATCAAATCTTTAAGAAAGATTAAGATACTAGAGGAATTAATTAAATATAACCCGATTGACATTCCACCCATTATGATAGAAAATCGAAGTAAAGAGCTTATTTCTAGTTTTAAACAAAATCTGGAAAAACAGGAGTCAAGTTTAGATGACTTTTTAAAAATAACAAATCAGGATAAAAAGTCATTTGAAAAGAATTACAAAAAAAGAGCTGAACTGGAAATTAATCATAATCTGATTTTAGATAAAGTTTCGGAAAAAGAGAATATAAAAGTATCTGATGAAGCATTGAAATCTGAAGCTAAAAGAATAGCAAGTTATGCTGGTGATAAAAAAGATGATGTTTATAACTACTATATTAAAGGAATGGGTTATTATGACCTAAAACTGGAATTAAGGAGAAGAAAAACATTAGATTTTTTGCTTGATAATGCAAAAATTGTTTAAAAGAAAGTGAAATTTGTATAATTTAATACCTTTAAACTTATGCAGTGGCATATAATTTATTATCAATTTGTTAAAAAGAGGTAAAGTTTGAGTAATTTAATACCAATAGTCATTGAACAAACAAGTAGGGGTGAAAGATCTTTTGATATCTATTCAAGATTATTAAAAGAAAGAATAATTTTTTTAGGTGATAACATAGATGATAGACTTGCCAATTTGGTTATGGCCCAATTACTTTTTTTAGAAGCAGAGGATCCCAAGAAAGATATAAATCTTTATATTAACAGTCCAGGTGGTTTGATAACATCCACTATGGCAATTTATGATACTATGCAGTTTATAAAATCACATGTTTCTACTATTTGTATGGGGCAAGCAGCAAGTGGTGCAGCTTTAATTTTGGCTGCTGGGGAAAAAGGAAAAAGATTCGCTCTTCCACATGCAAGGATTCTTCTGCACCAACCCAGTGGTGGAACAACGGGAAGTGCTTCTGATGTTGATATTCACGCTAAGGAGATATTGAGAATGAGAGAGATGATGAATAAACTATTAGCTAAACATATAGGTCAGTCAGTTAAAAGAATCAGTAAAGATACTGATAGAGATTTTATTATGACTGCTGAACATGCAAAGAAATATGGAATAATAGATGAAATCTTCACTAAAAGACTATAAGGACAATTTAACCAAGGTAACCTAATCGGAAAATCCGTTATATAAAACGAGTGCTCCACTTTGGAGAAGTAAGGTGGTACCACGAATTAAGCCCAATTCGTCCTTTTGAATCTGGGCTTTTTTATGTGTGCGTGACATTCGCGCAACCTTGACGGTGAAAGTCCGTTACGGAGGTGATAGCACCAACCGGGTGAAATGTGAAATGATACGGAGAGGGGGAAATATCCTCTCCCTTGGTGGGAGAGGAATAAGGAGAGGGGGTAGGGGGAGGGTAAGATGTCTGTGAAAGTATACCATGAAGCTAAAAATATACTTAAATTAATTGAAATTGATATTTAAAGGAGGGAAGCAAATCTTATGAATAAAATTATTAGTAAAAAATATAATCCTTCAATAGTTGAAAATAAAATATACGATTTCTGGCTAAAAAAAGGTTATTTTCATGCTGAGGTTGACAAAAGCAAAAAGCCTTTTACAATAGTTATTCCACCTCCAAATGTTACTGGTGTTCTGCATTTAGGTCATGCACTGAATAACACTATCCAGGACATAATTATAAGACAGAAAAGAATGCAGGGATATAATACGTTATGGTTACCTGGAACAGACCATGCAAGTATTGCTGTTCACAATGTTTTAGAAAACATAATAGCTGATGAAGGCATAACAAAACATGAATTAGGTAGGGATAAGTTTTTAGAAAGAGCATGGCAATGGAAAGAAAGATACGGGAATATAATAATTGAACAACTAAAAAAACTTGGCTGTTCATGTGATTGGGAGAGAGAAAGATTTACAATGGATCCAGGTTTATCAAAAGCAGTATTAACTGCATTTAAAACACTTTATGATAATGGATTAATTTATAAAGATTTTAGAATGATAAATTGGTGTCCAAAGTGCTTAACTACTATTGCAGATATAGAAGTTGAAAAGGAAGAGGAAGAGGGAAATCTTTGGTATATTGATTATCCAATAAAGGGAGAAGATAACTATATAACTGTTGCTACAACAAGACCTGAAACAATGTTGGGTGATACTGCTATTGCAGTTCACCCTAAGGATAAAAGATATAAATCATATATTGGAAAGACTGCAATCCTGCCATTAATTGGTAGAGAATTACCAATAATATCAGATGAAAGAGTTGATACTGAGTTTGGAACAGGTGCTGTTAAAATAACTCCAGCTCACGACCCTGATGATTATGAGATAGGATTAACTTATAATCTGAAGCAAATCAATATTTTTGATGATAGAGCAAGGATAAATGAAAATGGACAAAAATATATGAATTTAGATAGATATGAATGCAGGGAAAAAGTAATTAAGGATCTCAAAACTTTAAGCTTATTAAGAAAAATTGAGAAACACTCTTTAGCTATTGGAAGACATGACAGATGTAAAGTAGTTATTGAGCCAAGAATTTCAGAACAGTGGTTTGTGAAAATGAAACCTTTAACAGAGATGGCAATAAAGGTTGTTGAGAATCATGATATTGAGTTTTTACCTAAAAATTGGGAAAAGGTTTATTTTCACTGGATGAAAAATATTAAAGATTGGTGTATATCAAGACAACTCTGGTGGGGACACAGAATTCCTGTTTACTATTGCAGTGATTGTAATGAAATTATGGTTGAGTTAGATCCACCAAAAGAATGTAAAAGTTGTAAAAGTAGTAATATATATCAGGAAGAGGATATTTTAGATACCTGGTTTAGCTCTGCTTTATGGCCATTTTCTACCATAGGATGGCCAGAGAAGACACCAGAGCTGAAATATTTCTTTCCTACAGATACATTAACAACAGCTAATGAAATTATCTTCTTCTGGGTTGCAAGAATGATTATGACATCATTATATTTTATAAAACAGATTCCATTCAGCAGAGTTTTTATCCATCCTACGATATATGATAAATTCGGGAAAAAGATGAGCAAATCTTTGGGAAATGTAATTGACCCTGTTCCTGTGATGGAAAAATATGGTACAGATTCTTTAAGATTTACACTTTCCTTCCTAACATCACCTGGTAGAAATATATCTTTAGGTGAAGAAACAATAGAAGGGATGAGGAATTTTGTAAATAAGATATGGAATGCAGCAAGGTTTGTTCAAATGGGTACAGAAAAAATCAATTATAAAGAAATTAATAAAACTAAACTGAACTACCAATTAGAAGATAGATGGATTATTAGCAGATTCAATAAAGTTGTTAAGAATGTGTTAGAGAATCTTGAAAAATTTAATTTTGCAGAAGCATCAAAGCAGCTCTATAAATTCTTCTGGAGGCAGTATTGTGATTGGTATATTGAACTTTGTAAAAGTAGACTATATCAAGATGAGGATGAAATAGCTAAAAGTACTGTAGGATATGTATTAATAAATATATTAGAAAGATATTTAAGACTTCTTCATCCTTTCATGCCATTTATTACTGAGGAAATATGGCAAAATTTACCTCTGGAAAGTGAGAGTATAATGATATCCTCATATCCTGAATATAAATCTGAAGAGATTGATAAAGAAGCAGAATATGAGATGGAGATTTTAATAGAAGTGATAAGTTCAATTAGGAAAGTCAGAAGTCAGCTATTAGTGGAACCTTCAAGGAGATTTCCAGCATATTTGATTACTGATGATTTGGATAAAAAGAACCTAATAGGAAAGAATATTGAGAAATTAATAAAATTGGGAGGTCTTAATAGTATAGATTTTATAAAGGAAATAGATGATTTGTCTAAGTATGCTAAATCTCATGTATTAGGAGTTGATATATATATACCAATACTTGAGTTAGTTGATATAAAAGAGGAAACAGAAAGGTTAAAAAAACGTTTAAGTAAGGTTAAAGCTGGTTATGAAAAAAGCAAAAAGAAACTCTCAAATGAGCAATTTTTACAGAAAGCCCCGGAACATATTATTTTAAGGGAAAAAGAAAAGCTGGAAGAACTGAAAAAAGAAATAGAAAGTATAAAATAAAAAAAATGTCTTCGAAACCATGCCACAAATCTATTAATAATATTAATTTAAAAATATAAATTCTTAATTTTAGGATGAAAATTGACCTTTAAGCAAGTAGTGGCAGAGTTGGATGCCACTGAAAAGTTTGGAACAAATCCCAGTCTCGATACTATAAGTGAAATTTGTAATAGACTGAATAATCCTCAGAATGATTATCCTACTATCCATATAGTTGGAACTAATGGGAAAACATCAACTACGAGAATGATTAGCTCTATATTAACACACCTGGGATATAAAACTGGTTGTTACATCTCTCCTCACATATTTTCATATATTGAGAGATTTGCAATTGATAATGAATTGATCAGTGAAAATGATTTTGTCTCTTATTATGAGAAGATTAAAAAAATAGCAAATGAATTAGAAAATTCTCCAGGTTCTAAAAAAGTAACCCACTTTGAGATTTTAACTACAATGGCTTTCTTATATTTTAGAGAAAGAAAATGCGATTGTGTGGTATTGGAAGCTGGAATGGGTGGAAGATGGGATGCCACAAATTTAGCTGATTCCAAAGTTGTTGTATTAACTAATGTTACAAAAGAACATACGAAATATCTTGGTGACACGATTCGTAAAATTGCAATAGAAAAAGCCGAGGTTATAAAGGATAAAGCATATGTAGTGACTGGTTCGTCTAATAAAGATGTTTTAAAAGTACTAAATAAAAAGTGTGAAGAAAAAATGGCAAGATTGTTTCGGATCAATAAGGATTTTTTTATTGAAGATTGTCAAAAAAAGAATAACCACAGAATAGCTGATATTAAGGGAATTTATAACTATTTTTCAGAAATTAGAATAAACCAGATTTCAAAATATCAATGTGAAAATGCAGCCATGGCAATTGCAGCAACTGAACTTTTTATAGGAAAGGAGAATATAAAACCAGAATTATTAAAAAATACATTAATTCCAGTTGATTTTAGAGGAAGATTAGAAAAAGTGTGGGAAAATCCAACTATTATTTTAGATGGGTCTCATAATCCTGGAGCAATAAAAAAATTAGTATTTGAAATTAAAGAGAATTTTCAATATGAAAAGCTTCATTTAATTTTTGCTGTTCTTAGCGACAAAGATGCCAAAAAGATGTTACAGATTATCTGGTCAATTACAGATAACCTAATAATTACAGAAAGTAAATCATTTAGGAGATATCCTTATGAAAAACTTTATATATTAGCAAAAAAGGTTAAGAAGGAGATGAAAGGAGGGTCACCAAAGATTTTTAAAAGAAAAACCATATCAAATTCCATAGATTTAGCAATGAAGTTTTCTAAAGAGAATGATCTGATATGTATTTGTGGGTCATTTACAAATATACCTCTTGCCAAGAATGCATTAAACATATAATTTTAAAGTAATTTTTTCTTGCTATATTGTAATCAAATATTATAGAATTTATTAAATTTTTAAACTGTCCTATTTTTGAAGTTTAGTAACAGGAAAATGAAATAATTAGATATAAAAAATATAAAAAAATACAATATAAGTATTTCTTAATTAATTGATAAATAAAATAATTATTAAAAGGGAGTAATACATTGCAGATTTTTCAAGATATATTGGCTTTTTTCCAATCGGGATTTTTTAAATTTATTATATACCTCTTTTTATATTTCATTGTTGTTATCTGGTTAAGTTTTGTATATTGGACCTATAGAGATGCGAATCAGAGAGGAACAAGTGGTTTACTTTGGGCTCTGGTTGTTTTTATCTTTAATTTTTTTGGGCTTTTAATATATTTAATTTTAAGACCATCTGAGTATGTTCAAGATGTCATGGAACGGGAATTAGAGATAGAAACAAAGGAATCATTAATGAATTTGCAGACTCTTAAGTGTCCGGCTTGCGGGAATAACGTAGAGAAAGATTTCTTTATTTGTCCATATTGTCGTAAGAAATTAAAAAATCCGTGTCCAAAGTGTGGAAAACCACTTCAATTAAACTGGTCAATTTGTCCGTTTTGTAAAACACCATTATAGAATTGAGGAGAAATGGATATTAAAGAGAGAACACTTGTAATTATAAAACCAGATGGAATTCAAAAAAAATTAATTGGTGAAATAATTTCTCGTATTGAAAGAAAGGGGTTAAAAATAACCAATTTGAAGATGATGAGGATCTCTAAAGAATTAGCGGAGAAGCATTATGAGGAACATAAGAAAAAACCGTTTTATAGAGATTTGATTAATTTTATAACATCTGCTTCAGTTGTTGTTATGATAGTTGAAGGTGAGGATGTTATTTCAACATTCAGATTAATGATGGGTCCAACCGATTCAAGAAAGGCTACGCCAGGTACAATAAGAGGAGACCATGGTCTTAATATTGAAAGAAATATTATTCATGGTTCAGATTCTATTAAAAGTGCTAAAAGGGAGATTCCATTGTTTTTTCAAGAAGAATAAAAGGAGGAAGTTTGAGAACGAGAAGAACTGGAAGGATTTTTATAACATTACTTGTAGGTCTTTTTTTTGGAGCAATTTTAGGGCATATATTGAAGGATGTGTTACCTATTTTAGACGAGGGTTTGAAAGTTGGACTTAAACCATTCTCTTTAAATCTTTATTTATTTGAAATGAGTCTCAGTCTTTATTTTAGGATCACTTTAGCAGCCATAATTGGAATGTTGATTGCATTTCTTGTTGTAGACTTGACACGAAGGTATTAGTGAAAGATTTAATATTAACATAACAAACTTACTTTTTATTTAAAGGAGATATTAGATGTCTATATTTGACTTTTTTACAGGTTTAGTTGGTAGAGATATGGGAATAGACTTGGGTACTGTTAATTCAATGGTTTATGTCAGAGGAAAAGGAATAGTTTTAAGGGAACCATCTGTTGTTGCAATTAATAGAGATAATAAAGATATATTAGCAGTAGGTTCAGAAGCAAAAAGAATGGTTGGTAGGACTCCCAGTTCAATAGTAGCAATAAAACCATTGAGGGACGGAGTGATATCAGATTTTGATATTACACAAAAAATGTTACGTCACTTCATTAACAAAGTTCATAGATTCAATTTTTTTGCAAGACCAAGAGTGATAATATGTGTCCCTTCTGGAATTACCGGAGTTGAGAGAAGAGCAGTTATTGAAGCTGCTGAACAGTCTGGAGTTAGAGCTGTGTATATTTTAGAAGAACCAATGGCAGCAGCAATAGGAACTGAATTACCTGTTAGTGAGCCAATTGGGCACATGATTGTAGATATCGGGGGAGGTACAACTGAAATAGCAGTTATTTCTTTAGGTGGAATAGTTGTTAGTCAATCCATAAGAATAGCTGGAAATGAGATGGATGAAGCAATAATAAATATGCTTAAAAGAGACCATAATTTACTAATAGGAGAAACTACTGCTGAAGCAATAAAAATAGAGATAGGATCAGCTTTTACTCAAAATGAGGAAGAGACGGTTGAGGCAAGAGGAAGAGATTTAGTTACTGGTCTTCCAAAGAGCATAATACTTTCTAGTAAAGATGTAAGAGATGCTTTAGATGAGACATTAAATATAATTATCAATGCTGTAGTTGAGGCTTTTGATAAAACCCCACCTGAATTAATTGCAGACATCTATAATAATGGAATAATGATGGTTGGAGGTGGCTCTCTTCTTAAAGGAATGTCAGATAGACTGAAACATCATACAAAATGTGAAATTCTTACAACTGAAAATCCTTTAGAGGCTGTTGTCTTGGGAGCAGGAAAATGCGTTGAAAATTTTGAGCTTTTTAAAAATTTAATATCACATGGGAGAGGTGTATAAAAAGGTTATGGCTCTCTCATTACCGAGAAGAAAAAATAAAATAATTCTTGGTATTTTAATAGTTCTCTGTATCATATTGGCTTCCTTCAATTTAAAATATCAAAATATACTACCTATAGGAAAATCAATTATCTTAGAAGTAGTCTCACCATTACAAAAAGCTGTGACATTTCTAATAAGTCCTTTTATAAAATCTATTAAAACTATAAATAAACTTTCAGATATTCTTGAAGAAAATAGAATACTTACTAAGAAAGTAAATACTCTGTTAAAAGAAAATATTTATTTAAAAGAATTAGAAAGAGAGAACAGAGAACTTAGAGAACTTTTGGGAAGTTCTTATTATGAGCAATTTGAAATAAAATTAGCGAAAGTTATTGGAAAAGCCAAAACAGATTGGAAACACTCTTTTTTTATTGATAAAGGTACCAATCACAATATAAAAATAAATATGTCTGTTATAAGTCAATCGGGTTTGATAGGAAGGGTCATAACTACTTCGCGTAATTTTTCAGAGGTGAAACTAATAACTGACCCGAACAGTTCTATTGCTGCTATGGTTCAAAATTCCAGGAAAACTGGTATTGTTCAGGGAATTGGGACTAATACTCTAAAATTTGATTTAGTTCCAAAGGAGGCAGAGGTAGATATTGGTGATATTATCATAACATCGGGATTGGGTGGAATTTTCCCTAAAGGAATTCAGATAGGTAGAGTCTCTGATATAAAAAATTTAGATTATGAGTTATATAAAACTATTAAAATTTTACCAGCATGCAATTTTGATAATATAGAAGAGGTTCTTATTATTACAAATTTTAGCTCATTAGATTAAAAAATTTTAATTTTTAAATAAAGGTATATGAAAAAATTCTTCTTCTCCCTTTTTTTACTGCTTATAACTTTGGCAATCCAGAGCACAATAACAAATTATGTATTAGTTGGAGGTGTCCAATTAAACTTAGTTCTGGTTATTGTTATATCTACTTCACTCATATTTGGTGAATTTTTTGCAATTATTTTCGGTTTTTTTGCTGGGATTTGCAGTGATTTTTTATTTGGTCACATCTTAGGATTGTTCGCATTTGTCAATATGATAAGCGCGTTTATATGTTTGAGAGTCAAAAGAATTTTTACTGGAGAACATTATATTATTCCCACTGTTGTGATGATTATAGTAACAGAAATTTGGGTATTTTTAACATATATAATATCTTTCTCTTTAGGAAAAGAAGTGATACAGGGTAATTTAATAAATAAAATAATTTATCAACCTTTAATTAATGGTTTAGTAATGTTAATTATTCATCCAATAATTAAAAAAATTGGTTCATTATTAAAATGATAGGAGCATCAGATTTTGGAAAAAGAAACTTCAATATTTAATAGACTAAAACTTCTATACTTCATAGTTTTTCTTATTTCAACTACTCTGCTTCTTCGTCTCTGGTATCTACAGGTAATAATGGGTGAAAGCTATGCACAGGAAGCGAAAGAGATTAGAACCAAAACAATAAGAGGAGTAGCTCCTCGAGGTATTATTTATGACAGAAATGGAATAATATTGTCTTATAATAGACCAGGTCTTGTGATAAGTGTTGATCCAGAAATAATTGATGATAATCCAGAAGTTTTAAAAAGATTAGCACTTGTTTTAGGAAAATCTTATTATAATTTAGAAAGAAAATTATCTGATGAAAGAGAATATATAAAGGGTTATATAGATATAGTTGAAGATATAGATAAAGAATTAGCAACATTTATAAAGGAACACTCTGATGAATTTCCAGGTGTATTGGTAAAGGCTGTCCCATTAAGAAATTATCCAAATGGGGATGTATCTTCCCACATATTGGGATATGTCGGTCAGATAACATTAGAAGAGTTACAGCAGGAAAAATTTAAATATGGATATCATCCAGGTGATGTAGTTGGAAAATCAGGAGTTGAGCTATATTATGAGTCATTTTTATCAGGGCAAAGTGGTAGTAAAACTGTGGAAGTTGATCCCACTGGGAATATAGTTAGAGAACTGGGTAAAGTAAAACCAATTCCAGGGAATAATTTATATTTAACAATAGATATTAATTTACAGAGAAAGGCTGAAGAGGTTTTAAAAAAGTGGATAGAGAAAGCTAGAGAAAGTCGTGATGAAAAGACTAATGAGTACTATAAAGCTCCAGCTGGTTCATTAGTTATACTTGATGCAAAAACAAACCAGATTTTAGCACTCACTTCATACCCAACTTATGATCCCAATATTTTCATTGGAGGAATTTCAGAAAAGGATTGGTCTAATTTAAATAATCCAGAAAGTAATTTTCCACTAAACAACAGAGCATTGATGAGTTATTCACCAGGGTCAATATACAAGGTAGTAACTGTTGCCGCAGGTTTAGGTGAAAATTTAGTTGAACCTTATGGTAAAAATTACAAATGTCTCGGTGTTTGGAAAGAACTCGGAGATGAACATAAGAGATATTGCTGGAATGAGTGGGGTCATGGTGATATCAATCTTATAGAAGGTATTCAGGAATCATGTAATATTGTTTTTTATGAAATAGGTCTGTCTCTACATAATAATAGTAAAAAATCTGGTGATGCTTTTTATCATTATTCGAAGATTTTGGGTTTAGATGAGCTTACTGGTGTTGATTTACCTTTTGAGTCAAAAGGGATAATTTCAAATAAAAAGTGGAAAAGTGAATATTTTAAAGATAATCCAACTCTTGCAAGATGGTATCCTGGAGATAGTGTAAACTTAGCTATTGGTCAAGGGGATATATTAGTTTCGCCCATTCAAATGGCTCAATTATATTCCACTATTGCTAATAATGGTGAAATGGTGACCCCTCATATTGGTTTAAAAATAGTTTCACCAAAAAAAGAATTAGTGGAAAATAAGGTTATTAAAATAAGCAAAAAACAAACATTAGAGAAAGGAATTTTTGAAATTATAGAAAAGGGATTAATTTTAGTTGTGAAAGAAGGAACTGCAAAATCCACTTTTGAAGGCTTTCCCTTAGATGAAATTTCTGTTGCAGGAAAAACTGGGACAAGTAGTGTTCCAGGAAAACAGGATTTTTCATGGTTTGCATGTTATGCTCCTGTTGAAAATCCTGAATATGTTATTGTATCAATGATTGAAGAAGCGGGTTCTGGTGGGAAATCTGCAGCTCCAATTGCCAGAGAATTACTCGAATTTATATACAATATTGAAAGCAGCCATGAAAAAGAGGAATAAAATATTAGATACTATTAAAAAAATTACAAGTGAATTTGACTTCATACTATTTTTTACTACCGTTTTACTTATTATTTATGGATTAATTCTAATAAATAGTGCTATTGGGTTAAATAAGTTCTCATTCAATTTCGATTTCTCATCATTTTTTAATAAGCAATTAGTATGGGTAGGATTAGGATTATTAATATTTTTTATAGTTCTATTTCTAAATTATATATGGTTAGAGAAATTTTGGTGGGCTATTTATATAATTAATTTATTAGGTTTAATAGCAGTTTTTATTTTTGGTCATGTATCTGGCGGAGCAAGGAGTTGGATAGGATGGGGAATGTTAAAAGTGCAGCCATCTGAATTTTTTAAGATTGGAATTATTATAGCTGTTGCTGGATATTTATCTAGAAAAAAAAAGGATGAAGTAAATTTTGTTGACCTCATTGTAACTCTATTACTTGTTGGGATGCCAATAATACTATTGGTATTACAACCCGATATAGGCACAGCTATAATTTATATTGGAATTGTAATTGGCATTTTATATCTTGCTGGACTTAAAAAGATATATATTTTTTCGATATTTATTTTAGGTCTTTTTGCAATTTTAATAGCCATAAAATCAGGATTAGTTAAACAGTACATGTTAAACAGGCTACTGATATTTATAAATCCAGATATTGACCCTTTAGGTATAGGGTATACATTAAACCAATCAATAATTACTGTTGGTTCTGGCGGACTATCTGGAAAAGGATTGTTTAAAGGAATTCAAACAAGTCTTCATTTTGTTCCCGAGCTTCACACAGATTTTATTTTCTGTGTACTGGGGGAGGAGTTGGGCTTTTTAGGTGCTGTCATTCTGATATCTCTTTATACATTGCTCATCTTTAGTGTAATAAGAATTGGAACTGTAGCCAAAGATAAATTTGGTGCCCTTTTTTGTAGTGGAATTACAATTCTACTATCTTTACATCTATTAATAAATATAGGAGTAACCATAGGAATTATGCCCATAACTGGAATTACTCTACCACTTATCAGTTATGGTGGGAGTTCTCTAGTTACCACATTTTTAGGATTGGGATTAGTAGAAGGTGTTTATCTACGAAGATTTTATAATATCTGATTAACTCCTATAAGTAAAAAAAGAGTCAGATCTTGACATATCTTGAGTACCAGGTCTTGACATAGGATATATCATCTTTCTAAAAAGGGGTCAAGTCCTGCAAAATAACACATTAACTTCAGATATACTTTCTTGATTATTTATCCTCTCCCCTTGTGGGAGAGGGAAAGGGAGAGGGGGAATTAAAAAAATGGATTTAAAACCTATAAATATATATCCATTAATTGATAATGTTATAAAACCATCTCAATATGTTGGTGGGGAATTAAATTCGGTTCATAAAGATATTAAAAAATGTAAAGCATCAATAGTTTTAGCCTTTCCTGACCTTTATGAGATTGGAATGTCAAACATGGCTATTCATATTCTTTACAATGTTATAAATAATCATCCCGATTTTGTTGCTGAGAGAACATTCGCTCCCTGGTTAGATATGGAGGAGCAAATGAGAAAAACAGATACTCCTCTTTTTTCTTTAGAAAGCAGAATTCCAGTCAAGGAATTTGATATATTGGGCTTTTCTGTTCAACATGAACTATGTTTCACAAATATACTGAATATGTTAAATCTTGCAAAAATACCGATAGAATGTAAGGATAGAGGGAATGAATATCCCATAATAATAGCTGGTGGACCAGGTGTTTTTAATCCAGAACCAATTGCCCCCTTTATTGATTTTTTTGTAATAGGTGATGGTGAAAATGTAATAATAAACATTCTTGAGAAATTAAGCGAGTTAAAAAATAAAGGTTTTAATAAAAATGAGATTGTCAAAGAAATGGGTAAAATTAATGGGATTTATGTACCCTCCTTTTATGATTTTATCTATAAAACTGATGGAAGCGTGAAAAAGATAATAGTTAAAGACTCATTTCCAAAAAATGCTGTAAAGAATATTATTATAAATTTTGGAAGTTTTAGTCAGTCATTAAAATTGATAGTTCCCAATACTCAAATAATTCAGGATAGATTTTGGGTTGAGATAATGAGAGGTTGTTCTAAAGGATGTAGATTTTGTTTAGCAGGTTTTATATATAGACCAGTCAGAGAAAGAAGTGTCCAATCAATACTGAATTTAATTATACAAGGATTGGAAAAAACCGGTTATGACGAGGTTTCACTATCATCACTTTCTTCAACTGATTATTCTGAAATTGAATATTTATTAAAAAGTTTAAAGCGAAATTTAGAAAGTAGCCACACTGCTGTATCATTACCATCTTTAAGATGTGATAGTTTTTCAGTAAAATTAGCAGACCTTATCTCACAAGAAAGAAGGACAGGTCTTACATTTGCTCCTGAAGCTGGGACTCAAAGATTAAGAGATGTTATAAATAAAAATATTACAGATGAGGATATCTATAACTGCACCAGGGCAGCATTTTCAAGTGGATGGGAAAGAATAAAGCTTTACTTTATGGTTGGACTTCCTACTGAAGAGATGAATGATTTGGATGGAATAATTAATATGATAAACAAGATATTAATAATTGCAAAAATGGAGGTTCCGAAAGATAAGTACAACAGGATAAAGATAAATGTAACAATCTCACCTTTTTGTCCAAAACCTAATACACCATTTCAATGGGTTGGTCAGGATTCATTAGAAATTTTAGATAAAAAGATTAATTATCTGAAAAAAAAACTTAAGAAAAAAAATATATTTATTAAAATGCACAATGTACATAGAAGTCAAATAGAAGCAGTTTTTGCGAGAGGGGATAGAAGAATTTCAAAGGCAATAAGAATTGCCTGGGAAATGGGTTGTAAATTTGACAGCTGGACAGAACAATTTTCATATGATAAATGGTTAACAGCTTTAAAAAAGGATAATGTAGATATATCCTTTTATGCTAATAGACATAGAGAAGAAGATGAAATATTCCCGTGGGAAATAATTGAGAGTGGACAAAATAGGAAATTTTTATTTAAAGAATATAAAAAAGCTTTAAGTGGACTTACTACTTCAGATTGCAGATTAAAGGGATGCAATAGTTGTGGGTTACAAGAAATAATAAAATGTCCAATATCTTGAAATAAAATAATATTTTCAACATATTTCTTAAATAATTTTAACAAAATTTTTTAATTAGCAATTTTGAATTAATTTTGTAAAGCATTACTTAATATCAGGGAAAAATTATTGGTTAAAAATACAAGTAAAGTAATTATGCGTTTTAGATTTTCAAAACTAAGTGATATAAAATACATATCGCATTTAGATTTGATTAATCTTTTAGTTAGAGCATTAAGAAGAGCAAAAATACCCATGCTTTATTCGAAAGGCTATCATCCAAAACCGAAATTATCAACTGCATATGCTTTAAAGGTTGGATTGGAAAGTGTTGGTGAGTATGCGGATATAATTTTAAGTAAGAAGTTATCAACAAAGACATTTGTGAAAAGAATGAATGACCAGTTACCTCAAGGGTTAAAAGTATTAAAGGCGAAATCGGTAGAGTCATCCCAATCTCTTTCAAGCCAAATAAATTGTATGAGATATCAATTAATATTTTCGTACCGCCCTGAGTTAGTAATAAGACAGGAAGCTGATTTATTATTAAAATTATTTACTGAGAATATGATAGGATTTAACAATCAATTATCAAAAAATGCTAAATATTTTAAGGAGAAATTACTTAATTTTAAAATTAGAAGCTTAACTGATAATATAATAATAGATTTTTTAATCGCTATTGGTAGTCAAGATGATTTAAAAATAAATGATCTTATTAAATTTTTAAACTCATTGGAAAATAAAAGAAAATTTTTTTTAAAGAGAATTCTAAGAATTAATATGTTTAGAAAGGATGGTGATTTACTTCTAAGCCCATTTAAATTGCTTAGATAGATTATTAAATATTTTAAGTAAAGGGTATTTTAGAAGTTATTTTTTATGAAATATGATTTATCAATAAGCTCAGATCTAAATGAAATTAGAGTGGCAATTCTGGAAAATGATGAAGTAGCGGAACTTTATTTTGATAGAGAAAAAAAAGATTCAATAATTGGAAATATATATTTGGGAAGAGTTCAAAAAATAATGTCCGGTTTGGACTCTGCTTTTGTAGATATAGGAGTAAAGAAAAATGCTTTCTTATTTATAAAAGAGGTTGTTTCACCTTTTGATTATTATGAAGGAACTAACGAAATATTAAAGGGAAAAATAAAACAAATCCTAAAACCTGGACAGATGTTAATAGTTCAGGTAACAAGAGTCCCGATGGGAACCAAAGGAGCTCGGTTAACGTCTCTTGTCTCTCTTGCTGGTAGATATTTGGTAATGATGCCATATGATGATGGAATAGGTGTTTCTAAAAAACTTGATGAATCAGAAAGAGAAAGATTGAGAAGTTTAAGCACAAGGTTAAAAATTAAAAATATGGGAATAGTAATTAGAACTGCTGCAAAAGACACGAAGTTAGTTATTTTAAAAAGAGAGCTAAAATACCTTAAGCGTTTATGGAATAATATTCAAAAGAAAGCTCGAAGGTTAGATTCCCCAACTCTAATTCATGAGGAGTTAGGCTTAGTTCAAAGAATTCTAAGGGATAGATTAACTTTAGATTTTAACAGCATTGTGGTAGATACGAAACAGTTATATGATCATATATCCAATTATTTGATAAAGAAGATTCCTCAAATGCATTCAAAACTAAAGCTACACAGTGGAGAAAAACCATTATTTGAAGAAATGGGAGTTGAAAAGGCAATTGATTTAGCTCTTAAAAGGAAGGTTTGGTTAAAATCAGGTGGATTTATTGTAATTGATAAAACAGAAGCTCTAACTGCTATTGATGTAAATTCTGGACGTTTTTCAGGAAGAAATGATTTAGAAGAGACGATTGTTCATATAAATTTGGAAGCTGTTGAAGAGATTGTTAAGCAAATAAAGCTAAGAGATATTGGAGGATTAATTGTTATTGATTTTATTGATATGGAGAAAGAGGGAAACAGGCTAAAAATTGTTGAAGCTATGAAAAGTGCTCTACAGTCTGATAATGCAACAACTAATATAACTGATATTTCAAAATTGGGATTGCTTGAAATGACTAGAAAAAATGTTACAGAAGGGATTCAAGATGTTTTATGTAAGCCCTGCCCCTATTGTGATGAAGGTGGATATATCCTATCAGAGGAATCCATGAGATTAAAAACTGAAAGAGAAATTTTTAAATTAACAAAAGAAAGTGAATCCGAAGCATTCCTTATAGAACTTAATAGTGGCGTTGCAGCTATGGTTATAGGTCAGGGTGGAGAAAATGTAAAAAAATTAGAGAATATTACAAATAAATATATTTCCATAAAGGGTAATGATAGTATCCCTATTAATGCTTTCAATTTACTAAAAGAGGGAACTACGAAAGAGATAGAAGAAGCAGCAATACCTGTATATCAGGGACAGGTTTTAGATATATTAGTAGAGGAACCTCACTCATATATTTCCAAGGACGCTATTTCAAGATTTAGTGGTTATATAATACATATTATAGATGGCAGAAAATATCTTCATGAAAGGTTAAGGGTGGAGATAATAAATGTTACAAAAACTTATGCACAAGCAAAAATAATTGTTAGATAAATTTTAAATTTACAAAAAGTGTCTATTTTTAATTTTTAAATGACACCAATAAAAAATAATTTTGACTCAAAAAAATGATTCTGATATAATCTACCCTCATTATAAATTTAAAAAGTTTATATAAAACAGTGATTTAAAGGAGATTAAAATTTATATAGTTCTTGAAACTGGAGGAAAACAATATAAAGTTAAGTTGGGTGAGACTTTTTTAATTGAAAAAATAGAAGGCGAGAAGGGAGATAAGGTTATTTTTTCAAACATAAAGCTCATCTCAGAAAAGGAAGAGATAATAGTTGACAAGGATATACTATCCAATTATAGAGCAATTGGAGAAATAGTAGAACATATTAGTGGAAAGAAAATAATAGCCTTCAAGCATACTTCAAAGACTGGTTATAAGAGAAAAATTGGTCATAGACAAAAATACTCACGGGTAGTTTTAAAAGAGATAAAATCTCCCAAATCAAAGAAGGAATAAAGAATCTTATTAAAAAGAAAATTTAAATTAAAATAAAAAATATCTAATAAATTAAGTTTAAATTAATCATAAAATAGATTATAATATATTTAGGGGTGATATAAATGGCACATAAAAAGGGTGGAGGAAGTAGCCGAAATGGAAGAGAGAGTACTTCAAAACGTTTAGGTATAAAGCGCTTTGGTGGTCAGTTTGTAAATGCAGGAACAATTCTTGTCAGGCAAAGAGGTACTTGTTATAAACCAGGTCATAATGTTGGAAGAGGAAGCGATGATACACTTTTTGCTAAAATTGCTGGAAATGTATTTTTCAAAAGATTGTCTAAAAACAAAAAAAGCATAAATATAATACCTTAATGAATTTTCATTAGTTAAGAAAATATTCTACAATTTATAAAACATTTTGAGAAAAGACCATAAAATTATGGTCTTTTTTTATTAAATAAAATTTTAGATTCTAATAAAGTTTTGATATAAGATAATCTTATATAATAAAATAAATCCGTAAAGTAGGGCAAGGCTTCAGCCTTAAAAATAATATGTAGGGTAAGACTTTAGCCTTGCATTAAAAAGCAACACTAAAGGGTTGCCCTAAAATTAAAAATTTAGGTAAATTATAAAATTTCTTAATTAAACTCCTACCCAATTTTATGCAAAATGAGTTATAAGGAAAAAATAGATCTTTTAGATGAAGCTAAAATATTCGTTAAAGGTGGAGATGGAGGTAATGGTTGTGTCAGTTTTTTAAGAACACGCTATAATGCGAAAGGCGGACCAAATGGTGGAAGTGGAGGAAATGGAGGAAGTGTCATTTTAAAAACTGACTCAGAAAAAACCTCCTTGCTTGATTTTGCTTATCTTGTGCATTTTAAGGCTGAAAGGGGAAAGCATGGAAAAGGTGCAAATAAGAATGGAAAGAATGGAAAGAATTTAATCATAAATGTTCCAGTTGGCACAGTGATAAAAGATGATAAAGGTTCATTTGTGACAGATCTTAATCAGGATGGTATTGAAGTAATTATAGCTAATGGTGGAAGAGGTGGAAAAGGAAATACTTCTTTTGTTAGATCAACATTACAAGCTCCATCCTTTGCTGAGAGGGGAGAAGTTGTAAGGGGAAGATGGATTGAGCTTGAATTGAGACTAATTGCAGATGTTGGGATAGTAGGATTTCCAAATGTTGGAAAATCAACCCTACTCAGTAAATTAACTTCAGCAAAACCAAAAATAGCTAATTATCCATTCACAACTCTGTATCCAAAGGTTGGAATGAGAGAAGAAGAAGATTTCAGTTATATAATTGCAGAAATTCCTGGGTTAATTAAAGGAGCTCATAAGGGAGCAGGTCTTGGAATTAAGTTTTTAAAACATATTCTAAGGACGAAAATTCTCATTCATATTTTAGAAGTCTCAGTATCGTCTCAAAGGGATCCTATTAATGATTTTATTATGTTAAATAACGAAATGAAGTCATTTGATAAAGAGTTGTTGAAAAAACCTCAAATCATAGTCTTAAATAAAATAGATTTACTACAGAATGATGAAGAAATAAAAAGGGTAAAAAAATTTTTTAGTGAAAAATATAAAAAGAAAGTACACTTAATATCTGCCATTTTTTCCGAGGGTCTTGAAAAACTGTGTATTGATATAAAAGATATTTTAAGAAAGATTAAAAAAAAGGAAATAAAAAAAACAAAAATCAAAAAGGAATATATCTTTAAAGAGCAAAAATTAATTAAAATAAAGAAGGAAGACAAAGCCTTTAGAGTGATTAGTGATGAGGTGGAAAGAGCTGTAATAATGACAGATTTTAATAATCCGCAAGCTGTTTCGTATATACTGCATAGACTTGATAAGTTGGGATTAAATGAAAAATTGTTAGAATATGGAGCAAAAGAGGGTGACACAGTTTTAATTTGTGACAAAAGTTTTGATTTTATTCCAAATAAAGGTATAAAAAAATAATAAAATTTTTTTAATTTATAATTTTTTTAATTTATAATTTTTATGTTTATTAATTTATTTTTAAACTTTTAATTTTATAACTCAGTTAAATTATTGATATTGAGGTAGGTGTATAGATTTTGAGAATAGGAATAATGGGTGGTACTTTTAACCCTATTCACTATGGACATTTGGTAACAGCAGAAGAGGCAAGAATACAATTTAATTTGGATAGAGTATTATTTATTCCAACAGGTGATCCTCCCCATAAAGAGGGTCAGAAAATTACAAATGCACAACAGAGATATCTGATGACTGTTATGGCTACAGGCTCAAATCCTTATTTTTATGTGTCCAGAATGGAAATTGATCGTCCTCAACCTTCGTATACTATGGATACAGTAAAAGATTTACATGAAGTTTATAAAGATTCACAAATTTTCTTCATAACAGGTACTGATGCAGTTCTGGATATATTAACCTGGAAAAATCCAGCTGAAATTCTAAACTTGTGTATATTTATCGCAGCTACTCGCCCAGGTTATGAGCTCGATAGGTTGAACAATATTAAGAAAAGATTGAAAGATGAATTGGGAATAGCTGATATCAATGAAAAAATACATATTATTAAAATACCAGCACTTGCGATTTCTTCAACTGATATTAGAAATAGAGTAAGGACCGGAAAACCTATTAGATATCTTTTACCAGAGGGAGTAGCTAATCACATTTATAAGATGGGTTTCTATAAAAAATAATGTGAGGAGATTAAAATTGGAAGAAAAAAAAATTGGTACAAGAATGGAAAGAAGATTAAAATTAGAAAAGAGAAGAAAAAGAAAAATATTCACAATTTTTATAACATTATTAATGATCTTTATATCAATTTTCTTTTTTTCCTATTTACGAAATTGTCTATCTAAACCGGGTAAAGAAACTGCACAAGAACAAACAACCAGTTCAACTTCAGAAGAGGAACAACCAACTTCAACTGAGGAGGAATTAGTTTTTAGTGGAAAAACAAACCTCTTAATCATTGGTTCTGATAAAAACTTAGAGCAGATTTCTCCGAACTCAGTAATACTAACCAGCTATAATTCTATCTCAGAAGAAAGTTTATTACTCTCTATACCTTTGAGGACAATACTTCAGTTCTCTGGAGAAGCTGTAACAGTACAACAGTTATTAAAAGAAGGGCGAATAGAGGATTTAAAATCAGCCATAAATGATTCGATAGGGATTGAGGTGGATCACTATATCTTAGTAAATGTTTTTGATTTAGTGGAAAAAATTGGTGGAGTTTCAGTTAATATTCCAGAAAATATAAGCTTTCCCGATATTAATACTGATGTAACAGTTTTACTTGAGAAGGGAGAAAAGAATTTAAGTGGAGATTTAGCTATTAGTTATCTTCATTACATAAGTGGAGAAGGTGAAAGCATTTTATATGTATCGGATCAACAAGATGTTTATCTATCCATTTTAGATAAACTAATGGCTAATAAAAGTTATTCTGAGATAGCCAACGAAATGCAATTAATTTCTGAATATTTTGCTTCAGATTTTTCTGTTGAAGAATTAATATCTTTAGGTTCATCCATGACTAAACTTCAGGAATCTAAAATTTTCAAAGATAAAACTTTACCTATAATAGTAGTAGAGATAGACGGTAATAATTATCATGTTCCACAACCTGAAAAAATAACAGAGATATTTGGGGAATTTGAATCAGTTGTAACCCCTGAAGAAAAAGAGAAAAGTGATATTATAATTTTAAATGGTTGTGGAAGTCCTGGTATTGCAAATAGCGCAGGTAATAAACTACAGAATGATTTTCAAATTGTTGAAATTGGGAATGCAGCCAGCTTTCAATATACGGAAACTAAAATAATAGTTACTTCATTTAAAATAAGTGTAATTGAAGATGCAATTTCTATTAGAGAGCTTCTTGGGGTAGGGAAAATAGTAACAGACGGATCACTATCTGAACAAATCAGACAAAAAGCTGATATTGTCATAATAATAAGTAGTGATTATTTACCATTATCATAGGAGGGAAAAATATCTTTTAAAAAATCTTCTTTAAATGCCATAGAAGCTGCAAAAGCTGCTAATGAAAAGAAAGCTTTAGACATCATAGTATTGGATGTAAGTGGTCGATTAATAATTACTGATTATTTTGTGATATGTAGTGGTAAAACAGATAGACAGATTAAAAGTATATCTGATGAAATTCAAAAAACATTAAAGGAAGGTAACAGGTTACCACTTAGAATTGAAGGTTCTCCAGATGGAGGTTGGGTTCTTCTAGATTATTTTGATTTTGTAGTTCATATATTTAATATAAAATCAAGAGAATACTACAAGTTAGAACGACTCTGGAGAGATGCTGCTATTATAAAATGGGATAGTTAATATATAGTTGAAATAGATTTTTGATAATAACATAAGTATAAATAAAAGTGGGGATGTAGCTCAGTGGAAGAGCGCTTCTCTGGCAGGGAAGAGGTCGTGGGTTCAAGTCCCATCATCTCCACCACTATTTTTTACTTTTTAACTAAGTTAAATATTATGGAAAAATATAATCCTCAAGAGATAGAAGAAAAATGGCGAAAAATCTGGCAAGAAAATAAACTCTACAGGACAGAGGAGACGAAAGGAAAGCCAAAATATTACTGTTTGGATTTTTTCCCTTATCCATCCGGAGATGGATTATCAGTCGGACATTGTAAAAACTATGTCCCTACAGATGTCTTTTCAAGATTTAAGAGAATGTGCGGATTTAATGTGCTTCACCCGATGGGGTGGGATGCATTTGGACAACCTGCTGAGCAAGAAGCAATAAATAAGGGAATTCATCCAAAGATAACAACAGCAAAATACACTGCAAATTATAAAAGACAACTGAATCTAATTGGTGCATCTTATGATTGGGAAAGGGAAATTAACTCAAGTCACCCTGATTATTATAAATGGACCCAATGGTTTTTCCTGCTTCTATATAAGAGAGGTTTAGCTTACCGTGCAAAAGCACCAGTTAATTGGTGTCCAAACTGTCTTACAGTTTTAGCAAACGAAGAGGTAGAAGATGGTAAATGTTGGAGATGTAACGGTAAAGTCATAAAAAGAGATCTAATGCAATGGTTCTTCAAAATTACAGCTTATGCTGATGACCTTTTAACAGGCTTAGAGACTATCGATTGGCCTGAAAAAATAGTTTTAATGCAAAAAAATTGGGTAGGGAGAAGTGAAGGAATAGAGTTTGATTTAAAAATAAAGAACAGTGAAAAAACTATATCTGTCTTTACTACAAGACTGGATACAATCTATGGAATGACATTTGTAGTTTTAGCACCGGAGCACCCATTAGTTGATGAACTAACAACTTCGGAATTTAAAGATAGAGTTGAAGCTTACAGGAAAGCTGCTTATCAAAAATCGGAGATTCAGAGAATTTCTCTTGAGAAAGAAAAAGAGGGAGTTTTTATTGGTGCATATGCTATTAATCTAATGAATAATAACAAGATTCCAACATATATCGCTGACTATGTATCTATGACATATGGAACAGGAGCAATAATGGCTGTTCCAGCACATGATGAGAGAGACTTTGAATTTGCCAAAAAATATAACCTACCAATTAAAGTTGTAATATCTCCACCTGATTGGGATGGTAAACATTTAGAAGAAGCATATACTGGTGAGGGAGTTATGACAAACTCAGAGGAGTATAATAACTTACATTCTAAAGACGGAATTAATAAAATATGTGATTACTTAGAAAGAGAAGGTATAGGTAAAAGAAAAATAAATTATAGAATGCGGGATTGGTTAATTTCAAGACAGCGTTATTGGGGTGCGCCAATTCCCATTATATATTGCGATGATTGTGGTGAAGTCCTGGTTCCTGAAGAGGATTTGCCTGTTCTTCTCCCTGATATTGATAAATATCAACCAACTAAAACTGGTGAATCTCCATTAGCCAAAGTTTCTGAATTTGTTAACACAGTTTGTCCTGAATGTAAAAAACCTGCAAAACGTGAGACAGACACAATGGGGGGATTTGCATGCTCTTCCTGGTATTTCTTAAGATTCACAAGTCCGCATTATATTAAAGGTCCTTTTGAGCCGGATAAAATAAAGTATTGGATGCCAGTTGATTTATATGTTGGAGGAGCAGAACATGCAGTAATGCATCTACTGTATGCAAGGTTCTGGACAAAAGTGATGTATGATGCAAATATAATTGATTTCCATGAACCATTTAGCAAGTTGTTAAATCAGGGTATGATGCATGCTCCAGATGGGAGATTGATGTCAAAATCAAAAAGAAATGTAATAAATCCTGATGAAGTTGTTGAAGAATATGGTGCAGATGCATTAAGAACCTATGAGCTATTTTTAGGACCTTTTGAGCAAGATGCTATATGGAATGATAGAGGAATAAATGGTGTCTTTAAGTTTTTAAAGAGAGTTTGGAGACTAATACTTAAAGAAAGCCCATTAATATTTAAGCAGAAACCATCAGTTGACAATGAGGATATTAGTAAAGAATTACAAAAAATGATACACAAGACTATTAAAAAAGTAACCATGGATTTTGAAAAGTTCAAATTTAATACAGCTGTTGCAGCTTTAATGGAGTATGTTAATTTTTTATATAGTAGATTGTATAAAAATATTTCTGAAGAAGTTTGGCTTAAGGCAATAGATACATTGATGATTCTACTAGCACCTATTGCTCCTTTTATGGCTGAAGAACTCTGGGAAATAACAGGCCATAAGGGCAGTATTCATATGCAATCCTGGCCAGAGTGGGATGAAAAATTAGTTTTTGAGGAAAAGTTCACACTGATTATTCAGGTAAATGGTAAATTAAGAGATAAGGTGGAAGTACCAGTTTCAATATCAGAAGAAGAAATAAAAGAAATAGCATTAAAATCACCAAATGCACAAAAATTTATAAAAAATAAAAAGATAATAAAATTTGTAACGGTTCCAAATAAACTAATAAATATAGTTACTAAGTAATAATAAAATTTATATATAATAACTGAATAATAACTTAACAAATTTAATTATTAACTATTTACTCATTATAGAAAGCAGGATATAAAAAATTCATTTGAATAGGTTCAATAATGAGAAACTCTAATAAAAACATAACCTCTACTAATTATCGTTTTAATAAGAAGATATCAAGGAAGAGAAATCTAAGACTTTGGTGGCAAAAATATCAGTGGCAATTTATCGGAATATTTGCTTTTCTAACACTAATTTTAGGTTATATTGGATTTATGGATTATTTTAATTCTATTGGTGAGTATAGATCTCCATTAAGTTATCTTTACCTTTCTCTTCAACTTTTTATATTAGAATCTGGTGCAATATCAGAACAATTAAACTGGGAGTTACAATTAGCAAGGTTTCTAGCTCCTGCTATTGGAGCATATGCAGCTTTGCAAGCACTATCTTTAATTTTTCAGGAACAACTTGAGATAGTTCGTTTAAGATTTTTAAGAAGCCATATTGTTATCTGTGGATTATGCCGAAGAGGCAGACTTTTTACCGAGAGATTTCTTGAACAAGGTTATCCTGTTGTAGTGATTGAACTGGATGAGAATAACAATATGATTAAACACTGCAGGGATTATGGAGCCATAGTACTAATAGGTAATGCAACTGATAAAAAAATACTTTTGAAAGCAGGAGTTGATAAGGCAGAATATCTTATCTCAGTTTGTGGTAATGATGGTACGAATGCTGAAGTAGCGGTAAATGCTCGTGAAATTTCAAGTAAGAACGAGGATAAAATACTCACATGTTTTGCTCATATCTTTAATCCCCAACTCTGCCATCTACTTAGAGAAAGGGAAATTGAAACTGGTCAAACAAATTTTTTTAGATTAGAATTTTTTAATATATTTGATATTGGAGCACGCTCTTTACTAATTGATTATCCACCTTTTTCTGAAGATGATAAATTTGAGAAATCTCAACCCCATCTGCTAATAGTTGGTGTTGGAAGAATGGGAGAAAGTTTGGTCTTTCATGCAGCAACTAAATGGGAAAAAATATATTCAAAATTTAATAAAAAACTTCGTATTACAGTAATTGATAAAATAGCTAAGTGTAAGAAAGAATTGCTATATTTGCAGTATCCTAAATTGGAAAGGATTTGTGAACTTATATCTCTACAAATTGATGTAAATTCCCCAGATTTTCATTGTGCAGAATTTCTTTTTGATGAAAATAATAAGTGCGATATTACTAAAATTTATATTTGTCTTGATAATGATTCCCTTGCTTTATCCACAGCGCTCACATTAAATCAACTTATCAGAAATCAAAATATCCCTATAGTTGTAAGAATGATTAGAGATACTGGATTAGCTACTTTGTTAAGAGTGGAAGAGAAAAATAAAAGTCATTTTAAGAATATTTACGCCTTTGGATTGTTAGAGAGAACATGCCAACCAAATTTAATTCTCAGAGAAACTAAAGAACTTCCTACTGAAATTATGATTTAATAAAATGAAAGTTAATTATCATAGAGAATCAAAAAAATAATCATTTCTTAATATTTAATATTAAGGAAAACAAGAAAACGAATAAAGTAAGTACAAAAGAGATATTAAATATTTATTTAAAAAACCAGCAATAAAGGGAGGTTTTGTTTGAATTTTATTAAGGAAATATTGCCAACAATTTTGGTATTTTCAGTGTTATTCTCTTTAATTATTACACTAACCAGTTGTCCTTCTGAAGGTAGCAAAGAATTATTAAAAAAAGCTGAAGATTTAATAAAACCAAAAGAGAAAGAAACTAAAGAGGAAGTGGAGGAAAAGATACAGAAGACGGAAGAAGAGACTACTGAAGATAAAATAGAGAAAACAAAAGAGGATGAAAAAACAGAAGAAATTGTAGAGTTAAAAAAACCCTCAATTAAAATTGTATCAGTTGCAGGTTATAACATTGAAACAGATTCATATTATGAGTTATATTATAATGCATTTAAAATGAATATTACTGATGTTGATATTGGACTGAAACTTGAAGATATTAATGTGAAAGAAGACACTATTACAGTTAGCACTTATTTAAACGGAATACTTGATGATGTACTTCTTATCAATGATCTGTTAAATTATGATAAAGGATTTTATTCCTTTGGAGTCAGTCGCATAGATGGTTATAAAGAAGGTAATCACAAATTCATTTTTAAAGTAAATGGACAAGAGGTTGAAACTGTTGAATTTTCTGTTGAGCCTATTGAGGAAGAAATAGCAGAAGAAAAAACAGAAGAGGAAACAACCAAGGAAGAAAAGAAGGAAGTATTAACAGCTCCAACTATTAAATTAGAAATAGTTGAGGGTCCCGCATATTCTCAAGCTGGTGATAATGTTTGTTACTATAGAATAAAAGCACGTGTTACTGGAAGTCCTTCTCCGGCTATATCTTTTAATAAAGATGATAGTAATGGAACATGGGGTAAAAATATAGCACAGGTAAATCTATATAAAAGTGGAGAATCTTTTAAATTAGAAGCTACTGCTACTAATTCCCAGGGTACAGCTAAGGATTCAATAACATTGTCATACACCTGCCAAAAGCACATTCCAATTTTAGTAATAAATGGTACTGGTGGAAATTTGTCTCTAAGTCTTAGTGGACCTGCCAATTATAATTTCAATATACCACCTGGACAACAAAACATCTATGTAATTCCCGGTACTTATAATTACACAGCTAAAGGATGTGGGGGTGCAGTGGAATCTGGAACAGAGAATCTATCTAAATCTGGTCATGAATGGAAATGGTGGTGTCAGTAAGATATCGATACCATTCTACCCTGATAATTGATAGGCATTATTAGCGGATGGTATGATAAAATAATATTACTTCAGAAATTTGATTGGGAATGGAAATTTTAAATATAAAAAAGGAGGAGAATAAAAATGACAGTAGCTATGTGTTCAAAATGTAATAAATTAATTTCTATATCAAATATACTAGGTGGTAATCCAATAGCAAAAGCTAATCCCGATTTATGGGCAATGGCATATGGAAGATGTGATATGTGCGGGAAATTTTATTGTGATAAGTGTATAGAAGAAAATATGAGCAAATGCCCTGGATGTGGTCATAATATCGAGATAAAGAGGCTATAAAATTAACCTTTAATTGTAAGAAGCAGTGTTATATTTTTTAGGAAATAGTAATTTATAAAATAATAGAATTAGTAAATATTTTCATAAAAATTACTAATGAGATTCTTAACTGTATTTACACTCGTACAAATTTGAAGTGCTCAGAATAATGAAATAATATTATTTTTTTAAGGAATAAAAAATTGTTAATTTAACTTTTTAACAATACATATTAAGTATCAAATATTAATCAATTAAAATAATAACACCTTTATAAAAAGGACAAATGAATGCCCAATCAGCTCCCAAGATTTTGTATAAGATGTGGAGAGAAAATAGAAGACTACTCTGATAAAACTCTATGTAATAAATGTATAAAAGAATTAAAGCTCAGCGATACTTTACCTGATTCTAAAACAATTCCTCAAAAAGAGAAACCAATAAAAAAATTTCCTAAAAATGATGTAGAAAAAATAACAATACCTATAGATAAAAGAGAGCTCAAAGCTAAAAAGAAAATAGTTCCCAAGATTTGGAACAAAGGAGACATAATATTAGATCTATATGAAGTAAGAGACGAATTAGGTGTAGGTGGTATGGGTAAAGTACATAAAGTATATCACAGAGGATGGAATATTGATTTAGCAGTAAAAAGTCCAAATGAAGACTCACTATCAAGAGCTGGTGGGATAGATGAATTTATTAATGAAGCAGAAACATGGATAAATCTAGATCTACATCCAAATATTGTAACCTGTTATTATACCCGTACTTTAGGCAACATACCAAGAATATTTATTGAATTTGTAGATGAGGGAAGTTTAAAGAAGTGGATTAAAGAAGGTAAGCTTACAGAACTAAAAGATATGTTAGATGTAGCTATACAGTTTGCATGGGGACTTAACTACTCTCATAAACAACAAATACGTAAAGATGAAAAGTTAGTACATAAAGATGTTAAACCTGCTAATGTACTTATGACAAAAGATGGAACTTTAAAGATAACAGACTTTGGACTTTCTAAAGCAAGAGGTGGAATGACACCAGAGTACTGTTCTCCTGAGCAAGT
>JBARXA010000001.1:0-3726 GCA_049647085.1 Candidatus Humimicrobiia bacterium | reverse complement strand
ACTTGCTCAGGAGAACAGTACTCTGGTGTCATTCCACCTCTTGCTTTAGAAAGTCCAAAGTCTGTTATCTTTAAAGTTCCATCTTTTGTCATAAGTACATTAGCAGGTTTAACATCTTTATGTACTAGTTTTTTTTTGAGTTTTTATAAATACCTTTTCTGGACTATAGTCAAGATTACTAATTCCCAATTGCTTTAAGTAGAGCAGTTTTAAAGCTATTTGCTGTTTGATAACGGTTAATGACTTTTTTATCAATAGCTTTGTCAACTACATTGCAAAGTTCTCTTGGTAAGTCTCTTCTCCTTTCATAAATTGGTATCATTGGGTCATATATCATCATGTTTATAGGAGTTCTTTTAAATAATTTTAAAGCCTCTATTAGTGTTAATTTATTAAACTTCCAGTGTGGTGGAAAATCTTCTAGTGGACTTTGTCCAGTTAGTAGATAATATAAGGTTACACCCATAGCAAAAATATCTGTTGGGGGTTTACAAAATTTCATTCCATTAATTTGCTCAGGTGGCATATACATATGTGTTCCTGCAAATTCCCCAGCTCTTGTAATGGTACCTCCACGCTCTCCATAACATCTAGATAATCCAAAATCCGCTAACTTTGGAATATATGTTCCATTACTACGTTCTAATAAAATATTCTCAGGTTTGATATCTCTATGCACATATTTTTTTTTAGCATCTTCTTGTTCTATACCATGAAAATAATGCAGTCCTGTTAAAGAGTCAGCAATTATATTTACTGCTTCAGATGGAGATAAGAGTGGCTTACCTCCATCTGATACAAATTGGAGTAGATTACCATCTTTCACAAACTCTGACATAAAAATGGGGTTATCTTCATAATGACCTGCTTCATATAGTTGAACAATGTTAGCATGTTTTAGATTTTGCATAATACTCATCTCTCTTTGGAAACGTAATAATGCTCTGTTGTCAACATTTTCTATTTTCTTCATCTGTTTTAAGGCTACAATTCTACCAGTTTCTTTATGTCTTGCTTTGTATACTATACCCATTCCACCTTCACCAAGTTTATTAAGAATTAAATATTTAATAATATTTTTACCAACCATATTTTTAGGAAGATCTGGAAGATCTTTTCCCTTTATCCTTGCTGTCTCTCTATCTCTCTCTGTTTTCTCTCTCTCTTTCTTTTCCTTCTCTCTCCCTTTTTCCATCTCCTTTAAAGCACAATCTTTACAGAAATATAAAGCAACATCATCTAACTCTGCTGCTCTACCATCCCTGTTTGCTATATCAGATATATCTCTTTGACATTTCATACAATAATATCTTTTAGAAGCTAATTTAGCATCCTCCTTTTCACGAATACTTTCAATTTCTTTTCTACATTTAGGACACATGAAGTCTAAGTTACGAAGACTTTTACCAATTAATGATGGTATATCCTTTAGTGGATTACCACAACGAATACACATTAATTTTTCTTCTTCTTTTTTTTCTATTTCCTCAGGAATAGATTTATCAGGAGTTTTTAAAATCTCCTTTTTCTTAGAAATTTCTGTAATAATTTCAAAATCTAATATTGTTTGCCCTATTCTTATTTGATCTCCGTCTTTAAGTAAAACTTCTTCAACTTTTTCTTCTTCTTGACCAGGTTTACGTAGATAAGTTCCATTAAGACTACATGGGTCTCTAAGTAAGCAGTTTGGAGGTCTGATTTCTAATAAAAAGTGAGCACGAGAAACATATCTATCCTCTCTACTAAGTACCCAATTAGCTTTACATGTTATATCCTCTCTACCTACAAGAATATTAGTAGGCTCATCTGTACTTTCTTTATATTCCTTGCTTACTTCAGAACCGTGTAAAACACGCATTTTTACTTCCATGTCTGTTATATCTCCTTAGTATTTAATAAATTTTTATATTTAATAGATGTTTTAATATCCCCTTTATATAGTTTAATAATAATAACTGTTATATTATCTTTAGCTCCTTTAGCATTTGCAGCTTTAACAATCTCCTCACAGATAATCTGAGGATGAGCTGACATATTTAAATATTCTGATAATGTTTTATCATCAATCATATTAGTAACACCATCTGAACAAAGTATAATATGATCATTCTTATTTATATTGAATTTATTTACATCTGGTACAATTATTTGACCTGATCCAAGAGCTTGACTTAATATATTTTTAGATGGCCATTTAGAAGGATCTTCTGGTAATAAGTTTGCAAGTCTAACTTGATTAAATAATGTGTGATCTTCAGTAAGAAGTTTTAACTCACCATTATGAAAAATATAAGCTCTACTATCTCCAACATGTGCAATCCATAAAGTATCCAATTTTGATGTAAGGTATGCTGCAACTATTGTACTTCCCATACCATAAAAGGAGATATTCCCGCTTGCTTTATTCCTAATTGCTTTGTGAGCATAATAAATTGCTTCTTTTAGTATCATATCTGGAGTTATTTTTTCTTCTTTAATTAGCCTAACTGTGTTCTTATGTGTTGAATTTATGGCTATTTTACTAGCTGTTTCCCCTGCAAGATGACCACCCATACCATCAGCTAATAAGAACAAATTTATTTTTTCATCTATCAAGTAATTATCTTCATTATGTTTACGAACCATACCAGGATCAGTTTTAGCTCCAATGAGTATTTTAGTTGTTCTTTTATTTTTAAAAGTTTTCATCTTTTAATCATCCTTATTGAGCCATCATTTCCTACACTTATTATAGTCTTTGCATTATCAAGTATTAGTATTTTGTTTACCTTACTATTATGAACTTTCTTGGAAAATACAGTTTCTTTAAAATTTGATGAGAGAATACGAATATATCCTTTTGTACTACCTAAAGCAATAATTCCAGTTTTAGTATCAACTGTCATTGAGGTTGCGGAACTTGTAAGTTTTTTATTACTTAAAATCTGACCATCTATTGTCCAACTTGCCACATAATTATTTTTATATATAGCTATCCAAGTATCTTCACTACCAACACTTAAGTGCTCTATAGAACTTGTCTCAAATATTTCAGGTATAAAAGAGTTTATGATCTTACGTGATGCAATATCTAATAAATGAATTGTTCCTGACTGACATCCAATTGCTAAATAACGTCCATCATTTGAAAAACTTACATTAGTAGGATTTTCTAAGTCTGTAGTAAAAATCTGTTCATTATGTGCAGCTATAAATATTCCATAAACAATACCTTCTAAAGAAGAGGCATAAGCTAACATAGTCTTATACGAATTTAATGAGAAGCAATTAATAGAAGTAGTTGTGTTAAATTCATTATCTATTATGAAATCTTTTCCAGTAGTTTTTACAATTAATAATTTTCCATCTCTATCTATGGCAATCACTTTATCATCTGACAGATTTTCTAAGCCAATTGGATATGAGAGATTAAGTTTTAATTTATTTGCTTCTCTTCTATTTTTAATATAAAAAATATTACTTTTTTCATCAAGTACATAATAATCATCAATATTATTAAAGATAATATCAGCAACTGGATTAAGTGATTTATAAAGTAGAGTGCCGGCTAAAACTGGTTTTGGTGGAGGTGGAGGTGGAGGTATTTTTCTACTTAATCTTTGAATTGCTGGTTCTAACCATATAGGAATAGGCATTTTTCGTTCATTACACAGTTTAAGACAAGCCTTATACATCTTCAGAGCATCTTGGGGTTTATTTAGATATCTGTTATATAATACACCTAAG